>NZ_CP087997.1:1439577-2879154 GCF_021044565.1 Subtercola endophyticus
CTGACGCTCGACCCGTCGGGCCTGCCTGTCAAGGCGGCAGACGTCACCATCGGATCGGCCTTCCACATCATTCCCGAGGGCCTCAACGACCAGCCCGACCGCCTCGAGCAGAAGGCCAAGGCGGCCGTTCTGCTCATGCGCATCAACCCGGCAGACCTCAACGTCAGCCCGGGCCGTGAGACCTGGAACTACGACGGCATCGTCGCCTACTCCAAGATCTGCACCCACGTCGGATGCCCGGTAGCACTCTTCGAGCAGCAGACACACCACCTGCTGTGCCCGTGCCACCAGTCCACGTTCGACGTGAACAACGAATGCCAGGTCATCTTCGGCCCGGCAAAGCGTCCCCTGCCCCAGCTGCCGATCACGGTCGACAGCGAGGGCTACCTCGTCGCGCAGAGCGACTTCACCGAGCCAGTCGGCCCAAGCTTCTGGGAGCGCTCATGAGCACCATCGAACGATCAGACGCACCTCACGAGATCGTCGATCCCGTCTTCTCCGATGTTCCGAAGGCCGCGAACACCAACGCCTCTCGCTTCACCGCCGCCGCAGCAAACTACATCGACGAGCGCACCAGCATCTCGGCGGTCGTCAAAGAGTTCGGCCGCAAGATCTTTCCCGACCACTGGTCGTTCATGCTCGGCGAGGTCGCGCTCTACAGCTTCGTCGTCATTTTGCTCACCGGTACGTTCCTGACGTTCTTCTTCCAAGCCTCGATGGCTCCCGTGACCTACAGCGGGCCGTTCGTGCCGCTGAAGGGTGTGGAGATGTCGTCGGCCATGGATTCGGCCCTCAAGATCTCGTTCGAGGTGCGTGGTGGTCTGCTGGTTCGCCAGATCCACCACTGGGCGGCTCTGCTGTTCATCGCGTCTATCGGCCTGCACATGCTGCGCATCTTCTTCACGGGCGCATTCCGTAAGCCGCGTGAGCTGAACTGGACGATCGGGTTCTTGCTGTTCATCCTGGCTCTGGCCGAAGGCTTCACCGGCTACTCGCTTCCCGACGACCTGCTCTCGGGTAACGGCCTGCGCATCATCGACGGCATGGTGAAGGGAATTCCCTTCGTCGGCACCTGGATCTCGTACCTCATCTTCGGTGGTGAGTTCCCGGGTGAGCAGATCGTCGGCAGACTCTATACGCTTCACATCCTGCTGTTGCCTGCCATATTGGTGGCGATGATCGCTCTGCATCTGGTGTTCGTGGTCGTTCACAAGCACACGCAGTACGCAGGTCCCGGCAAAACGAACCAGAACGTCATCGGTTACCCGGTTCTGCCGGTGTACGCGGCGAAGGCCGGCGGATTCTTCTTCATCGTGTTCGGTGTGATCGCGCTCATCGCGTCGTTCTTCACCATCAACCCGATCTGGAACTACGGGCCATACGACCCCTCGCCGGTTTCGGCGGGTACCCAGCCCGACTGGTATATCGGTTTCGCCGACGGTGCGCTGCGGCTCATTCCGCCGGGGCTCGAGTCGGTGATCTGGGGCCACACGTACTCGTGGAACATCCTCATTCCCATCGCGGTTCTCGGCCTGTTCATCGCAACCGTTGCCCTGTACCCGCTGGTCGAAGGCTGGGTCACGGGCGACAAGCGCGAGCACCACATTCTCGATCGTCCGCGTAACGCTCCGACCCGTACCGCCATCGGTGCTGCAGGTGTCACGTTCTACGCAGCTCTGTGGGCCGCGGCCAGCTCCGACCTCATCGCCACTCACTTCGAGTTGTCGATCGAAGCGGTCATCCACGCCATCCAGGCAACCGCGATCCTCGGGCCGATCATCGCCTACTTCATCGCGAAGCGGGTGTGCCTCGCGCTGCAGAAGAAAGACCGCGAGATCGCCCTGCACGGCTTCGAGTCGGGCCGCATCGTGCGTCTGCCCGGTGGCGAGTACATCGAGGTGCACCAGCAGGTCGACGAGTACGAGCGCTGGCGCCTGGTGACCTTCAACGAGTACAAGCCGCTGATGATCCGCCCGAACGCCAAGGGCAAGATCACGGGCACGCAGCGCCTGCGCGCTCGCATGTCACGCTGGTTCTTCGAAGACCGCATCGCGCCGGTCACCAAGAGCGACGTCGCGCGCCAGTCGCACGACCACCACTAGGCGCACAAGCACCACTCGGCGGCACAATCGCCCAAGCGGATGCCCTCCCCCACTTGTTGGGGCGGGCATCCGCTTTTTAGCGCCGGCGCGGCCTCGCCGCCCGGGGAGCATTCACCGTCAGCGCCAGCCTTTGCCCCACGTTCGTCGGCGCCACGGTCGGTCGCCGCAGACGCGGCCCGAGCGAACGCGACCTCTCCAGACGAGATGAGCCGAAGAGGCGGTCGCTCTCGTCCGGAAGGGTCGCTCTCGCGGCTGAAGCGGTGCGCTAACCGCGGCGGAGAAGGCGATGGCGCGGAGCGCGGCCTCCGCACTCCGCCCGCGGATGAGTGCGGCCTCGACCCTCTGGGAACGCAGACAGGAACAGGGCTCGTTTCAGGATCTGAATGCCACGCCCTGACGGGTGCTCGCCACGAATCGAAGAGCCTGATCAGCGCGTGTGACGGGGGCGAGGCAGGCCTAGGCGGCGAGATCCCCGGCGGTGTTGAAGTGTTTGCCGGTGACCTCGGTGAGGAGCCGGGCACGGTGAGGAGCCGGGCGGCGGTCCTGACGCCGACTCCGAGCATGCTCGTCAGCACGGGCTGAAGAGGGTGGCCTCCACGAGACGCTCGACCTCAGCCGTCATCTCGTCGCACTGCCGACGCTGTCCAGCGAGTTGCTCCGCGAGCCGCGGGAGCACCAGACTTGCGGCGTTCGCCGACGAGAACATCGACCTGGTCGTACTGCGGGAGATCGGTCGGAGGACACACGACATGGCCGCGTATTGCAGGCATGCGGCGTCAGCTCCGACGAAAGCCCGGACGTCGCTCACGGAAAAGGCCCTCCTGGCCACCGCATGACTGCGGGGCGAGGAGGGCCTGAGAAGCGCCTGAGCGGGGTTCTAACGGGCGAAGAAGCCCCGGTAGTACTCGTAGACCCAGCCGACGATGGCGATGAGAATGAGGCCGACCGCGATGAAGGAGATCCAGGTGCCGATAGCGAGCCCCGTAACGAAGATCGCCAGCGCACCACCGAGGATGATCGGCCACCAGCTCCAGGGGCTGTAGAAGCCCATCTCCGGGTCGCCGTCGTCGATGTTCGACGTGAGCACGTCTTCGGGCAGTTCACCGCCCTGCGCCGAGTGCACGCGGCCCAGGTAGAAGGCGATGAACCCACCGAGAATGGCCGCAAGAGCGATGCCGATGGTACCGACCCATTCCACCTCGCCATACGAGACGAGTGACCAGAAGATGTAGACCGCGTCGGCGAGCAAGAAGAAGCCGGCGAGAATCCAGAAGACGTTTCGATTGGCGCGCACCTTACTTCACCTTCTCGCTCTGAATATCGTAGGTCGGGGCATCCGGAGCGTCTTTCGCTGGACCCACGCCGACCGGCACGCCGGCCTCGGGGTGGTTCAAGTCGAACGCGGGAGACTCGCTGCGAATACGCGGAATCGAAGTGAAGTTGTGTCGCGGCGGCGGGCACGAGGTGGCCCACTCGAGCGAACGGCCGTAACCCCAGGGGTCATTCACCGTCACTCGAGGCGCCTTGCGGGCCGTGATGTACACGTTCAAGAAGAACGGGATCATCGACGACGCCAGCAGGAAGGCACCCACGGTGGAGATCTGGTTCATCCAGGTGAAGCCGTCGTCGGGCGCATAGGTCGCGTATCGACGAGGCATACCGATCACGCCGAGCCAGTGCTGAATGAGGAACGTGGTGTGGAAGCCGATGAACAGCAGCCAGAAGTGCCACTGGCCGAGCTTCTCGTTGAGCATCTTGCCGGTCCACTTGGGCCACCAGAAGTAGAAGCCCGAGAACATGGCGAACACGACGGTACCGAACACCACGTAGTGGAAGTGCGCCACGACGAAGTACGAGTCGGAGACGTGGAAGTCCAGGGGCGGCGACGCCAGGATGACACCCGTCAGACCACCGAACGTGAAGGTGATCAAGAAGCCGATGGCCCACATCATGGGTGTCTCGAACGTCACCGAGCCACGCCACATGGTTCCGACCCAGTTGAAGATCTTCACGCCTGTCGGCACCGCGATGAGCATTGTCATCAGAGCGAAGAACGGCAGCAGCACCGAACCGGTGACGTACATGTGGTGAGCCCACACCGTGACCGACAGCGCACCGATCGAGATGGTCGCGTAGATCAGGGTCTTGTACCCGAAGATGGGCTTACGGCTGAAGACCGGCAGAACTTCGGAGATGATGCCGAAGAACGGCAACGCGATGATGTAGACCTCCGGATGCCCGAAGAACCAGAACAGATGCTGCCAGAGCAGCACGCCACCATTCGCCGCATCGTAGATATGCCCGCCGAACACTCGGTCGACACCGAGCGCCGACAGGGCCGCTGCGAGAACCGGGAACGCCATCAGCACGAGGATGGACGTGACCAGAATGTTCCAGGTGAAGATGGGCATGCGGAACATCGTCATTCCGGGGGCGCGCATCGTGATGATGGTCGTGATGAAGTTCACGGCGCCCAGAATCGTACCGAAACCACTCAGCACGAGCCCGAACACCCAGAGATTACCGCCGTCTCCCGGTGTGAATGTCGTACTCGATAACGGGGCGTAGGCGAACCAGCCGAACGAGGCGGCGCCCTGCGGGGTGAGGAACCCGCCGACGGCGATGGCCGAGCCGAAGGTGTACAGCCAGAACGCGAGCCCGTTCAGACGCGGGAACGCGACATCCGGAGCACCGATCTGCAACGGCATGAGCACGTTGGCGAAGCCGGCGAACAACGGCGTCGCGAACATCAGCAGCATGATCGTGCCGTGCATGGTGAAGAGCTGGTTGTACTGGTCTTTCGTGGCCAGCAGTTGCTCACCCGGCTCGAACAGCTGTGCGCGGATGACGAGCGCCATCACGCCGCCGAGGCAGAAGTAGATGAACGATTCGATCAGGTACATGTACCCGATGGTCTTGTGGTCAGTAGAGGTGATCCACTTGACGAAAACGTTGCCCTTGCGCTCGACTGGCGTCAGCTTGGGGGCGGTTAGTGTTGTCATCTTCGCGCCTTCTAGTTCGAGCTGCTCGTTGTGACGGATGCTGCGCCCACGGTATCGGCGACCGAGGCTGGGGTAGCCGCAGGGGCCGACGGCAGTGCGTCGCCGCCCTCGTCGAGCGGTGAGGTCTTGCCCGGGAGGTTCGTATTGCGGTTGTAGTCGTCGCCCAGCTGGCCGACGTTGCCCTGAGCCTTCAGCGAGGCCGTGTAGGCGTCGAAGTCGGCCTGCGACACGACCTTCACGTTGAAGAGCATGTCGGAGTGGTATTCGCCGCAGAGCTCGGCGCACTTGCCTGCGAAGGTTCCGATGCGCTCGGGCGTGACGTACATGTAGTTCGTCTTGCCTGGGATCATGTCTTTCTTGTACAAGAAGTCGATGACCCAGAAGGAGTGGATGACGTCGCGGGAGTGCAGCTCGATGGTGATCTTCTTGCCGACCGGCAGGTAGAGCGTCGGAATCTGGCTCTCGACGAGCGACCCGTTTGCGTCGGCGGGGTCGGCCTGAGCCTGAACGCCGGCAGTGTAGGTGTTCTGGTCGACGTAGTTGAAGTCCCACGCCCACTGCTTGCCGTAGACCGAGATGGTCTGGTCGGGCTGCGCGTAGGGCTGCTCGATGTCGGCCTGGTCTTGGGCGGTGAACGCGAAGAAGCCGAGCACCAGAATCAGCGGAACGATCGTGTAGAAGATCTCGATCGGCATGTTGTAGCGCAGCTGAACCGGAAGCCCGGTCTGCCCACGACGGCGGCGGAAGACGACCACGGCCCAGATCGTGAGGCCCCACGTGATGATGCCGACACACAGCAGAACGATCCACGAGGTGACCCACAAGCCGGTGACCATGCTGGTGTTGTTCGTGGTGTCGGAGTCACCCGGCAGGAAGCCCTGCAGCTGTTGCTGCGAGCACCCGGCGAGCAACAGACCCACGGTCACAATGACCGGAACCGCAACCCATCTAAGACGACGTTTCGAGCGCACCTGTAACCCTTCGGATGTACTGCTGGCAGAACTTGTGTCAAGTGTATTTGACGCTGCCTAGCCTACTGTGTCGAATTCAGCCTGAAAGTTTATAGGGGCGGGTCTGCCAAGCGTGTCTGAGTCTGCTAGAGCATGAAAATACCCCCCGAGATCCGCGTATTCACGGGCCTCGGGGGGTAAAGCTGAGTAATTCTACCCAGCGTAGAAATTTTTTCGATCAGCGGCGCGTGGCCACCGGTCGGGGGCGTCTTAGTGGAACGAGTCGCCGCACGCGCAGCTGCCGGCCGCATTCGGGTTGTCGATGGTGAAACCCTGCTTCGAAATGGTGTCTTCGAAGTCGATGGTGGCACCCTCGAGGTACGGAACGCTCATTTTGTCGACGATGACCTCGACGCCGTCGAAGTCGACCACGCCGTCGCCGTCGAGTTCACGCTCGTCGAAGTACAACTGATAGATGAGCCCCGAGCATCCGCCGGGCTGCACCGCCACGCGCAGACGCAGGTCGTCACGGCCCTCCTGGGTGAGCAGGCTGCGCACTTTGTTCGCGGCCTGGTCGGTGAGACCGACCTTGTGTGCGGGTGCTTCGACCTGTGGGGCGAGGGTGTCGCTCATGTATGTCTCCTAACGGGTGACCAGCAATGACCTAGATTCTAAACCAGCAACCTGCGAGTGCGGCGGATCATTCCGCACTCGGTGAAGAAAGTTCGGCGAGTGATTTCTCGGCGAGACGCGACAGCAGCAGTGCCTCGGTCAGAATCGCGCGCTTGAACACCCCGAGGTGCAGCGATTCATTCGGGCTGTGCGCACGGGTGTCGGGGTCTTCGACACCGGTCACCAGAATCTGGGCGGACGGAAAGACACGCACGAGGTCGGCGATGAACGGAATCGAGCCGCCGACCCCGGTCTCCACCGGTTGCACACCCCAGCCGTCGGCCATCGCCCGCTTCGCCTCGGCCACCGCCCAGCCGCTGGTGTCGACGAGAAAGGCCTGCCCCGTGTCGACGTCGGTGATGTCGAGGTGGGCCCCGAAGGGAGCGTGAGCACGCAAATGGGCGTCGATGGCGGCGTAGGCCTGCCGGGCATCCTGACCCGGGGCGACACGCGCACTGATCTTCACGGCGATCTGCGGCGAGAGGGTGTTCGACGCGTTCACGACGGTCGGAGCATCGATTCCCGTCACCGTGATGGAGGGCTGCGCCCAGAGCCGGCTCAAGATCGGGCCAGAGCCGATGGGCGTGACGCCCGGCAGCAGCCCGGCATCCGCTACGAAGGTCTCTTCCGGGCTGTCGGGCACGGTCTCGCCAGAGGAGGTGAGGCCGTCGACGGCCACGCTGCCGTCGGCATTCCAGAGCGAGTCGAGAAGACGGATGGTGGCGAGCATCGCATCGGGCGCTGCTCCCCCGAACATGCCCGAGTGCGAAGCGTGGGCGAGCGTCGAGACCGTCAGCTTGAACGTCACGTTGCCGCGCAGGCTGATGGTGAGGGCAGGAGTGTCGGTGTTCCAGTTGTCAGAGTCGGCGACGATGATGACGTCGGCGGCCATCTGCTGCCGGTGCGTCTCGAGAAAGTCGGCGAACGACCGCGATCCGAACTCCTCTTCGCCCTCGATGAAGACCACGAGCCCGAGCTCGAGTTCGTCGCCGTAGCTGTCGGCGAGAGCCTGCACCGCCGCGACATGCGACACCACGCCCGCTTTATCGTCTGCGGCGCCGCGGCCGTAGAGCCGGTCGCCGCGCACGGTGGGCTCGAACGGGGGCGACTGCCAGTCGGAGTCGGCGCCGGGCGGCTGCACGTCGTGGTGGGCGTACAGCAGCACCGTCGGGCGCCCGTTGCGGGCCGCGCGGGTTGCGAGTACGGCGGGCTGGCCCGGTGTGCCGTCGTCGGTGGATGCCCGGGCGACCGTCACCTCGTCGAACACTCCCGTGCCCTCGAACAGCGCAGCCACGGCCTCGGCGCTGCGGGCCACCTCGGCGGGGTCGAACGAATCCCACGACACCGACGGAATGCGCACCAGATCGGTCAGATCGGCGATCGTCGACGGCAGCGCGGCCTCGACGAAACTCCGGATGCCCGCCTCGCGTTCGCCGCCAGCGTCTTCTTTCTCGGCATTACTGCCCTGTTGCTCGGTCATACCGGTAATCTTAGAAGGGCGGGCCGTTCCGCTTGCCCGCGTGACCCAAGGACTGACTGTGGCTAAGACTTCTTCTTCATCAGCTGATGTGATCGACACCGCTCCCGAGACCGCTCCGTCGGGCAAGGGTCACGCCACTCCCACTCGCAAGGAGCGTGAGGCGGCCAACAAGAAGCCGCTCGTTCCCAGCGACCGCAAAGAGGCAGCACGGTCGGCCAAGACGCAGAACCAGGCGCAGCGTGAGCGCGCCCGGGTCGGTATGGCCGCCGGCGAAGAGAAGTACCTGCTCGCGCGCGACAAGGGTGTGCAGCGCCGCTTCGTGCGCGACTACATCGACGCGCGCTGGAGTGTCGGCGAGGTCATCATCCCCGTCATGTTCGGCGTCATCCTTCTGATGCTCGTGCCGAACACGAGCATCCAGACCTACCTGATGCTGGTGCTGTACGCCTTCGTGCTCGTGGCCGGCATCGACATCTTTCTCATGGGCAACCACATCAACAAGAAGCTGATGGCCAAGTACGGGTCGCTCGACCGGGGCCTGCGCTGGTACGGCGCGATGCGCGCCCTGCAGCTGCGCCCCATGCGCCTGCCGAAGCCGCAGGTGAAGCGCGGCCAGTTCCCCTCGTAACGCCGGTTTAGTTGTAACCCCGGTTTCGTCGTAAACACGCCTTGACGATGAAGGCCCACGAGCTGAAGCAGCGCTCGTGGGCCTTCATCGTTTCTGCACTCGTTACGGCGCGGTGAGCACGTTCAGCGCGTAAACGGTGTCGCGCACCTGCGAGTTGTAGTGCGCCTCGAGGGTGATCGAGTCGGGGCCTGGATGCGCGGGGTCAGGCGTGAACGTCGCCGTTCCGTTCTGCGGATCGAAGTTCGTCACGGTACCGAAGTGCGGCTGGTTCACGATGCTGTACGTCAGCGATTCACCCGGCAGCTGGCTCCAGCCGACCGGTGCGCCCAGGAAACAGTTCGGATTGATACGAACCGGCGTCTTCGCGTCGGTCGTGCTCGAGCCGTTCATGCAACTCGGAACGACGTCGCTGATGTGAATGGGAATCGTGAGATCGCCGGAGGAGATACCGAACGTGTCGACGGCCTTTACCGTGATCTGGTCGTCGTACTCGCCCTTGATGAGACCCGCTGGCAAGTAATGCAGCTCAGAACCCTGGAACCAGGCCGTACCCTTTGTCGCATCCGTGACGATCTGCGGGGTGAGGTAATCGCCGCTCTGCGCCTGGAACTGGTCGCGGTCGACATCGGTGAACCAGCTGTCGGTCGACATCGTGGATTCCATACCGCGCAACACGTTCACGGTCGGTGATCCGTTCGCCACTGGTGCGTTACGAACCCGGAAGATCACGTTGAACGGGAACGAGTACGTTCCGTCAGCGGAGACCGCCCAGACCAAGGAGGAGACGAACTGGCCGCTGGCGGCGGATGTCGCGGTGTAGTCGATCTTCGTACCATCGGTGCTCACCAAGGGAATCCCGAGCGACGTGTCGGCGTACGTGTGATCGATGACGAGACGAACGGGCTTCTTGTCGGGTGCCGCTTCGCAGCCGGCCTGATCGATGCTGAAGCTCGTGGCGAGATCGGGGCCGGCGTCGACGACGCCGCCGTCGCAGATCGGCACTGTTCGGGCTGAATCCGTGTCGACGCCCAGCATTCCGGTCTTTTTGCTGATGAGGTGGCCCGTGTCGAGGTCACAGGTGAAGACGCCGTTCTTGCCGACACACGAACTGACGTCGTTGTTCGTGGTTGCGAACACCGCGCGCGCAAGCTGCGAGTCATCGTGGGGAAGCATCGGGTCAGTCATGTTGAAGATCACGTTGTATCCGACAACCAGGTCTGTGACGACGGTGCTCATGACCGGAGTGACCCGAGCGATGTCCTTCAGACCGTCCGACCCGTTTACACCTCCCATGCCGTAGACCCCTCGAGTCATGCTGGTGCCGTCGCTCTTGCCCCACGAGAACAGAAACTTGTTTCCGTTCGGTCCAAGGTCTTTGCCGGCGTTCTTGTTCTTGATGACCTTGAGGCCTTTGGGTACGGCGTTCTTGTCGATGCCCGAAGCATCCGGGCGTCGACCGTCTTCGTCGGCGGTCGATCCTGTTGCGCTCTGCGTGTAGGGAAACGCCGGAACTCCCGCGTAGATCTCGTTGTCTTCTCGCCCCGAGCTATCGTTGAGAACCATCGTGTCCCAGTCCAGCTTGATACCACCTGCTACCGCGGCGGCGGCATAGTCAGCGGCAGCCGAAGTGATCGCCGAGGCATTCGGCGCTGTAGCGTCGGCAAAGAGGCTGCTGTCGAGATAACTCGCCTGAGCGTCGGCCGGGTTCAGCTGCGCGTTGTCGCCGAGTGGCGGTACCGGCGAGGCATCGGAGTACGGTTGCACCGAATAGTCCGGTGCGTCGACGGGCGTGGCGTCGGGCGAATCCTCACCGTAGGCGGCGTTCTCGTTCTCCCATTGCTCCTGCAGGTAGTTCTGCGAGTAGGGGCAATCGTTGTCGTCGTATTCTCCGGCTCGAGGGTTGCTGTTGCCGGTGTTGTCTCCCGAGGGATTGCCAAGGCAGGTGTACGCGCTCGCGGCAGTGACGGGGACGATGGCGCCGAAAAGGCCCACCACCACCGTTCCGCACACGAGCATGGTCAGAGATCGCTTGTGTTTCATTCGTGACTCCGTAGATCTGAAGGCGTGAGTCGCCCTCGTTGCCTACCTAGAGTCGATCGACGGCGATCTATTACGCCAAAACCCAGAAGTGACGCATGAACGGGCGCGACTTTGGTCGTGTCGCGGCTGCCGACAGAAAGGCCGCAGCACCAAAGGCCCACGAGCCGAATGCGTGCTCGTGGGCCTCGGTTGTCAGACTCGGCTAGGGCGCGGTGAGCACATTCAGTGCGTAAACGGTGTCGCGCACCTGCGAGTTGTAGTGCGCCTCGAGCGTGATCGAGTCGGGGCCCGGATGCGCGCGGTCAGGTGTGAACGTCGCCGTTCCGTTCTGCGGATCGAAGTTCGTGACGGCACCGAACTGCGGCTGCTTCACGATCGAGTAGGTGAGTGATTCACCGGGCAGCTGGCTCCAGCCCACAGGGGCCCCGAGGAAGCAGACAGGGTTGATCCTCGTCGGCGTTCTGGCATCGGTGGTGCTCACGCCGTTCACACAGCTCGGCACGACGTCACTGACGTGGATCGGGATCGTGACCTCGCCTGACGAGATTCCGAAACGATCGACGGCCTTGATGGTGATCTGGTCGTCGTACTCACCCTTGATGAGGCCAGCAGCCATGTAGTGCAGGTCTGAGCCCTGGAACCAGGCCGACCCCTTCGACGCGTCTGTCACGACCTGATAAGCCAGGTGATCACCACTCTGCGCTTCGAATTGATCACGATCGACATCAGAGAACCAATTCGCCGCCGACACGGTGGACTCCATGCCGCGCAGCACGCTGACGGTCGGCGTACCTGCGACGATCGGAGCATTTCGCACACGGAAGATCACGTTGAACGGCATCGAATAGGTGCCGTCATCAGAAACGGCCCAGACCAGAGACGACACGAACTGACTGCTCGCGGCAGAAGTCGCGGTGTAGTCGATCGTCGTTCCGTCAGCACTCACGAGCGGGATGCCGAACGAGGTATCGGCATAGGTGTGATCGATCACGAGGCGAACGGGCTTCTTGTCGGGAGAGGCTTCACAGCCGGCCTGATCGAGGCTGAAACTCGAAGCGAGACCGGGACCTGCATCGACAACACCGCCCGCGCAAATCGGAAGTGTGCGATCCGAATCCGTGTTCACGCCGAGCTTTGCCGTGTTGGTACTGATCGTGTAGCCCTTATCGAGGTCACACACGAATGTGCCGTTCTTTCCGGTGCACTGGCTGACGTTGTTATTGCTCAACGCAAAGACCGCGCGTGCCAGTTGAGCGTCATCACTGGGCATTGCGAATCCCAGATCCCACGTATTGAAGCTGATCGTGTAGCCGACAACTAGATCGGAGACGATCGAACTCATGACGGGTGTGACGGTCGCGAACTTCTCGAGCCCGAACATGCCGTCTTTGACCCCTTGGGTCAGGGTTACGCCGTTACCCAGCGTCCAGGAAAAAGTGAACTTGTTGTTGCCCGCACCGAGATCCTTACCGACGTTCTTATTCGAGATGACCTTCAATCCTTTGGGCACCACGTTCTTGTCGACCCCCGACTGATCTGACCGGCGCCCGTCTTCGTCAGCGGTCGACCCAGTGGAGCGCTGTGGATACGGAAAGGCGGGAACACCCTGATAGATCTCGCCGTCGACCTTCGGTGCAGCTTCACTGATCGCCATTTTGTCCCACGGCAAACTGATACCACCCGCGACTGCAGCGGCTGCGACAGAGGCCGCTGCAGTGGCTGCTTCACTCGCACCAGGCGCGACCGCGCTCGCGAAAAGGTCACTCGACAAATAGCTCGATTCTGTGTCGAGAGGATTCAGCCGACCGTTGTCGCCCAACGGTGGCACGGAAATCGTGTCGGTGTAGGGAGTGATGGAGTAGTCCGGCGCATCAACCGGTGTCGCGTCAGGCGAATCCTGTTGATAGCCCTCGTGGAGGTTGCGCCACTGCTCTTCGAGTTGGGCTTCCGTGTACGGGCAGTCGTTGTCATCGTATTCACCCGCCTCCGGATTGCTATTGCCCGTGTTATCTCCGCTGGGATTGCCTAAACACGTGTAGGCGCTGGCGGAGGTGGCCGGGATCGCAGCAATCGCTCCGATGACGGCCAGACCACAAACCAGCATCGCGGTCGTGCGTTTGTGCTTCAATTCAAGACTCCGAGAATCCGGCGGCGAGTGTCGCCCCCTGCACTGAGAGAGTCCAGTTGGTGCGTTCCATTACGCGTAACGTCGAAAAATTCGCTGGACGTCGGGCGACGACGAGACTCAGTGAGCCCCGCGCAGGCGCAGCAGGCCGCGGTTGATCTCGCACGCCCAGAGGGGGCCGCGGTAGAGGAATGCGGTGTAACCCTGCACGAGAGTGGCTCCGGCGTCAAGACGCGACGCCACGTCTTCGGCCGTTTCCACGCCGCCGACCGAAATGATGCAGAGCGAGGCGGGTACGACCGAGCGAAGAAGGCGGAGCACCTCGAGCGAGCGAGCGGCCAGCGGCGCACCCGAGAGTCCGCCGGCTCCGGCCGCCGTGATCTTCGCGGGGTCGCTGACGAGTCCGTCGCGCGAGATGGTGGTATTGGTGGCGATGATGCCGTCGAGACCGAGCGAGACGGCGAGTTCGGCGATACGCCGCACCTCGTCGTCAGTGAGGTCGGGGGCGATCTTCACCAGCAACGGCACGGAGCCAGCCTCTTCGCGCACGGCAACGAGAAGGGGCGCGAGTTTGTCGAGCTCTTGCAGCCCTCGCAGCCCGGGGGTGTTCGGCGAGCTGACGTTGACGACGAGATAGTCGGCCACGGGAGCCAGGGCGCGCGCCGAAGTGCGGTAGTCGTCGATGGCGTCGTCGACGTCGACAACGCGGCTCTTGCCGATGTTCACTCCCACGATGGGGCGTCGGGGCGCGACCGTCGTCTCTGCGATGCGGAGTGCGGCAGGGCCCGCTCCTCCGTTGTTGAAGCCCATGCGGTTGACGACAGCACGGTCATCCACCAGCCGGAACAGGCGCGGGCGTTCGTTGCCGGGCTGCGCCTTGGCGGTGAGGGTGCCAACCTCGACGTGCCCGAAACCGAGTTGGCCGAGGCCGAGAATCGCGCGGCCGTCTTTGTCGAAGCCGGCAGCGACGCCGAAGGGCGAGTCGAAGGTGAGGCCGAGCGTGGAAACCGCGAGTGAAGGGTCGGGAGCGGTGTAACGGCGCATCCAGTCTCCGACGCGGGTGCGTGGCAGAGCGCGAATGACGTCGAACGCGAGGTGGTGCGCGTCTTCGGGGTCGAGGCGGGTGAAAAAGTGACGAAAGAGCAGCGAGTAGGCGCTCACGAGGCGTCGCTCGCGCCTGGTTTCGCGCTCTCGTGCTCGACCCGCAGCAAGGTGATGGCGGCCTCGAAGTCGTCGAGCGAGTCGAACCCCTGGTACACGCTGGCGAACCGAAGGTAGGCGACCTCGTCGAGCTCACGAAGGGGCTGCAGAATGGCCAGACCGATGTCGTTCGCTTCGACCTGAGCGGCCCCGGTCGAGCGAACCGTTTCTTCGACACGCTGCGCCAGCATGGCCAGGTCGGAGTCGGTGACCGGCCGGCCCTGGCAGGCTTTACGCACGCCGTTGATGATCTTCTCGCGGCTGAACGGAACCACGACTCCGCTGCGCTTGATGACGTTCAGGCTCGCGGTCTCGGTGGTGCTGAAGCGTCGACCGCACTCGGGGCACTGGCGGCGGCGCCTGATGGCGACCCCGTCGTCAGAGGTGCGAGAGTCGACGACGCGCGAGTCGGGGTACCGGCAGTACGGGCAATACATGGTGCAGCCAGTTTACCGGGCAAAGTGGGCGGCGAGGCTCAGCGCCGGGCCGTCAGCGCGAAGGCTTCCCGGGTAACCGCGCAGCGGGAGTCACCGCGAGGCTCCGCGGTTACCCGGGTCGCTAGAGCTCAGCGGGAGGGCTCAGCGCGACGGCTCCGCCGGAAAGCGCGCCGCGACGGCCTCGGCGTGCGCCGGCAGGTTCTCGCTGGTGGCCAGCGCGTGGATGTTCGCGCTCACGCTCTGCAGCGCATCGTGGTCGTACCGGATGATCTGCTGCGGTTTGAGGAACGTATACGCCCCGAGCCCCGACGAGAACCGCGACTGGCCGCCCGTCGGCAAAACGTGGTTCGAGCCCGCGAGATAGTCGCCGAGGCTGACGGGCGAGTACGAGCCGATGAAGATGGCCCCGGCACTGTGGATGTTCGCCAGCACCGCATCGGCATCCTCGACCTGAATCTCGAGGTGCTCCGGCCCGTAGGCATCGCTGAAACGCGCCGCCGCCGCCAGGTCGTCGACGAGCACGATCGCCGACTGTTGCCCGCGTAACGCCACGAGCACGCGCTCTGCGTGAGGCGTCTGGTTCGCGCAACCTTCAAGTTCAACTCGAACTTCATCTGCGAAGGCGGGCGACGTGGTGACCAGCACCGCCGCCGCGAGCTCGTCGTGCTCGGCCTGACTTACCAGGTCGGCAGCGACGTAGGCCGCGTCGGCGGTTTCGTCGGCGATGATCAGGATCTCGGTGGGGCCCGCTTCTGAGTCGATACCGGTGCGGCCGCGCACGATTCGTTTGGCGGCGGCGACGTAGACGTTGCCGGGGCCCGTGATGATCTGCACGGGCTCGAGGCCGATGTCGTGCACGCCGTAGGCGAGAGCGCCGATGGCGCCGGCGCCGCCCATCGCGTAGACCTCATCGATGCCGAGCAGACCGGCGGCCCCCAGGATGGTCGGGTGCACTCCCCCGCCGAACTCCGCCTGCGGTGGTGAGGCGAGCGCGATCGACTGCACCCCGGCGGCTTGAGCCGGTACGACGTTCATGACCACGCTCGAGGGGTAGACGGCTTTTCCGCCGGGAACATAGAGCCCGACCCGCTCGACCGGCTGCCAGCGCTGTTCGACGACCGCTCCCGGGCCGAGCTCGGTGGTCTGCGACGGCGGAATCTGCGCCGCAGTTGCCCGCCGCACCCGGTCGATGGCCTCTTCGAGCGCGGCACGAACATCCGTCGGCAACGCCTCGACCGCAGCCGCGATCTCGCTGGCGGGCACCCGGATGCTCGCTGCCTCACCGCCGTCGAACCGCTCCGCCTGGGCGTGCAAGGCCTCGACCCCGCGCTCCCGCACGTCGTCGATCAGCTGCTGTGCAGCCTCGGTCGCGACGGACACGTCGGTCTCGGCCCGCGGAACGAGCTCGAGGTACTGGGCACGGCTCGGGGTCATGCCCCGCAAATCGATGGTCTGGATCATAGCGCTCCAACTTTACGCGGACTGAGCCGCCCCTGGGCGCTGGCGGGCGCCCTTTCGCCCACTCCCCCTCGTTCGCGCGTCGTTTTTCGCCGATATCCGGGGCGGCAGACGACAAGAAACGACGCGCGAACGAGAGGGTGGGGAGGCGGTGGCGCTAGGTGAGGCAGGCGGGGCCGAGCAGGGATTTGAGCTCGCCGTAGAGGTCGGCCGTGACGCTGACCCGATACGGAATCTCGAACACGCGCGCGGTGGGGCCCTTGATGAGCTTCAGCCGCACCTCGCTGTCACCCGAGTGCCGGATGAGCACGTCGTTGAGTGCTTGCACGGTCTCGGTTGTCGCGCGGGCATCCGCCATCGAGATCTCGAGCGGGCCATTGTCGCCGCCCGCCTGCCCGAGATCGGGCGAGAACAGGCTGAAAGCGTGCAGGTTGAGCCCGTCGTCGCGCATCGACACCCGGCCGCGCACCACCACGATGGAGTCGTTGGTGAGCGCGGGCGAGAACTCCTGGTAGGCCTTGCCCATGAACATGGCGGTGACCTCGCCGCCGAAGTCTTCGATGACGATCGAGCCGTACTGGTTGCCCGAGTTGCGGGCGACCCGGTGCTGCACGTTCGTGATGAGCCCGGCGATCGTCACCGTCTCGCCGTCGGCGATGTACTCGCTGGTCAGCAGCTCGCTGATCGACACCGAGGCGTGTTTGGCGAGCGGTGTCTCGAGCCCGGCGAGCGGATGATCGGAGACATACAGCCCGAGCATGTCGCGCTCGAAGGCGAGTTTGTCACGTTTGCTCCACTCGGGTCGCTCGGGCACCTGCCGGTTGTCTTGCGGGGCGTCCCACAGCGAATCGAAGTCGAAACCGACCTGTCCGTTGGCCTCCGCACGCTTCTCGCTGACCGCCGCCTCGACGGCACCCTCGTGGATCTCGACGAGCGCTCGCCGGGTATCGCCGAGCGAGTCGAAGGCACCCGCCTTGATCAGCGACTCGACGGTGCGCTTGTTGGCCGCCTGCAGCGGAATCTTCTGCAAGAAGTCGTGGAACGAGGTGAAGCGGCCCTTCTCTTCGCGAGCGGCGCGAATACCCTCCACCACGTTCGAGCCGACGTTGCGCACGGCACCCAGCCCGAAGCGGATGTCATCGCCGACGGCCGCGAAGAACCCGATCGACTCGTTCACGTCGGGCGGCAGCACCGTGATGTTCATGCGCCGGCATTCGTTGAGGTAGATGGCCGACTTGTCTTTCGAGTCGCCCACGCTGGTGAGCAGCGCGGCCATGTATTCGGCCGGGTAGTGCGCCTTGAGGTAGGCGGTCCAGTACGAGATGACCCCGTACGCGGCCGAGTGCGCCTTGTTGAAGGCGTAGTCGGAGAACGGCAGCAGAATGTCCCAGAGCGTCTTGACGGCCGCTTCCGAGTAGCCATTCGCGTGCATCCCGCCAGAGAAGCCCTCGTACTGCTTGTCGAGTTCGCTCTTCTTCTTCTTGCCCATCGCGCGGCGCAACAGGTCGGCCTGGGCGAGCGTGAACCCGCCGAGCTTCTGCGCGATCGACATGACCTGCTCTTGGTACACGATGAGGCCGTACGTCTGCCCGAGCACCTCGCGCAGCGGCTCTTCGAGCTCCGGATGAATCGGGGTGACCTGCTGCAGCCCGTTCTTGCGCAGCGCGTAGTTCGTGTGCGAATCCGCACCCATCGGCCCCGGGCGATACAGCGCCAGGATGGCCGAAATGTCTTCGAAGTTGTCGGGCTTCATCAGCCGCAGCAGCGACCGCATCGGGCCGCCGTCGAGCTGGAACACCCCGAGCGTGTCGCCGCGGGCCAGCAGCTCGTAAGCCGGCACATCGTCGAGTTCGAGCTCTTCGAGCACGGGGCGGAATCCTCGGTTCGACTGGATGTTGTCGAGCGCGTCGTCGATGATCGTGAGGTTGCGCAGCCCCAAGAAGTCCATCTTGATCAGCCCGAGCGACTCGCAGGCCGGGTAGTCGAACTGCGTGACGATCTGGCCGTCTTGCTCGCGCTTCATGATGGGAATGATGTCGATGAGCGGGTCGCTCGACATGATGACGCCGGCCGCGTGCACACCCCACTGCCGCTTCAGGTTCTCGATGCCGACGGCCGTCTCGAAAACGGTGCGTGCTTCGGGGTCGGTCTCGATGACCGCGCGCACGTCTGCCGCCTCTTTGAACCGCGGATGATCGCGGTCGAAGATGCCCGAGAGCGGAATGTCTTTGCCCATGATGGGCGGCGGCATGGCCTTCGTAAGCTTCTCGCCCATGCCGAAGGGAAAACCGAGCACACGCGAGGAGTCTTTCAGCGCCTGCTTGGCCTTGATGGTGCCGTACGTCACGATCTGGGCGACGCGTTCGTCGCCGTATTTCTCGGTGACGTACTTGATGACCTCGCCGCGGCGCCGGTCGTCGAAGTCGACGTCGAAGTCGGGCATCGAGACGCGATCGGGGTTCAAGAACCGCTCGAAGATGAGGCCGTGGCGCAGCGGGTCGAGGTCGGTGATGCGCATGGCGTAGGCGACCATCGAGCCGGCTCCGGATCCGCGGCCGGGCCCGACTCGAATGCCGTTGTTCTTCGACCAGTTGATGAAGTCGGCGACCACGAGAAAGTAACCCGGGAACCCCATCTGCACGATGACGCCGACCTCGTAGTCGGCGCGCTCGCGCACCTCTTGCGGAATGCCGTTCGGGTATCGGTCGACGAGGCCCTTCTCGACCTCTTTGATGAACCAGGTGTCTTCGGTCTCGCCGGCCGGCACCGGGTAGCGCGGCATGTAGCTCGCCGAGGTGTCGAACTTGACCTCGCAGCGCTCGGCGATGAGCAGCGTGTTGTCGCAGGCTTCCGGATGATCGCGGAAGATCTGCCGCATCTCAGCCGCCGACTTGAGGTAGAACTCGTCGGCGTCGAACTTGAACCGGTTCGGATCGCTCAGCGTCGACCCGGACTGCACGCAGAGCAGTGCGGCGTGGCTCGTCGCGTCATGAGCATGTGTGTAATGCAAGTCGTTCGTTGCGACGAGCGGCAGGTCGAGGTCTTTCGCCAGGCGCAGCAGATCGCCCATGATCTGGCGCTCGATGCCCAAGCCGTGATCCATGACTTCGGCGAAATAGTTCTCGCGGCCGAAGATGTCGCGGAAGTCGCTGGCCGCTTTCACAGCCTCGTCGTACTGCCCGAGACGCAGCCGCGTCTGAACTTCGCCCGACGGGCATCCGGTGGTCGCAATGAGCCCGTTGGAGTACTGAGCGAGCAGTTCGCGGTCCATGCGCGGCTTGAAGTAGTAGCCCTCGAGCGAGGCGCGCGACGACAACCGAAAGAGGTTGTGCATGCCCGCGGTGTTCTCGCTCAGCAGCGTCATGTGCGTATAGGCGCCCGAGCCGGAGACGTCGTCGCGGCCGGAGTTCGGGCCGCCCCAGCGCACGCGGGTCTTGTCGCCGCGGTGCGTGCCGGGCGTGATGTAGGCCTCGGTGCCGATGATGGGCTTGATGCCGGCGTCGGTGGCCGTCTTCCAGAAGTCGAAGGCACCGAAGACGTTGCCGTGGTCGGTGACCGCCACCGCGGGCATCCCTTGTTCGACGGCGGCTTCGATGAGCGGCTTCACGCGCGCGGCACCGTCGAGCATGGAGTACTCGCTGTGCACGTGCAGATGAACGAACGAATCGGCTGTATTCGCGGGTGACAAGAATGCTCCGACTAGCTAGATGGCGGAGCTTAAGTTTACCTGCCGGGGGCCGACAGTGACATCGCGTCACGGCCTGTCGACACGATTTCTCAGTCTTCGCGAAGCACGTCGAGGGCGTGCTGCAGGTCGGCCGGGTAGGTCGACTCGAACGACACATATTCTCGCGACGCCGGATGCACGAAGCCCAGTTTCAGCGCGTGCAACCACTGCCGGCTCAGCCCCAGCCGGGCCGAGAGCGTCGGGTCGGCGCCGTACATGGCATCGCCGACACACGGGTGCCGTTGGGCCGCCATGTGCACGCGGATCTGGTGGGTGCGCCCAGTCTCGAGGTGGATCTCGAGCAACGAGGCGCTCGGAAAGGCCTCGATGGTCTCGTAGTGGGTCACGCTCGGCTTTCCTGCGGCTGTGACCGCGAACTTCCAGTCGGAGCGCGGGTGGCGGCCGATCGGCGCGTCGATGGTGCCGGCGAGGGGATCGGGGTGACCCTGCACGACGGCGTGGTAGATCTTGTCGACCTCGCGGTCGTGAAAAAGCCGCTTCAGCCAGGTGTAGGCGTCTTCGCTCTTGGCGACCACCATGAGCCCGCTGGTGCCCGCGTCGAGGCGGTGCACGATGCCGGCGCGCTCGGCGGCGCCCGAGGTCGAGACGCGAAAGCCGGCCGCAGCCAGCGCGCCGAGAACGGTGGGGCCGGTCCAGCCGACAGACGGGTGGGCGGCCACGCCGACGGGCTTGTCGACCACCACGATGTCGTCGTCGTCGTGGATGATCGTGAGGTCTTCGACGGGGGTCTCGACTATTCTCAGCTCTTCTTTCGGCGCCCAGCTCACCTCGAGCCAGGTGTCGCGGCGCAGTCGGTCGGACTTACCGACGACCTTGCCGTCGACGACGACTCCGCCCGACTCGACGACGTCGGCCGCGAAGGTGCGCGAGAAGCCGAGCAGTTTGGCGAGGCCGGCGTCGACCCGATCGCCGTCGAGCCCGTCGGGAACCGGCAGTTGGCGGTATTCCATCGGCTAAGCGTCGTCTTTGTCGACGGGGGTCTCGGCGGCGGATGTCTCGGCGGCGGCCGGCGCTGCAGAAGCGGGCGTCTCGTCGGTGGCCTCATCGCTTGGAGCCACTACAGGTGCCTCGACCTCGGCATTCGCTCTGGCGAGCTTGCGACCATCCAGCCCCACCCCACGAATCGTCTGGATGAGAAACAGCACCATTGCGGCGCAGATCGCGGTGTCAGCGAGATTGAAGATGGCCGGAAGCAGCGGAATCTTGATGAAGTCGACGACGTGCCCCACGCCGAACCCGGGCTCGCGGAAGAGCCGGTCGGTGAGGTTGCCGAGCACTCCCCCGAGCAGCAACCCGAAGACGACCGCCCACCCGATGGAACGGATGCGGCGGGCGAACCAGATGATGAACACGAGTACTGCCAGCGCCAGCACCGAGAAGATCCAGGTGTAGGCACTGCCGATAGAGAAGGCCGCGCCGGAGTTCGTGACGTAGAAGAACTGCAGCACGTTGCCGAGCACGGGAACGAACTCGTTCAGCGGCAGGTGCGCAACCACGAGGTACTTGGCGATCTGGTCGATCGCATAAACGCCCACGGCGACAACGACGAGAACGACCAGTGCGCGAGCACTGATCGTTCTCGAGGGTGCAACAGGCGACTCAGCGACTGGAGCGGCGGGTTCTTGCTTAGAGCCCGCCGAGTCAGTACCTAGTGGGCCGGTAGTGCTCAAATTCGCGCGTTCATCATATGGAGACGGAAGACTGAGCTGCGCCTTCGGAACTCTCAGACCCCGACGAGTCGAGGCCGTGCAGCTGGTCTTCGATGTACTTGCGGAGCGTCTGGCGATACTCCTTCTCGAAGGTGCGCAGTTCGTCGATGCGGTGCTCGATGCCCGCCTTCTCCTGGTTGAGCTTGGCGAGCTCGGTGCGCTGCTTCTGCTCGGCCTCTGCGACGAGGCGGTCGGCCGTGGCCTGACCCTCGGCGATGAGCTCGGCGCGCTTGTCGGCACCCTCTTTGACGTGCTCGTCGTGCAGCTTGCGGGCGAGCTGCAGCAGGCTCGTGGTGCTCGCTGCGTCTTCGCCGTAGGCGGCTTCGGCCGGCACGGCAGCGGCCACAGGAGCCGCCGCAACGGGCTCGGGAGTGGGCTCGGGCTCCGGCGTCTCTTCGACGACCTCGACCACAGCGGTCTCTTCGGAGACGGCAGGCTCGCTCACGGCAGAATCGGTGCTCACTGCAGCTTCATTGCTGGCGGGAGCAGCTGACGGCACGATTCCGGCGCGGAGTTCTTCGTTCTCGGAGATGAGACGGCGAAGCTCTACGACCACCTCGTCGAGAAAGTCGTCGACCTCGTCTTGGTCGTAGCCTGCGCGGAACTGGGTCTGCGAGAAGCGCTTGTTAACCACTTCTTCTGGAGTTAACGGCATGTTCTTCCACCTTTATAAACTTGGACTGTTGAGGGAACGTGTTGGCGTTTCTTGAAACTACGATACATGCATCACGCAATGACTCTGATGTAACTCGTCACCGAGAGCAAGATGATCACCAGCAGCATCACGATGCTCCAGCCGAAATCGAAGGCGACCGGCCCCACACGAAGCGGCGGAATCACGCGCCTGAAGAACTTGATCGGTGGGTCGGTGACGGTGTACGTCACCTCGGCGAGCACCAGAACAGCACCCTGGGGGCGCCAACTGCGTTGAAAACTGCGCACCAGATCGAGGATGAACCGCCCCCACATCACAAAGAAGTACAGCAGAAGGGCGAAATACGCGACTGTTGCTAGGACGGCGACAAGGGAACTCACCCGTCAATTATGACTGGACGAAGAACGATGCCTCTGCACGTGTGTCGGTTCCCGCGTCTCCCGACACCGAAACATGAGCGGGCGACAGCAGGAACACCTTGCTCGTGACGCGCTCGATCTTACCGTAAAGACCCTGCGAGAGGCCGCCGGCGAAGTCGATCAGGCGGCGCGCATCGGCATCCGTCATCTGCGACAGGTTGATGATCACCGGAATGCCTTCGCGAAAGCTCTCGGCGATGACCTGAGCGTCTTTGTACTGCTTCGGGTGAACCGTGAGAATTTCATTCATTTCGAGCGGCGCCGCATTCTTCGTAGGTGTGGTTCGGCGGAGGGGGGTCACAGGAGCCCGGTTGCCGTGGTTCTGTGCGGGCTGAGCGTTCGAGGCGTGCGAAACCGGAGCCGCTGCTTGATAGTTCGGCGCAGCCTGTGCTTGCTGGTTCGCGACGTGGGCCACCGGCTGCGAGGGCTCGTCTTCGTACTCGAGCTCTTCGTCAGCGAGGCCGAGGTAGACCATCGTCTTGCGTAATGGATTGGCCATGGAGTTCCTCCGGTTGAGATGCGGTTGCCTGGTTAGAGATTAACGTTGCACCGGTCTGTTTCCCGTGATTGCCGAGCCGATTCGTAGGTGTGTCGCACCCTCGGCGATGGCTTCGGCGAAATCGTTCGACATGCCCGCCGAGATGGCGGTGGCCTCGGGAACGCTCTGCCGAACATCCTGCGACACCCGGCGCAGCCGCTCGAACGCCGCGCGCGGCTCACCGTCGTTGGGAGCGACCGCCATCACTCCGAGCAGGCGCAGACCCGGTAGCGCGGCGATGTGCGCCGCCAGAGCCTCGGAATCACCCGGGGCGACTCCCCCGCGGGCCGGGTCGTCCGTGAGATTGACCTGCACGAACGTGTCGATGGTGAGGCCCTCTGCCTGCCGTTCGTCGCTGGCGAGCAGATCGGCGAGCGACGCCCTGTCGAGCGAGTGGATGACCGTGGCATAGGCCGCGACCTGGCGTGCCTTTTTGCTTTGCAGCTGCCCGATGAAGTGCCAGGTCGGCTCGAGGTCGGCCAGCGCATCCGCCTTCTCGCGGGCCTCTTGGTGCCTGCTCTCGCCGAAGTCGGTGATGCCGAGCGCGGCCAGCTCGCGCAGCAACGGCGCTTCGTGGAACTTGGTGACGGCGATGAGGGTGAGCTCGTTCGGGCTGCGACCGGCGGCGGCCGCGGCGTCGGCGATACGCGCACGAACGAGGGCGAGCCGATCACGCAGATCGGGCTCGCCCTCGGTGGGTGTCGATTCGGGCATCCGGTTGTTCGGGCTGACGGCCGGCTTACTTCAAGAAGTCGGGCACGTCGAGATCGGAGTCGTCGTCGTCTGACGCCGGGTCGAGCTGGGCCGTGCCGGTGATCGAGTTGTGCTCGACCGGCTGCGACCAGGCCGCGGCAGCTGGCTCTTCGACGCGGTCGCGACGCAGCGCGCCGCCCGTCGATGCTGCAGACGACGTGCCGGCGAAGAGGTCGCTGGCGTCGTCGGGAACCTTGCCGAACGCTCGCTTCGCCTCTGCAGCGCTTGTGGCATCGCCGCCGTCGAAGCCGGCCGCGATGACCGTGACGCGAACCTCGTCGCCCAGGGTGTCGTCGATGACGGCACCGAAGATGATGTTGGCCTCGGGATGCACGGCGTCTTGCACCAGCTTGGCGGCGTCGTTGATCTCGAAGATGCCGAGGTTCGAACCGCCCTGGATGCTCAGCAGAACTCCGTGCGCACCCTCGATGCTCGCTTCGAGCAGCGGAGACGCGACGGCCAGTTCGGCGGCCTTGACCGCACGGTCGGCGCCGCGCGACGAGCCGATGCCCATGAGGGCCGATCCTGCGCCCTGCATGACGCTCTTCACATCGGCGAAGTCGAGGTTGATGAGGCCCGGGGTGGTGATCAGGTCGGTGATGCCCTGAACGCCGGCGAGCAGCACCTGGTCGGCGGTCGAGAAGGCCTCGAGCATGCTGATGCCGCGGTCGCTGATCTCGAGCAGGCGGTCGTTCGGAACGACGATGAGGGTGTCGACCTCGTTCTTCAGAATCGCAACGCCGTCTTCGGCCTGCGACATGCGGCGCTTGCCCTCGAAGCCGAACGGCTTGGTGACGACACCGATGGTGAGAGCGCCGATCGATTTCGCGATGCGGGCGACGACGGGCGCGCCACCGGTTCCGGTGCCACCACCCTCCCCCGCGGTGACGAACACCATGTCGGCCCCGGCGAGGGCCTCCTCGATCTCTTCGGCGTGGTCTTCGGCGGCACGGCGACCCACCTCGGGGTCGGCTCCTGCGCCGAGACCGCGGGTGAGCTCACGGCCCACGTCGAGTTTCACGTCGGCGTCGCTCATCAGCAACGCCTGGGCGTCGGTGTTGATGGCGATGAACTCGACGCCACGCAGGCCGAGTTCGATCATCCGGTTGACGGCGTTCACGCCACCGCCACCGATGCCGACCACCTTGATCACTGCGAGGTAGTTCTGGTTTGATGTCACGTCCGGCCTCCGGTAGCCCTCAATCTCCCACGAGGTCTAAACCTCAAGTTGAGAGTTAATGTTATGCTGAGTATGTATTTCCTACGACGAACCTACGGTCGTACCCGCGCGCCACGATGCTAGGCGCGCCGCGTGTCGGATTAACCCGCGCGAATTGCCCACGTCTCCACCCGCCCGCGCGCGTCCCGGTGGCGACGAGAGCGACATTTCCGGTCGAGATGAGCCGCCGCGGCGGTCGCTCTCGTCCGAAGCAGTCGCTCTCGCATGCCCGGGCCCGGGCGCGGGCGCGGGCGCGAGCAGGTGCGCCGGGGCGCGGGCGGGTCAGGAGACGATGGGGGTGTCGGGAGACGAGACGTCATAGGTGCTGTTGTCGCCCTGGGCGGCGATGAGCTTGTCGAGCACGACGGCCTTGAGGGCCGAATTGTCGACGCTGCCCCAGATGACTTTCTGGCCCGCATCGGTCAGCACGAGAGTCACAGAGTCGGGGGTCGCGGCGCTGACGGTACCGACCTTGGCGAGCAGGTCGGCGGGCAGGGCGCGCAGCACGGCCGTCGCGGCGAGAAAGCCCGGGCTGCCGACGGCGGCGACCGTGGTATCGATCTGCGGATACCCGGTGGGGCGCTGGTCGGAGTGCTCGATGACGACACCGGCCGCGTCGACCAGGTCGAATCCGGTTCCGCTCGGCACCGAGCCCACCGGCTGGCGCTCGACGATGCGGATCACGAGCGTGTTCGGCAGCTCCGACTCGATCGCGTAGCTCTGAATCAGGGTGAAGGTGGCCAGATCACGGTTGATCGCGCCATAGTCGACGAGGGCGAGCGGCTTGCCCACCTGGTCGGAGAGAGCGAATTCGACCTGCGCGGCGTCGATGCGCGACGTGCCCTCGATGTCGACCGTGCGCACCGCGAACAGGGGCGAGTAGGCCGTGAACACGACCAGCAGCACGAGGGCGACCACGATGCCGGCGGAAACCAGCCAGAACAGCCGCCGACGCCGCGAGCGTTCGGTGAAGCGGCGGGCTTCGGCCCGCTCGTAACGGCGACGCTCGCGCTCGGTGGCGCGAACGTTCTTGCGGGCCAGCGATTCGTCGCTGCGTGACCGGCTCGGCGACGCGGGTGCGTAGGAGGCTGCGGCGGGAGTGGCGGTCGGTCGCGACGGCGTCGGGACGGATGCTTTCGGGCTGACCGCCTTCGAGGTGGCGGCTTTCGAGGTCGCCGCCTTCGAGGTGGCGGCTTTTGAGGTGGCTGCCTTCGTGGGCGCCGCCTTCGAGGTGGCTGCCTTCGAGGTCGCCGCCTTCGTGGGCGCTCCCTTCGAGGTCGTCTCGTTCGAGGGCTCTGGCGCTATCGGTTCGGTGCGGATGCCCGGCAGCACACCGCCGATGGTGAAACGCCCGGTCGTGGCGGAAGTGGGCGTTCGCTCCTCGGCCGGGGTGTCTCGGTCGGCACTCCCCGCAGCGGCGGTCGCGGCACTCGCTTTCGGCGCGCGGATCGGCCGCACCGACTTCGGCGGAGTGGGCGCGCTCGGCGCCTCGGGTTCGGGCGGCGGGGGCGGCGGAAAGCCGTTGGGGCGCTTCACCGGCGGCTCAGCTCACGCACCGGCAGCGTCCGCCGCACTCTCGGCCGCGGCGCCATGAGTGCCGATAGCGTCACCGCCACCGCCCGTCACGCCGTCAGCGCCCTCGCCACCGGCGCCATCGCCCTCGCCACTCTCAGCAGCCGCGAGCGACGCCAGCAGCTGCGGCACGATCAGGTTCACGTCGCCACAGCCGAGGGTGATCACGAAGTCACCGGGGCGAGCGATCGAGGCCGTGAAGTCGGCCGCCTTCTGCCAGTCGTCGATGTAGGCGACCTTCGACGGGTCGGTGAACCGCGACGAGACGAGCTCGCCCGTCACACCGGGAACCGGGTCTTCGCGGGCGCCGCAGACGTCGAGCACCACGGTGAAGTCCGCCGTGCGCTCGAGGGTCTCCGCGAAGTCGCCGGCGAGCAACTGGGTGCGGCTGTACAGGTGCGGCTGGTGAACCGCGATGATGCGCCCGCTACCGACCACGGTTCGTGCCGCGGTGAGTGCGGCATCCACTTCGGTCGGGTGGTGGGCGTAGTCGTCGTACACACTCACGCCGCCGATGGTGTCGTGCAGCTCGAAGCGGCGCCCGGTGCCGTCGAACGCGCCGAGGGCGGCGACGGATGCCGCGGGGTCGAACCCCGAGCCCACCAGAACCGCGAAGGCGCCGGCCGCGTTGATGGCGTTGTGGATGCCCGGCACCCGCAGTCGCCCCGAATAGCTCTGACCGCGGTAGTCGAGCCGGAACGACACGGGCCCGTCGGCCACGATCTCGCTCACCCGAACATCGGCGTGGGCGGACACACCGAACGTCAGCACCCGAGAAGCGGAGAGCCGCGACGAAACCCGCACCGCCCCCGCGTCGTCTGACGAGATGACGACCAGCTCAGAAGCCTCGTCGGCGAACGAAACGAAGGCGTCTTCGACGGCCTCTTTCGAGCCGTAATGGTCGAGGTGGTCGGGATCGACGTTCGTGATGAGCGCGATGGCCGTGTCGTAGAGCAGAAACGAGCCGTCGGATTCGTCAGCCTCGAGCACGAACAACTCGCCCTCACCCCAGGCCGAGCTGGTGCCGAGCGACGAAATGACGCCCCCGTTGACGAAGCTCGGGTCGGCACCGAGCTCGAGCAGCGCGGTGACGATCATGCCGGTCGAGGTGGTCTTGCCGTGCGCGCCGGCCACCGAGACCAACCGGCGGCGGTTCACCAGCCAGGCGAGCGCCTGCGAGCGGTGCAGAACGGGCAGGCCCTTCTGCTGAGCCAGAACGAGCTCGGGGTTGTCGGGCCACAGCGCGCTCGTGACCACGAGAGTGTCGGCGTCGCCGACGTTCGCGGCGTCGTGGCCGACGTATACGGTTGCGCCCAGGTCGCGCAGCTTCTGCGCGGTCTTCGAGTCGGTGCGGTCGGAGCCGGATACGGTGAGGCCGGCCTTCAGAAACAGCCGCGCGATGCCGCTCATGCCGGCACCGCCGATTCCGACGAAGTGCACGGCACCGAGGTTCTCGGGTATCTCGAGGGAGAGGTCAGGTTTGATCACAATGCCTCCAACGTTACGCTCACGCCAGCGCTTCCCGGGTCACGACAGGGCTTCCATGATGAGGTCGACGGTGCGTGCCGAGCCGTCGCGAACGCCCGCAGAGGCGGCCGCCACGGCCATCCGCTCGACGCGCGACCGGTCGGAGATGAGCGGAATCAGGGTCGACGCTACCCACGCCGGAGTGAATTCCGCATCCGCGACGAGTACCGCCCCGCCCGCAGCCACGATGTCCTGCGCGTTGAAACGCTGCTCTCCATTGCCCACCGCGTACGGCACCAACGCCGATGGGATGCCCAGCGCCGCCAGCTCGGAGACCGTCGCCGCACCGGCTCGCGACACCGCGAAGTCGGCCACGGCCAGGGCGAGCTCCATTCGATCGCAGTACCGCAGCATCCGGTACCCGGGGATGCCCGGGTCGACGAGACTCGAACGCTCCCCCACGATGTGCAGCACCTGGTACCCGGCGGCGATGATCGCCGGGGCCGCTTCGAACACCGTGCCGTTGATGCGCTCGGCGCCGAGCGAACCGCCCGTCACGAGCAGCGTCGGGAGGTCGGGCGAAAGGTCGAAGAAGGGCAGCGCCTCGGCGCGTGCCGCCGGTACATCGAGCTTCTCGATCTCGCGGCGCAGGGGCATTCCGGCGAAAAACGCGTGCGGCAGCGGGGTGCCGCGAAAGGCGACGGCCACGAAGGGAGTGAAGCGCGCCCCGAGCTTGTTGGCCATGCCCGGCTTGGCGTTGGCCTCATGGATGACCAGCGGCACCCGCGCGCGCCGAGCGGCCAGGTACGCCGGCGCGGCCGCGTACCCGCCGAACCCCACCACCACATCGACCTGCCGGTCACGGATCAGCCGCGCCAGATCGGAGATCACCCGGGCAAGCCGCGGGCCGAAGCTCACCGCGGCCCGGTTCGGACGGCGTGGAAACGGCAGCTTCGGAATCGTGACCAGCTCGTACCCGCGGGCCGGCACGAGCCGCGCTTCGAGCCCCGCGGCCGTGCCGACCACGATGATCTCGGCGTCGGGCTGTCGCCGGCGCAGTTCGTCGGCGGTTGCGAGCAACGGATTGACGTGGCCCGCGGTTCCGCCGCCGGCCAAGAGATACGTGGTCATCGAGAGCGCACCCGGCCGGTCGCCGAGGCGCGCGGTGCGCGAGGCGCGCGTGGTGCACGAGGCGCCGAGGCAGCAGGCGTGCGTGCGGCTGTGGAAAGGGCATCCGTCAGCGCAGGTGCGGTCGTGCTGCTCTGGGCGCGCGCGATCGACAGCACCACCCCGATGGCGATCAGCGTGGTCAACAGCGCCGAGCCTCCCGAAGAGATCAACGGCAACGGAACGCCGAGCACCGGGATCACCCCCAGCACGACGGCGATGTTCACGAAGGCCTGGCTCATGATCCAGACCATCACCGAACCCGAGACGACCTTCGAGAACAGATCGTTACTCGCGCGCACGATGCGCAGGAAGGCGATGGCCAGCGCGACGAACAGCCCGATCACGACGAGTGCGCCGATGAGGCCGAGCTCCTCGCCGATGATCGCGAAGATGAAGTCGTTGTCGGCCGCGGGCAGCCACGACCACTTGGCTTTCGAATTACCGAGCCCCACGCCGAAGATTCCGCCCGCGGCCAGCGCGAACATGCCGTGCTGGGTCTGCCAGCACTCGCCCGTGGTGTCGGTGCACTGCGAGCCGAGAAAGCTGCCGATGCGGGCCGTGCGGCTCGCGCTCGAGAAGGCGATGGCCACGATCGCGCTGGCGCCGATGAGAAGCGGCAGCAGGATCATCCGCAGCCGCACGCCGGCGAAGAACAGCGCACCGAAAATGAGCGCCGCCATGATCATCACGGTGCCGAGGTCACCGCCGAGCATCACCAGCAGCACCGCCCCGCCCGCGACGGGCAGGATCGGGATAGCGAGATGCCCCCAGAGGTGCAGGTAACGCTGCTTCTTCGCCAGAATGACGCCGAGCCAGATGACGAGGCCCAGCTTGATGATCTCGGAGGGCTGAATGTTGAAGCCCGCCACGTACATCCAGTTCAGGTTGCCGCCGACCTCGATACCGAGCGGGGTGTAGAGCACGAGCAGTTGCAATACCACTCCGCCGGCCAGGGCGATCCAGCCCCAGCGCTTCCAGAAGGTGATCGGCAGGCGCGAGATGACGAGCATCAGCGGAATGCCGATGAGAGCGAACAACCCCTGGCGCCAGAAGATACCGAAAAAGCCTTGCTGGGCGGTGTAGGAGTCGACCGACGACGATGACAGCACCATCACCAGCCCGAAGACCACGAGAAAAAGGGTCGTGCCGAGCAGCAGGTAGTAGTTGCTCGATTCGGATTCGAACGCTTTGCCGAGCGAGATGCGGGCCGTTCGAACCCCCGAGCCGATCGGTGCCTTGTCAGTGCGTGGGGGGCGCATCGTGCTGGTCAGCTGCCCCACCTCCAAGATAATCGCGAACGGCCTGGGCGAATCGTGTACCCCTGTCGCCGTAGTCGACGAACTGGTCCATCGAGGCGGCGGCCGGTGCCAGCAATACAACATCGCCCGGTTGGGCGACCGTCGCTGCCAACCGCACCGCGGCCGACATGACCTCTTCAGTCTCGGTGTCGTCGACCTCGAACACGGGCACCCCGGGCGCGTGTCGCGCGAATGCGTTTCGCAAGTCGCTGCGGTCGACCCCGATGAGCACGGCGGCCCGAAGGCGGGATGCCCGCGAGAGCACCAGCGGATCGATATCGACGCCCTTGAGCAGGCCCCCGGCGACCCAGACCACCGACTCGTACGCCCCGAGCGAAGCATCGGCCGCGTGGGCGTTCGTCGCCTTGGAATCGTCGACCCAGCTGACCCCGCCGAACTCGGCGACGAGCTCGATACGGTGATGATCGAGCTCGAAGTGCTCCAGGGTGCGCCTGATCGAATCGATCGGCACCCCATAACTGCGGGCAAGGGCACAGGCGGCAAGGATGTTCGCCACGATGTGCGGGGCGGCGAGCCCGCGCAGCACCAGGTCGGTCACCGTGGTGATCTCGAGCGCGGCGATACGCCGTTCGTCGGTGAACGCCCGGTCGCACAGAATGCCGTCGACCACGCCGAAGTCGCTCAGCCCCGGAACACCGAGCCCGAAGCCGATGGCACGAGCCCCGTCGACCACTTCCGCGTTCTCGACCATGGTCATGGTTCGTGCGTCGCTCTTGTTGTAGACGCAAGCGACCTTCGTGTTCGTGTAGACCTTCGCTTTCGCAGCGATGTACGCGTCGAGCGAGCCGTGCCAGTCGAGGTGGTCTTCTGCGACGTTCAGGCACACCGAGGCGTACGGCGACATGCTCGAAATCGAGTGCAATTGGTAGCTCGAGAGCTCGACCACCAGCACGTCGAACCCCTGTGGGTCGCGAATGGCGTCGAGCACGGGAATGCCGATGTTGCCGCACGGCGCCGCCCGAAACCCTGCGTCGACGAGCATGGTCGCGGTGAGCTGCACCGTGGTGGTCTTGCCGTTGGTGCCCGTTACCGCGATCCATTCGGCGGGTGCACCGACCTTGTCGCGCAGCCGCCAGGCCAGTTCCACGTCGCCCCAGACCGGGATGCCGCGCTCGGCGGCCCAGACGAGCACCGGATGATCGGGGTGGAACCCGGGCGACACGACCAGCAGCTCGGGCTCGAGGCTCACGAGCTCGGCCGGCGGAGCATCCAGTGTCTCGTCGAGCACCAGCCCGGCACCGATCACCTCGACCAGCTGCACCTGCGACGGCTCGGCACGCTGAGCGACCACGAGTACTTCTGCGCCCAGCTCGACAAGTGTGTCGGCCACCGAGAATCCGGTCTTGCCGAGGCCCAGCACACCGACTCGCAGCCCCGCCCAGTCGGAGTGCCAGCTGGTGAGCTCAGAAAGCCGGTCGGTCACGTCTGCAGAATCCATTCGAGGTAAAAAGCTCCGACGCCCGCGGCCACGCAGAGACCCGCGATGATCCAGAAGCGCACGACGATCGTCACCTCGGCCCAGCCCTTGACCTCGAAGTGGTGATGAAGCGGGCTGGCGCGCCAGATGCGTTTTCCACCCGTGAGCCTGAAGTAGGTGAGCTGCACCACAACCTGGCCGGCCACGATGACGAAGATGCCGCCGATCAGAATGAGCAGCAGTTCGGTGCGGCTCAAGATGGCCAGCGCGGCCAGCGCGCCACCGATGGCCAGCGATCCGGTGTCGCCGAGAAAGATCTTCGCGGGGTTGGTGTTCCACCAGAGAAAACCGATGAGCGCGCCGGCGACCGCCGCCGCGACGATCGCCAGATCGAGTGGCTGAGCCACGTCGTAACACTTGAACGCCACAGCGGGGTCGAGTGTCAGGCTCTGGCACGACTGGTTCGACTGCCAGAACCCGATGATGACGTACGAGCCGATAGCGAGAATCGCCGAGCCGGGGGCGAGGCCATCCAGCCCGTCAGTGAGGTTCACCGCATTCGAGGTGGCCATCACGATGAGAATGATCCAGATCAAGAAGGCGACGAATCCGGCGATCAGCACCCAGCCGACGCCGCCCAAGAAGTTGAAGTTCAGGTCACGAACGACCGAGATGTGGGTCGACGCGGGCGTCAGCCCGTCTTTGTTCGGAAACTGGATGGCCAGCAGAGCGAAGACGCCGCCGAAGAGTATCTGACCGGCCAGCTTGGCCTTCGGGCCGAGCCCGAGGTTGCGCTTCTTCTGCGTCTTGATGAAGTCGTCGATGAAGCCGACAAGGCCGAGCCCCACCATGAGAAAGAGCACCAGTAGCACCGAGATCGACGGCGGGTTCTGGGTGATCAAGAGAGCCACGAAATAGCCGAACAGCACCGCGAGAATGATGACGATGCCGCCCATCGTGGGCGTGCCGCGCTTCACCTGGTGCGTGCTCGGGCCGTCGATGTTGATGTATTGGCCCCAGGCCAGCCGCTTGAACAGCCGGATGAAGACCGGTGTCATGAACAGGCTGAAGATCATCGAAAGCCCGCCGGCAGTGATCAGAGTGATCATGCGAACCGCTCCCCCAGCCTGTCGCCCAAGAAGCGCAGACCGGCGGAATTCGACGACTTCACCAGAACCACGTCTCCCGCACGCAGCTCGCGCTCGAGCACAGCATAAGCCTCGTCTGCGGTCGGGAAGAACACCGACTCGCCATCCCACGAGCCCTCGACCGTCGCGGCGAGGTGCAACGCGAGAGCGCCCTCGCCCACCACGAACAGCCGCTCGATTCCGAGCCGCACGATGGTACGGCCGATACGATCGTGCTCTTCGAGCGAGAACTCGCCCAGCTCGCTCATCTCGCCGACCACGGCGACGCGCCGGATGCCCTCACCCGAGATCTGGGCGAGCGTCTTCAACCCGGCGAGCATCGAATCGGGGCTGGCGTTGTAGGCGTCGTTGATGATGGTGATGCCCTGCGTTCCCGCCAGCACCTCCATGCGCCAGTGTTCGGCACGAGTCACCGACTCCAGCGCCGAGACGATGTCGGCGAGCGGCACCTCGAGGGTGTGCGCCACGGCAGCGGCCGCGAGGGCGTTCATCACGTGGTGTTCACCGAGCACCGAGAAGTTCACCACGCTCGACCGGCCGTCGGGCAGGCTCAGAGTGAAGACCGTGCCGGTGGGGGTGCTTCGAATATCGGAGGCCCGAACATCCGCCCGCTCGTCGAGCCCGAACCAGAGCACGTTCGCCCGGGTCTTCTCGGCCATACCCGCGACGCGGTAGTCGTCGATGTTGAGCACCGCGACATCGGTCGGCAGCAGGTCGGTCACCATTTCGGTCTTGGTCTGCAGCGTCTTCTCGATGCCGCCGAACTCGCCGGCGTGGGCGAGCCCGACCATGAGCACAACCCCGATGTCGGGGCGGGCCATGCGCACCAGCCGCGTGATCTCGCCGGGCTTCGAGGCGCCCATTTCGGCGACCAGGTACTCGGTGTCGGGTTCGAGCTTCAGCATGGTGAGCGGAGCGCCGACCTCGTTGTTGAACGAGTCGCGCGGCGCGATGGTGGGCCCACGGCGCTCGAGAATCGTGCGCACCAGGTTCTTCGTGGTGGTCTTGCCGTTCGAACCGGTGATGCCGACGACCTTCAGCAGGCCGAACTCACGGATGCGGCGCACCACCTCGGTGGCCAGGTCGCCGAGCGCCTGCACCGAGTCGCCGACCACGATCTGCGGAACCGTGAGGTCGTCGAAGACGCGCTCGACGATCACGAGTTCGGCGCCGCTCTCGATGGCGGCGGGAACGTAGAGGTGCCCGTCGCTGAACTCGCCAGGCTTGGCCACAAAGATGCCGCCGGGCACAATTTCGCGCGAATCGGTGTCGACCGTTCCGCCGACGATGGTCGACTCAGACAGGCCCTCCTGCACGGAGTGGTCCCCGAGCACCAGGGTGCCGCCGGTGATACGGGCGACCTCGTTGAGGGTCAGATCAAGCATGGGGTGATTCCTGCGCTGTCTGTGCGTGCTGCACGCTGGGTGAGTCTTGCACTGTTGGGAGCCAGCCGAATTCGTGCAGCGCGAGCCGCGCATCGTCTCTGGCCGAATAAGGGAGGTGTTCGCCGCTGACCTCGTGGTAATCCTCGTGCCCCGGGCCCGCATAGAGAATCGCGTCGGCGGGCGTCGCCAGGCTGAGCGCCTTTCGAAACGCTTCCCGCGGGTCGCCGACCTCGTAGACCTCGCGCTCGGGCACGGCGGCTCGTGCCGCGTCGACAAGCACCTTGCGAATAGCCGCCGGGTCTTCGGTGCGCGGATGGAAATCGGTGATCACCACGGCGTCGGAGAGCCGGGCGGCGATCTGGCCCATCTCTTCGCGCTTGCTCGGGTCGCGGTCGCCGTCGGCCCCGAACAGCATGATGATGCGGCCGTCGGTGACCCGCCGCAGCGAGTCGAGCGTGCTGGTGAAGGCATCGGGGCTGTGCCCGTAGTCGATGAACACGGCCGGCCCGTCGTTCGCAATGCGTTCGGCGCGCCCCGGAATGTAGACCTGAATTCCGCCGTCGCGGTCGAGCGCCTGCTTGATGTCGGCGAGCGGGATGCCCGACTCCACCAGCATCACAATGGCAAGGGCTGCGTTCTCGGCCATGTGCCGGCCGAGTACCGGAATCGAGGTGGTGAGGTTCTGGTCATCCGGCCCGCTCAGAATGAACCGGGTCTCATCGACGGTCTCGCGCAGAATCGCGGCGTACCAGTCGGCAGGGCGACCGGGGTAGGTCGACAGGGTGACCACCGGAATGCCGGCGGTGCGCGCAAGGCGCACCCCCCACTCGGCGTCGTTGATGACGACCCCGCGACGGGCTCGATCGGGCTGGAACAGCGGGGTCTTGGCCTCGAAGTACTTCTGCATGGTGCCGTAGTCGTCGAGGTGATCGTGGGTGAGATTCGTGAAACCCACCACGTCGAACACGATTCCGTCGACCCGGTGGCGGGTGAGCGCCTGAGCCGAGACTTCGATGACCACCGCGTCAGCGTCGGCCTCGCGCATCAGAGCGAGCAGGCCGTGCACCTCGGTGGCTTCGGGAGTGGTGAGAGCACTCGTCATGGCCAGGTCGCCGATGCGGCGCTGGGCCGTCGTACTGATGCCGGCGAGAATGCCCAGCTGACGCAGAATCGCTTCGAGAATGTACGAGACGCTGGTCTTGCCGTTGGTTCCGGTGACTCCGAAGAGCGTCGGCGCGAAGTCAGCAGTGCCGTACACCCAGGCAGAGAGCGCGCCGAGGGATGCGCGGGGGTCGTCGATGACCAGCACGGGCAGCCCGCTGCGGGCCGCGAGGGCCTCGCCACGGGCATCCGTCACGATGGCGACAGCGCCGTTGGCCTTCGCTTCGTCGGCGAACTGCGCGCCGTGCGCCCGCACACCGGCGAGCCCCACGTAGAGGTCGCCGGGCCGAACCTGCTTCGACGACAGCGTGATGCCAGTGATGGTGAGCCCGTCGAGACCGGGGCGCCCGTTCGGCACGTCGAGACCGAATTGCGACACCAGGTCGGTGAGCTCTCTAGCGGTGGGGTGCGCAGGCCGCAAGGCGTTCAGCTGGCCACTCGCGCTCACCTGGCTCCTCGTTGTTGTCGATGCAGTTCTGAGGCTGCGGTTGGTCGATGCAACGGTTGTGATGCACTCGGTTCTGGGTGTGGGGCTCGTGCTGTCTCGGCGACCCTCGTCAGTACGACACGGGGTAGTTGACGGGCGGTGTCGTCGAGGGCAGCACGCGGTACTTCTGCAGCACTTGCGACATGACCTTCTGAAAGACCGGTGCCGCAGCGCTGCCGTCTTCAATGGTAACGGGCTTCATCAGGTTGACCGAAACGACGTACTGCGGGTCTTCTGCCGGGGCGACGCCGGCGACCGAGGTCAGGTAGCCTCCGCCGTAGGCGCCCTGACCGTTGCTCACCTCGGCGGTACCCGTCTTAGCCGCCACGTTGTAGCCCGGAATGGCGAGCAGGTCGGCCGCATAACCACCGCTGACGACGCTCTCCATCATGTTCACCGTCTGCTGCGCCGCACTGGCCGAGACGACCTGCTCGCCTTGGGCCGCAGGCACCTCGGTTGTCGTACCGTCGGCCTGCTTGCACCCTTCGACAAGTTGAACGGGCATCCGCACACCGCCGTTGCCGAGCGTCTGGTAGATGCTGGCGATCTGCGCGGCGGTGGTGGTGACACCCTGCCCGAACGAGCTGTTGTAGAGGGTCTGCTCATCCCACTTGTTCGGGTCACCGAGAATGCCCTCTGACTCACCCGGAAAGTTCACCTCGGTCGTTTCGCCGAGGTGGAACTTCTTCATGTAGTCGTAGCGCTGCTGGGTGGTCAGCATCGCGGAGAGGATCGAGATTCCGACGTTCGACGAGGCCTGGATCACTCCCGTGAGAGTGAACGGCAGGTCCCCGTGGGACTCGGAGTCCGTGATCACGGAGCCACCGGGCGCGGTGTACTTGTACGGCGTCAAGACCTGCGTCGCGGGGGTCGCCTTGCCCGCATCGATGAGCGCGGCGGCGGACTCCGACTTGAAAGTCGACCCTGGCTCGAACGGGCTGCTGAACGCGATCGCCCCCCAGTAGTCCGGATCTGTCGCGTCGAGGTTGTTGGGGTCGGCGGTCGGGTACTGCGCCACGGTGAGCAGTTTTCCGGTCTTCACTTCTTCGATCACGACGCTGCCCCACTGCGCCTTGGTCGCGGTGACCTGCTGCGCGAGAACCTGCTGGGCGTAGTACTGCAGGTCGCTGTCGATCGTCGTCACGACGGTACCGCCTGTGACGGGCTGCTTGTTGACCACGAGCGTGTTCGGAATGGCGACCCCGTCGGCGCCCTTCTCGTAGGTCTGCTCACCGTCTGACCCGGCGAGGCACTGGTTCTCTTTGGCCTCGAGACCCCCGGTGCCGGTGACGACTCCGGTCGAATCGGTGCCCATGTAGCCCACCAGGTTGCCCGCCACACTGCCGTTCGGGTATACCCGCTGCGGATCGGTCTCGTAATAGAGCCACGGTATCTGCAGGGCCTTGATGGCGTTGTACTGGTCGAGGCTCACATCTTTGATGATCAGCGCGTACGAGGAGGTCTTGTCGGCGGTGAGTAGCGCGTACACCGCATCAGCCGTCTGACCCGTGATCGCCCCGATCTGCGCGGCGGCCTGAACGGGAGTGACGAGCGCTTCTGCGGCACCCGTTTTCGGGTCTAATGGAGTGAAATCCGCCACATCGACCGGCGAGGCGGTGATCGTGTACTTGATGACAGTGGTCGCCAGCACCGTTCCATTCGCGTCGACGATGTCGCCGCGGGCACCGTAAATCGATTGCGGCACCGACAGGGTGCTGTACGCCTGCTGATTGAGTGAATCGGCCTGCACGACCTGAATGTCGACCAGGCGCACCACCAGCACGGCGACGATGGCCGTGATCACGATGATGGCGAACGCGATACGGTTTCGGGTCGAGCGGGCAGAAGTCACGAAAGCAGGCGCCTTTCGGGTCGTTTCAATAAAACTGGATGATCGGCGCTGTCGTCACGAAGCGTCGCCGTGTTGGCTCAGTGGGTCGTGGGCGACGGGAGGTCACCCTGCCACGGTACTGTCGCATCGGTCGCGGCGGCCGCAGGCGCACCCGGCGTGGTGGCGGCCGGAGTTGTACCCGCGGCGGCCGTACCTGCAGCAGCTGCACCCGCCGCCGTCGCCGCCGGAGGTGCCGCCGGTGTGGCCGGCGTTGTGGCTGCGGGCGGCACGAGCGAGGACTGACCGCCGGTGAAGGTGCCCGAGCCGGCCGTAGCCGCCTTGGGCGTGCCGAGCACCGCGCCATCCGAGAGCCGCAGGTAGACGGGGTTCGAGTTGCTCACCATTCCGAGCGACTGCGCGCTCGCCGCCAGGTTCTGCGGCGACGAGAGGCTGTCGAGCTTCTCTTGCAGGTCGGCATTGGTGCGGTCGATGGTCTTCTGCTGATCTTGCAGAGACTCGATCTGGTAGGCGCCGTTCGAGAGCCCCACGCTAAGCAGCAGTTGGGTCACGACGATCGCCATCACACCGAGAATCACCACGGCGGCATAAACGAGCTTCGGCTTGCGGCGGCGCAGAACGAGGTCTGAGGCGAGGGTCAGTCGCGAGCGAATGCTCGGGCCGAGCCCAGTAGCCGGAAAGTCGTCGAACGGTTCGGCCGCGGGGTCGAACGCGGCTCGGTTGTACTCGGCCGGGGTGAATCGGGGTGACGGGGCGACGCTGCTCATGCTGCTCTCACTCGTTCGGCCGCACGCAGACGCACGGGGGTCGATCGGGGGTTGGCGGCCTTCTCGTCGTCAGTGGCGAGTTCGGCCCCACGAACGAGAAGGCGAAGTCTCGCCTGGTGCTCGGGAAGTTCGACGGGCAGCCCGGGCGGGGTGCTCGACGTGGTTGCAGCGGCCAGAGCACGCTTGACGATGCGGTCTTCGAGGGATTGGTAGGACAGAACAACCAAACGGCCGCCCACGGCAAGGGCTGCGATGGCGGCGGGAATGGCCCTCTCGAGTGCCACGAGCTCTTGGTTGACTTCGATGCGCAGCGCCTGAAAGACCCGCTTGGCGGGGTGACCCTGCCGTGAGATCGCCGCCGGGGTGGCCTTCTGAATGAGCTCGACGAACTGCGCCGAACTGGTGAGGGGGGCGGATGCCCGGCTCTCCACGATGCGTTTGGCGTACCGTGACGCGAGCCGCTCTTCGCCGTACTCCCAGAAGATGCGGCGCAGGTCAGCCTCGCTGTAGTCGGCGAGCACCTGCTCGGCGGTCAGGTCGGCGGTGCCGTCCATCCGCATGTCGAGGGGGGCGTCTTTCGAATAGGCGAAGCCGCGTTCGGCACGATCGAGCTGCATCGACGAGACGCCGAGGTCGAAGAGGATGCCCTGAACCTCGGTGTAGCCGAGGCCCTGCAGTGCATCCTGAATCTCGTCGTAGACGCAGTGCACGAGCTTGGCGCGCTCACCGAACGGCGCCAGCCGCTCGGCCGACAGTTTGAGCGCCTCGGGATCGCGGTCGAGACCAACGACGGTGAGCTGCGGAAAGCGGGTGAGAAAAGCCTCGGTGTGACCGCCGAGCCCGAGAGTCGCGTCGACGAGCACCGCGCCGGGTTCGCCGATGGCGGGCGAGAGCAGCTCGACGCTGCGTTCGAGCATGACCGGGGTGTGGATTTTGGTGACATCCATGAGGTGAAGACTCAGGTCTCGTGATCTCTGATCCCCATCCATTCCTGACCTGGCACCGGGGAAGTGTGTCAGGGCCGAACGGCTGGGAGTCACAGACAACGAACTAGAAGAGCCCGGGAATCACCTCCTCCTCGGTGTCGGCGAACGCGGCTTCTTGCTCGGCCAGGTAGGTCTCCCACGCCTGGGCGTCCCAGATCTCGGCTCGGCTGCCCGCGCCGATGACCACGAGCTCACGCTCGAGACCGGCGTAGGTGCGAAGTGGTGCCGGCACAGTGACCCGGTGCTGGCTGTCGGGGTTCTCCGCACTCGCGCCAGACAAAAAAACGCGGAGGTAGTCACGCGCTTGCTTGCTGGTCACGGGAGCTTGGCGGATCTTTTCGTGCAAAGACTCGAACTCGCGGGCACTGAAGACGTAGATGCAGTGCTCTTGGCCGCGGGTCATGACGACGCCGTTCGCGAGCTCGTCGCGGAACTTCGCGGGAAGGATGATGCGCCCCTTGTCGTCGAGCTTGGGGGCGTAGGTGCCAAGAAACATGCCACTCTCCCCCTCATTTCCGGCCAGACTGCGGGTGTTCCTCCACTTTACTCCACTTCGCCCCACTTAACAATCATTTCCCTCCACTTCTGCCCCACTCCCTCCCCCGAGGTCGCCGGGTCGCCGTTTTCGGGCACAAAAAAAGGACCGGCCCGAAGGCCGATCCTTTTTCGTAGAACGGAAGAGTCTGGTTATTCGTTCTTCTCGTCGCGGTTGTCCCAGCGATCACCGAGGCGATCCATGAGACCCGCCTTGTTGCCCGACGATTTCGACCCTGACGACGACGTCTTGGCCGAACGCGAAGCGGATGCCCGCCCGAGCTTCGAGGGGCGAAGTGCCAGCAGCACACCGGTGAACATCACCGCGAACCCCAAGATGCCGACGATGGGTGCGTGCAAGATGACCCCGACGATCACGACAGCGAGACCGACGATGGCCAGAAGCACACCGAGAACGAGTGACCCGTAATTCAATCGGCCCCTGCCACCACCGACAGCCGACACGAAATCGGCATCGTTGTGGTAGAGACTGCGCTCCATCTCATCGAGGAGCTTTTGCTCTTGCTCCGAAAGCGGCATTTTCTTCACCTCAGGTTCGGGATCGACCGGCCGGGCGACCTCCCCATGCGGATGCATCAATCGGTCGTCGTACGGCAAATCTTACTGCGCAGTCTGTAGCTAGGCTAGGCGCGTGACAGAAAGTACACACCTGACGAAGCTCGTCGATAATCGCATCGCGAACTTCGTCACAGAACGTGAACCTATTCTCGTCTCTATTGCGCCCGAATTGGCGACTTTCGCCGATTTCTCGCGGGATCTTCTCAGCGGTGGCAAGCGATTCCGAGCCCAGTTCTGTTATTGGGGCTGGCGTAGCGTCTCCGACCTCCATTTTTCGGGCTCGACCGCCGCGTCGACGCGGGCAGAAAACGAGTTCGCGGCCCTCGTCGAGCTGTGCACCGGGCTCGAGTTCTTTCACGCCGCAGCGCTTGTTCACGACGACATCATCGACAAGTCCGACACTCGGCGCGGCCGGCCCTCGGCTCACCGACGTTTCGAGACGCTGCACCGCGACAGGTCATACACGGGTGACGCCGAAGACTACGGCCGAGCGAGCGCCCTGCTGATGGGCGACCTGCTCCTCGCCTGGAGCGAAGAGCTGGTGGGGCAGGCGCTCGAGCGGCTCGACTCGTCTGCCATTCCGACCCGCCTCGAGTTCAATCGCATGCGCACCGAGGTCACGCTCGGGCAATACCTCGACATTCTCGACGAGAACGCCTGGCCGGTGCTGGCCGAAGACGAGCTGTTCGGTCGGGCCGAACGCGTGATCGTGTACAAGTCGGCGAAGTACAGCGTCGAAGCGCCGCTCGTGCTCGGGGCTCGCCTGCACGGCGCCTCCGCCGAGCAGATCGCCGCGCTTCAGGCGTTCGGCCTGCCGCTCGGCATCGCATTTCAGCTGCGGGATGATCTGCTCGGCGTCTTCGGCGACGCCGACCGTACAGGCAAGCCCTCAGGTGACGACCTGCGCGAGGGCAAACGCACCGTACTCATCGCGCTCACCCGGCAGACGCTCTCGCCCAGCGCGAAGCGGCTCTTCGACGAGCTGCTCGGCGATCCTGATCTGAATGCGCAGCAGATCTCCATGCTGCAGGCCACCATCTCCGACAGCGGAGCTGCGGATCGCGTGGAGGAGCTGATCGCCGCACACGCCGAGAATGCCCTGCACGCGCTCGCCACGGCACCCCTAGCCGAGCCCGCCAAACTGCAACTGGCCACGCTAGCCACGCGCATCACGCAGCGCGACGCCTAACCGGCGCGCACGGTCGAGACCGCCACGTGCGGCCGAGATCCGCGGGTACACGCGCCGATTTCGGCCACCGGTGCCGGTCTCGTGCCCGAGTGGTCAGCCGAGAGCTTGGGCTACGCGGCGCACTTCGGCCTTGCGGCCCGCGCGCAGGGCGTCGATGGGGGCCGCGTCGAGCGAGTCTTCGGGCTCGAGCAGCCACTGCATCATCTCGTCGTTCGAGAATCCGCTGTCGCCGAGCACGATGATGGTGCCCTTCAACTCGCTGAGCGGCTGGTCGTCGACGAGAAAGTCCTCGGGAACAGAAAGTACGCCGTCGCGGCGAACGGCAAGCAGCGAGTGCTCTTCGATGAGCTTTCGCGCCTTGCTGGGGGTTATGCCCAGCCGTTCGGCCAGGTCGTTCAGGGGTAGCCAGGTTCGGGCTGAAGTTGTGTCACTCACAGCACAAGCCTGCCACGCGGGTCGTACCGCAGCACAATCCCTTGCGTAAAACGGAGGCGTCGGGGTGCGAACGTCTCGATTCGGTAGCGGTATCGGTGCGGCGCAGTGTCGATACAGCTTTCCGCGGAGTCGGCAATTTAGACTACGGGCGTGACCAGCGCGCCCACCGATCCGATGCTCGACCGTCTTGTCGACGGCCGATACCAGGTGGTTTCGCGCATCGCCCGAGGCGGAATGGCGACGGTCTACGTGGCGAACGACCTGCGGCTCGACCGCCGTGTCGCCATCAAGATCATGCACGGGCACCTCGCCGACGACGAGGCGTTCCGCCTTCGGTTCGTGCAAGAAGCACGGTCGGCGGCCCGGCTCGCCCACCCCAACGTGGTAAGCGTGTTCGACCAGGGGCAAGACGACGAGATGGCCTACATGGTCATGGAGTACCTGCCGGGCATGACCCTGCGCGATCTGCTCAAAGACTACGGCCGGCTCACCACGGAGCAGACGCTCGACATCATGGAGGCGGTGCTCGGCGGGCTCGCCGCCGCGCACAAGGCCGGCATCGTGCACCGCGACGTGAAGCCCGAGAACGTGCTGCTCGCCGACGACGGGCGCATCAAGATCGGCGACTTCGGGCTCGCCCGTGCCGCCTCGGCCAATACCGCGACGGGTCAAGCGCTGCTCGGCACCATCGCCTACCTTTCTCCTGAGCTGCTGACTCGCGGGGTGGCGGATGCCCGCAGCGACATCTACGCCTCGGGAATCATGATGTACGAGATGCTCGTCGGCGAGCAGCCCTACCAGGGCGAACAGCCGATGCAGATCGCGTTTCAGCACGCGAATGAGACGGTGCCGGCGCCGAGCGCCAAGAACCCGTCCGTGCCGCCGGAGGTCGACGCGATCGTGCTGTGGGCGACCTCGCGCGACCCGAACGAACGGCCGCACGATGCCCGAGTTCTGCTGGACGAGCTGTTGCACGCCGATACGGCGACCTCGGCATCCATTGCCGCCACCGCGGCCATGCTGCGCACCTCGGTGCTGCCACCCGCCGGAATAACCGACCCTCGCCCCGACGTGACCGAGCGGTACGGCGTGGCCGCGGGTTCGGGTTCGGGCGCAGGTTCTGGCGCTGGCGCGGGTCATGGCGGCCGCGCCGATGACGAGTTCGATACCGAGATCGTGAATGCCGAGACCGAGGTGTTCCGGCCTGCGCGGGCGCGCGGCTGGGGTCGCAAGCGCGCCGCAGCGGCGGCAGCGGCCGGTGTCGCCGGCGGCGGAGCGCTTGCCGCTGGTGCCGGAGCCGGAGCGGCTTCTGCCGGAGTCGGCGCAGCGGGCCAGGCGGGTGCTGCGAACGTCGGCGGTGTGGTGACGGCCGGGGCAGGGGTGGCGAGCAGCGGCTATGCCGGGGCAGGTGTGATGACTCCCGAGGCGCCGACGGCCGCGGGCATCGTTTCCAGTGATTTCGCCACGACCTACCACGGCAGCGGTTACGCTAACGCCTCCGGTTCGGCCACGGCCACGGCTCCCCCACCGGTTCGGCCGGCGGGCCCGCGAGGCCCGGTAGACGCCCTTGCCGCCCGCGGCAAACACCGCCGCCGCCGCGGCTGGATCATTCTTGCTCTCGTCGTGCTCATCGTCGCGGCCGCTGGCGGAACCGGCTGGTACTTCAGCGCCGGCCCCGGCGGACAGGTCACGGTTCCGACCGTCGCGGCCGGCTCGGCCCCGGCCGATGCCGTTGCCGCCCTTACTGCGCTTGGGCTCACGACGACCGACGCCACAGCGAACTCCCCGACGGTCGCGACGGGAACGGTCATCGGCACCGATCCGTCTGGCGGGTCGTCGGTGCTGAACGGCTCGAGCGTGACGGTCATCACCTCGATCGGGCCGGCGCAGTTGCCTGTGCCGACGTTGATCGGGCTTTCGGAGGCCGACGCCACCACGGCCGCCCAGAACGCGCACTTCACCGTCGACAGCGGTGCGAAAGCCACCCAGTTCTCGGCCGATGTCGCGTCAGGAGTGGTGATCGCCGCCCTCGGAGCCGACGGCCAGCCGCTCGGGGCGACCTATGCCGACCAGCAGCCGGTTCATTTCGTCGTGTCGCTCGGTGCGATTCCGGGGATCGACGGCCTGTCTGCCGACGCTGCCGCAGCGGCGCTGAAGGCCGTGGGGTTGGTGTCGACCGTCGGATCGACGGACTACAGCGACACCGTTGCATCCGGTGCCGTCATCTCGCACGAGGTGCCCGCCGACCCCGTGCAGACCGGTGCCACCATCACGTTGCACGTCTCGAAGGGGCCGGAGCCCACCGTTCCCGATGTCACCGGCAAGTCGTGGAGCGATGCCAAGCAGGCCCTCACCGCTCAGGGCTTCGAGATCGCCTACAACAACGACGCCTCCGGCAAGGTCGCCGACGCCTTCCCCGCGCTCATCACGGTCTCGGCCACCGATCCCGTCGCCGGAACCCGCAGCCCCGGCGGCACCACCATCACCGTCAGCTTCAACGGCCTCCCCTGACCTCAGGTCGCCGCCCCTGTGCTAGCCACCCCCTGCTCGCCGCCCCTGTGGTCTCGCTCCTCTGGTCTCGCCCCTCTGGTCTCCCCCCGCACCCTCCCGCCGATCCACTTTGCGCAGAAGCACCTAAAGCGCGGGTCATAGGTGCTTCTGCGCAAATCCGATGTCGGAGGTGCGGGCGGAGAGGAGGGCAGGGGCAGGGGCGGGGCGGGGACCTTCGCGGTACCTACGCCTTTGCGCCCCGGAGTTCCTCGGCCACCAAGAATGCCAATTCCAACGACTGCATGTGATTCAGGCGGGGGTCGCAGAGGGACTCGTAGCGGGTTTCGAGGGTGTGCTCGTCGATGTGCTCCGAGCCGCCGAGGCACTCGGTGACGTCGTCGCCGGTGAGCTCGACGTGGATGCCGCCCGGGTGCGTGCCGACCGCACGGTGCGCCTCGAAGAAGCCCTTGACCTCGTCGACCACGTCGTCGAAACGGCGGGTCTTGTAGCCGTTCGGAGTGGTGAGTCCGTTGCCGTGCATCGGGTCGGTGACCCACAGCGGGGTCGCATCCGAGGCCTGTACGGCTTCGAGCAAGGGCGGCAGAGCATCCCGAATCTTGCCCGTGCCCATGCGCGTGATGAACGTCAGGCGACCGGGCTCGCGCTCGGGATCGAGCTTGTCGATGAGGCGCAGCATGTCGTCGACCGAAGTCGACGGGCCGAGCTTCACCCCGATGGGGTTGCGCAGACGCGACAAGAAGTCGACGTGCGCACCGTCGAGGTCGCGCGTGCGTTCGCCGATCCACTGAAAGTGGCTCGACGTGTTGTAGGGCGTGCCGGTGCGCGAGTCGATGCGCGTCATCGGCCGCTCGTAGTCGAACAGCAGCGCTTCGTGCGCGGTGTAGAACTCGGTGCGCTTCAGCGCCTCGAAGTCGGCACCGCAGGCGATCATGAACCGGATGGCCCGGTCGATCTCGCGGGCGAGGTCTTCGTAGCGCGCGTTGGCGGGGTTCGAGGTGAAACCCTGGTTCCACTGGTGCACCTCGCGCAGATCGGCGAAGCCGCCCTGCGTGAACGCACGGATGAGGTTCAGCGTCGAAGCTGAGGTGTGGTACCCCGCCACGAGGCGCGCCGGGTCTGCCGTGCGTGACTCGGGCGTGAAGTCGTAGCCGTTCACGATGTCGCCGCGGTAGGCGGGCAGCGTGACACCGTTGCGGGTCTCGGTGTCGCTCGAGCGCGGCTTGGCGAACTGGCCCGCCATGCGGCCCATCTTGATGACGGGCATCGAGGCGCCGTAGGTGAGCACGACCGCCATCTGCAGCACCGTCTTGATGCGGTTGCGAATCTGGTCGGCGGTGGCCCCGGCGAAGGTCTCGGCGCAGTCGCCGCCCTGCAGCAAGAAGGCGCGACCGGATGCCGCCTCTGCGAGGCGGTCACGCAGGGTGTCGACCTCACCCGCGAACACCAGCGGCGGCAGCACTGACAGTTGCGCCGACGCCGCCTCGACCGCGGAACGGTCGGGCCACGAGGGCTGCTGCTTGGCCACCAGTGTGCGCCAATAGTCCAGACCGTCAATCACAGAAGGCTCAGCCTCGATGACACGTTCGGTTAGATCTATCACAGCAACACTTTTTCTGGGTTGGGGGTGGGTGTGGGAGGGGTGGATGCTCGGTGAGAGCGAATGTCGACGAAATCCGACAAAGCGGCCAAGGCCGCTTTCGTTCAGCGCGCGACCCGTGCTCGCTTCTCTTTGACAGAAGTCGCATAGACGTCGGAGTATTCCTGCCCGCTGATGCGATGCAGTTCATACATGATCTCATCGGTGATCGAGCGCAAGACGTACCTGTCGGACTCCATGCCCTCGAACCTAGAGAAATCTAGCGGCTCTCCGAAGACGATGCCAACCCGCCTGATGCGAATCGGCTGCCCGACGCTCATCACCTTCTCGGTGTCGATCATGGCGACGGGGATGATCGGTACCCCTGCTTCGAGCGCCATGCGCGCGATTCCGGTGCGGCCCCGGTACAGCCGGCCGTCGGGGCTGCGGGTACCCTCGGGGTAGATGCCGAGCAGGTCGCCGCTGCCCAAGACCTCGAGCCCGGTGTTCAATGACGCCTCCGAGGCCTTGCCGCCGGAGCGGTCGATCGGCAGCTGCCCGGTCGCGGTGAAGAACAGCCGAACGAGCCGGCCCTTGAGGCCCTTGCCGGTGAAGTACTCGCTCTTGGCCAGAAAGCTGATGCGGCGATCCATCATCAGCGGCAGAAAAACGGAGTCGGCGAACGAGAGGTGGTTGCTCGCGAGAATCGCTCCGCCGGTCTTCGGGATGTTCTCGACCCCACGAGTCCACGGGCGAAACAGGGTCTTCACAATCGGCCCTGCGACCAGGTACTTCATGAACCAATAAAACATCGTCGTCTCTCTGCCGTCAGTCGATTGTACTGGGCGTGAATCCGCGCTTCAGTGCGTTCGACGCCGACACAGGCAACAGTTTGGTGTCAGATCGATTCGGCCCTAAATCGATTCGGCCCTAAATCGATTCGGCCCTAAATCGATTCGGCGTAGATGCGTGCCAGGTCTGCCGCGCCCACCACGCCGGCATCGTTCACCAGCTCGGCGATGCGGAACTCCGGCTCCGGGTGAAACCCGCGGGCCGGCAGAACGTCGAGATACGCGGCACGGATCGGGTCGAGCAGCAGATCGCCGGCCTGGGCGACTCCCCCGCCGATGACGAACAGCTGCGGGTCGAGCACTGCGCCGAGACTCGCGGAAGCCTGGCCGAGCCAGTGACCGAGCGTGCGCAGGGCAAGCAGCGCACCCGGGTCGCCTGCTTGAATGAGGTCGCTCACGTCGAGGCCGGTCAGCGTTCCGACGCGGCCTCGCACCTCGGCAAGGCCGATGCCGATTCCGCCGGCGTCGGCGAGCTCGTTGGCGGTGCGCAGAAGTGCTCGGCCGCTACCGTACTGCTCGATGCATCCGCGCGCCCCGCAGCCGCACGGCAGCCCGTCGGGCACGACGCGCATGTGGCCGAGCTCGGCAGCAGCGCCGAAGCCGCCGCGAAAGAGCTTGTCGCCCGAGACGATGGCGCCGCCGACGCCCGTGCCGATGGTGAGGATGACCATGTCGCTCACCAGCCGGCCCGCGCCGAACCGGAACTCGGCCCACCCCGCGGCATTGGCATCGTTCTCGATGATGATGTGCTTGTGCAGCCGGTGCTCGAGCTTTTCGCGAAAAGGCTCGTTGCGCCAGTTGATGTTCGGGGCGTAGTAGACGATCGACTGCGAGGCGTCGATGAAGCCGGCGGCGGCGACGCCCACCGCTTCGACCTCGACGCCCTCTGAGAGTCGTTCGACCATCGCGACGACGGCGTCTTCGATGAGCTGAGGGTTGCTTGCGGTGGTCGGTTGGCGATCGGCGCGAAGGATATTACCCAGCTCGTCGACGAGCGCGCCCGCGATCTTTGTTCCGCCGATGTCGATTCCAATGGCTTGCACAGTTCATCATTACACGTCTGTGCTGACCCGTTCGAGAGCGCCTCGACACGTGCCCAGGTAGACTCGGACCCTAAGAACCGAAGGAGTTTTGCCGTGGACCAGTTCGTCGCCCCCGCCATTGTCGAGGCCGATCCCGAGGCGAATACCACCGACTTGCTGGTCAAGCGGGTGGCGCTCGCCCCGAACGAGCCGCTCTTCGCGCTGCCCGCGAAAGACGGCGGCTGGAACGACGTCAGCGGCGCCGAGTTCCTCGCCGAAGTGCGCGCTCTGGCCAAGGGCTTGATCGCCGCCGGTATCGAGCCCGGCGACAAGATCGGCCTGATGTGCCGCACGCGCTACGAGTGGACCCTCATAGACTTCGCGACCTGGTTCGCCGGCGCGGTGCTCGTGCCCGTGTACGAGACCTCGTCGCCGTCGCAGGTGCAGTGGGCGCTCAGCGACTCGCAGGCGACTGCCGTCATTCTCGAGACGCCCGACCACTTTGCGCGCTTCGACGAGGCGCACCCCGACCTTCCGCTCATCACGAAGGTCTGGCAGATCGACCTCGGCGACCTGAACAAGCTCGTCGCGGGCGGCGTCGCCGTCAGCGACGAAGAGGTCGAGCGCCGGCGCACCCTCGCCAAGGGCAGCGATCTGGCCACGCTCATTTACACCTCGGGAACCATGGGGCGGCCGAAGGGCTGCATTCTCACGCACTCGAACTTCGTGGAGCTGTCTCGCAATGCCGCTGTGAAGCTGGCCGATGTCGTGCACCCGGGCGCATCCACTCTCTTGTTCATCACCACAGCTCACGTCTTCGCGCGGTTCATCGCGATCATCTGCGTGCACGCCGGCGTCAAGGTGGGGCATCAGGCCGACACGAAGCAGCTGCTGCCGGCCCTCGGGTCGTTTCGGCCGACCTTCTTGCTGGCGGTGCCGCGCGTGTTCGAGAAGGTCTACAACTCGAGCGAGCAGAAGGCCGAGGGTGACGGGCGTGGCAAGATCTTCCGTGCTGCCGCCGCCGTGGCGATCGCGCACTCCGAAGCTCTGGATGCCGGCAGCATCCCCCTGGGTCTGAAACTGAAGTTCGCCCTCTACGACCGCCTGGTCTACTCGAAACTGCGCGCGGCCCTCGGTGGGCGCACGAAGTACGCCGTGTCAGGATCAGCGCCGCTCGGCCATCGCCTCGGGCACTTCTACCGGAGCCTGGGAATCACCATCCTCGAGGGGTATGGCCTCACCGAGACCACCGCGCCTGCGACGGTGAACCTGGTCGACCAGTTCAAGATCGACACTGTGGGTCCGCCGTTACCGGGGGTGGGCATCCGCATCGCCGCCGACGGCGAGATTCAGGTGTCGGGTATCAACGTGTTCGCCGGCTACTGGAACAACGAGAAAGCCACCGCAGAGGCGATGGACGGCGAGTGGTTCAAGACCGGCGACCTCGGCTCGCTCGACAGCGACGGTTTCTTGACCATCACCGGGCGCAAGAAAGAGATCATCGTGACGGCCGGCGGCAAGAACGTGGCGCCTGCCGTGCTCGAAGACCCGATTCGCGCGAATCCGCTGGTGGGACAAGTCATTGTGGTGGGCGACCAGAAGCCGTTCATCTCGGCGCTGGTGACACTTGACACCGAGATGCTGCCGGTGTGGCTCGGCAACAACGGCCAGAAGGCCGACCTCACGCTCGAAGAGGCGTCGCAGAACCCGGCGGTGCTGGCCGAGATTCAGAAGGCGGTGGATGCCGCGAACACGCTGGTCTCGCGCGCTGAGTCGATTCGCAAGTTCGTGGTGCTGCCGGTCGACCTCACCGAGGAGTCCGGCCATCTGACCCCCAAGCTCACCATCAAGCGGGGCGTCATCGTCAAGGATTACGCCGACACCATCGAGCGCATGTACTCCTCAGCGCCCGCCACCGAGGCGATCTCGCTGCCGCACTGACCCTCGGCGCGCCGCCGACGCCGCGCGCGCCGCCGTGGCGTTGTCGCGCGCCTTCTACACAGTTCGCGCGTCGATTTTGGCCGCCTACGCGCGGCCTTTCAGACACAAATCGACGCGTGAAACGGCGAAAGACGGGTCAGAACCAGTCGGATTCGCGAACGGCGCGCATGGCGTCGCGACGGGTGTCTTTTTCGAGTCGGTCGAGGTAGAGCAGGCCGTCGAGGTGGTCGGTTTCGTGCTGCAGAGCCTGGGCGAGCACTCCAGTGCCCGAAACCTCGACCTCGTTGCCGTCGAGGTCGGTGCCGACGGCACGCGCGAACGGATACCGCTTCGTCTTGAACCAGAGGTTCGGCACCGAGAGGCAGCCCTCGTCCATGAACTCGGGCTCGCCCGAGAGTTCCACGATGCGGGGGTTCAGCAGGTAACCCAGCTCGTCGTCGACGAAGTAGCTGAATGCGCGCAGGTTCACGCCGATCTGGGAGGCGGCCACGCCCGCGCGGCCCGGTACTTGCACTGTCTCGAGCAGATCATCCACCAGCCCGCGCACCCGGTCGTCGATCACACCGATTTCGTCAGAAACGGTCTTGAGCACGGGATCACCGAAGATGCGAATCTCACGCACGGTCATTGTGGAGTTCTCCTGGGGGTGGAATCGAGCGGATCCTCCCACGATACTTGCCCCCAGACCTGCTCTCTGCCACGGCCCGGCGGCGCCGAGTTTGCGAAAAGACCCCCAAAACTCGGTTCTTAGGGGCCTTTTCGCAAAGTGGATTGCGTCGAAGGGGGGGCGGAGGGAGGGGACGGGAGAGAGAGGGGGGGAGGTGCTCAGGGCTCGATGACCACGAGCAGGTCACCCGCCTCGACCTGTTGGGTCTTGGGGATGGCCAGGCGGCGCACGGTGCCCGCGACGGAGGTCGTGATGGCGGCCTCCATCTTCATGGCCTCGATGGTGGCGACGGCGTCACCCGCCGCGACGACGCTACCCTCGTCGACTTTGAGCGTGACGACACCCGAGAAGGGAGCCGCGATCTGGCCGGGGCGTGAGGCGTCTGCCTTCTCGGCCTGGGTGATCGTGATCTTCACGCTGGTGTCGCGCACCGAGACGGGGCGCAGCTGGCCGTTGAGAATGGTCATGACGTTACGCATGCCCTTGTCGTCGACGTCACCGATCGCCTCGAGGCCGACGAACAGCTGCACACCGGGTTCGAGTTCGACCACGTGTTCGTCGCCCTGTTCCAGGCCGTACAGGTAATCGACGGTGTCGACCATCGAGAGGTCGCCGTAGGTCTCGCGCAGCTCTTCGAACTGCGCGGTCGGGCCGGGGAACAGCAACCGGTTGAGGGTGGTGCGCCGGTCATCCGACGACCCCTCGAGCAGCGCCTTGTCGCCGTCGCTGACCTCGGTGACACCGACCTTCACGTCGCGGCCCGCAAGCACCTTGCTGCGGAACGGCTCGGGCCAGCCGCCCGGCAGGTCGCCGAGCTCGCCGGCCATGAAGCCGATCACGGAGTCGGGAATGTCGTAGTTCTGCGGGTTCTCGGCGAAGTCGGCCGGGTCTGCACCGACGGCCGCGAGGTGCAGAGCGAGGTCGCCGACGACCTTTGACGAGGGGGTGACCTTCGGAATGCGGCCGAGAATCTGGTTCGCCGCCGCGTACAGGTCTTCGATCTTCTCGAAGTGGTCGGCGAGGCCCAACGCGATGGCCTGCTGGCGCAGGTTCGAGAGCTGGCCACCGGGGATCTCGTGCTTGTACACGCGCCCGGTGGGGCCGGGCAGACCGGATTCGAACGGGGCGTACACGTGGCGCACGGCCTCCCAGTACGGTTCGAGGTCTGAGACGGCCTGCAGCGAGAGTCCCGTGTCGCGCTCGGTGTGCGCGAGTGCGGCGACGAGGGCGGATGCCGAGGGCTGCGAGGTGGTACCGGCCATGGGGGCGCTGGCCACGTCGACGGCGTCGGCGCCCGCACGCGAGGCCGCGAGCAGCGTCGCGAGCTGGCCGCCAGCGGTGTCGTGGGTGTGCACGTGCACCGGCACCCCGAAGTTCTCGCGGAACGCGGTGACGAGCTTCTCAGCCGCGTAGGGGCGCAACAGGCCGGCCATGTCTTTGATGGCGAGAATGTGCGCACCCGACGACACGATGTCTTCGGCCAGCCGCAGGTAGTAATCGAGTGTGTAGAGGTCTTCGGCCGGGTCGAGCAGGTCTCCGGTGTAGCAGACCGCGACCTCGGCGATCGTGGTGCCGGTGGCGAGCACCGACTCGATCGCGGGGCGCATCTGATTCACATCGTTCAAGGCGTCGAAGATGCGGAAGATGTCGATGCCGGTATCGGCAGCCTCACGAACGAACGCGTCGGTGACCTCGGTGGGGTACGGCGTGTAACCGACCGTGTTACGGCCACGCAGCAGCATCTGGATCGCCACGTTCGGCAGCGCCTCACGCAGCGCCGCCAGGCGCTCCCACGGGTCCTCGCCGAGGAACCGCAGCGCCACATCGTAGGTCGCCCCGCCCCAGGCCTCCATCGAGAACAACTGCGGGGTGAGCCGTGCCACGTAGGGCGCGACCGCGACCAGGTCTTTTGTGCGAACCCGGGTTGCGAGCAACGACTGGTGGGCATCCCGCATCGTGGTCTCGGTGACCGCCAGCGCGGTCTGCGACCGGAGTTCGGCCGCGAAACCCACCGGTCCGAGCTCGAGCAGACGCTGACGTGATCCGCTCGGCGCCGGCAACGACAGGTCGACGACGGGCAGCTTGGCTTCGGGCCCGATCGACGAGGGGCGCTTGCCGTTGGGCTGGTTCACCGTGACGTCGGCGAGCCAGTTCACGATCTTCGTTCCGCGGTCTTTCGACACGTGGGTGGCGAACAGCTGCGGGCGCTCTTCGATGAACGAGGTGCTGAGGTCGCCGGCGACGAACGCCGGGTCGTCGAGCACGGCCTGCAGAAACGGGATGTTCGTGGAGACACCGCGAATGCGGAACTCCGCCAGGGCACGCTTCGAGCGGCGCACCGCGGTAGCGAAGTCACGCCCGCGGCACGTGAGCTTGGCGAGCATCGAGTCGAAGTGCGGGCTGATCTGGGCACCGGATGCCACGGTTCCACCGTCGAGGCGAATGCCCGCGCCGCCCGGCGAACGATACGTGGTGATCTTGCCCGTGTCGGGCCGGAAGCCCGCGTTCGGGTCTTCGGTGGTGATGCGGCACTGCAGCGCCGCCCCGCGCAACACGATCGTGTCTTGCGTCAGACCGAGCTCGGAGAGAGACGAGCCCGAGGCGATGAGCATCTGCGACTGAACCAAGTCGACGTCGGTGACCTCTTCGGTGACGGTGTGCTCGACCTGAATGCGTGGGTTCATCTCGATGAAGACGTGCTCCCCCGCGCGCTCCCCCACGGTATCCACCAAGAACTCGACCGTACCGGCGTTCACGTACCCGATCGACTTGGCGAACTTGATGGCGTCGGAGTGCAGCGCATCGCGCAGCTCGTCGCTGATGTTGGGTGCCGGAGCGATCTCGATGACCTTCTGGTTGCGGCGCTGTACCGAGCAATCGCGCTCGAACAGGTGCAACGTGGTGCCGTGCGCGTCGGCGAGAATCTGCACCTCGATGTGCCGGGGCCGCAGAACCGCCTGCTCCAAGAACATGGTCGGGTCGCCGAACGCACTGTCGGCCTCTCGCATGGCCGCCTCGAGCGCACCGCGCAGATCGGCGGGGGTCTCGACCCGGCGCATGCCGCGCCCGCCACCACCGGCGACGGCCTTGGCGAAGATCGGAAAACCGATCGCCTCCGCCCCGGCGATGAGCTCCTCGATGTCTCGAGTCGCCGGCGTCGACTTCAGCACCGGAACACCCGCAGCGATCGCGTGTTCCTTAGCGGTGACCTTGTTGCCGGCCATCTCGAGCACGTGCTGACCCGGGCCGATGAAGGTAATGCCGTTCTCGGCGGCGGCCTTTGCGAGCTCGGGGTTCTCCGACAAGAAGCCGTACCCCGGGTAGATGGCGTCGGCGCCCGACTCCTTCGCGACGCGAATGATCTCGCTGACATCGAGATACGCGCGAACCGGATGCCCGACCTCGCCGATCTGGTAGGCCTCGTCTGCCTTCAGACGATGCATCGAGTTTCGGTCTTCGTAGGGAAAGACGGCAACCGTCTTTGCACCGAGTTCATACGCAGCCCGAAATGCACGGATCGCGATTTCACCACGGTTTGCTACCAGAATCTTCTTGAACATGGAGTCCTTCTGATGGTCGTGCGGCATCGATGCAGCACACAGGCGACAGTTAGGTTCTCCCAGCCTAGTGAAGGTAACGTAGACGATTGTGCATGTACTCAGCGTCAGCTCACTCAAGGGCGGTGTCGGTAAGACGACCGTGACCCTCGGTTTGGCTTCGGCAGCCTTCGCAAAGGGGCTGCGTACGCTTGTCGTCGACCTCGATCCGCAGTCCGATGTCTCGACCGGTATGGACATCAACGTCACGGGCCACCTCAACGTGGCCGACGTTCTCGCGTCGCCGAAAGAGAAGATCGTGCGCGCCGCCATCGCTCCGAGCGGCTGGACCAAAGACCGCGGCGGCACCATCGACGTCATGATCGGTTCGCCGTCGGCACTCAACTTCGACGGGCCGCACCCGTCTATCCGCGACATCTGGAAGCTCGAAGAGGCACTGGCCACCGTCGAGAGCGACTATGATCTCGTGCTCATCGACTGCGCCCCCTCGCTGAACGCCTTGACTCGCACCGCCTGGGCCGCGAGCGACCGGGTGACCGTCGTCACCGAGCCCGGGCTGTTCTCCGTGGCCGCCGCCGACCGCGCTCTTCGCGCCATCGAAGAGATTCGCCGTGGGCTCTCGCCTCGGCTGCAGCCGCTCGGCATCATCGTCAACCGGGTTCGTTCGCAGTCGCTCGAGCACCAGTTTCGTATCAAAGAGTTGCGCGACATGTTCGGACCGCTGGTGCTCTCGCCACAGTTGCCCGAGCGCACGTCGCTGCAGCAGGCGCAGGGCGCGGCCAAGCCGCTGCACGTCTGGCCGGGTGAGGGCGCGCAAGAGATGGCGCGCAACTTCGACCTGCTGCTCGAGCGCGTGATGCGCACGGGCCGTCTCGGCGACTACGCCGACCTCGCCGCCAAGAGCTGACCGAAAGGGCCTACGCGCTGCCAGCGGCACGCAGCTTGGAGCCTCTTGCCTGTGAGCTGCAGCGGGTGGTGGCTCGGGTGCGTCAGGCGCTGCGGGCCGCGCGGCGGGCGGCCAGTTCATCCATCGGGTCTGCGATGTCGGTACCCAGCTCGACGAGGCTCGACTCGACCTCACGCAGAACCTTGCCCACGGCGATGCCGAAGACGCCCTGACCGCGGCTGACGAGGTCGATGACCTCGTCGTTCGAGGTGCAGAGGTACACACTTGCGCCATCACTCATCAGCGTCGTCTGAGCCAAGTCGGTGACACCGGATTCACGCAGCTGCTCGATGGCGGTACGAATCTGCTGAAGCGAGATTCCCGTGTCGAGAAGACGCTTCACCAGTTTGAGAACAAGAATGTCGCGAAAGCCGTAGAGACGCTGCGAACCAGAGCCGGCCGCGCCGCGCACGGTGGGCTCGACGAGGCTCGTGCGTGCCCAATAGTCGAGCTGGCGGTAGGTGATTCCCGCCGCGCGGGCCGCGACGGCACCGCGGTACCCTGCAGCGTCGTCGAGCTCGGGAAGACCGTCGGTGAAGAGCAAGCCCTGATCGAAACGAGCTTGCTCGTCGTGGACATGCTCATTCATGCGTTACGCCCTTCTGGTTCGGCATTCAGCCGATTTCACTACCTGACCCACGCTAGCGAGCGGACTTGCCCCGGGCAACGACATTCGCTTAAATGCCCCGGCGTGTCGTCGCTGTGTTCGTGTTGCTGGGTTTCTTCCACTCTACGTGGCCGAGCTCGTTCTATGGTGTCAACTTCGCAAGCGCCGATCGAATCAGGCTTGTTCGCACCATCTCGAGCTGACCGGAGATCTCGGCGGCGCGCTCAGCGACCTGGGCCCGGCTCGTGACATTGTTGCGGCGCGCGACGGGCACGAGAGCGCTCTCGATGAGCCCGACCTCGCGATCTGCCGCGGCACGAAAGCCGCGCAGGTGTCGCGGTTCGATGCCGACCTTCTGCAGCTCCACCAGCGCCTTCAGCACGGCCAAGGCGTCGTCGCCGTACGTTTCGGATGCCGTGACCAACGAGGCGCTCACAGCGTCGTTCAGCAGGCCGGCGCTCGCGCGTGCCTCCCGTACGAGATCGTCACGCGAGTACCGGCGCGCCCCGCCGAGCATCGAGGGAGCACCGGTGAGCGCAGCACCGGGCATCGGCGGGTTGAGCCCGGCGTCGAGGTCGAGCAGGTACTGCTTGATGACGTTCAGCGGCAGGTAACAATCTCGCTGCATGGCCAGCACCAGCCGCAACCGCTCGACGTCACCCTCGGAGAACTTGCGATAACCCGAGGGCGTGCGCGCCGGGCTGACGAGACCGCGCTCTTCGAGAAAGCGCAGCTTCGACGGGCTCACGTCGCTGAACTCGGGCTGCAGAAGAGAAAGCACCTGCCCGATGCTGAGCAGGTTGGCAGCTGCGGTGCTGGGGGCGGAACGGGAATGCGAGGCGCGGGCTGAGGAGGCCGCCACTAGTGACCCGCCCCCACTAGATCTCCGCGTTCGCCGCCACGTCGCGACGTGAGGGATAGAAGGTGAGCCGGAACTTGCCGACCTGGATCTCTGAGCCGTCACTGAGCAGAGCGTCGTCGATGCGTACTCCGTCGAAGTAAGTGCCGTTCAGCGAGTGCAGGTCGCGAACACGGAAGGTCTTGCCGACGCGCGTGAATTCGGCGTGCCGACGAGAGACCGTTACGTCGTCGAGAAAAATGTCGGCATCGGGGTGCCGGCCGACCGTGGCCGTCAGCGTGTCGAGCAGAAAGCGCGCGCCCGCATTCGGGCCGCGCCGCACGATCAGCAGCGCCGAGCCCGACGGCAGAGCCGCAATGGCGTCGAGTTCTTCGCTCGACACGCCGCCTTCGAGGGCAGCGAGCTGCGATGCGAACTCGCCCGTGAGGTTGAGCGTGGTGTCGCTCGACATGCTGTCGAAGGGCCGCGCATGCTGCCCGCCATCGCCTGCCGCACCCGCACGCGTCACGTTCGCGCTGGATTGTTCGGTCTCATCTGACATCGTCGACCCTCCTCACGTCTCCAGAGTAGCCGATTCGGTGGGGGCGCCCACCAGCCTTGTGCACAACTCCCACGATACGATTTTCAGATGAGCCCTCTGTTCTGGTGCCTGCTGGTTTTCGCCGCCGTCTGTGTCGTGGTGTGGGTTTTGTCGATGCTCACGAACGAGCACTCTTGGGTCGATCGCATCTGGTCGGTCGTGCCCGTGGTGTACGCCTGGATCTTCGCTGCGTCGGCGGGCCTCGGTGATCTGCGCCTGAACGTCGTTGCGACGCTGATCACGCTGTGGGGCATCCGCCTGACCTTCAATTTCGCTCGAAAGGGCGGCTACAAGCGCGGCGGCGAAGACTACCGCTGGCAGATTCTGCGCTCCCGGATGCCCGGCTGGCAGTTTCAGGTGTTCAACATCTTCTTCATCACGATCTACCAGAACATCCTCTTGCTGCTGATCACCCTGCCGATGCTCACCATGACGCAGAACCCCCGGCCATTCGGGGCGCTCGACGTCATCGCGACCATCGTGTTCGCGGGCTTTCTCGTCGGCGAGACCACCGCCGACCAGCAGCAGTGGAACTTTCACCAGCGCAAGAATTCCGACATCGCAGCCGGTCGCCAGCCGAACCCGCGCTTTCTGCAATCCGGACTCTTCTCGGTGTCGCGACACCCCAATTTCTTCTTCGAACAGGCACAGTGGTGGGTGGTGTTCTTCTTCGGCGCCATCGCAGCGGGCTCTGTACTGCAGTGGACGGTCGCCGGCGCCGTGCTGCTCACGGTGCTCTTCATCGGCTCGACCTCGTTCACCGAGAGCATCAGCAAATCGCGCTACCCGGAATACGCCGACTACCAGGCCAGAACCTCGGCGCTCATTCCGTGGTTTCCGCGGCGCGGTGCGGCAACCCGAACGGCGTAGCGCAGCGCTGTAACGTCTGACGGGTGACTTTCGATCGATACGGCTCCGACGTTCTTGCCGACTTCTCGCGCCGCCCGGTGCGCCAGGCCGCTCCCAAACTCGAGGCGACGCTCGACCTGGTGGTCGAAGACATCGGCACCGATTTCTGCGGGTCGGTGACGGCCGTCGACGGCAAGCTGGTGCAGCTCGAAGACCGGCACGGCAAGCGCCGCACCTTTCCGCTCGGCGGAGGTTTTCTGTTCGAAGGCTCACCGGTCATCCTCGTCGCCCCGGCGAAGAAGGCGCCCACCGGCACCGCCCGCACCGCTTCGGGCTCGGTCAAGGCTCCGGATGCCCGGGCCAGAGTCGCACGGGCCAGCCGCATCTTCGTCGAAGGCCGGCACGACGCCGAACTCGTGGAGAAGGTCTGGGGTGACGACCTGCGCGCCGAGGGTGTCGTGGTGGAGTACCTCGAAGGAGTCGACCACCTCGACGAGGCGCTGCGCGACTTCGCTCCGACCACCGAACGCAGGGTCGGCGTGCTCGTCGATCACCTCGTGCAGGGTTCGAAAGAGAGCCGCATCGCCGACCAGGTGATGACGGGAAAGTACTCGGGCGCGGTGCTCATCGTCGGGCATCCGTACATCGACGTGTGGCAGTCGGTGAAGCCCGAACGGCTCGGCATCACCGCGTGGCCGACCGTGCCGCGCAGCATCGAGTGGAAACACGGCATCTGCGAGGCGTTCGGCTGGCCGCACGACGACCAGGCCGACATCGCAGCCGCGTGGCAGCGCATTCTCGGCCGGGTGCGCAGCTACACCGACCTCGAACCCGAGCTGCTCGGCCGGGTCGAGCAGCTGATCGACTTCGTCACCAGCGCGCCAGGCGGCGAGTAACACCGCGAGCCGGGTAGCGGGCACGGGCGCGGCTGCGAACGAGGCCAGGCTCGCACCTCGATAATGGTCAGCATGGCTACACCCGTTCTTCTCCTTCTGCGCGACCCCGCCGGCTCCCCCGGATTCGACAGCGCCGACCCTGGTCAGTCGGCAGCGAGCGCCTTCGACCTCGGCATCACCCGCGGCGACGGCATCTTCGAGACCATCACGGTCATCGGCGGCATTCCGCAGGCACTGGATGCCCACCTCGCCCGTTTCGCACGTTCGGCCGCGCTGCTCGAGTTGCCGGAGCCGCACCAGGCTGCCTGGCGTGGGGCCGTCTTCGCCGCAATCGACGCGCACGACGAGGCGATCGAGGCGTTTGTGAAGCTCATCTACACCCGCGGAATCGAGGGCACGGACTCCCCCACCGGGTGGGTCTCGATGCTGCCGAGCGCAGACTTCACGACCGAGCGTACGGCCGGCGTCGCGGTGGTGCTGCTCGACCGCGGTTACCACAGCACCATCGCCCAGACCTCGCCGTGGCTGCTGCAGGGCGCGAAGACGCTCTCGTACGCCATCAACCGCGCCGCCGCGCGCGAAGCGCACCGCCGGGGTGCCGACGATGTCATCTTCGTGAGCACTGATGGGCTGCTGCTCGAAGGGCCCAGTTCCACGGTCGTGCTGAAGCTCGACGGCCGCATCGTGACGCCCGAGACTACGCTCGGCATTCTGCCGGGCACGACACAAGAGAGCATCTTCGAGATCGCCCGGGTGAACGGGTACCCGACGGCCTACGAACGGCTGACTCCCGACGATCTGGCCCGAGCGGATGCCGCGTGGCTGGTGTCGAGCGTGCGGAATGCCGCACCGATCCGCTCGGTCGACGGGCGGGCGCGTGCGGTCGATGCCGAGCTGACGGAGTCCATCAACGCGGGGCTGGCGGCGCGCACGCAGTGAGCGACACGGGCGGGGGCAGCGCGGGCGCTGGTGGCATGGGCGACGGCCACGGTAGGGCCAGCGGAGACGGGCCGCTGCCGACAACGCGGAGTGTTGCAGTGGCGGAGAGCCGGGCATCCCGTGTCGGCCGTCGAATGTACTCGGTGGTCGACCACGCGGCCACCGGTATCTTCGCCATCGAGGGCGCGACCGCCGGGGTGCTTTCGGGGCTCGATGTGCTCGGGGTACTCGTGGTCGGCTTCTGCACGGCCCTTGCCGGCGGCATTCTGCGCGACGTGCTGCTCGGCGATCTTCCGCCGGCCGCGTTCCGCTCGCCATCGCGCATCGTGGTGGCGCTGCTGGCGGCCGCGTTCACCTGCCTGATCGCAGGCGAGCTCAACGAGGTGCCGACGGGGCTGCTTTCGGTTCTGGATGCCGCGGGGCTGGCCCTGTTCACCGTGACCGGAGCGCAGAAGGCGCTCGACCACCACTCGAACGGTCTCGTCGTGGTGATTCTGGGCACGATGACGGCGGTCGGCGGCGGGGTGGTGCGCGATGTGCTGCTCAACCGTGTACCGCTGGTGCTGAGCGGCGACTTCTACGCGACGGCTGCGGCTGCGGGCGCGTTGGCCGTCTACATCGCCACCCGGGCCAAGTTCGCGCCGGTCTGGGCGATGAGCGCCGGTTTCGCCGTGTGTTTCGTGCTGCGACTCGTCGCCTTAACGTACGGATGGCAGCTACCGTCGTTTCGGTAACTGCCATCCGTTCGGCCGGGCGCTTCGGGTGTGCTCCGGCTGTGCTGGTGCTCTGTCGTGCTTAGGCGGCCGGGCCCTGAATCAGGGTGACCTTTGCGCTCTGCGCGGCGCCGGTGGAATCGGTCCAGCTGACGGTGATGGAGTCACCGGGCTTGAACGACTTGAGCGTGCTGGTGAGGTCGGATCCTGAGGCGACGGCCGTACCGTTCACCGCGGTGATCGTGTCGCCCGCGGCGAGGCCGGCCGTAGCGGCGGGGGTGCCGTCGATGACACCGGCGACGGATGCGCCGGCCGTCGTGCTCGAACCCGTGCCCTGGCCACCGACGCCGAGGCCGGAGGTCGCGGAGCCGACCTCGATGCCGAGGAACGCCGGGTAGCCGATGACGATCGAGTCGGTCGCGGTGCCCGACAGAATCTGCTTGGCGATGCTCAGCGCACTGTTGATCGGAATCGCGAACCCGGTGACGTCGCTCGAGCCGCTCGAAGCGGCGGTGTCGATACCGATGACCTCGCCGTCGGAGTCGAGCAGCGGGCCGCCCGAGTCGCCGGCTTGAATGTCGGCCGAGATCTGAATCATGCCGGAGAGCGTTTCGCTCGCGGCGCTGCCCTCTGCCTCGGTGGTGACCGACTGGTTCAGCGCGTCGACGGTGCCGGCTGCTGCCGACAGCGTTCCCGTTCCACCCGCGTTGCCGACACCGGTCACGTCGTCGCCTGCGGCAACGGAGTTCGAGGTGTCGACCTTGGCCGTGGTGAGACCGGATGCGTCGGCGAGCTTCAAGACGGCGACATCGTGTGTCGCGTCGGTGCCGACGACGGTGGCCGTGTAGGTCTTTCCGGTCTGGGGCACGGTCACCGTGATGCTGGTGGACCCTTCGACGACGTGGTTGTTGGTGAGAATCTCGCCGTCGGAGGTGAGCACGATGCCGGTGCCGGCCGCTGCAGCACTTTCGTACTTCAGCTCGGTGTTGATCAGAACGACGCCGACGGACTCGGCATCCGTTGCGTCGGTGGCGGCCGAGGTGCTGGTGCCGGCGCCGGAGCCGGTCGAACCCGATCCGTCGCCGGTCGAGCCCGACGAACCCGAGCCGCTGCCGTAGCCATAGCCGTAGCCGTTGCTGCCGGAGCCGGGAACGAAGCCGTTGCCCGAACCGGTCGAACCGCTGCCGGTGGATCCGCTGCTGCCGGAGCCGCCGTTGGTGGTACCCGTGGTGCCGTTGTCGATCACCGAGGTGTGCGATGAGAAGGCGCTGAGCGCGAGCGGTACTCCGGCGGCGAGGGTGGCGCCGACGCTGGCGCCTCCGACGAGGAGTGCGGCGGCCGCGGCGCCGAGGATCAGGAACGTGCGGGGGCGCCAGATGCGGTCTGAGTGCGTGTGGTGGGCCTGCTGGGGCTGCGTCGGTGCCGGCTGCTGAGCGTAGGGCTGGCCGGGGTACTGCTGGCCGGGGGTCTGCTGCGCGTACTGCTGCTGCGGGTTCGGCTGGCCGGCGTACTGCTGCTGTGCGTACTGCTGGTCGAGGTTCGGGGTCTGCGGGTAAGCCGCAGTCTGGGCGTTCACGGGCTGGGCCGGAATCGCGGTCGGTGCGACGGGGGCGACTGGTGCAACCGAGGCAACCGGGGTCTGAGCGATGTCGGCGACGGGCTCTACCGGCGACGGCTGGTCTGCTGCGGGCTGTGGGGTTTCCATTTCTTCCTCTCGGGGCCCGAAGTGGGCTGAGACAAGACAACGCCCCGAACTTATGAACAAGCTATGTGGTGGTCTGATTTTGTCTGGGAGTCGTCTTTACGCCGGCTGAGCATTATTCGCCCGGTCCATTTCGCGCCAGCCGCGCCATTCCGGGGCGGCCAGACCTTGCTGCGACCGATTGTTCGCGGTGTTGGCCGGCTCCATTTGATGCAGCTGTCAGGGCAGTTAAGCTGGTTACCGGGCAGACGACAACTCGCACCCGCAGAATTATCGAAGCCACGAGGAGCACCATGACTGACGACTCCACCGCAGAATCGGGCACGACGCCCGAGAACGTCGACGAAACTGCGCTCACCGTCGAAGACCAACCGACCGTCGCCGAACCGAACTCGACGACGGAAATCGCGACCGCCGCAACGCCGGGCAGCAGCAGCTCCGTCGTCAGGCCGGTCGCCGCGACCGGTTACGTGCTCACCCGTCGCGATCGCACGGCCATGAAGATGGTCGATTGGGCCGTCGGGTTCGGCTCGGCCGAGTTCCAGTCGCGTTACAAGCCGGTCAGCGACGAACTCTTCACTCATCACTTCATCGACCCCACCGCCCGGCCCGCGTTCGTGCCGCCGGCCATCGCCAGCGTCGAACAGCTCGACCAGACGAGCGACCCGCTCGAGATCATCCGGGCCCACCTCGGGGTGGTCATCGACGATCGTCAGGCGCGCGACAAGGCCCGGCTCGATGCCCAGACGCACTACGAAGAGGTGAGTCGCACCCTCGCCGACGTCGAAGCCCGTGCCGAGCGCCTCGACACGGAACTCGCCGAGACCACCGAACGGCTGCGGGTCGCAGACGCCGAGATCGTGACGCTGAACGAGCGGCTCGAGGCTGAAGTGTCAGGGCTGCACACCGACTATTCGGCGCAGATCGACGCGCTGCGCGCACAGCTCGAAACCGATACGGCCGAACAGCGCCTCGCCCACGAAGAGGAGATCACTCGTCTTCACGGCGAACATGCCGCCGCCCTCGCGCTGCTCGCCAGCTCACACGATACGACCGTGGGCGGTCTGACGACCGGGCACGAGACGGCACTCGCCGAGCTGGATGCCCAGCACACTGCCGAGCTGGCCGACGCCGACGCACAGCACGACGAAGCGATCGCCGCGCTGCAAGCCGAGCACGATGAGCGGCACGGTGCCGCGGCGCTGCAACTCGCGGCAGCCGTTGCGGCAGCGGAGCTCACCACTCGGCACCTCACCGAAGCTCGACTCGAAGCGAGCTCGCTCACCGCCCAGCGTGATAGGGCCATCGCCGAGGCATCCGAATGGCGCAGCCGGCTCGAGCAGGTCGTCGCGGGGCTCGCCAGCACCACCGATGTCGGCGAGTGGACCGTCGACAATGCACCGGATGCCCGGCTCGTCGACTTCGTTGCGCAAACCCAGCTCGAGCTCACCACGCAGCTCGAGCTCGCTCAGGCGACGCTCGACGAGATCGAAGATGTGGCGACCGCACAGCTGGTCGACGAGAACGAGACCAGCGATTACGCCATCGGGGCGAACGACGCGGCCGTGCTGGTGCTCAACTCGCTCTACGGCGAGGGTGAGGCTGAGGAGGTCGACGGGTTCGAGGGGTCGGGGGTCGACGGGGTCGACGGCACTCCGGCGGATGCTGATATTGATGCCGACGGCGCCGCCGCGGCCGACGCTCAGCCCGACGCGGCCGAACTCGACGCGGCGACGGCCGACGTCGAAGAGCTGGTCGCCAATGGGTCAGAAACCGATGCCGCCGAGTCCGAAGGCGACGAGCTGGTCGCCGACGGAGCACAATCCGACAGCGTCACCGATGAAGCCGACGGGGACGACGCGACCGAGATAGACAACGCCGACGCCGAGTTCGAGAACGCCCTGGGCGGCGAGGTCGACGTCGATTTCGAGAACCACTTCAACGCGAACGCGCAGCAGAACCGCGCCTCGTGACGGTGTCACCGTGACCGAGGTCCGGCGCGCGCCGCTAGCGCCGACGATGCTGCGATGACCGAGCTCCTCTCTGCCCGCGTCGACAGTTGGGCCTGGGCGGTCCGGCTGTTCAAGACCCGCTCGGCCGCGACGGCGGCCTGTCGCGCCGGACACGTTCGGGTGAACGGCGAGCGAGTCAAGGCCGCGGCTCCGTTGCACATCGGCGACGAGGTGCGCATTCGCAGCGGCGGATTCGACCGCATCATCGAGGTGCGTCGGCTCGTGGTGAAGCGCGTGTCAGCGCCGGTCGCCGCGGAGTGTCTTCTCGACCACACTCCCCCGCCGCCACCCCGGGAGACGGTCGCCCTGGTGGCCATCCGCGACCGTGGGGCCGGTCGCCCCACCAAGCGCGAACGTCGCGAGGTCGACAAACTGCGCGGTCGCTGACCCCTCCCGTCCCGCCCTCTCGCGCCGCCCACCCGCGCAGGTTGCACGAAAGTACCTTCGGCGCGCCCGGGAGGGCCTTTGCGCAACGCCCGGCTAGGGATGAACGGGTCAGGCAGCGCTGATGCGGGTCTCGAGCGCGACGGGCCCGACGCGGGAGGCGGCCGCGCGAGCGAGGGTGATGGCCCCGAGCATCCGCTCGCGGAGGGCGTTCGAGCGCTCGGCGAAGACGCGCTGGCGGGCCGCGTACTCGACTTTTCCCTCGCGAGTCTCGATTCGCACTGGTTCGAGGCCGAATGACGACACGTCGTAGGGTGAGGCCTGCATGTCGAGCTGGCGGATGTCGCGGGCCAGCTCGAAGGCGTCGAGTAGCAGTTCTCCCGGCACGACGGGGCCGAGCTTGATGGCCCACTTGTAAACGTCCATGCCGGCGTGCAGGCAGCCGGCCTGCTCGGTGTGCTCTTGGTTCTCTCGGCTCGGCCGACCGGAGTTCAGGCCTACGGCTTCGGGCGTGAAGAACCTGAACGCATCGAAGTGTGTGCAGACGATGTGGTTCGTCTCGACGACCTGGTCTGTCTCGGCGGCCGACAGACGCAACGGAATGCTCTCATGACGCACCTCGCCCTCTTTCACGCGGTACACCATCGCCCACTCGTGCAGCCCAAAACATCCGAACTGCGCCGGCCGCGCCGCTGTGGCGCCCAGCAGCCGTTCGATGAACCCGAACGTGGCGCCCCGGGCGGCGAGAAGAGCGGCGGAGTCGACAAAACTGCCGCCGTGGGAATCCTCTGCGTACCACTTGTAGCCGGAGCGCTCGGCCTCGGCCCCGTGCTCCAGAACCGCGCCGGCACCTGGGTGATAACGCCGCAGCAGCGACGGCTTATAGGGATAGTACGTGAACAAGAAGTCGTCGACGGCGTGCGTCTCGCCCGTCTGGCGGCGTTCGCGCCAGCCGGCGGTGAGGGCATCCGCGCGGCGCTGGTGCGCCTCTTCGGCTCGCCGCCACTCGGCCACGGGCACGCGCGGCAACTCGGCTGCGGGCACGCGCTCGAACTCCATGATTCGAGCCTACCCGCGAGCGCCGTTGAGGTGCGCTCAGGCGACGCGAAGCTCGCGCAGGGGGTCACGGGTGGAGGCGACGACGGCCGGAACCACCGATGCCACGACGGCGGTGAGCACAGCGAGCAGGGCGACGGCGAACGTGAAGGTGGCGGTCGGCGGCGGATCGCCAGTGAGTGCCAGTAGGAGGTCTGCCGCCGTGCATCCGGTGACCGCGCCGATGCTGCCGAGGAGGGCGACCTGGGTCAGAAGCAGGGCGACGATGAGCGATCGTGACGCGCCGAGGGCGCGGCGGCGGCCGAAATCTCGCCGCCGCAAGAGCACCAGCGCGTAGACGACGGCGGCCACGAGAACGGATCCGACGCCGAACACCAGCAGCGTCAGCGATCGGCTGAAGTCGCCGAGCTGCGACTGCACCGACGCGCTGAGCGCGGCCAGCTGTTCGCTCGTCGTCACGGTGACCTTGCTGCGGTCGACGACAGCCAGCACCGACTCGACGAGGGCCGTGACGGCGGTGACCTGAGCACTGGTGGCAGCGACGACAACGAGCACGCTGACGGGCTGCGGATGCTCGGGGTCGGCCACAGCGGGAACGACCACCACCGGGTCGAGCACCGCGAGCTCGTCGGGCAGCGCCGTCGCCCTGTCGACCACGTATTCGGCGCTCGAGGCGACCGACTCGACGCTCCCGACGCCGTCGGCGAGCCCGAGTGCTCGGGCGGCAGCGGGCGACGCGACGGCGCGCGGTGCAGAGGGGGCGGGCGGGGTGGCGCCGACAGCTCCTGTGCGGTTGGGGCCGAACGGGGCGCCTCCGACGGGTGTGCCGTCGGCCTCGGCCGAAGCAACCGAAACAGCCGAAGCAGCCGAGGCAGTAGTGGGAGCCATGCCGAGAGTGGGCGCAGAGGCATTCGCGAGTTCTGAGGCACTCGCGGGCGGAACCGAGTATTGCCGGCGGAGCGCCACCCGCGTACCACCGTCGACCCGGGCGTTGCGCACGTCGTCGGCCGGACCGAACGCGGTGACCGAGGAGATCTGGGTCGCTTCGGCCAGGCGGCCGAGCACAGACGTGTCGAGTCCGGATGACTCGGGCGCACGCACGACGATCAAGCGTGTGCCCTCGTTGTCGATGCTCGACACGATGGCGTTCTGCGCACCCACTGCACGCCCGGTGGTCAGCACCACCACCGCACACAACACCGCGACGATCGTCACGGCCACAGCGGAGGTCACCCGCGCGGCCAACGCCGCCGCGGCCGCCTCACGCAGCAGCGCCACGACCTGCCGCCACCGGACACCATCGCGCGAGCCGTACGCCCGCGCCGCTGGCGGCCCCGGCACCACCGCGTGGCTACCTGCCGCCGGCCCCAGCGCGTCGGCGCCACCGCCGGGCGCAGGTGACGCCGCCGAACCCCGGGTCCGGCCGGGTGCCGGGTAGTCACACCCGGCCGGATCCGCAGTCCGGCGCTGCACGTGGGCTCGGTGCCGGCCGTCGCTCACAGCGTCACGCGCCGATCGCACTCGCCGACCACGGCCGCGTCGTGCGTCGCGATCAGCACGCCCGCGCCCGCAGCGGCTCGCTCCCGCAGCGCGCCGAACACCACCGCAGCGGATGCTCGGTCGAGGTTGCCCGTCGGCTCATCGGCGAGCACGATCGCCGGCTCATTCATCAGGGCACGGCAGAGCGCGATTCGCTGGGCTTGGCCGCCCGAGATCTGACCGGGACGCGACTGCGCCCGCTTCTGCACCCCGAATCGTTGCAGCAAGCGGTGTGCCTGCTCGACCGATCGGCTCCGATCCACGCCCCGGTACAGGCTCGTCTCGACGACGTTGTCGAGAATGCTGCGCTTGGAGTCGAGAGCCGCATCTTGAAAGACGAAGCCCAGCCGCGTGGCACGCAACCGTGCTCGGTCGGCGTCGCCGAGGGCGGAGGTCGGGCATCCGTTCACCAGAACCTCGCCCGCCGTCGGCCGCACCATGAGGCCGAGCAGGTAGAGCAGGGTCGACTTTCCGCGACCCGACGGACCGGTGAGGGCGACGATCTCCCCCGGATGCACGGCCAGGTCGATGTCAGCGAGAACGGGTGCCGCGCGGTCGTAGCGAAAGCAGAGGCCGCGAGCCTCGAGGGCGATCGTCACGGAGCCCCCGAAGCCGCGGGTGCCGCCGGTTCGGCCGGTGCCGCGGGTGCCGCCGGTGCCGCCGGGTGCGCCTCTGCGGGAGCTTGCGCCGACGCCGCAACACGAATCGAGAGCCCCGCCGCCACCCCGGTCACGATCGACTGGCCCGCTGCCTCGGCCCGCACGGTGACCGGATGCACGACCCCCTCGGCATCGACCACGACCACCTGCTCGGAGGCGTCGGTCTGCACAGCAGCCGACGGCACGACAACGCCGTGCACCGGCTCGACCGTCACCACCCTCGACACGAAGAGGGTCTGACCGGCGACGGCGACCGCGTCGCAGTGCGCGCCGCAGATCGACGCGCCGTCGCCACCCCCAGCCCCGTCGCCACTCGCCGCGTCGCCACCCGCAGCCCCGCCGTCGCCACCCCCAGGCGCGTCGCCACCCGCAGCCGCGCCGTCGCCACCCCCTGCGCCTCCGGAATCCGCGCCACCCGCCGCCTCGAGCGAGATCACCACCGTGCCCGTCGCTGTCTCGCTTCGCCCCGCCGCCACCGCATTCCACGTGTCGCCAGCCCCGTCATCGATGACCACACGTGTTCCGGTCGACACCTGTTGCGACTGCGCCTCACTCACCGGCAGGGTGAAGACCGGGGCAGCACCGAGCCACGACACCGCCGCTTCTCCGCCCGACAGCGTTGCCCCGCGATGCACCACGTCGGGCGCGAGCACCAATCGCGCCGGCAGTTCGGGCACGAACACCACGTCGCCGAACGCCACCTCGCCCGTCGCCTCGACTCCGATCGACTGCTGCCATTGCATTATCGCGTCGACCGTCGACGAGCCCGCTGTGCCGTCGGCCGCCCCCGAGTAGAACCCGCGTGCGGCGAGCATCGTTTGAAGCTGGCCGACGTCGCCTCCGCTGTCGCCGGCAGCGATGGCCCGATACGCCGGAACCGCCCCCTGAGCCGCCACCACGGGCCGCAGATTCACCGAATACAGCCGGTCGCCGCTCGAGATGAGCTGACCCGGCTGCGCATCCACCGTCGTCACCACGCCGGCCGCCTCGTTCGTGCCGACGGGGCTGACGTTCCAACTGGCGGCGGCGTTCAGCGTGAGGTGCGAACCCACATCGCCCTCGGCCGCGGTGACCAGCGAGTACCCGTCGTTCGTCGGCACTCCGGGCGCCGGCGACAGGATGACCGTGAACGCCCACCCCGCACAGGCAGCCGTCGCGACCAGCGCCGCAACGCCGATCGTGACGACCGCCCGGGGCAGCCGCAGCTTGTGTCGGCTCACGACCCGACGGCCCCTGCCCGCCGGATGATCGACGCCAGCACCCAGACCGTCTCGCTCTCGAGCCGACTCACCTCGTCGAGCACGCGCTTGTCGAAGCGGCCCAGCCGAACGCCCGCCTCGGCGCACGCCAGCACGAGAGGATCAGACCCGCGCAGGCGTTCGCTGAGAACCGCGCGACGGGTGTCGGCGAGCGTTTCGAAAGGGCCGTTCGTCATTGCTTAGAACGATCCGTTCGCGCAGGAGAAGGCGTGCCCGGTCTCGGTGCCCGAGGGGTAGCTGATCTGCATGGTGACGACCCCGTTGCCGTACGAGAACCGGTGAAAGCCCGACCCGAAGGTCTGACTGCCCCACGCGACACCGTTCGCCTGGTGGTAATGCACACTGGTCGCGTTGACGTACGCGGTGGATGCGGCGGCGGGACCGCCGAACCCGCAGATCTGCGAACCGATGTCTGTCGATGCCGAGGCACCGAGGGCGCTGCCCAGAACCAGCCCGCCGGCCAGCACGGCCGCCGCGATCGACGCGGGAATGACCTTCATGTGATGTTCCTTTCACACCCCGGATTCGCGTTGACCTGAAGCCATTTCAGTGCGATCCTGGTGGTGATGAATCCTCACTATATGCCTCATGCTTTTAGACCACAACCCCGTTCGGGGGGAGCGCCGAGGCGCTCGTTCCGGATCTCGCCGAGGCGACCTGCAGGGCGACCTGCCGGGCGAATCCGGATGCCCGTGGTCACGGCCGCGGCGGCGGCACTGCTCGCCGTGACTGTGGCCGTGACCCTCAGCGGGTGCGCCGGCGCCGAGAACAGTTCAGCACCCACGTCTGACACCCGAGCATCCACCTTGCCCGCGCTCAGCCAGTCGCCCGTCGCCGATGCGCTGTACCGCTGCCTGATCGCGCGCGGCTGGCAGGTGACGCTCACCGACGACGGGGCCGTGCAGGCCTCGAGCGACACGATTCCGAAGGAGCAATACCAGCTCTACCTGAGCGACACGTGGGCCTGCAACAGCCAGGTCGCCGCCCAGTTTCCGGTCGACGACAATCAGAAGCACCTGCTCTACGCGGCCGAGCTGGCCGAACGCAGCTGTCTGCAGCAGCACGGCTACCAGGTCGACGATCCCCCGAGCCTGCAGCAGTTTCTCGACGAATACGACTCGAAACCGTGGTCGGCCATGGCGTCGTCTGAGCTCGCGACACTCGCCCAGACCATGTCAGACGCCGACTGGAAGGCCATCAACCAGGCGTGCCCCCAACCCGTTCCGGGCGCACTGCATTAGCCGAGCATCCGATCGCCGCGAATGCGGCGCCGAGGCAGATCAGCTGCTCTTGAGTGCGACACCCTTGGCGTTCAAGAAGTCGATGTGATCGTGCGTGCACGTGTCGTCGAAGGGGGCGAAGTTCGAGACCGAGACCGATCCGCGGCATTCGGCCTGGCCGAGTCCGCTGCCGGGTGGCACGAGAGGGTCGAGCAGCGCGATGAGCTTGAGCGAATCCGCGTCGCCACCGGTGAGCCCGTGCCCGTTGAGAATGTAGAAGTCCACCGCGTGGCCACCGCCGTCGGTGTAGTGCGCCGAAGCGGTTCCTGCACCCTCGATCTGGCCCGTGCACTTGCGGTTGATGTCGCTGATGCCGACCTTCGAGAAGTTGTCGACCGCCACCTTGATGGCCTGCAGAACGCGATAGTCGACGCCGCAGTTCGGCACCACGACGCCGTTCGCGAGATTCTGGATCTCGACGATGTGATTCGGCACCGACCCCACGAGCTTGCCCGACGCGACGTCGGCCATCAATTCGGCTGCGAGAGCCTGCACGGTGGGTGAGACGGTGGTGCCGGTGGTGGAGTCCATCGAGGCGATATCGCCCGTCGAGGTGTACCCGTCGCGCGGGGCGTCTTGAATGGTGCCGGTGTTGCCGACGGTCAGGCTCTGGATGCCCATCTCAGCCGAGGCAGACGAATGCGAGTTGCCGAGCACACCCAGATCGGAGTACGCGTAGGCCGGAAGGGCGACGGTGGCGACGAGCCCGGCGGTCGCGACCATGACGATCGTGTTGACGATGGTGCGCTTGCGGGCTTTCGGATGGGTGGAGGCGGCCCGAGACGAGGCACGCCTTCGACCCGGCAGCACACGCCGTTTGCCAGGCGCAGCCACCGATGTCGAGGCCGCGCGCGGCGTTGCGATCTCGGGCGTGCGGGGGAAGGTCAGTGCGCTCACGCTGGTCACCACGGGAGCCTCGTTTAACGCTGCGGCATCGACCTCGGCCTGCAGTGCCGCCGTGACGGGCTGAGGCTCGGAGGGCGTGGTGACGACGGCGATCTGCTCTGTCGGCGCGTCGTCGACGAACGCATTATTACGAGCATCGCTCGCGTCGTACAGGTGATGTTGCGGCTCGTCGGCGAGCAAGTGAGCGGGAACCGGTTCATCGACGTCGACGGCCGGAACAAACGTCTCTGACGTCGCGGACACCACGGTGAGAGGCGTCTCGACCTCGGCGACAGGAGTCTCGACGACACGGGTCTCGACGACGGGCTGCGGCGCCTTCGCCATGTCGGCGATCTGCTGCGCGAACAGCGACTTCGAAACGGTTCGCGGCGCGGCGGCAGCGGGCGGCGCAGCGGCAGTGGGCTGCGCAGCAGTAGCGACCGCCGCCGCCGGAGCGACCGTGACCGGAGCCACAGGCTCGACCGCGGCTGAGGCGGCCAGCGCCTTGGCGAGCTCACGATCGCGGCGCTGACGACGGGATTCCACCACGGGCAGAGCCTCAGACGCGGCTTCGCGTTGACGAAGCTCACGACGACTGAGCGGCGCAGCAGCGTCCGCAGCAGCACCGGCTGATTCAGCACCGACTGATTCAGCACCGAGCGGCGTAGTGACGACGGGGAGGTCGAACGTGGATTTCGGGCCGGTTGCCTGGTCGCCTTCGGCGCCTGGTTCTCTGCTCGAACGCGTCACGTGTCGTATTCCTCCGGCACTCTCGGTGCCCACAGGCCAGCGTGTTTCACTAGCCCGACGATCGGGTAAAAGCGCGCCCGATCAGCCATCTTGTTCTTCGGGTGAACAAGGCGACTTGTCGAGGTTATCCTTTCGTTACCAATTTGTCACATCCATGCGTAAACATTCAGCCTTTTTTGTGGTCGGCGTGTGCACGTTAACACCGGGGCCTAAACGAAGCGGATGCCCGCCTGCAATCGTGATCGCAGATCGAAGATTCGGTCGATCGACTCACCTTCGGATCCGCCGAGCCCATTGCGCAGCAGCTGCGGCAGAACCGACCGCCGAATCACCACAGCGCCCGCCAGTCGCCCCCGCTCCACCTGCTCGAACGGCGCCGCGAGATCGTCGTCGGGCACCACGATGACCACGGCGCTGAACCGCACACCGAGCTCACGACCGAGCGCGCGCGCGTTCGTGGCGAGGGTGCGCAGCGGCTCATCGTCGTCGCCGATCGCCTCCCCCACGAGTTCGCCTTTCGACAGCCGCACGGGGCTGCCCCAGTCATACGACTGCACAGCGAAGACTCCGCCGGGCCCGAGCACGACGTGGTCGACGTTCTGCCCAGTCTTCGCGACGGCGACGTTGTTCCAGACCGTGAACCCGATGCCGAGAGTCGACACGATGCGCGCCGTCTCTTCTTCGGCCATCGCCTTGGCCAACCAGCGCCTGACCTCTCGCGGCGCCGACCGCACGAGTGCCGGGTCGTACGGATCTTTCAGCTCGACGCCGCGCCCCACCCACTCGCGCATCAGGCGCAAGAAGTGCTCCCGCTCCTCGCCGCCCGGGTGACCGTACGACCGCGCCTTGGGCGACGCGCCCTGGCCGGGGCCGGCGGCGGATGCCCGGCTGCCGCCCGCGAATGACGAACCCCGGGCATCCGGAGCCGTGACCCGCGCACCCACCCCCGAATCGTACGCGGCACGCTCGGTCGGGGTGCCCACCAGCTCCCACGCGTCTTGCACGGCCTGGAACAGCACGGCGCTGCCGCCTGTGTCGGGATGCGTCTCGCGCAGGCGCAGCCGGTACGCGCGACGCAGCTCGTCGTCAGACGACCCAGGGCTGACGCCGAGCACCTCGTACGGTGAGCGCGACGCGAAACTGCCGTTCATACCTGCGGTGGTCTCGCTTTCGAGAAGACGGTGCGCACGAGCACGGGAGGTGCCGGGCGCAGATTCGGGTGACGCAACGATAGCTCCCTAAGCTTGAAGCATGACGAATACCGTACCGAATTACACCCTCAATAATGGCGTCACGATTCCGCAGGAGGGTTTCGGCGTCTTTCGCGTCGACCCCGACAAGACCGGTCGCATCGTGCGTGACGCGCTCGAGGTGGGCTACCGGCACATCGATACGGCGGCCATCTACAAGAACGAAGAGGGCGTGGGTCACGCTATCGCGCAGGCCGCCAAAGACGGTCTCGTGGAACGCGAAGACCTGTTCATCACGACCAAACTGTGGAACTCCGACCAGACGAACGCGACTCCGGCCTTCGAGAAGAGCCTCGGTCGACTCGGTCTCGACTACGTCGACCTCTATCTGATCCACTGGCCGACGCCCGAGCGCGGAACGTTCATCGAGGCCTGGAAGACGCTCGAGCAGATCTACGCCACCGGCCTCGTGAAGTCGATCGGCGTGTCGAACTTCACTGTGCCCCAGCTCGAGCAGCTGCTCGCCGAGACCTCGATCGTTCCGGCCGTCAACCAGATCGAGCTGCACGTCGACTTTCAGCAGCCCGAACTGCGCGCCTTTCACGCCGCGCACGGCATCGCCACCGAGGCCTGGGGGCCGCTCGGGCACGGCACGATCAACGGCTCGCCCGAGCTGGCAGCCATTGCGGATGCCCACCAGAAGTCCGTCGCCCAGACCGTGCTGCGCTGGCAGCTGCAGATCGGCAACATTCTGATTCCCAAGTCGAACAGTCGCGAACGACAGGCCGAGAACCTCGACATCTACGACTTCGAACTCACGGCCGACGAACTGGCCACCATCGCCACGCTCGACCGCGGCGACGAGGGCCGCAACGGCGGGCATCCCCTCGAAGTGAACTAAGCCGGCCGGGCCGACGCCAGTCGCGTGGCCGACGCCGCGAGAAAGTCGAGCGTCTCGGCGTCGGCCTGCACCTCGTAGGCGATGCCGGCGGGAATCCAGAGCAGAGTGCTGACGAGCGTCTCGAGGGTGTCGGCCGCGATCGGCCAGCGCGTGACCTGCGGATGCCCGGGGTCTTCTGTCGCGCCGCGGGCCCACACCCCGAGCAGCTCGGAGAACCGCGCGAGCGGCACCTGCAGCACGACCTCGGCGGTGAAGCGCCGGCCCGCGGCGCCGAAGCTGCGCTCGACGTAGGTTGCGGCATCCACCTCCGGCAGCTCGCGAGGCTCGAAGTGCACGCGCGTGCCGAAGAAGTGCGACAGGCGGTCGACCCGGAACGTGCGCCACTCGTCTCGGCCCAGGTCGAAGCACACCAGAAACCACCGCCGGCGGGCCGCGACCAGGGCGTGCGGCTCGACACTGCGACTCGACTCTGTTTTGTCGACGGCGACGTAGTCGAATCGAATGCGCTCGTGGTCGCGGCAGGCCAGCGCCAATTGCCCGAGCAACTCCCCCGCGACCGGTTCGCCGCGCGGGGTCTCGGGCGTGATCGTCGCCGCGAGCGCGTTCACCCGTTCACGCACGGCCGGTGGCAGCACTTGCTCGAACTTCGCCAGAGCGGTCTGCGTCGTGAGCGCACCATCGACGAGCCCCTGCGCGGCGGCCAATCGCAGACCGATGGCCATCGTCACCGCCTCATCGTTGGTCAGCAGCAGCGGTGGCAGTTGAGAACCGGCTTCGAGCCGATAGCCGCCGAGCGAGCCGCGCTCCGCGGTCACGCGATAACCGAGCTCGCGCAGTCGCTCGATGTCGCGCCGCAGGGTTCGTGCGGTGATGCCGAGCCTCTCGGCGAGCTCCGACCCGGGCCAGTGCCGGTGCGTCTGCAACAGATTCAGCAGCTCCAGGGTTCGAGAGGTGGTTTCGGCCATGTCTTCAGTCTGCCTTCTCAACAGGACAGAAATCGACCTATATCGTCTCTACGCTCGTGCCAACAGCTCGAACGCCGGGCCCGTATCACTCACAGAGGAGCACTCCATGGACTTCAGAATCGAACTCATCTTGGTTCCCGTCACCGACGTCGACCGCGCGAAAGCGTTCTACGTCGACCAGGTCGGCTTTCACGCCGACTTCGACCAGCGTGTGAGCGAGCACGTACGGTTCGTGCAGCTCACCCCGCAGGGATCCGCCTGCTCGATCGCCTTCGGTGAGGGCATCAGCGAAATGCAGCCCGGCACCCTCAACGCCATTCAAGTCGTCATCGACGATGCAGCGGATGCCCACCGGCACCTCACCGAGCACGGGGTCGAGGCGACCGAACCCGATTTGCAGCCCTGGGGAACCTTCGTCACCTTCGCCGACCCCGACGGCAACCGCTGGATCTTGCAGCAGATGCCCAAGCGTTGACTCTTGACATGTCGACGCGCCGGAGTATATTTGCCCTATCAGTTATAGAACCGATGGGTTATGAATGCCACACGATCAGCTCGACTCCGTTTTCTCGGCCCTCGCCGACCCGACCAGGCGCGGGATACTGCAACGCCTCACGCTCGGCGATGCCACGGTCGCGCAACTCGGCGAGCCGTTCGCGGTGAGCCAGCCGGCCATCTCGAAACACCTCAAGGTGCTCGAACAGGCCGGCCTGGTATCTCGCACTCGGGTGGCGACCTCTCGGCTGAGCCACCTCGAAGCGCAACCGCTGAAGGAGGCGACGGCGTGGATGCAGCGGTACAAGAAGTACTGGAACGAGAGCTTCGACAAACTCGACAGCGCGCTGGCAACCTTTCAGGCGACGCCCTCCCAGCCCGCAGACGGGTCGCCCAACACCGAACCGAAAGGATCAGACCATGAGTGACGCTCGCCCCGCCGAGATCGCCGACACCGACGTCTACATCACGCGAATGTTCGCTGCCCCGCGTGAGCTCGTCTTTCGGTTCTTCACCGAACCGGAGCACCTCGCCTCGTGGTTCGGGCCGACCGGGTTCTCCGTTCCGGTCGAGACTGTGGAGATCGACCCGCGGGTCGGCGGCCGCTGGAATCTGAGCATGGTCGACGACACGACCGGGGAGTCGTACCCCATTCGCGGCGAGATCGTCGAGTTCGACCCACCCGAACGCATCGTGGTGGCGATGAACGCGCAGAGCGATCTCGGCCCGCTCGACAAGATCACGCTGCGGCTGCAGTTTCACGACCACGGCGAGCGCACCCGCCTGACTCTTCACCAAGGCCCGTTCAGTGCCATCGAACGTCAGCACACCGAGGGCGGCTGGGAGCTTTCGTTCGCCAAGCTCGACTCGCTCTTCGCCCGTGACGAGGTGTAGAAATGACCATCGACCAGAACAGCACCGGCACGCAGTTCGTGACGAGTGCCGACGGAACCCGCATCGCGTATGAGAAGGTCGGCGCGGGCCCCGCGCTCGTGCTCGTCGACGGCGCGATGTGCCGTCGATCCTTCGGCCCGGCGAGGCCGCTCGCGAAAGAACTCGCCGACCGGTTCACGGTGTACCTCTACGATCGCCGCGGGCGCGACGAAAGCGGCGACACCGCGCCCTACGCCGTCGGCCGTGAGGTCGAAGACCTCGCTGCGATCATCCGGGCCACCGGCGAGACGCCGTTCGTCTCCGGGTCGTCGTCGGGCGCGGCGCTGGCTCTCGAGGCCGCAGCCGCTGCGCTGCCGATGCGAAAGCTGGCCGTGTTCGAGGCGCCGTACATGGTCGCGGTGGAGGGGCATCGTGCACCGGTCGACAGCGCTGCACAGGCACGCGCGTTGATCGCGCAGGGCAAGCGCGGTGACGCCGTGAAGTTCTTCATGAGCGACATGGTCGGTGCGCCGGCTATAGCCACGGTGTTCATGCGCCTGATGCCGGGCGTGTGGAAGAAGGCCACCGCAGCGGCACACACCATTCCCTACGACGCGGAGGTCATGGGAGACTTCAGCGTTCCGGTGCAGCGTTTCGCGGGCATCCGGGTGCCGACGCTCGTGATCGTGGGCGGCAAGAGCCCCGATTCGATGCGGGTCGCCGAGCAGGCAGTCACCGATGCCGTGCCGGGCGCACAATTGCAGACCTTGCCAGGGCAAATGCACCAGGTGTCGGCGAAGGCGCTCGCGCCGATGCTGGCGGCCTACTTCACAGAAAACTGACGTCGCTCGAGACTGACTCCACTCGAGACTGACGTCACTCAAGACTGAGCCGTCAACGAGAGCGGATCGCCTCAGCGATCACCTCGACGCCCTCGCCGAAGCGCTCGGGGTGCGGTCCGGAGAAGTTGAGCCGCACGAACGATCCAGGCGGTTCGGCCGGGTACCACTCGCCACCGGGCGCCATCGACACCCCCTTGCTCAGGCACTCGGCCACGAGCCGAGCGACATCGACGCCGTCGTCGAAACGAAGCCAGAGGTTCAGCCCGCCCTTGGGCAGATACGTCAGCGTTTCGGCGCCGAGGTGCTCGACGACGTGCGCGGCGAGCGTATCGCGCCGCACTCGAAGAGCCTCGCGCAGGCGCACGAGATGCGAACGCCAGCCCGGATCGGTGACCACGTCGAGCGCCGCCGCCTGCAGCGTTCCGCTCACATAGAGGTCGGTCACCGTGCGGTCGACCTGGATGCGCGCCAGTGCCGGCCCGCGAGCGATCACCGCGCCGACCCGCAGCGAGGGCGAGACGCTCTTGCTGAGCGACCGCAGGTACACCACGTGACCGTCGGTGTCGTGCCAGAGGAGCGGGCGAACATCCGCATCGATACCGAAGTCGTGCGCCCAGTCGTCTTCGATGAGAAACGCGTTGCGAGCGCGGATCACCTCGAGCAGGCTCGCAGCTTCCGCTGACGACCAGAGGGCACCGGTGGGGTTCGCGAAGTGCGGCTGCGCATAGAACAGCCGGGCGCCCGAGGTTTCGAGCGCCTCGTCGAGCTCGGCGGCGGCGGGGGCCCGCGACCCACGCGCTATCGGTACGATGACGAGGCCCGCCTGGCGAGCCGCGGCGATCGCACCCCAGTACGTGGGCGACTCCATCACGATCGCGTCGCCCGGCTGGGCCAACGCGCGAAAGACGGAGATCAACGCGCTCTGACTGCCGGGCACCACGATGGTGTCGTCGCCAGAGATTCCGGATGCCCGGGCGACCGCATTGGCATCGATCTCGCTCGCGAAATACGCCCGCAGCTCAGGCATGCCCCCGAGCAGCGGCCTGTCGATGTCAGGGCTGCGGCGGGCCGCGCGGCCGAGCGCCTGCCGAATCAGGCGCTGAGGCAGCAGCGCTTCGCTCGGATAGGCGCTGTGCATGGCGATCGGCACGCTGGAATCGAGTGACATCGCCGTGCCCACCACGTTCTGAGCGGCCCGGGTCGATGCCAGCGCAGTGGTCTGCCACGAGAAGTCGGCGCGCCGAATGGCGGGGCGAGCCGAGACGAACGTTCCGGTGCCGGGTCGGGTCTCGATGAGTCCGGCGGCCGCGAGCCGGTGCAACGCGCTCTGCACGGTGAGCGGGCTCACCGCGAACTGCGCCACGAGGGCACGCGTCGACGGCAGGCGATCACCCGCGGATGCTGCCGTGACGAGTGCCCGGAGGTGTCGCTCGATCTCGGCAGTGCTATCGTTGTTCATGACAGAACACAGTAGCGCTATCGAGAGTTCGACGCCAGTGGTATCGACGCTGGCGGCTCGCACGGCAGAGCGACGCACTGATGCCGCGAACGACCGCCCGCGGGCATCCGCCGGCCTGGTCTTCGGTTTTCTCGGTGTGCTCTCGTTCTCGTTCACGCTGCCGTTCACGCGGGTTGCCGTGGAGTCGCTCGATCCGCTGTTCGTCGGGGCCGGGCGCGCGGTCGTGGCCGCGGTGTTGTCGCTTATCGTGCTGCTGATCATCCGGCCGCGCCTGCCACGATCGTGGCAGTGGCTGCGACTGCTGGTGGTCGCCGCCGGAGTGGTCGCGGGCTTTCCGCTGCTCACCAGCTTCGCCATGCAGACCACACCCGCCTCGCACGGGGCTGTCGTGATCGGGGTATTGCCGGCAGCGACCGCGGTCGTCGCCGTGCTGCGCGGCGGCGAGCGCCCCAGCCGAGCGTTCTGGGTCGCGAGCATCGCCGGGCTGCTGGCCGTCGTCGCCTTTGTCGCCATCAGCGATGGCGGGCTCACCGGGCTGCAGCCGTCAGACCTGCTGCTGCTCGGGGCCGTGGTTCTGGCGGCGATCGGCTATGCCGAGGGAGCGCTTCTCGCTCGAGAGCTCGGCTCGTGGCAGATCATCTGCTGGGCGCTGGTGATCGGCTTGCCGGTCATGCTGCCTCTTGCGCTGATCGGGGCGTCTCATCTTTCACCCGCCGCCTCTCTCGGCGGCGCACCGGAGGCGTGGCTGGCCTTCGGATATGTTAGCGTGATCAGCCAGTTCGTCGGCTTCTTCGTGTGGTACCGCGGTCTCGCGATCGGCCCCATCGCCCGGGTCAGCCAGGTGCAGCTGCTACAGCCCGTACTCACCCTCGTCTGGGCCGCGCTGCTCTTCGGCGAGCACCTCGAACCGATCGTCATTGTCGCGGCCGCCGTCGTGATCGCCTGCGCGGGTCTCGCTGTTCGAGCCCGCATTGTCAACCCCGTTACCCCGGCGGGAGGCGAGCGTACCGTCGAAACATGACCGATACAGACACCACTCACGAAGAAGACCTGAAGAACCTCGCCGAGTTGATCAAGAAGGCGCGTGTCGCGTTGTTGACGACCGTCACGGGGTCAGGCGACCTGCACTCGCGACCGCTCGCCATCAAAGAAGAAGAGTTCGACGGCACCCTGTGGTTCTTCACTCAAGACCCGAGCGCGAAGACGGCGAACATTCGTGACAATCCTCGCGTGAACGTCTCGCTCGAGGCCGGAAAGGGCTGGGTCTCGCTGGCGGGCACCGCCACAGTCGTTCGTGATGCCGCGAAGATCGATGAGCTCTGGGACACGTCGGCCGAAGCATGGTTCCCCGAGGGCCGTCAAGACCCCACCGTCGCGCTCATCAAGGTCGATGCAACGTCGGCCGAGTACTGGAGCACGAACGAACCGGCCCCCGTCACACTGTTCAAGGTGGCTCGCGCGGCCGTCACGGGTGGTCAGCCCGACATCGGCGAGTCGCACACGGTGGAGCTCTGAACCGCGAGCCCTGAACCGACGCCCGGGGGCGGGCTGCTGCGAACAGTGCGCCGCCGGAGCGCCTCCACAGAAGACGCCTTCACCGAAGAGAGTGCTTCATGAACCACATCACCGAGCTGGCCCCCGGCGAGGTGTTCGTATTCGGCTCCAATGCCGGCGGCCTGCACGGCGGCGGCGCGGCCCGCACTGCCTACGAGAAGTTCGGCGCCGTGTGGGGTCAGGCCAACGGACTGCAGGGCCAGAGCTACGGCATTGACACGATGAGCGGGCTCAAGACCCTGGGCGCCGAAGTCGCCAGCTTTCTCGACTTCGCCCGCGGGCATCCGCAGCTCACGTTTCTCGTCACCGAAATCGGCTGCGGCATCGCGGGCTACCGCCCGGAGCAGATCGCACCGTTCTTCACCGACGTGCCCGCGAACGTACAGTTGCCCGCGAGCTTCGTGCGCTGAGGGCTGCGCCGACACGGAATCCGCTCCGGGCCGCACAAAAACAGAGGAGGATTCGACACGGCAGCGGCTATTCGCCGGCGCTGTGGCGAATCCTCCGCTGTTTTACGTAGCAGCGGCTGCTTGCGCGTCAGCGGCGGGGGCGTCAGCGGCGGGGGGCGGCCGCCAGAACGCCGCTAGCCTGCGACGCGCACGGCAGCGCTTTCGGCCAGCAGTTCTTTCACGCGCGGCACCACCTGGGTGCCGTACAGCTCTATGTTGGTCATCATGCGCTCGTGCGAGAGAGTGCCCGCCCCGTACTTGAGGTCGAAGCGGCTCACGCCCAGTGCCTCGATGTTGCGCGCCATCTTCTGCGCCACCGTTTCGGGTGAGCCGACGTAGAGCGCTCCTTCGACGCTGGCCTCGGCGTCGAACTGCAGGCGAGTCAGGGGCGGCCACCCGCGGGAGGCGCCGATGCGCGCATGCATACCCTGGTAGTGCGAGAAGAACTCGTTACGGGCATCCTCATCGGTCGCGGCCACATACCCGGGCGAGTGCATGCCCACCGCATCGAACGGCTGCTCGAACTGGGCCAGCGCGCGGTGGTAGAGGTCGACGTACGGCGCGAAGCGCACCGGCGAACCGCCGATGATCGCGAGCATCATGGGCAGGCCGTAGCGCGCGGTGCGAACCACCGACTCCGGGCTGCCACCCACGCCGACCCAGGTGCGCAGCGAACCGCGCTCGGTGGTGGGAAAAACCGCCTGGTCGGTGAGGGATGCCCGCGTCGATCCACTCCAGGTGACGGGCTTCTCCGAACGAAGCGCGGCGAACAGCTCGAGCTTCTCTTCGAACAGCGTCTCGTACTCAGACAGGTCGTACCCGAACAGCGGGAACGACTCGGTGAACGATCCGCGCCCCAGAATCACTTCTGCCCGACCGCTCGAGACCGCGTCGAGCGTGGCAAACCGCTGATAGACCCGCACCGGGTCGTCCGAGCTCAGCACAGTGACCGCCGAACCGAGGTGGATGTTCGTGGTTCGAGCCGCGATCGCAGCAAGCACCACATCGGGTGCCGACACCGCGAAGTCTTCACGGTGGTGCTCCCCTACGCCGAAGAAGCTCAGCCCCACCTGGTCGGCGAGCACGCCCTCTTCGACGACGTTGCGAATGACCTGTGCCTGCGAAACAGCACCGCCATCGGGGGTCTGAGTTACGTCGCCGAACGTGTCGAGACCGAACTCGATCTGCCTTGATTCGTGGTCTGTCATGAGAAGCCTTCATTCTCTCGGAATCACTTGCATGCGTTTGCATGAGTGCCAACCGGATCTACCGTCAATTATTCCGCGACCTGCCTGGTGTGTATTTTCGAAAGAACCGGGTCGCTGAGCGGGTTGTTGGCGGTCGATGCCTAGGCTCGGTGGCGATGACAACCCAGACTCCGCCCCATCAGCACCGTGTTCTGACTCCCGAGCAGCGCCGGCGACGCCGGCGTCGCCAGGTGGCGACCCGCTGGTCGGTCATCGGAGTCGTGCTCATTCTGCTTGTCGCGGGCGGCTATGTCGTCTACAACTACCAGCGCTTCGTCAACGGCATCACGCACATCGACGCGCTGCCGGGCGGCGCGACGAACAACAAAGACCAGAACATCCTGCTCGTCGGAGACGACCATCGCCCCGACAACGCCACCCCCGAGCAACTCGCCCAGCTCGGCACCGAAGAAGACGGCGGCGGCACCAGCACCGACACCATGATCATCGTGCACCTGCCGGCCGACGGCAGTTCGGCCACCATGATCTCGCTGCCCCGCGACTCCTGGGTCGACATTCCGGGTTTCGGGCAAGACAAGCTCAATTCGGCCTTCACCTACGGAACCGAGAACGGTGGCGGTGATGCTGGCGGGGCGAAACTGCTCATCACGACCATCCAGAACCTCACCGGGCTGACGATCGACCACTTCGTTCGGGTCTCGCTGCTCGGTTTCTACAACGTCGTCAACGCGCTGGGGCCCGTACAGGTGTGCCTGAACGAGGCGGTCGACGATCCATTCTCGGCCATCAACCTGCCGGCCGGCGTCTCGACGCTCGACGCCTCGCAGGCGCTCTCGTTCGTGCGCCAACGGCACGGGCTGCCCAACGGCGACCTCGATCGCGAGGTGCGCCAGCAGTACTTCTTGTCGGTCGAGGCGCGCCAGATTCTGTCGGCCGGAACCCTGCTCAACCCCGGCAAGCTCGCCGGCGTTCTCGACGCCATCAGTTCGTCGATCGAGACGGATTCGGGCCTCAACATCATCGACCTCGCCACGCAGATGCGCGGGCTGAACGCCGACAACATCCACTCCACCACGATTCCCATCACCGGCACCCCGACGATCACGGTCGACGGGAACGATGTCTCCATCGTTCAAGTCGACACGGCGGCGATGCCCGGGTTCATCGCCAGCGTGCTGGGCACGTCGGCTCCGGCCGCATCGTCGTCGGCGACGCCCTCGGCCTACGACAGTGCAACTGCCTCGGCGGTCGGCGACGTGACCGTCACGGTACTGAACGGCAGCAACGGAGACGGCGTCGCCGCCTCGAACACCGACGCGCTGAGCGGCTTCGGCTTCAAGACGGGCACGCCAGGCGACGCCGACCCGCGGGCGACCACGACCATCCAGTACGCCGCCGGCAACGAGGGCCACGCGAAGGCCGTCGCCGCGTACTACCCCGGCGCGACGCTGGAGGTCGCCGATGTCAGTGACGTGACGGTCATTCTGGGTCAAGACGACCTGACCGCGACCGACCCGAACGCGGCAGCGACGGATGCACCGGCCGCCCCCGACACGTCGACCCCCGCCCCGACGGCCCCCACGAAGAGCTACGCCTCGGGCGCCTGCATCAACTGACGCCCGCCGGGCCCTGCAGCCCGCCCTGCGCTGCCGGTGCCCGATGCCCTCCCTCTGACACCGCGCCACCGCACCCTGGTGCGGATTGGAGCGACCGAGGCGCGGCGTGTCAGCGCATAGCGGCGACGTACGCGCGCAGGCCGACCGAGAGGTCGACACAGACGCCGAGCAGAATGTCGAGATTCGCGGGCGTCGGCGCCTCGCGCAGCACCAACCGCGTGCCGAGGTTCGGAAACTTCAGCGGAGCGCCCGTCACGTTCAGCCACCGATCGGTGAAGTAGTCGAGGTCTGAGAGCGCAAAGCCGAGGTCGAGCAGGGTGTTCGCGGTGATGTTCCAGCCGCCCGAGCGCAGAATCACGTCGAGCGTGCCAACCGGCTCTGCTGCCGCATCGAGCACCCGAAGCCGATACGATTCGTCGCCTTTTACGCCGGCGGGGTCGGCGACGATCGTGTAGAGCGCCGTGCCGCTCACTGCGACCACCGTCGACTCCTCACCCCGAGTGATGCGGGCGAGCTCGAGCGGGCCGTCAGAGACGGTCGACACTCCGCCGGCGGAGCTTTCGACGGTGAGCGTGGAGCCGGCACGCGTCACGATCGAGTGTTTGCCGAGGCCCCCGTTCTTGAACCCGAACAGGATGCCCAGCTTGCCCCCTGCACCCTCGGCACCGCCTTGGCGCGCCACGGCCAGCGGCTCGCCCCCCGGTTCTGACGTCGTCGGGCCGTCGTCGAAGGTCTGCACGAGGGCGTTACCGGCGGCCCGCGAGAGGCGGCCGTTGACGATGACGATCGAGGGAAGCTCAGGGTTCATGCCAACACAATAGCGCAGACTCGAGCAATCGTCATCACGTGTCTCTTCCCATATCGAGGCCCCACGGGCTGAGCGCTCGACCCCCTGAAGTGGCACTGCCCCGCGCGAAGGCGCATGATAAGAACAGTATTGACGATCTCAACGATGAGGGCTTCATGACGCTGATGGCTTCGCTCGCCGAAGAACTCGCGGGCGAGTTCCGCCTGCAACCGCTGCTCGAAAAGATTCTGACCAACGCGGTGCGACTGCTGGGCTGCCGCAGCGGATCGATCTGCACCATCGATCACGCCGCCGCGACCTATCGCAAAGAGGTCGACCTCGACGTGCACTGCCAGGCCGGTCACGTGTTCCAGCTCGACGAGGGAGTGACCGGCGCAGTTGTGCGCGCCGGTGCTTTCGTGAGTTTCGCCTCGTACGCGTCTGTTCCGCGCGGTCACATCAGCCGCGACGACGAACGTTTCGGCAGCCCGGTCATCGGCGTGCCCATCACGGTCAACGACGGCATGATCGGGGCGTTCGTCGTGTTCGGCGAGCCCGGGCATCCGTTCACCGAGGCCGACGCCGAGCTTCTCGAATTGTTCGCCACCCACGCCGCCGTGGCCATCGTGAACTCGAAGATGCACACCGCTGACCTCGATCGGGCCGTCGCCAAGGCGCTGGGCACTGCCCCGGCCGGTGCTCTGCCCGTACGACTGACCGCTCGCGAAAAGCAGGTGCGCAACCTGGTTGTCAAGGGCCTTCCCGACAAGCAGATCGCCACCCTGCTCGCCATCTCGGCGAAGACCGTCGAAAAGCACGTCGGTTCGATTCTGCACAAATGCGGTGTGCCGAACCGAACCGCCCTGGCGAGCATGGCCAGGGCCGAGGGTGATGAGCGGTATGGGGGAAATCCCGCATAGCCGCTCGCGGCCGATCTGCATAGATTCGCAGAGGAGGCCGTAAAACGGCCATCCTGTGGTCGAAGCCGCGCAGAAGGAGACGCCGATGCCTGTCGTGTCGCTGAAAGAAATCGTCGACCGGGCCTTTGCCGAACGGTACGGTGTGCCCGCCATCAACATCGTCAACGACCTCACGCTCGAAGCCGTTCTCACCGGTGCGGTGAACAGCAACTCCCCCGTCATCGTGCAGACCTCGGTGAAGACGGTTCGGGCCATCGGCGCTCCCGTCTTGTTCGCGATGTGGCAAGCGATGACCGCCGACATCGCCGTGCCGGTCACCCTTCATCTGGACCACTGCCCCTATCGCGACGTGATCAGTGAGTGCCTTGAACTCGGCTGGAACTCCGTACTCTTCGACGCATCGCAGCTGCCGGTCGAAGAGAACCAGCGGCAGACCGTGGAGGTCGTCGCCGAGGCCCGCCGGTATGGAGCACACGTCGAGGGTGAGATCGAGTCGATCACCGGGGTCGAAGACGGCGTCGGCAGCGACACCGAATCGAAGCGGCAGTCGCTCGAGGTCTCGCTGCGCTTCATCGAGGCCACCGGAATCGACGTGTTCGCGCCCGCCATCGGCAACGCCCACGGGGTCTACAAGACCGAACCGCAGCTCGACTTCGATCGGGTCTCCGAGCTGGTCGCCGCGCATCCGATTCCCATCGCCTTGCACGGGGGCAGCGGAATGACCGACGCCCAGTTTCACGACCTGATCGCACGCGGCTGCGCCAAGGTCAACATCTCGACGTCGCTCAAGATGGTGTTCATGCAGTCGTCGCTCGCGAGTCTGAAGCGCAGCGAAGAGACGGCCAAGTGGGATCCGCCCACCCTGTTCGCCGACGTCTCGCGCGACGTCGTCGCCCTCACCTCGAGCCTCGCCGAGACCTTCGGCTCCGCCGGAAAAGCCTGGTAACCGGATGCCCGCCCTCATCTTCGACTGCGATGGAGTTCTGGCCGACACCGAACGCGACGGTCACCTGGTCGCGTTCAACCAGATCTTCGACGAATTCGGCCTGCCCGTGCACTGGACCGAGGCCGACTACGCCGTGAAGGTGCTCATCGGGGGCGGAAAAGAGCGGCTCGCCAGCCTGCTCACGCCCGAGTTCGTCGCCGAGGCCGGGTTGCCCACCGACCCGGGCGAGCAGGCGGCGCTCGTGGCCCGGTGGCACAAGCGCAAGACCGAGATCTACACGGCACTGGTGGCGTCCGGTGCGCTGCCGGGGCGGCCCGGAATCGAGCGCATCGTGGTCGAGGCGGCAGCCCACGGGTACACGCTCGCGGTCGCTTCGACGTCGGCCGAGGCGTCGGTGCGCGCGGTGCTCGAGCATGCGGTGGGGGCCGAACGGGCATCCACCTTTCACGTGTTCGCGGGTGACATCGTGGCGGCGAAGAAGCCGGCGCCCGACATCTACCTCGCCGCGCTGGAGGCGCTCGACCTGCAACCCGACGAGGCCGTGGTGGTCGAAGACAGCAACAACGGGCTGCGCGCGGCACTGGCCGCGGGGCTCAACACCATCGTCACCGTCAGCAGTTTCACGGTCGACGAAGACTTCACGGGCGCGGCGCTCGTGGTGAGTTCTCTCGGCGAACCGGGTGACGCAGGCGACCACCACTTCACCGTGCTGGCCGATGCCGCGGGCATCCACCCCCGCGGTTTTGTCGACATCACGGATATCGACGCAGTACTCGCCCTGCCCGCGCCGACAATCGCATCGACGCCGACGCCGACGTCATCGCCAAAACCGGCGCCGCCCCACAGCCCACTCCCCAGAACAACGGAGGTACCCCGATGACCGACGACCTCGCCCTCACCGAATTCGTGGTGCGCACCATCGCCGAAGAATCAGTGGCGCAAGAGAAGTACTTCGGCGAACTCGACGCGGTTGTCGGCGACGGCGATTTCGGCTACTCCCTCGCCCGCGGCTTCGAGTTCGTGCTGGCCGACTTCGACTCGATCGATCGAATTGACGCCGGCACGTTTTTGAGCAAGGTGGCCGTCATGATCACGAGCCACATCGGCGGAACATCCGGCCCGCTCTGGGGCACCGCCTTTCTGCGCGCCGGCAGCAGTCTGAAAGGCAACGAGAACATCTCGGGCCCCGACGTTGTCGCCGCTCTGCGTGCGGCCGTCGAGGGCATCAAGAAGCGCGGCAAGGCCGAACTCGGCGATAAGACCCTGCTCGACGCTCTCGTACCCTCCATCGATGCCCTCGAAACCTCGCTCGCCGCCGGCGACGATGCGGCGACCGCGGCAGAAACGTTCGCGGCGACGGCTCGCAGCGCGGCGGAGGCCACGAGCACGCTGGAGGCCCGCCGAGGGCGTGCCAGCTACACCGGCGAGCGCAGCATCGGGTCGGTCGACGCCGGCGCCATGGGCATCGCCGTGCTCGCCGAGAAGATCGCGGCGACCTGGCCGACGGGCTGAGCCCGAGCACCCGCAAACCCTCCCCCTAACCCCAACCCTCACAACGACGTGGAGACACCATGAAGAAGTTCATCAACGACCCGAAGCAGTTCGTTCCCGAGATGCTCGAGGGCATCGCTCTGGCCAACCCCGACACCCTGCGGTACGTGCCCGCCTACAACCTCATTCACCGAGCGGATGCCCCGAACCATAACAAGGTGACGATCATCCAGGGTTCCGGTTCGGGCCACGAGCCTGCTCACGTCATGACGGTGGGAAAGGGGATGCTCGACGGCGCCTGCCCCGGCGACGTGTTCGCCGCGCCGCCGCTCGACTTCATCACCGAGACCGTGAAGCTGCTCGCCAGCGACAAGGGCGTGCTGCTGCTGGTGAACAACTACACCGGCGACCGCATGGCGTTCGAGATGGCCGAAGAAGTGGCCGAGGCCGATGGAGTCAACGTGAAGACCCTCTTCATCGACGACGATGTCGCCGTGAAAGACTCCACCTACACGGTAGGGCGTCGTGGGGTCGCCGGTAACTTCTTCGTCATGAAGGCGGTCGGCGCCGCTGCTGAAAACGGCGCCGACCTCGATGAACTCGTGCGCATCGGCGAAAAGGTCAACTCAGTGACCCGCACCATGGGCATCGCGCTCACGGCCTGCACGCCGCCGGCCAAGGGCGAGCCGCTCTTCGAACTCGGCGACGACGAGATCGAGATCGGCGTGGGCATCCACGGCGAGCCGGGCCGCCGCCGCGAGAAGTGGATGCCCGCGAACGACATCGCCGACGTACTGCTCGATGCGATCGTGCCCGACCTGCCGTTTTCGAGCGGAGACCGCGTCGCCGTGATGGTCAATGGGCTCGGCGGAACCCCCATCAGCGAGCTCTACCTGCTGTACGGCGTCATTCACAAGAAGCTCGAGGCGCTCGGAATCTCCGTCGGACGCAACTACGTGGGCGAGTACTGTACCTCGCTCGACATGGCCGGCGCCTCCCTCACTCTCGTCAAGCTCGACGACGAGATCGAATCCCTGCTCGCCGCCCCCGCCGAGATCGCCATCCGCGTCTTCTGACCCGCTCGCGCGGCTCGGTTCACCTCCGTCTTGCGCAGAAGCACCGAAAACGCGACGCATGGGTGCTTCTGCGCAAACCCGGCGGGCGAAGGAGCGGCGCGCGGGGCCGAGCGTCAGGCGACGGAAGCCGGCGCACTAGGCTCTCTCGTCTGAAGCGGCTTCTTTCGAGAGCGTGGGCGCACGCGGCGTGGCGGGCGGGCCGGTTCAGACGGTGACGTCGTGGCGCCAGGCGGCGGGGCCCTGCGACCCCGCGCGATACGACTCCAGCGGCACCTCGTTCTTGCGCCACGAGTTCAGCACGGGAGCCACGATGCGCCAGCACTGCTCCGCGACGTCGCCACGAATCGAGAGCGTGGGGTCGTTGCCGAGCACCCCGCGCATCACCTCGCCGTACGCGGTGACCGGGCTGTCGGCGAGCGTCGTGGCGAGGTCGTGGCGTTCGAGCCCGAACGGATCCCCGTCGCCGTTCATGGTGAGCTCGAGCGTGAGTGACGACGGGCGCAAGCCCACCACGATGCGCTCGGGCGCCTCGACACCCTTGAGCCCACGCGGCACAAACCCCACGGGCTTGAGTGTCAGGATGATCTCTTTGCGGGGCACCCCGATTGCCTTTCCGCTGCGCAGCACGAACGGCACACCGGCCCAGCGCCGCGTGTTCACCTCGACCACCATCTCGGCGAGCGTCTCGGTCTCGAGCGACGTGTCGACACCTTTCTCTGACGCATAACCCGGCAACTCCCGGGTGCCGATCGTGCCGGCGGTGTACCGCGCACGTCGGCTCGGGGCATCCGTACCGCCCAGCACCGGAGCACCCGACCAGACCTGCGTCGCCCGCAGCACCTGCGCGGTCGCGGCGCGAAAGTCGACGGGGTCGATGCTCGTCGGGGCCTCCATCGCCACGATCGACAGCACCTGCAGCAAGTGCGACTGCAGCATGTCTTTCAGCGCGCCCGAGTGGTCGTAATACCCCGCTCGGCCTTCGAGCCCGAGGTCTTCGTCGTAGATGATCTCGACCTTCTCGACGTTGTCGGCGTTCCACACCGGCTCGATGAGCCGGTTCACGAACCGCAGGCCCAGGATGTTCAAGACCGTCGCCATGCCCAAGAAGTGGTCGACCCGGTGAATCTGCTCTTCGGGCACGACCTTCAGCAGGTGCCGATTGAGCGTGGCGGCGCTGCGCGAATCCGAACCGAACGGCTTCTCGAGCGCCAGCACCGTACCCTCCGGCAGGTCGACGGTGGCAAGGGTCTTCGCTACCTCGGCCACGATCGCCGGCGGCAGCGCGAAGTAGATCACCAGCTCGCCGTCGACGTCGGCCAGCACCCGTTCGAGGTCGTCGTGCGAAGTCGGATCGGCGACCACGTACGCGGCCGACTTCACGAGAGCCTTCGCGGCCGCCCCCTTCACCTTGATGCCGTCGAAGGCCTTCTGCACGGTGGCCTGCCACTGCTGATCGGTCTTCGGCGAGCGCCCGGAACCCAGAATGCGCAGCCCCTCGATGAGCGCCGCGTCGCTCGAAACTCCCCCGGCGATGAGGCTGCCGAGCCCCGGTAGCAGCAGGCGCTCGGTCAGGTCTCCACTGGCACCGAGAATGAGCAGGGTCTTAGGCGTCGTCATGCTTCGAGCGTACTTCTGCGGCGAGGCTTTCGGCGGGTCCCGGCGCGGCTCTTGACATCGGCTACAGTAATCGTCAGTTCTGCTTTGCATCATCACCACCGGGGGAACACGTGGGTAACACTCAAGCTGCGCCGACGCGGCGCTCGAAAATCGTCGGGCTGTCGATCTTCGCGGCCGTCGCCGTGCTGCTCGTCGCGACCGGCATCGTGGTCAACGTCGAGCACAACACCGCGGTGCACAACGCAGCCGCATCCTCCGCCGTGCAGGCCACGGCCGACCTCGACACCGCAACACAGGCCCGGGATGCCGCACTCGCCTCCCTACGCACCACCACCACCGCGGCCGACACGTTCACCGCAACGCTCACGGCCTCCCTCGCCGAAACCGACGGCTTCGTCGCACCGGATGCCCGCACCGCCGCCCTGGCAACCCAACCCGCCCTCGCCACCGAACAAGCAACCGCCGTCGCTCTCACTGCAACCGACCCCGGAGTCACCGCATCGACGACGGGTGCGACCTCCACCGTCTCGTCCGTGAACCTGGACTCGCTCACCCTCGGTGAGCTGCGCGCCTTCGCCGTGACCGCCACGGCGAACACCGCGACGATGGAGGCCGACACCGTGAAGTACCAGGCCGAGCAGGCCGCCGTCGCAGGGCGGATGCAGGCCGGCGCGGCCGCATTCGACGCCGCCGCGTCGACTGTCGCTACTGAGGGCGCGTCCATCGCGGCCGCGAACCTGAGCGCCGACCAGCCCGCGAAAGACGCCCTCACGAGCGCCATCGCCGGAGTCGCGACAGCCGCAACCGCTCCCGACGCCAGCAACCCGAAAGGGTTGGGCGCGGTCGCCTCGGCACTCAGCACCTACGTGACCGCCGCCAGGGCCGCCCAGGTCAGTAGCGCCGCGGCCGAGACGGCACGCGCCCAAGCGGCGGCAGAAGCAGCTCGCGAAGCGGCGGCCGAACGCGCCGCCTCGAGCCGGTCGTCTTCGTCGTCGAACTCGTCGAGTGCGAGCTCGTCTGCGTCAGGAGGCGACGGCATGGTCGCCGTCGATCCGGCGATTCTCGCCGCGGAACTGGCTGCATTCGAGGCGTCGGTCAGGGCGAAGTGCGTTCCTATCGACGGCACGCCTTGCTATCCCTGATCGACTGAACTACCACCACCGGAGGAATACGTGGGCATCAACGAAACCGAGCCGACTAAAGCCACACCGACGCGGCGCTCGAGAGCCGTCGGCCTGTCAGTCTTCGCCGCCGTCGCCGCCCTGCTCGTAGCGACCGGCATCGTCGTGAACGTTCAGCACAACGCCGACGTGCACACCGCCGCCCTCGCCTCGGCCACACAGGCAGCAGCAGATCTCGACACGGCAACTCAGGCTCGGGAGACCGCACTCGCCTCCCTGCGCACCACCACCGCTGCGGCCGACGCCTTCACCACCACCATGACCGCCTCCCTCGCAGAGACCGACGGATTCGTCGCACCGGATGCCCACGCCGCCGCCCTTGCGACACAACCCGGCCTCGCCACCGAACAGGCCAGCGCCGTCGTTCTGGTCAGCTCCGATCCGGCAAGCGACGGCACCACGGCCACCGTGTCAGATGCCAGAACGACGGTTGCGGCATCGTCGACCGACCTCACGTCGTTGACGCTCGGCGAACTTCGGGCGTTCGCCAGCACCGCGGCCGCCAGCACCACCGCCGTCGACGCGGCAATCGCGAAGTACACCGCGGAACAGACGGCCGTGGAGGCCCAGCTCGCGTCGGCGCAGACCGCGCTCATCGCTGTGGCAAACTCTGTCGCGACCGAAGGCGCCACCCTCACTGCGGCGAATCAGAGCGCCGACCAGCCGGCCAAAGACGCCCTGAGCGCCGCCATCGCCGCTGTTGCCACGACCGCAAGCACTCCCGGGGCCGCCGGAACGACGGGCCCCGACACCGCCGCCATCACCGCGGCACTCAGCTCCTACGTCACCGCCGCGAAGGCCGCGCAGGCAAGCAGCGCCGCCGCCGAGACCGCACGAGCCGCCGCCGCCGCAGCAGCTGCCGAAGCCGCCCGCGACGCAGCGAATACTGCGCGCGACTCGTCGTCTGGCTCGACATCGTCATCTGGAGACGGATCCAGCACGATGGTGGCGACCTTCCCGCCATTCGACGAGGCTGCGATGGTAGCCGAAATCGAAGCTCGCATGAAGGCTCAGAACAAGGCTGCAGGCAACTGCCTTATCCCCACCTGGTGCGAGTGACAATCAGGAATCGATCGAATCGGGCGTAACCTGTCCATCGGAATTTGTTCACCTCCGATTCGATTGAGGTTTTCATGAGCATCACTGTCGACTCCGCCCAGACACTGTCGAGCGACGAGCACCACAACGGCTACGAACCGAACACCGACTACGACCCCACCGCGTTCCGCAACGTGTTCGAGCACAACTTCACGTTCGCCTCGGCGGTGGAGCGCAACATCCATCGCTTCGCCAACCGCCCGGCCATCAGTGACCCGTCGACGGGTCGTTCGTGGACGTTCCGCGAATTCGGCGACGTGACGGGCGCCCTTGGCGAAGGCCTGAAACAGAACGGCATCGGGGTGGGCAGTGTCGTCGCCTACCAGCTCATGAACCGCCCCGAGTTCGCGTTTCTGTACGTGGCCGCCCAGGGTCTGCGCGCCGTGAGTTCACCGATGAACTTTCGCCTCGCCCCCGCCGAGACCGCGCACATTCTGAACGACTCGCAGCCGGCCATCTTCGTCTACGAGACCTGGGCGACCGCCGACGTCAGCGCCGCGCTCGGGCTGGCCGATTTCGAGCCGCCGGTGCTGGTTGCGGTGGGTGACGGCGACATCGTTCCCGGTTCGCTGCGCTTCGACGACCTGTTGGTCGACGGTGCCCCCAGCTTCCGGGCGAACCCCGAAGCCACCGTGTGGGACGAGACCAGCCGCCTCTACACGAGCGGTACGACGGGCATGCCGAAGGCGGTGCCGCTGACGAGCCTGAACGAGGTTCTCACGGCGCATGACGCGATCATCCACTTTCCCCTCGGCCCGACCGACAAGACCATGAACATGTCGCCCTGGTTCCACCGCGGCGGCAACTACTGCGCCGGCCCGAACTCGACGCTGTACGTGGGCGCCGAGGCCGTGTGCCTGCAGCAGTTCACTCCCGAAGCCGTGCTCGACGCCGTCGAGAAGAACAAGCTGACCTATGTCATCGGTGCTCCGACCAATCTCGAACGCCTCGCCGACGAGCAGGAGGCGCACCCGCGCGACCTCAGCTCCCTCAGCGGCATCGTCACGATGGGCGCTCCCCTCGACCGCGCCGCCGCCTTGCGCTACCAGCGTGTGCTCACCAAGCGCATCGCCAACGGCTACGGCACCACCGAGGCCTTCTGGAACACCTACCTGCGCCCCGAAGACCTGCCCGACGCGGCCGGTGCCGCCGGCCGCGCCTGCCTCGACGACGACGTCGCCGTGGTGAAGGTCTACGCCGACCGCCTCGCCACGCCCGACGACCTGGCCGACAAGAACACGCACGAGATCGGCGAGGTCATCATGCGCACGGTCAAGAGCGGCTACGCCTACCGCAACAACCCCAAAGAAGAGGCCGAGAAGTTCCACGACGGCTGGATCTACCCGGGCGACCTCGCCAGCTGGGACGAGAACGAAATCGTCACCATCATCGGCCGCAAAGACGACATGATCATCTCGGGCGGTGAGAACGTGCATCCGGTTCAGGTCGAAGAGGTTCTCGCCGGGCATCCGGATGTCGCGGACAGCATCGTCGTCGGCCTGCCCGACGAACAGTGGGGCGAAGTCGTCGTCGCGTACGTGCAACCCCGAGAGGGGCGGATGCTCGACCGCGCTGAAGCGGCGAAATCGCTCGAGGACTTCACCCGAGAAAGCGTCTCGCTCGCCGGCTACAAGCGCCCGCGGCGGTACACCTTCGTCACGGAACTGCCCTACACGGCCACCGGTAAGAAGCAGCACTTCGTTCTCAAGAAGCAGGCCCCGGCCGACAACGAGGCAGGCAAGTTCGTCACGCCCTAAGCTAGAAAAGGTACTTCGTAGACGGCAACAAACACGTTCGTCTCCGACCTCTTCTCGAAAGGCACCGTGACCAAGGAACAGACCGAAAGCGTCAGAACCGGCGTAGGTTTTCGCTCCGAACGCGGGCCGTTGCTCATCGCCCTCATGCTGGCCACCGGGCTGGTTGCGATCGACTCGACCATTCTGGCGACCTCGGTGCCGTCGATCGTGGGCGACCTGGGCGATTTCTCGCAGTTTCCGTGGCTGTTCTCGATCTACCTGCTCGCGCAGGCGGTGTCGGTGCCGGTCTACGCAAAGCTGAGCGATACCTTCGGGCGCAAGCCGATCATCCTGTTCGGAATCGCCCTGTTTCTCGTCGGCTCGATTCTGTGCGGGTTCGCCTGGAGCATGCCGGCGCTCATCGCCTTCCGCGTTGTTCAAGGCCTCGGCGCGGGCGCTGTTCAGCCGATGGCCGTGACCATCGCGGGTGACATCTACACTGTTGCCGAGCGGGCGAAGGTGCAGGGCTACCTCGCGAGCGTCTGGGCGATCTCGTCGGTTGCGGGGCCCGCGCTCGGCGGGTTTTTCTCAGAGTTCGTTTCATGGCGATGGATCTTCTTCGTCAACGTTCCGCTGTGCATCATCGCCGGTCTCATGATCTGGCAGCGCTTTCACGAGAAGATCGAGAAGCGCGAGCACCGCATCGACTACGCCGGGTCGGTGGTGCTGACTCTGGCGATCAGCGCGCTCATTCTGGCTGTTCTCGAGGGCGGTCAGGCCTGGGCGTGGGATTCGCCGTACAGCATCGGTGCCTTCGTCTTCGGCGGCGTGATGCTGGTGGTGTTCGTCTTCGTGGAGCGCCACGCGGCGGAGCCCGTGTTGCCGCTGTGGGTGTTTTCCAGGCGACTGCTGCTCACCACCACCCTCATCTCGCTCGGAGTGGGCGCGATTCTGCTCGGGGTGACGTCGTTCGTACCGACCTATCTCGAGGGCGCGCTGCACATCACCCCGCTGGTGTCGGGTTTGGCGGTCGCGGCCATCACACTCGGCTGGCCGATCTCAGCGTCACAATCGGGTCGGTTCTATCTGCGCATCGGCTTTCGCCAGACCATCCTCATCGGGCTCAGCATCACCGTTCTGGGGGCGCTGTCGCTCTGGCTGTCGGCCCCGAACCCCAACCTGCTGATCGTCACTCTGAGTTGTTTCGTGATCGGCCTCGGTCTCGGCCTCAGCGCCACGCCGGGCCTCATCGCGGCGCAATCGAGCGTGCCGTGGGAGGAGCGCGGAGTGGTGACAGGAACGAACTTCTTCGCCCGTTCCATCGGCAGCGCGGTCGGCGTAGCGATCTTCGGTGCCATCGCCAACAGCATCTACGCGGCGCACGACGGCGGTCAGCAAGTGCCGGCGACGGTCGCCCTGGCCTCCGGCGCGGCGTTTCTCGCGGTGCTCGTCTGTGCGGCCGCTGTCGTGGTGGCCGCGTTCGCGATGCCGGATGCCCGCCTCCAGTCCGACGGACGCGTCGGTCACGCGTAGGCACCGCACCCTCGCTGGACTCGGCCGTGGTCCCGGCCCCGGGTTATGCCAGGTCGAGCACCTCGAACACACCCGATCGCTTCGCCAGTGACACAGCGTCGGCGCGGGAGCCGACGCCGAGCTTCACGTAAATGCCTCGGCAGTGCGATGCGATCGTGCTACGGCTGGTGAAGAGTTCGTGCCCGATTTCTGCGAGCGTCGAGGTGCTGCCGAGTTTTCGCAGAACCTCCCATTCTCGCGCGGACAGGTCGCCGAACGACTCCGCAACCTCATCGAGCCCGTTTCGCGGACGGTCGACGAGCGAACCGATCGCGAACGGAGGCAGGGAGGTGATTTGTTCCGCCAGCCCGGCGAGCGCGGCACGGTGTCGCGTCGGCAGCGCGCAGACCTCCGCCGCGCCGGATTCCGCACACAGCGGAGCGAGTCGAACAAGGCACGCGACCGCAGATTCCGTTCGGCCCATGGCCTGAAAGGCCGCAGCGCGAACGGCCAACAGAAGCACCCTCGTTCGAGAGCTGTGCGAGACCGTGCCGCGAGCGCACTCGTCCGTGCGTCGCACCGCGACTTCGGGTCGCCCGACGGCGAGCAGCGCGATCGCCTGGAAGCTGGGGCGGCAGAGGTGTTGGTGTCGGTGCTCGACAGCTTCGCTCGGCGAGTGCCGCATCACGAATCCGAGCTCGCCTCCCGCTAGAGCGGCCGCCGAAGCGGCCCCCTCTCGTGCCGCAGCCAGCGCTGGAGCAATCGGTATGCCCGGTGACACCCCTGCCTGTGCATCCGTCTCTGCCAGCGCAGCCGTCTCCGCCAATGCACTAATCGCTCGCTCAGGCTGGCCAGACAGTAGCGCCTGGCCGGAGCGAAGCACCCGCGCGGCGATCGCCCAAGTGTCGTCGTCAGCCCTACCGGCAGCCAACTCCGTTGCTAAGCCACCAGCCTCCTCGAGCTGCAATCGTGACAGGGCGATAACACCTCGTGCCGCGTGCTGTCGCGAGCGCACCGCGAATCCGGCGGCGCCGAGTCGACTCCCCCCGAGCACCGTTTCGAGTTTGTCGAGGCGTTCTTCGGCACGCGAAAGATCACCGGCAACGGCATACACGCACGCCAGGTCGCCGAGCGCGAACAGTCGCGCTCCACTCGCCGAGTCGCGCCGCGCCCTTTCCAAGAGCGGAACCGCTGCGCGGTCGTCACCGATCGCCCACAAGACCTCACCGGCAGCGCACCAGACCCACGGCAACCTGGTTCGAACGCTCTTGTACGCCGCGCCGTCGAGCTCGTCGATACGCAACAGCGCTGTGCGGGCATCCGTCTCGGCTCGCCGAAAGAGCCCCGAGCGAAGAAGCGCACGCAGGTGAGAAGCCGTGCTCTGAATAGTGCGTGCCGAGGTCAACGATCCGACGGCTTCAGCGCGAACCAGCCCGCTACTTCAGCGAGATCGACCGCCCCGGCTCGCGAACCCACCCCGAGCTTCGACGTGAGGTTGCGAACGTGCGATTTGACCGTGTTGCGCGACGTGAAGGTCGCCTCGCCGATCTGCGAGAGCGTCTCCGTTCCGCGCAGCCGGGTCAACAACGACCGTTCTGCGGGCGTCAGCTTTCCGATGGTTCTGTAGACCTCTTCGAGCCGGTTCGGCGAGTCGACCGTCAGACGCCGAACTCCGTCGGGAACGGCGCCGTACTGACCAACTTCAGACTCGGCGGCCTCAGATTCGGCGGCCTCAGATTCTGCGAGCAGTTCGGCCAGCACCGACGGAGCAAGAAGGGCGGCTCCGGAATATCCGCCCGACGACGCCACACCCGTCCAGCGGGCGAAGTGGGCCAGCGCAGCCTCCTGGTCGCCCGTCAACTGGGCGGCGGCCGCCTGGATGAGCGGCAGCGCCGTCGCGGTCGACGGGCTGTGTGCCGGGCCAAGGGCGAGGCAGGAAGAAATCGACTCCAGAGCAGACCGGGGCAGCCCGAGCGCGAGATAGCTGAAGCCGCGCAGGGACTCGAAGCAGATCTGGTGGGCGGGCAGCCCGGAATACTCGGCCGTCGACCCGATGACGACTCCCGGTCGCCCCAGAAACACTTCGACAAGGGCTGATGAATAGACGATCTGCGCACGTACGGCGGGCGACGCGCTGTCGATCTCGAATCCGAGCGAAACTCGCTCGAGATGAGTGACGGCGCTCGCGGCCTGCCCAGACAGGCACCAATACAGAACCTGAACCTCGAGTGCTGCAAACCGCCACTGTGGTTCGGCTATCTCGAGAACACGAGCGAGTTCGTCAAAAGACTCGCGTGCCTCTGAGAAGCGAAGCAGCCCCGTATTCACGAGCACCAGCGCGGCCAACACCGGAATGCGGTTCTGGTGCGGCGGCCAGCCGTGCTCGGCGATCACGGCGAGGGCGGCTTCGGCTGGCGCTTTCGCCGCCGGAAGCTGCCCCGACAACGACAAACCGAGCGCCACGTAACCCAGCCCGAGGTAGCGGAGGTAGTCGGGATTGCCTGGCGTTGCTGCGCGTGTGAACAGGTCGAACGCTTCGCGATTCTGATGCAGCAGTTGCAGCGCCAGCCCTCCCGTGAGCCACACCGCAGCGATAGACGGCAGCCACGCGGCAGCCGTCGAATCGTGCGCGTTGAATGTCGGCTCGGCGAATGCCTCCCGGCATCGGTCGATCAGCGCCACGGCCGGCTGCGGTGTTCCTCTGTTCGAGAGGGCCCGAATGGCAGCGGCAACGCGAAGGGCCGTCTGAGGAGTAATGGTGTCTGCACGAACGGCCCGGATGATCAGGTCGCCGAGAGTCGGATCGAGTTCCACTGTGCTGCCGGGCATCGAGCTGAGCACGATGTGGGCCGCGACGGCGTCGAGATCGTCATGCAGCTCTGCGTCAGACATCGAGAGCGCGAGCTCCGACGCCTCGGCCACTCCCCCCAGGTCGTGCAGCGAAGCGGTGACAAGGGCGACCAACCTCTCTGCCCGCGGGGTGGCAGTCAGGGAGGTCACCTTCTCAGTTTACTGACACCCAACATCCGCGAAGATCGGCGCCGTAACTCTCGTCGCACTGCGTGCAGACGCCACTGCTATCGGCACCGAGACCCTGTGACCGCTCAGCGAGTCGATCAGCGCCCGGGTAGACGGCGAAGGCTCCACGAACTGCTCGACGGATGTTCGTGGATCACTCGTGAGCCATGATGCCCAGTCCGTTTGGTGGAGCACGGCCGGCACTGTTTTCGCTGGATCGCGACTTTCAGGCGAGTCTCGGGTCACGAAAGCGACGGACACCTCTTCTCGCCCACCAACCCGCCGAACGCTGAAGAGTCCCATCGCCGCAATGATCGGCACCGGACCCTGCACGAAACACGGCACCTGCTCGCCGACTGGTGGGTGCGCCCACTCGAAGAAACCATTCATCGGAATGAGACACCGACTCCGAATGACGGCATTCCGAAACACCCCGTTCTGGCTCAATCGTTCGACGCCGACCGAGGATACGGGCTTCAGCTCTCCGCGGTTCCACGACGGTATGTACCCCCACTTCGCCAACACGAGTTCCCGGAGGTCAGGTTTCTGAGATGCCGCGGAACGCACGATAAGAACTCGTTCGCCCACCCCGAACCGATACGATATTCGCCAGCCGGTCGCCCGTGTCGCCTCGGCGGCCAGCGCCGCGGCAATGTCGTCAACGGATGACGTGAGCGCGAATCTTTCGAACATGTGGTTCAAAACTAAGCGCCACACGAGCGCTCCTCCGGCCGTTCGGCGCGATCCCACCCGCACTTTCATCCACAGCGATTCATCTACAGCGACCGTGACCGGTATCAGCTACATCGCGTCGTCGTCTTCTTCGTCATCATCGTCTGCGGTGGCCTTGGCGCGAGCCTCCGTGGACTCGCCTGTCGCCTGTGCCTTCGCCTCGGCCTCGAGGGCCTTTTCGTGCTCACGGCGACTCGGAACCATCGACATGATGAACAGCAGCCAGAGTAGCGCGAAGATCACCAGCGCGGCCACCAGGTCGCTCCAGCGGAAGGGGTAGAGTCTGCCGTCGATCGAGAGCACCAGCACCGTCTCGATGATCGCGAACGCTCCGAAGAACGCCGCCATGGCTCCGCGTGTGATGTGAAACCGGCCCCCGCGTCGATGCAGTTCCGTTCGGCGCAACTCGACCATGAGCGCGAGCAGCAGCACCGGCAGAATCTGCGATAACGCGGTTGCCGTCGCGACGTCGAAGAACGAGATCTTCATACGACGAGCGTACTGGCTGTGAGGTTTACGACCGTGAGCACGGCACGCGGAGGTATTCTGTCAGCGACAGATCAGCGTAGATCGGAGAACGGTGGCCAACCCCTACAGCGTCGCGCCGAGCCACGAACGCCGCAGCGACGAACTCGCCTACGAGTCGACGCTCGCCGGTGAGCTCTTCGTTCCCGGCGTGCGGCAACTCGTCGAAGAGAGCTGGCAACGCTCCCTCGAGCTGCACCTCGACCCCGACCGCATCGATCCCGGCTTCGACCTCGACGATCGTGAGCTGCGCGAGTACCGCCAGGAGCATCCGCTCGCGCTGGTGCTGCCGGTCATCCACCGTCTGCTCATTCAGCACACCTTCGAGACCGGGCTGATCATCGCCGTCGGCGACCAGGCCGGTCGCCTGCTCTGGATCGACGGCGACCGCGACCTGCGCCGCAAAGCCGAGAGCATGCTCTTCGTCGAGGGTGCGAACTGGTCGGAGAACAACGTCGGAACGAGCGCTCCGGGCACCGCACTTGCCCTTGACCACGGCATTCAGATCGGCGGCGCCGAGCACTTCAACCGCATCGTGCACCCCTGGAGCTGCACTGCGGTGCCCGTGCACGACCCGTCGAGCGGCTCGATTCTGGGCGTCGTCGACATCACCGGTGGCGACAACGCCGTCTCGCCCACGACCCTTCCGCTGCTCGAGGCGGCCGTGGCCGCCGCCGAAGCCGAGCTGCGCATCCACCAGCTCACTCAGCCGCGCCCGCCGGCTCGGCGCGCCGCCGTCGTGATCGGACCGTCGGCGCCGCACACGTCGGCCACCCCCAGCGGCACGGGAATACCCGCGTCGATCACGGTAACGACTGCGCCGCGTGCCCTGAGCGCTTCGCCGGCCCCGAAGCAGCGCTCCAGAGCAGTGGATGCCCTGCAGCTCTCTGTGCTCGGCCGCGAGCTCGGGCGGCTCGGCCGCGGCGAGAACAATTTCGAACTGAGTGTGCGCCACTCCGAGATTCTCACCCTGCTCGCCTGGAACCGGCACGGTCTCACCGCGGAGCAGCTCGCACACAAGCTGTACGCCAACGAGAATTCCGTGGCGACGCTACGCGCGGAGATGGTGCGGCTGCGGGCGGTGCTCACCCAGGCCGACACCGGGCTCGAGGTGGCTTCACGCCCGTACCGGTTGTCGGGCGAGCTCGAACTCGACGCACACAGCGTGCTGGCGTTTCTGCAGCGCGGAGCACACCGGGTCGCACTCGGCGCCTATTCCGGGCCGGTACTGCTCGGCTCGAGTGCTCCCGGCATCGTCGACATTCGTTCGGAGGTGAGTTCGAGCATCCGTGAGGCGCTGCTGACCGATGGGTCGGCCGAGGTGCTGCTCGAGTACCCGCGCACCGACGAGTGTGTGTACGACCGCGAGGTGTGGGTGCAGTGCCTGCAGCGGCTTTCGGCCCGATCGCCGAAGCGGGCATCCGTCGTATCGCGCATCGAGCGGATCGACCAGGAGCTCTCGCAACCTTCTGCAACGTAGCCGCAACGCTGCCCGACGTACCGTCGTGGTGTGCCCAGAGCTGGGCGCCATCGACAACGACGTCAAAGGACAGAACATGACCGTCTACGCCGCCCCGGGAACACCGGATGCGAAAGTCACCTTCAAACCCCGCTACGAGAACTGGATCGGCGGAGAATGGGTGAAGCCCGTCAAGGGCCAGTACTTCGAAGACATCACCCCCGTCACCGGAAAGCCCTTCGCCGAGGTCGCTCGCGGCACCGCCGAAGACATCGAGCTGGCGCTCGACGCCGCGTGCAAGGCCGCCCCCGCGTGGGGCAAGACCTCCTCGACCGAGCGCGCTGCCGTGCTCAACAAGATCGCCGACGTCATCGACGCCAACCTCGAGCTGCTCGCGGTCGCCGAGACGTGGGACAACGGCAAGCCGATCCGCGAGCCGCTCAACGCCGACCTGCCCTTGGCGTCGGACCACTTCCGCTACTTCGCGGCCGCCATTCGGGCGCAAGACGGCGACCACGCCGAACTCGACCACGACACCGTGGCGTACCAGTTCCACGAGCCGCTCGGTGTTGTCGGGCAGATCATTCCGTGGAACTTTCCGATTCTGATGGCCGTGTGGAAGCTCGCCCCTGCGCTGGCCGCAGGCAACGCCGTGGTGCTGAAGCCGGCCGAGCAGACCCCGGTGTCGATTCTCGTTCTCATCGAGCTCATCGGCGACATCCTGCCGCCCGGTGTGCTCAACATCGTCAACGGATTCGGTGTCGAGGCCGGCAAGCCGCTCGCGTCGAGCCCGCGCATCCGCAAGATCGCCTTCACCGGTGAGACCAGCACCGGCCGGCTCATCTCGCAGTACGCCAGCGCGAACCTCATCCCCGTCACGCTCGAACTGGGCGGCAAGTCGCCGAACATCTTCTTCAGCGATGTGGCCGACTCCGACGACGCGTTCTACGACAAGGCGCAAGAGGGTTTCACGCTCTTCGCGTTCAACCAGGGTGAGGTCTGCACGTGCCCCAGCCGCGCGCTGATTCAGAAGCCGATCTACGACTCGTTCCTCGACACGGTGACGGCACGAACGGCCAAGGCCATCCAGGGAAACCCGCTCGACACCGACACCCAGGTCGGCGCCCAGGCGTCGAACGACCAGCTCGAGAAGATTCTGAGCTACCTCGACATCGGCAAGCAAGAGGGCGCGAAACTGCGTCTCGGCGGGGAGCGCGCCGATCTCGGCGGAGACCTCACCGACGGCTACTACGTGCAGCCGACCATCTTCGAGGGCAACAACAAGATGCGCATCTTCCAAGAGGAGATCTTCGGCCCGGTCGTCGCCGTCACCTCGTTCGACGACTACGACGACGCGATCTCCATCGCCAACGACACGCTCTACGGCCTCGGCGCCGGTGTCTGGTCGCGCAACGGCACCACTGCGTATCGCGCCGGCCGCGACATCCAGGCCGGGCGGGTGTGGGTGAACAACTACCACGCCTACCCCGCGGGCGCAGCGTTCGGCGGTTACAAGAGTTCGGGCATCGGCCGCGAGAACAACAAGCTGGCGCTCGACCACTACCAGCAGACCAAGAACCTGCTGGTGTCGTACAGCGACAACGCGCTCGGGTTCTTCTAAACCCGCACCTGCGTGCCCGGCCGGGTCTCGCCCGAGGCCCGGCCGGGCATCCCTTCGCCTCTGTCGGCGAGAGGATGCTCGGCGTAGTGTTTCACCAAGAAAGAAGGTCTGCTCATGCTCGACTCTGCAGTGACAATCGACCGAGAAACACAGTCGCGGGTCGCACTGAATGACACGAGCGTGGAGTTGCTGCGCAAGCTGTGGACGCAGTACGGCCCGCTCATGTTCCACCAGTCGGGCGGATGCTGCGACGGCAGCTCGCCGATGTGCTACCCGGCCGGCGACTTTCTCACCTCTGACAACGACGTACTGCTCGGCACGTTCGACATCGGGCCCGACGCCGACGGGGCTCCGATGCCGATCGACTTCTGGATGTCGCGGGAGCAATTCGCCTACTGGAGTCACACCCACCTCACGATCGACGTGGTGAAGGGGCGCGGCAGCGGGTTCTCGGTGGAGGCGCCCGAGGGCGTGCGATTCATGATCCGCTCGCGGCTGATGGACTCGGCGACGCCCTTCGCGTAATGCCGTTCGTGCGGCGCTGTTTTCGTGTGGCGCTGCTTTCGCGCGGCGCCCTCTTTGCGCGACGCCCTCTTTGCGCGGCGCACTCTTTGCGCGGCGCACTCTTTGCGCAGCGGCGTTTCGCGCGGCGATTTTGGTCGCTAAATCGGGAGTTTAGGAGCCAAAATCGACGCGCGAATCGGCCCGCGCGCGACATAGATTTGAGAGGTGAAAACAGCCCGCTCGACCGTGACCATTCTCGACGATTACCAGGGCGTCGCGCTCACGTCGGCGGACTGGAGTGCGGTGCTCGCGAATCACGATGTCGACGTGGTGCGGGAGCACATCTCCGACCCCGACACGTTGGTCGATCGGCTCGGGCACAGCGCTGTGGTGGTCGCGATGCGCGAGCGCACCCCGTTCGATGCCGCGCTGCTGCGCCGGCTGCCCGCGCTGCGCCTGCTGGTGACGACGGGCATTGCCAACGCCTCCATTGACGTCGCCGCAGCGAACGAGCTCGGCATCGTGGTGAGCGGCACGGGCGGCGTCTCGACGGCCGTGCCCGAACTCACTCTCGGCATGATGATCGCCCTTACCCGCAACATCGCGGCCGAAGACCGCTCGATGCGCGAGGGCGGCTGGCAGCACACCATCGGCCCTGGCATCTCGGGCAGAACGCTCGGGATCGTCGGGCTCGGCAAGCAGGGCGTGCCGGTCGCGCGGCTCGCCCAGGCCTTCGGAATGAGCGTAATCGCCTGGAGCCCGAACCTCACCCAGCAGCGCGCCGACGATGCGCTTGAGGGTGTTCGCGCGGTTTCGAAACAGCAACTGTTTTCGACGGCCGACGTGATCACCGTGCACATGCCGCTCAGCGAACGATCGCGCGGTCTCGTCGGGGCCGCGGATCTCGCTCATATGCGTGCTACGGCATATTTCGTGAACACCTCGCGCGGCCCCCTCGTTGAGGAGGATGCCCTGGTCGAGGCCTTACGTTCGCGAGCCATCGCGGGCGCCGCGCTCGACGTCTACGACATCGAGCCGCTGCCCGTCGATCATCCACTTCGTTCGCTGCCGAACACCCTCTTGCTGCCGCACCTCGGCTACGTCAGCACCGACTCGTACGCGGTCTTCTACGCCGACGCCGTAGCCGACATCCTCGCCTTCGAGGCCGGCGCCCCGGTGCGTGTGCTCGCCCCCTGACCCGCGTCGCGCCCGCCGCCTGCCCGCCGGCGCACCCACTGGCCTCGAGAGCGACTCTTTCGGACGAGATGAGCCGCCCCGCCGGTCGCTCTCGTCCGAATACCTCGCTCTCAACGCACGCCGCGCGGCCGCCGGAGGTGCCGAGGCAGACAGCCCCGGAAGAGTACAGACGACCACGGCGCGACGCGGCGGAGGATTTCGGACGAGACGAGCCGCCCCGCCGGTCGCTCTCGTCCGAATACCTCGCTCTCAACGGCCACGCCGCGCGGCCGCCGGAGGTGCCGAGGCAGCCAGCCGAGGAGGAGTACAGACGACCACGGCGCCACGACCCGGAAGAGTACAGACGACCACGGCGCCACGACCCGGAAGAGTACAGACGACCACGGCGCCACTCCCCAGAAGAGCACAGACGGCTATGGGGCGAGGCGGCGCGCGGCGGCGAGGCCCTCGGAGGTGGCGCGCACGGCGTCGACGGAGCGGGCATCCTTGGCGCCGCCGACGACCTCGTACGGCACAGCGGCGGTCGCGAGAGCTGTGGCGAGGGTCTCGTTCGACTCCTGCCCGGCGCAGACGATGACGGTGTCAGCCGGGATGCTCTGCGGCACCCCGTCGGCGTCGATAATGTCGAGGGTGGTCGGTGTGATCTTCTCGTAGCGGACTCCCCCGAGCATCCGCACCCCCGCGACCCTGAGCCGATCGACCGCTACCCAGCGCGAGCTGATGCCGATGCCGTCGCCGAACCGCCCGGAGCGACGCAAGACCGTGACGAGTTGGCCTGCACGCGGCAGCGGCCGCCCCGCCATCGGCGGCGCGTTGCGTTGCGGGGGTACTGCGGCCCCCGCGCCCGGCCCCGAACCTGACTCCGAGCCCACCGCCGGTATCGACACCCCCACCGGCGGTGTCACCGGCGGTATCACTGACGGCGTCGCGGCGACCGAGCCCGCGATAGCTACCGGGCCCCCCTCCGTCTGGGACGAGGCCTGCGCCGCCGCGCCGACGAGTGCCGCCGACGGCACGAGGCCGAATCGCGCGGCGAAGTGGGCGGCGCGGTCGGCCTCGCTAGCGGGCTCCGTGAGCCACGCGGCCACATCGACCCCGATGCCACCGCCGCCGATGATGGCCACGCTGCCGGCAGGAACACCGTGCGTGAGGGCGTGCTCGTAGCTGATGACATGTGGCAGCTCCGCACCCGGCACGTCGATGTGACGCGGTACAACTCCCGTCGCGACAATGACGGCGTCGAACGGTGCCGCCGAACCTGCCCGCGTCGCGGTGACGCGATCCGTCGGTCGCTCCCGACCCGCCGACCCGGCGCCCGACGCCGCAGCATTCACCGCCGATCGAGAGCCCGGCGCGATGGCCGCCGCCGACTCGCTGCGCGTAGCAATGTCCGCCGTCGACTCACTCCCCAGGAGCGTGGCAGCGGTGACCGGCTCGCCGAAACGCAGTGTCGCGCCGAGGGCGCGCAGTTCGGCGAGAGCCGAGCGGGGGGTGGCCGCGTAATCCTCTTTGCCGGGAATACGGGCTGCCAACCCGAACTGCCCGCCCGGCTCGGCTGCCGCGTCGAACAGCGTCACCTCGTGACCGCGCCGCGCCGCATCCACCGCCGCCGCGAGACCCGCCGGCCCGGCCCCCACCACCGCCAGAAGCACGGGGCGCGTCGTGAGGGTGAGCGGTGTGACGCTCTCGTGCCCCGCCCGCGGATTCACCAGGCACGACACCCGCGCCCCGATCAGCGAGCGGTCGATGCAGGCCTGATTGCAGCCGATGCACGTGTTGACGAGGTCGAACGCACCGCGTGAGCTGCGCACTATCAGCTGCGGGTCGGCCAAGAACGGCCGCGCCAGAGCCACGGCATCGATCAGCCCGCCGCTCAGCACTTCTTCGGCGTCGCGCAGGTCGGTCATCCGGTTGCTGGTGATGACGGCCACGGAGCGCGTTGCCCGAACCTCGCCAGCCGGTGCGGTGGATGCTCGCACCACACCCGCGATGCGCTCCGCGTAGCCCAGCCACGCTCCGTGCGGCACCGACGCCTGCACCGTCGGAACCCGCGACTCGTGCCAGCCGACCCCCACGCTGATGGCATCGACTCCCCCGGCCACCAGCTCGCGCACGAGGTCGTCGACCTCCTCCGCTGTCGTCGAACCCGGCATCAGGTCGTCGCCCGACACCCGCACCGCCACCGGCACCGGCGCGCTCCCCCGGGTGGTTTTCTCACTGCGGGTCGATCGAGCTACGAGTTTGTGCGGGTGTGCCGCCGAATCACCCGCAGAAACTCGTAGCTCGATGGCCTGATCGGCGGCAACCGGATCGGCGGCGACCGGGTCGGCGGCAACCGGGCCGGCCGCAACCGAGGCGACCGCGGCGCGCACCGCCGCCAGCACCTGGAGGGCGAAGCGGCGGCGGCGAGCCGCGTCGCCGCCCCAGGCGTCGTCGCGCAAGTTGGTGAGGGGCGAGCAGAACTGGTTGACGAGGTAGCCCTCTGAGGCCATGATCTCTACCGCGTCGAAACCGAGCCGCACAGCCGTCGCGGCCGCGGCCGCATAGTCAGAAATAACCCCCCAGACGTCGTCGTCGGTGAGCTCCCGCGGCACCGCGCCACGTGCCGCGCGCCACGGCACCGCGCTGGGAGCGACCTGCTGCAGCGGCTCACCGTCAGCCCCGAGCAGCCCGTCGAGCAGGGCATAGCGGCCCGCGTGGAACAGCTGCGCCGACACCAGGCCGCCTGCCGCATGAACCGCTTCGACGGCGAAGGCCAGCCGGGCATCCGTCGCCGGTTCACCGAGCACCGCGTAGTCGGCCGCACCACGCCCCGAAGGGCTCACCGCGAGCCCGCCCGTCACGATGAGCGCCGCACCACCCTCGACGCGTTCGCGCCAGAACGCGGCGATCGCCTCGCCTCCGTCGTCGACGAGCTCGAGCCCGGTGTGCATACTGCCCATGACGACTCGATGCGGCACCTCGAGCGAGCCGAGCCGCCAGGGCGTCAGCGTGCGGGCGAGCGGATGCCCGGCCTCCGCCGCGCGGCCAGGCGCCCCGGCGCCCGCGCTAGAGCCGGCCCTCTCGCCCGAGCCCGAACTGGAACCGGCCCGCTCGTCCGAGCCCGAACTAGCTGGCGGCGTCGCCATCACCCGCGCCGGCCACTCCGAAGACCGCGTCGTGCAGGTCGCCCGTCGTGTCGCTCCAGAACGGCGGAGCAACCACCGTGAGACCACCGTCGACCGTCAGCGTCTGCCCGGTGATGTACCCCGCCGACGGGCCGAGCAAGAAGTCGACCGCCGACGCCATGTCTTCTGCCGTTCCCGGCCGCCCTAGTGGAATCTTCTCGATCACGCTCGACATCGGGGCCATTCCGGGCACACGATTGTAGAAGAAGTCGAGCGAATCCGTGTCGATGAGACCGCCGTTGACGGCGTTCACCGTGATGTTGCGCGGGCCGAATTCAGCCGCCATGTACTTGACGTACATCTCTGCTGCCGCCTTCGCGGCCCCCAGCGACGCATAGGTCGGAAACGCCCGCAGCGAGCCATAACTCGTCAACACGACGATGCGTCCGCCCGCGGAATCCATGAGTTCTGCCGCCCGCTGTGCCCCGAGCACGAACGACCGCACGTTCATGGCCCAGTTGCGGTCGAGGTGGTGCAGCTTGAGCTGCAAAATAGGCTTGAAGGCGCTGGCGGCAGCGTTGGCCACGAAGATGTCGAGTCGACCGTAGGTCGAGCGAACCTGGTCGAACATCGCATCGATGTCGTCGGGCTCTTCGATGTTGGCCTGAACGGTGAATCCGTCGGCACCGGCCGCACGAACCTCACGCAGAGTCTCTTCGGCGAGGTCTGCGTTGGCTTTGTAGTTCACGACGACGTTGATGCCGCGCTTGGCGAGCTTGACGGCGAGCACCTTTCCGATGCCGCGTGAGCTGCCGGTGATCAGCGCGACAGGCGCCGACGAAGTGGTGGTCATGAAAATAGTCTCCTGGTCGGTTCAAATGAAAGTGGATGCCCGGCGAACGAGCTGGCGTGGCATCAGCCCCGTCAGAAATCACCGAGGCGAACGGTCAATAGGTCGCCGTGCCGTTCAGCACGGCACGGGCCACAACCTGCTTCTGAATCTCGTTGGTGCCCTCTTCGAACCGCGGGGCTCTGGCGTCGCGGTACACGCGCTCGATGGTATTGCGCTTCCAGTACCCCTGACCACCGTGAATCTGCAGCGCCTTGTCGGTGACCCGCGTGATCATGTCGACCGCGATCATCTTCGACGCGCTCGACAGGATGCCCGCATTCGACGCCCCCGCTTCGAACGCCCGCGCGGCCTCGAGCACGAGCGCCCGCGCGGCAGCAATGTCGGCGTAGTTCTCGGCGAGCATGAACTGAATGGCCTGGCGCTCGGCGATGCGCTTGCCGAACGTCTCGCGCCGGTTCGCGTATTCGACGGCGAGCTCTTGTGCCCGCTCGGCGAGCCCGACACAACTCATCGCTACCGAGACCCGGCTCGGCAGCAAGAACCCGCCGAGCGTCACGGCGAGGCCGTCGCCCTCGTCGCCGAGGCGCGCCGAAACGGGCACGGGCACGTCGGTGAAGCGCAGAATCGCGTGGTCGGTGCCCCGGATGCCCATCGTCTCCGAATCGTCGATCACCTCGACGCCCGGCAACCCGGTGTTGGGCAGAAGCAGCGCGACGAAGCCCTCTTTGCCCGTCGCGCCCTCGAGCCGTGCGGCCATGAGCCAATAGTTGCACTTCACACCGAACGTGATGAGGTGCTTCTCCCCGTTCAGAATGTACGTGTCGCCCTCGCGACGCACCGTGCTGCGCAGGTCCGCGCCCGACCCTGCGGTCGCCTCGGTGAGCGTGAACGCCACGAGAGTGTCGCCCGCCACCGACGGCTTGATGATGCTCTCACGCTGCTCGTCGGTCGCGAAGGGCTCCATAGCCCGCCAGGTTCCGTTGATGACGTGCACGAGCATGCGCACCGATCCGTGCGTGCGCGAGAAGATCTCCATCAGCTCGAGATACCGGTCGAACGGAATACCCTGCCCACCCAGATGCTCGGGCGCCGCCAGAGAGAAGTAGCCACGCGTCTTCAGTTCGGCGAACAGCTCGGGCGGAACCGAGCCGGTCTGCTCGATGACGTTCGCGTACTCTTCGCCGGGGCCGCGCACCCACGCGTCGATCTCGCTCTTCAACGCCTGGAACGATGCTTCGGTGAAACTCACGTACTACTCCTTGCTGTTCTGTGCGACGCCGAAATTCGGCGCGACCGGGGCCGCGGCCGCGACCAGGTCGCTGGCGCGCTCACGCAGTATATTCTTCTGAATCTTGCCCACCGCATTGCGCGGCAGACCGTCGATGAACTCAAGCCGCTCGGGCCAGTAGTACTTCGATACACCGTTCTTCTCGAGGTAGGCCTGCATTTCGCCGAAGGTGAGGGCGTTCGCCGCACGCCCCGGTACGACGAAGGCGCAGGCGCGCTCGCCCAGCCGGGCATCCGGCATGGCCACGATGGCCACGTCGGCGACCAGCGGATGCTGGTAGAGCAGGTTCTCGATCTCGACCACCGGAATCTTCTCGCCCCCGCGGTTGATTACGTCTTTCACCCGGCCCGTGATGTGCAAGAAGCCGGCCTCGTCGAGCACCGCGAGGTCACCGGTGCGGTACCAGTGATCGGGCGTGAAAACGTCGGCGGTGAGGTCGGGCCGGTCGAGGTACCCGCTGAACATCGTGGGCGAGTGCAGCTCGTAGTTGCCCTCGATGCCGCGTGGCATCTCTCGGCCCTCGTCGTCGACGATGCGCAACCGGATGCCCGGCAGCGCCCGTCCGTCGCTCCCCCATGCGTCTTCGGGGCGGTCCCCGGGCGCTGCGAGGGTGCCGAGGCACGTCTCGGTGGTGCCGAAGGCGCCGAGGATGCTCGTTCCGAGCACGTCGCGGGCCTCGCGTGCCAGGGCGCGGGGCACCGCTGAACCGGTGGCAACGAACATCCGCAGGGCTGCCGGAGCCGGTGCGACGCCGTCTTTCACGGCTCGCACCAGGTCGTCGACGAAGGCCGCCGCCGCCTGTACGAAGGTGCCGCGCGCCTGCCCGAACGCCTGTTCGAGCGCGATCTGCGCGTTCCACACCGGCTGGATGATCACGGCGACGTTCAGCCGCCAGGCCAGCAGCATGCCGTACAAGAAGCCGGTCTGGTGCGCGAGCGGCGACGGCACGTAGATGCGATCGTCGGCACCGAGGCCGGACTGCTGCACGTGCAACGCCGTTGCGACGGCGAGGGTGCGGTGCGAGTGCTGCACGCCCTTCGGCTCGCCCGTCGTACCCGAGGTGAAGAGCAGCTGGCAGGCGTCGTCGGGCTGCGGCGAGCGCGACAGAATCAGGTCGACGTCAGGCGTGACCGAGTCGAGCGCCTGGTCGTAGAACCGCCAGGTCCAGTCGGAGGCGGCGAGAGCATCGGCCGCGTTCTCGGGGACGGGCGGAACGTCGTTCGCGACGTCGGCGCTGTGCCGTTCATCCGCGCGCAGCACAACGATGTGTTCCAGGGCCAGCGGGCGACGGTTCGCCCGCGCCTCTTCGGCCGCATCGAGCAGCTCGGCGGCCGGTCGGCGCTTGCGGAACTTGTCGGGCAAGAACAGCACACGCGCCCGGGAGCGCGACAGAGTCATGGTGGTCTCGCGCGGGCCGAAGACCGGCATGATCGGTGTGGCGACGGCACCGATCTGAATGGCGCCGAGGGTGATGGCGACGAACTCGCTCCAGTTCGGCAGCTGCATGGCGACCGACTCGCCCGGCTGCACGCCGATGTCGAGCAGCAGCGCCGACACACGATCCGCTTCGGCCTGCAGCTCGGACCACGTCGTCTCGGTCGGCTGCTCGCCGCCGACCTCGATGACAGCGATCTGGTCTGGCGCCTCTGTCGCGAGCCGCCGCACCTCGTCGCTCAGCACGAGCGGCAGGTCTGAGCGGATGCCCGGCACGCGTTCTTCTTCGACACTGTCGGCACTGGGCTGAACCACGTGCTGGTGCCCGCCCGTGCCCGGGCGCTGGTCGGCGGCCTCGCCCGTCTCGGCAAGCTCCTGCTGACGCGTGAACCCGGCCTCGGTCTCGCGAGCGTCGGCACGCACGGCGTCGAGCGCCGGAGCCGCAGCGACGTCGATGTCGAGCCCGATGGAGTTCATCGCCTCGAGGAAGGTGGGATACGAGATGCGATACGCGCGCGGATACGTGAGGCTCGACATGCCCGTGGCGGTCGACGCCGCAACCGCAAGCGACATCAAGACGCGGTGGTCGTTGAAGCTCGACATGGCCGCGCCGTGCAGTTTCGAGACGCCGGTGACCCGCAGTTCATCCGTCTGTTGCTCGGCGTGGCCGCCGAGCCGGTTCAGCTGCAGCATCGCGGCGACCCGATCGGACTCTTTGAGGCGGATGTGACCCACGTTGTGCAGCCGGGTCGTGCCGTCGGCGAACGTCGCCATCGATGCGAGCACAGGAAGCAGGTCGGGAATCGGCTGACAATCGATGTCGATGGGCTTGAGCCTGATTCCGTCGTGCTGAACGCGCACGAAGCCGGTGGCCTCGTCTTTCGTCAGCGGCACGCCCATGGCCGTTGCCAGATCGAGGAATTCGGCTTCGGGGTGATCGGTCTCGGCAGAGGTCAGCGCCGACAGGCCGCGGAACACGACGTCTGACGGGTGGATGGCCGCCGCCGCGATGCCGAACGCGGCCGACCCGATGTCGGGCGGAATCACGTAGTTCGCCGGCCGCGCCTGCTGGTTCGCCTTCACGTGGTAGGTCAGCCAGTCGTCGGAGTGCTCGACCTCCAGGCCGAACAGCTGCATCATGCGCACGGTCAATTCGACGTACGGCTGCTCGTTCAGGGCTCCGCCGGTGACGTGGATGGTCGTGTCGTTCTCTGCGAACGGTGCGAGCAGAAGCAATCCGCTCAGCCACTGCGACAGCGTTCCCGCAATGCTGACCTCTCCCCCCTTCGGCCGCACCGGCTGCACGGTGATGGGCGGACAGTCGCGGTCGGACTCCAGCCGCACCCCCATCTGGCCGAGCGAGTCGAGCAGCGCCTTGATGGGTCGGCGGCGAAAGTACTTCATGCCGGTCAGGGTCATCGGCCGGTCGGCGAGGGCCGCGAGCCCCACCATGAAATACAGCGTCGTGCCCGACGAGCCCACGTTCAAGAGCCCGTCTGCGCCGCGCGAGCCGTGGTCGACGACATCGGTAGCACGATACGGGCCACCCGTGACGATGTAGTCGTCGCCGACAACGCGGATGCTCGTGCCGAGCGCCCGCAGAACGCCGATGGTCCATTCCACCTGACGTGTCGTAGAGATCCCCGAGATGACGCTGGTACCAGGCGCCAGACTGGCCAGAACGAGAGCGCGGTGCGCGTGATACTTCGACACCGGAATGTCGAGAACACCAGCGAGAGTGGTTGTTGTTCCCCGAACGACGAGCTGCATAGCTACCCCTTCTCGCATGGTTTCACCCCACAGTTTGCAGGGGTCAAACCGCGATGTACTGCGGCGCGAAAGGGAGCTACGGTGCTCTGTTACTACGCAAGAGACGAAGCAAGCCAGGGGCAGTGTCAGTAGTTTTAACTTACGCTCGACACGCTATCCCAGCAAATTGACGGGCGGCACCTATTGCTTTCTCCACAAATCTTCGATCATCTTTTGTGCGTGTCGACAGAGCGCTTCGCAGAAATACTTCGCGCCTGTTAACTTGTTGCGTTGATATTCTCGTCGGCACTGGGAGCAATTACCAGTGCGCCGGCACGCGGCCCGACGGGCAAGAACGAGGTGGCTCTCGGCGACTCATTCGGCCGGTTGCGGGCTCGTTCCCTATAGCGACTCCCCCGCATCGGGCTGTTACCAGGCCGACGAGGACTACCCCCACCTCGTCGCCGCCGAGCACAACCACAGCGCGTGCGCTCCTGCCGCGGACGCCGCCCTAGACCCCTACTGGGCGCCGTACCCGCCGACCGGGCTGAAGCCGGCCGGCAGGGCGAACGGGTCGACGACCCGCGATGAGCGGTCGGAGGCGATGACGAGCGAGGTGAGTTCACCGGCGGCCCGCGCGATGCGGTCGGGCAACGCACTCGCTCCGCCGCCCGCTACCGCACCGTGGCCAGACGCCGCCTCGGCACCCGAAGCCCCGCTGCCCCAGTCGCTCGACGCCGCATAAACGGCGGTGGGAGCGACGACGGCGTGCAGGTAGGTGAAGAGGGGGCGCACGGCGTAATCCAGGGCGAGCGAGTGCCGTTCTGTTCCACCCGTCGCGGCGATCAGCACGGGCAGGTCGGTCAGTGCGGTGGGCTCGATGATGTCGATGAACGACTTGAAGAGCCCACTGAAGCTCGTGGTGAAGATCGGTGTCACGGCGATGAGGCCATCGGCGGAGGCCAGGGCATCCAGTGCCTTCTGCAACTTCGGCGCCGCGAACCCCGTGATGAGGTTGTTGGTGATGTCGTGCGCCAGGTCACGCAGTTCGATGACCTCGACGTGAGGCTCCACACCCTTCTCGGTGAGACGGTCGACCGTGGCGGTGGTGAGCCGGTCGGCCAGCAGTCGTGTCGACGACGGCTGGCTCAAGCCGGCAGAGACCACCACGAGCGTGCGAGAGAGACGGGCGTTCTGCGCCTCGTCGGCGCGCGCGGCGTTCGGTGTGTTCTCGGCCATGACTACTTTCCTTCGGAAGCGAGCGACGATACAGTGTCGGCCGACGCGGCATCGGCCGCAGCGACTACGGATTCCGCGGCGGCCACTTCGGCCGCATCCCGAGCCGCGACGAGCGACGCATGGGTGGGGCCGTCGGGCACGGTGGCGGGGCGGTTCTCGGCGAACTCCTTGCGCAGCACGGGCACCACGTCTTCACCCAAGAAGTCGATCTGCTCGAGCACGGTCTTCAGCGGCAGGCCGGCGTGATCCATGAGGAACAGCTGGCGCTGGTAGTCGCCGAAGTACTCGCGCATGCTCGCGTAGCGGTCGATGACCTGCTGCGGGCTGCCCACGGTGAGCGGGGTCTGCTCGGTGAAGTCCTCGAGCGACGGGCCGTGCCCGTAGACGGGCGCGTTGTCGAAGTACGGCCGGAACTGGTTCACGGCGTCTTGCGAGTTCTTCGCCATGAACGCCTGGCCGCCGAGGCCCACGATCGCCTGCTCGGCGGTTCCGTGGCCGTAGTGCTCGAAGCGGCTGCGGTAGTACCCGATGAGCTGCATGTAGTGCTCTTTCGGCCAGAAGATGTTGTTGGCGAAGAAGCCGTCACCGTAGTACGCGGCCTGCTCGGCGATTTCAGGCGAACGGATGCTCCCATGCCACACGAACGGAGGCACGCCGTCGAGCGGGCGAGGCGTCGACTGAAAGCCCTGAAGCGGGCTGCGGAACTTGCCCTCCCAGTTGACGTAGTCTTCGCGCCAGAGCCGGTGCAGCAGGGCGTAGTTCTCGATGGCGAGCGGAATACCCTCACGAATGTCTTTGCCGAACCACGGGTAGACCGGGCCGGTGTTGCCGCGCCCCATCATGAGGTCGACACGGCCGTCGGCCAGGTGCTGCAGCATCGCGTAGTCTTCGGCGATCTTCACCGGGTCGTTCGTGGTGATGAGCGTGGTCGAGGTGCTCAGCAGCAGCTTCTCTGTCTTCGCAGCGATGTAGCCGAGCGTGGTGGTCGGCGACGAGGAGAAGAACGGCGGGTTGTGGTGTTCGCCCAGTGCGAAGACGTCAAGGCCGACCTCTTCGGCCTTCTGCGCGATCGTCACGATGTCTTTGATGCGGTCGTGTTCGCTCGGGGTGTGGTTGGTTGTGGGGTCAGCCGTGACGTCACTGACGCTGAAAAGTCCGAATTGCATGATGCCCTCTTTCTTCTGTGCACCAATTTCTATGCATTTGCATCGATAGTCGAGTCAACGAGCGCTCTGCCCGTTCTATTCCCGCTTCGTTCGCTCGCTTCAGCGTATGCGCTATCACCCCGCGAACTGAGCCCGTTAGGCCGAATTGAGGCAGTTGTACCGGCCTCAATTCGGCATAACGGGCTCACGAGGCGGTCGCGGTGGGTTCGTCAAGGGCGTGACAACGCAGAGGTGGCACGATTTGCTGAGGTGCATGAATCGCACCCGCTGGATCTTCGCCGGCCAGCTCGGATCGCAGTTCGACGACGGCGGCCGCCTGCTGCTCATCGAGGCGCGCTCGGTGTTCGCCCGGCGCCCCCTGCACCGGGCCAAAGCGCACCTGATTCTCTCGGCGCTTCGGCATCGCGCTGCCGAACTCGGTGACCGGGTCGAGTTTCACCAGGTCGACGACTACCTCGAGGTTGTCGCGGGGCGCACCGACCTCGAGGTGATCGACCCGACCTCATACAGCGCCCGCCGTTTTGTACGACGACTCGATGCCCGCATACTGCCGAGCCGCGGCTTTGTCACCAGCGAGACCGACTTCGCCCGCTGGGCCGACAGTCGGGGTGGCAAACGGCTGCTGCTCGAAGACTTCTATCGTTCGGTGAGGCAGCGCACGGGCATCCTGATGCAGGGTGAGAGCCCTGCCGGTGGCAACTGGAACTACGACGCGAAGAATCGGCACGCCCCACCGAAAGGCGCCGTCACCCTCGGCCTGCCCGACCCGTGGTGGCCCGCCGAAGACGACATCGACGCCGAGGTGCGAGCCGATCTCGACCGCTGGCAGGCTGACGGGCTGGTGCGGCTGGTCGGGGCGGATGCTCCGCGGCGCTTCGCCGTCACCGAAGCCGAGGCGAACCTCGCCCTCGACGATTTCATCGGCAGCCGACTGAACGACTTCGGCCCGTTCGAAGACGCCACCCTCACCGGCGACTGGACCATGGCACACTCGTTGCTCAGCGCGCCCCTCAACCTCGGGCTGCTGAATCCGCTCGACGTGGCCGAGCGAGTGGCCGCGGAATACGACGCGGGTCGTGCTCCTCTGGCGAGCGTCGAGGGCTTCGTGCGGCAGATCGTCGGCTGGCGCGACTACGTCTGGCACCTGTACTGGTACCTCGGCGAAGAGTATTCCACTGCGAACAACTTCTTGCGGGCATCCACACCCCTGCCTGCCTCGTTTCGCGAACTCGATTCAGGCGCGATCGAGGCGAACTGCCTCAGCCACACCATCGAGGGCCTGCACGACCACGGCTGGGCGCACCACATTCAGCGGCTCATGATCATCGGAAACTGGGCGCTGCAACGTGGATTCGACCCCGCGGCGCTCTCGAACTGGTTCGCCGACATGTTCGTCGACGGAACTCCGTGGGTGATGGCCGCCAACGTCATCGGCATGTCGCAGCACGCCGACGGCGGCGTCGTCGCCACAAAGCCGTACGCGGCCGGCGGCGCCTACATCAACTCGATGACCGACTACTGCGGCGGCTGCCGCTTCAACCCGAAGGTGCGTCTGGGCGAAGACACGTGCCCGTTCACTGCCGGATACTGGGCTTTTCTCGACCGCAACGAAGCAGTGCTGGCCTCGAACTTCCGGCTGAAGATGCCCTACGCGTCACTTCGGCGTCTGCGCGACCGGGATGAGGTGGTGCTGCAGGAGCGCGTGCGCGATCCCGCCTGACCCTCGCGAAGCACCTGCTGAGCGAATGCGGCCGGGCTGAGCGAATGCGACCGGGCTGATCGAATCCGGCGGGGCGGCTCAGGCGATCTCGTAGGTGCCGACGAGACGGGCGCGTGCGAGCACGTGCGCATCCATCGCGGCGAGTACCTCGTCGAGACCGAATGTCGGCGGCAAGTCGGTGCGGCGATCGAGCGCGAAGAGCTGAAAGACGTAGGAGTGCGGCCCGTGCGAGCGCAGAGGCAGCGGCCCCGACCATCCGCGCCGCCCGAGCCCGCCCTTGCCGTGCCGCAGTCCGGCAATCGGGCTCGGGTTCGAGAGGCCGTTCTCGGCAATCGCGCCCAACGAGGGGTCGATTCCCACCGTGAGGGCGTGCGTCGCGGGCTTGCCCAGTGGAACATCGGGGTCTTGCACGAGGAGCACGAGTTCTACCGTGTCTGCCGGTGGGGGCGTCCAGCTGAGCGCAGGCGAGATATTCGGGGCGAACATCCTGCCGCGGTGCAGCGCCGGAATGGGCGCACCGTCGATGAATGCGGGGCTCGTCAGCGCGAACGACTCGGGTGCTTGCAGGTCGGGCCGAGCCCAGACGAGCGTGTCGTGGCCGGCGCGGCGGTTTCGCAGCGCTCGACCGAGGGGGTTGGGCATGGGGCTCCGTTCTTTCTTTAGGTATACTAATCACTTATGACGCATGATTCTGTCCAGAACGACACGCCTGCCACCGCGCTCTCGACCTCGGCGACCGGCGGGGTCGACGCGGCCAGCGCGGCCGACGACGCGGGTCTCGGTGCGCAGGTTCGATCATCCGTCGGCCGGCTCTACCGGCGATTTCGCAGCGAGCGCCCCGACGGCACACTCGGCGACAGCGCCCTCGAAGTGCTCTCTCGCCTGCAGAAGAGCGGGCCACTCACCCTCACCCAGCTGAGCGAGATCGCACGGGTCGCTCCCGCTTCGATGAGCCAGAGCGTCAATCGCCTCACCTCGGCCGGCTACGCTGCGCGCAGCCCCGATGCGGATGACCGTCGACGCGTGCTCATCAGCGCCACCCCCGAGGGCGCTGAACTCGCCCTCGCCGCCCGTGCGCAGCGTAATGCCTGGCTCGACTCGCGCCTCGAAGCGCTCAGCCCCGCCGACCAAGACGTGCTCGCCCGCGCCTGCGCGCTGCTTGACGTCATCGCCCGGTCGGAGGCGTCTCCGGCGGCGGTGCCGACAGAGCGCGACCGTACAGCACAGCATCGAATCGCGCCGCTTCCGACACCACGAGACAGTGCCGACTGATCCGATCAGCGAAGTAGCCCTTGTACGGCAACTGAACGATGTTCGTCAGGCCGCACTCCCATGCCGAGATCAGTGCTGAAAGCGATCTGCGCTCCGGATGCTCGGTCAGCGGAAGTTGCCGCCGTTGTTCGGAACGCTTCAGCTGCTCGTCTCGCCAGCGTGCGAAGGCGCGGTCGTCCACTCCCTGATCCCAATATCGCGAAGGCATTCGAGAATACTTTTCGATCAACTCTTCGTCGCTCACTGCGTCGAGACGACGGAGCTTCGCCCCGGTCAGAGCATGCACAGCACGATCATGCTCGTCGAAACGCTGCCAATTTGCCCGCCACTCGAGTCTCCATCGCGCGTCGGCATCGCCCAGATCGACGATGTTCGGCCGCGACGAGGCGCCGACATCGATCGCGCCTGAGACGGCTGGAGCCCCGTTCGGACTCAGGCCCCACGCGTCGCGAACGAACAGCAGTCGAAGCAGAGCGTGATCGTGCTCCTCGATCGAGATGACCATGTCGTGCGGCCATGGATTGCCCGCGATTGAATCGTTCGAACGCATGGTTTCTCCTTCCATCGAGGACTCAACCGGTTCCGACAAACCGATACTGAATAATACTCGTCCCAGTGAAATTGATTCGGTTGCGCAGATCCGCGCCAGCCCCGACGTCGAATTCACGAGCTCAGAAGTGTAAGCGGCTCAACACGACGACGACGATGACACCTGCAACGAGCAGGCAGCCACCGAGAGACATCCACAGGGCAGCGGCTCGGGGAACGTGGAACGCACGGCCGACACCGTGCCCCACGATGCCGGCGATGCCCAGGATGACCGCCAGCGCCACCGCGCCCGCGATCGTAAACCCGGCGTCGCCGTCGTTCCACGTCGCATCCCAGCCGCCGCGAGCCAGCGCCGACAGCTGAAACGCGCCCATCACGGTGAGAAACAGCGGAAGGGCTGCGACCAATCCCGCCACAAGAGCGACTGCCGCCACCGAAACGATTGCGGCCGGGCGCCAGCCGGCCATCCGCTTCTGTTCGGTTTCGTTCAGGGCGCTCACGCTTCGAAACCGGTGGCGACGTCGTCGCTCAGGGCGTGAGCGATGCGCTGGGCGAACCCATCCGAGTGCGGGGGGAGAGCATCCATCGGGAACCACTCGGCCTCGGTGTTCTCACCGTCGGCCGGGTACGGGATGCCCGAGACCCACCGCAGGCGGAACACGAGGTCAAGGTACTGTGCCCGGTCGCCGTTCGGGTACGTCATGGGCGGCAGCACGTGCACCCACGCCAACCGCTCGGCGATGGCGACCACACCTGCCTCTTCGAGTACCTCGCGGGCAGCGGCGACCGCCGGTTCTTCACCCGGGTCGATGATTCCGGTCACCGGAGTCCACGCCCCGGAATCGCTGCGCTTCACCATCAGCAGCCGGCCCTCGTGCTCGACGACCGCGGTCACGCCGGTGAGCCACAGCGTCTCGTGCCCGATCTTCTCGCGCAGCGACACAATGAAGTCGGGAATGGCCATGGTTCGAGCGTATAGCCCGCCCGACGCGCGACCGAGCCGCATCGCGCCACCCGGCAGCGCACAGCGCCGAGCCGGGCCGCACCGCACCGCACCGCACCGCACCGCACCGAGAAGAAGTTACTTAGGTCGGAGCTGAGCGAACACGGCCCGCTCTGCGTCGACATGTCGCCCCATCTCCGACGGAAGCCCCACAGCGAGATCACATACAGATGCCTCGCGCTAGCAGTTGCTCGAGTACCGTATCGATTCCGCCGCGATCTTGATGTTCGTGACGATGGCGGGCGACGAGAGCGGAGTCGACAGCAGCGGTGCCGAAGCAAAGGCACTTTCAGAACCGCCCCAGAGAGTGACGCATTCGTGCGCACCAGCCACCGCCGACCGTGAGTAGACACCATCAAGATCGGGCCAGGCGTCGCGAATGGCACGCGCCCACTCCCTCGTACGAGACTTCTTACCGAGGGCGACGGATGACCGCGCCCCCGCCCTCAGCAACCAATCCCCCGTGACGTCGATCAGTCGTAACGGCCTCGTGAGCGAGAAGAGGGTGACGTACGGAGCGCCCGTATGAATGTCGACGAATCGCGTCGCCTGAAAGACCTCGGCCAGGCAAGTGACGACATCGAAGCCGAGGTAGGCGGCGCCGTCTGACGGATGCTCCCCCTCTGGCAGTGGGTGGGCATCCCATCGCGCGGACGCCAACGGCCCCCAGGTTCGAAGGCGATTCCACGCCTGAGGGTGATTGGTGGACGTCATGTGGATGCGCCACAGCGGTGCTTGCGTCGAGAGCGTGCGAATCTCCGGCCCCACCGCGAGTAGCTCGTCTCGCGAGGGCGGATCGAGCGATGCCAACTACAGCCCGAGCCCGACCTCAGAGGCGAGCGCCACCACCTCAGCCGGACTCCCACCGCCGAGAAGCCAATCCCGAGGGGAGACCGCAACCTCTGCGATGACGAGTTCTGACTGCACGGTTGAGAAGAACCCCGCAACCGAGCGCGGATGCGTGCGCGCGTCGAGCGAGCCCAGTACCTCTGCCAGCCCAGGCAACGCGGACGACAGGTCGGGGCTGAACTGCCAGATCGGAAACCACGCCTTACCCTCGGCCATGTACGCGTAGAGCCTGTTCTCGGTGCGGTAGTGCCGAATCGTGGACGGCTTCAACCCCAGCCCCACGCCGACTTGTTCGCCGGTGAGCGCCATGATGCTCTGCGCGGCGGTCTCAGACAACGCGCGACGGTCGGCCTGCTTGGCGAGTTCTTCGTCTTCAGAGATGCCCGAATACTGGGCCCAGAGTTGCCGTTCGTCTGCCGGCAGTTCGACCGTTCCCGACAAAGTCTGTGGGCCGATCAGTTGTGTTATCGAGGCGACGATGTCGCGCTCGCTCCAGCTGGCACCGCTTAGCGCCAAGAACTCGTGGAGCGTCTGCGGTACTTCGACATCGCTCAATGAAGTAGACATTCCCACACTTTACCACTTCGGCAAGTAGTGTGGGAGCGATGCGGTCACGCAACGACTCCCCGAGCGCACCAGGCCAGCGCCGATACATCGAACGCCCCCGCCGGCAACAACTCGACGCACCGCGCGCGCAGCGCCGAACGCTCCGCGTCTGAAAGTTCCGCCGCATAGGCACCGGCGGGGCCGACCCCGAGCAAATAGGGCTGCCACCACTCGTCGAACGAGTCATAGTGCCGCGTCACCGTCAAGCTCGACGCTTCGACCTCGACCAGGCCCGCCGACGAGAACAATGCGGCGAGATCACCGTCGCTGGTGCCCGGCATGGTCGCCTCGCCCGGTTCGTCGGGGTCGAGATCGTGCACGGCATTCCAGAAGGTGGCGAGCGGGCCATGCTCGCCCGCATGATCCCAGACGCACGCCGAAACGAGACCACCCGGCTTGGTGACACGTGCCATCTCGCGAAGCCCCGCCACCGCATCCGGCATCAAGTGGATGACCAGCTGAGCCAGCACGGCATCGAACTGCGCGTCGGCGAACGGCAGGAGCTCGGCCCCGGCCTGCTGCACGTCGACGGTCGCCAGCCGTTGCTGCGTAGCCGAGACGAACGACGCCGACGGGTCGACCGCCGCGACGGCCGGCGCGCCCAGACGCATGACGAGCTGTTCGGTGAGGGCCCCCGCGCCGCAACCGACATCCAGCGCCCGCTGGCCGCGGCGCACCCCCGACCAGTCGGCGAAGAGGCCCGCCAGCGGCTCGGAGTAGCGGCCCATGAAGCTCAGGTAGGCGTCGGCTGTCACATCAAAACTCATGCGACCACCGTACCCGCGGGCATCCGGCCAGGGGATGCCCGCAAGAGGATGCCCGAACTACACCCCGACCCGCCAGTGCTCGATGCGGCGCTGGTCGGGCGTGAAGCCGTGCGCGACACCCCACAGCACCGCCTGCGTGCGACTGGTCACATGGATCTTGCGGTAGATGCTGCGGATGTACGACTTCACGGTGTTCGGGCTCAGATACGTGAGCGCCGCAACGTCGGCGTTGCTCTTGCCCTGCGTGATGAGCGCCAGAATCTCCGACTCGCGGTCTGTGATGCCCTCGGTGCGACCCGGCCAGTCGAGCCCGAGCGCACTGCCCGCCCGGCGCTGCGGCGCGCTGACGATCTCTTCACCCGCGTGGATCGACTCCAGAGCACTCACGAGCTCGGCCGCCGGAAGCGTCTTCGACAGGTAACCGTGCACCCCGTGACCCCGGGCACTCTCGACGAGCTCGGGCTGAAAGTTCCAGGTGTACACGACGACTCGACGGGCGCGCGGGTTGCTGACCAAGGCCGCCACTTCTTTCTGGTCGGTCTCGGGCTGAGCGAAGGAGTCGTACATCACGATGTCGACGGTCTCGTCGACGGGGGTGCGGGCATCGATCTGCGTCACCGTGACACGGTCTTGATACTGGTCGAACATGTGGGCCAGACCCATCAGCACGACGTCGTAGTCGTCGACCAGGGCCACCGTGATGGGGCGCGTTGCCGGTACAGTCATGGCCCCAAAGTACACCCCTAGGGGTGTGCCGCCACCGCCCTTCAGCTGGTGAAGTGAGACCAGCGCCCGAACCCGGGCGCCTCACGCCACTTCGCAGAAAAGGCATCTCATGAACATCCTTCTCATCATCGTTGCAATCATCGCCATCGTGCTGTTGATCACCGGCGGAATCTCGTCATCGCTGAGCTTTCTCATCTGGGTCGGTGTCGTTCTGCTGGTGATCGCGGTCATCGTGTTTCTCGTGCGAGTGCTCACGGGTAGCCGGCGCGTCTAAGGCGCGCTGCCAGCAGCTCTCGGGTGACGACGCCGTAGCACCTGCCCTCGACCGCCCGCCTCACGGCTCTTTCGTCGGAGCTGGCGCGCCATGTCGACGTATTGCGGAGATGACGCGGCAGCTCCGACGAAAGCGACACACCACTGAGCCGAACGGATGATCGCGGCTAGCGTAGAGGCATGACACTGCTGTTCGAAGAGATCGTTGTCGATTGCCACGACTTTCACGCCGTGGGCCGCTGGTGGCAGGCCGCACTCGGGTGGACCCTGCTCTACGAGACCGACGACGAGCTCGAACTTCAGAACCCCGACGGGTCGCATCCGACGCTGCTGTTTCTGAACACGCCAGACCAGAAGGTAGCCAAGAACCGGCTGCATTTCGACTTCGTGCCCGACGACCAGGCCGCGGAGGTCGAGCGGCTGCTCGCCCTGGGTGCACAGCGGGTCGACCTGGGGCAGGGTGACACGCCGTGGGTCGTTCTGGCCGACCCCGAGGGCAACGAGTTCTGCGTGCTCTCGGCGCGCGACTGAGGCGCGAGCCGGCACGCGCAGGCCCGAGCCGGCACGCGCAATCACGGCAGGCCCGGCAGGCAGGGCAGGCCCGAGCCGGCACGCCAGGCACGCGCATCCATCACCCGTCGTCGTCTTCGGGCTGCCCGAGCGCAGTCCGCTCACGCAGCCGCGCCAGAAGAAAGGCCGCAGCCACAACCAGATAGAGCACGAGCGCGGCCAGCGGTGAGATCGCTGCCACGGCCACACTGATCACCGCAACGGCAAGCGTTCCGACGGAGTAGAGAGCGTGTCTGCGCATCCACTCGACATCGTCGGCAGAGTTCAGAAGTGCGGGATGGCCCGCCAGGTAACGATCGAGAGCGATCCATGGTGCGCTGATGAGCACGCCCACAGCGGCGAAGACGACCATGGCGGCGAACTGATCGGCCTGATCGCCCTCCTTCAGCGCTTCGGAAATGAGGGCGGTAGGCCAGGGCACGAGTGAGGTGCCCAGAAGCACGCCAAGATTCAAGACCAACACGATCGGGTCTGTGCGGCGCACTCGAGACATTTGCTCGTTGTGATTGATCCAGGTGATACCGATCGTAAGGAATGCGGCCAGGTAGGCGAGGTAGGCCGGCCACTTCTCGAGAAGCTGGGCCGGCGACTGTGCCCCGACGGGAAGAAGCTCGAGCACCAGCAGCGTGAGCACGATCGCCAGTACCGCGTCGCTGAACGCCTCCAGCCGGCCGATACCGTTGCGTTTGCCGCGTTGCCCGGGTGTGCCGCGTTTCTCCATGGGTCGAATCCTGCCACGAGACCGCAACGAATTCTGCGCATTCGGCGTGCTCTCTGCGCAGCACAGGCAGCACAGGCAGCTCATGCCCTTCGCAGCGGGTCGCGCGTCACCTCCAGAACTCGGTGAGCTTCGCAGCACGAGCTCTGCCCAGCGCATACCCGGCTCGAGCGGCCGGCAGGCGGGTCGAGAGGTCCATCATGCTGTCGCCGAATGCGGCGAGCGCCGCGCCGTCGGGAAAGATGGTCTCGACGTCGCTGCCACCCTCACGCAGTTCGTCGATCTGCGGCGCGAGATGCATGTTCCACTCGAGTGGCATGCGCGTTCGGCCCCCGAACGGCGACAGCACGAGCACACGCCAGTATCCGGCCGCGAGGTCGGCGTTCTCGCTCGATCGCCGATAGCCGCCATCGAGATAGAGTCCGTCGCCGATGCCGTACGGAGCACCGCCAGATGTGCTGGCTGCAACGGCATCGACGAGATCGACTCCGCTGCCACGGTCGAACTCGACCGGATCGCCGGTGTGCGCATCGACAGCCGTGACGAGCAAGGATTGCGCAGGCCACTGCGGGCTGGGTAGTCGGCTGGCGACGGTGGCACGCCAGCGCGCCCACCGAGCCGGGTCGAGTGCATCGCTCAGCTGGAGGGCCGACGCGGCCAGTCTGCGGCGAACATCCATCGGCCCATCGGCGGCAGCTATGACATCGTTCGTTCTGCTGAGGTGATCGACCATCGAGCCCTGGGGGCCGTGCAGACTGGCGGGTCTGCCGCCCCCGGGCCGCTGCGGCGGCACGGCCGCGAGAATGTCTGCGTACAGCTGGGGCGGTGTCGCTGCGGTGATCTGTGCCGCCGCCGTCGCCCCGGCCGAAGTGCCGATGATGAGCTCGGCGTCGGTCACGTCGAGCTGGCCGTCGAAAAGACCGGCGATCACGCCGATCAGCCACGCGTTTCCTGCCGCTCCGCCACCGCCGAGCACGAGGGCCCGACCGTCGGAGACGTGCAGAGGAGTAATGGGTGTTGAATTCATGGGAGTCGCCTTTCGCGAAATGCCTGGAGGGGCGCTCCCGAGGGCGACGACGTCAGTCGCGCGATCGTGTACTGCAGGGAGCACCCTGTGCGGATACTGCGTTCATGGGTGTCACCTCCTGCCGAAAACTCGCGATCGCCACGACCATAGCGCCTCGCTGTCGCCGCCTCAATCGCGAATCGTGACGAGGCGTTCTAGCGTCAACGCTTGACCTCAAGCGCTTGAAGTGTGTTCAGATACGAACATGACCACACTGACACTGATGACCATTCAGGATGCATCGCAGCGCACTCGGCTCAGCGAGCCGACCCTGCGCTATTACGAAGAGGTCGGGCTCAGCGGCCCGATCGCCCGAGACGAACGAAGCGGCCACCGGCGCTACCGCGACCAAGACATCGATACTCTGCAGGCGCTGGCCTGCCTGCGCGCGATGGGTGTCGGCATCGAAGACATGCGCACGTACCAGGCGAACCGGATGATCGGGCGATCCATGGCCGCCGAACAGCGTGATCTGCTCACCAAGCACGCGCTCCGCATCGAGCGCGAGATCGCCACGCTGCACGTGCACCTGAACTACCTCGAGGCGAAGGCCGGGCTGTGGGATGCGCGCGACCGCGACGACGCGCAGGCAGAAGCGGCGGCGAGCGAACGGGTCAATGCGATGCTCGGCGAGCTCGAGGCTGTGCTGTCATGAGCCGCGTGTTGGTGACGGGCGGTAACGGATACCTCGGAACGCGCCTCATCGCCGACCTGCTGCTCGGCGGCACCGAGGTGCGCACGACAGTCCGCAGCGCTGCGAGCGAACCGGGCCTGCGCGAGGCGCTGCGGCGAGCCGGAGCCGACGACAGCGGGCTCGAGATCGTGCACGCGAGCCTGACCGAAGACGAGGGGTGGGCATCCGCTGCCGCCGGCGTCGACGGGGTCTACCACGTCGCGTCGCCGATGATTCAGTCGGCCAACCCCGACGACATCGTGATTCCCGCCCGCGACGGAGCGCTGCGGGTGCTGCGCGCGGCTCGGGATGCCCGGGTGCCCCGCGTCGTTCTGACGTCGTCGTTCGCCGCCATCGGGTACTCCCCCAAGCCGGTGCGCGACTACGACGAGAGCGACTGGACCGATCCGGCGACGCCAGGACTCGCCGCGTACCCGCTCTCGAAAGCCGTCGCCGAGCGCGCCGCGTGGGATTTCATCGAGCGCGAAGGTGACGAGACCGAGCTCGTGGTCGTCAATCCGACGTGGATCGCCGGGCCGACGCTGACAGTGGATGCCCGCTCTTCCCTTCAGCTCTTTGCCGGCATGCTCAGCGGCGCCATGACGCAGGTTCCTCGGCAGCGCTTCGGTATCGCCGATGTGCGTGACGTCGCCGCCGTGCACATTGCCGCGATGACAACGCCCGGGGCTGCTGGAAAGCGCTACCTGGCGCTCGCCGACGGTGCGACGCTCACGTTTCTCGACGTGGCGCAGGTGCTGCGGTCGCGGCTCGGTGCGTTCGCCTCACGGGTGCCGACCGAGGAAGCGCCGGGCGACGAGCCGGCGCCGCTGGTCATCCACAACGACCGCGCGAAGGCCGAGCTGGGCTTTCGGCCCCGCCCGGCGGTCGACACGATCGTCGAGACGGCCGAAAGCCTGCGCGACCTCGGGCTCGTCTGAGGGCGACGCGGTGTTTTGGCGCATTCGCGGTAGTTCGAACTACCGCGGAAGCGCCGAACTACCGCGCCGGCGCGGGGGCGCGGGGGCGCGGGGCGCGGGGCCTGGGCGGGGCGGCGGGCGGCGGGAGGCGCGAGCGGCGGCCGCTCCTCGGGATTCAGTCTTCGGGAATGACGCGGTCGAAGCGGGTCGTGTCAGCGCCGTCGGGGTCTGGGCCGCCGCGCACTCCGGTGTCGAGGGCGTTGATGCGAGCGACGTCGTCGTCGCCGAGCTCGAAGTCGAACACGTCGAAGTTCTCTGCGATGCGCGTCGGATTCGTCGACTTGGGAATGGCCGAGCGACCCTGCTGCAGGTGCCAGCGCAACATCACCTGCGCAGGGGTTTTGCCCCGGGCATCCGCGATCTCGCCGATGGTCGGGTCTTGCATCACACTTGCTCTGCCGTCGCCCGCATACGCCGGGTAGAACGTGATGCCGCCGATGGGCGACCAGGCCTGAGTGAGGATTCCCGTCTCGGCGTCAGCCGCCTGCACGTCGGGCTGGGCGAAGTAGGGATGCAGCTCGATCTGATTCAGCGCAGGCACGACCGTGGTGCCTGCGGCGAGTTCGTCGAGGTGATGACGCATGAAATTACTGACGCCGATGGAGCGAACCGACCCGTCGGCGAGCAGTTTTTCGAGAGCGGTGTACGCACCGATCGTCTGTTCGAAGCGGCTCGGCGCGGGCTGGTGCAGAATGAGCAGATCGATCTGGTCGAAGCCGAGTTTGCGCGTGGCCTTCTCGAACGCGTGCAGGGTCTGCTCGTAACCGAAGTCGCTGACCCACACTTTCGTTTCGATGAAGATCTCGCTTCGAGGAATGCCCGACCGTCGTAACCCCTCGCCCACCTGCTTCTCGTTGCCGTAGGCGGCCGCAGTGTCGATGTGCCGGTAGCCGGTCTCGAGGGCGACACGCACGGCCTCGGCGGTTTCTTCGGGCGCGCTCTGGAAGACTCCGAAGCCGAGGGCGGGCATGGTGACACCGTTGTTCAGTGTGATTTCGTTCATATGCCGATGCTAAGCACTGCCGGTCGGCGCAGGGAGGGCTCAACAGGGCCTCCCTGCGTGCGCGCAGGGCCAGGATGGGCACCTCGAGGCAGAGATCTGAAGGCAGCGATATCGCGAGAACTCTGGAGAGTCGACCACATCTCGGGTTACATTTGCCTCGACGACATCTGGGGGTAGCTGTGAGAAACGTCTCTTCGACACCGAATCGCCGCGCCAAACGACTGCGTGTACTCGTCGGCGTGGCGGTCAGCGCACTTGCCGCCGTGGCGCTCGCCATACCCGCGGCTGCGTCGGCGGCCGAGCCAGCCGCGACGCCTGACGCTGCGCAACCCGTGGGTTGCGGCTATGGCACGGGCGGGCCCTACGCCGACACCCTCTGCTGGATCGACATGGCGAGCTACAGCGACGCCACAGCGCGAAGCGCTGCGGGTCAACCGTTCAGCATCACGCTGCCGGGCGGCTATACGACCACGTTCACGGCTCACACTTCCGGCACGAACCCCGTGCGGGCCAGCGGATTTCCGACCTGGGGCGGGGCAGCGATCGGCAACCAGATCTACCTGGGCACGCCCGGGCAGCCCGCCCTGTATCAAGATGCGGTCTTCGGCCCCTACGGCGTTTCGACGATCACGCTCGACGACATCGCGGTGACGGATTCATCGGGCGCCGCCGTTCAGGGCTGGCAGTTCGTCGGTGCCGACGCCGAGTCGACCTTCGGCAACGAGAGCATCACCTTCACCTCCGGCAGCGGAGTCAAGGTTCTGGCGACGTACGAATCGAGCCCGGGCCAGAACGGCTGCCAGCGAAACATCGTTCAGGTCGACCCCAACACGATTACGTGCACCGGCGACTTGACGTCGAGCGGGTACGGAACGGCGCTCGTCAGCTCGACGCAGCCGAGCTCGTTCACCCAGACCATGACCGTCGGGTACACCCCCGATGCTCGGGAAGGCGTCGCCTTCGCGTTCCAGAGTTCAAAACTGCAGGCCGACGCAACCGTCGTCAACCGCGCGGCGGCGGGCGACACGTTCGACGTCAGCGTGACGTCGCCGGAGTCGACGGTGGTCGGCACCGCATCGACGGGTGACGGCAGCAGTGCATCCACGGGTCAGCTGACGGTGCTGCCCCGAGTCACCGACGGAACCGCATACACTCTGGCGTTGACCGGCACCAACCTCGCCGCCTACACGCCGACCTGGACGTGCGACGTGAACGGCGTGGCCGACACCGCTCTGTCAGCGACAGGTGTCACATCACTGAGCGTGTCGCCTGCCGCGGGTGGTCTCGTGGCCTGCAGGGTGTCACTGGATGTCGCGGCTGTCGTTCCGCCGACGACCCCGACCCCCACACCCACGCCGACGACGACCGCCGTAGCGGGGCCAGTGACCATTACGCCGCCGACGGCGGCGGCAACGGCGGCCAAGCCCGCTCTCGCATCGACGGGTCTTGACGCCTCGGCAATCGCTCTCGGTGCGGCGGTTCTGCTCGCTCTGGGTGCGGGTGCCTTCGCGATTCGGCGGCGAGTGGCGGGCTCGAAGTAGTCCGCCGGGCCGCCGATTCGCCCACACGTCTAGTCCCTGCACGCCTGCATTCCCTGCACGCTTATTCGCTTATTCGCTTATTCGCTTACAAAGGCGCTATTCGCGCACAATGAGTACCGTCTTGCCCGGCGCACGGTGGGTACCCGCGCCGCTTTCGAACGCCGCCCGGCCCTGCTCGAGTGAGAACGTGCTCGCGATCACGACGTCGAGTTCGCCGCGGTCGGCGAGGTCGGAGAGTCGGTCGAGCTCGTCGACGTCGGGCGCCACGATGAAGAACGTCGCCTCGACGCCCGCGGCCGCGGCCCGGGCCTGATCGGGCGGCCCCTGCAGCGTGACGAGCCGGCCGCCCTCGACGATGACCTCGAAGGAGTTCTGTAGAGCATCCCCACCGATCGTGTCGATCACCACGTCGAATCGCCTGCCCCGCTCCGTGAAGTCGTCGGTGTCGGTGTCGATGATCTCGTCGGCGCCGAGCGAGGTCGCGAGAGCCACGCCGTCGCCTCGAACGGTTGTCGTTACGGTGGCGCCGACCGATTTCGCGAGCTGAACAGCGAAGATGCCGACGCCGCCCGCTCCGCCCTGAACGAGCACCCGATCATCCTCACTGACGGCCGCAACATCGAAGAGCGCCTGCCACGCCGTGAGAGCAGCGAGCGGCAGCGCGGCCGTCTGCGCGTGCGTCAGACGAGCGGGTTTGCGTGCCAGATCGGCCGTCGGCACGGCGACGTACTCTGCTGCGGCTCCCTCCAACTCGAACCGGATGAGCCCGTAGACCTCATCACCCACCGAGACGCCCGCCGCGTCGTCTGACAACGCCGCGACCACGCCCGAGAACTCGTGGCCGGGAATGGCCGGAAGGTGCGTCCACGTTTCGTCCCACGTCAGCTCGGCGAAGGTGATGGCGGTGGCGTACACCTCGACCAGCACCTCGCCCGGCCCGAGCGTCGGCAGAGCAATCGTGTCGAGCTGCAGCTGCTCGGGGCCGCCCCGCTGGTGCGCTCGCAGGGCTCTCATCGTTTCGTTCATCGGCGTCTCCTTCGACCTCACGTCTACTGTGGCGCGGCTTGCGCGCGAATGCCAGTGCCGGCGAGACCATCGACGAAGATGCGGATCATGCGGCGGTTCGCGGCGGGCGGGATGGGCTGGATGGGCTGATCGGGCTGGGTGGGCTGTCCGGGCTGGGTGGGTTGTCCGGGCTGTCCGGCCTGTCCGGCCTGCCCAGCTTGGCAGAGCAGAGCGACGGTGAGCAGAACTTCGCGGGCGGTGACGTCGGCGCGCGCGCATCCGGCGTCGACGGCGCGGGTGAGCAGCTCGTCGAAGACGGGCACAAACTGGTCGAGCAGCCGGCCGGGCAGGCCGTCGTAAGCCGGGTCGCCGGAATGCAGGGCCGCACCGAGGCCGCTCTTGGTGCCGACAAAATCGGCGAACCGGTCGATTGAGCCGAGCAGCGCATCCCACGGGCCGAGGGTGGCGGCGAGCTGTTCGGCGGCGGCGATGCACTCGTCGATCTCGTTCTGCATGACCGCGACAATGAGGTCGGAGCGGCGCGGAAAGTGCCGGTAGAGGGTACCGACGCCCACGCCGGCGAGGTCGGTGATCTCTTTGGCGGGAGCATCCACACCGCTGCGGGCGAAGACGGTCTTGGCGGCGTCGAGCAGTGAGACGACGTTCTGCTGGGCGTCGGAGCGCACGGCACGACCTTTCTGTCTCGCACGGTTTCTGTCGCGCGAGCATTGCTAAACGGAAAGCAATTCCGTATAGTTTCGGAAAGAGCTTCCGCTTATTGGAAGTATACGTCTGGAGAACACACCATGCAGTATAGAAACCTCGGCAGAACCGGCATCACCGTGAGCGCATACGGCCTTGGCGCGCTCATGTTCGCTACGTCAGTCGGCAATCCCGACCCCGAAGACTCCGCCAGAATCATCCACCGGGCACTGGATGCCGGCATCAACCTCATCGACACTGCCGACGCCTATGCAGACTCAGAAGAGGTGGTCGGCAAGGCGCTGAAGGGGCGGCGCGACGCTGTCGTACTGACGACCAAGTTCGGGCGGCCGGTCGATTCCGACCCGAACCACCGCGGCACCTCGCGGCGCTGGATCATGACCGCCGTGGAGAACTCGCTGCGACGACTGCAGACCGACTACATCGACGTGTACCAGATTCACCGGCTCGACCCCACGACCGACATCGATGAGACGCTTTCGGCGCTCACCGATCTGGTTCGGGCGGGCAAGGTGCGCGCGATCGGGTCGTCGAACACTCCCGCGTCGTACATGGTCGAGGCGCAATGGATGTCGGAGCGGCGCGGATTCGAGCGATTCCACACCGAGCAGCCGCCGTACTCGCTGTTGAACCGCAGCATCGAGAGCGAAGTGCTTGCGGTGGCGCAGCAGTACGGCATGGGTATTTTGACCTGGGGGCCGCTCGGCCAAGGCATGCTCACCGGCCGAGTTCGTCGGGGCGGAGGCACCGACGTGATCCGCGCGAAGTTTCTGTCGTCGTTCGCAGACGAGCGCCGGCTCGACGCGGTGGAGCAGCTGATTCCGCTTGCCGCAGAGGCCGGGCTGTCGATGCCGCACCTCGCGATGGCCTTCGCGACCACGCACCCGGGTGTGTCGAGTGCGCTGCTGGGTGCTCGCACGATGGAGCAGCTCGACGACCTGCTCGCCGGGGTCGACACCGTGCTCTCTGACGAGGTACTCGACCGCATCGACGCCATTGTTCCGCCCGGCACTGACGTCGGCACCCTCGATCAGGCCTACGTGCCCCCGGCCATCGCGCAGCTGTCGCTGCGTCGCCGACCCCTCGCCGAGCGCGGGGCGCCCTCGCCTGCCTTGTCGAAGTGACTACGGTCGGAGCTGACGCTGCATGTCGACGTATCGCAGGGATGCGACGCCAGCTCCGACGAAAGCCCCCCAGCCGGGCAAGCCAGGAGCCAGGAGCCCGGCGGCTGGGCAGCTGGGCAGCCGGGCAGCCGCCTAAAGCGACAGCGCGCGAGCAGAAGCCCGTGTCGTCAGACGGTGGTCAGCAGGGTGGCGGCCGAGTCGAGGGCGCCGGAGACCAGGCGGTAGTAGTGCCAGGTGCCACGCTTCGAAACGGTGAGGTATCCGGCATCCACCAGCACTTTCAGGTGGTGCGAGACCGTGGGCTGCGACAGGCCGAGGGGGTCGGTGAGGTCACAGACGCACGCCTCACCGTCTTCGTGCGCGGCGACCATCGAGAGCAGGCGGAGCCGCGCCGGGTCAGCGAGCGCCTTCAGCGATCGGGCCAGCGATTCGGCGTTCTGCGGGGAGATGGCCTCGCGGGTCAACGGTGCACAGCACGACTGCAGGTCACGAACGGGAATCAGCTGAGCGACGGGCATACACCGATGATGCCATAAACATTGACAGGCGTCGATGTTTAATCGGAGACTGTGTGCATCGACAGCCGTCGATGTTGAGAGGAGGATCGTGATGGATGATTGTTGCGACCCGTCAGTCTGCCCGCCGGAGTGTCTAGCCGGCTGCACGCCTGACTGCTGCTGAACGTTCGGCCGCCGCCGGCGAGATCGGTGGCGGCCGAACCCACCCGACCCGGCCTGACCCGTCTGACCCGGCCGAATCCGGCCAGACCCGAAGAAAGAAGCCCATGACTCAGCCCACCGTGTTGTTCGTCTGCGTGCACAATGCCGGCCGATCCCAGATGGCGGCCGGCTACATGCGGCAGCTCAGCGGTGGCCGGGTGACGGTGCTGTCGGGCGGTTCTGAGCCCGGCGACTCGATCAACCCCGTCGCGGTGGCGGCGATGGCCGAAGAAGGCATCGATATCGCGGGCGAAGTGCCGAGCATCCTGCAGACCGAAGACGTTCGGGGGTCAGACGTGGTGATCACCATGGGCTGCGGCGATGCCTGCCCCATTTTTCCGGGCAAACGTTACGAAGACTGGCAACTGACCGACCCCGCCGGCAAAGCGATCGACGAGGTGCGGCCGATTCGCGACGACATCAAACGGCGCATCGAAGCGCTGTTAGAAGAGATCACCGCCGCCGGGTGAGGTCAGTGCAGGCGGGTCGAGTCAGTGCAGGCGGGTCGCACTCGCGTCGCATCGACCTCAGCCGCGAAGAAGCCCGGTCGAGACCGCCCAGAGCCGCTCGGCTGCCGCGGGGTCGAGCGCCCAGCGCTTCACCCCGTGCGGATGCTCGGCGAGCGTAGCCTCGTCGGGCACCGTGTAAGCCTCCCGACAATCGTCGAGGTAGTGGCCGCCCGTGTGGGCGAACTCGGGCGAGACAGCGGCGACGAGGGTGGTGGATGCTCCCTGCTCGACCGTCTTGTACGTGAACACTCCGGCCGCCTCCGCCGCATCGAGCGACGCCTTCTGCTGCGGCGTGAAGTTGCGCTGCAAACCGGTCGCGACTCCCCCGGGGTTGACGGCGTTCGCAACGATGCCGTCGGATGCCCAGAGCCGAGTGGCCTCGACCGCAAACAGGGAATTCGCCGTCTTCGACTGAGCGTAGGCGAGTTGCGGATCGTAGGGCCGAGACTCGAACTGCAGGTCGTCGAAGTCGACGTTCGACCTCATGTGCGCCGTCGAGCTGAGCGAAACGATACGGGCGCCCCCACGGTCTGCCGCGCCGAGCGCAAGGGCGTCGTGCAGCCCGGTTGCGAGTGCAAAATGCCCGAGGTGGTTGGTGGCGAATTGCAGCTCGTACCCCGCGGCCGTTCCTTCGAGACCGCCCGTGACAACGCCGGCGTTGTTGATCAGCAGGTGCAGGGGGCCACGCCAGTTGTGCACGAAGCGATCGATGCTGGCGGGGTCGGCCAGGTCGAGCTGAGCCACGCGCGGGTGCTGGACTGCGCGCGGGCGCTGAGCCTCGCGCGGATTCTGAGCCCCGGCCGCAGGGCCGGATGACCGCCCCGCGGCCGCGATCGAGTCGGCAACCGCATCACCCTGCCGCGTGTTGCGCACCGCGAGTGTGACCGTAGCCTCGGCCGCGGCAAGCGCGCGGGCGGTCTCGGCTCCGATGCCCGACGCTCCGCCCGTCACGACGGCTTGCAGGCCGCCGAGGTCGATGCCGCTCAGCACCTCGTCGGCGGTGCTCGAGGCGTCGAAGCGTGTGGAGATGAGTTCATGATCGGTCATGCGATCACTATACAGATTAGACAGTATTTGTATAGTAGGCTCTTGCCATGGGTGCGACGAACATCGACACGACGGCAACACCAACGGCAACGCCAACGCCAACGCCAACCGCAACGGCAACGGCCGCCGACACCGATCGGCGAGTTCGGGTGCTTGAATCGGCACTGACGACGTTCGCCCGGTACGGCTACCGCAAGACCTCCATGGATCAGGTGGCAAACGACGCCGACATCTCGCGGCCCGGGCTCTACTTTCTGTTCACCTCGAAAGAGACGATCTTCCGCGCTGCAGTGACCCAGGCCCTCAACAACGACCTCTCAGCGGCCGACGCCGCCCTGAGCAGCGACCGCGCCCTGGCCGAGCGCCTGCTCGACGCCTTCGACCACTGGGCGGGTTCGTATGTCGGACCCCTCGCTCGCGACATCGCGGGGGTGATCGACGACAACCCCCGCCTGCTCGGCGACATCGTCACGACGGCGCCGCAGCGCTTCGAAGGGTTGATCACTCAGGCCCTCGCCTCCGATCGGTCACCCGACCGGGCATCCGCTCTGGCTCGAACCCTCATCAGCACCTCGATCGGCCTCAAGCATCAGGTCGACTTGCGGGCCGAATACCGAGATCGACTGAGGGTTGCTCTCGAGCTGCTGGGGCTCTGACATTCGAAGCGCCGAGCGTGCCCGGCGCCGAGCGTTGCGCGCGCCCCGCCCCAAACACAGCGCCAGAAAACAGAAAAAGCAAGGAAAACATCTCCCTGCCTTAATCAGATTATCGACCAGCACGGGGCTTGCCGCAAGACCCCCTCTGTGCCGCAGACTACGTGTTCGGGTTCTTTCGAGCCCGAGAGACGGGGTGCGATGTGAGTGAGCGCAGTGTGAACGAGTGTGCAGTGGCGATTGTCGGAGCAGGGCCGACCGGCATGATGCTGGCGGCCGAGCTGGCGCTGGCGGGGGTGGATGTTCGGCTGCTCGAACGGCGACCGACGCAGCAGCTCGCGGGGTCGCGGGCCGGCGGCCTGCAGTCGCGCACCATCGAGGTGTTCGACCAGCGCGGCATCGCCGACCGCTTTCTCGAGGCGGGCACGACGGCTCAGGTACAGCGATTCGGCGAAGTCACGCTCGACATCAGCGATTTTCCGACGCGACACCCCTACGGGCTGGGGCTGTGGCAGAACCGCATCGAGGCAATTCTCGCGGAGTGGATTCGGGAGCTCGGGGTCAGCGTCGAGTACGGGTGCGAGGTGACGGGGGTCGAGGCCGACGATACCGGGGTGACCGTGCGAGTGGCGGGCGGGCATCCGGATGTCGCGGGCGACGCCCCGGGCCCGATGAAGGACTCTGCGAAAGCGCTCGGCGACGACGACGTGCGGGCGCAGTATGTGGTCGGCTGCGATGGCGGCCGAAGCGCGGTGCGCAAGGCGGCGGGCATCGCGTTCGAGGGGTGGGAGGCGACCGTCAGCAACCTCGTGGCCGAGGTCGAGTACGGCGTCGAACCCGAGCGGGGCATGCGCAAAGACAAAGACGGCGGGGGCAGCAACGGCATCGGTCCTATCGAGAAGGGGTCGTCGACCATCCGTGTCGTCGTCACCGAGAACGAGCTGAAACCGGGCGCCGCGGAACCGACGCTCGCCGACCTGAGCGAGGCGATGGTCGCCGTGTGGGGCACCGATTTCGGGGTGCACTCCCCCACCTGGATCTCGCGCTTCACCGACGCCGCGCGCCAGGCCGTCGCGTATCGGGCCGGGCGCATCCTGCTCGCCGGAGACGCGGCCCACGTGCACTATCCGGCCGGCGGGCAGGGGCTCAATATCGGGGTGCAAGACGCTGTGAATCTCGGGTGGAAGCTCGCCCAGGTGGTGGCCGGAGTCTCGCCGGCGTCACTGCTCGACACCTACGAGGCCGAGCGGCATCCGGTCGCAGCGCAGGTGCTGCAAGACACGCTGGCGCAGGTGGGCCTGCGGCGGGCGGATGCCCGGTCGAAAGCCGTGGCGTCGGCCGTCGCCGACCTGCTCTCGCTCGACCAGGCCCGCAAACACGTCGGGGCACGGCTCTCGGGGCTCGGCGTGCACTACGACCTCGGGCCGGAGGCAAGCGCAGCGGGCGCTGCCGAGCACCCGCTTCTGGGGCGACGGATGCCCGACCTCGACCTGCTCGTCGAGGCCCGCCCCCTGCGCGCCTCAGAGCTGCTGCACGACGCGCGCCCCGTTCTGCTCGACTTCAGTCGAGCGTTCGTCGGTGATCTCGTCTCCGAGTGGAGTAGCCGCGTGAAGATCGTTCGCGCAACCTGCGCGGGCCCGTGGGAACTACCCGAGATCGGTGCGGTACCGGCGCCGACGGCCGTGCTGGTGCGCCCCGACGGGTACGTCGCGTGGGTGGGCAGCACCGGCGCCGATGCCAACGTCGACTCCGACGCCCACACCGACGCCGACGTGGTCGCCGAGCTGATCGAAGCGCTCATCCGCTGGGTCGGTCGGCCCTGAGGCCACGCCGCCTCGATTCGCCTGAGCCGCAGCGTGCGGAGAGCTGCCCCGGCCCCGGGCATCCGTTCAGTCGGCGAGAGCCTTCAGAGCGGCCGGAGCGAGCTCGACCAGGCCCGGGTAGCCGGGACTGGTGCCCGCGGGGTCGATGTCGTTCAGAATGACGATGGTCAGCTTCGCGTCGGGGCAGTAAGCGGCGATGCCGTTGGAGCCGGGTATTGAGCCCGCGTGACCGAGGCACGTGCCGACGCCGGGAACATTCCACGAGGCCAGACCAGCGCCCTCGCCGAGCTGAACGGCCGGGATGCCCGCCGTGGCGTAGGCGCTGCTGTAGTACGCCGACGAGAGCGGCGTGAGGTTCTTCATGAGCGTCTTGTGCGCGGCGTCGAGCACGTCACCCGCCACGAGGTCACGAATCCAGGTCGCCTGATCTCGGGCGGTGCTGACCATGCCGCCGGCCGCCCAGGCACCGCTCCATTGCGGCGACGGAACCGGGGCGGTCGGTTGTGGCGCCGAGGGCTTTCCGAGGCAGTCGCTGCCCGATCCTTCGGCGCACGCGAGGTCAAAGCCGGTGAGGGCGACCGGGCCCGATCCGTACCCGTCGAGGTAGGTGCTGGTGAGGCCGAGCTTCGTGATGAAGCGGGTCTGCACGAGCTGGTCATAGGGCGTGCCCGAGGCCAGCTCGGCAATGCGGCCCAAGATGATATAGCCGGCGTTGAGGTACTGGTAGCTGGTTCCCGGTGCGGCGATGGGCGCCTGGGCGAACACGTTGTCGATGACCTGCTGGTTGGTGGCAGTGCCCACAAGACTCATGTCGAGCTCGTAGAGTCCACTCTCGTGCTGCAGCAACTCGAGCACAGTGATCGTGGAGGCGTTCGGCGCCGAAGGAAACCAGGTGCCGATGGTGTCGTTCAGCGAGAGCACTTTCTCTTCGTCGAGCTGCATGATGAGCGCCGCAGTGAACAGCTTGGTCATGCTTCCGATGTGAAACGTGTCGTCGACCGAGATGGGTTGCGAGCCGAGTACAGCGTCGCCACTGGCGACGAGGCTCGCGGGTGCGTCGCCGACGGATGCCGCGACCACCGTTCCGGGCACCGAGAAGGTCATCGAGCTCGCCTGATACGAAGTTTGCCAAGCGGCGACAGGAGCCGACATCGCCGCAGCGAACGCAGCGTCAGACCTGGACGGCGACGTGGTGGGGCCGTCGGATGAGCCCTGGCCCGAGGAACCCGCCCCTGTCGCGCATCCGGCCAGCGTAAGCAGTGCCACGACGGCGACCGCAACCCGCCAGCTCCGCAGAGTCAGGCCGAGCCCTGATTCACTCGAGAGCCTCAGCGGGTGCCAGCTCTACGGCACTACCCCCGTCGGGCTCGGTGTAGAGAACGTCGCGGTTGAAGATCCACAATTTCAGAAAGTAGAGCGCTCCCAGCACAATCAGCCCGAGCACGACGATGTTGGGTATCACCGCACTCGGCGGCGTCACGAGCGTGAAGACGGCGAACCCCACCCAGACCAGGGCCACGATCGAAACCGGTATCTCGAATCGGCCGAGACTGAAGCCGCCCGCCTTCACCTCGAGCCGCTTGCGAACGACGAGGTAGAGCACCACGATCGCGCCGTACAGCAGGGCGGGCAAGACGGTGGCGCCTTCGATCAACTGCAGCAGGGCATCCCCCGGCAACGCGACCATGAGCACAACACCGATCACCAGAATGAGCAGCGTGGCGGGCACCGGCGTCTGCGTTCGCGGATTCACCCTGCGCATGAGACTGTGTGCCGGAAACCGCTTGTCGCGCGCCATGGCGAACACCTGGCGCGAACAAGCGGCCATGACCACCATTCCTGCGCCGAAGAACGCGAACACGATGCCGGCGAGCAGGATGCGCTCCACCACAGGCCCGAGCTGATCGCCAATGATGTCGGCCACGGGCGAACCGCTGGTGCTGATGGCGGGAATGTCTTTGATCGCCACCGTGAGCACGATCAGAAAGAGCAGCCCGGCGACAGCCGCCGCGACCACCGAGAACACAATGGCCCGCGGCACGCTCTTGAACGGGTCTTTCGCCTCTTCGGCGAGGTTGGCGGCCGAATCGAAGCCGACGAGCGTGGTGAGGCCCATCAGCATGCCGGCCATGAGGCCGCCGCCGATGGCGTAGTAGTTGGGGTCACCCGCAGTGATTCCGCGAGAGGCGAGGTTCGAGATATTGCCGCTGCCCGTCACCGCGATCACGACGATGAGGCCGATCACCAGCAGCACCAGAATGCCGAGCTCCACTCCGACGGCGCCCGACGTGATCCAGCCGAGCAGCCGTGTCGAGGCGATAACGAGCACGGCTTGTACGACGAGGATGATCAGGGTGATGATGCGCGCCAGCTCCTCGTCGGGCGCCATACCCAGCAGCGGCATGAGTGCCTGACTGGCCATGGCGTTCGCCATGGTCACCACTGCCGTGGCCAGATACCAGAACGTGAGCCAGCCGAAGAACCAGCCCACCCTCGGGTTCGCCAGGCGCGACGCCCACTGGTACGACGACCCGGTCAGCGCGATACGAGCAGCGAACTGGGCCACAACCAGGGCGACCAGTGTTTGCCCGACCGAGGAGATGATCCAGAGCCAGATGCCCACCGGCCCGGCACTCTGCAGAGTCTGGCTGTAGGTGGCGAAGACTCCCACCGCGACAGAAATGAAGGCGAAAGAGATGGCGAACAGCTGAAAGCCGCCGAGGGTGCGCCTCAGCTCGGGCGAGGATGCCGCGCCACCGGGGTGCTCTGTCACTCGGCCACCGCGCAACCCCACATCGTCAGGAGGTCATCCCGCGCCAGTCGGCCGGAACGTCGCCAAATCGTAGCAGCAAGTGCGTCGTCGTGGCTACAAGTTCTTACGTTGCCGAGTCTGCTCCAATTCAAGCGCGCGGTCGAGCCAGTCGGTGAGGAGCATGCGCTCGGCCTCGGTCAGAGCATCCAGTTTCGTCGCCACGGCCCGAAAAGCGATCGTCGCCGCTGTGACCGTGTCGGTGTTGGCCTCGCGCTCGGGAGCGTCGGTGAGAATGCGTGCGAGCACAGCTTCGAACATGTCGTCGGCGAGGCCGGCATCTCGTTCGCTGGGCGGGGTCGACAGCTGCGTTTGAATCACGCCGGTTCCCGCCGACTGGATCAGCTTGACCGCCCTCGGCTCGGAGACGCGCAGCCGCCCGGCCAGAGCGATGCGGTGAACGCGGGCCTCGAGCACCTCGCGGCCCGACCGCGCGGCCGGCGAGTGAATGACCCGGGCAGGATCACTCATGAGCGCGAAGAGTGTTGGATTCGCGACACCGAACTCGATCTGCGACAGCCAGCCTGAGCGCAGATCATCGAGCGGATCGACGTCATCGGCAGACGCCGCAGCTACCACTGCGGCCTTGGCCGAGACGAAACCTGCCATCGTGTGCTCGGCGACAGCCTCGAGCAAGCCGTCTTTGTCACCGAACAGCCGGTAAATCGTGGGCGCCTGAACACCGGCCGCCTCAGCGACTCCGCGCGTCGTCACGGCCGACGGACCTTGCTCGCGCAGCAGCTGTGCCGCGACCTCGACAATGCGCGACCTCGTGTCGGCGCGGGTGCTCGTCGTTTCGATCATGAACCAACGATAACGTAGTTTCGTTATCACAGTGTTTTCGGTGATACGCTAATTATGATTTCATCGATAACACGAAAGGATGATCATGATCATCGTCACCGGAGCAACCGGAGCCCTCAACGGCGCTACCGTCGACCACCTGCTCGACCGTCTGCCCGCGAGCGAGATCGTCGTGGTCGCCCGCGACGCCGCGAAGGCCCAGCGTTTCGCCGACCTCGGCATCGCCGTACGGCAGGGCGATTACGCCGACGCCGCGTCGCTCCCAGGCGCATTCGAGGGCGCCGACCAGCTGCTGCTCGTGTCGTCGAGCGACCCGGCAGCCGACGCGGTGAGCCTGCACAAGACGGCGATCGACGCCGCAGTCAGCGTCGGAGTCGGCCGTATTCTCTACACGAGCCACCAGGGCGCCTCCCTCGACACCCCGTTCGGCCCGGGGCGCGATCACGCCGCCACCGAGCAACTGCTGGCCGAATCCGGTGTCGCTTGGACCTCGCTGCGCAACGGCTTCTACGCGCACAGCCTGAATTGGCTGCTCGGCCCGTGGCACGAGACCGGCACCATTGCAGTGCCCGCCGACGGCCCCGTGTCGTGGACGGCGCGGGAAGATGCGGCAGAGGCCGCGGCGATCATCCTCACCTCTGACGAACTCGCGACCGGCCGGTTCGACGGCCCGGTCACTCTCACCGCGAGCGCCGCGCCGACCTTCGAAGACATCGCCGTGATCGCCTCCGACCTGGCGGGCCACGAGGTGACGAGAGTCGTACTCGACCCCGAAGAGTGGATCGCCGCCCAGGTGGCAGGCGGGCAGCCGGAGTTCGTCGCCCGCTTCATGCTCGGCATGTACCAGGCCGCAGACCAGGGCTTCTTCGCTGGGGTCGATCCTCTGCTCGGCGAGATGCTCGGCCGCGAGCCGCGAACGGTGCGCGAGCTGCTGTCACAGCCGGCAGCCGCCCACTAGAGCGGGTCTGCTGCAGGATGCCCGAAGAACCTCTCCCGGGCATCCTGCAGCCGCGCGGTTGGTGTGCGCTCAGCCCTGAGCCTCGACCGACCAGTCGTTGTACTTCTCCCACGTTTCGATGCGGCCAGCGTAATCGGCCTTGGCGATGTGGAGGGGGCTGGTGCCGAAGAAGATGCGCAGCGGCGGCTCGTCGAGATCGACGAGCTTGAGCACGACCGGTGCGCTCGAGCCGGGATCGCCGGCCGCGCCCATGCGGGCCTTTCTCGCCTCGGCGACCTGCTTGTGCGCTTCGGCGTAGGCCGGCAGCTCGTCGGAACGCACCGACGACGATCCGCCCCAGTCGGTGTCGAACCCGCCGGGCTCGATGAGGGTGACGTGGATGCCGAATCCCGCGACCTCTTGAGAGAGTGCCTGCGAGAACCCTTCGAGCCCCCACTTCGACGCGTGGTACATACCTACCAGCGGAAAGGCCGAGATTCCGCCGATCGACGAGACCTGAATGATGTGCCCGCTGCCTTGCTCACGCAAGAACGGCAGGGCGGCCTGCGTCACCCAGAGGGCGCCGAACAGGTTCGTCTCGATCTGGGCGCGGGCGTCTTTCTCGCTGACTTCTTCGATGAAACCGAAGTGGCCGTATCCGGCGTTGTTGATGACGACGTCGAGGCGGCCGAACTTCTCGTGCGCTGCCGCGACGGCGGCGAACGCCGCGTCGTGGTCGGTGACATCGAGCTGAAGCGGCAGAATCGCGTCGCCGTATTTCTCCACGAGGTCGTCGAGGCTGCTCACGTTGCGAGCCGTTGCCGCGACCTTGTCACCGCGCTCGAGGGCTGCGGTGGCCCACTCTTTGCCGAACCCGCGAGACGTACCGGTGATGAACCAAACCTTCATGAGCGTATCCTCCGCAAACAAGACCGTGGCCGTCGATTCGGCGGCCTCTTTCAGGCTACGCCTGTTGCGGCGTTGTCTAGCGACGCGCGAAGACACCCTTGACGAGTGCGGCCTGGCCGACATGCTGGGTGTCGTCGTTGTACACGCTCACCAGGCGCGCGGCGAGGGTGACCGGCGGGTTCCACCGGGTATCGACGATGCGGTCGAGGTCGGCCTCCGACAGGCTCTCGATGTAGCGGATCGTCGCTTCATGCACGGCATCGAAGTAATCGCCGAGCTGCTGGGCGGTGAGACCGGCCACCTGCGCGACCTCTTCGGCTGACTGACCGTATCCCGAGGCCGAAGAATCGAACGGCAGACCGAAGGCTTCGAACCAGCCCGACGTCAGCCAGAGCTGCTCGGTGCCGGCGACATCGCTGACCTGGGCATCCTGACCCCGGGTGAGATGCCAGACGAGCCAGGCGATCGTATTCGCCTCGGGGTCGATGCGGTACGTGAGCGCGTCGTCGCCGAGGCCCTCGAGAATGCGGTGCACCGAGCCGTGCACTCGGTCGAAAGAGTCGAGCAGAACATCCGTTGCGGTAGCCATAGAGCCAGCCTAGGCTGCGTCGTGGGCCGCCTGCAGCGCCGCGATGTCGAGCTTCTTCATCGTCATCATGGCCGTCATGGTGCGACTCGCTGCCTCGCGGTCGGAGTCGCCCAGGAGTTCGCCCATAATGGGCGGAACGATCTGCCACGACAGACCGTACTTGTCTTTCAGCCAGCCGCACATGCTCTCTTCGCCGCCATCGGCGGTGAGGGCGTTCCAGAAGTAGTCGATCTTCTCCTGCGTTTCGGCCACGACCGAGAACGAAATCGCCTCGCTGAAGGTGAACTGCGGGCCGGCGTTGATCGCCTGAAACTCGATGCCTTCGAGCTCGAAGTCGACCACCATCGCGGTGCCGGCAGGGTACGGCGAGCCTTCGGGGTAACGCGAGACGCTCAGGATGCGCGAATTGTCGAAGATGCCGACGTAGAGTTCGGCGGCCTCCTCTGCTTGTGTGTCGAACCAGAGGAACGGGCTGATCGCTTGCATCTTCACTCCTTCGTGTGGATGTGGGTGGCCGTGGGGGGCCTGCGCCGGGTGGGCGGTGGCCGTGGGGGGGCCGCGCCGGGTGGGCGGTGGCCCCTCCCGGCTCAGCGTAGCGAGCGCGCTGCGAGGGCGCTACCGGCGCGCGGCGCGGCGCGCGCCACCCGGCACCTGGCGCACTACCGCGGAGTGCGCTACCCGGCCCGCGGCGCACTACCGCGGAGTGCGCCACCCGGCCCGCGGCGCATTACCACCGGGAGTCTCGGCGTTCGCTGTCGAAGTCGCGGTCGGCGAGCGGAGCGCCGGGGCGGTTTGCGACCGATCCGTAGCCGCCGTTTCGCACCGCGACGACGGTCGCCGCGATGGCGATGACGGCCAGTACGGCAAGAAGGATGAGAAAGAACATGACGGCCTCCGAGTGATTCGTCGCGCACACGCTGTGCGGCGATGTGTCGAGACTCGTCTCTGAGGTGGGCACCCCGAATGGGGCGAAGTACCTATCTTCGAGTCCGTCGGCCTGAGGTCGTTCGCCACCCTCGGACGCCACGCGGCGCACCGCCCGTCTTGAGGTAGTCATGACGTGGCTGAGGCGGGTATAGCGACCTCAGCTTCGTCGCAACGACCTCACTTCGCGTGCTCTGAGGGAAGCGGGCAGGCGCGCGGCCGACAGCGGGCAGGCGCGCAGGCCGGCGGGCAAGAGCGGGCGGGCAGGCGCGCAGGCCGGCGGGCAAGAGCGGGCGGGCAGGCGCGCGGCCGACAGCACTCAGGCACGCAGGCCGGCGGGCGACAGCACGCAAGCGGTCAGGCGCGCGGCGCCGCGGTGAAGGAGCGGGCCCAGTGGGCCGCTTCGGTGCGGGTGGCGGCGCCCGACTTGCGCAGAATGTTCGAGACGTGCACGCTGGCCGTCTTCACGCTGATGTAGAGCTGCTCGGCGATCTGCTTGTTGCTGAGTCCGCGCTCGAGAAGCTCGAGTACCTGGCGCTCGCGCTCGGTCAGCAGCGCTTCGGGTGTCGAGCCATCGATGAGCACCTCGGGCCGCAGCGCTTCACCCCCTGCGGATGCCTCGGGGGCGAGCCGAGCATCCGATTCTCTGCTCGCCGCGGTGGCCGCCGGCGAAGAGGCCGTCAGGGCGACCGCGCCCACGCGGCGCTCGAGCTCGCTCACCCGCGCCACTACGAGACCGAGCTCGATGCGCTCTGCGGCCGCGCGGGCGCGCTGCGACCAGAGGCGAGCGGATGCCCGATTGCCCGCATTCGCGAAGGCCTCTGCCGCGCCGACCATCGCGTAGGGCGCGAGCTGGGCGTCGGTGCGCGATCCACTCTCGGTGACGGCCTCACAGGCGGCGACCGCGAGCAGCCAGCGGTCGGCATCGGTGCCGGTGCCGCGCGGTCCGCCGAGTTCGGCTTCGAAGAGGGCGATGCTCGCGGGTGCGGTGGGCCACGCCGAGGCAGCCGCGAGCACCTCGCGCAGCCGCACTTCGATCTCGCCGCCGACCACAGTGGGTGCGGCGGGCGCGGCGGAGGCCGTGTCTGAGGTCTCGAGGTGTGCGGCGGTCGGGTACGCTCCGCTCGGGTGCGCTCCGCTCGGTGACGCTCCGCTCGGTGACGTGCCCGTCGGGTCAGCGGCCGTCGGCCCGGCAACCGTCAGCCCGGTGGCCGTAGGCCCTGCAGCGGTCGGCTCGGCAGCCGTCAGCCCTGCAGCGGTCGGCTCGGCAGTGGTCAGCCCGGCAGCGGTCTGGACCGTCGCGGTCGACTCCATCACTGCCGAACCCACCGCGCCCCGCACGGGCGTCGAATCGGCCCCCGCCGCAGCCACGTCGGGCATCGATGCGACCGAATCACCCGCGGCCCGCAGAGACACCGCGGCCTCCCCCGCGGCGCCCCGCACGGGCATCGGATCGGCCCCCGTCGCCGAAGGAGCCGACAGTTGCAGACCGGTGCGGCGCGCGGCGGCGAGAACGCGGGCCGCGGTGCGCAGCACCGGCAGGTCGAAGGCGGGAAAAGCGCGGTGGTCGTCGGCGAGCAGTACCGAGACGTCGTTCCAGGCGTGCCGCACATCGCCCTGCGCCAACGCGATCTCGGCCGAGACATGGGCGAGACCGAGTCGCGACTGCGCGTCGATGCGCAGCTGCAGCCGCAGACCCGAGCGCCAGGTGCGCAGCAGGCGCTGTGCCTCGTCTGCGTCGCCCGACCAGAGTATCGACTGCAATTTGAGACGCTGCAGGTGCGCCCGATAGCCGATCGGCGGGTCGAGGTCGAGCGCTCGGTCGAGCACCTCGTCGGCCCGGGTGCGCTCACCCAGCGCGAAGAGCGGGCTCACGATGTTCGCGAGCAGCATGATTCCCGACGTGCGCTCGACCCCGAGTTCGCGGGCCCGTTGCGCCCCCGCCTCTGCCGTACGAATCGCATCGTCGAACCGGCCGAGCAAATTGAGCGCGTCGGACTGGTTCACCCAGTAGCGCAACTGGGCCGAATCGTTGCCGACCGCCAGCGACCCGGCGAGGGCCAGGTCGGCGAGCCCTTCGTCGATCTGGCCGAAGCCGAACCGGGAGATGCCGCGGATGTTCGCTGCCACCGACATGCGCGCCGTCGACTGCACGGCGGAGGCCTCGGCGAACGACCGACCGGCGATCGTGATCGCCTCCTCGAACCGCGCCTCGAGCATCAAGCGCGCCGCCAGCTCGCCCAGAATGTTAGCGCGCAGAACGCTGCGCGGCCGCAGATGGATCACATCGAGCGCCTCGCGCAGAAGCGCGATCGACCCGACCTGCCCCACGTTCGCCAAGTACGATGCCTTGTTGCGCAGCATGCGCGCGTACAGCTCCGGATGCTCGCTGGGCCGCGACTCGGCGAGCGCCTCATCGATGAGGTCGATGGCCCGCTCGCTCTCGCCCGCGTTGCGCAGAATGTAGGAGGTCTCGGCAAGCAGCTCGATACGCGAACGGCCGGCGACCTGTTCGGGCGACGGCACGTCGTTCCACAGCTCGAGCGCACGCTCGCCCATGCGTGCCGCCGCGAGGTACGCGAACGAGTTTCGGGCCTGCTGAAGGGCGATGAGAGAGGCCACGAAGGCGCGCGACGGGTTGTGGGCGAGCATCCAGTGGTAGGAGACGACGCTCGCGTCGCCCGACACTGAGCCTGCGGCCAGCACTGAGCCCGCGCCTGGCACCGAGGCCGCACCCGGGACCGAGCCCGCACCCGGGACCGAGCTCGCACCCGCACCCGCACCCGCACCCGCACCCGCACCCGACACCGTGCCCGACTCCGCGGCGGCACCTGATGGCGAGGCGGCCACCGCTTCTGCACCCGAACCCGCACCGGCACCCGCCTCTGCACCGCCGCCCGACTCGAGCGCCTCGGCGTACCGGGTGTGAAACCGCACCCGCTCCCCCGGCAGCAACTGTTCGTGCACGGCCTCTCGCACCAGCGAGTGCCGAAACGCGTACCCCGACTCGTCCACCACGAGCACGCCGGCCGTCATCGCCTCGCGCACCGCCGCGTCGATCTCGTCGTCTTCATAAACGCACACCAGCGACAGCAGGCCGTGCTCGACGCGCACTCCGCCTGCCGCGATCATGCGCAGCAGCGCCTGCGTCTTCTCGCTCAGCTGGTCGTACCTCGCGAGCAGAATGTCGCGCAGCGTCTCGGGAAAACTCTCGGCACCCACGAACGTCTCGCAGCCCACCAGCTCTTCGACGAAGAACGGCACCCCGTCGGTGCGCTCGAAGATGATGTCGGTCTCGCGTACGTCGAGCCCGAGCCCATCGGGCCCGACACCGTGAATGCACATCGCCAGCTCGCGCACCTGACGCCGCGTGAGCCGGGAGAGTTCGCGCCGAATGACCCGTCTGTTGCGATCGAGCTCGGGCAGCCAGGCGCGCAGAGCGCTGCCCCTGCTCACCTCGTCACTTCTGAACGTGAGCACAAACAGAAGGCGAGCCCGCTCGACCATACGCACGACGAAGCGCAACACGGCGAGGGTGGCCTGGTCGGCCCAGTGGATGTCTTCGACGATCACTACGAGCGGATGCTCGGCGGCGACGGCCTCGAACACCCGCGCCACCGCGTCGAAGAGCCGTTCCGCCCCTTCACTTCGGGGCTCGGTACGATACGACTCGGCGCCCGGACCCGCAGCGGCACCCGCACCAGCACCGGCACCGGCACCGGCAGCACTTTCGCCGTTCTCGGAGACCGCCCGAACGCGTGCTTCAGCACGCAGCTCAGGCAGCAGAACCGACAACGCGTCACGCCCATCACCGGCGGCCGCGAGGAACGCGTCTTCGCCGACCTGTCTAGCGAGCGATCGCAGCACAAAGATCAGCGGGGCATACGGCGGCGCATCTCGATCGAGGTCGACGCACTGACCACGCAGAACCAGCAACCCCCCGCTCGAGTCGGCCGACTGCCGCAAAAACTCGTCCACGAGCCGCGTCTTGCCGATGCCGGCCTCGCCGCCGAGCAGCACGCTCTGGGTCACCCGGCCCGACACCGACTCGTCGAGGGCAGCGAGCAGCTGCTCGAGGTCGTTTTCACGCCCGACGAGCACGTTACTGCTGGTGGCTGGCATGCCTCCATGCTGCCACGAGCCCCCGACGCCCGGTGTTCTTCTTCTCGTCGAACCGCTCGCGAGCGAGGCGGCGGTACTCGAGCTCACGGTCGAACTCGCCCTCGCTGAGGTGGTGGAGCTGCAGGAAGGATTCCGCTGAATACAACATGTTCTGCCCTTTCGTCTGGTTTTCGATAACCATGACGAAACTCTCTAAGGCACCCCGTGGGCATGAGGCGGATGCCCTATCTTGCCGATTCGAGCAGGCGCGCGACGGGCATCCACCCGCCGCGCCCCCCGTCGCAGCGTCAGATCTCGCTGAGGCGCGGAACCACCCGGGCGGTCATCTCTGCCGCCCAGCCCGCCGGGTCAGGGGCGAGCGCGGCGGTCGACACCAGGTCGATGCCGATGGCAGCGTACTGCTCCATCGATGACAGAAACGCGTCGGTGTCGGCGAACTCGGTGTTCTGCACCAGCACGGTCTTCTCGATGGTGGAGTAATCGCGCCCCACGTCGTCGCAGTGCCGTTTGAGCACGTCGAGCTTGTTCTGCACGGCCGCGACGTCGCCGCCGAACAGGTTGCAGGCGTCGGCGTACTGGGCGACGAGCTTGAGGGTCTTCTTCTCGCCACCGCCGCCGATGAGCAGGGGCGGGCCCGGCTTCTGAATCGGCTGCGGCGAACAGATCGTCTCAGCGAGGTGGTAGTACTCGCCGTTGTACGACCCGTCGTCGTCGCTCCACATCTGACGACAGATCTGAATGGTCTCTTCGAGCCGGCCGAACCGCTCGGCGATGGGCGGGTACGGCACACCCAGAGCTAGGTGTTCGCGCTCGTACCAGGCGGCACCGAGTCCGAGAATGGCACGGCCCTCCGAGAATGTCGAGAGTCGTGACGATCTTCGCCAGCAGACCCGGGTGCCGATACGTGACGCCGGTGACGAGCAGCCCGAGTCGAACGTTCGAGGTCTTGGCCGCCACGAAACCCAGCGAGGTATAACCCTCGAGCATCGGGTCGTACGAGGTGGCGAACTGTTCCATCTGAAACCAGTGATCCATCATGGTGAACAGCGAAACGCCGCCCTGGTCTGCCGCTTCTGCGGTCGCCGCGAGCGTCGGCGCAAGCGCCGCGCCGCCACCGGGAAGCGTGAAGTTCATGAAGTGGATGCCGAGTTTCATGACTTCACTCTACGTCGGTGTGCTGCCCCTCATCGTCGTCGATCGGCGTGCGCTGCCCGTCATCGTCGTCGATCGGCACGCTCACTTCCACCGAGTAGAACTCGTTGCGCGCCCGGGCCCGCTCTTCGCGCTCGAGCCGCAGCCGTTCCTGCTTCTCTTCGCGCTCGCGCAGGCGGTCTTGATCCACTTCGACCCGGCGTACGGTGACGCCCCGCTTGACCGCGGGGCTCGCCGAGGAGGGTGCCTTCGACGCCGCGCGCGATCGGGGTGTCGACGACGAACCCGATGCACTCGACCGGGTGCTGCTCGAACCGCCGGTCGTCGAACGCGACGAAACGGTGCCGGTCACCGGCGGCATTCCGGTGCCTTCGCACCGCTCGCCGTGCTTGTTCTCGTGCTGAATCAGCGTGTTCGAGACCAACCCCACAGCAACCGCCCGCCCGCATACCGGGCATTTTGTCGCCACACCACTCGCCATTTGTCGTCAGACCTTTCACGCTTTACGGAGCCCGTCGGGAATCGGGCGCATTCGATTGTACGAGCCACCCCTGTGCCCCGCAGCCAGACTGCGGGATGATCGAACCATGCTCCCCACAGCCTCCGCCCCCATCGCCCCGATGCTGGCCAAAGCGGTCGACACCGTTCCTCTGCCCGACAAGGTCGCCGGCGGGCTGAGCTACGAACCCAAATGGGACGGCTTTCGCGCCATCGTCTACGTCGAAGGCACCGGCGACGACCGAACCGTCGAGATCGGCAGCCGCGGCTCGAAGATGCTGACGCGGTACTTTCCCGAGCTCGTGGCGGCGTTCACGACGCTTCTGCCCGAACCGTGCGTGCTCGACGGCGAGATCGTCGTGCAGCGCGGCGAAGCGGGAGCCGCAAAGCTCGATTGGGAGGCGCTGAGCCAGCGCATCCATCCGGCCGCGAGTCGGGTTGCGAAGCTCTCGGTCGAGACTCCCGCGATGTTCGTAGCGTTCGATCTACTGGGGTTGGGCGACGAGAGCCTGCTCGACACGCCCTTCGGCGAGCGCCGAGGAGCACTCGAAGCGCTGATGGCGGGAATCGGGCATCCACTTCACCTCAGCCAGGTCACCACCGACGTCGAACTGGCCCGCCGCTGGCTCGTCGAGTTCGAGGGCGCCGGCCTCGACGGTGTGGTCGCCAAACCCCTGGCCGCCGCCTACGCACCGAACAAGCGGCTCATGCTGAAGACGAAGCACCACCGCACGGCCGATGCCGTCGTGCTGGGCTACCGGATGCACACCAGCGGCCGCGGCGTCGGTTCGCTGCTGCTCGGGCTCTATGACGTCGACGGAAAGCTGCGCAATGTGGGTGGCGCGTCGGCCTTCAGCGATGCCCGCCGGCTCGAACTGATCGACGAGCTCGCTCCCTACGTCGAGCGCGACGCGAACGGAGACATCGTGAAAGGCGAAACCGAGCGAAGCCGCTTCTCGGGCTCGAAAGACGTGTCATTCGTGCGGTTGCGCCCCGAAAAAGTGGTCGAGGTGCGTTACGACCAGATGGAGGGATCGCGCTTTCGGCACACCGTACAGTTCGATCGCTGGCGCCCCGACCGCGACCCTCTCTCGTGCACCTTCGACCAGCTCGACCTCCCCACCGCCTACGACCTCAGTCGCGTGCTGGTCTAGCGCGCGACATCCGCCGGGCCGCCCGCCGCCCGCCGCCCAGCCCGGCCGGCCACGCCATCGAGCTACGAGTTTGTGCGGGTGCGCAAGCCCGGAACCCGCACAAACTCGTAGCTCGATTGCCTGAGTAAGCTCGAAGAGTGGCCGACGACGATTCCGAAGACAAGGTCGACGACCCAACCGACGCCGGGTACTACCGGGCGGAGGCCGACGCCTCCGAGCGTATTCCGGCACCGGCACCGAAACAGACCTGGCTCTGGGTCGTGCTGTCGCGGTGGCTGCTGCGCCTCGAGGGGTGGCTGCGCTCGCACGGCGGTCGCGGGTTGCGCATCGGGTTGCGTGTGTTCTGGGGCGCCGTGGCGATCGCCGGAGTGGCGCTGCTGGTCGGGCCGGTCATCAATCCTCCGCTGACGCTCGACGACATCACGCACTCGGCCTCGACCGTCACCGATCGCTGGATCGCCCGCGACTTCGCCGCCGACTACCAGATCGCCCGAAACGCGCAGGGCGAGCTGGTGGCTCACGTCACGGAGAACATCAGCGCGACTTTTCCCGACGGCACCGATGAGTCGGGCATCCAGCGCGTGCTCGCCACCGAGTACCAGTCGCACGCGCTGAACCCGTCGAATGTGCAGGCAACCCTCGACGGCGCGCCCGTCGAGGTGGGTGTATCGCACGGCGCCGATCAGGAGACGCTGACGATCGACGGCTCCGGGCAGTTGCAGGGCGACCACGAGTTCGTGCTGCAGTACGACCTCGAGAATCTCGCCTATTCCAGCACCGACACGGCGACCGGCCAAGCAACCGACCTGCTGCGCTGGGACGTCTTCGGGCCGTCGTGGCCGCAGGGCTTCGCCGGCCTCGACGTGAAGGTCACGATTCCGAAAGAACTGGATGACCGGCTGATCCGTCAACCGCGTGGAACCCTCGCGTGGACTCTGCTCAGCGCGGGCCAGTGGCTGAGCCCCGAACCCAGCACGGCCGGCTCGACCGACGTCACGTACCACTTCAGCAACGACCAGAACATTCCGCCGCATGCGCAGGCCGCGTTCAGCATGAGCTTCGAGCCGGGAACGTTCTCGATGCCGGCACCCACGCCCCTGTATTTCGTGCAGGTGTGGGGCCCGCTCGCTCCGCTTATCTTTCTCGCGATCACGTTGTTGCTCGCGCTGGCGGCGCGTGCGGTGGCGTGGAGCGACGCCCGGGGGCGCCCGTGGTTCGTGGCCCAGTCAGACCCGCCGAAAGACATCACTGCGCGGATGGCGGCCCAGATCATCCGGTCGCCCGCCGCGCTCGAGCTCGCCGACGCGCTCGCCTCAGCGCAGGGCGTGAAGGCCAAGGCGACGCGACGCAACCGCCTCATCGCCGCGGCTCGGGTGGCCGAACGCACGGGCCGAATCGGAGATCGTCCGCGAGCGCTCAGAAAGTACCTCGCCGCACCCGAGCGGGGCGGGCAGCTGACGGCAGGGCTGCGTCGCATTCCGCGCGGGTTCGTGCGCGATCTGTTCATCGCCGCTCCTCCCGCTCTCACCATCGTGCAGTGGGGGCTCGTGCGGCAGCTCTCGTTCCAGACCAGACTCGCCGTCGTGTGGTGGCCGGTCGCCTTCGTGCTGGTCTCGTCGGTGATCGCCCTCATTGTGCTGACCATCGCCCTGACGGCGCGGCCGCTGACCCGGCGCGGCGCGCTCGTGAAGCAGTACCTGCTCGGCATCGGGGTCTACGCCGATCGTACGAAGCTGCTCGACAGAGATGTGACGAGCGATCGTGTGCTGCCCTATGCGGTGCTGCTTGCGCCGCCTCGCGAGGCCGGCGACAAGACCGCCACGCTCATCGAGAACGAGCTGGGCGACTCCGCAGCGACGAAGGGCTGGCGTACCGGCGACTTTCTCACCGGGCCGCGGCTGATCATCCGCACGCTGGCTGTGCTCGTGGTCGCCCTGGCCATCGGCGCAGCCGCTGCGTTACCGTATCCGTTCCCGCGGTCGCCCGACTATCTCTCGTATTCCGGCGACATTCCTGGCACGCTCGACACGTCTGTCTCGGCGATGGATGTCGTCGCCACCCTCTCACGCACCTCCGACCGGCACGCGCGTATTGATGTGACCGAAAAGCTCACTGTGGCCTTCTCCGACGAAGGATCGCAGGTGCCGCAGTTCGCCCAGGAGTGGCCGAGCGTGCTGAACGGGCAGAGCCTCGGCATGACCGTCGCGTCGGTGACGCTAGACGGGGCCGCGGTTCCTTTTGCAACGGAGCAGCGCTCCGGACCCAACGGAGGCCGAGACGACGGTGCCGGCACGCTGCTGATGCACACCATGCTGCGTGCTGTCGTGACCGGCAGCCACGCGGTGCAGATCTCATACTCGCTGCAGTCGGCCGCCGTGGCCGCGCAAGCAACAGCGGGTGAGCCTGGCACCCATGCCGGTCAGGTGGTCGATCGGGTGCGCTGGGCGGCGCTGCTCGACGGTTGGGAAAGTGACTCGCAGTGGGGAGATCATCCGGTGCCGTCGCCCCTGCGCGTCTCGTTCCGTCTCTCTGACGAGCTCGCCGCGCTGGCCTCCGATGCCGGCTGGATCTCCCTCGACACCACACCCGACAACTACCAGGACTGGACGCATTCGGTGCTGCCGTTCGGCGCGCTGGCCGACGAGAGCGATGCGGGGCAGACCACCGAATCGAGCACGTCGGCAGAGGGCAGCCAGACGCACGTGCTCGATCTGAAGGCAGATGCGAACGACAGCCTTCCGTTCGACGTGACCGTCGACGATCTGGGTGCCGGAGCGGTGTTCCCGGCCGGAACCTTCGCGGGACCGTCAGAAAGCAGGATGCGCGTGGTTCAGGTCGAGTCGGCGCTGCCGATTGTCGCGGTGCTCTCCCTCGCCGCACTCGGCCTGGGGCTCGGCGTCGCGGGCATCGTGCTGGGCGCCGCTCGACGCAGGCGCGCATTCGCGGCCGGGCCGGTGCGCGATGCAGTGTGGTGGCTGGCACCGGCGTCCGCGCTCGCGGCGACCATACTCTTCGTCTGGGCGACCAGCGATATGCCTGCCGACGACCTGACCTTCATCCCGCTCGCACTCGGTTCGGTCGCCGCCCTGCTAGCGAGTGCCGCAGGCCTCATTCTCACCCGACGATCTCGTGCCACACGGCAGCCGCGAAAGGGCGCTCCCCCCGTCGCCGACTGAGCGGGTGGTGCCCCTCCTCCCCCGGCTGTCGCGGCCGAGACCGGCAGTCGCGGCCGAGACCGTCGGCTACACCTGCCGATCTCGGTCGTAGCCGACGGTTTCGCTGGGCCGCGGGGCCGCAGGGCGGGGGGCGGGGGGCGGCGCGGGGCGGGTTAGTACCAGTTGACCGACTGGGAGTGCGACCAGGCCGAGCACGGCGTTCCGTAGGCCGCGGCGATGTACTTCAGGCCCCAGGTGATCTGCGTGGTGGCGTTGGTGGCCCAATCGTCGGCGACCGACGACATTTTGCTGCCGGGAAGGGCCTGCGGGATGCCCGCGGCACCGCTTGAGGAGTTCGAGGCCTGGTACGACCATCCGGATTCCTTCTGCCAGAGCGACACGAGGCACGAGAACTGGTCGGAACCCCAGCCGTACTGCGACGACGCGAGATTCTCTGCGGTCGCCTTGGCGCCGTCGACGGTGTTCGAGGCGGCGAGCGCATCGGCTGCGGCTTGAGCGGCCGCAGCGGCCTCGGCGGCGGCCTTCGCAGCGGCGGCCGCAGCGGCCTCGGCTGCCAGCCGGTCGGCCTGGGCGGCGGCGGCAGCCGTGTTCTGCGATTCGAACTCGGTCTGCACTGTGAGGCCGACGAGCGCCTGGGTGTCGAGGCTGCTGTAGTCGCGCTTGGTCGTGGTGCTGAGGGAGGCGAGCGACGAGGTGAGGCCGCTCGTGTCGACCTTCGTCGCGGATGCCTCGGCCACCTGCTGCGCGCGAGCGATGGTGTTCATCGCGGTGGCGACGGCGGCCGACTTCGCGACAGTGTCGTCCAGTTGCTGCTGCGTGCGCTGGGTGGCGGCGACGGCTTCGGCGGCCTGGGCCGACGAGACCGAGGTCTGCACGGCGAGTGCTCCGCCGAGAACAAGGCCGGCGGTCACGAGGGCGGTGCCGGCGAGCAGTTTGCGGCCGATGAAGTGGCGGATGGGCATCCTGTCGTGCGCGGTGCGCCGGGGGTGGATGGTGCGCGTGCGGGCGGTGGCGGCGGGTGGGGCGCTGACGGGGGTGGCGCTGGCGGGGCTGGCAGGGCTGGCGGCGCTGGAGGTGTGGCTAGTGCTGGCGGAGCGCAGGCTGCGCCGGGTGGGGTGTTCGGGGTGCATGTATTCCAATGGTCTGGCCGACCGCGTGTCACCCTCGGGGCTGAGGGGCACGGGCATCCGCGAGAGCATCGGGCTGGGTAGGGCACGGGGCTTTTGCGCACGCCACATCGTCGCCAGAGGCGAGACGCGGCTAACAGGTACGCGGAGAGACAGTCGGTGTCGAAGCGGCCGCACGCGGTTCTGGGTGCTGGCCGAAGCCCGGGGCTGACGCTAGGTGCCTGCGCCGCGGGCGAAGTGACTACCGTAACCGGCATTTCTGAGCGCAGCCTCAACTGCGGCTGGCAGAACCCTGGCTGCAGGTGCCGCCGACGCAGGCAGCGTGGCCGGCGCGCACCCTCGACGCCACATCGCCGCAGGTGATTTCAGCGGAGATTTCGACACGGTAGGGGCTATAGCGCCGTGCCCCATCGATTTCTCCTACGTTTTCACATACCCGACCGCCGGCCAGGTGACGCCGGCAGCGCGCGCCGCGCCGGCAGCGCGCTACGGCTCCTTGCGCGCCCGGCTCGGCTGAACGCGCGGCGGCTCGCCGGGCATCTTCGGGTAGTCGGGAGGGAACGGCAGCTCGCCGAGCCCCGCCTCGAGGTCGCGAGCCCACCAGCCGAGCAAGGTGTCGATGACCCCCGGATGCTCGTTCATGGCGCCCCACGGGTCGCCGACGGTCTTCAACCGATCGGGCACCGTGTGAATCGTGAAGGCCTTCGGGTCGGCGGTCTCGAGCTCGTCCCACGTGATCGGGGTCGACACGGGAGCGTGCGCAAGGGCGCGCGGACTGTACGCACCGGCCATCGTTCGGTCGCGGTTCGCCTGATTGAAGTCCACGAAGATACGCTCGCCACGCTCTTCTTTCCACCATGCCGTGGTGACCTTCTCGGGCATCCGCCGCTCGAGTTCGCGGGCAGCCGCGATGACGGCATGGCGCACATCGAGAAACTCGTGCACCGGTTCGATCGGCGCAAAAACGTGCAGACCACGGTTGCCGGAGGTCTTAATGAAGGCGTCGAGCCCAGCCTCTTCGAGCACTTTGCGTAGCTCGAGGGCGGCCGGAATGGCGTCGTCGAAGTCGGTTCCGGGCTGCGGGTCGAGGTCGATGCGCAACTGATCGGGGTTGTCGGAGTTCTCGGCGCGCGACGGCCACGGGTGAAAGACGACCGTGTTCATCTGCACCGCCCACACCGCCGCGGCAGGTTCGTCGATGACGAGCTGCGGATGCGATCGGGCACTCGGGTAGATCACCGTCACCGCGCGAATGTACGCAGGCGCCCCGCGCGGCGGATTCTTCGAGAAGAACTGTTCACCGTCGATGCCCTCGGGAAACCGTTGCAGCGACAGCGGACGATCTCCGTTCGCCGTGACAAAGGCCTCCCCCACGGCGATCATGTAGTTCGCCAGGTCGAGCTTGGTCAGCCCCGACTCCGGCCAGAGCACGCGACTCGGGCTCGAGAGCCGCACCTCACGCGTCTCGTGCGGCCCCTCGACACTGAGCACCACTGCTTCGCTTGCCATGCCTCGACCCTACCCCGCGAGACCTCCTCAGCCGAGAGCGGCTCGTTCGGACGAGAGCGACCGCCCCGGAGGCTCAGCTCGTCCGAACTAATCGCTCTCGCCGCGCCGACACGGCGGAGATCAGCACGACCGCGACCACCGCAGCCGCCACGAGCGCGAGAGCGAGCAACCCCGACGCGCCCGGCACCGCGAACGCTAGGATCACGCCTATCAGCACCGGAGCGAGCACCCCGACGGATGCCCAACGCACCGCCTGCCGCAGCGGAGTGCCGTACCGCAGCACCGCGAGCGCATTCGTCGCGTAGAACAGAGCGAGCCCGCCGCAGAGGCACACCAATGCGCCGTACGAGAGCGGCTCTGTGGGATCCGCCACCGCCGTCGCCAGCCCCGCGGCGAACATCGTCACACTCACCACCACGAGGTACGGCAAGAACATCACGGTGTCGAGCAGCCCGGCGACGCTGTGCCGTTCGTTCAGGGCTTCGAGGCCCTGCTCGATGACCCCGACGCCGCCCACGAAGAATCCCCAGGCGATGAGACCGACCGCCACGAATCCCAGCAGGGCAGCGAGGGCAGCCGCCGGAGTGAAGCTCTCGCTGAGCGCCGCCACCAGACTGAGCACCGATTCGCCCATCAAAATGATCATGAACAACCCGAGACGCTCGCTCGCGTGAGCGACATCGACGCGCAGCGTTCTGAACACGCTGTTGCTGCCGACCCGCAACAGCAGCACCTCGATCAGTATGGCGATGCCCCAGAGCACGAAGTTCACCGGCTCGGGCACGAACACCGAGACCAGCCAGATGACGGCCGTCACCCCGTTGTAGACCACCGTTCGGGCGATGTGCGGCCGGTCATCCGGTGCAGTGGATGCCCGCACCCGCGCTCGCGCCCGATAGACCCAGAGCCCCAGAAGTATGAGCCGCAGCGCTACGTTCGCCAGCGCGAAGGCCCACGCTCGATCGGCCGTCACGGTCACTGAAGCGGCCATCACGCCGATGGTCGCCATCGCCGCCAGCAGCGCCGGCCCGATGATGCGCCGCGGCAACTCGGGCAGCACATTGACGCACACCATGATGTTGCACCAGGCCCACCACGCCGGAATCGACCACGCGACGAACGTCGCGAACTCGGCCGGCCCGGGCGCACCGTGCAGCCCGTGCGCCAACTGCGTGATGAACGCCACCATCGCCAGGTCGAAGAACAGCTCGATCCAGTCGACCCGACGCCCGCCGTCGACGGCCGCGCCCGCCGCGCTTGCCTCGCCTGCCTCACTCATCGCCGCGCTCGCCTTCCGCTCATCACCCCCGCCCGCCTGGGGACTCGCGTGCTCTGCTGTGTCTACGCGGACTCTGACTGGTCGTATTCGTTGCGCGCGTCGATGATGACGGACATGTGTTCTTTGGCCCATTCTTGCAGCGATCCGAGGAGGGGAACGAGGGTCGCGCCGGCGGGAGTGAGTTGGTATTCGACCTTGGGCGGTATCTGTGGGTAGATGGTGCGGGTGACGAGGCCATCGCGCTCGAGGCCGCGCAGCGTCTGGGTCAGCATTTTCTGCGAAATGCCGTAGACGGTCTTGCGTATCTCGCTGAAACGAAGGGTGCCCCCTGACAGCGAGCCGACGATCAAGACCGTCCAGCGATCTCCGATGCGGTCGAGTACCTGCCGGGTCGGGCAGTCGCGGGTGTACGGATCCCACGGACCTTCACCCATCTCCTGTCGCTCGTCGAGGAGCTCTTTTCCGGCCATATGCTGCTCGTTTCTCTTCTAGAGACTTGGTTACTGCAAAGTGCCTACTTCCGAGAAGCGACGCACTCTCTTACAGTGACCATTGTCCAATGCAACAAAGGAGAAAACAATGGCAAACATCACCGTCATCGGCGGAACCGGCTACGCCGGACGCCACATCACCGCAGCAGCGAGCCGCCGCGGCCACACGGTCACGGTGCTCACCCGAACAGCACCCTCCGCGCCCCTCGACGGAGTGAGCTACCTGCAGGGTGACGTGTTCGACGACGTCGTGCTCGCTCAGGCGTTCCACGGCGCAGACGTCGTCATCGCGGCGCTCTCACCCCGTGGGGAGCTGACCGGAAGAATGCTCGCGGCAGTCACCGCACTCGAGCGCCTCAGCGCCTCAACGCACACCCGCCTCGGTGTCGTAGGCGGCGCCGGCTCGCTCTTCGTCGCACCGGGCGGCCCCACGCTCAGCGGAACCGAGGAGTTTCCAGACGAGTTCAAGGCCGAAGCCGCCGAAATGCACGTGGTACTCGACTACCTCCGAGGCGAGAACATCGACGCCGACTGGTTCTACATCAGCCCACCCGCGGGGTTCGGAGACTTCGCCGTCGGTGAATACACCGGCACCTGGCGTGTCGGAGACGAGATCCTCCTCGTCGATGAAGACGGCCAGAGCACCATCTCCGGCGCCGACTTCGGCGAAGTTTTCATCACCGAGATCGAAACACCCGAACACCACAACCAACGCTTCACTGTCGCGTACTAATGAACGCTCAAGAAGTCGTCGACAAATTCTTCACCGCCTACTACCTCGGCGACGAGACGGGCACTCGTGCCATCATCGCCGACGACCTCCGTCTCGACGGGCCGTTTGCGAGCACGCGAACCGCTGAAGAATTCATCGAGGTCGCCAAAGGCCTCATGCAGATTGTGCGCGGCCACGAGGTGCGCACCTGGGTCGTCAACGGTGAGACTATCGCCGCACTCTACGACATCGTCATCCAAGGCCCGAACGGATCGCGACCACTCACCGTCGGTGGTTTTTTCACCGTCACCAACGACCACGTCGCCACCGCCGAACTCATCTACGACAACGAAGCCTTCCACGCGATCATGAACGGAACACGATAAGAGCAACTATCCGGGTCTCAACAGCTCTCGCCTTGCCCTATGCGGGATGCGAGCCGGAGCTCCCCACCTGGGAAGCCGATAGCGCGAAGTGCGAGCGCAGAGTCGAGCCCTCGTAGTCGGTACGGAACAGGTCACGGCGGCGCAGTTCGGGCAGCAGCTCGCGGTCGAGTTCAGCCACGGAGTTGCCGCCGATGAGCGTGAACCCGTCGGCCGCTCCCCCGCGGAACCAGCGTTCCATCTCGTCGGCGACGCTCTGCACCGTGCCGATGAACGCCGCGTGCGGTCCGGAGATCGCCGAGCGTTCGAGAAACTGCCGGTACGTCGGCGGTTCGATCGGTGCACCGTCGAACGCGAGCCGGCGGTACACCTCTATTCGGCTGCGCCGGCCGCCCCACTTCTCGACCCGCTCGCGGCTCGGAAATCGCTCTGTCGGTATGGGCTCGTCAGGATTCAGCCCGCTCAGATCGAGTTCAGGAAACTCCACCTCCAGGTCTTTCAGGATGCTCGTGATGCGGTGCTCGGTCACCGCCGCCGCACGAGCCGACGCCCACGCCTCCTCGTCGGTTGCGCCGAGATACACGTGCAAACCCGGCAGAACGATCACGGATTCCGCGGCCCGACCGGCGCCGACGGCCGCGGCTTTCGTCGCCGCGTAATACTCCTGGGCGATGGTGAATACCGGCGTCGCAGCGAAGATCGCCTCGGCATTACGCCCGGCGAACGCGATCCCCTCAGCTGACGCTCCGGCTTGAAAGACCACCGGATGCCCCTGCGGCGAGCGCGGCACGTCGAGCGCCGCGTCGAGAGTGATGTATTCGCCGTCGACGTGCACATCATGGATGCGCGACACATCCGCCCAGACGCCCGACCGGGCATCCGCCACCACCGCGTCGGGTTGCCAGCTCTGCCAGAGCGCAATGACGGCGTCAAGAAACTCTTGCGCGCGAGCGTACCGTTCGGCCGGAGAGGGAAGCGTTTCGAGGCCGAAGCTCTTCTCGGCGCTGAACGAGGTCACGACGTTCCAGCCCGAGCGCCCGCCGCTCAGCTGGTCGATCGAGGCGAATTGCCGCGCGACGTTGAAGGGATAGTTGTACATCGTCGATGCGGTGCCGATCAGGCCGATCTTCGATGTCGTCGCCGCGATGGCGCCCATGACCGTCATCGGCTCGAACGGCACGGCGGGGTTGGCCGCGATCGCCGTACGGTTCAGGCCGATGAAGTCCACGTAGAAGACGGCATCTAGTTTGGCCGCTTCGGCTGCTCTCGCTCGCGCGATATGACGCTCGAGCGAGACCACTTCGTCGACGAAGTGCGGCGACTCACGCCACGACCGGGACTCGCTGATGAACGGCATGGTCGTGACGAGGGAGAGATGCCGCCGCGATTGCACGAACGGTTCGCCGTCTACGTCTGGTCTGTTCGGCCCGACGGCCTCGTGCGAACGATCTGTCATGAAAGCAACCCCACTGAAGTGAACTGAACAATTCAATACACTAATCGTGCTGGATTTCGCGCACATTTCGTGTCACTACGAAGTGGCTCGTGCTCTAGAGAACCTTCGAGGCAACCACCTCTGGCTGGTCCCACTGCGGCCAGTGGGAAGACTGGCCGATACCCTCAACGACTGCGCTGGGAAAGAGGGCCCCGATGTGCGCAGCGATCGTTGGTGTGAGGTAGGGGTCACCTTCACCGAACGCAACCACAACGGGAGTGGTGAGTCTTCCGAGATCGCCGGCCCGCACGCGTGCGTCATTCTGAGCGAGCCCGGGGTATAGCGTTGCCGTCCACTTACGAATGGCGACCCGGGCATCGGGCTGATTCTCGCTGCCGTAGTACTGCGGCAGGATCGAATGTTCGGCGACACTATCGGCTCCCGAGGGATCGATGCCGAACTGCTTTCCCGAGAAACCAAGCAGCCAGCCCCGCAGCTGCTGATCGTTCATGATGGCGTCCGAGAGCAGGCTGAGTTCTGGTGTGCCAAACAGCCGAATCATGTCGGGAAGCTTCAGCTCTGGGTCTGAATCGAAGTAGCCGTTCAACAAGACCAGCTTCGCCACCCGATCCGGATGATCCAGGGTGACGTTCACGGCGACAGGAACACTTGCATCGTGCCCGACGAGCGTCGCTCCTGTGATCGCGAGTTCTTCCAGTACTGCCACCAGTTCAGCCTCAGGACGACCTTCGCTCCACGGCTCGTCGTCGCGAGGTGAGAGCCCATAGCCTCCGAAGTCGATCGCCACCACTCGTCGACCTTCGAGAAATGGTACGAGCTTGTCGTAGATGGTTGCGTCGTCAGGAAAACCGTGAAGCAGCACAATGGCCGGTTCCTCACCCGGTTGCTCTCCGACCCAGATCGAAGACGTCCCGGCCGAAACGATGTGCTTCTGCGGATAGTTGAATCGGTCTGTCATGATTCCCTCTCGTGTTGCTCTTCAGTTGGGTCATTGGGCGCTTCAGTGGGCACGAAGCTCGGATGGTGCTTGACGAACGCGTCAGCGAGTTCTTGCGGGCGTTCCGCCGGGATCCAGTGACTCGCGCCAGCGAACACCTCCAAGTTGTAGGAGCCGGTGACGAAACGTTTCGTGAGGTCGGTGCCCGTTCGTCCGAGCAGGGTGTCTTCGTCTCCCCAGACGAACGTCGTCGGCACTGTGATCTTTCTGGTCATCGCGCGCTGATTCGACACGAGCAAGCCGCGGTACCAGTTGATGCCTGATGTCAGGGCTCCAGACTCGACCACGTTGATGTTCACCGCTGAGATGTCAACGTCGGCCATTCCGGATTGCCGGAGGTTTCGGTCGAACGATCGAGGGAAGAGCGTGAAGAGGAGTTCGGGAATCAGCGGCAGTTGGAACAGAACGATGTAGTAGCTCTGGATGAGTTGTTTGCTGCGAAGATCGGCGATGGCCAGGAGATAGGCGGCATAGTGAGGAACGGATACTGCGGTCAGCGAGCTGATGAGGTCTGGCCGGGCGGCTGCTGCAGACCAGGCCAGAAGCGATCCCCAGTCGTGTCCAATCAGATGTACGGGCCTGCCCCCTGCTGCACCGATGAGGGCGACGACATCACTGACGATCCGAGATGATCGGTAGCGCCAGCGACCCCGTGCGCGGGAGCTCGTTTCGTATCCGCGCAGGGTCGGCGCGAGCGTGCGATAGCCGGCCTCGTTCAGCGCAGCGGCGGTTGGTTCCCATGCTTCGCCGGTTTGCGGAAACCCGTGGAGAAGAATGATGACTTCACCGTCGATGGGCCCGGTATCGGCGACGGAGAACGTGAGGCCTTCGTTCTCGAAGGTGTCGATGCGGGTTGGGCTGGTAGCGCCAGAAGGGGTCACGGCGCTATTTCCGCAAGAAGGTGAGGAGGTCGTTGTTGATCTGATCTTGGTGAGTCGCTGTCAGGCCGTGCGGTGCGCCCGGGTAGTAGATTTCTTCGGCACCGGGAATGAGTTGGGCGGACTTGTAGCCCGCATCTTTGATGGGAACGATTTGGTCGTCTTCTCCGTGCATCACCAGGGCAGGCACATCGAACGCTTTCAGGTCGTCGGTGAAGTCCGTTTCGGAGAAGGCTTTGATGCTCTCGTATGCATTCTTTGAGCCTGCCTGCATGCCCCAGAGCCAGAACTGCGACAGGAGCCCCTCAGAGACGTTCGAGCCTTCACGGTTCGCGCCGTAGAACGGAAGAGCGAGCTCCTTGTAGAACTGTGATCGGTCGCCGGCGACGCCCGCGCGAAGTCCGTCGAAGACGCTGATGGGGAGGCCTTCAGGATTGGTATCGCTGACGAGCATGATCGGTGGGACCGCAGCGATCAGTACCGCTTTGGCAACTCGTTTCGTGCCGTGACGGCCAATATAGCGTGCCACCTCGCCTCCACCTGTGGAGTGGCCGACGAGCGCCGCGCCGGTGATGTCGAGGGCGTCGAGTACAGCGCCGAGATCGTCTGCGTACCCGTTCATGTCGTTGCCGCCAGAGGGCTGGCTCGAGCGGCCATGACCTCGTCGGTCATGCGCGATCACTCGGAACCCTTCACCGACGAGAAACTGCATCTGCCCATCCCACGCGTCGGCGCTGAGAGGCCAGCCGTGCGAGAAGGTCACAACAGGGCCTTCTCCCCAGTCCTTGTAATAGAGGTCTGTGCCGTCGGACGTAGTGATGTAGCTCATGGTCTGTCTCCTTCTGATTGCGGCTGTCTGGCTGATTGCGGATCTCTAGCTGATTACGGATCTCTGGCTGATTGCAGCTGTCTGCGCCGTTTCGGTCACGACCTCATGAAAAAACGGGGTGGGGAGTTTTGAGGGGATGGATAGTCGCGTCGCAGTGAAGGACTCCCCCAGGGGGTGAACGGTGGACTGCGTCATTTATGTGCCACTTTCGATGGGTTCTGCGTGATCAGTAGCCCCGAGACGACGCCCGAGCTCGCGGCCGCGTCTGCTTCGGATCGTCATCACTATCGACCCCGCTGCTACGAAAAGAACGAAGGAGGTCACGATCGCCAGCAGGGCCCAGCCCACGAACACAGAACCGGGAAACGGGCTGAGGCCCAGCCACCTGATGCTGAAGTTGGTGGCCGCGCCGAGAGGGAAGGTGAAGGTCCAGAAAGACATCGAGAACGGGATCTTGCGGTATTCCGGAATGAGCAGAAGCTGGAGTGCGGCCAGTATCACCACGATTCCGACGAAGCCAAAACCGACTTGGTCGGCGACTTGTCCGTTCAGCAACAACCAGGCCGTGCCTCCGACAGCCGGCGGTGCGAGCAAGATGGCAAGTCCTGGCCTGACCCCTTCGGGCAACGGCCCTCGCGTGATGAGTCTGCCGGTCACTACCGTGCCGATTACCAGCCAGAAGAAGAGTCCCGCTCCGAACGCTGCGGCCGCCCCGGGGGAAGCGTGCACACTGCTCAAGCTGATGCTCGCAATGAAGGCGCCTGCGACGACGGGGAGAAAGTAGCCGGGATGCAGTTGGTCGATGTTCACGGTGCCGGTCAGCCACCGTCGAAGGAGCTGTGCTGCCACGATCAGCAGCGCGAGCACCAGGATCCAGTCGCACCAAACGGCAGCCCCACCCAAGTACGTTCCGAAGTGGGTCAGCAGAAGCAGCCCGATCACCGGGAGGAATGACGTAAGCGGCCCGATGACAGGGTGATCGAGGTCGGCTCTAAGACCGCCAGCCGTGGTACTCCTCTGCCAAAGGTAGAGGCCACCGATCAGGATCCACAGCACCCCACCGACGCTCCAGAGCAGGCCGGCCACCCAGCCCGGGGCCTGCAGCGCCACTTCGGCTGCCGTCCACGCACCGGCCAGCCCGCATGTTCCCAAGGGAATGCCCAGATGGGGCAGACCGATACGTGGCAGCGTGTGCTTCATGTGGCGCCTTACCTCGAGACGGCTTGCCTATTCGAGTGACTTGGCCGCGGAGACGATGACTCGGGTGACGTGCAGGGGTTCCGCAACCATCGAGAGGTGCGGGGCGTGGCCCTCGACGACGGTGCCTTTGGCGCGTTCGGCCATGGCGTGCTGCTGTGCCGGGGGAAGCACGTTGTCGGCTGTTCCGATGAAGAACCAGCTCGGAATCGTCTTCCAGGCCGGCTCGCCCGAGAACGGGGTGCCGATGGCCGCGAGAGTTACCGGGCTTTGCCCGACGGCGAGAACCGCCGCTTCGGCTTTCGGCAGGCTAGCGGCGAAGATCTCATGGAACTTGTCGATCTTGATGTAGCTGTCGTAGTCGCCCTGCGAAGCATCCGGCGCCGGCAGAACGAAGTCGAAGACGGTCGTCGGGTCGGGAACGTTGAGCAAGGAGCCGGGCAAGGCGTTCGACAGCGACTGCGTGCTGTCGCCGTCATCGGGTGCGTACGCGTCGATGTAGACGAGCGCTTTGACATCACTGTGTGTGAGCGCTGCCCCGGTGATCAGCATTCCGCCGTAGGAGTGTGCGGCCAGCACGACAGGGCCGCTGGTCTTTTGAGCGAGGAAGTCCGCGACAGCCTTCGTGTCGTTGGCCAATCCGCGAAGCGGGTTGGGTGCGACGAGCACCGTGTATCCCTCGAGCTGCAGGGCTGCCGTGACCAGGTCGAACGAAGAGCCGTCGGCCCAGGCGCCGTGGACTAAAACGATTGTTGGCTTCATGAGGTGTCCTTTTTCGAGTTCAGGGCGTGCTGGCTGCCCCCTGTGACCACAAGTATGTGGTCGCCTGGCGCCGGCGTCTCATGCCGAATGTGCATACCTCGCGGTCTCGGCATCCCTTTTTGCATAAGCCCTCGCGAGCCTTGCTCGGGAAGGCTCAGAGCGACCACGGTGGAGAGAATGTGTGTCCTCCTGCGGTGGCGGTGAAACCGACCGGGCTGATCACGATCGCCTGCGCGGGAGCGTCTGAGTCGTTGCCCAACTCGATCAGCACGCCGGGAGTGAGGATGATCGCGTCTCCCGCGGCGGCGACAACCGTTTTGTCGCCCACTGTGCCCCACACTTGGCCTGAACCGACGACGACGATTTGTTCGTGGCTGAGCGAGTGCGCTCCACTGGAACTGTTCGGTGGCAGGTCGACGAACCAGGTGGAGAGTTCAACGGAGCCTCGAGAGGGAACCGCGAGAGATCTGATCCGAAGGTTTCCCAGGTGGAATTCGGGAGCATCATTCAACGTGGCTAGTGGCATGACGGTTCGCCTTCGAGGTTCGTTAGTGCGCGGGTCGTTGCTTCAAGACTGCAACATCGAGCCCGGCACGCCCATCCGTGAGACGAATAAGCGCATGCGCGATTCGCATAGCTCGGGTCGGCCGGGTCATTCAGAGGGGCGCGCCTGCATGAAGAGGCGGGTCGCATCGAGCAGATCTGAGGCCAATGCGCGGTCTGGCAGCGCACGCGAGATAGCCGACGCGCCGGCAAGCGCCGAGAGCGTCGCCAGCACGAGCTTTGTTTTCTGACCGGGCGTCTCCCCCGGCGCCTCGAGCCCGGCGAGCAGCGCAACCAGGCCGTCGATGCCTCGGGCGAAGGCCTGCCTTGTCGCAGTCTCTGGAGCGCTCTCGGATATCTCACTGCTGAGCACGAGCACCGAGATGCCGAGCTTCATGTCACGGCGGTCGGGTGACGTCAGGTAGACCGCAGCCATTGCCGAGAGGGTGGGGCGCAGCTGGTTCGAGTGAGCCGCGCCAAGCACTCCGACGGCCTCTTGCTGCATCGCGAATGCAAGATCGACGACCTGGCTCAGAAAGTCGTCTTTCGAGGTGAAGTAGTTGTAGAAGCCTCCGGGCGTCATGCCTGCCGCCGACATGGCCTTCGGGATGGTCAGCGCGCCTGGGTCGTGTTCGGCAATGAATCGAACGGCGGCTTTCAGCACTTCGGTCTTGTGCCGGTCAGCGTCAGCTCGTGATGAACGCCCCATCGCGGTCTCCTGTTTCGGTGTCGCAGTTCAGTCGCCTTCGACGACGCCGGCGCCGAGCGCCCGAAGCCGGTCGGCCCGCTCGTCGTCGTGATGCACAAGCGCACGCACATCGAACCCTCGATCGGCGAGAGCCGCTACGGTGGCGAATCCGGTCGACCCGTTTGCGTCGCTGACGAGCAGCGTTGACCTGCTCATATGTTGTTCCCACTGTGCTGTCGTGTACCGGTCGTCCGGGCAGGTCCGTCGGTTTGCGGCTGGCGAGCATGGCCGGGCATCTCGAGCTGGTTGACGCCCGGAAATTCAGAGACGGCCAGCCGGAGAAACAGAGAGGCGGCGATCGATTGCTCGCTGCGATTGCTGGCGAGCCCGATCACTCTGGTGATGGGGCGCGGCGGCTCGGCCACGCACGCGCCGGCGGCCAGGGCTGCCATCGCAACGTTTCGCGGAACCACCGCTACCGCCCGCCCGGCCAACGCTATCGACACCATCAACTCTGGATGGTGTGTCTGGATGGTCGATGCCGGTTGGGTGCCCAGCATCTCGAACAGTTGCTTGCCGGGCTGTTGAGGATGCAGCGATTCCGGCAGGTGAACCAGCGATCGGCCCTGAAGCGCAGACGTGGTGAGCCGATGCATCCGCCCTGCCGCAACGTCGACACCCGCGGCCGGGGCGAAGACAGCCAAATAGTCGTCTTGAAACAGATTCGTGACCGTCAATGACTGAGAACGGATGGGTTGGTCGACCACGGCGAGGTCGCATCTGCCATCTTCGAGCGCCGTGACTGCGGCGGCAGTGGACTCGGAAGCGGCGAATTCCACGTCGACGAGGGGCCGGCCGTCGTGGAATCGCGCGATGAGTCTGCCGATCCGTTCCATTCCTGAGTTGGTCGCTGCGTTCAGCCGGAGCAACGCCGGGGGCCGGTCGCGTGCCGGATTGAGAGCGAGAAGAACATCTTGCGCATCGCGCAGTGCTCGTTCGGCGGGTTCGATGATCGCCTTGCCCGCTTCGGTGAGAAAGACGCCGCGAGCGGTTCGGGTGAAGAGCTTCGAGTGAAGTTCACGCTCGAGAAGGGCGACCCGTCTGGTCAGGGCCGGCTGCGAGATGTACAGCGCGAGTGCGGCAGCAGAAAATGATCCGCACTCGTTGACGGCGACAACGGCTTCGAGCCCGCGGAGATCCATCTCAGAGGCCTCTGGGCGAGTGCTGAAATCTGTTCACGCTCCCAAGCTAGAGAAAAAGACGCTCTTGTCACATGACACGAATGCGCTAAATCGACCCTCTCTTTCGCCGCGTCGGGCGACCCTCGTCGTGGGCACAGCGCGTTTCCGCGATCCGACATAGCACGTCTGTGTCAATGACCAGAAATGGTGTCATCGACGCGCTTTTCAAGGAGTACAGTCGGAAATAAACATGTTAGGCAACATCTATTAGCTCCATTCGTGCGAGGGTCAGATCAACGTGAGCGAGTCAGCATCCGCAGCCCGGGCCGCGCGAGGCCGCGGTGGCCCCAGTCTGCCGACGCGCGGTCGCGATCCAGAGCTCGCAATTCTCACCCGAGCGATCGACACGGTCATCCATGGCCAGGGCGGATGGTTGGTCGTCTCCGGCCAGCCCGGCGCCGGAAAGACGCGCCTGCTGGAGGATGCCAAAGAACGCGCACAGGCCGCAGGAGCGCGATTCTTTTACGGAAGCGGCGACTCCGAGGGCCACCTGACTCCGTTCGCACCGTTGCTGTCTGGCATGGAGGCGGCGGGGGTCGAGTTGCTGGCCGAAGACGAGTTGGCGGGCCTTGAATCCAATCCCGAGAACCGGTTCTGGGTCTTGCAGGAGTTGCAAGACGGGCTCGATCGCGTCTCGCTGGCCGGGCCGATGGTCATTGCAATCGACGACCTCCAATGGTGCGACGACGCGACGCTGCTGGCACTGAAGACACTGCCGCTTCGGCTGTCTGCATCACCGATCCTCTGGATCGTCGCGGTTCGCCAGAGCGCCATGAAAGCCAGCCGAATCACCAGTGTGTTCGAGCGTTACGGTGACATCGGCGAAAGCCAGCTGATCCTCGGGTCGCTATCTGACGCGGCCGTGGCGAGCATGGTCGAAGACGTCGTCGGGGCGACGCCGGATGCGCGGATGCTCCGATCGGTGTTGCAGTCCGAAGGGCTGCCTCTGTATGTGCTCGAACTGCTCGGCGGGCTGGTCGACGAAGGTTTGATCTCGTCTGAGAACGGGGTCGCCCACCTCATCGGATCCGCCGTTCCCCAGCGCTTTCGCGAATCGGTGAAGAGTCGCGTCAGTGCGCTTTCGCCCCAGTGTCGCCAGATCCTGGAGGTCGCCTCCGTCATCGGTCGCACCTTCCAGCTGGAAGTATTGGCTGACATGCTCGACGTGAGCGTCGGAGACCTGATCGACCCGGTGCGTGAGGCCGTCGACGCGGGCCTCCTCTTGGAGGTCGGCGACCTCCGGTTCTCACACGACCTGTTCAGAGAAATCATCGAAGAGAGCGTTCCCTCCACAGCGCATCGCATCCTTCGGCGCAAGGTCATCGACGTTCAGCTCGCCCGTGGCGGCAATGTCGTCGAAGTTGCCACCATGCTCGCCGACAGCGCCCAGCCCGGAGATGTGGATGCGGTGATGGTGCTCCGAAGCGCCGCACGCCAGCTCAGCTCCTTGACCCCCTCTACGGCGGCAGATCTTGCCGTTCGCGCGCTTGAACTCTCGCCCGGCCACGATCCAGAACGAGCTGAAATCGTGTCAGAGGCGGCCACCTACCTCTGGCAGGCCGGCCAAGCCATTCAAGCGCGACGGCTTATCGACAAAGAACTCTCTGGCGCCGCCTCGGGAGAAGAAGAGGCGCTGCTCCGACTCGGTGTGACGCGAATGTCCAGCCAGTTCTCGTTCGCCGAAGCAGTCAGACAGGCGACCATCGCGCTGGCGCTTCCAAACATCTCCGACTCGACACGGCAGAATCTCGAAGCGCAGCTCGCGCTGAACACGTTGATGACCGCCGACGTTCAGCGTCCCGTCGATATCACAACAGCCTCGCCCGACAATCTGGCTGTGCTCGCAACCTTCACCATCGCGCGTGCCTCACGGCAGTTCTACGGCGGCAAGTGGGAGCCTGCGTTTGCGTCTGCACACGAGGCCCTCATCATCGCCGACCATGCCCAAATCAGGTATCGCACCTTCCACAACGAAGCCATCTTTCTCAGCTTCATGTACGTCAGCGCCGGTGACATCGCGAATGCGCTACGAGAAGCAGACCGAGGCATCCAGGAGACAACTCGTCTTCGACAAGGCGGCGGGCTTCGCCTGTGGATCATGGCGCGCTCGCGCGTTCTGCTCGACGCCGGCAGACTCGCTGACGCGGCCGTAGAGGCGCACGCACTGCTCGAGATGGTCGACGAACTCGGCCCCGGTAACTTCGCCGATATCACTGCGATCTACACACTTGTGAGAGTCGCACTCTACGAAGGCGACGAAGACGCCATCCGGTCATACCGAGCCGACTCCCAACGAATGTTCGGCGACGAGGCCGCCCGAATTCGAAATCTCGGATCGTGGCTGTTGTCGCTGATCGCCCACTGGCACGGCGAATGGAACACCGCCATCGAATTGGCACTCCCCGTGCTCGAACGGCTCGGCCTGCCCGGCCCGTACTTCTCGGGCTCGACCGACGCAGCCGACGATGTGATCTTCGTTCGACTGGCTCTCAGAACCGGCCACCGTCAGGGTGCCGAAGCAATGGTCGCTTTCGCCGAAGCACGCGCTGCGGAGAACCGGCCGTTCCCGATCCTCCGCGCCACCGCGATGCACGCCCGGGCCCTCCTGACAGACGACCGGTCGCTGCTCAGTAAAGCTGTCGTTCTGCTTGAATCGATCGACCGGCCCGTCGTTCTCGGCTCCGCGCTCGAAGATCTCGGGCGGATCACCGCCGAGAGTGATCCCGCTTCAGCGATAGAGCACTTCAAGAACGCATCGAAGCTCTACGCCGACGCCGGTGCATTCAACGAAGAGCGCCGCATCAACCGCAGGCTGGCCGATCTGGGCGCACCACCCGAAGTCGAATCTGCGGCCGGCACGGGGGCGGCCGGCACCGGGGCGTGGTCGACCTTGTCTGCCGCGCAACGCTCGGTCGCCTCGCTCATTGTGCAGGGCCTCACAAACCGCCAGGTCGCCGAGAAGCTGAACCTCTCCCCGCATACGGTCAACGCGCATCTGCGCTTCGCTTTCACAAAATTGGGTGTGCATTCCCGAGTCGAACTTGCCGGCCTGTACCACCAACTGCAAAGCGCCAACCCAGACCTGTAACCGCAGAACCGTCACAACGCATCCGCGCGGCTCGATGCCACAAATGCTCCAGCCGAGCCATGCCCGTTCTCGTCGCACCGAACCCGCTGCGCGGTGTCGTGGATGACACGAAAGCCGTCTCCGACTTCATCAAGCAGCGAACATCCGGGCCGGTCATCCTCGTCGGGCACTCGTACGGCGGTGTCGTCATCACCGGTGCAGCAGTGAACGACCCCGACGTCAAAGCACTCGTCTATATCGACGGCTACGCACCCGACAACGGAGAATCAGCCCAACAACTGACAAACGCGCAACCGGGTTCCCTGCTGAACGTTGCTGACGCCAGCACCGTGTTCGACTTCGTGCTCCCCGACCCGAACGCTCCGCAGACCCAATACGACAGCTACATCAAGACCGACAAGTTCAAAGCGATCTTCGCGGCCAGCGTTCCCACCGTCGTGACGAACACTCTCGCAGCCGGTCAAAGCCCCATCACCCTCGGCGCCCTCGGCACACCTTTCTCCGGAACACCGGCATGGAAGACCATTCCCAGCTGGTTCTTCATCGGAACCGCCGACAAACTCCTGCCCCCGGCAGAACAGCGGATCATGGCTGCGCGTGCTCACGGAAAAGTCGTCGAAGCCGACTCACCTCACCTCGCGATGATCGCAAAGCCCCTCCAGGTCACCTCCGTCATCATCGACGCAGCACTCCACTACAACGAGTAAAGTCCGAATCCCGAAGCTGTCCGGGCCGCGGATGGGTCTAGCCCAACGCGGCCTTGACGGCGGCGACGAGCTCTGCAGAAATGGGATGCCCGCTCGTCGCACGAGCGATGACTACCGCCCCGACGGCCATCGCCATCGTGACGAGAGCGTCCGCTCGCTGCTCCGGCGACGGAGCCTCATCGGCACGATCACCGAGGCTGGCGAGCAGCGCCAAGTTCTCCGCGATCCCCTCCGCGTAAGCGTCTCGAGCAGCGGATCCCTCCGGTTCCCGCGCAACGTCGGCGCTCAACGCGGCAATCGGGCAGCTCTGATCGAGATCTGCCTGCCTGAGCTGGGCGTCGGAGAAGTAGTAGTCGACAACATCCCGAACGGCCGACGAATGGTCTCCCGGGTGACGCCGGGCTACCGCAGAAAAACCACGAGCTTGAAATTCGAAAGCCCTCGTGATCGCCTGAGCAGTCAGGTCTGCCTTCGACGAGAAATGACCATAGAACCCGCCCCGAGTGAGGCCAACCGCCGCCATCACCTCCGGGATCGTCACTGCATCGATCCCGCGTGCCTTCACCTGGCGAGCCGCCGCATCCAAAATCTCTTGCCGATGCTGCTCTTGCTCCGCTTTCGAAGCTCGTCCCATCAGAAACGCCTCCTGCTCTCTACGAAACCCGAGTTTAACTCTCAGACATGGGAGCTCCTCGGTTTCGTGCCGCTATTGGCGTTTCGGACATAACGGCGTTACTGATTCGGCCTGGGTTTAGTTCCGACCTTTAGATAAGGATGGGAACACCATGGCTAGTAAATATGGTCACGTCCCGCGTAGTGGTGGAGTTTCTTGACACCGTGCGGGGATCAATTCATTGATTATGCGGCAGCGAGTTCGGGGATGACAACCACCTCCTCAAGGTCGTTCGTGACGGCGTTGAGCTCCTTCATGGAGGCTTCAGAGAAGTAGCGTCGTTCGCCGGCTTCCCACTCGTCGTGTTGCTCGACGAGGACAGATCCGGCGAGGCGGAGCATCGCGGCTGGGTTCGGGAACACGCCGACGACGTCGGTGCGGCGTTTGATCTCTTTGTTCACCCGTTCCAGCGGGTTCGTGGACCAGATCTGACGCCAATGCTTCGGCGGGAAGCTCGCGAACGCGAGCAGGTCCGGGCGGGCGTCGTTCAGCATCGTCGCGACTTTCGGGTGGGAGCGTTCGAGCATTTTCGTGACCTCGTCGAACTGGCCATTCACATGCTCTTTGTCGGGTTGGGCGAAGATCGTTCTGATGATCGAGCCAACCATCTCCTGCGATCCTTTCGGGATCACCGCGAGCACGTTGCGCATGAAATGCACCCGGCACCGCTGCCACGACGCACCCTGCACCGTCACGGTGATCGCCTTGATCAGGCCGGCGTGCGCGTCGGAGATCACGAGCCTCACGCCGTTCAGGCCGCGGGCTTTCAGGCCGCGGAGGAACTCGGTCCAGAATGCCTCGTTTTCGCTGTCACCGACGTCGAAACCGAGGACTTCACGGTGCCCGTCAGCGGCGACACCGACCGCGACAACGATCGCCTGTGACACGACCCGATGATTCACGCGTGCTTTGCAATAGGTTGCGTCGAGGAACACGTACGGGTACGCCTGCCCGGCAAGGTCGCGGTCCCGGAACGCAGCGACCTCGGCATCGAGGTCAGCGCAGATGCGTGACACCTCCGATTTCGATATCCCGGTGTCGGCGCCGAGCGCTTTGACGAGATCGTCGACCTTTCGGGTCGAGACGCCGTGCAGGTACGCCTCCATCACGACTGCGAACAGTGCCTGATCAACCCGTCGGCGGCGTTCCAGCAGCGACGGGAAGAACGTGCCCGCCCGCAGTTTCGGGATCTTCAGCTGCAGATCCCCAGCCGTCGTGGTCAGCAGGCGTTGCCGGACCCCGTTTCGTTGCGTGACCCGGTCGGTGCTGCGTTCGTAGGGTCCGGCGCCGATGAACGCGGCAGCTTCCGCGTCGATCAGCTCTTGGTACAGCGTTTCGGTCGCGACCCTGACCCGGTCGCTGACATCGGTGAGTTTCAGTTGGCCAAGCAGCTCGAGCAAGGCAGAATTATCCAGAGCCATCGTGCGTGAGTCCATTCCATGAGTAGCTTTAGTCGGTGCTCATTGACCATCGCACGATGGCTCACCACGTCGACAACACGACGCTCAGGCGGTCCGAAATTCCACCACTCACGGGGACGCAACCGTAAATATGATCCTGAGCTTCGGCAGCGTGCGTTGCGGATGCTCGTTGAAGCGCGAGCTGAGTATCCGAGTTTGCACGCGGCTTGTCAGCACGTGGGCGGCCTGCTCGGGGTGTCGCCTGACACGCTGAGAGTGTGGCACCGACGCTACGAGATCGATGCCGGGGTACGGCCCGGTGTCACGACGGATATGACGGAAGAGAACCGGAAGCTGAAGCGTGAGAACGCCGAGCTGCGGCGGGCGAATGAGATATTGAAGGCCGCGTCGGTGTTTTTCGCCAAGGAGCTCGACCGCCCCACGACGAGATGATCCGTTTCATCGATCAGATGAGACATCGCTTCGGGGTCGAGGCCATCTGCCGGGTGCTGCGCCCGGCAGTTCGTGGGTTTGTCACTTCCCGCGGCTACCGTGCTGCAAAAACCCGGCCGGTATCAGCGCGTCAGCTGAAAGACGATCTGCTGATTCCCGAAGTGACACGGTTGCACGCGGAGAACTATGGCGTATACGGGCGACGGAAGATGCATGCGCTGCTGCGCCGGCAGGGCTGGGATATCGGCCGGGACCAGACCGAACGGCTGATGCGACTCGCGGGGGTTCGCGGTGTCAGACGGTCCAAGAGAGTGTTCACGACGAAGTCCGACCCCGCCGCGCCTCGGCCCACTGATCTCGTTCAGCGACGCTTCACCGCGGACGGTCCGCGCCGCCTCTGGGTCTGTGACGTGACGTACGTTGCGACGTGGTCCGGGTTCGCGTATGTCGCGTTCGTCACTGATGTTTACTCCAGACGCATCGTCGGGTGGAACGTCGCCTCCACGCTACGAGCGGACATTCTGCCGCTGCAAGCACTCGATATGGCGGCGTGGGCGGCGGGCGGTACCCTTCACGGGCTCACGCATCATTCCGATCACGGGTCGAATTACATGGCCATGGTCTACACCGACCGGATCGTCGAGCTCGGCGCGAAACCATCAACAGGCACCGTCGGAGATTCATACGACAATGCACTGGCCGAGGCGGTGAACGGGCTGTACAAGACCGAGCTCATCAGGCAGCGAGGCCCCTGGCGCACCGTCGAGCAAGTCGAGCTCGCGACCCTCGAATACGTGTGGTGGTGGAACAACCAGCGCCTCCACGGCGAGCTCGACATGCGCACACCCATCGAAGTCGAGAACGAGTACTACGCTGACACGAAAGCACCCCCGGTACTGACCCAGTAACGGACAAACCGGTCGGAACTAAACCCAGGCCGAATCATTACCGATTCGAGGTACATTCTTCATCTCCCGTTCGGGCGGGCTCGGTACCGTCTGAGACGTGCTGAATGGGAACCCCACACTGTCAGACGTAGATCTGCCCGCCTCGGTCGATGAGCAAGTGGCATTCTGGACCAGCCACAGCGAATACGCCCTCCGCAACTACCGCGACGACTCGTGGTACCTCTTCCGAGTCGAACGATCCATCCCGAGAGTGACGCACTTTCTGCACGCGCGCGGCACGGAGTGGGTTGCGGCCCCCGTCGACGCCGGCCGGAACGTGCACGCGCCGGACTGGCGCGACGCCCTCCGCCGCGTCGTCACCTGACCCACCCAGACCTCAAAGGAGAGCAGTGCTGGCCTTTTCAGAGTTCTTCTACCTCGTGCACGCCGGCCAAGGCCGCTGGACGATCAAACACCGCATCACCGACGAACCAGCCGGAGCGGTCGCACGAAGCGATACTGGATTCGCTCTCTACGACGAGCACGACCACATCGTCGGGCGCTTCGACACCATCGAGCACGCACTCGGCGAACTGTACGCCGCCGTCTGATCGGCCAGCCACTGCGCCGCCAGCCAGTGCGCCGCGGGTTACCGGAACGGTACGGGGATCGTCGAGGATCTGTCCCACTCGATGCGAAGCCGCACCCCCGGTAGCCGCGACCGCAGTGCTTTTTCGAGACCGTCGATCTTCTTCACAATCTCGGCCTGAGACTCCCCCACGATGTCCAGTCGCATCCGGCCGCACTTGTCGCTCACCAAGACCGGGCCGACCTTCGGCACGACGACCAGCATCTGATCGGTGAACAACAGGATGTGCTCATAGTGACGGCGAAGATTCTGTGCGAGCAGCGGAAGCGCGCGCAGAGACTCAACGGGCCAGACGGTAGCTGTCATCGCGATCATGATTGCAACGATGCGCGCACAAGATGAGCATGAAGTGAACAGCACCTACTCACAACCCGCCAATCCTGTTACCAGTTTGTTACATGATGGTCGAGTCGGAGATCGAAGAGCCCGGTAGGAGGTCAGCCACCGTGAGATCCTTCGCAGCATGAAAGCGGCGATTGGAGATGGGGGCGTACTCGAGCACATCGCTAACAAGACCGATCTCCTTCGGGCCGCCACCTCCGTCACCGTTTCTCGTGCGGTAGCGAGCCCCGATGTGACCGCGGCGCCCGAGGCGGCGATTCGCCGACGGCCGCGAGATCCAGAAGATCTCCTCCAACCGTGTCAGACAATTCGCCGCAACTTCTGCTGTTCTGACGTACATCATCGGAGCCGGCGGTCGCGAGACAGCATGCCGAGGAATACCGGTTCACTCGAACAGTGAGCGAACAAGTGCGCACCCACAACGACCGGGATGTATTCCTCGACGGAATCGACCTCATTCTCGCTGGAGCGAGGGATGACCGAACTCCGCTATCGGAGTGACACCGGAAGCTCGAGCGCAGAACATGCGCCGCGAACGAGCACGCGGTGCGGAGCGGACACGCTATGGGGCCGTGGGCGAACCGTCGCCTACTCGGGCAGCGAGCAATTCGGCCAGGGCCGCGGGTTCGCTGATCATCGCGTCGTGGCAGGTGTCCAACGGCACGACCTCGTCTACGCCGCCGAGGTTGGCGATGAACTCACGCTGTTGACGAGGTTTCAGCAGACGGTCGGCGGTGAGGAGGATCCACGTCGTGGGCACGGCCGGAAGCGTGCGATCGACACGCTCGAGCACCAGGCCGGCGCTCTCGGCGTATTGATGCCCCACCGTGAACTCACGCTGCTCGGCCGTCATGCCGTTGCCGAAGAACATCGAGGCCACCCCGCGCCCGACGGCCTTGCGCACCGGACGCCGAACGGCCGCTCGGCGCGTAATGAATCGGAGCGGCGGGTTGAGCGTGTCGACGGCAGCGGAACCGTTCGGCGGGATCACGGACGACAGAAAGATCAATCGCGCCGTCCTGGCAGCGCCCAGCCTCTCCGCCACAACGGGCATGGTGATGCCGGCTTGGGAGTGAGACACGAGCATGACGCGATCCATTCCCGCGTCGTCGATCTGCCGAATCACCGACTGAACGCACTTCTCGATGGTGAGCGTGGCGAGGTCGCCGGGTTCGGTGCCGCGCCCGGGGAGATCCACGGCCAGCACGGGCACACCCGGTGCCTGTCGCGCGAGTTCGGCGACCGTGAAGTCCCAGCAATCAGCGGCATGTCCAGCACCGTGAATGAGTACGATGCCCGTCTGTGTCGGCATGGCCATCATCATCCCGTCTCGTGCGTGCCGCGTCAGCCTTCGATCAATCCGAACTTTCGCGCCGTGGTGCGTGCGGCTTCGATTCCGAGGAACTCGTCGAAGCCCTGCGTGCTCAGCTCCCCTTCGAGACTGATGGTCGACTCTTGAGCCTTGAGCACCCCGAGAGCGCTCCTCATGCCCTCGCTGGCGGCGATGTGGGTGAGGCCGTAGTAAATCACGACGTCAGCGCTCTGCCGGGCATGATCTGCGGCGGTGTGCTGAGGGAAATCGGGCTGAAAGATCGGTACGTGCGCCTCTGCCCGAAGGCGGGCGTGAGCGGCCTCGTCGAGGAACCCGCCGATGAAGAGACCGTCGGCTCCCGCCTCCTGGTAGGCGAGCAAGCGGTCGACAGCAGCAACCGGCCCTTCGCTGCCGGGAGAGTCGGTGCGTGCGATGATCAGGAAGTCTTCGGAGTCGCGCGCGTCCAGCGCGGCCTTGATCTTGTCTACCGCGACACCCACCGGAGCGATCTTCGTGCTGCGCACCAAGTGCTTGCCGAACTCGTGGTCTTCGATGTGGGTCGCCGCTGCACCGGCGCGCTCGAGCACGCGCACCGCGCGCGCGACATGAAGCGGGTTGCCCCATCCGCCCTCCCCGTCGACGATGAGGGGGACGTCGACGATGGCGCTCAGGCGACGGGCCTGATCGGCCATGTCTTCGAGACCGATGTATCCGATGTCGGGAACACCGTACTTCGTCGCGCCGGTGGCATAACTTCCGACGTAGGCGGCGTCGAAGCCGAGCTCCTTCACCAGGAGGGCGGAGATGCCGTCATAGATGGAGGGAACGATGAGGGGTGAGTGTTCGTCGATCACGGATCGCAGCGAGCGCGCCATTGCAGCCTTCTTTCTTGTGTACTCATTCAGACACTATGAGTCACGTTTCTAGAAGTCCAGGACCATTTCCTGCATCTACTATTGCGCTCTGGGTCGTAAAGACACTGGTTACGAACGGCACGAGGCGCACCGACCTGGTCGCACCGAAAGATGCCGATCGTGTCGCGCTGTTGGCTACCGCGGTGTCATGCCCCGCGGCGTCAGGGCGAGTTCCTCGGCAAAGCCGGCGATGGCGTCGGCGAGCTCGAGCGTTTGGGATAGCTGCGGCGCATGATCGGATGGGAGGGAGACGACGAGCGCTCCCGGGGACAGCTGCTGCATCTTTCGCTGAACGTCGATCGGGAGGCTGCGATCGTAGAGGGCCTCTACGTAGAGCCGAGGCACGCGCCCTGCTCTCTCCGCCGTCCACGTCGCGCGCATTGTTCGGTTGGACTCCGCCTGGGGCAGGAGTCGTCGTGCTGTGGCGATCGCCGCTCTCGGCTCAGCCAGTTGAAAGTAGAAGGCCACGGCCACTTCCGGTGGCACCACGGTCTGCTCAGATGAAAATTGGCGCTCGAGGTATTCCTGCACCCCGACACCGTCGGCGAACCTCTCGCCGAAAGACAAGCAGAGCTCGCGGTACGACATGCCGCTCGGCAGCATCATTCCCGCGACATGTACGACCCCTGCGACGCGGTGCGGAATCGCCTCGGCAGTTGCGGTCGCGGTCAGGCTGCCGCCCGAGTGCCCCGCCAGGATCACCGGCCCTGACAGGCCTTCGATCGCGTGGAGCACCGCGTGAACGTTGCCAGCCAGGTCTGCCGGGATTGAGATGTCGAGCTGCTCCGGGGTGCCCGGGAGACTGACCGCAACAAAGTCGAGGCCGTGCCGGGCGAGGGGTTCGCGGATGGGCTCCCAGACCCAGCTGCCCGCCCACGCCCCGTGTATTCCGACGACCGTCGCGATGGATGGCATCAGGCTGACACTCCAGATGCCGAACGCACGCGGCCGGCCTCGTAACAGGTATAGGAGCGAACGCGGAACGTGGAGGAAGGCATCGTTGCTCCTTGTGTTGATTCGGTCATTTTGTGAGCGCCATCGCTTCGAGCTTCGAAGTGAAGTGCTCGCCTGAGGTGATTTCCGCGTATTTTGCTGGTGCTGCAGCGTCGAGGCTGGAGATGACGGAGTCATGGTTGGGCTGGTGAAAGAACGCGATGGTGTATCGCGCCTTGTCCCATTCGCCGTCTACCGGGTTCACTACTCGATGCAGAGTGGAGTGCCAGCTGTCATTCGTCCAGCGCTGCATGAGATCGCCGATATTCACGACGAGGGATCCGGGAATGAGCGGCGCGTCCTCCCACTTTTCGCCGTCCCAGATCTGCAGGCCGCGCACCGAAGGAGAGCCGCTGAGCAGAGTGAGACTGCCGAAGTCCGTGTGGGCGCCGCCTCGGAGTTGCCCCGGCAGCGGTGGGCGATCCATCGGTGGGTAGTGATAGATGGCCAGCTGGCTGTCGTGCCGGTCGAATCGGGAGGAGAACCAGTTTTCCGGGAGCTCCAGGGCGAGCGCGAATACGCTCATGATCGTGTCTGCAAGTGAGTCCATCGCCGTGTAATACGCACTCATCGCGGTTCGGAGCGCGATGTCGGGCTCGCTGTTGCCCCACACCGGTGAACGCCAGTCGATGATGTCTACTCGGCGCATCGTGTAGCCCTCGCGCAGGTCAGGCGGCACATCGTCTCCCTGGGATTGGCCGAGGGACATGTTCGCGAATTCCGCGTATCCGGTGCGTCGGGCCGGGTTACGGTAGTGCTCCTTTTCAGGCACCGGTCTGTCGAAGAAGGTCTTCGACGCTTCGACGGCTCCAGAGACGATTTCTGGGTCTATGCCGTGGCCGGTGATGACGAGAAAGCCCGTATTGCGGCACGCGTCGCGAACGTCAGCGACGATCTTCTCGCGCCGGCTGCCGTCGATGAAGAGCCCGATATCGATGGTGGGTACTGCGCTGTTCATGGGGATACGTTCTTTCTGATCGGAATGGGGCAGATCCTCGGCCGTCACGATTACCGGGCCGATCAATTCGCACCGTCGCTCAAGCCGAGACTCTTATCGATGAACTGGTCGGTGTAGACGTCTGCTGGCTTGAGTCCGGCGGCCGGTTCGATTCCGAGTTTCTGGAAGATCGGCACAGTGATGTCGATCATCTTCTGCACACGGGCTTCGTCCATATCGCCGATGGTGTCGTTGTCGCCGTTCGAGACGACTCCGTTCTGGAGCACGGACGTCGCGCCGAACTTCGCTTCAGCTGCCGTCAGTTGAATGCCGGCGTTGAACGTGGCAACGGCCTCGACGAGCAACGAGTTGACCTTGCCAGGGTTGGCGTAGTAGTCGATCTCCGATTGCTGAAGCAGCGGAACCAACAAGCCCAGGCAGGAACTGAGTCCATTGAGTTCGCTGGAGCGAACGGTGAGCGGGTTCTGGTAATTCGGATATCCAGCGTCATGAACCAGCTGGTAGGCGACCGGCTCGTCCCATTGAGGCAGCTCGTTCTCGTATTGGTACGGCTCGCTTGACGAATATCCCTGTTGGGCTCTCGTGCCATTCGCGGCGATGAAGTTGGCCGGCGTCCCGTCGTATGACCCGTCGACCTGGGCCGGGTTCAGCACCCCGGTGTCTGTCAGGAATGACATGTAGGTGTACGACGAGGTGTAACCGACGACGGCGTCAGTCTTGCCGATATCGGCGATCGTGGTCGCTTGCGGGTAGGTAGCCGGATCCCACATGATCATCATCGGGCTCTTCTCGAGCGGGGCGTAAACGGCCGTCACGGGCATGTTCGCGGAATTCCGAATCGCGTCATCGGTACTGACGTACCCGAGAGTAATAGAGGGGTCGGCGTACATCTGGCTTCCGACCGGCGTGAATCCGATGGCTGGCCCACCCGAGCGGATTTCGAGCTTGACGCCCGTCGGTTCGCCTTTCGCGTACAGAGATCCGGAGACGATCTTGGACGCCGCATCGATAGTGACATCGGGCCCGAGCAGCCCGAAGAGATACCCCTGCTCAGTACCCGGTAGCCAGTCGCTCTGCACCACGATGTCGGCCGGGCATGCGCCGCTGAGGTCGACTGCGCCGGCGGCGGCTTGCGGCTTGGCGTCGGAGGCTGAACTGCAGGCCGCCATTGACAGCATGGCCGCGCTGACGACGGCTATCGACAGGTAGCGAATCGGGTGAGCGCGCATTGAGACTCCTGGAGAGATAGTAGTGAGAGTAATAAATTGGGGCATGGAAGCCGGATTATGATTGACTGAGTCAGTCAGCCGCTCGTCGAGTTACGGCTGCTATCAATCACTGATTGATCACACCAGTCATACTTCCGATCGGAGATTACGAACACATGTCGTCTGGATTTCGCGTTGATGACAATATTGAGGTCTCCGCAAAGCGCGTCGTCGACAGCGCCGAAGTTTCTCGGCGCGTAGGCGCACGAGTTCGTGAACTTCGCACTCAGCGCGGGATGTCGATGCGCGAGCTGGCCCCGTTAGCCGGGCTGAAGCAGCCCTTCCTCAGCCAGCTGGAGCGTGGTGACGCAGCTCCCTCAATGCTCAGTCTTTATAAGCTGGCGACGGCATTGTCGGTCGCCCCCGGGGATCTCCTGCCGAGTGATGAACCGGTACAAGGAGCAACTGTGTTCCGGCGCGGAGAGGGACAACGCGTGAGAAGCACTGAGGCTCCGGAATCGTTCTCAGGGCGACTCATGCGATCCGCGACGGGCCGCGAAATCGAACTCTCCGAATTCGTCATCGACGAAGGGGAGAACAATACCGAGTGGTTCGAGAATCCCTACCCCGCTACCACGTACGTAGTCGAAGGAGTCTTGACGATCGAATTCGAGAACACCGAAGAGCACGTGTTGCACAGTGGCGACGCGCTCTTCTACCCCCGACAGATCCGCTCACGATGGACTGCGAACGGAAGAACACGGCTGCTTCATATTGTTGCCCCCGGCACGAGCGCGAACATCTCAAGCGTTTCGCGCCAGAGATAAGCGTGAGCTTCGGGTGGTATGCACGCGTCGACGATGCTCGACCCGCTATCTCCCCGAGGAACCACTTCAGGAAATGTTGCTCGCCCGCAGAACTTCTTTGAGCACTTTGCCGGTCGTGTTGCGTGGGAGCCCGTCGACGAACCGGAGTTCGAGGGGGAGCTTGTAGCGGGCGAGGTGCTGGGCGCCGAAGTCACGTAACTCCTCGAGCGTGAGGCTCGTGTCTGGCGCAAGCGCAACAATGGCGACCACGCGTTCGTGCCACCGTTCGTCTGGTGCACCGATCACCGCGACCTCGGCGATCGAGGCATGATCGTAGAGCACGCTTTCGACCTCAGCCGGATAGATGTTCTCGCCGCCGCTGATGATCAGGTCTTTGAGGCGGTCGCAGATGTAATAGAAGCCGTCTTCGTCTTGGTACGCGACGTCGCCGGTGCGGAACCAGCCGTCGGCTCCGAACGCCTCTGCCGTTGCATCCGGTCGATTCCAGTAGCCCGGGCTCACGGTGTCGCCGCGAACGCACAGTTCGCCGGGGACGCCGACGGCGTCGAGCACGTTGCCGTCGAAGTCGATCAGTCGGACTTCGTTGAGCATTCCCGCGACGCCGCAGGAACCCAGTTTGGTGAGGGCGAGTTCGGTGCTGAGGAACGTCGCGCCGGTGGCGACCTCGGTGAGGCCCCAACACTGGCTGACGGGAATTCCGCGCTCACCATAGAGTCGAAGCAAAGGCTCGGGCACCGGGGCGCCACCGGCGACGATGATTCGCACGGTGCTGAGATTCGCCTGGAGAAAACGTGGGTTATGGCTGGCGAAGAGCATCATCGCCGGCACGCAGAAGAGGAAGGTGATCTCGTATTCTTCGATTGCGGTCAGAAAATCATCGGGTCGGAACTGGTCGTGCAAGACGACGTGGCCGCCTGCCATCAGGGTGGGAAGGGTGATGACGCACAGGCCGCCGGAGTGGAACAGCGGGGCAGAGGTCAGCGTCACGTCATCGGCGTTATAGTTCACCGGAATTCGCGCTCATTAACGGTGACCTCGCAACCGCGAAAGAGTTCGCAAGCCTCAAGCTCGATCACCTCTTCTTCACCGGATCCCCGTCGGTAGGCGGCCAGGTCGCTCAGGCCGCGGCGAAGAACCTCGTACCGGTAACCCTCGAACTCGGCGGCAAGAACCCCATCGTCGTCGCGCACAACGCCGACATCGAGCTCGCCGCGCATCGCATCGCGGGAACCCGAGCGCTCAACAGTGGGCAGATCTGCCTCTGCCCCGACCTCGTCTTCGTGCCGAGCGAGCATAAGGATGCCCTTGTCTCCGGTCTGCAGAAGGAGTTCGAGGCGCTCTTCCCTGACTTCCTCGACAACCCCGGCGTCGTCGCCATCGTCAATGACCGCAACTACGACCGCGTGGTCGGACTCGTCGACGATGCCGTGGCCAAGGGCGCAACGAAGATCGTCATCGCCCCGCAGAACGAGCTCGCTTCGCTGCCCGACCGGGCATCCCGTCGCATCGCGCCCACCCTGCTGCTCGATGTGCCCGAGTCGGCGACCATCGCCCACGAAGAGATCTTCGGGCCGGTTCTGCCGATCTATGTCTATGACGACATCAGCGAGGTCATCGACTACCTCCAGGCGCGGCCAACCCCCTTGGCCGCCTACTGGTACGGGCAAGACGACGCCGAGTTCCACACCTTCCTCGACCGCACCAACAGCGGTGGCGTGACTCTGAACGACGGCATAGTGCACTCGTTGCTTCCCGGTGCTCCGTTCGGTGGATCAGGCAACTCCGGCTCGGGCTCTTACCACGGTAAGAGCGGATTCGACACATTCACTCACCAGCGAACCGTCAGCAACGTCACAGCCGAGCGAGGAGTCTCCGACGGCCTCATCGGTCGCGCCCTGCTCGACGAGCAGTTCCTCGGCTACATCAGCCAGGTCATCATCGATTCGACTGGTGCTCTCAAGGGCTACCTCAAGCGTTAGCTCGCAGGGGTAGCGGCCAGGTCAGAGGCGCGAAGCGTTCCACAGCGCGATGACGGGCTCGGCGTGCTCGTAGCCGAGGGCGCTCAGTGTGGAGGTCGAGAGGGTGAAGATCTGACCGGCCTCGGGCGGCAACAGCACCCAGGCCGCGGCGAAGGCGCGCAGCATGTGCGCGTGGGCGAAGAGCAGAACATCCGACCCGGCCTCGACGTCGGCTCGCACGCGCGAGATCACCATCAGCGCTCGGCGCTGCACGTCGGCGGCCGTCTCGCCGGGTGTGGCGCCGGCCGGAACCCCGTCGACCCAGATGTTCCACGGACCGCGCTCGGCCACGATGTCGTGGGTTGTGCGACCCTCGTAGGCGCCGTAATCCCATTCGGCGAGGTTCGGCTCGACCTCGACCTGGTCGCCGAAGCCGGCCAGCCGCGCTGTGGTGAGCGCCCGAGTACGGGGGCTGCTCAGCACCTGGCTGAAAACGCGGCCGCGCAACGACTCCCCCGCCACCCGAGCCTGTTCTTCGCCGTGCTCGGTGAGGGGCAGGTCGGTGACGCCGGTGTGCTGGCCCGTGAGGCTCCACGCGGTTTCGCCGTGCCGCACCAAGATGATCTGGCCGGGGGTATTCGGCTGGGGGTCGGTGACCACGTGTACATCCATTCGTCGGGCTCGGTTACGAGACTACCGACTCCCCGGACGCACGCTCCTCCCCTGCACAAACGTGCGCGACGCGCGACGCCGGCCCGGCGTCATCACGAACGCGAGGCTTCCGGACGAGAGCGTGCGCCGCGGCGCCTCATCTCGTCCGCACGAGTCGCTCTCGCGCGCGGAGGCTGCGCGACGCGCGGGCTACTCGTCGACCCAGGAGCTGCGGCCGTACCAGCTGCCGTATCCGCCGTAGCCGCCGCCCCTGCCACCGGCGCCACCGGCAGCACCACCGTCGTCGCGCGTGCCGCCCGTGCGCGAGCCGAGGTACGAATCCACGACTGCCACACCCAGGTCGTCGAGCTCCGGCGCAACGACGTTACCCTCGACCCGCTTGGCGAGCGAGTCGATGAACCGGGCAAGGCCGGGGTCGTCGCCGAGACGGAAGATCGTGGTCTGCGCCCCGAGCCGCCGCGAGTTATCGAGCTCACGAACCGAGGCGGCGATGGTGAGCGGATGCGGCGGGTACGAGAAGAACACCCGCCCGTCAGACTCGAGATGCGAGGTGGGCTCCCCATCGGTGATGATCAGCAGCACCGGCTGCGCATTCGGATGCTTGCGGAAGTGCCGATTCGCGAGCAGCAGCCCGTGGTGCAGATTCGTGCCCTTGTCCCACATGGCGTCGAGCCCGGTGAGGGTCTCGATGTCCATGACTTCGGCCTGCCGCCCGAACCCGATCAGCTGCAGGTGGTCACCGCGAAAGCGCGACGAGATGAGGGTATGCAGGGCAAGCGCGGTGCGCTTCATGGGAACCCAGCGACCATCCATCGCCATCGAGAACGAGGTGTCGACGAGCAACGCGACCGCGGCTTGCGTGCGCGTCTCGGTCTCTTGCACTTCGATGTCGTCGACCGCGATGAGGCGACCGGATGCCCGGCCCTCCCCCGCGCCCTCGCCGAGTCTGCGCTGCACACCGTTGAGCACCGTGCGCGGAATGTCCCACGGCTCGGTGTCGCCGAATTCCCAAGCCCGGCTCGCACCGGACAAATCGCCCGACGCCCCGGCGCGCCGCAGCTCGCGCTGGCCCTGTCGGCCCGACATGCGCGTTGCGACGTCGCGCAAGAGCGCCTTACCGAGCTGGCGCATGGCCTTCGGAGTCAGCTTGAGGTGACCGCTCGAGTCTTTGCGCAGGGTGCCGCTGTTGCGCAGAGCCTTTTCGAGTTCACGCAGGGTACGGGCATCCACCGCCGCCTGGTCGCCCAGCTGGCGAGCGAGCTTGTCGAGGTCGACGTCGTCCATGCGGGCGCCGCCATAGCTCTGAGCGAGCTGGTCGGAGAGCTGGTCGAGATCGGCGAGGTCTTGCAGCACGCCGGTGGCGTCACCGAGGCCGAGGCCCTGCTCGCCGTCGAACCGTTCGGAGCCGCGCCAGTCTTCGCCCGGCCGCAGGGCCTGCAGGTTGGCGTCGAGTTCAGAGAGGGACTGCATGAGCTCGGGCGAGCCGAACGCCTGCGCCGAGAGCTCCATCAGCTCTTGGCGCTGCTCGGGGCTCATCGAGTTCAGCATGCGCTGGGCTGCCGCCGCGCGCTTGGCCATGGCGTCGATCAGCTCGTCGACGTTCTGCGGGTTCTCGGGAAAGTACTGCCCGTGCTTCTGCATGAACTCGTCGAAGTCTTCGGGGGTGTCTTGACCGTTCTTGTGCTTCGCGAGCAGCTCGTTGAGGTCGGTGAGCATCTCGTTGATGGCCTGACGGTCTTCGTCGGTGGCGTTCTCGAGGGCGTCTTTCATGCCTTCGAAGCGCTGGTCGAGCATCTCGCGGCCGAGCAGGTCTTTGATCTTCTCGTAGTCGGCTCGGGCCTGCGGCGACTTCCAGTCGTAGTCGCTCAGCTCGCTCACGGCGGCGGAGGGCGATGGCGAGAGGTTCTCGAGGCGCATCTCGTCGAAGGCGCGGTCGAGGTCGTCCATCTGGGTGTCACGAGCGAGCTGCTTGCGCTCTTCGAGCACAGCGTGGTCGAGCAGCTCTTTCACCTCTTTGAGGGTGCCGTCGAGGTTGTTCTTCTGCAGCAGCTCTCGGCGCTTCTCGGCGACGCGCCGGGCGAGGTCGTCGAGACCGTTCTGGTTCAGGCCGCCGCGGCGCAAGAACTCCTGCATGGCGCGCTCGGGCGAGGATCCGCCCATGACACTCTCGCCGATGGCGTCGAGGGCCTCGGCGATGTCGACGGGGGCCGCCATCGGGTCTCCGCCGTCGTACCGACGAAAACGGCGTCGATGCTCGGCGCCCAATCGGTCGGCATCGCTCGGCCCGTTGGCGCCCGCGCCCTGCCCGAAGGCGTTCTCAGCCATACACCGTCTCGATGCCGTCGCTGTCTTTGCCCACCTTGCGGGCGAGGTACAGACCCTCGAGCGCGAGCTCGATGGCCGCGGCCATCTGGCCGTCGGTCTTCGCACCCACGCGGGCGAAGATGTCGTCGTACAGCTCGGATTCGCCGATGGGCGGAAGGCCTGCGAGAACGTCGCGGGCGGTCATCCGTTCGCCCGTCGTCACCATGGCACCGGCTTCGATGGCGTCGACCAGCGGAGCGAAGTCGAGCTCTCTGAAGTGTTCGCGAACGGTGTCGGCGGTGGCGACACGCAGCAGGTGGGTCAGCACCTCTTGTTCACGGCCCTCTTCGCCGCTCTCGAACTCGATCTTGCCGCCCAGCACTTCGACCGCCGTCTCGAGATCGACGACTCGAGCGACCGCCTCGTCGCCGGTGACCGCTGCTCGATGCAGCGCGGCCGCGGCGATGGTCTCGGCGCCGGCGATGGCGAATCTGGCACTCACACCGCTGCGCTGGTCGACCGACGACGACTCGCGCAGGGCCCGCGTGAACCGGGCCAGAATCTCGATGAGGTGCTCTGGCACCTCGGCGACCAGATCTGCCTCCTGACGGATGACCGCTACCTCGGCCACGAGTGCCGTCGGGTAGTGCGTGCGAATCTCTGCGCCGAAGCGGTCTTTCAACGGCGTGATGATGCGGCCGCGGTTCGTATAGTCTTCGGGGTTCGCGCTGGCCACCACCAGCACGTCGAGCGGCAGCCGCAGCACGTAACCGCGAATCTGAATGTCGCGCTCCTCCATCACGTTGAGCATCGCGACCTGAATCCGCTCGGCGAGGTCAGGAAGCTCGTTGATGGCCACGATGCCGCGGTGGCTGCGCGGAATGAGCCCGAAGTGAATGGTCTCGGGGTCGCCGAGCGAACGGCCGTCGGCTACCTTCATGGGGTCGACGTCGCCGATCAAGTCGGCGACAGACGTGTCGGGCGTCGCGAGCTTTTCGACGTACCGCTCGCTGCGGTGCCGCCACTCGATGGGCAGCGCGTCGCCTTCTTCGGCGGCGCGGCGCTTCGACGCGTGCGTAATGGGGTCGAACGGATGCTCGCCCAGCTCAGACCCGGCGATGACCGGCGTCCACTCGTCGAGCAGCCCGCTCAGCGTGCGCAGCAGGCGCGTCTTGCCCTGCCCGCGCTCGCCCAGCAGCACGATGTCGTGGCCGGCGAGTAGAGCTCGTTCGAGCTGCGGGATGACCGTGGATTCGAACCCGTGCAAACCGGGCCACGGGTTCTCACCCGTGCGCAGCTTGTGAAGCAGATTGTCGCGGATCTCGGTGCGCAGCGACTTCTGCACGTGCCCGGAGGCACGCAGCTCTGCGACGTTGTAGATGGTGGGTACCTCGGTAGCGGCGTCGGTCACCCTTTAAGGCTAAGCCTGCACCGACCGGCTGTGGCTGATGGGGCGAAATCTGTTGAAAAACTCTGGGAGAGCATCCAGTCGCTCGTCATATGCGCGAAACGTGCGACCGGATGCTCGGCGTACGCCGCCCCACAACGCACTCGCGCGTCGATTTCGGCCCCCTGATGCGGTTCTTTCAGGCCGAAATCGACGCGCGAAGCAGCTGGGAGGCTTACGCCTCGCTCATCACCGCCTGCTCCTTCTGCCCGCGGGCAGCGAGAGCGGCGGCACGGGCGGCGAGCCGGCGAGCCTGCTCGGCCTGACCGGCGTCGAGCACGTCTTGGTCGACCTTGACGCTCTCGACGTGATTCACGCCGTGGTATTTCTCGATGTAGGCGTCGAGTTCGGGGCCAGAGGTCCACGAGGTGATGAGGCAGTAACGCGGTTCGGTACCGGGGTGCGTCGCCGCGTGCCAGAGACGCTGGGTGTCTACGATCAACTGCGCGCCCGCCGGAAGCGCGATGCGGGTTTCGCCCAGGGGGTCGGTTCGGTTCTCGCGCAAGACGAAGTAGCTGTCTTTGTCGTCGGTGAGGTTGAAGAACCCTCGCACGACCCAGCCGGTACCGTCGGGGTTGAGGCGGTTGTTGTCGTCTTGGTGCAGGTTGTACAGGGTGTCGGCGTATTCGTTCGGCTGCAGTTCGATGACCCGGCACCGGCCGATGTTGGCGCCCGGCTCCTGGGCCCGACGGGTCAGGTTCGGAGCTTTCGCGACCTGCGAGTCGATGAACACACCGTCTTTGTCGGTGCGCGGCGGCTTGTGGTTCCAGAACCCGTTGCACTCGATGTCGCCGAAGGCACTGGCGAGCGGAGCGAACCGGGTGTCGCCCGAGCTCTTCCAGTCGTTGTACTCGATATCGAGCCATTCCTTGGGGTCGAGCTCTTGGTTGTACTTGTCGAGTACGACATAGCCGGTCTCTTCGAGAGCGGCGGATTTGATGTAACCCATGATGTGAATCATGCCCTTTCGTTGGTAGGGCCAGCGCGTTTTTACAGGCCCAACTTAGGCGAGCCTAACATCGGTGCCCGACGAGCACCTGAAGACGCGCTCACGTCAATTAGACTCGACCGTTATGGTTACCGCCGCGAATGTCGAAGCGACCGCCGTCAAGACGATGGGGTGGCTCTCGGCCGATGAAACCACCATCGTCGTACCCGTCTATCAGCGGCAGTACCGCTGGGATATCGGTGCGTGCGAGCAGCTTCTCGGCGACATTCGCGCAGTGGCAGATTCGGATGCCCGGCAGACCCATTTTCTCGGCTCCATCTTGTCGACGCTGAACACCGACGACAGCACCGATTCCGAACTGGTACTCATCGACGGGCAGCAGCGCATCACCACGCTGATGCTGCTCGTGGCGGCGTTGCACCACACGATTCGAGACACCGACCCCGAGCTCGCTGCAGAGCTCGAGAAGGTGCTGGTACGGGCATCCGACCCCTCCCGAACCAAGCTGCGACCGCACCGCGCCTGGGCGCAGGTCTTCGAGAGTGTGGTTCTGGCGAGCCGGCCGGCGCACGACGAACTTCGCGACTCTCGTTTCGACGATAACTACGCCTTCTTTCGCTCACAGGTGCGGGTCGACGAGGTGCCGCGCATCTGGCGCGGGCTGCAGAAGCTCGAGCACGTGGCCATCACCCTCGGGGCCGACGCGAACGCCCAGCAGATCTTCGAGAGTCTCAACTCCACCGGCGAGCCGCTGCGCGATCACGAGCTGATTCACAATTACGTACTGATGGGCCTTTCGCACGCCGAGCAGAGCGAGATCGAAGACGACTACTGGGTGCCGATCGAGCAGAACACGGGTGAGTTCATCGCCGGGTTCTGGCGGCACTACCTGGTGATGACGACCGGGCGCGAGGTGGCCGTCGCCGGCGAGCGCGGCGTGTACGACGCCTTTCGGCAGCAGTTTCCGCGGCTCGACCTCGAGACGCTGCGTACGTCGGCGGCGACCTGGCGGGAGTACTCGGCCGCGTATCGGGTGCTGCTGAATCCGTCGCTCGAGCCCGACGCCGAGGTGGCGCGGCAGCTAGCCTACGTGAACACGTTCGGGCGCGGAACGTACCCGCTGGTCATGAGGGCATACCGCGACTACACGCTCGGCACGGCGACACGGGGTGAGCTGATCGGCATTCTGGAGAACATCCAGTCTCTGCTGCTGCGGCGTACCGTCGTGGGCATCAGCACCGATCGGCTCGTCGCCCGACTGTGCCGGGCAGGGCAGCAGGGGCCTGAGAACCTCGTTCGGGCGATCTCGCGCATCACGCCGTCTGACGAGCGCGTGCGTGTGGCCCTGAAGTACGGTGAACTCCCCCACGCCTTGTACGTGCTCGGGCGCATCGCCGAGGTGCAAAGCCTCGAACAATTGAACGGGCTCGATCTCGAGCACATCGTTCCGCTGACACCCGGCGACAGCTGGAGCGGCGACGGCGAGCGCATCTGGGCCGACTACACCGACGACGAGCAGAACAGCCACCGGGCGCTCGCCCAGACACTGGGCAACCTCACTCTTCTCGAGCAATCGCTGGCCGAGCGGGCCTTCGACGCCCCCTTCCTGCAGAAACGCACCCTCTATGGGCAGAGCGCCGTACCGGTGACGCAGCAGCTCTCCGACGTGGCCGCGTGGACGACGGCGGCGATCGCCGAGCGCACCGTGCGGCTTACCGAGACGTTCTTGCGGGTGTGGCCCCGCTCGGCGGTGGCAGGAATCGACGACGACGACCTCACCCCCATTCTCGACGCACAGAAGCGGCGCGGCTGGCCACGGGGCTGGGATCGTGAATTCGAATACGTGGAGTATCGCGGCGAGCACTGGGAGGTGTACGACGTCAAACACCTCTTCAACCGCATCTTCAAGCGGCTGTGGGCGGATGCCCGGGCCGATGTCGTCGTCTTCAGCGACAGCCGCGGCGGCCCCATCTACGAGGCCCAGGCGTGGAATGGCCAGTGGGATCAGCTCGACGAGAACCGCTACCTCTATATGGGCTGGGATTCGAAGTACATGCTCACGGCGATTCAGGGCGTGCTCGACGAGGCACACTTCGCAGCTGAAGTGTTCGTCAAATACTCCTACATCGGGGCGATCATGTAGCCTCTCGACTGTTCGGTGAGAAGTTACGAATTCGCGGTACGCATGCGCGAGACGAGCATGTCGAACAGCTCTTCCATCGGATCGTCGCCGGCCACAACCACGCCCGGCGTTCGTGAGAGCCGGTACACGATGCCACCCATGAACAATTGGGCCAGCGCGCGCGGCGACAGCTCTGCCGCAGTCGAATCACCGCCTGGGATGCTCGCCCACTGTTGAAGCACGGCCTCGATGGGGTAGGCGAGGTGGATGCTGAGTTGCTCGGCAACAGCCACGTCTTCGAAGGCCGCCGCCACGATTCCGCGCAGCAGCGGCGCGTTGTCGTCGATGTACGCGAGAACCGCGTGCAGCCACTCGGCCGCGTCGTCGGCGCGCCCGGTGGGTGACGTGGGCTCCACCGGAGTCGGCAGAACCTCACCGCTCAACACGCATTCCGCCAGAATCGCGTTTTTCGACTGCCACCAGCGATAGATAGTGGGCTTGCCCACGCGCGCCCGGGCCGCGATCTTCTCGATGGTCACATGCGAGTAGCCCTGCTCCGTGACCAGCTCGCGCATGGCGCGCAGCACCGCGGCTCGTGCCTCTTCGCTGCGCTTGCGCCCGACTTTCTCCACGTGACGAGCGTAGCTCACAGCCAATTCGCACATTACGTTACGTTGCGTATTGATATGCTCGACCTCGACGACGCGGTCCGTGCGGGGCACTGACCGAGAACGTCTCGGCTCAACACGGATGCTCGGCATCCGTTTCTCGACCGAGAGGTTTCTCATGGCCACCCTTCTGCAACGTCTGGGGCTCGCAGCCGCCAAGCGCGCCTGGCTCGTCATCGTGGTGTGGGTCGTCGTTCTCGGCGGACTCGGAGCGGGCTTCGCCCTCTTCGGCGGCACGCTCGCAAGCACCTTCTCAATCTCGGGCACCCCGGCTCAGAACGTGGCCGACCAGCTGCAGTCCTCACTGCCCGACGCGGACCGCGGCACAGGCCAGGTGGTCTTCTCGACCAGCGACGGCTCTGCCTTCAGCGCCGATCAGCAGGCCGACATCGTCGACGCCCTCACAGCCGCCGGCACGACGTCGGGCGTCAGCTCGACCATCAACCCGTTCCAGACCGAAGCCGATCGCCAGGCCCAGCAGACCAAGCTCACCGCTGCGGCCGCGCAGATCACCACGGCAACGGCACAACTCGACGCCGGCCAGGCGCAGCTCGACCAGGCGAAGGCGCAGCTCGAGGCGGCCGGCGCGAATGCTCCCGCGGGCGCCGCCGATCAGCTCACCAGCCAACAGGCCACGCTCGATCAGAACAAAGCCGATCTCGCCACACAGCAGAAGCAGGTGACCGACGGCCAACGACTGCTCGACGCGTCGGCGAAGATCCAGACCGTGTCGACAGACGGCTCCACGGCCGTTGGCACCGTCGTCTTCGACAAGTCGACCGCCGACGTCACGCCCGAAGACAAGCAGGCGGCCGTCAATGCCATCAACGCGACATCCATTCCGGGCGTCGACGTCAACTATTCGTCGACCATGACCTCCATCACCATCGGCGTCAGCGCTGGTGAGATCGTCGGCATTCTGATCGCGGCGATCGTGCTCTTCGTCATGCTCGGCTCGCTCATCGCGGCCGGCCTGCCACTGCTGTCGTCGTTCATCGGAGTCGGCGTCGGCGCGCTCGGAGTGCTCGCCTTCTCGGGCGTCGTGTCGATGTCGTCGTCCACGGTCACCCTGGGCCTGATGCTCGGGCTCGCCGTCGGAATCGACTACTCTCTGTTCATCCTGAACCGCCACCGCCAACAACTGCGCCAGGGCGTGCCTCTGCATGACTCCATCGGGCTGGCCAACGGCACCTCGGGCAATGCCGTGCTGTTCGCGGGGCTGACGGTTATCATCGCCCTCGCCGCCCTCAACGTGACCGGCATCGGCTTCTTGGGGCTGATGGGCACCGCCGGAGCCGTGTGCGTGGGCGTCGCGGTTCTCGTCGCGCTCACCCTGACGCCGGCGCTGATGTCCCTTGCCGGCCTGCGTGTGCTGCCCAAGAAAGAGCGTGCCGTGCTCGGTTCGCAGAAGCACGCCTCCGTGACCGAACACACGCCGGAGCACGCCGACACGAAGGCCCGCAAAGAGGGAACCCTCGCCACCCGGCACCCGATCGTCATTCTGGCGGCCGGTATCATCGCGCTGCTGATCGTCGCGATTCCCGCGCTGTCGATGCGGCTTGCGCTGCCCGACGGCACGTCTCAGCCCGCGGATTCGACCGAATACAAGTCGTACTCGCAGATCGACCACGCCTTCGGGGCGGGCCTGAACGGGGCCATCATCGTGGTCGCAAACCTTCCCACGACCTCCGATGCAGCAGCGCTCACCGGCCTCGAAGCGGATGTCGCGGACAAGCTGCTCGCGGTGAACAATGTGGTGGCAGCGGCGCCCGCCGGGGCATCCGCCGACAACCGAACCGTCATCTTTCAGGTCATCCCGTCAGACGGGCCCTCCGCCGAGAGCACGGAACAGGTCGTGACAGACCTGCGAAACCTCTCGAGTTCGCTCGACAATCAGCTCGGCGTCACCATCGGGGTGACGGGGCTGACGGCGATCAACATCGACATCTCTGCAAAGCTCGCCGGGATTCTGCCGATCTATCTCTTCATTGTGCTCGGCCTGTCGATTTTGATCATGATTCTGGTGTTCCGGTCGATCGCTGTTCCGCTCATCGCCACGGCCGGATTCTTGCTCACCGTGCTCGCAACATTCGGCGCCGTCACCGCCGTGTACCAGTGGGGCTGGCTCGGGGCGGTCTTCGGAATCCACGACCCGGGCCCCATTCTGAGCTTCTTGCCGATTCTGCTGATCGGCATCATCTTCGGGCTCGCCATGGACTACCAGCTCTTCATCACTTCGGGAATGCGTGAAGCTCATGTGCACGGCATGGAGGCGCGCAAGGCCGTCAACGCCGGCCTGCGCAGCGCGCGCCCGGTGGTCGTCGCGGCCGGCATCATCATGGTCTCGGTGTTCGGCGGCTTCGTCTTCGGCGACCTCGTCGAGGCACGAACGATCGGCTTCGGCCTCGCCGTAGGCGTTCTGATCGACGCGTTCGTCGTACGGCTGCTCTTGATTCCCGCCGCCATGCACCTGCTCGGCGAGAAGGCCTGGTGGCTCCCCCGCTGGCTCGACAAGATCACCCCCGATGTCGATGTCGAGGGCGCGAAGATCGAACGTTTCGACGAGGCCCCGTCGGCGGGCGATGCATCGACCGATCGGCCGCCAGCGCTAGTCGACGCCTGACGGGCAGGCGGCGGCGCTGCCGAGCGCGGGTGGATTCAGCCGTAGATCTTGGCGACAACCCAGGATAAGGCGTCGTTCTGCACCACGTCGAACACCCGACTGTCGCCCGCCTCGCTGGTGGCCTGAAAGCGCCAGCCGACGATCGCCGGCGGGTGCGTGAGCATCGCTATGAGCTCGTCGAGCTCAGTGGGGGTGTCTGACACCCGCCAGCGCTGCCCGCGCCAGACGAGCCGGTCGGGAACCCCGGCCTCGAACCACAGGTGCGTTACCTCGACGGCGTAACCGATCGCATCCATTCTGCTCTCCTGACATTCGAATATATGTTCGATAGTCGTCGAGCATACGCACTCGTCAAACGACACGCCAAGCAGGAGTCAGAGTTCGACCAGAAGCAGCGGCTGCAGGTGGCGGCGGGCCTCGTCGACCATGTCGAGCGAGCTGGAATCGAGCAGCCACTGCACCTGTAAGCCGTCTGTGAGCGCGATGAGCGCGCGGGCGGCGTTCTCGGGAACGACCCCGTCGGCCAGCAGCCCCGCGTCGTCGATGCGGCGAAAGACGTTCGTGATCGACTCGACTACATACCGATAGCGCTCGACGAAGTAGTCGTGCGCCGGATGCGCGGGGCTCGTCGCCTCGGCCGAGAGAACACAATGCAGCTCGACCAGTCCCCGAACGCTCGAGTTGTATTCGATCAGACCGAGATACCCCCGCAGCGACTCGACACCGAGGGGGGCATCAAAATCGATGAACGCGCGGGAGCGATTGTCGCGAAGCTCGAGCACGCCGGCCAGCAGTTCGTTCTTGTTGGTGAAGTGATGCAGCAGCCCGGCCTGACTCATACCGACCTTGTCGGCGATCTCTCGAATAGACCCGCTGCGAAACCCGCTCGTCGAGAACACTTCGATGCCGGCCTCGAGTATTTCGCGCTTGCGACTGGCCGTCTTCGCATACTCACCGCGAGGTTTACCCGTCAGAGTCATGGGCTCGATTCTAGCCTCCGAGCGGAGCGATGCAGCCGTCACCACCATGACCCGCTCAGAGTTCTATGGTGAGCAACGGGCGGAGATACGCGCGCGTCTGCCGCGGCATGTCGACGCCGCTCCGATCGAGCAGCCACTGCACCTGCAGCCCGTCGAGAACGGCGACAAGCCCGCGGGCGGCAGCGCCCGGCTCGACCCCGGGCGCCAGCTGACCGGCCTGACGAATGGACTCGAACGACTCCGTCAGAATCCTCAGAACGTAGGCGTATCGCGCAATGAAATAGGCGCGAGCCGGATGATCGACGCTCGTAGCCTCGGCAGAAAGGGTGCAATGCAGCTCAACCAGACCTACCCGGTGCTGATTGGCCTCGGTGAGGGCAACGAATCCGCGCAGCGTACCGATTCCCGTGCCGAGCGCTGTTTCGATCGTCTCGTAGTCGCGCGAGTCGCGGTACTCCAGCACGGCAGTGAGCAGTTCGGTCTTCGACGGAAAATGGTGCAGCAACCCGGCTTGGCTCATTCCCACCAGGTCAGCGATCTCGCGAATCGACCCTTTGCGATAGCCGTTCTGCGAAAAAACCACGATGCTCGCGTCGAGTATCTCGCGCCGGCGACCGGCCGACTTGGCGTACGCCCCCCGAGTCTTTTCGTGAGCCATGCCAGAGACTCTAACCGCTCCGCACTCTGAAAAAGTCAGAAACCAAATTGTTATTCGGATTTCGTCTAGAAACCTAGTGGTCGTTCGCTTTTCATGTTACTTTCTGTTCAGACGTAGCCCAACGTGGGACTACCCCGCACCTGAAAGAGACAATGATGTTCCGATGGAAGAGAATGGCGGCGGTCGCAGTCGTCGTTGCGCTGGGCCTCACCGGCTGCGCAGCAGGTAATAGCGACACCAGCAGCACCGGGGGTAGTGGCGGCACACTGAACCTCGGCCAGATCATCACGGTGAGCACGTTCGCCGCGGCACAGTCGAACTGGGCCAACGAGTCGCCGTACATGCAGGCGGTCTACGACACCATTCTCACGGCCGACACGACGGGCGCCATTCAGCCGGGACTCGCTACCGCCTGGAAGTACAACGCCGACAACACGGTGCTGACGCTGACGATCCGCTCCGACGTCAAGTTCACCGACGGCACCGCGCTCGACGCCAGCGCCGTGGCCCAGAACCTCGTGCGCTTCCGTGACGGGGCCGGCCCGAACGCCTCATACCTCGCCAACATGACAGACGCGGTGGCCACCAACGCGACGACGGTCACCATGACGCTCAAGGCACCGGATCCCGCGATGCTGACGTACCTGTCGCAGAACGCCGGGCTGGTCGAGGCGCCGAGTGCGTTCACCTCCCCCGACATTCAGACCGTTCCGGTCGGCAGCGGCCCGTACATCCTCGACACCGCAGACACCGTCGTCGGAACCTCGTACGTATTCACCAAGAACCCGAGCTACTGGAACCCCACCAACCAGCACTACGACAAGATCGTGATGAGCGTGTTCTCCGACCCGACCGCACTGCTGAACGCGGTCAAGGGTGGTCAGGTCAACGCGACCAACACGCTGAACAACACCGATCTCGCCCAGATGACCGGCGCTGGCTTCACGGCGAACCCGCTCGAGCTCAACTGGGCCGGACTCACCCTGATGGATCGCGACGGAACCGTCGACCCGGCGCTGAAAGACGTGCGCGTTCGTCAGGCGATCAACTACGCGTTCGACACCGCCTCGATGCTGAAGACGATTGAAAACGGCCTGGGCACCACCACAACGCAGGTCTTCCCAGCGAATTCCGTCGGCTACGACCCGAGCCTCGACTCCGAGTACACCTTCGACGTGGCCAAGGCGAAGTCGCTGATGGCTGCCGCCGGCTACGCCAACGGCGTCACGATTCAGATGCCGTCGTCTGCCCTGCTCGGCCAGGCCACGCTCACCCTGATTCAGCAGCAGCTCGCTGACATCGGAATCACCGTCGAATACACCGACCCCGGAAACAGCTTCATCGCTGATGTCGTGGGCGGCAAGTTCCCCGTCGTGTACATTCCACTGCAGCAGGGCGGCGACTGGGAGCTGATCCAGTTCCTCATCTCGCCTACCGCTCCGTTCAACCCGCTGCACACCACCGACCCGACCGTCGAGGGCTACATCGCGACCATTCAGAAGGGTGGATCCGACTCCGACCAGGCCGTGAAAAACCTCAACAAGTACCTGGTCGACAACGCCTGGTTCGCACCGTGGTACCGCACGCAGTCGAACTTCGTGACCGACGCGAACACGACCGCCGTCGTGCAGCCCGGCAACGCCGTTCCCTACCTCTGGAACATCAAGCCGAAGTCGTAACAACCGCAGGTACCTGCACTCTCCGGCCGGCTCAGCGCACGACCCGACGCTGGGCCGGCCGGCCCACACTTCTCTCCCCTCTCTTTCCCCTCCCTTTTCCCCTGGCTCTGATGCAAAGGAACACTGGTGTTGCGATTCATTCTGAGGCGTTTGGCCTCCGGGGTTGTGCTGATCGTCGTCATCTCGACGATCGCCTTCGCCCTGCTCTACGTCGGCAGCGGTGACATCGCCCGCCGCATTCTCGGCCAGACGGCCACCGCCGACACCGTCGCCCAGAAGGCAGCGAGCCTGGGCCTGAACCGCCCGCTGTACACGCAGTACCTCGACTGGCTGTCGCACGCGGTCACCGGCAACCTCGGTACCTCGTGGTTCACGGGGCAGCCGGTGATGGCCGCCATCACGTCTCGCGTGGCCGTCACACTGTCGCTCGTCATCGGCGCAACGCTCATCAGCGCGATCGTCGCTGTCATTCTCGGCGTCTGGGCCGCCCGTCGCCGCAGCTGGCCCGACCGGCTCGTGCAGGTCATCTCGGTTCTCGGCTTCGCCATCCCCGGCTTTCTCATAGCCCTCGGCCTGGTGCTCGTGTTCGCGATCAACCTGCACTGGTTCAAACCCACCGGGTTCGTGCAGTTCGCCACCTCGCCCGGCGGCTGGCTCGCCTCGATCACCCTCCCGGTGATCGCCCTCGCCATCGGCGGCATCGCCGGCGTCACACAGCAGATCCGCGGCTCGGTCATCGATGCCCTTCGCCAGGATTACGTGCGAACGCTGCGCAGCCGCGGGCTTTCGGCCAACCGAGTCATCTACAAGCATGTGCTGCGCAACGCCGGCGGCCCAGCACTCGCCGTGCTCGCCGTTCAGTTCGTCGGTCTGCTCGGTGGCGCGGTCATCGTGGAACAGATCTTCGCCATTCCCGGTCTCGGCCAGGTAGCTGTCACTGCAACGACGCAGGGCGACGTTCCTCTCGTGATGGGACTGGTTGTGGTGACGGCGATCATCGTCGTCGTCGTCAACCTGCTCATCGACCTTCTGCAAGCCTTTCTCAACCCCAAGGTGCGCCTCTCATGACCCAGTCCATGCCTCTGCCCGACCCGAGCCTGACCGCCGCGGTCGAAGAGCGAGGCGCCCGCGTCTCGCTGTTCCGCAAGTTGCTGAAGAACCCCATCGGCCTGATCGCGCTCATCTATTTGGCGCTGCTGGTGCTCTCGGCGATCTTCGCTCCACTGATCGCTCCGGCAGACCCGAACCTGGCTTCGCTGAAGGATGTTCTGCTGCCGCCTGGCCCTGGGCATCCGCTCGGCGCTGACAGCGCCGGTCGCGACGTACTCTCCCGCCTGCTCTTCGCCTCACGGTTCAGCATCGCCGGAGCGCTGCTCGCCCTCGTGGTCGCAGCGGTCATCGGTGTCACCGCCGGACTCATCGCCGGTTACTTCGGCGGCTGGTTCGACTCGGTCTCGTCGTGGCTCGCGGGCCTGTTGATGGCACTTCCCGGAATCGTGGTGCTGCTTGCGGCACGAGCAGTTCTCGGCCCGTCGATGTGGCTGTCGATGGCCATCTTCGGGGTGCTGCTCAGCCCGGCCTTCTTCCGGCTGGTCTACGCGTCGGTATCCGCGGTTCGCAACGAGCTGTACGTCGATGCGGCGCGTGTCTCGGGTCTGAGTGACGGCCGCATTATCGGCAAGCACATTCTCACTGTGGTTCGGGCGCCCGTCATCATTCAGGCCGCCATGATCACCGGAATCGCAATCGCCATTCAGGCCGGGCTCGACTTCTTGGGCCTCGGCGACGCCTCCATTCCCACCTGGGGATCGATGCTGAACGACGCTTTCTCGAAGATCTACACCAACCCGGGGCTGATGTTCCCGCCGTCGCTGGCCATCGCTTTGACCTGTATCGCCCTCACCCTGCTCGCCAACGTGATGCGTGACGAGCTCGAGCGAAGCGCGAGCCCCACGAAGCGCAAGAAGTCCGCCAAGACGGGCAGCGCCACCGTGGCCGCCGAGCCCCGCGAAGCGATCGTCTCCCACCCCGAGGATGCCCGCTCCGAAGCCCGGGCCGGCGAGGAGTTGCTGCGCATCTCCGATCTGGCCGTCGGCTACGACCAGCCCGACGGATCGGTGAAGGTCGTCGTCAACGACGTCTCGCTCACCGTTCGGCGTGGCGAGGTGCACGGCCTCATCGGCGAATCGGGCTCGGGCAAGACGCAGACCGCCTGGAGCGTACTGCGGCTGCTGCCCGAGGGCGGCCGCGTCGTCAACGGATCGATCTTCTTCGTGGGCAAAGACCTCGCGCACGCCTCTGAAAAAGAGATGACGAAGATCCGCGGCAAGAAGATCGCCTATATTCCGCAAGAGCCGATGTCGAACCTCGACTCGTCGTTCACCATCGGCAGTCAGCTGGTGGAGCCGATGCGGGTCGTGCTCGGGCTGTCGAAGAAGGATGCCACGGCCAAGGCTCTCGGCCTTCTGGAGCGGGTGGGCATCCCGAACCCGAAACGAACGTTCTCGGCCTACCCGCACGAGGTGTCGGGCGGCATGGCTCAGCGTGTGCTGATCGCGGGTGCGATCAGCTGCGAACCCGACCTGCTCATCGCCGACGAGCCCACCACGGCACTGGACGTGACCGTGCAGGCCGAGGTGCTGAACCTGCTGCGCGAATTGCAGGGCGAGCTGAACATGGGTGTTGTACTCGTGACGCACAACTTCGGCGTCGTGGCCGACCTCTGCGACCGAGTGTCGGTGATGCGAGACGGCCGAATCGTCGAGACCGGGCCGGTGCGCTCGATTTTCGCCCACCCCGAGCATCCGTACACCAAGTCACTGTTCGCCGCGATTCTCGAAGAGGGCGAAGCCCGCGGCGAGCTCGTCGGCGCGTCTCATACGCCCGTAACCGCTGAAAGGGTCAGCTCATGACCGAAACGCTGCTCGACATCAAAGACGTCGTGGTCGAGTACCCGATCAAGGGTTTTCGCAAAGAACCGTTCAAGGCGCTGAAGGGCGTTTCGCTCGACATCCGGCCCGGCGAGACCGTCGGACTGGTCGGCGAGTCGGGCTCGGGCAAGACCACGCTCGGCCGGGCCGTGCTCGGTCTGGCGCCGGTCACGGGCGGGTCGATTCTCTACAAGGGCACAGACATCGCGCACCTCGGCCGTCAGGCTCGGCGTGCCTTGTCAAGCGAGATCCAGGTGGTCTTTCAAGACCCGTACACGTCGCTGAATCCCTCCCTCACCATCGAGCAGATTCTGGTCGAGCCGCTGACCGTGAAGAGCATGCCGGCGAAAGAAGCATCGAAGCGCGTGCTCGACCTGCTCGACCAGGTCGGCCTGCCGAAGTCCGCCGCCGACCGGTTGCCCCGCGAGTTCTCGGGCGGGCAACGCCAGCGCATCGCCATCGCCCGTGCGCTCGCACTCGAGCCCCGGCTGATCGTCTGCGACGAGCCCGTTTCGGCGCTCGACCTCTCGACGCAGGCCCGCGTGCTGGAGCTGTTCCGCGAGATTCAGGATCGCACGGGTGTCGCGTACCTCTTCGTATCGCACGACCTCGCCGTGGTGCGAAACCTCAGCCACCGTGTCGCCGTGATGTACCACGGGGAGATCGTGGAGTGGGGAGACGGCGACCAGGTCACCGCTCGCCCCGAGCATCCGTACACCCAGCGGCTCTTTCTCGCAGCCCCCGTGCCCGACCCGGTTCGGCAGGAACAGCGCCGCGCCGACCGCGAGCGGCTGCTGGTCGCCCAGCGCGAGGCCGACGTGCAAGCGGGCGCGGCGTGAGCACCGCGCCATCGACCGGGGCAGAAGTGCGCCCCGACGCGGCCCGATCGGGCTCGCCTGACCCCTTCGACGGGATTCGATTCGGGGCCGCGTATTACGCCGAGTACCAGCCGAGCCCGCGGCTCGACCTCGACCTCGACCTCATGGCCGAGGCCGGATTCACGGTCATCCGTGTCGGCGAGAGCGTCTGGTCGACGTGGGAGCCCGAGAACGGCGTCTTCGATCTCGACTGGCTGCAGCCTGTGCTCGACGGCGCCCATGCCCGCGGCATCGGCGTCATTCTCGGAACGCCGACCTATGCATTGCCGATGTGGCTCGCGCGTCAGTACCCCGAGATCGCTCTCGACACCGCGACCGGCGTGACGAAGCACTGGGGCTCGCGCCAAGAGATGGATTTCACAAACCCGGCGTTTCTGTTTCACGCCGAGCGCATCATTCGTAAGGTCGTCGAGCGTTACTGCGATCATCCGGCCGTCATCGGCTACCAGGTCGACAACGAACCCGGGTTGACACTGCTCTATAACCGCGGCGTCTTCGAGCGTTTCGTCGACCACTTGCGCGGTCTCTACGGCGATGTCGAAACGCTGAATCGCGAGTGGGGCCTTGTCTACTGGTCGCACCGGCTCTCGACCTGGGCCGACCTGTGGAAGCCCGACGGCAACTTTCAACCGCAATACGACCTCGCCTGGCGCCGCTTTCAGGCGGGGCTCGTGACCGAGTACATCGGCTGGCAGGCCGACATCGTGCGCGAGATCGCCGGGCCCGACCGCTTCGTCACCACGTGCATCTCGTACGACCAGCCGGGCATCGAAGACGTCGACCTCTCGGCCCACCTCGACATCGCCGCCGGCAACGCCTATTACGAGATGCAGGATTCGCTCGCGGTACCGTTCACCGAACCACGCAGCGAGGGCTGGATTCTGAAGGGCACGTGGGCGCTCTACCACCTCGCCGATCTCATGTATTCGTCGAAGCAGTCGCCGTTTCTCATCACCGAGACCAACGCCTCATCGATCGGGCACGCGTCGCTGAACTTCTCGCCCTACGACGGGCAGTGGCGGCAGGCCGCCTGGGCGCTCGTCTCGCGCGGCGCCGAGATGATCGAGTACTGGCACTGGCACACGCTGCACTTCGGCACCGAGACGTATTGGGGCGGGGTGCTTCCGCACAGCCAGGTGCCGGGCCGCACCTACCGCGAACTCGCGGCACTCGGCGCCGAGTTCGCCGCCGCCGGGGCCGCCGTTCGCCGCGGCCGGCCCGACTACGACGTCGCCGTGCTTTACGACTCCGACAGCAAGTTCGCACTCTCGAGCCAGGCGCCGTTCATGGCACCCGGACTCTGGCTCGACCCCGACTCCTACCGCAAGATCATGGCCGCCTTCGTGCGCGGCGCCTTCGACGCCGGGCTGCAGACGCGGCTCGTTCGGCCCCAGCAGCTCTTTCCGACCCGCGCAACCGCGGGCGTCGAGGCCCTCGAAGGGGCGGATGCCCGGGCCTTCGCCGCGGCCTACCCGGTGCTCATCGTGCCGGCCTTCTTCACCGCCGCCGACGCAGAACTCGACTGGCTCGACGAGTATGCGCGGGCCGGCGGACACCTCGTGCTCGGCCCTCGCTCGGCCTACGCCGACCGGGAGGGCCGGGCCAGAACCGAGGTTCAGCCCGCACGTCTCGACGAGGCATCCGGAGCCTGGTACGAAGAGTTCGCGAACCTGCCCCGTCCGCTCGACGTGGTCGAGGCCGCGAGCAACGACGACGACTTTCTGCTGCGCCCCGGCTCAGCCGCCACTGAGTGGATCGACGGCCTCACGCTGACGACCGCAGACGTACTGGTCGACTACGTGCATCCGCACTTCGGGCAGTGGCCCGCCATCACCACACTCGAGCACGGAGCGGGCGACGTCACGGTGGTCGGAACGGTGCCGAACCAGGAGTTGGCGCGCTCGCTGGCCGAGTGGCTGGTTCCGACACCGGTGGCCGGCTGGGCAGACGTGGCGCCCAGCGTGACGGTGACCAGCTCGACCGCCGACGACGGCAGCCGCGTGTACTTCGTGCACAACTGGTCGTGGTCACCCGTCTCGGTACCCGCGCCCGTCGACCTCATCGATCTGCTCGCGACCGGTTCGACCGATGAGCAACGCGTCGCAGCATTGCAGACGATCGATCTCGGCCCGTGGGATGTCCGCGTTTTCTCGACAGGAGCTTCAGCATGACCGACCTCAGCACGACCACGAACACCGACAGCACCGATGCCGCCCTCGATTCACGGGTCGACGAACTGCTGCCCACACTGAGCCTGGCAGAGAAGGCGGGCCTGATGTTCCACGCCATGGCGTTCGTCGACCCGGCCGTGATTCCCGAGCGAGACGGCGATCCGCTGCTGCCCGGGCCGGTCTACGATTTCGTCGTCACGCACCACGTCACGGCCATGAACCTCGTGAACATACTGAAGCCTGCACAGCAGGTGCGCTGGTACAACGCGCTTCAGGTTCTGGCCCGGCAGACGGGAAGCGGCATTCCGGTCACGGTTTCGAGCGACCCCCGAAGCGCCGTCGCACAGCGTGAGGGCGCCTCCCACCGGGCGGGTTCTTTTTCGGCGTGGCCCGAACCCGTGGGCATGGCCGCAACTCGAGACGCGCAGCTCGCACACGCTTTCGGCGACACCATTAGACAGGAATTCCAGGCCGTCGGCATTCGGTTGCTGCTCGGCCCGCAGGTCGACATCGCCACCGAGCCGCGCTGGTCGCGCATCAGTGGCACCTGGGGCGGCGACCCCGAACTGACCGGCACTCTCGCATCCGCCTTCATCAAGGGACTGCAAGGCGATGTGCTCGGCCCCGACTCCGTGGCCGCCATGGTGAAGCACTTTCCCGGCGGCGGCCCGCAGAAAGATGGTGAAGACCCGCACTTCTCGCACGGCACCGATCAGGTCTACCCCGGCGGCCACCTCGCCGAACACGTGGCACCGTTTCGTGCGGCGATCGCCGCGGGCGCCAACCAGGTGATGGCCTACTACGGCAAGCCCGTCGGTACCGAGCTCGAAGAGGTGGCCTTCGCCTTCAACCGCCAGGTGCTCACCGGAATGCTGCGCGGCGACCTCGGCTTCACGGGCATCATCTCGAGCGACTGGGGTGTGCTGAACGACCACGACATCATGGGCGACACATTCGTCGCTCGGGCCTGGGGCATCGAACACCTCGACCCCGTGTCGAGAACGCAGCGCGCCATCGAGGCCGGCACCGATCAGTTCGGCGGTGATTACGCGAGCGAGATGATCGTCGAGCTGGTTCAGGATGCCCGGGTGCCCGAGAGCCGCATCGACGAGTCGGTTCGGCGTATTCTGCGCGAGAAGTTTCGGCTCGGCCTGTTCGACGCCTCGCCCCTGAGCGAGACGGTCGCGGCCGCGGTAGCCGGTCGGGCGGACTTCGTCGAGGCCGGTCTTGATGCCCAGCGGCGGTCGCTCACCCTGCTCACGAACTCGACACGAGTTGCTCCCGCCGGGCATCCCTCTGTGCCTGTTCTGCCCCTGACCGGCCGGCCCCGCGTCTTCAGCACCACGGTCGACGACACGCTTCTGGCTGAGTACGCCGACGTGGTGACCGACCCCGCCGCCGCGGACTTCGCGATTCTGCGGCTGCAGACTCCGCACGACCACCGACAGACGACAACCTTCGAGACCTTCTTCCATTCCGGGCCGCTCGACTTCGGCGACGACGAGCTCGCCGACGTTCTCGACCTGCTCTTCACCGTGCCGACCATCGTGGTGCTCAACCTCGAACGGCCGGCGGTCGTGCCCGAGATCGCCCAGCGCGCGGCTGCACTCGTGGTCGAGTACGGATCGACCGACCATGCCGTCCTCGATGTGCTGTTCGGGCGCGCGAATCCCGAAGGCCGACTGCCCTTTCAGTTGCCGGCCAGCATGGTCGACGTTCTCGCCGGAGACCTCGACGAACCCCACCGCTTCACCGACCCGCTCTTCGACTTCGGCTTCGGCCTGAGTTACGACGAGAACTTCACCGCGAACAACACGAAAGCGACCTCATGACCGACCTCCAGGCCAGCGCCCCCGCGGCGGATTCGGCGACAGGCGAGCTCGAAGCTCTTCTGGCCCGTCTCACGCTCGAAGAGAAGGTGCTGCTGCTGACCGGGCACGATTTCTGGGCGAGCTGGCCGCTGCCGAGCATCGGGCTGCGCCGGCTGTTGTTCTCCGACGGACCCTCTGGTGTGCGCGGTGAGGTGTGGGACGAGCGTCATCCGTCTCTGAACCTGCCCTCGGCGACCGCTCTCGGTGCCTCGTGGAACACCGCCATCGCCCGCCGCTACGGCAACGCGGCCGCCGTCGAGGCGCGTCGTAAGGGTGTCGATGTCGTGCTCGGCCCGACCATCAACCTGCACCGCTCGCCGTTCGGCGGCCGGCACTTCGAGTGCTTCAGCGAAGACCCGTTGCTGACGGCAGACCTCGCCGCCGCCTACGTCACCGGCGTGCAAGAGAACGGCGTCGCCGCGACTCCCAAGCACTACATTGCGAACGATTTCGAAACCGACCGCTTCACCGTGAACGTGGTGGTGGCCGATCGGCCGATGCGTGAGCTCTACCTCGCCGCCTTCGAGAAGGCCATCGTCGAGGCACACGCCTGGGCCGTCATGAGCTCGTACAACTCGGTCAACGGCGCGACCGTCACCGAGAACGACCTGCTCGAGACTCCCCTGAACTCGGAGTGGGGCTTCGACGGAATCGTGGTCAGCGACTGGACCGCCGTGCGCAGCCTCAACAGCGCCCGCTTCTCGCAAGATCTGGCCATGCCCGGCCCGCAGGGCCCGTGGGGCGAGGCGCTCGTGGCTGCGGTGCGCGCCGGCGAGATCGACGAGTCGCATGTCGACCGCAAGGTGCTGCGCATTCTCAAGCTGGCCGAGCGTGTCGGCGCGCTCGACGGTTTCGAGGCGGCAGTGCCCGAACCGGTGCGCGTCGAAGACGGAGTAGCCTTCGTTCGCGAGGCCGAGATCGCGGGCACCGTTCTGGTCAAGAACGCCGAACGCACAGGCACAGGCGGCACAGGCGGCGCAGCTGGCGCGGCCGAGCTGCCATGGTCGCCGAGCGAGCTCTCGAGCGTGGCGGTCATCGGGCACAACGCTCGGTTCGCACGCAGTCAGGGCGGCGGCAGCGCAACGGTGCTGCCCGAATACGTGGTCTCCCCCCTCGCCGGCATCACGGCGGCGCTTCCCGACGCAACAGTGACCTACTCCGTCGGAGCCGTCGTGCAAGAGGGCATCGCCGAGTTGCCGCTGTCGACCATCACCAACCCGGCCACCGGCGAACCCGGCGCGCTTGTGCGCTTTCTCGACGCATCCGGAGCCGAGTTGGCTCGCGAGAACCGTCGCGCCACCGCGCTGGTCTGGTTCGGCGGCGACGCCCCCATCACGGCGTCGAGCGTCGTCGAGTTCACGACCCGGTACACGCCAGAAGAGACCGGCGAGATTCTGCTCGGCTTCGCCGCCGCAGGAAACGGCCGCATCTACGTGAACGACGACCTGCTGCTCGAGCAGCACCTCGATTCGCTCGGCACTGACCTCGGCGCCGCCTTCATTTCGCCGCCCACCCACTCGATCGCCCTCACCGTGACGGCGGGCGAACCGATCGATGTGCGCATCGAATTCGACATCGTGCAAGGCGGCCCGCTCTCGGGCGCGCTGAGCATCACGGTCGGTATCGAGCCCGATCAGTCGAATCCGGATGCGCTGATCGCCGAGGCGGTTGCGGCGGCGAAAGCGGCCGACGTCGCCGTCGTGGTCGTGGGCACGAACGCAAAAGTCGAATCCGAAGGTTTCGACCGCACATCGCTGGCGTTGCCCGGCCGTCAAGACGAACTGGTGCGGGCCGTTGCCGCAGTCAACCCGCGTACCGTCGTGATCGTGAACTCCGGATCACCCGTGCTGCTGCCGTGGCGAGACGAGGTGTCGGCGATTCTGCTCAGCTGGTTCGGCGGCCAGGAATACGGCGACGCGCTCGCCGACATTCTGACCGGAACCGCCGAGCCGGGGGGTCGCCTGCCCACGACGTGGCCGAAGACCGAAGCCGACGTTCCGGTTCTCGACGTCACGCCGGTCGACGGAGTCGTTCGTTACGACGAAGGCATTCACATCGGCTACCGCGCCTGGCTGAAGGCCGGCACCGAGCCCGCGTACGAATTCGGCTTCGGGCTCGGCTACACCACCTGGAGCCTCGACGACGTCACCCGCGACGCGCCCACGATCGCCGCCGACGAGACACTCACCCTCGAGATCGGCGTGACGAACACGGGCGGTCGCCGCGGCAGTCAGGTCGTGCAGGTGTATGCCTCGCGCGCCGATTCAGCGATCGACCGGCCGGTGCGCTGGCTGGTCGGCTTCACCACGGTCTCGGCAGACCCCGGCCACAGCGTCGTCACCACCATCGCCGTGCCGGCGCGCGCCTTCGCCGACTGGGCAGAAGAGGGCTGGCACTATGAGCCCGGCAGCTTCACCCTGCAGATCGGCACCAGCGTCACCGATCTGCCCCTCACTACCGACATCGAGGTCACCGCATGAGCACTGCCGACACCGCTACCAGCGTCGCCACTACCGACACCGCGTCCACCGCGGGCGCCCCATCCACCCCGTCCACAGCGGCGAGCGCAGCCAGCACACCCAGCCCGGCCACCGCGCCCTGGCCGAACCCCATCGTCTCGGGCTTCTACCCCGACCCGAGTGTGGTCAAGGTGGGCGGTGACTACTACCTCGCCAACTCGACATTCGAGTACCTGCCGGGCATCCCGATTCTGCACAGCACCGATCTGCGCAAGTGGACCGTGATCGGCCACGTGGTCGACCGCCCCGGCCAGCTGCACTCGTTCGACATTCCGACTCTCGGTGGGGCATGGGCACCGACCATCCGTTACCGCAACGGAGTGTTCTACCTCGTCATTACCGACGCCATGGGCCGCGGAATGATCATCTTCACGGCCACCGATGCGGCCGGTCCGTGGAGCGACGGCATCGTGGTCGACGGCGTGCACGGCATCGACCCCGACCTGGCCTGGGGTGACGACGGTACCGCCTACATCACATACTCGGGGCTCGACACGACCTCGGGCGCCGGCCCCGGCGCTCACGAGCACGGCGGAATTCTGCAGGTCACCGTGAACCTCGAGACGGGTGCGCCGCTCTCGGCGCCGATCTCCTTGTGGATGGGCACCGGGCTGAAGTTTCCCGAAGCGCCGCACCTCTACCACCACGGCGAATACTGGTACCTGATGATCGCCGAGGGCGGCACCGAACGCGGTCACGGCATCAGCGTGGCCCGCGGCTCCTCCCCCAGCGGCCCCTTCGAACCGGGCCCGAACAACCCGTTCCTGTCGGCGCGCAGCACCTCCCGCCCGATTCAGAACACCGGTCACGGCGACCTCGTCGAGACACCCGACGGCGGCTGGGCGATCATCATGCTCGGCATGCGCCCCACGGGCATGACCCAGGCCTTCTCGGCGATGGGTCGCGAGACGTTCATCACGTCGGCCCGCTTCACGGCCGACGGCTGGCTCGAGGCCGATCCGGTCATGCTGAACCCCCGGCCCGAAGCGCTGGTCATCGACGACGGCTTCGACGCAGAGACTCTCGACAGCGACTGGCTCTCGATGCGCCGGTTCGCCAGCGACTTCGCGTCGCTCACGGCGCGGCCCGGCTGGGTCGAGCTCTCCGGCGACGGTTCGACTCTGAACGACCCGCGCCCGGCCCTCATCGCTCGCCGCCAGCGGCACGCTTTCGCGCAGGTCTCTGTCGTGGTCGATCCCGGCTCTTCGGGCGTCGGCGGCCTCGCGGTGCGATACGACGAAGACCACCACTACGAGGTCGAGGTTTCGGCCGGCGTCGTCACCGCGCGAGCGAGCGTTGCGGGCATCAGTCAGCAGTGGAGCCTCGAGGTACCCGCGGGGCCGGTTACCGCGACGCTCGACTTCGTCGCCTCGGTCGGCACCAGCCTGCTCTCGCAGCTCACGAGCGACATCGTGGTGCTCGGCGCCATCGATTCCGCCGGCACGAGCCACGAGCTGGCGCGAGTGGATGGTCGATACCTCTCCCAAGAGACCGCCGCCTCGTTCGCGGGCCGCGTGCTCGCCCTCTACGCGACCTCCGGTACGGTCGAGTTCACCGACTTTCACTACGAAGGGAGCGACTCGAAGTGAGCTTCGGCCCCGACAGCAGCCTCGAGACCGCCCTCGCCGTGCCTGAAGCGAAGGGGGTGCTCGCCGCGGCGCTGCCCGGCATCATCAACTCGCCCATGGTGCGGCAACTGGCCTGGATGCCCTTGAAATACCTGCTCAGCATGCCGGGTGCTCCGACCGGGCCCGCACTCGACGACCTCTGGTACACGCTCGACCGCATCGACGGAACCCGCGGCGAGGTGCTGTTCGAGACCGCTCCGATCGAGGTGCGGAGCGACTACGAGCCCGAAACGGTTTCGCTCGCGAGCGCCTCGCTCGAGCATCCGGCTGCCGTCGGCCTGCGCGGCAGACTCGAGATCGTGATCGACGGGCCGAGCCACGGCAACCCCTTCGTCGACGTCGACCTCACTGCGACCTTCGTGCTCGAAGAAGGCGTGTCTGGTGCGTCTAACCCGGCTCGCATCGAGCGCGTGGTCGGCGGCTTCTACGACGGCGACGGCCGCTACCTGCTGCGGTTCTACGCCGATCGGCCCGGCCCGTGGAGCTTCGTCATCTCATCGAATGCGCGCTCGCTCGACGGGTTGAGCGGCAGCTTCGACACCGTCGATGAGCCCGCCTCGAAGGGCGTCGTGCGCGTCGCCGAGACGTTTCACTTCGCCCACGACGACGGCAGTCGGCACGCCCCGCTCGGAACCACCGCGTACGTGTGGAACCACCAGCCCCCGGCGCTGCAAGAAAAAACGCTGCAGACCCTCGAGGCTGCGCCGTTCAACAAGCTGCGCATGTGTGTCTTTCCCAAGGCGTATCTGTTCAACTCGAACGAGCCCGAGCTGTTTCCGTTCGTCGGCTCGGTCGCCGACGGCTGGGACACCACCCGGTTCGACACCCGCTACTGGCAGCAGCTCGACCGACAGATCGACGCGCTGGCCGAGCTCGGCATCGAGGCCGACCTGATTCTGTTCCACGCCTACGATCGCTGGGGGTTTTCGAATCTGGGCCCTGTCGCCGACGACCGGTACGTGGCGTACCTCGTGCGTCGGCTGCACGCGCACGCGAATGTCTGGTGGTCTCTCGCGAACGAATACGATCTGCTCGCCTCGAAGGTCGTCGCCGATTGGGAGCGGCTGGCCGGGGTCATCGAAGCGAACGATCCCAACCACCACCTGCTGTCGATTCACAACTGCGGCGACTTCTACGACTACAGCCGCCCGTGGATCACCCACGCGAGCGTTCAGCGCATCGACGTCTACCGCACGGCCGAGAACACCGATGGCTGGCGTGAGCGGTGGGGCAAGCCCGTGGTCATCGACGAGTGCGCCTACGAGGGCGACATCGACCAGGGCTGGGGCAATATCACCGGTCAGGAGATGATTCGGCGGTTCTGGGAGGGAGCGGTGCGCGGCGGCTACGTCGGCCACGGCGAAACCTACCTCAACGACCGCGAAGAGCTGTGGTGGTCGAAGGGCGGCGAGCTCATAGGCAGCTCACCCTCTCGCGTCGCGTTTCTCGCGTCGGTGCTCGCCGAATCGCCGGGCGGCGTGCTGAACCCCGTGAAGAGCGAGTGGGATGTTCCGTGGGCCGGCATCGACGGCGAGTTCTACCTGCTCTACCTCGGCTTCGGCCAGTCTCAGCACCGCAACATCATCGCGCCGCCCACCCGCTCGGGCGGCGGCTACGTCGTCGACGTCATCGACACGTGGAACATGACGATCGAACGGCTACCGGGCGAGCACGCGGGGTACTTCACGGTGCCGTTGCCCGCCCGTCAGTACATGGCGATCAGGCTCACCGCCATCTGATCGTCCGCCTCCCCGGAGCCCGCTGCGAGGCATCGGGGAGGCGGACCTACCGCGCGTTGAGCCGCTGCAGCAGCTGCTCGACGGCGGGCAGGTTCTCGGGCCGATACATGATGAGCGCGTTGCCGAGCGGCGAGTTGCTCTTCCACTTGCCCGACTTCGTCCAGCCGAGGCCGATGAAGTACCCCTGCGACGCAAACAACTGCTCGAGGGCAGTGACGGCCTCGGCGTCGGCGACGATCTCCGAGAGCGACGTCTTCAGCGAGTAGGGATGCTTCGCCGCTGGTGCGAGCAACGCCGAGACGTCGGCCGTGAAGTGGTGGATGCCCGATCCGACCTCGATCTCAGGCGAGGTTGCCGAACCACCGCCGGCCCCGGGCAGCATCACCCGCGCACGCGTGTTCGGCGGCACAGACACCGAGAGCTCGAAGGAGCCGTGCACGATCATCCAGTCGACCTCGACCGTGCCGTACCCGGTGTCGAGGCTCGCGCGGGCGCGGGTGAGCCCGCCGCCCAGAATCGGCTTGATGTCGACGACGCGGTACCCGGGTTCGGCCGGGGCGATGCCGCCGATGGTTCGGTGCATCCAGTCGGCCACGGCACCCAGGGCGTAGTGGTTGAACGAGGTCATCTCGCCCGGGTTGATGCTGCCGTCGGGCAGCATGCTATCCCAGCGTTCCCAGATCGTGGTCGCGCCCATGGCGATGGGGTACAGCCACGACGGCAGCCCCTCTTCGAGCAGCAGCCGGAAGGCCGTGTCGCTCTCGCCGCCGATGCAGAGCGCGTCGCAGATGAGCGGTGTGCCCACGAAGCCGGTTCCGATGCGGTAGCCGAATGAGCGCACGAGTTCGGCAAGGCGTGCGCCCGCCTTTCGAATGGTCGGGGCATCCTGCAGCAGCCCGAAGCCGAGCGCGAGTGCGTACGCCGTGTGGGCGTCAGAGAGCATCCGCCCGGCCGGTGTGACGTACTCGTTCACGAAGGCGACACGGATGCTCTCGGCAAGCCCGCGGTAGAAGTGCTCGTCGGCGCTTCTCCCCAGCACGCGCGCTGCGTCGGCGACACTCAGCGCAGAGCGATAGAAGTACGCTGTGGCCACGATGTCGGAGTCCGTCTTCGCTGCAGCGGGGTTCTCGGGTGGCGCACTCGGATCGAGCCAATCGCCGAACTGAAAGCCGCCCGTCCAGAGGTGATCGTCTCCGGCGAGGGAGTTCACCACGTCGACCCAATCGCGCATGCCGGGGTAGTGCTCGGCCAGCGCGGCGTTGTCACCGAAGCGCTCGTAGAGCGTCGCCGGAACGAGGCTGGCGGCGTCGCCCCAGGCGGCTGCCGGCATCGGCGGCATGCCGACGGCGTCGGGCACGACGACGGGAACGACTCCGCCGCGCTCGAGCTGCTCGGCACGCAGGTCGCGCAACCACGAGCCGAGAAAACCGGAGACGTCGTAGAGGTAGCTCGCGGTCGGGCTGAAGACCTGAATGTCGCCCGTCCAGCCGAGCCGTTCGTCGCGTTGAGGGCAGTCGGTGGGCAGGCTCAGAAAGTTGCCGCGCATGCCCCAGAGCACGTTCTCGTGCAGCTGATTCAGTTTCGCATTGCTCGTGGAAAGGTATCCGGTGCGCACCATGTCGCTGTGCACGACGATGGCGGTGATGTCGTCCAGGCCCAACTCCCCCGGCCAGTTGCCGATTTCGGCGTAACGAAAACCATGGAAGGTGAAGGCGGGGCTCCACGTCGTCGCGGTTTCGGTCTCGCCGACTGCGCCAGTGTAGCGGTCGGTCGCCCCAGCGAACCGCAGCGCGCGAACGCCGAGTTCGCCGTGTTCAAGCACTTCGGCGTGTCGCAGAGTGATCGTATGCCCCGCCGGGAATATGCCCCGCAGCTCGAGCCAGCCCACCAGGTTCTGGCCGAAATCGATCACGGTCTTGCCCGAGGGCGTCGTGATGAGTTCGCGCGCGGCCACCCGCTCGATGCGGCGAACGGGTGGCGAGAAAGCGGGCTCGAGACGGCTCCGGTCGACCTCGAGCAGTTGGGCGGGTGCAGCACCCGGCAGCTCGGCCTCGCTGTCGGCGAAGGCCGCGTCAGCGAGACGCGCATCGTACGTCTCGCCCTGGTAGATGCTCGCCGAGACAACCGGCGAGACACGCGTCGCGCTCCACTTTTCGTCGGTGACGATGAGCTCGGTCGACCCGTCGGCGTATTCGAGCCGAAGCTGGGCCGCGAAGGCGACGGGGCCGGCGTAGCCGCGGCTGAAGTTGCCGTCGAAGCCGAACATCTCGCCGTACCAGCCCTGCGCCACGGTGGCGCCGAGAACGAACGGTGCGTGCGAATCGCGGCGCCGGGCCGCTGCAACGAGCTCCGTGACGAGCGCCGTCACGTCGTAGCTCTGAAAAGTGAGGCGTTCGTCGTAGCTGGTCCAGCCGGGAGCCAGAACCTGGTCGCCGACGACGGTGCCACCGATCACGATTTCGTACACCCCGTGAGCGGTGGCCGAGAGCACGGCCCGCGTCACCTCACCGCGCGGGGTGACGAGCGCGCGAAACCGCTGGGTGCCGCGCTCGGGCTCGTCGGCCGCCTCGGGGTGCTCACGGGCATCCACCGTGATGAATGCCGCGCTGAAGTCGTCGGCTGAGAGCGGGCCGGTCAGCAGCGGTGCCCACTCGCTGAACGGCGACTCCGACCCGTCAAGACCACGAACGCGCACCCGTACGGCGGCGGTCTCGTAGGCAGCCAGCTCGGCACCGAACCAGCCCACGTTCTGCGACGCACCAGATGCCCAGCTGAACTCCTGAAGGGCGCCCCCGCGTTGCACCTGAACTTCGGCCGAGCCTTGCAACCAGCCGGCATTCTGTGTCTCGACCCGCCACGAGAGGCTCGGCGAACCGGTCGCGAGAAATTCGGGCCGGCCTCGCTCGGCTGCCCAGACGGCAGTCACCCGAACATCGGGGGTCATTTCGCTTCTCCTGCCGGCACGACGAACGTGCTGAGCGAGTCTGCGGGCAGAACTACGGCCACGGCCCGGCCGTCGATCAACAGGCTCACGCTCTGGTCTTCGGCCGAGTCGTTCTGAATGACGACCACCACACTTCCGTCGGGGTTGAGAAAAGCGAGCTGGTTCTCATACCCCGAATAGCTCACCGACGGCACGAACCGAGCCCCCGGCCGCACGAAGTGGCTCACGTGTTTCAGCACGGAGTAGTCGTGGCTGAACTCGAAGGTGCCAGCTTCTGCGTCGACGACAACGAGAGAGTTCTGCGACCAGCCCCACCGGCTCACGCCGCCGCGTTCGAGCGCGAGGTTCCAGTAGAGGTAGGCGTTCGCGCCATTCGTGAAATAGTCGCGCAGCATGCTCCAGGCGTACCGGGCGAACCGCCAGTCGTTTCGGCCGTCACCGCACTCCTGCTCGGTCTGGTACAGGCGCAGCCCTGCGTAGTCGCGGTGCAGAAAGGGCATGGCGGCCTTGCCGTGCCACTGCACGCCGACGCCCTCGATGTACGACGCCGCTTCGGCATCGGCCAGAACTTCGCGCATCAGCTCGGGGTTCGCGCGTTCGAGCGTGCCGAGAAAGACCGCCACTTCGCGCTCCCGCATCTGCGGGCCCAGAATCCGGATGAACCGGGCGAGACCCCCCGGGGTCCACGTACAGCTCGGAAACGGCTGCGCCGAGTTGAACTCGTTCTGCGGCATCACCATGGTGACTTCGATGCCCTGCTCGCTGTAAGCGTCGATGAAGCGCCCGAAGTACTCGGCGTACGTGCTCAGAGAACGGTCATCCTGCTTCATCATGTCGGTGCCCTCGAGACCGACTTGGTCGGGCCGCAAGCCATTCTCGACGGGGTTCAGGCCGGGCATCGGCCGTGCGCCCGCGTAGTGCCCGTTGGTTTTCAGCCAGGTCGGCGGGCTCCACGGCGAGGCCCAGATCTTCAGGTCGGGCTGGTGAGCGAGGGCGGCGTGGATGAACGGCACCAGCGTCTCGAGATCGTTCGCTATCGAGAAGTGCTCGAGCCCGAAATCGTCCTCGACCTCGTCGTAGGAGTACCAGTCGCGCGAGAAGTCATTCGCCCCGAGGGGCATGCGGGCCATCGTGAAGTTGCCGCCCACGCCGGGCGCGAAGAACTCGCGCAGAATCTGCTCGCGTTGCGCCTCGCTGAGGGCTCCGAGCGAACTCCAGCCCATCTCGTTGAACGCTGCGCCGAAGCCCTCGATCCGGTGGCCGGCGCGGTCGGTGCTGATGATGACGTCGGGCATGCCCGACGGTCTGCTGAGACTCAGGTCGGGCTGCTCACGGAACGCGTCGTGCGCGGTCGTGGTGACCCAGCGCACTGAGGTAGTCGAGGGGGCGAGGGGCTCGTTCGTCGGGGTGGACTCGTTCGTCGCGGTGGCCCCGATCGTTGCGGTGGTCTCGGTCATTCCAGCTCCTTTGCTGCAGCAGAACGGTTCCGCCGTGCTCAGGCCCATGGAGCCCTCGCCAAAACCTTACATGCATTCGGGTTTCACCTCCACCTCGAACTCCACGTCGATGTCGATCTCGATGTCGATGTCGATGTCGATGTCGATGTACGCGATGTAGCTGTCAGCGAAACAGCGTCGAGTTCGAACGGACGACCTCCAGGCCCTTGTTATCGTGAGCCATGACCGAGATTCTCTTTGTGCATGGCGCCCTGGTTCGTGACGGCGCATGGTGGTGGAACGAGGTCGCCGAACAGGTACGCGACGCGACCGGCGTCTCGAGCCGCGCCGTGCTGCTGCCCTCCTGCGGTGAGGGTCCGGCCGGCTATGACGGCAGCGGCCTGCACGAAGACGCCGCAGCGCTGCGCGACGCCCTCGACGGCAGCGACTCGGCCATCGTGGTGGGTCACTCGTATGGCGGCACGGTGATCGCACAGGGTGCCGATCATCCTGCAGTTGCCCACTTGCTCTACATCACGTCGTATCTGCCCGACGTCGGGCAGTCGCAAGGCGACATCGTCGGTGCCGAACCCGACCCGGTGTCGATCGCGGTCGGCGACGACGGCACGCTGCACGTCGACGGCTACGACGCAGCATCGTTCGGTGCCCGGTTCTGGCACGACGTCGCGGATAAACGGGTTCGTGCCGAGGCCTGGCAGCGCGTGACGCGTCAGTCGGTCGCCGCGTTCGGCACCCCGACCACCGCTGCGGCCTGGCAGGGCCGCGAGTCGACCTACCTCGTCTGCGCCGACGACCGCAGCACCTCCCTTGCGCTGCAGCGCTTTCACGCCTCGCGTGCCACCCACGCCGTCGAGTTGCCCACCAGCCACCACCCGTTTCTCTCCCGGCCCGACCTGGTTGCCGAGCAACTGCAGCGCATTCTCGCTTCGTTCTGAGCGAGCTGCGGCGCGTGAGTCTTCGATCTATCCGATCGGAGATTGACATATAGCGACCGTTTACGGACTATATATGTATGCAACTTTCTAGCTCCGAGGCGGCACGCGAGTTGGGGGTATCACCCCGCCAAGTGCGTCGCATCGCGTCAAGCAGTCGAATTGCCACCAGCCGACTCGGCGCATCTCACTCGCTTTCGACTCGGCAGGTTCAGGCTTTGTCGCGCACAATGTACCGCGGGCGTAACTGGTCAGAAGTCACCCGGCAGGCCGCCCTCGACCTTCTGGCCTTCGGGGTGACAACACGTGTGGCTGGCACGGAACGAAGTCGTCTCAAGATGCGCATTCGAACAGCAGATCCCGGCAGCCTTGCGGGGCAGATCTTGCGAGGGCACACTTCGTTGCGTCGAGCGGCGAATCCTGAAACGAAAATTCGATTCTCACCGACCCTACTCGGTGAACTCGGCCTCTCCGCAGGTGGCGGGCTCGGAGTGTTGGTCGCGCGCGACGCGTCGAGCGTTGCCCGGCTAGCGCGCTTAGGTCTCGACGAATCCGGCGACATTGCCGTCGTCGAGGGCGATAAAGAACACGAGAAGGTACTCGAGGCCCTTCTCTTGTTCGCGTTCGGCAACGCTCGAGAGAACGCGGCCGCATCCAAATGGATCACTGCCCGCGCGGCACTATGACACTGCGCCCGCTGGTCGATCTCGATGCGCGATCGAGCACCTGGAATGAACCACCGTGGCCCAGCGCCTTCGAACTGGCGCGAATCCTTCCTCGAAATTCTTGGACACTCATAGGCGGGCTGATGGTGCGGCTCCACGCAGCGATGGCGACCCTTCCCGCCCCGCGATCAACTGTCGATGTTGATACCGCGCTGCATCTCGAAACGAACGCGGTGACCTTCGCCGCTGCCGCCGGACTTCTACGCGGGGCCGGGTATGAGCTCGATCTCCAGACCAGACATGCGTATCGCTTCGATCGGGGCCCCGATCGTGTCGACCTGCTGTGCTCAGACCGCCACGCGATTTGGAAACACCCTAGGTATGGCGGCCGACCGTTATTCGGCGTGCCAGGCGGAACGCGAGCTCTTTAACAGACAATCAACGTCGACGTGACGACCAAGATAGATTCGGTGCATCTGGTCGTGCCGAGCGTTCGCGGCGCCCTGATTCTGAAGAGCGCGGCTTACATCGAAGACCCGCGAGACAAAGACCGGCACGCAGAAGATGCCGTCGTGCTGCTGGCATGCCTCAATGATCCCGTTATGGCCACCGACGGGCTCAGTCAACGAAGTCGTCGACGGCTTCGCACGATGGTACGGGCTCTGCTCAACGAACGCACTGCGTGGATCGCTCACGATTCTACGGTGGCGTCGCTCGCGCGAGAGTCGCTCGAAATTCTCGCCATCGCCCTTCGGGCATAGCGTTTCTCGCACGCGGCTCACAAGATCAGGTTGCGGGCGGATCCTGCTATCGGGCGGCGGTTGCCGCGTTTCGGGCGGCGAGCTGCACGAACGCCTCGCGTAGTTGAGGGGGCCCGACAACCTCGATGTCGGTGTCGAATCGGTTGAACGAGGCCGCGAGCGCCACCCACGACCAGGATCCGGCTTCGAGGAAGCAGCGGTCGGGGCCGAGATATTCGACCACGCCGTCGCCGGCGAACGGATGCACGTCGCTCGCCGATCGGCTGAGAATGACGGTTCCGCGGCAGGGCCACCCGCCGCCGTGCTCAGAACCGGCGAAACGCGCCGCCACATAGGGGGCGACGTCACCACCCGGGAGTTCTCTCGGCACGAAGCGCGGACCGGTCGGAATGCGCGGAGTGATGCGGTCGGCGCGGAAGATGCGCCAGTCGTCGCGGTCGAGATCCCACGCAACGAGGTACCAGCGCGCGCGGGAGGTGACGAGGTGATGCGGTTCGACTCGTCGCGGTGACTCAGCGGCGTCACGAGCGCCCGGCGCGGCGGGGACCGCGTCAGCAGCGCCTCGGCCTGCGGCGGCCGCGTCAGCAGCGGGAGGCCCCGACTCGTAGTCGAAACGAAGCACCTCGCGAGCGCGCACCGCGGTCGACAACGACATGAGTACGGCCGGCGTCACCGCGTCAGACGCCGAGTCGCCCGGTCGACCCGTCACTGTGGTGAACTCGAGAGCGTCGAGACGATGACGCAGCCGCGACGGCATCACTTGCCGCACCGTGGTCAGCGCCCGCAACGCCGCCTCCTCAATGCCGACCCCCGTACTCGTCGCCGCCTGCAGGGCTACGGCCAGCGCGATCACCTGATCGTCGTCGAACAGCAACGGGGGCAACTCGCTGCCCGCATCGAGACGGTATCCGCCATCGGGCCCCATCGTGGCGTGGATGCTGTAACCCATCTCCCGCAGCCGATCGACGTCTCGGCGCACCGTGCGATGGCTGATGGCGAGCCGCTCGGCGAGCACCGCGCCCGGCCAATCGCGTCGCGTCTGAAGCAACGACAGCAGACTCAGCAGGCGCGAAGTCGGAGTTGGCATGTCTTGAGTCTAAATCGAGTGTAGGACCGAATCTGGCCTAGACAGCTGTCAGGCTCGACGGTGTCAGGCAGAAGTCCCGACACCGTAACCGACACCTTCACCGTCACACCGAGGAGCAACGATGAGCATCACCACGACAACCCACCTCAACTTCACCGGAGACGCCCGGGCGGCGCTCGAGTTCTACCAGAGCGTCTTCGGCGGCCAAGCAACCGTCGCGACGTACGGCGACTTCGGCATGCCTGCGGGCGTTCCCGGCGCCGACAACGTCGTCTTCGGTCAGGTCGAGAACGAAGACGGCTTCCGGGTCATGGCCTACGACATCCCCGGGCCGTCCGGCGACGCGAGCGCGTTCGGCTCCGCGCCAGCCGCCCGTTCGACGCGCCGCGAGAACGGCGTCACCCTGACCGATCAGCCGTTCTTCGTTTCCGTGCGCGGCGAAACCCTCGACGAGGTGCAGCGTTACTGGGCGAAACTCGCGGTCGGTGCATCCATCGTCGAGCCCCTCGCCGCCTCCGCCTGGAGCCCTGGCTTCGGGATGCTCACCGACCGCTTCGGCGTGACCTGGATTCTCGACGTGGCATCCCCCCACCCCGCCGAGTAACCCCAGGCGACAAGAGGGTGTGAGCGAGCATCCACTTTGCGAAAAGGTCGCCAAGCTCGACGGTTTGGGGGCCTTTTCGCAAAGTCGACGGAAGGTATTTCTGTACGTGTGACGGGAATGCGCTCGTAGAATCGACGCATGACGCGGTCACGAACAGCGGTACTCACGACAATCGCCGTGCTCGGCGCGGTTCCTGTGGCGTCAGGGCTGGCGGGCATCGTTCGCGGCCCGGCCGGCGCGCCCGGCGGCGCACCGACGAGTGCCAGCGTCGACAGCGAGTACCGGTTCGTGAACGTCTTCTGGGCGGCCGCCGGAGTCATTCTGTGGTGGAGCCTTCGGCGACCGGATGAACGGGCCCGAGTAACGCGACTGATGCTCGAACTCGCTGCGGTCGGCGGCCTGCCGCGGGTCATCTCGTGGATGAAGGTCGGGGCACCGCATCCGGTTTTCCGCGCGACCATCGTTCTCGAGTTCGTCGTGGTTCCGGCCGTGCTGGTCTGGCACAGCCGAGCTCTGTCGAGCGACTAGCCGAATACGGCGACCAAGCGCCCGATGACCTCGCCGCGCTCCAGCTTGCCGACGCCCTCTCCGATCTCATCGAAGCCGATTTCGGTGATGCGCGACTTCAGCTTGCCCGCTTCGATCAGGTCGAGAACCTCGACGAGGTCTTGTTTCGTGCCGGCTTGCGACCCAACCAGTTCGATCTCGTTGAGCGTCAGGGTCTGCAGATCGAGCGTCGCCGTGGCCCTGGCGAGGCCGACCTGCACGATTCGACCCCCGCGACGAAGCGTCTTGATGGCACCGTCGGTCGTGGTTCCGAAGCCGGCGAAGTCGATGATGACGTCGAGCCCGGCGTCTTTGAAGTCCTGGATGTCGGTCGAGACCGCCTCGACCCCGAGCGACCTGGCGAAGTCGTGCACCTTTTCGTTCTTCTCTGCCACGTAGACGGTTGCTCCCGCGGCCAGGGCTGCTTGCGCGCCGAGGGATCCGAGGCCGCCGAGGCCGATGATGCCCACCTTCGTGCCGGCCACGACACGACCCTGCACGTGAACTGCGTGATACGAGGTCAGACCGGCATCGGTCGCCGCGGCGGCCTGATCGAACGGAACATGATCGGGCAACGGAACGACGAGCTTTGCGAGCACCGCGACCTCGTCGGCGAAGCCGCCGTTCTTCTCGGTGCCCGGGCCGTCTTCGATAGTGGCTGGGATGCCCACCCGCTGGCCGACCGTGAACTCGGTCACATTCGATCCGACCGCCGAAACGGTGCCGGCGATCTCATGCCCGAGGGTGATGGGGCGAAAAGGCAGAAGCGGCGTGAGCGTGCCATCGATGAACCCGACATCGCTGTGGCACAACCCCGCGGCCCTGACGTGCACGACGATCTCATCGGCGGCGGGAGTGGGCGTTTCAACCTCGGTCAGAGTGAGCGGAACGTCGATCTCGGTGAACTGCCAGGCCTTCATATTGTTTCCTTTCGTGCGGTCGGCGAACACCTCGTCGGCAGATTCAATAATAGTGGTATGCAGTACCTAAATTCCTGGTCTAGCCTCGACTCGTGACATTCCCTGCCCCTCGCCGCGGTCGACCGCCGGTTTCATCGCGCGAGACTCTGGAAGAAATCGCGTTCGAGCTGCTGTTGCGAGACGGCTACGAGGCGACCACCGTGCAGTCGATCATGACGGCAGGCGGCATCGGGCGCACCACCTTCTTTCGATACTTCGGTTCGAAAGGCGGCATTGTGTGGGGAGAATTCGATCGCGCCGTGGAGCGCCTGCGCGCGTGCCTCGACGGAGCCGGAGACGTGCCCGTGATGACGGCCGTCGTCAACGCGGTCGCGGAATCGACCCGACTCTCCCAAGAGGCGGCCCCCGAAACGTGGCTCGACCGGTTCCGAGTACTCGACCGTGATACTGCGCTAGCAGGCGACACGGCCGAGCACTGGCGCATCTGGGCGGCCGAGGTCGCCGGCTACGTCGATCGGCGAGTCGGCTTGCCCCCTGACTCCGTCGTCGGGGCCGCGGTCGGCGGGGCGATTCAAGCGGCCTACGTGGCGATGCTGCGGCGCTGGGCGTCATCTACGACGAGCCGCGTCGATATCTCGACACTGCAGTCCGAACTCGAATTCGTGCGACTGGCCTTTCAACATCACTTCGACGAGACGACCCGCCGTCGTGATGAGTAGCGCGACCTCTCGGCTTAGCCCTGCTCAGAGAGTCACTCCCAGGTGGTCGAGCGCCGCGGTGAACTCGGCGATTTCGGTCGGCGGCACCTCGGTGAGCGTTGCGAGGTTGCGGAAGAACGGCTGAACCGCTCCGCGCTTCTCGCCCTCCCCGAGCTGATACTCGACGATTCCGAGCTGGGCCAGCGCGGGTCCGCCCAGACCGCCGTGGGCGAATCCGGTCGCCGGCGCCGAGACGACAACGGCCTCCGTACCGTCGATCTGCTGAGTCGAGACGGCATACTCGTGCAGGTGGCCGCTGCCGAAACCGGCGAGCGTCACTCCCGTCAAGGCATCCAGCAGACGCCGCCTCGACTCATCGGGAATGGCGATGTTGTGCTCCGTCAGCTGCGGGTATGGGTTGAACACAGGCTTGTGAGTGAAGATCAGCGCGGGTCGTTCGCCCACCTCGGCGGCAATGGTCTCGAGCCACGCCCACTGGGCATCTTCTTCGGGCAGCCCGCTGCCCATGATCTCGCTGTTCAGGCCGATCACGGCCCAATTGCCCGCCAACTCGAGCCAGTGGTCGGGGCCGAAGGTCGAGGTGAAGGCGTTCAGTCGTTCGGGCGTGACCACGAGACCCGCCCAGGCATTCTCGGGCCGCTCGCCGACGTCGTGGTTGCCCGGGATGACGCGCAACGGAGCCTGGATGCCCTGCAGCAGTTGCTTCGCGAACTCACGGTCGCCGTTGTTGTCAGGGTCGAGAATCGCGATATCGCCGCTGTGCACCACCAAGGTGGGGTTGATGTCATTGATGAGGGTGATGAACTTCTGCAGGTTGTCGGCGGTTACGCCTCCGAGCTGCGAGATGTGGGTGTCAGAGAGCTGGATGATCTTCACGGGTTGTTCCTTTCAGAACGATCAGAGGGGTGGAGGGTCAGCGCAGGCCAGATCGCACGAAGCCGTCGACGATGTAGCGCTGCAGAAACAGGTAGATCAGAAAGATCGGCAGACAGGCGAGCCCTGAAGCGGCCATGATGGCGCCCCAGTTGTCGCCTTCCGAGCCCAGAAAGCTCCGGATGCCCACCTGCACCAGCGCGTTCGACTGGTGCTGGAAGATGAGCGCCGGCCACAGGTAGTTGTTCCAGGCCTCGATGAACAGCATGATGCCGAGCGCCGCGAGTGCTGGGCGCATGTTGGGCAGCACCACCCGAAGCAGGATTCCCCAGCTGTTGCGGCCGTCCATGTGTGCGGCGTCGATGAGCTCGCGAGGAAAGGACTGCATGTGCTGGCGCATCAGCATCACGGCGAACGCCGAGCAGATGTTCGGCACGATCACGCCGGCGATGGTGCCGAGCAGGCCGAGCTGCGAGATGAGCACGTAATTCGGAATCATGGTGACCTGGAACGGCACCAGCCACGAGCCGATGAAGAACAAGAAGAGCACGTTCTTGCCCGGAAACTGCCACATCGAGAAGCCGTAGGCGGCCAAGATCGCGATGACCAGCTGGCAGGCAGCGACAGAAAGCGCCATCACGAACGTGTTGCCGATCATGCTGAGAATCGGAATCTGCTGCCACACCGTAGTGAAGCTGTCGAGCGAGATCGGCCACGGAAAAATGGTCTGCGAAGAGGCGTCGACGGGCTGACGGAACGCGGTGGCGAACATCCAGTAGATCGGAAAGATGCTCGCGAAAGCGACCACGATAAGCACGATGTGTCCGACCACGGCGGGCACACGAATGTGTCGGCGAGATGCCGTTTTCACCGTACTGCGCGCGTGATCGTGCGAGCGCGTCGCCGTTGCAGTGGTTCGCACCGGCAGGGTGATGTCGGCGACGGGAACGAAGGCCATGAGGGCTCCTAGTTGTCGTAGAAAGACAGTCGGTCTGACAGAGTGACCAGGCCGAGGGCGAGCAGGCTGAACGCGATGAAGAACAGCGTGCCGGCCGCTCCGGCCGACCCGGCGTCGAAGTTCTGGAAGCCGATCTGGTAGAGCAGGTAGTACAGATTGGTCGTCGAGTCGCTCGGGCCGCCCTGCGTCAGAATGTCGATCATCGGGTAGGTCCACTGCGCAGAAAGCAAGATGGTCATCAGCACCAAGAACACGATGGTGGGCGACAACAGCGGCAAGGTGATGCGGCGCAAGATCGTCCATCCTCCTGCCCCATCGATCGAGGCCGCATGTGCGTAGTCCGGGTTGATTCCCGCGATGCCCGCCGAGACCACAAGCACGCCGAAGCCGAGCATCTGCCAGCCGACGATGAGGATGATCGCCCAGATGGCCCCGGTCGGCGAGCGCAGCACGTCGCCGATGTCGATACCGAAGTTCTGCAGAACGGTGGGGATCGCCCCGCCCGAATCCGACAGCAGCCACCGCCACACCGCGGCCGCGGCCACCGGCGTCACGAGAAACGGCACGAAGATGATCGCCTGGTAGACGGTCTTGGCACGGCCGCCCACCTGCCTCGACAGCAAGGCGATGGCGATCGGCAGAACAACCGAGAAGACCAGGAACGCGCCGATGTAGATTCCGGTATTGACGAGCGCGTCCCGTAATTGCTGCGAGGAGACGACAGACACGTAGTTCTGCAGCCCCACGGGGGTGAGCGGTTGAGTGGGCAGCAGGTTCCAGCTGTAGAACGACAATTGGAAGGTCTGCAGCAGGGGCCGGTAGATCCAGACCCCGAGCAGGATGAGCGCCGGAAGCACATAGAGGTATGGTGCGATGGGCACCCGCCGGCGGCGTCGGCGGGCCGGGCTGACCCCGGCGTCGGTCAGCGCCTCGGCTGCCGCAGCCGGTGCAGGCCGAACATCGGTCACGAACATGGTCTCAGCTCCCGCGGCCCGTTACTCGGCGCCGACCGACGACTGCACCGCGGCCAGCTGCTCGGCGGGTGTCATGGCGAGGAATTTCGCCAGCGACTCCCCCGACATCTCGTAGGCGGTCGGAAACTGCCCGATGGGCACCACCGAGTGCTGCACGTGGTCGCCGTAGACGTGAACGAGGTTGTACGACTGCGCACCGGCCTGGCCCCGCGCTGCCGGAAACGGCATCACGAGGTCTTGCGTGTAGCAGGTCGCCGACGCCACCGACACGGGAATGCCGGCGAACGTGTCGGTGGTCGAATAGTGCAGATGTCCGCCGAGGATGCCCCGAACATCCGTTCCGCGAATGACCTCGGCGAGCGCCGGCTGGTCGTGCAACTCGAACAGGCGGATCAGGCCGAGGTGGCTCGGAATAGGCGGGTGGTGCAGCGCCAGCAACGTGCCATCCGGCGCGGGGGTGCTCAGTTCATCCGCCAGCCAGGCGAGCTGGTCTTCGCTGATCTCGCCCCAGTGCTGGCCCGGAATCGTCGAGTCGAGCACAATGATGCGCAGCCCGTTGATGTCGTAGACGCGGTCGTAGGGTTCGGTGGAGCCGTCTTCGCCGAGCAGGCCCGCGCGGAACGCGGCGCGCTCGTCGTGATTGCCCATCACCCAGATCAGCTCAGACCCGTACCGTTCGGCGATGGGCTCGACCATGGCGCGGATGCGGTCATACGCATCGGGCGCCGCGGTGTCGGCGATGTCGCCGGTGAAAACGATCGCTTCGGGGCGGGTGTTCGACTTGTCGAAGCCCTCGAAGAGCTCGAGCAGGTTCGCGTCGCTGTCGACCACGTCGTGCAGCAGGTCGCGGTTCTGCACGAAGTGGGTGTCGCTGATGTGCAGAATGAAGTGCTCAGGGGTGGGGTAGGAGTCGTAGTCGGTCATGATCTTCGCCTTTCGAAGGTGTCGGGGGTGCTGAATCAGTTGGTCGAGTCGGATGCCCGGCCGAGCAGTGCCGTAGCGAGTGCGGTGATGTCGTCATCGGTCAGCCCGTGCGCCCGCAGGTAGCCACTCGCTGATCCCCATTCGGATTCCCAGCGGTCGATGATGCGCTCGAGCTCCGCGGCCGGGCTCGCCGTGACGATCCGCTCGAGTGCGGGCGTGACCGGCACGCCGGCGGTCTGCATTTTCTCGATCATCCGGTCGGCCCACGGGCCGGCGAGATGCTGAGCGGTCTGCGCATAGTCGGCGACGACCTCGTCTCGGTCGACCCCGACGGCCAGCAGAGCCAGCGCCACGACCAACCCCGTGCGGTCTTTGCCTGCCGTGCAGTGCACCAGCACGGTCTCATCGCCCGACTCGGCGATCAGCCGAACGGCCGAGGCGAGCTGCGCGCCGTACGCATCGACCATGACGTCGTAGATGCGGGCCAGATCGACCGCGTCATCACCGAGCGCCACCGGCTGAGCCGCCCCGGTGAAGATGGGCGAATGCACGATGACGATCTCGTCGCGCAACAGGCTCGGGCTCTCGATTACCTCGTCGTCGGAGCGGAGGTCGACGACGAGGCGCACGCCGAGATCAGTGATCGCCTCACTTCCGCCCGAGGTGAGCTCGTGCAGCGCGTCTGAACGGTAGAGCTTTCCGGCGCGAACCGCGCTTTCGCCGACGCGGTAGCCGCTCACCTCGCGAAAGTTGTAGGTGCCCTCGATCAGAAGGTGGCCGCTGGGAATGGTTTGGGTCATGATGTCTTCTTCTCTTCTCATGTGGCGTGCTCGCACGTCGGATTGGGGCAGCTTGCGGCTACTTCACCAAGGCCTGGGCCTGCTGCTGAGCGGCCTGCATGGTCGCCTTCGGGTCTTTGCCGTAGTAGATCGAATCCTCGACAGCCTTGGAGAAGATGGTGCTGATCTGGCTGTAGTTCGACCCGGGGTACGACTCCCACGGCTGCAGCTTCTGCAGTTGGGCGATGTTCGGGGCCACCAGCGGGTTCGACTTAGCCCAGGCGGCGAGCGGCCCGTCACCCTCGGTCATGGTGTCGCGAAGCGGAAGGTAGCCGATCTTCGTGGAGATCTGCTCATACGCGGTGGGGCTCGTCATGAACTTGATGAACTCCCACGCTGCCGCCTGCTTGGCCGGGTCTTTCGACATGATGAACAGTGCCGAACCGGAGTTGGTGGGCGCCACCGGAGTGCTGCCGAATGCCGGCAACGTGGTGTTCTTCAGCTCCCAGCCGCCGGCTTTCGCACCGGCCATGAACGCGCTCTGCAGCGCCGAGGTCTGCACCTGGATCAACGACTTTCCCGCGGCGAACGCGTTGTACATGCTTGTCGAGTCGAGGTTCTGCAGCAGCCCCTCGTCGTTGAGCTTGCGCATCTCTTCGACGGCGCCGATAGAGCCGTCGTCACCGAATTCGATGGTCGAGTGGTCGGCGCTGACGATGCTGCCGCCGTTCGACTTGATGATGCCCTGCATGCACCAGTCACCGCCGGTGACGGTGCACGAGATGGTGAGCGGAGCCGTACCCGTCTTCGCCTTGAGCTCCTCGGCGACCTTCTCGAGGCCGTCCCACGTGGAGAAGTCGGGGTTCGTGATGCCGGCATCGGCAAGGGCCGTGGCGTTGTACCAGAGCACCGGGGTCGAGAAGACGTACGGTATGCCGTAGGTGACTCCGTTCCAGTCGCCGAGCTTCGTGGCTTTGGGGTTCATCGGGTACTGTCCGCCGAATGCATCCTGCACGGCCTGCTCGCCGACAAGCTGAGAGATGGGCTGAGCGCCCATGTCGTTGGCGATGTAGTCGAGTCCGTCGAAGGTCAATTGCGCGACATCCGGTGCATTACCGGCGAGCATCTCGGTCTGAACGCTCGAGATGTACGACGTGTTGGCTCCGGCTGCGGTGGCGGGCGCCTGGCCGGTGACGGTGATGTTCGGGTGCTGGCTCTCGAACGTCGAAATCAGCCCTTGAATGGTGTCGGTCCAGGCTCCGGCCTGCGCGAGGTTGTAGCTCTCGAAGGTGATCGACACCTTCTGGTCGGGGCCGAGAGTCGGGATGGTCGCAACCGACCCTGCGGCGCCGGTCGAGGTGGTGGCCGAGGCGCCGCCGACACAGCCGGTCAGCGCGAGGGCCGCGACAGCCGTGACCGCGACGGCGGCGAGACGAGTGGAAATGGGCATGGGAGTAGTGCTCCTTCGGGTATTCGGGGTGTGGAAGGGAGAGAAGTCTGAATGGTGAGTACGAGGGGCGTCAGGCCATGACAGCAACCTGCGTGGCTTCCGCAGGCAGGTCGTCGGGGTCAGGCACCCATTCGAGTCGCTGGCCCGTCGCCTCGTCGAAGAGGTGGATGCGCTCGACGGGGGCCTCGAGCGCGAGAAAATCGCCGCGGCGCAGAGCGTCGAACCCATCGCCGCGAGCGGTCATGACAATGTCGCCCACGCGAAGGTAGAGAACCTGTTCGCTGCCGAGGTTCTCGATGCGCTCGACCACACCCTCGACGGTCATCACGCTTGCCGAACCACCCACTCGTGCGGCGTTCGCCGCAACGTCGCCGAGTCGCAAGTGTTCCGGGCGGATTCCGATCACGACCGTGCGCTTCTCGGCCACGCCCTGCCACAGACGGGCCTCGATTCCCTCGGCGGTCGCCGTCACGACGCCTCCGATCGAGCCGACGGTGCCGACGACGAGGTTCATCGGTGGTGCACCCACGAAACCGGCGACGAACACCGAAGCGGGGCGGTGATAGATCTCTTCCGGTGTACCGAACTGTTCGATGCGACCGGCGTCGAGAACGACGATCTTGGTCGCCATCGTCATTGCCTCGACCTGGTCATGGGTGACGTAGACGAAGGTCGCAGACAGCTCGGCGTGCAGCTCGCTGAGCTCCTGGCGGGTGGCCGTGCGCAGCTTCGCATCGAGGTTCGAGAGCGGTTCATCCATCAGGTAGGCGCTCGGTCGGCGCACCAGGGCTCGGCCGACGGCCACTCGCTGCCGCTGGCCGCCCGAGAGTTCACGGGGTCTGCGCTCGAGCAGATTCTCGAGACCAAGGCTCGCCGCCACCTCACGAACCCGGCGAAGGCGCTCGGCTTTCGGCGTGCGAAGCACGGCGAGCGGAAACGCGAGGTTCTTCGCCACGCTGAGGTGCGGGTAGAGCGCATAGCTCTGAAACACCATGGCGAGGTTGCGTTTCTTCGAGGGCAGCTCGGTGACGTCGACACCGTCGATCAGAATGCGGCCCGATGTCGGCTCGAGCAGGCCCGCCATCATGCGCAGCAAGGTGGTCTTTCCGCAGCCGCTGGGACCGAGCAGAACGACGAAGTCGCCGTCTTCGATCACCAGATCAACGGCGTCGACAGCACGGTGGCCCTTGAACTGCTGGGTCAGTTGCACGATCTCGATACGGCTCACGAGCGAATCTCCTCCAAGTAATATCATTCCCTGGAGCTTTATCTCCAAGAATTTTCGTTACTTCAGAATGATCGGAGTCGAAAGTGAACTGCAGGCAACGCCCACACGTCTGCACGGCAGACATCAATCAACAGATGACCGATCAGTTGCCGAGTTCGTCTGAATCGGCGTCATCGGTGTCATCCGCATCCCGCCCCACCAGCGTCATCACGCCTTCCATGACCGCCGCATCCGTCGCCGGCAGGCCGCCCTCGACCGAGATCGCCAGTTCGAGAGCGGCGAAGAGCAACACGTGGGCCACGTTGCCGGTGATCAGACCTGTCGACCATTTCGAAATCGAGGCACCGCACACCAGGGTGATGTTCGAGAGTTCGTGCAGCCGCGAACGCTGGTAACTCGTCACCCCGATCACCGTTGCGCCCGCCTCCCCCGCCGCCTCGGCCGAGCGCAGGGTGACACTGTTCGATCCGCTTCCGCTGATACACACGCACACATCACGGCTACCGAGCGATCGGGCGGTGAGCTGCTGTACCACCGCGTCGGCAGGCGCCTCGCTGGGACGACTCGAGTTCAGAAAGCCGAGATTCGCGAGCTGAGCGATCGGCGCCGAGGCGCCGTTTCCGATGAGCAGCAGACGACGGGCACCCGTCATTGCGGTCACCGCGCGATCGAATTGATCGAAGTCGAGCGGCGCGAGCGAGTTCGCCAATTCGTCGCCCGCCGAGCGGAACATCGACGGAATCCACTCGCGTGGTGGGCCTTCATGACTCACGGCGGCCGGCTCGAGTCGCGACGGCTGATCACGAAGCAGCAGCAGTCTCAGATGCTGAAATCCCTTGAAGCCGAGGCTCTGGCAGGCGCGGATGACCGTGGCCGCCGATGTTCCGGTACGCGCAGCGAGATCGGCGGCCGACATCATCGGTACGTCTTCGGGATGCTCGACGATCTGCCGCGCGACGCGCTGTTCACTCGGCACGAGCGCCGGAATCACCGATTCGATGTAGGTGAGGGTGCCGCCGAAGGGCGGGTCGGCGTGCTGGAGATCTGTCATGAGGCCCTTTTCTACCACGGCCGGGTGAATCCGAAGTGGCGGTCATCGGCGACCGCCGTGGCGGAATAACGCGCCGCGGCGCGCACTACTCGCGCCCTCATCTTCGCGTGCCCGGATCGGTCGACTGAGAATCTGCGTGGGTGCGATAGCCTCCAGCAATGACAATCGTTCCGGCCCAACCCACTCCAGCACAACCGCAGTTCCTCGTCGGAATCGGCAACGTGAACGCCACGGACTACTGGATCGTCACTCCCGCGGGAACCTGGCCACTCGCCGACATCAACGTCACGTCGCACGATCAGACTTCCACCACCACTCATACCCCCGCCTGGGCAATCGTCATGGTCGTCATCTTCATTTGGTTCTTTCTGCTCAGCCTGCTGTTCCTTCTCGCGAAAGAGACCAGAGTCTCCGGGTATGTCGCTGTGCACATTCAGGCCGGAAGCCAATCCTTCACGGAGCAGATTCCCGTTTGGAACGCCCAGCAGCGCGCAGACGTTCTCCAACGAGTCGCCTACCTGCAGGGGCTCGTTGGCCAAGCCCGTTATCGTCAGGCGCAGCAAACGCCTCTCTCCTGAGCGTGCCGACCTGGTCAGGCGCCAGACAGGGCCGAGAACAGCTTCTCGTAGCGTTCCGAGGGGCTGAGGGTGAGTCCGGATTTCACGAACCTCGCCCAGTCGTCGGCCAGCACCTCGTCGAGACCCGACTCGATGGCATCGAGGCTGGCCGCCGCCAAGGCGGTCGGCGAGATCTTCGGGGCTTCGAGGCCCGCGGCCATGTCTGTGTCGACAAGGCCCATGTGCACGCCGACGACGTGGGTGCCCTGGTCTGCGAGTTCGAGGCGCGCACTGTCGGTGAGCTGCCACGCCGCCGCCTTCGAGGCAGCATAGGCTCCAGCACCGGGAACGGTGAACCACGACAGCGCCGAGACGACGTTGAGAATGGCGCCTCCCCCGTTGGCCTTCAGTATCGGAGCGAACGCTTGAGTCATGAGCAGTGGGCCGAAGAAGTTCGTGTCCATCTCTCGCCTGATCTCCGCCACGTCGCCGGAGATAAGCGAGGTACCAGTCGAGATTCCCGCGTTGTTGATCAGCACCTGAACGTCGCCGGCCGATTCGGCAGCGGCCCGCACCTGCGAGGGATCCGTGATGTCGAGACGGAGAGGCACGACGCCGTCGACGTCGATGGCGCCCGGGATGCGGGAGGCGGCGTAGATCTTCGCCGCTCCGCGCTGCTTGAGCTGCGCGACGAACTCGCTTCCAATTCCTCGGTTGGCTCCGGTCACCAGCACAACGGCGTTCTTCAATTGCATGAGTTTCTCTTTCTGTAGCGATCACTATGAATCGTGTCCGACCGTACCACATTCCATAGCGGTCACTACGATAGACTCGATGCATGGCGGGCAGACCTCGAAGCTTCGATCGCGACACCGCGCTGGCAACAGCTATCGAGCTGTTCTGGCGCGCCGGTTACGAAGAGACCACCATTGCAATGCTGACAAAAGCCATGGGCGTGACTCCCCCGAGCCTGTACGCGGCATTCGGCGACAAAGACACCCTGTTCGATGAAGCCTCCGCGCTGTACTTCCGCCGCATCTGCGACGCTATCGACTCTGCCGCCGCCCGCCCCACCGCCCGCGAGGCCATCACTGTCATGCTCGACGACACCGCCCGCGCTCACACCGACACTCTGACGCCGCTGGGCTGCCTCATGCTGACCGAGCCGCGCCTCGCCGCGCAACGGCAAGCCATACACGATCGGCTCATGCACCGCATCGCCCGAGGAATCGCAGAGGGCGACCTTCCGGCGACCGTTCAACCCGATCAGCTGGCGTCGTTCCTGATGGCGGTCATGCGAGGCATGTCGGGGTGCGCCAGAGACGGCGGTTCTACCGAGGAGATCCTCGCCATTGCCAGCTTGGCCGTCTCCGCCATACCAGAATCGCCAGCGGTTTCGCGACCTTCTCTGGCACGCTCATGAGCCACAGCGACGGCATCGACGAGCACCTCGCCCGCGGCTCGGCAACCTACGAGGATGCTCGGCGTAGCGCCGTCTGGCAGAACATCGTGCCGGCACAGTACCCGGCACAGATTGTTCGGGTCAGCTCGGCAGAGGGAGCCGCCGCCGCGGTCACCGATGCCGTTCTGAACGGACGAAAGGTTTCGCTTGTCAGCGGCGGTCACAGTTATGTCGGCAGCTCGCTTGTCGACGACAGCGTACTCATCGATCTCGGGGCGCTCAACGGCATCACGGTCGATCGCGACTCGATGATCGCGACGGTCGGACCCGGGGTGAGAAATGGTGACCTGAATGCAGCCCTGACGCGGGCGGACCTGGCTTTTCCTCTCGGGCACAGCCCGACGGTGGCGGTCGGCGGTTACCTTCTGGGCGGTGGGCTGGGCTGGAATTCGGAGCAGTGGGGCGGGGCAGCGTGCGCGTCGGTGATCGGGGCAAATGTGGTGCTCGCTTCGGGCGAACGAGCGCACGTCTCGGCTGAGCAGAATCCCGATCTGTTTTGGGCATTGCGCGGCGGCGGCCCGGGGTTTTGCGCACTGGTGACCAGTTTCGACGTGCGTCTCTATGAACGCCCGGTGGAGATCGTCGAGTTGAGCGCGACCTACCCTCTCGCAGATGCTGCCTCTCTCGCCGCGTGGGCCGAGTCGGCCGTGCCCGGCAAGGCGCGGTGCATCGAACTGTCGATCATGTTCTCGTTCGATATTGACGGGAGTGCGATGTGTTCGGTGTCGGCGATCGCCTTCGCCGACTCTTCGGCGACCTGCTCCGAACTGTTGCAGCCTCTCGTGCAGAGCCTGCCTGCTTCGTCTTCACCGGCCGCGACCGGCGCGCGTCTGACGTCTCGTTCGATGCGCGAGCTGCTCGACGCGAACGACGATCCACCGGCTCGTTACAGCGTCGAGACGGCGTGGTGCAGCGATGTCGCGGCAGCAGTGACGACGGCCGCCGAACAGTTCGCCGGCGCCACGGCGGCGGGCACGATCATCCATCTCTCCCTTCGATCGCACGTCGACGTGCCAGCGGAGGCGGCTTTCTCCATCGCTGCGCCTGTGCTGGTGTTCTCTTCGGCGGTGTGGAGCGACGAGGCCGATGACGCGGCACAGTTGGCTTGGTCAGATGGGGTGGTCGATGCCCTGGCGCCCCTCACGCTCGGCTATTACGTCAACGAGACCGACTTCATTCGGCACCCCTCACGACTGACCGGATGCTTCACCCCGGCCGCGAGTGCACGGTTGCGTTCCGTGCGCGAGCGTTTCGATCCACGCGGGGTCTTCAGCGCACCGGGAGCCTTCAGCGCGCCGGGAGTCTTCAGCGCACCCGGAGCCTTCAGCGCACCGGGAGCCTGACACGCCGCGCTCGAGGGTCACGCCCAGCGGCGCCCGACCACGCGTTCGAGAACGACGGCGACGCCGTACGCAGCAAGCGCGAGCACGATGGAGACGAGCACCGCTGCCCACGACCCGCCGGTGTCGAGTATCACGGTCTTCTGGCTGAACACTCGCCCAAGGCCGCCCTGGCCGAGCAGCCATTCGGCCGAGAGGGCGATGAGAAAACAGTTCGCGGCCGAGAGGCGCAGGGCGAGCATCACCGACGGTACGGCTGCCGGCAGAGCGAGCCTGACCAGTACGGTCAGTCGCGAAGCTCCGTAGACCGCGAAGATGTCGTCGCTGCCCGGCGGCCTCGTGGTGAGACCGCTCGCCGCCAAGACGTACACCGGAAAGAACGCCATGATGATGCACGCGGCGAACACGGTCGCGACTCCGTACCCCAGAACGCTGCCCAGAATCGGGATGAAAATCACGATCGGAACGGTCGGCAGCAACACGGCCAGCGGCGCGACCGCCGCCGAGAGGGCAGGCACCAGCCAGAGGATCACGGCGAGCGCGAGTCCGACAATCGCCCCCGCGAGGAGGCCGCCGATGGCGATCGAGGTCGTGAGTGCAGCCGCGCCGAGATATGCACCGGGGTCGGCTGTCAGTGCGTTGACCACGTTGAGAGGCGCCGGTGCGACGAGCCGGGGAATGTGGTTCGCGGTGATCCAGTACTGCCAGGCGACAACGAGCCCGATGACGACGACCACGGTGACGGCGAAGGATGTTCGCAGCGAGATCGGCGTCACAGGGGTGGGGCGTGCCGCCGACCGGCCGAACCGTCGCGAAACACGCACATCGAGAAGTGTCGCAGCACCGTAGAGAACCATCGAGAAGAGCACCGCGACGACCGCCGCAGACCAGAGCAATTCGTATTGGATGTTGCGCATCGACGAGATCATGATCACGCCGAGTCCGCTGTCGACGCCGAACCATTCGCCGAGCAGAGCCCCCAGCACTGCGGCGGGAATCGCGAGGCGAATCGCGTCGACGAATAACGGCACGGCTGTAGGCAATTTCAGCCGAAAGAATTGGTTCCACCGCCCCGCGCCGAACACGCGAAAGACGTCACGACTCGTCGGCGACGAGCTGCGGAATCCGTCGCTCACCGTGATGATCGTGCTGAACAGTGCTGCGAGAGCCGCGAAGACGACAGGGATGGCCGGACGAGCGCCGGGCAGGGTCATCAGTATCGGCCCGAGCGCCACGATAGGAACGGCGTTGATGACGATCGCACCCCGCAGAATGAGGCTTTCGGCTTTCGGGAAGAGCGCCGCCAGCACGCCGAAGGCCAGTCCCGCCGATATGCCGATGAGGCCGCCCAGTAACGCCCGTGACGCGGTTGCGCCGAGCGACTTCCATAACAACGGCGCCTGCGCTGCGATCGTCGACAGTACGGCGGTCAGCGATGGGATCGAACCGCCGAAGAGTCCCGCTTGACCGACGGCCTGCCACAGCACGAGTACGCCCAGTATGGCCAGCGCAGTTCCGAGAACGGGTTTTCGGGCGGCTTGAGCGGGGGTACCGTGCATCCGCGCCGGGCGCGTTTCGAGGGCCGAGATGGTCACCATGATCAGCTCCTGGACGCCACGCCCGGCGAACCGACGAGGGTCTGGTCGAGCGCTTCGGTGAGGGAGGCGACGATGTGCTGAAACTCATGTTGCGCGAGCAGATCTTTCGTTCGCGACGGGCCGAAGGGAATGTCGACGGTCTGTTTCACCCTCCCGGGCCTTCCCGACATGACGACGACCCGATCGGCCAGAAAGACGGCCTCGTCGACGGCATGGGTGACGAGCAGGGTCGTCGTTCTGCGTTCGCCGAGGATTCGGCCGAGCTCAACGTTCAAGCGGTGACGGGTGACGGCGTCGAGGGCTCCGAACGGTTCATCCAGCAGCAGCACCCGAGGGTTCAGCGCAATGGATCGGGCAATCGAAACCCGCTGTTTCATACCCCCAGAGAGCTCGGCCGGGCGTGCGTTCGCGAATTCACGAAGGCCGACCAGGCCGAGGAGCTCGGTGACTCGGTTCGAGTCGACCGGGCGGCGCGCCAGACGGAAGGGCAGCTCGATATTCGCTCGAACGGAAAGCCACGGCAGCAGCGCGTTGTCTTGGAACGCGACGCCGAGTTCTCCGCTCGAGATCAGTTCGGCCGGATCGCCGCCGCCGACGCGGACGGTGCCCGAGTCGTAGGTCTCGAGCCCGGCCGCGATGCGTAGGGCGGTCGACTTGCCACAGCCCGACGGGCCGAGAATGGCAACGAATTCGCCCTCGGCCACACTGATTGTGAGGTCGTCGAGAGCCGCGGTCACTCCGGCCTTGCCCGCGAAACGCTTCGACACGCCGATCAGCTCGATGCCTTCGGGCGAGCGTGCGCGCAGGGCGTCAGGCGAGAGAGTCACTTGCTCGCGGCCTTCGCGTCGGAGACGACGGTGTAGTCGTACACGCTCTGAGGGGGAATGGTCTTGCCTCCAGCTGTCAGGGTTGCATTCATCGGGCCGGTGATGGCCGCCGGGTCAAGCGCCAGCAGACCGTTCGCCGCCGTATAAGAACTGTTCATCAGCGGAGCCTGCGCCTGAATCGTCGCAACCTGAGTCGCCTGATCCAGTCCGAGCCCACTGCCATAGTCGGCGATCGTGGTTGCCGCCGCCGACGCCGGGTCTGCCAGAGCGTCAGCCCAGCCCTTCTGCGTGGCCGAAACGAAGTTCACCACCGCCGCGCGGTTGCTGTCGAGAAAGCTTCGCGTGGTGACGATCAGTCCGGCATACGACTTGTAACCGAGCGAGTCGAAGGTGACCGTGTTGAACGCGGTGCCTTTCAACTGGTAGGGAATCGGCTCACTGTTCAGGTACACGTAATACGCGTCGATCTGACCCTGGAACAGTGGAGCCGCGTCGTACCCCACTTGCACGGGCGTGTAGTCCGGGGATTCACCATTCACCTTGAAGAGGGTGTCGATATCGGCCTGGCCCGAAGCGTCGCTTCCGATGCGGAGGCCCTTGAGGTCGTTGACACTCTTGACGGTCACCGACGGCAGCGTCATGAAACCCGCGGGTGAGGTCTGGTAGACGGCACCGACGACGACCAAGTCCGCACCGGAGGCTTGGGCGTCGGCCAGCCGCGACATGTTCGACACGATTCCGATCTGCGCGGCACCGCTCGCAATGACAGCGGCGGTCGAATCGACGTTGCTGCCGTCGAGAAAGTTCACGGCGAGGCCGTCGGCCGAGTAATAGCCCTTCTTGTCAGCGACGAACATGCCGGCGAACTCACTGTCTTTGACCCAGTCGAGCTGAAAAGCGATGCTCGTGCTCGCGCCGGCGCTCGCACTGGTCGAGTCGCTCGATGAACCGGCGCATCCGGTGAGCGCGATGGCGGCGGTGATCAGCGTGGCGGCAGCGGCGACGAAGCGCCTCGACGTGATGAGTTGATGAGCGTGGTTTTTCTTGGAGCTGGCAGAGCGTGGCACAGTGTCTCCCTCGGTTAGCGATTGTGGTCACTGTAGAAGCAGGGCTTCCAGCCTTCCAATAAGGGTCACGAGTCCACTCATAAGTAATATCAATGACCCCGCCAATATCGCTGGGGCAGGGCTGAATCCACTGCCGTCTGGGGGAAATGTTTTACGAGAACGAAACACGCGGTGCGTTACCCCGACCTCAGCCGACACCTTTCTCGATGAGCCGGGCGAAGTCGACGACGTGCGCTCGATGATCGCCGCGCATCCGTGCAAGAGCGAAGGTGACAGGCTCCAAGTCGACGATCGTGACGAACGCCAGCCCGCTGCTGCCGTGGTTGTCTGCAACGGCGGCGCTCGTGATCGCCATCCCTCGTCCGGCAGAGACCAGCGCCATCATTTCTTCGACCGTTCGGGCCGGCGGCCCGACGATCGGCGGCATCGGGTAGCCGGGCCTGGGGTTCGCTATCCAGAAATCCCGGTCAGAAGAGGCGTCGAGAATCGGTTCGTTCTCGAGGTCGGCGAGAGAGATGGATGCTCGCCCGGCGAGCGCATGCGAACGGGGCAGGATCGCGACCCGCGCGCCCTCCCCCAACGGATACAACTCGACGTCAGCGATCTCCGAGCCGTCGGCCAGTTGCATGAAGAGCAAATCGACTTTGCCCTGTAGAAGCTGTTCGCGCTCCTCGTCCCACGGAACATGGCCCAAGACCACGTCGACGTCGTCGACTTCCGCACCCAGACGAACCGCAGCGTCCGTGAGAGCCCGCGGCGTACTTGTACTGAACCCCACCTGGAGCGTGCGCTTCTTTCGCGAGCCTCCCGCGCGCTCGACCCGGTTCAGAGCGCGGGAGGCTCCGGCAAGCAGGCTACGGGCTTCTTCGTAGAGCACCTCGCCGGCCGTCGTGAGCGAAAAACTCTCGGGTCCGCGTCTGCTGTCCCGCTCGATCAACCGCGATCCGACTGCTGCTTCCAGACGCTGGATGGCTTGGCTGAGCGCAGGTTGGGAGAGATGCAGTTCGAACGACGCCGCCGTGAAGCTCCGTTCGTCGACGACGGCGACGAAGTATCGCAAGAGCTTCAGATCAAGGTCATGGGATGGCACCGATCGCGCTCCTCCACGTTGCTATTTCGTAAATTCTATTCGGCGAATGCCGACACAAAGACCGCTCTGAGCCGTCGTCACGCGGCCCATTGACATTGCTTATGTCGACAACGACGACGCGTATGAGTCAGAACGTCGACAAGCCGCTAGGTTTCTGAGCACGCCGCACGGCACCGACCAACCCGCTCTCCAACCGAAAGGCAGGCGTTCCGTGTCATCCACCCGAGACCTTCTCGCTCTGCCGAAGGCCCACCTGCACGCCCATCTCGACGGTTCGTACCCGGTCTCCGCGGTGCAGGCTCTTGCCGAGCGTCGCGGAGCGGTCTTCACCGTTCCCGATTCTTTCGACGATGTCTGGGCGTTTTTTCACGCTTACGGCACCGTGCCCTCGCTCGTGCACACTCATGAAGATCTGGCCGCACTCTGCCGGGCGCTCGTTCACGCCGAAGCCGCTGAAGGCGTGCTCTATCTTGAACCAGCGATCGAACCTCAGCTCTACGCGCCGCGGTTGGGGAGCATCCTGCAGGTCACGACGACCATCGTGACGGCCTTCGCCGAAGCCGCGGCCGACGCCGGCATCGAGGTCGGATCGAATCTCAACATCAACACTGACCAGGACTTCGACATCGCCGAGGAACTCGCACGCGCCGCCGCCCATTTCGCCGGCGCCGGGGTCACCGCATTGGGAACCGCCGGATTCATCGAACCGGGCAACCTCGCTCGCTACACCACGGCAGCCGAGATCGGTCTCGCCGCCGGGCTTCCCGTGGTCTCGCACGCCGGCCAGACCGGTGGCCCGGCGAGCGTCGAAGAGGCGCTCGATCTGCTGCATGCCACCCGCATCTCGCACGGCTTTCGCGCGATCGAGAGCGCTGAACTGGTGCAGAGACTCGCCGACGAACAAATCGTCTGCGACATCACCCCCGTCTCGAACGTGAGGCTCGGTGTTGTCACAAGCCTGGCCGAGCATCCGGCACCGCGCTTGATCGCGGCCGGGGTGCCGGTCACCCTCAACGCCGATGACTCGCTGTGGTTCTCGCGGTCGGTGACCGACCAGTATCGCCTCGCACGCGAGTCGTGGGGGTTCACCGACGCCGAACTGGCACACGTTGCAGCCACGGGGATGCTCGCCGCCGGTATGAGCAGTGCCACCCGCAATACCTTCCGTACACAACTCGACACATGGGAACAATCGTGAAGCAGATCATTATGGGCGCCTTCGAAATCAACGGCGTCAACCTCACCAGCCAAGGCGTCTGGGCACACCCAGAGCAACAGAGCTACCGATACAAAGACCTCTCTTACTGGACCGACTTGGCTCAGCTGCTCGAGAAGGGCTTCTTCGATTTTCTGTTTCTCGCCGATTCCTACGGGTACCCGTCGATGAACGGCGAGACACCAGACGTCGCGTTCGAGCAGGCCGTCGAGATTCCCAAGAACGACCCCATGCTGCTCGTTCCCGCACTCGCTGCCGCCACCTCGCATCTCGCTTTCGCAGTGACGACCTCGACGACATTCGAAGCCCCCTTTGCGAACGCTCGCCGATTCGCCACCCTCGACCACCTCACCCAGGGGCGCATAGCGTGGAACGTCGTGACGACCTCGAGCGCCGTCGTCTCCGACCTGTTCGGGCGCGACGGAATGATTCCCCACGACGAGCGATACGCCATCGCTCAGGAGTATCTCGACGTGAGCTACGACCTGTTCGAGGGCGGCTGGGACGACGACAGCGTTGTCGCAGACAAGTCCTCGCGCGTGTATGCCGATCCGGCCAAGGTGCACAAGATCCACCACCACGGCCGGTACTTTCGGGTGGACGGCTATTTCAACTGCGAGCCGTCGCCGCAGCGCACGCCCGTGCTGTTTCAGGCCGGCTCGTCCGCGTCGGGGCAGCGATTCGCCTCGCAGAACGCCGAACTCGTCTTCTTGCAGGGAAAAGACGCGAACACTCTGAAAGCGCAGGTCGCCAACCTGCGAAGTGGTGCCGTCGCCGCGGGCCGCTCGTCCGACGCGATCAAGGCGATCGTCGGTTTGTCGATCGTGGTCGCCGAAACGCACGACGAGGCGGTGGCGAAACTCGACGACTTTCTGTCGTACGTGAATCCCGATGCCGCGCGAATCTATTACTCGAGCATGACCGGTATCGATCTGGCCAAGCTCGACCCGGAACGCTCGTTCGCTACCGTCACGACAGAGGGCGGGCGCACCCAAGTCGAGCGCTACAAAGAGAACACGGTCAGAGAGGCCACGGCCGATTTCCTTCGCAACGGCATGCGCGAGTTCATCATGGTCGGCACTCCGGTCGAAATCGCTGACCAGATCGAGGCGCTCGTCGAAGAGACCGGCATCGACGGATTCAACTACACCCCGTTCGTCTCCCCCGGCTCGTACCGCGACCTTGTCGAACTGGTCGTTCCCGAACTGCAACGCCGTGGCCTCATGCGCACCAGCTACCCCGCGGGAACCTTCCGCGAGCGGCTCTTCGGCGAGGGCGCGGCACGACTCCCCGCGACGCACCCCGGAGCCAGCCACCGAACCGCCCTGGCCGACGCCTCGGCCTAGGCGCGCACGGGCCGCAGGCAACAAACGATCGCTATCGGTCGCCGCAGTCAGCTCGCTGGTAATCCAGTGTGCGCTGGCATTTCGGCATCGTACATATGTTGTCGCCACTTCTAGTCAGGAGCGAAGACTCCGGAGGCCCACGCGGATTTCGTCGATGAGGATGTCGGGCTGCTCGAGCGCCGCGAAGTGGCCACCCTTGTCGGCTTCGGTGTAGTGGATCAGGTTGGAGTAGGCGTCTTCGATCCAGGTGCGCGGGAGCAGTGGGATGTCGCGGGGGAACACCGTCACGGCGACCGGGAGCGTCAGCTTCGGGCCGGCCATCGTGGCGGTGCGGTTCTCCCAGTAGATGCGGGCGGAAGACGCGGCGGTGTTGGTGAACCAGTAGAGGGAGATCGTGTCGAGAATGTCGTCGACGTCGATCGCATCCTCAGCAAGCCCCTGGTTGTCGGTCTTCGACTGGAACTTCTCGTAGATCCAGGCCGCCTGGCCTGCCGGAGAGTCCGCCAGCGCGAAACCGGGAGTCTGCGGCTTCGTGGCCTGCAGATGATTCGACCCACCGAGCGGGCCACCGTACAGCGCGAGAGTATCCACGGCTCGCTTCTCCTCTGGCGAGAGGTCTTCGGGAATCGTCTGCGGGAATGCGTAGGGGGTGTTCAGGTGGATGCCCGCTAGCCCTTCCGGCCGAAGGTGCCCCAGCGTGGTGGTCACTGCTGCCCCCCAGTCGCCGCCCTGTGCGGCCCACCGGGTGTAGCCGAGGCGTCGCATGAGCTCCGCCCACGCCGCGGCGATCCGATCGACGTTCCACCCTGTCTGCGTCGGCTTGCCCGAGAACCCGAATCCGGGAAGCGACGGGATGACGACATCGAAGGCGTCTTCGGCTTTGCCGCCGTAGGCGACCGGATCGGTGAGTGGGCCGATCAGCTTCAGATAGTCGACGATCGAGCTCGGCCATCCGTGGGTCAGAATCAGCGGCAGTGCGTCGGGGTGCGGCGACGTGACGTGGATGAAATGGATGTCGAGCCCGTCGATCTCCGTCAGGAATTGCGGGTAACGGTTCAGGTCGGCCTCGAACCGCCGCCAGTCGTAGTGCTGTTCCCAATGCTGGATCAGCGCCTTCAGGTTCTGCGAACGAACGCCTTGAGACCAGTCGCCGACAGTCTCCTGATCCGGCCACCGCGTCTTGGCGAGCCGGGATTTGAGATCGTCGATGTCGGCATCGGCGATCATCGCGGCGAAGGGGCGGATGGCCGCCGGCGCAGCGGGAGTCTCTTCGGTCATGGTGGGGTCTCCTTGAGGATGAATTCTGCGGCGGCACGCCACTGCACAATGGTGTGCAATGAGCCACTCGAAGCACAGTACCCCATTGCACACGTATGTGCAATGATTGAAGGCATGACGGTTGATACGGCCCGCGCGCGGGCCATGGACGAGACGCGGAACCGCATTCTCGACGTCGCCCGCGAACTGCTGGGCCAGAACCCGGATGCGAGCATGAGCGACGTCGCGGCCGCCGCGGGCGTGGTGCGGCGAACGGTGTACGGTCACTTTCCCTCGCGAAGCGACCTGGTGCTCACGCTCGCCGACCAGGCCGTGAAGGAGATCGAGGCCGTGCTGCAAGAAGTCAACCTCGACGGAGTGCCCGCCGACGAGGTGTGGGCACGATTCGTCGAGCGGTTGTGGCCCCTGACGCATCGATACCGGGTATTGCTGGCGTTGCGTCGTGGCGAGCACGGCGACGAGATCCATGCGCTCTTGGGCTCCGTCGACGAGATCCTCACCGACCTCGTGGCGCGCGGTCAGAACAGTGGTGTGTTCGGGCGGCATTTGCCCGCGGAAACCCTCGGCCAGATCGCGTATGCGGCCGTGTTCACGATCGCCGACGACCGTCGCGGCGATCCTGCGCTCGACGTTCGCGCCGCCACGATCACCAGCCTGCTTGTGCTCGGCGTACCCGAAACTCGCGCTTACGAAGTGATCGATCCGCCGGCGGCGTCAGGAGCTTGTCCCGGTCCAGGCGATGTGGGTGACGAGGCTCGAGCCGATGTCGTAGGGGTCATCGAGATACACGCTGGTGCGCCACGCCAGAGTGGTGCCGTCGTCGATGCTGCCGGCACCGAGCGCCACCGCCAGGTTGAATGATGACGAACTGCCGGCAGGGATGCCCGTAGCGAGCACGAAGCTGTAGGTAGAGCTCGGCAGCGTGCCAACGGGCGCTGCAACGTTCACACCAGTCACGCCGGTGATCTGCAGACCGGGCTGGGCTGTCGATCCCAGGCTCGTGATGTCGATGCTGATGATAGTTCCGGGAGCGATCGCCGTGCCGGTGTTGTTGCTGACGATGAAGCTTGTCGGCACGGTCGCTGTGATCGGCGTCGATCCGACGTGGCCGATAGTCTTGCTCCCGGCACTGAACGCGATCGTGTACGCGACAGGCACCGATGGGGTCGAAGCAGACGCTGCAGGTGCGGCCACCGCGAGTGCGACAACGGGCACTGACCAGGCCGCAGCCTTGGTCAGTTGCCGCCTGGTCAGAGCCCGCTTCGGAACTTCTGCGTTCGTCAGCGGCGAGTTGTTGGTGTTCTCGTTCACGGAAAATCCAATCCTGTGGGAAGGAACAGGCACGGCTGTGCCCGCTTCTGATTCCCCGGGGCACCAGCACATGCTGGTTCCGCCCCGAGGGAACCCCTCACCACGGAGACGCGGCGGCGTGCTTTTCGTGACGCGACTGCCAGAGTTGGCGCCGAAAGGAGCGCAGCAGGGATGTACCGTCTTGCGGCGCTGGAATCTGGTCACCTGAACCAGGGCACGAAGAATAGGCAGGCTTACCGGATGCCCGGCATCACACGTCAGACCGTCCTCCCGCGCACCGCGCCTCGAACACGCACGGCAAGAACGGCCTGCGACGCCGCAGCAGCGGGAGAGCTTCTGATCGGTTTCCGGTACGCGGCCACATCGCCCTGCACCAAATCAGGCGGACCGGCCAACGTGGCCGAGCACTTGCCCTGGCCGGAACGATTCTCGGCTACGCCGGCGTCTTCGCCAGCCTGCTGGCAGTGAACGTCTCCCTCGGCCACTGATCGGGATCGCGTAACCCAACATGCTCCCCCAGCCAGGAATCCGGGTACGTGCCATCTCGCATCGCGATCGGACTGGGGCCGACGCCCGTGTATCTCAACCCGGCCTTCCTCGCCACACCCGCAGATGCGACGTTTCCTGGGGTACACGACCACCGAATCGGCCCGCTGCCGCAGAACCGGGTTTCCATTGCCCACCCGACCACACCCTCGACCGCTTCGGTCATGTAGCCGCGACCGCGATGCGAGGGAACTAGCCAGTACCCGATGTCGTTGGTATCTGCTCGAACGCTGATCATGCCCAGCAGCTCAGAGGGTGCAGATCGAGGGCGTAACGCCCAGGTTGCCTCCCGGCCGGAGTCCCATCCCTCAGGAGCGACGGTCGCGACGAAGTAGGCGGCATGTTCGGTTTGGTAGGGCCAAGGCAATGTCATGAACCTCTCGAAGATCGGGTCTTGACACGCTTCGGTGATCGTACGCACGTCGCGTGTCGTCGGCTGGTCGAGCAACAATCGTTCTGTGCTCAGCTCGATCGGCTGCATACGGGACTGCTTTCTTTCAGGTGATCACGTCTCAGCAGGATTGACGGAGACGAGCTTCGTATTAAGGCTATCCAGGTGATTCAGCAATCCGAGCATTCTGGCCCGGTCGAAGACGACCAAACGGCGGTTTCGTGACGCTTAACTCGTGCAGCACAAGCAGCTGGCGCAACATCTGTCGCAAATCGGCGCGAAGACCCGCGTCACGATCCGCTTCGAACGACGTCTTCCCCCACAGAAGGGGATCACGATGGCAATAAGCAACGACGGACCGAAACACCAGATGCCTTCGAGGAGGCAGCAAGCGAAGAAAGGGCAGTTCGACCGCCCGGAGCTGACGACCTCGTGGCAGAAGTTCAGCGGTTCGGTGCTCGTGCGCGTTCTCGCGGCTATCATCCTCGTCGGCGGCACAGTGCTCCTCGTGATCCTGGCCTTGGCGGGTCGCTCATGAGCAACTACCAGCCGCTCGTACGCGTCGCTTCGAACGACGACAACAGCGACGGCCAGAACAGGACTCTCGTGCTCCCGCACGTTCGCCGAGAACCACTGCGAGCACAGTACCTGCTTCTCGGAGCCTTAGTGGCAGCGCCGGCGGCATTTGTATCGGCGGCATGGATCTGGCTCGGCACTCTCGCACATTGAACGCCGTGTCAGCGTGAGCGATGACTGTCAGGTGACGAGCCATGCGGCGCTGTTGCCTTCCCCTGTGCTGCTGGTGCCGTCCCTGCAAATCGTGGGATAGGTATTCGTATCCCGTCCACTCAGGCGAGCGAGAGCGCCTGGGAGGCCGGACACCGGGCGGCCCGTGTGCCCGCACTCGTTGGTGGCATCGTCGTGATCTGCACAGCGAGCATCACTGTAACTGTGCCGGCGTTCGCCTCCGTTGGCACCGGAGCGGTGACAGCCGTGCTCCTTGGCACTCCGGCTTGGGCTGTAATCCGCGCACATCAAGCCGCCAGCCGGTTCACGCGATAGCCCAGGTCGACGGCCGAACACACGTCACGGACTTCGTGGCAGCGTCGCCCATGGGTTCCAGGTGCCATCGCATGGATCACCCTGGCCTCTTGGTCTGCGAGGATTATCTGATGAGGCTTCGGAGCGCACGCGTCGTCCTTGAACCGATCTCGCCGGAGCCTGCTCTGCGGATCGTTGCACGAGACGAGCGTTCTGGCGACAACTAGCACCCCGAGTATCCGTTTGCCGACGAACTCGACCCGCTGCGATCGCTCGCCGCCCTGCGAAACCCAGATCCTTTCTTCACCGTATACGTGATAAAGCGCACTTCCGATCATCGGGCTGTCGGCGGATTCGGGTTCTTCGGTCAGCCCGACCCGAATGGTCGTGATTCGCTCGTGTTCTACGAGCGCGATTTGACCGCCTGACAGCACACCGAGCAACGCGAAAGGTCGGGGCGGCTACGGGGCCGACATGACAGTCGAGGGATCGGCCCATCTGAGCCACTTCTCCTCGATCGCAGCTTCTAGATTCACACCCTCGTTGCGTGCCAGCAAGAGCACGTGTGCGACCACGTCGGCGCACTCGTCAGCGAATGCGGTTCGCTTGTCGGCATCCGACTGTCCGCGATCTTTGCCCATACCTTTGAGGTTCACGAACGCCTGCGTCAACTCTCCGAGTTCTTCTTGCAGCTTGAGCAGGAACCACACGTCGGTGCGGTCGATACCGAACTTGGCAGCATAGACCTGAGATACCGATTCGACGGCCTCTGAAGCCTCTTCAAGATTCATGCTCTGACGATAACGACAACCTCGGACGCGCAGTGACGTCCGGAGGCTGATCACTGTGCGGACGTTCACTGGTTCGTCGAGGGTTGACCTCGTTGCCTCGCATGCCGCCCATCTTGACGCTTTCCAGCGGTGGATCGACGCGCTCAACGCATGCGGGTCGGTCACCGAACGCCACGCTAACCTCGGCCGAGCCACCACGGGGCGGCAGAGGCGAAGATCGCCTCCGCCGCTGCACCGATATCGTACGGATCTCCGCGGCTGAGCCAGGTCTCGATGGCACCCGCGGCGCCACTGGCGGCGTAGCTGACGAACACGGCGAGGGCGAACTCACTCGGAGGTTCATTCTGCGCATGCGGGGCGATCTCCGGATGCAGCGTGAGCCGGTCGCACAGAAACGTCTCCATCTGAGAGATCAGCCCGTCTCTCAAGCGCGAGTCGAGACGCGGGTTCATCGCGTTGCGATAGATAGTCGCCCTCGACGCCACGTATCCGAGCAACTCTCTCGTCGGCTGGTCGAAAACGGTGGTCTGGTCGCCGCTGCTCGCAGGAAGATGCGTGTTCTTTTGCACGATCCGGTCGAGATCATCGTCGAGCATCCGCGCGAGGAGTTCAACAGGCCCCCGTGACCATCGGTACAGCGTGTTGCGCGAAACCTTGGCCCTGACTGCGACATCGACGTACTTGATCGAAGCAACCGGCTGCTCGGACGCCATCTCGAAAATCACTCGCCGCAGGGTCGCGTAGGTTGTCTTTTCGCGCGGATCCACGGGCCAAGCATAGCAATGTGACATTTGTCCTATAGCGCGTAGGATGGTCGCAAGACCAACGCTCTAGAAAAGGACGAAAGAATGACAGACAAACTCATCGGCAAGGTAGCCGTCATCACTGGCGGAACGAGCGGTATCGGTCTGGCATCCGTCAAGCTGTTCGTCGCCGAGGGCGCCAAAGTGGTCGTCGGAGACATCTCCGACGACCTCGGGGCCGCCCTCGAGGCCGAGTACAACGGCGAGGTGAAGTTCGTGCACGCCGACGTCACCAGTGAGTCTGACATCGAGGGCCTCGTCACCGCGGCTGTCGAGACATACGGCAAGCTCGACGTGTTCTACAACAATGCGGCTGCGCCCGGAGACACCTCCCTCATGATCGACATGACCGCCGCCGGTTTCGACCGGACCCTCGCCCTGATCGCCCGCTCCGTGCTCTTAGGGCACAAGTACGCCGCGAAGCAGTTCCAGAAGCAGGGCACCGGCGGCGCGATCGTCACCACGGCCAGCGCCGCCAGCCTCCAGGCGGGATGGTCCGCGGGCGGCTACACGATCGCCAAGCACGCCGTCGTGGGGATCATCCGCGAGTCCGTCATCGAGCTCTCCGCGCTCGGAATCCGGTCTAATGCGATTGCGCCGGGCCTCATCATGACTCCGGCCATGGCCAGTGCGTTCGGGATTCCCCAGGAGCAGTCGCCCGAGTTTCTGAAGGTGCTCGCCAAGCACCTCGACGTCACCCAGCCCATCGGTCGGGTCGGCCAGCCGGAGGACATCGCGGAGGCGGCAGTCTTCCTGGCCAGCGACTCGTCGTCGTTCATCACCGGCGTCGTCTTGCCCGTCGACGGAGGAGCCACCGCCGTCACGCAGAGCCCCTTCGGGCCCGCAGGAGCGCAAGCCGTGGCCGCCTTCGCCGCAGGTGAGCGCTAGCCGCCGCCGTCATCCAGCAAAATCAGACCACGTCAGAACGGCGCAGCTCCCCAAAACACACCAGCGAATCGAGGCTAAGCGCGTGATCGCCGGCGCCAGACAAAGCCGCCGGCGATGAACATCGCGCCGATGGCAAGCTTCACAAATCTGAACCAGTCATCGGCTCCCCAAACGATCAACTCGATGACAGTCAGCACCACAAGAACCGCGCCGGCCACCGCTGGTCGCGTGAAGGCGAGCTGTTCGTTATTGTCGTGAATGGAGGAGCTGCCATGGAGAAGTTCGACATCAAGAAGTCGCACCGAAATCTGTACGAGCCCACGGAGAGAGACTTCGTCGTGGTCGAGGTTCCGGCCACGCAGTACATCGCGCTCGACGGACAAGGCGACCCCAACGTGGCTCCGGACTATGCGCGTGCAGTGGAGGCGCTCTACGCAGTCGGGTATGCGCTGAAGTTCCAGAGCAAGAAGTCTCTCGGGCGCGACTTCGTTGTCGCCCCGCTGGAAGGGCTCTGGCGTGCTGACACGCTCGAGGACTTCGAGAGCGGCGATAAGGGCTCCTGGCGGTGGACCATGATGATCAGCCAGCCCGAATGGATCACCGACGCGATGATCGCTGACGCGATCGGCGGGGTGACCACGGGTAAGGGACTCCCCCATGCCCGACTCATCCGCCGCTTGAGCCTTCACGAGGGCCAGTCGGTGCAGATACTGCACGTGGGACCATACGACAACGAAACTGTCTTACTCAGGCGTCTGCGCCTGGAGTACCTGCCGGAACACGGGCTAGCTGCCAACGGTGATCATCATGAGATCTACCTCAGCGACCCGCGACGAACGCCGGCCGAAAAGCTCAAGACCGTCTTGCGACAGCCTGTGCGGCCCGCATGACGTGAAGGTACCCGCGCGGGGGTGTACTATGGTCTCGGCAGTTACCGGTTGCCCCTGGATTCGCGGGTAGAGCTTGAAGCTCACCGGTTTGGTGCATTTCTATCGATGACCAGTCTTTCCAGCCCGATGTCGCGAATCCGCGGGCACTAAGGAAACGACTGTCTTGTCTGACCAGCTACGTATTTTTCCCGCTCGCCCCAACGTTCGGTATCTGAAGATCGAGGCTAAACGCCGTCTTGCGGCGGGAGAGTTCGGGACTCTCAATGAGGCTCAGTTAGCGATTGCGCGCGAGCATGGACGACCGAGTTGGGCGGTTCTGAAGGCCTCCATCGAGGCAGCCGCAAGCGATCCCGGCCCTGCTCTGTCCCAGGTGAAGTGGGTCACGGACCGCTTTCGGCATGCGGCGAGCCCGGATTGGCTGCCCCCGACGGCCGACGAGTTGCAAAGGCATTTCGACGAGCACTACCTAACTCTGGTTCCGCCGCAGACGCTCATCGACACCTTGCGTAGTGTCGCACCCCGATTCCAGCACGACCTCGTTGTCGCCGAAGCGCACGACGATCGGCTCAGGGCCGAGATATTCGACCTGCGGATCGAGGCAGCGGCCCAACCCGATCCACCACATCTGCTCACGGCACTCCGGATATACCCCGCGGCTCCCGCCGTCAGCGACCGGCGCACCTCTGCGCCCCCGACACACGTCTTCGGTGATGTTCCTGCCGATGAGGTCGAGATCGCGGCCGAGTCGTTCACTGAGCTGGGTCTAGTCGGACTCTCGCTCGCCGGCGGCACTCGGGCGAGCAACGGCTCCTGGGCGGCAGCGCTCGGGTGGGCAAACCTCGACCGACCAGAGATCGTGCGCACCGATCATCGTTTCGCCGCCCACGGCATCAGCAAGCTCATCACCGCGACGGCGGTGCTGCGGCTCGTCGCCCAGGGTCTTGTCGATCTCGATCGCCCGGCGAACGACTACCTTCATCAGGTCACGCTCTCCGACGACGGCGCGACAGTACGCGCGTTGCTCACACACACAGCCGGCGTCTCAAGCCCGAGCATCCACTTCGCGGAGCGAGTTCCCGATCAGGCCACAATTCTGGGGCCGATCGTGGCCTGCACCGGCGAACGCACCTTCGCTCCCAGCAACGCCGGATACGCAGTCTTGGGCCAGCTCATCGCCGACACAACGGGTATCGAGTACTCGAAGTCGGCCTCCCACTTGGTGCTCGAGCCGCTGAGCATGCTCAGCTCCGACTTCCCCACGCTCTGGCCGAGAGCCCGCGCAGCCAGCGGCTACCAACTGAACGACGACGGAACGTTCGACCCAGCCGAACCAGAACTCTCCACCATGCCGGCCGCCGGCGGCCTCTGGACGACCGCCTCCGACCTGGTGCGTTTCGGACTCGGCTGGTCGACGATTCTGCCTGATGAACTCGCCGCCGAAGCGATACGACCGCAGATCGAACCGACATCCATCGGCGCGGTGATCGGACTGGGCTGGCTCATCAACCCGTCAAAGCACATCTACGGGCATCCGGGGGCCGGGCCCGGCGGCGCAGCATCGCTCATCGTTCAAACGGACACGGGAACAGCGACGGCCGTGATGACGAACCGCATGATCTCGGTCGAGCCGATAAACGCACGACTCACCCGCCCGATCGCGCCGACATCGAAGGAGGGCCGTCGTGGCACTCGACGCTGAAACCAAGAAAGCAATCATCGAAGAATACGCAACGCACCCTGGCGACACCGGCTCGCCCGAAGTACAGGTTGCGCTCCTGACCCATCGGATCAAGGAAATCAACAAGCACCTCAACGAGCATGAGTTGGACCACCACTCCCGCCGCGGACTACTGATCCTGAACGGACAGCGACGCCGCATGCTCGCCTATCTGGCTGGCATCGACATCGAGCGCTATCGCACCTTGGTGGAGCGACTCGGCCTCCGCCGGTAGCGCGGTAACCCGAGAGCGCGTGGCCTGGGTCTGTAGCGGTGACGGTGTTTCAGAAAAGCTCTCGCTCTACAGCTGACGAGCTCGGCCGATCCACCGCTGGTCGCGTGAAGGATACTCTGGCTTCAGGGAAACACAGCGAGAGGGGTACCAGCTCGCGAAATGAGGAGACACCAGGTGGCACTGCCGAAATCGCACGGCCAACGTGCTCCGACGATCTACGACGTGGCGCGTGTGGCCGGCGTCTCTCATCAGAGTGTTTCGCGGTTCCTCAACGGCGAGACGCTTCGGGAGAACACCCGCACCCAAGTGGAGGCGGCGATCACCGAACTCGGCTACCGCCTGAATCCTGCCGCACGCGCCCTGGCCACCAACGTCTCGTATCGCATCGGCGCCCTCGTGTACGAGCTTCAGGAGCTCGGTCCGAGCCAGATCGCCCAGGGCGCAGCAGACCAGGCGCGATCGGCCGGCTTCCTTCTCGACATCGTCGCCTTGGATCCGAGAGACGATGCCGCGATCGCCCACGCGATCGACTTGCTCGACCAACAGCACCTCGCAGGCATTCTGGCACTGGCACCGACCCAGCGACTGCTCGATGCGCTGCAGGCTGTGGAGTATCGAATCCCGGTCTACATCGACTCCGAGCCCGTTTTTGACGGAACCGCAGAAACAGAGACACTCAACTCGGTCGGCACCGTTCTGGCACTCGAGCATCTTCGTGGCCTCGGGCATCGCCGCATCTTCCATATTTCAGGCCCGCTCGACTGGATCTCGGCGGCCAACAGAAGCACGGCATACCGGGCATACATGCTCGAACACGACATGCCGTTCTTCGAGCCCTTCGCGGGTGATTGGACGTCAGCATCGGGGTACGCTGCGGTGCGGTCGATTCCGTTCGATGCGGGCATCACGGCCATCTTCGTCGCTAACGACCAGATGGCGATGGGTGTTCTGCTCGCGCTTTCAGAGCGGGGCCTGCGGGTGCCTGAAGACATCAGTGTGGTCTCTTTCGACGACGTGCCGGAGTCGGAGTTCACGATTCCGCCGCTCACCACCGTTCGCCTGAACTTCGCCGAACAAGGGCGTGTCGCTGTGGAGCGCCTTGTCGCGATGATCAAGAACGAGCCGGAGCCCGCTCTGCCTGAGCAGCCACGGGTTTCCCTCACCGTGCGCCGGTCGACGGCACCCCGGCCGTCGGCCTCGCGAAACTGAGTGCTGGCCGTGTCACGTGTGCTCGACCTGCCTGAAACGTGAGCGCCCCGCCTCTCTTCGTGAGCGATCTGTTTGACAGTTCGGGCGGTGAGCTTGCTTTGTGGTGGCTGGTCGTTTATGTTGGCTCCAGCGACAAACTGTTACCGGTAACAGTTTGCCGCTGGCAGGGTACAGACGATGAGGTCCTCGCGGATCACGAGTCACCAACCGTCACGCAAGCCACCTACTCTGCGCACCACTCCACCACAGCACCACTCCCCCTCCGGCACGGCGCGATCCACGTATCGCGCGTGCGAATCTGGCAAAGGACACGATTTCATGGCACGATCTGCACGACGATCAGCGATGGCGCTGGCCGCGAGCGCGGTAGCGCTCGGGTTGCTTCTCTCGGGATGCGCCGGCTCTGCGAGTTCAGCACCCGCTGCAACGACCTCTCAGGCGGACATCGACAAGGCAATGACGACACCCACGACGATCACCTTCTGGACGTCGAACAAGCTCCAGGACGAGGTCGACCTCTTCGAGAAGAAGTACCCGGCCATCACGGTCAACCTCGTCGACTCCGGTTCTGGAACCGACTACTACACGAAGCTGCGTAGCGCGATCAAGGCCGGCAACGGAGCACCCGACGTCGCTCAGATCGAGTACCACCACATGCCCTCATTCATCCTTCAGGGCTCTCTCGACGACCTGACCCCCTACGGCGCCGCCGACGTGAAAGACAAGTTCGCGACGTTCGCCTGGAACCAGGTGGCCACCGACAAGGGCATCTACGGCATCCCCCAAGACACCGGCCCCCTCGGCTTGCTGTACCGTAACGACATCTTCGCCGCCTCCAACATCAAGGCGCCGACAACGTGGGACGAATTCGCAACCGATGCCGCGATCATCCACGCGGCCAACCCGTCGCAGTACATCGCCAACATCTCGCCGAGCAACGCGAGCGCCACGATGGGACTGTTCTGGCAGGCCGGCGCTCAGCCCTTCTCCTACGACGGAGACAAGACGGTCTCGATCAACCTCGACAGCCCCGAGATGGTAAAGGTCGCCGAATACTGGCAGAAACTCGTGCAGGCCGGTACCGTCTCGACCGACCCCGACTTCACTGACCAGTGGTACCAGGGTCTGGCCAGCGGCCGGTACGCCTCCTGGGTCTCCGCGGCGTGGGGCCCGCTCTTCCTTCAGGGAACCGCAGCAGACACCGCAGGCAAGTGGACGGCATCAACCCTTCCCCAGTGGGCGGCAGGCGAGAACAAGTCGGGCAGCGTCGGCGGTTCGGCGAATGCCGTGATCTCCACCACGGCCAACCCGATCCCGTCAGCGGTCTTCGCCGAGTTCCTCAACAGCGACCCCGAGTCGACCCTCACCATGGGCACGAAGCAGTTCCTCTTCCCGGCCGCGAAGGCGACCCTGGCGAACCCGGCGTTCACCGACCAGCCCGTCGAGTTCTTCGGCGGCCAGAAGATCAACGAACTGTTCTCGCAGATCTCGCCGACGGTGAACCCCGACTTCCAGTGGCTGCCCTTCATGGACCCGGTGTTCGACAGCTACAACGCCACCTTCGGCAAGGCGCTCACCGACAAGACCAGCCTCACTGACGCCCTCACCGAGTGGCAGAAGCAGGTCGTCGACTACGCCACCAGCCAGGGTTTCACCGTCAAGTAACCCGCGGCTGAACGTGACTCACACACGACGAGTCACGCCAACCTCCCCGAGCGACCCAGGGCACCGGATGCTGCACTCTCCTTCATCGAGAGTCAGAAGTGCAGCATCCGGAACCCTGCTCGCGCATTCAGAACTCCCTCGCAACGAAAGCCGCAGATGACCACCACCGCCCCTCGCCAGGTGCCGGCCCCCACTGCCGGGCCCGAACCGGCCCTTCGCGTAGGCCCCGTGCGCAGGCGAGCCAGTCGCACCAGGCGACAGCAGAACCGCGCAGCATACCTTTTCATCCTGCCTTTCTTCGTGTTTTTCGTGCTCATGCTGGTGGTGCCCCTGGTCTATTCGGGCTACCTCAGCGTGTTCCGCGAGCAGCTGATCGGCGGGCTCTCCTTCGTCGGCCTCGACAACTATTCACGCGCCCTGCAAGACCCCGAATTTCTCGCCGGCCTCGGCCGCGTGGGGCTCTTTCTCGTGGTGCAGGTGCCGATCATGCTGGCGCTGGCGCTGATCTTCGCCCTCGTTCTCGACAGCGGCCGGCTGCGTTTCGCCGGCTTTGTGCGCCTCGGCATCTTTCTGCCGTACGCGATCCCCGGCGTCATCGCCGCGCTCATGTGGGGGTACCTCTACGGCCAGGACTTCGGGCCATTCGCCCAGATCGCGCAGTTCTTCGGCTTGCCCGCCCCACAGTTTCTGTCGAGTCAATGGATGCTCGCCTCGATCGGCAACATCACGACCTGGTCGTTCGTGGGCTACAACATGATCATCATCTTCGCGGCCCTGAGAGCCGTTCCCGAAGAGCTGTATGAAGCAGCGACGATGGACGGCGCCGGAGCGATCCGAGTCGCGTGGAGCATCAAGATCCCCGCCGTGCGGCCCGCCCTGATGCTCACCGTCATCTTCTCGATCATCGGCTCATTCCAATTGTTCACAGAGCCCCAACTGCTCAAGACGATCGCACCGACGGTGATCGATGGCGCTTACACACCCAATCTCTACGCCTACACGCTGGCGTTCAGTCGCAACGAACTGAACTACGCCGCCGCGGTTTCGTTCCTGCTGGGCTTCCTGATCATGGTCATCTCCTACGTCGTTCAACTCAGCACCCAGCGCAAGGAGCGCAGCCGATGAGTGTCACCCTGTCACCCGCCCCCACTGAGGCGCCAACACCGCGGAGCTACGCCGAGAAGCCGCCAAAGAAGTCCCGTCGGTCGCGCGCGAAGAGCGGCCCCGACAACGCGCCCCGCAAGAGCACGTTCATCACCATCGTGATGCTCGCGGCCGTCGCCTACTTCCTCCTGCCGATCGCCTGGCTCCTCATCGCCTCGACGAAGACCAACAGTGGATTGTTCCGTTCGTTCGGGTTCTCTTTCGATCGGGACTTCGCCTTCTTCTCGAACATCGCCAACGTCTTCACCCGCGAAAACGGCATCTTCGTGCGCTGGATGCTCAACACGATCGTGTATGCCTCGGTGAGTGCGGTCGGGGCGACCCTGCTTGCCACCCTCGCCGGGTACGCCTTTGCCAAGTACTCGTTCCCCGGTGGCAAGTTGCTGTTCAGCGTGATCCTCGGTGCGATCATGATCCCGACGACGGCCCTGGCCATTCCGACCTACCTGCTCTTCAGCGGGGTCGGGCTGACCGACAATCCTCTTGCCGTCATTCTCCCCTCCATCGTGAACCCGTTCGGCATGTATCTGATGATGGTCTATGCCCAGGGAGCAGTCGACACAAGCCTGCTCGAAGCCGGCCGCATCGACGGCGCGGGAGAGTTCCGTATCTTCTGGCAGCTCTGCCTGCGCGTTCTCGCACCCGGGATGGTCACCGTACTGCTGTTCTCGCTTGTCGCCACCTGGAACAACTACTTCTTGCCCTTGATCATGCTCAACAGCAGAGACCTGCTGCCCCTGACCGTCGGGCTCGCCCAATGGCAGTCGGCCGCTTCTCGAGGCAATGGCGGCGAGGCGCTGTTCTCCGCCGTCATCTCCGGGTCACTGGTTTCGACGCTCCCGCTGATCGTGGCCTTCCTTTTTCTTCAGAAGTACTGGCAGTCCGGTCTCAGCGCCGGTGGGGTGAAGGGTTGAGCGGCGTGGGCCTGAGATACGGCGGCGATTACAATCCCGAGCAGTGGGCGGAGGAGGTCTGGGCCGATGACATCCGCTTGATGAAAGAAGCCGGCGTGAACTTCGTCACGGTGGGTGTCTTCTCCTGGGCTCTTCTCGAACCCGCTGACGGGGTATTCGAGTTCGGTTGGCTCGACCGCGTTCTCGACCTGTTGCATTCGGCGGGCATCCGGGTCGATTTGGCCACGGCCACGGCCTCGCCACCGCCGTGGCTCACCACAGCTCACCCCGAAATGCTGCCCGAAGACGAGCTCGGCATCACGCGCTGGCCCGGTTCGCGCCAGCAGTACTCACCGACCTCGCCGGCCTACCGCGAACATGCCGCGCGCCTGGTGCGCCGCATGGCGGAGCGCTACGGGTCGCACCCGGCACTCGACATGTGGCACATCAACAACGAGTACGGATGCCACACCAACCTCGACTACTCCGACAACGCCGCTGTGGCCTTTCGGGTCTGGCTCAGCAACCGCTACGGCAGCATCGAGGCCCTCAATGCTGCGTGGGGCACCATCTTCTGGTCGCAGCGCTATTCGTCCTTCGAGGAGATTCTGCCTCCTCGAATCGCACCGAACTTCCGCAACCCCACCCAGTTGCTCGACTTTCACCGCTTCAGCTCGAATGCCCTGCTCGAGTGCTTTCTGCTCGAGAAGGCGATCGTGCGCGAGTACTCACCCGACATTCCCGTCACCACCAACTTCATCGGTGCGTTCAAGCCCGTCGACTACTGGTCGTGGGCTCCGCACCTCGACGTGATCTCTGACGACAACTACGCCGATCCGCTCGACCCCGACTCCCCCATGAAGGCCGCATTCTCGCGCGATCTCATGCGTTCGCTGGGTGGCGGAAAGCCTTGGCTTCTGATGGAACAGGCCACCAGCCACGTGCAATGGCGCCCGACCAACGGACGCAAGGCGACCGGAGAGATGCAGGCGCTCTCCTTGCAAGCGGTGGCTCGGGGGGCCGACGGCATCAACTTCTTCCAGTGGCGTCAGTCGACATCAGGCGCCGAGAAGTTCCACTCCTCGATGGTTCCGCACTCGGGTACCGATACCCGAATCTGGCGGAGCGTCGTCGAGCTCGGCTCACAGCTCGCCGCGCTGAGCTCGGTGCAGGGTGCGGCTGTTCCCGCCCGTGTCGCACTCGTGCTCGATTGGGAGAGCTGGTGGGCGATCGAAGCGGGGGCGATGCCGCAGACTCTCGACTACCTCGCGACGCTCGAGACCTGGTACAAGGCGCTGTACGAGCTGAACGTACCCGTCGACTTCGTGCATCCCTCAGCCGACCTTTCAGCCTACGAGGTCGTCTTCGCCCCGCAGCTGTACCTGCTGCCAGACGAGATCGGCAGCAGGCTCGCCTCGTATGTCGACGGCGGCGGAACCCTGGTGCTCACGTACTTCTCCGGCATCGCCGACGAGAACGACCACGCGCACCTCGGCGGGTACCTGGGCGCCCTGCGCGAGGTCGTCGGCGTGCGGATCGAGGAATTCGCGCCTCTCCCGCTCGACAACACGCCGCACTCGGAGGTGCACGTGTCTGGTGACCGGTTCGGCGACTTCACGGGCACGATCTGGTCGGAGTTCGTGACCGCCGTGACAGCCGAGACGCTCGCCAAGTTCTCCGGCGGCGACCTCGACGGTCTACCGGCCGTGACGAAGAACTCCTTCGGGCACGGTGCAGCATGGTACGTCGCAACGCAGCCGGAACCAGCCGCGGTCGCGGCGATTGTCGACACCGTGCTGGCGAGCGTCGGGGTGCGCCCAGAATTCGCCGGCGCCGGTCTCGAGGCGGTTCGGCGGGGAGACGCCCTCTTCTTGATCAACCACCGCTCGAGCCCGGCCGTCACGACAATCAGCGGAACCGACCTGCTGACGGGCAGAACCCACGCCGGATTCACCCTGCAGCCCCACGGCGTCGCCGTCGTCGACCTGGCCCCGCAGGCGCAGACCACCCACCCCTCCCCCGCACGAGATCGAAAGGTCGAGAGTGAAGTTCACTGATGGTTTCTGGCAGCTGCGACCGGGGGTGACCGCCCTCTACGCGCAGGAGGCCTACGACATCGAAGCCACGCAGAACGGTCTCGTCGTCACGGCACCGACCGCGATCATCCGGCAGCGCGGTGACACCCTCAACAGGGCGGTCATCACAGCCGAGATCCATTCGCCCCTGCCCGGCATCATCGGGGTGCGACTCACGCACCACGCAGGGGGAACTCGCCACGCCGGCTTCGATCTGGTCGGCGCTGAGGCGGGGCACGGTTCGGCCGCGCTGCACGGTGCCGCCGGGCATCCGGAATCGGCCACCCTCACCAGCGGTGGCCTGACCGCACGCGTTACCGCCGGCGCCCCGTGGAACCTGACGTTCGAAACAGACGGCCGTGTGCTCGCTTCGAGCGGCAGTAAGTCGGTGGGCCACGTCTCGCTTGCCACCGATGCGACAGTCGATCGTGGCCCCGCGGGCAACGCGCGCGCCGGTTCTGCCGGGCCAGGCGGCACTGCTTTCATGCACGAGCAGCTCTCGCTCGGCGTCGGCGAGCTCGTCTACGGGTTGGGCGAACGCTTCGGTCCGCTGGTCAAGAACGGCCAGGTCGTCGATGTGTGGAACGCCGACGGCGGCACCTCGAGTGAGCAGGCCTACAAGAACGTGCCGTTCTACCTCACTAACCGCGGCTACGGCGTGTTGGTGAACGACACCGGGCACGTTTCATTCGAAGTCGGGTCAGAAGCGGTCGAGCGGGTGCAGTTCTCGGTCGAGGGCGAGAGCATCGAGTACTTTGTGATTCTCGGGCCGACTCCCAAAGAGATACTCGAGCGATACACGGCGCTCACCGGCCGGCCTGCAGCAGTGCCGGCGTGGTCGTACGGTCTCTGGCTCTCGACCAGCTTCACCACCGACTACGACGAGCAGACCGTCACGAGCTTCATCGATGCGATGGCCGAGCGCGACCTGCCGCTCAGCGTCTTCCACTTCGACTGCTTCTGGATGCGCGAGTTCAACTGGTGCGACTTCGAATGGGATGCCCGGGTGTTTCCCGACCCCGAAGGAATGCTCTCTCGGCTGCACGACAAAGACCTCCGGGTCTGCGTGTGGATCAACCCGTACATCGGCCAGCGCTCGGCGCTCTTCGCCGAAGGCAAGCAGAACGGATACTTCGTGAAGCGGCCAGACGGCAGTGTCTGGCAGTGGGATCTGTGGCAGGCCGGCATGGCCCTGGTCGACTTCACTAATCCTGCTGCGACAGCGTGGTATCAGTCGAAGCTCCGTGCGTTGCTCGACCAGGGTGTCGACGCCTTCAAGACCGACTTCGGCGAACGCATTCCTCTCGAAGTCGACTACTTCGACGGCTCCAGCCCTGAGCGCATGCACAACTGGTACACCCAGCTCTACAACCAGGCCGTCTTCGATGTGCTTCAGGATGCCCGGGGTGAGGGTGACGCGGTGCTGTTCGCCCGTTCTGCCACCGTGGGAGGCCAGCGCCTGCCGGTGCACTGGGGTGGTGATTCCACCTCGACCTACGAGTCGATGGCCGAGACGCTGCGCGGAGGGCTCTCGCTTGCTCTCAGCGGGTTCGGCTTGTGGAGCCACGACATCGGCGGATTCGAGGGAACCCCCGACGCGGGCGTTTTCAAACGCTGGACGGCCTTCGGCCTTCTGGGCAGCCACAGCCGGTTCCACGGGTCGAACTCGTACCGGGTGCCGTGGGCGTTCGATGAGGAGGCCGTCGAGGTCACCCGGCGGTTCACCACGCTGAAACTCTCGCTGATGCCCTACCTGTTCGAGGTCGGCCGCGAAGCCACCCGTACAGGCACCCCCGTCATGCGGCCCATGCAGCTCGAATTCCCTGATGACCCCGGCACCGCATACCTCGACCGCCAGTACATGCTGGGCGCCGACATTCTGGTTGCACCGGTGTTCAACGCGGAGGGCTGGGTCGACTTCTACCTGCCCTCCGGCACCTGGACAGGCCTGCTCACCGGCGAGACGATCACCGGTGGAGGCTGGCGACGGGAGAAGCACGACTTTCTCTCGCTGCCGCTCTACGTGCGAGAAGGCGCCGTGCTGCCCCGAGGTGCCCGCAACGACCGTCCGGACTACCCGTACCTCGAGGGGCTGACTCTCGAGGTCTACCCCGGCGGCGACGACCGGGTCGTCACGGTCACCGAGCCGACAGGTGAGAGTGCGTCGTTCACCGTCACGAGACACGCCGGCACGGTCGACGTGGTTTCGACGTCACCGTTGCCCTTCACCGTGCGGCAGGTGCAGGTCGACCCAGCCCCACGCTGAACCGGAGCGGTCACCGGCTTCGATCCGTTCGAACGCGCCGGTGAGATCATCCGTGGCCAGCAGGATGCCCGCGTAGGTGCCCTTCGCCATGATCTCGGTGATCGCCGTGCGCTCCGCTTCGCTGATACCGGGATCCACTGTTGGCGGCTGCAGAACGATGGAGGCGCTGGGACTCCCGCGCTTCTCGATTTCTGATCGGTCGGGTGATCTGCATTGCAACACAGGCGGGCATGCCGGCCGTTGCGTCACCCGCTTCGCGACGGTAAACGCTGGGCGGAGCGCCGACGAACTCGCTGAATCGGGTGCTGAACGTTCCCACCGACGTGAAACCGACACAGAAGCAGATGTCGGTAACGCTGAGGTCGACTCGGCGCAGTAGAGTCATGGCGCGCTCGATCCGCCGTGTCATCAGGTAGCGGTACGGTGATTCGCCGTATGCGAGCTTGAACGATCGGCTGAGGTGCCCGCTCGACATGCTCACGCCTCGTGCGAGGGCCTCGACGTTGAGGGGTGACGCATAGGTTGAATTCACGAGGATCGATGAGAGGCGAGACGATGACTGAAGCAAAGAAGCAAGCCGGCTCGACAGCGGCAGGATTCTCGGCCGAGGAGCGTGCTGCGATGAAACAACGCGCAGCAGAGCTGAAGGCCGAGGCTCGCCGCTCTAGTGGCGCCGAGAAAGCTGCCGCCGCCGAAGAGGCAGTCATGGCAAAAATTGCTGGCATGCAGGAGCCCGATCGTGAGATGGCGGAGCGCCTGCATGCAATCGTCACCAAGGCGGCTCCCGAGCTGACGCCCAAGCTCTATTACGGTCAGCCAGGATGGGCCAAAGACGGAAAAGTCATCGTGTTCTTCCGCAGCGGTATCGACGACAAGGCGCGCTACTCCACCCTGGGTTTCAGCGTCTCAGCGTCGCTCGACGACGACTCCGGGTGGTGGCCGACCTCGTACGCCCTGAAGCACATCACGAACGACAGCGCAGAACTCATCGCCAGACTGGTGAGGGCCGCTGTGCGCTGAGGCAGACTGAAGCCTCAACCGTCGAGAACGGGCAACGCTCTGCTCTCGTGCCCGTGTCGCAGACCGGTGCACAACCCCGGTGAGCGCAGAAGTTGAAGAGCCGCTCGGCACCGGGGCCCGCTGACGTGCCTGACGCAACGAAAATGGGACCGCCTAGGCGGTCCCATTTTCCGTTGTCGGGCTGACAGGATTTGAACCTGCGACCCCTTGACCCCCAGTCAAGTGCGCTACCAAGCTGCGCCACAGCCCGTGGAGACAACTTGTCTATATTAGCCCAACTTCGGCCGAGCCGCGAAACCGGTACCGTTACAGCCACGGCCGCCGCACCACCGGCCGACCCACCGCACCATCGACCGACCGACCGAACCTGCCGCTCCGCACCAACCGAAGGAACCGCGCCCATGACGATCTCCCAGTGGAACCTCGACGACCGCGAAGGCCGCGTCTCGCAAGTCGAGGCGTTCGCCCGCGGCAAAGAGTTGCGCCGGCACCTGCCACGGCGCGAGCACGCGAACTTCGTTCCGTCTGCCGAGAGAGACCCCCTGGGCATCCTGAGCCTGCAGGCCGAGAGCCGCGTGCAAGAGCTCATTCCGCTTCGAAACGAGCGGATGCTCAGCAGCCCCTTCGCGTTCTACCGCGGTACCGCGGGCATCATGGCGGCGGATCTCGGCCGAGAGGCGAATACGGGAATCCGCGTGGTGAGCTGCGGTGACGCGCACGTAAGCAACTTCGGACTGTTCGCGAGCCCGCAGCGCACACTGGTGTTCGACCTGAACGACTTCGACGAGGCCGCGGTGGCTCCGTGGGAGTGGGACGTCAAGCGCCTCGTCGCCAGCGTGGTGATCGGCGCGCGCCAGAGCAACTTCACGGACGAGAACGTGCGGCTCGCCGCCCGGGCCGCCGCCAAGGCCTACCGCGAGGGCCTGAACGACATGATGAAGCTCAGCGTGCTCGAGCGGTACTATTTTCGCATCGACACCGAGACACCCGACTCCGGGCTCGACTCGGCGGCACAGAAAGTGCTCGACAAGGCGACTCAGCAGGCGCGGCGACGCACGTCGCAGGCGTTCGTCGAGAAGATCTCCGAACGGGGTGAAGATGGCCGGCTGCTCATCCGCGAAGATCCGCCCGTGCTCACTCACGTGCCCGACGCGACCGAAGAGCTCGTGCTCGAGCTGTTCGAGCAATACAAACGAACGGTTCCGTCTGACATTGTGAAGCTGCTGAGCCAGTTCACGCTCACGGATATTGCCATGCGAGTTGTCGGCGTGGGCAGCGTGGGAACGCGGTGTTACATCCTCATCCTCACCGGGCCGCAGGGCGAGGCGCTCGTGCTGCAGGTGAAAGAGGCGCAGGTCTCGGTGCTGCAATCGTTCGGCGGAGAGCATCCGGGGCCGAACTCGCAGCCGCGGGCCGACCCGTACAACGCGGCGGTGGATGCTCTGCAGGGCCGCCGCGTCGTCGCCAACCAGCACATTCTGCAGGCCGTCTCGGACTCGTTCTTGGGGTACCTCAAGTACGACGGACGCGACTTCTACGTGCGCCAGTTTCGCGACATGAAAGGATCGATCGACGTGTCGACCCTGAAACTCTCGCCCTTCATCACGTATTCGGCCGCCTGCGGAACCCTGCTCGCCCGTGCTCACGCCCAGAGCGAAGGCGCGGCCGTGATCGCCGGCTACCTCGGCACCTCAGACGTGTTCGACCAGGCTGTCGTCGACTGGTCGCTCGCCTACGCCACCCAATCGCTCGACGACTTCCACGCCTTCGAGGCCGCCCAGTCCTAACCCGCCTGCCCCGCCTGCCCTCCCCTCCCCTCCCCTCCCGCGGCATCGGGTTTGCGCAGAAGCACTCAAGACGGCGATTCCAGGTGCTTCTGCGCAAAATCGATGGAGCCGGGGGCGGCGCGGGCCAGCGGGAGGGTGGAGGCGTCGAATGGGAGGCGTCCGGCGCCGACAGTGGCGTCCGGCGCCGACAGTGGCGTCCGGCGCCGACAGAGGCGTCCGGCGCCGACAGTGGCGCAGGCGTCAGGCGTCAGGCGTCAGGCGTCGATGGAGGCGCGGGTGCCCACGAAGACGTCGGTGATAGTGGGGGCGTCGGCGGGCGAGTGGATGATCGTGATCTCGTCACCCGCGACGATGCTGCCCTGCTTCACCACGCGCAGGTACAGGCCGGTGCGCCGGGCTTCGGCGAAGCGTTTGACCCAGCCCCGGGCATCCGCCCCGCCCACCCAGCGCGCGAACGTGGCGCACGGGGTTCGGGGCGAGGTCACTTCGACGAGTACGGAGGGGCCGATCTGCCAGCGCTCCCCCACGCGCGCGCCGCTGATGTCGAGCCCGCTCACGCGGAGATTCTCGCCGAACCAGCCGGCTGGCAGTTCGCGGCCGAGTTCGTCTTGCCAGTACTCGGCGTCTTCTTCGGCGTAAACGTAGAGTGCCTGCTCTGGGCCGCCGTGGTGTTTACGGCTGGCCTGCACGTCGGCGTAGAGTCCGAGCTTTCGCACCTTGACGGGGCCCAACACCGGGCGTTTGTCGATGGCGGTGACGCCCTCAGCGCCGGGGTCGGGCAGTAGCGCATGCACTACGCACGCGGCAAGCAGTTCGGCCATATCGGAGCCTTTCCCTCGAAGGTCTGTCTCGATTCTAAGCGGGGCGGTTCAGATGCCGCTGTTGGTGCAGGCGGCGCCCGAGCGGGGGTCGGCGGCGGGGCAGGTGGTCTTGCCGCAGCGCGGGCAGCGCGGGGCGAGCGTGGGGGCGCCGACGGATGCCCGGCCAGAGCCTCCGGCTCCGCCGGCGTCGAAACCGGCATCCATTCCGGCCTGCACGGCGGCGAGCGCCTCGGCGAGTTCTGGATGGCGACGCTTACTGTCGCCCCAGAGGTGCACCGCGCTGAGTGGAAGCGGCCCCACCAGGTCGATGCGGATCACCACGTCGAGCGGGCGGGCGACGGCGTCGCTGTACGTCGTGACGTGCAACTCGTGCCCCGGCTTCTGCCGCACCTCGCGCGCAAGCCGCTGCGGCAGCACGAGATAGGTCGCGGGCTCGTGGTGGTGACCGTCTTGCAGCTCGAACGGAGCGATCCCGAGAGCACTCAGCGGTGTGACGGGGTCGCCCTCCGCGCCGAGGGCTTCGGTGAGAAAGTCGCTCCAGTCGAGCGTGGGGCCGGTGAAGCCCCCGCGACTGGAGCCACCCGTACCACCCGTACCGCCAGAGCCACCCGTACCGCCAGAGCCACCGGCGCCACCCAAGCCACCAGCACCACCAGCGCCGCTCGCACCATCGAACGTGCCGAACACGTCGGCGCCCGACGACCTCTCGATGCCTGTCGCATCGGCCTGCAGAGCCGCCAGCGGGTCGGAGACCAGCCGCCGCACGTGCGGCCGCGCCTCGTAGAGCGCCCCGCTCTGCACGGCCGCGATCAGCTCGCGCAACCGCACCCGGGCTACCGCGAGCAGCAGGTTCTCGTCGGTCATGTTCTGCCGCACGATGCGGCGCGAGTTGTTCGAGGCGTGCGGCAGGTCGTGGTCGAGCGCGTCGAGCCCCAACTGATCGGCCGACAGCCCGAGGCGCGCGCCGATCTGCAACAGCATCTCTTCGAACGCCTCGGCCCGCCAGCCGACCCGCACGAGGCTGTGCGCCGCCGAGTGCTGCAGGCGAATCGACTCGGCCGAGTTGCCCTCGAAGGCCTGGGCGATCTGCATCGCGAAAGGCATCGAGTGGTTGTCTCCGCCGTCGAGGCCGGCTTCGAGCCACGCTCGGTCTACCGTCCACGGTGTGTGCAGCGACACCGCGAGCAGCTCGAGCCAGTCCATCGCCTGAATGTAGAGGCTGTTGAGGCGATGCAACTCCGAGCGGCCCGCCGCGCTGGCATCCGCGAGCTGATTGAGGTCTTCGAGCGTCAGATTGACGGTTCTGTCGTATGACGACCAGCCGCGATAGTACGCAGCCATAAAGCCGAAGACGAACAGCACCAAAGCCACGATCACGCCCGTCACGATCATCCAATCGGCCGGATACAGGCTCCAGTCGCGAACGAAACCGAACAGGCGCGGCAAGAAGAACAGCAGTGCCCCGAGCGCGACGATGATGATCGTCGACACCAGCACGCGCAGATGAAAAGCCTGCCGCAACCGCACGAGCGCGCCCGGCGCCGGCAGCGTCACGGCGGTGAGCCGGTGCTCGAAGTAGGCGAGGTCGGTGCGAATGCGGTCGCGCGTGGAGTTCATGCGGCCCAGCATCTTCCACAAGAACGACCGCTCGCGCAGCGCCAGCCACGACTCGAATGACACGAGCGCCGCGCGATACTGCTCGAGCTGCGCCTCGACCCGAATGCGCTGGTCACCGAGGTCGGTGCCGGTGTGCTCGAGCGACTGCAGCTTGGTCGGCAGAGCGACGCACTCGTTCAGGTAGGGCCGGATGCCCGCATACGGGTCGTCACCAGAACCCCCCACCACGTCGTCGTCGATCGGCGGGATGAGCGCCGCGATCTCGCCCTCGTCGTTGAGGCTGATGGCACCGTTCGAGATGAGGTACTGCTTCAGCGTCTCGAACCGCTTGGAGGCAGAGATGTACTCGCCCTGCGCGTGCGCGTAGCGCGTCGCGAGCGCGTCGGCGTCGGCCTGGGTCGTGCGAATCGCCTCGGTGAGGTCGTCGCGCAGCGTGGCGCCTTCGTGCAGGTTCGCCGAGCTGACCGTCGCCGGAAAACCGGGCGGAGCCGGCACTGTTTCGGCCGGAAACACCCACTCGTCGGTCGTCTCGGGCAGCACATCGCTGACGCGCCCGAACACGGGAATCTTTTCTTCGATCGGGGTGAATCCACGGTCGACGAGGTTGGCGCTGCCGTCGAGCGAGCCGAAGACCAATTCGCGAAGGCCGGTCCAGAGCCGGGGTGTGGAGCGCAGGGCACTTGCAGCGGCGGGCGAATGCAGGGCATCCTGCGCCTTCGATTCGGCCTCGAGCACCGCGGCGCGGGTCTGCAGCAGCAGCCGGTCGCGGGTGTCGACCTTCGACTTGTCGCCCGACACGACCTCGAGCCGGCCCTCATCACCCTGAAAGAGCGAGTGGGTGACTGACGCAGCGCCCGAGCGGTTGAAGGTGAAGAACCAGCGCGGCATCCAGCGCAGCTTCTCGAACGCGAACGCGAAGAACATGGCGAATTGGCGAGCCGGGTTGATGCGCTCGCGCGGCACCTTCATGTCGACCGACGGGCGATGATAGCTCAGCTTGGCGTCGTCGAGCTCGAAGGCCGAGTCGACCATGGCGGTCACGTAGTCGTCGATACGGTCATCCGGAATCGCCGCTGTTCCCTCAGCGGGCACACCCCGCGAGGGGTCGATGAGCGCAGACGACGGGTCGGCGGCCTGGTCGAGCACCTGGGCGGCGACCCGGCGGGCGAGCCCATCGGTGACCACGCCGTTCACGAACACGCGCGGCATGAAGATGCCGCTGGCAGCCGACGCCTCGCGCTCGAAGGTGTCGAGCGACCCGTTCGGCACACCGTTCCAGATGCCGCTCACGGTGGCGATGTGCATGAGCGTGAAACCCACGAACCGCTCGTTGTCGCGCACGAAGGCGTCGCCCGCCCAGGGGCTCGAGCGGTCTTCGGGCGAGGCTACGAGGGTGATGCCCTGGTCGTTCTCGGCCCACTCCACACGTTGACGCAGCTGAAACTCGGTGGGAGCACAGATGAGGTTCACTTTGAGCAGTTCGGTGTGCGCCTTGAGGTGGCTGTAGTCGGGGTTCACCGAGGGCAGCGACAGGGTGATGTAGTCAGACACCGTCTGTGCGATGGCGTCTTGCAGGGCATCCTGTTCGCGGCTCGGCGAGGCCGAGCGCACCTTCACGAGTCGCACGAGCGTCAGCGGTTCGCGCGCCAGAGCCTCGAACAGGTCGACATCGATGCGCTGAATCTCCCGGTTCGCATCGACGCCCAGCGCCCACGCCCGGATGCTCGGCGGGCTGTCGGGCAGCATGCTCACCCGCTCGGGTGCGACCCAGAGCGCGGGGCCTACGAGCGAAAGGCCCACCCATTGCTCGGCGAGCGCCGCAAGGCTGTTGCCCTGCTCGCCACTCGGCAAGAGGATGATGCTGACCGCACCCTCTGCCCAGACTCCCCTGGTAGCCATACTCAGATTCTCGACTTCACTAGATGCCCGACTTCGCGGCCTTGGTCTCGACCACGCCATCACGAAGGTCGCCGAGAATGCGCACGATGTCGTCGCGAATCTCCCAACTCACCGGGTAGTTGTAGACGCTCGTCTTGATGTCTTGGGTCGCGATCTCGTCGATGAACTCTTCACGCTCTTCTTCGAGAAACACGCGCAGCGCTTCCTGGCGCCCGGCCAGCGTCTGGGCGGGCATGCCGGCGCGCGTTGCGTCGGGCTCGGGCGCGTGCGGGCTGAGCCGGCCGTCGCGAATCCAGCCCTCGAGCGTGCGCGAGAGCTGGCCTGCCGACGAGCCGCCGAGATCCATGAGCACATGGTACGCACGAAGCGGCTTCAGCGACCCCTCCGAACTCACGAGGGCCATCGCCACGATGAGCGACTCGAGCACGATGCCCGGGTAGTCGTTCGAGGGGGCGATACCCGGGTAGAGCAACGGGTGTGGGAACGAGACGAATTCGAGGGCATCCGGATCCCACACGCCGAGCGCCGGGCCGCGGGCGTCGTCGCTCGTATCGACGGTGAGCTGGCCGAGCGCCTTGGCGACGTACCAGCCGCGCAGCAGCGACTCGATCACTTCGGGGTCGGCGGGCACCGATTCCATGAGCAGGCGTGAGCGCTTCCACTTCCAGAACGCGGCGCGCGAGTTGATGTTGTTCGACTCGGCGAGCCAGCCGCGGGCGATGGGCTCCATGACGGAGTCCATGACGAACGGCTGGTACGGGAATCCCGACATGGCGAAGATCTCGATGCCGTCGACCTTGGCGTCGGCGAACCAGCCCTTCGACACGGTGTCGTCCCAGACGCCCTGCGTCACCAGGGCGTGCTTCGTGACCTCGTACATTTCGGTACCGTCTTCGAACGGAATCGAGCTGAACACGAGTCGAGTGCCTTCGCCGATCGACTTGCCATGCACCTCGCTCAGCAGGCTCGGGTTGAGCTTCACGAGCGGCTCGCTCGATCCCAGCGCCGCGCGCAGCTGCTCGGTGAAGGTGTCTTTGCGCTTCTTGAACTCGGCCGGGTCGACGTGCAGCTGGTCGAAGTAGTTGCGCAGGTCTTCGGTGATGTAGCTCTGAAACGCCGTACCCTGGCGCAGCATCCAGACGCGTGCCCGGTCGACATAGATCTCGGGCTGGTCGGCGAATTCGAAACGCGGCAGCTGCGGCGAGGTCACGACGTGCGTCGCCTCGGCGGTGACGATCGGCTTCCACGAGCGGGTATTACGAATGAGGGTCCACTGCTGTTCGGGCTCGACCGTCTCGTCGCCGGTGGTGCCGACGAGAATCGTGTTCATGATGCGCGGCATGGCATCGCCGAACTTCAGTCCGCTCGCGGCCGAGGAGACGAGTGACTCGAACTCGTGCGGGTAGTCCACGTGCGAGGTGAGCAGTCGCTCGTTCGGTGCCGGCTCGTACTTGCGCGGCACCGTGGTGTCGTCTTGGCGCGGCCAGAACTCGTACTCGTTCACGCGCCCGTCCGAGTGGTTCGGCTCGGCTACTCGCGACTGCAGCGCCACCAGGCTCGAGGCGAGGTGGTTCTTCAGCGGCTCGATGAAGTCGCGGCGCAGCTGACTCAGCAGCGCGCTGGCGCACTCGCGCAACCGCGCTTCTGACTCCCACTCGAACGCCTGGCCGATGCGGCCCACGGCGAGGTCGACGGGCTCTTGCTCGGGCCTGATGGAGGCCTGATTGGATGCCCGGCTCAACTCCTCGTGAATGTAGCTGGGCAGCTGCCGAATCCAATTGCGGCGCAGGTCGGCCTCGGCGGTGAGGGTTTCGGCGGCGCTCCGTACGACACGGGTGACCCGATTGAGCAGCTCGACCGTCACCGGCAGGCCGTGCTCACCGACCGCCTGCTCTACGGTGTGGATGATGTGATCCGGCTCACTCGCCAGCCACTCGTTCAGCTTCACCTGACGATTGGCGGTGTCTTTGGCGAGGTACCGCTCGACCTTGTCGTTGTATTCGGCAGTGAGGCGCTCGTACCAGACCGACACGTCGAGGCCACCGGCCTTGTCGAGCGAGCCCGGGGCACTCGCCGACTCGAACACGTCTTTCTCGAAGTCGAGCTGCAGCGTCTTCTGCCCGCTCGCGTCGCGCAGGGCATTGATGACGTCGTTGCGCTCTTCGGTCTCTTCGTCGAGGCGGGCGGCACTGATGAAGCCGGCGAGCGCCCACGACGCCTTGAGCTCGATCCACTCTTCGCGCGTGCGCTCCTTGAACGACGGGTCGCTCTCGGCGTGCCAGTACAGCATGCGGTCGATGGATGACCGGGCGAAGCGCTCGGCCGCGTAGTCCAGAAACTTCTCGCGCCCGAGGGTCACCCGGCCGAAGCCGAGGCTCGAGAACGGCGGTGACTGGTCGATGGGGCGCATCAGCCGCGACTCGTCGCTGAGCTTGTTCGCGCCCACGTTCGCCGTCCAGTTGCCTGTCGCGTATTCGTCGATGTCGCCCTGAACCCGGTCGTCGGTCATCCAGGCAGAGATGCTCGTCGCGAGCGCGGAGTACACCTCGCCCTGGTTGTCGAACGAGATCTTCGAGTTCTGCCGGCCGATGATGAACGGGTACGCGCCGCCCACCTTGTCGCGGGCGCCGCCGTAGCTCGGCGTGAGGCCCTTGCTCTTGAACAGTTCGATCGTCGACTCCGAGGGGTTCTTGGTCCAGAAGCCGTTCATCGTCTCGGCCACGGTCGCGAGCGCGTTGCTCGGGATGCCCCCGGAGCCCTTCACCTGATCGAACACGTCGGGCGCATAGAGCAGGCTGAAGAACTGGTAGGCCCAGGGGTGCGTCTTCGCGGTGGCCTTGATGGCCTCGATCACGTCGAGGTACTGTCCGGCTCCGGAGCCGCCGGCGATCGACGAGACGACGATGACGGTCGGGTTCGGCGTGATGCCGCCGTCGCTCTTCGCCTTCAGCACGTCGCCCAGCGTGCGCAGCTGGCCGAGCGCCTTGGCGTCGCTCATCTTGTTGATGGCCTCTTGCGCCAACTTCGCGATGTCGCTGAGCTTGCTGAGCGCCACGGCGCGCCCCACCGCCCGAAACTGCCCGGCGCCCTTTGTCACGTCGACCGGAACCCGTTTCGGGTCGGGCAGCTGCCGAATGACGTCGTTCATCAGCTGCGTGGGAATCTTCTTGCCGTGCACGATACCGCCGAACACCGATTCGTATGCTCCCCCGCCAGCCACGAGACCTTTGTAGTTCTGCGGCGGCATGAACGGCTGCGGGTAGTCCGCGCCGTCTTGCGTGATCGGGGTGTCGAAATGCAACAGCTGCCACGCGTCGGGCAGGCCCTCGTGCCAGTCGGCCTGCTGCAGGCGCAGCTCGAGTGCGTGGCGAAGGCCACGCAGCGTCTTTCCGCCGGATCCGCCGACGCCGATGATGAGAAACGGTCTGAGCATAGTGGTTACTGCCTTCTGGGTCGTGGGGGTGGCGGGGCCGCGTTGGGGTCGATTCCGGATGCCCGGGGCACCGGTGGAATCGGAGCGTCGCCGCCGCGCGGCGCGGAGCCGGGTGCTGATGGTGAAGTCTGGGGAGGGGGCACCGCGGCCGCGCCGGGTGCTGCCGCGCGAGCAGGAGCAGGCGAGGGCACCCCCGAGGTAGCCACCGGCGCCGCAGGGACAGGACTACCGCTCGTGGCTGCAGCAGCGGCGGTGCCACTCGCGGCGACGGTAGAGCCGCTCGTCTGCTCACCCAGCAGCACCCGGGCGCGCGAGACCTTGCCCCACAGTTTCGTGTCGCGGGTGACGTCGAGCATCCGCTCCAAGAACTGGTCGTGGTTGCGGGGGTCGTTGCGTTTGTACACGACGAGCGTCGCCGGAATCGGGCCGGCGGCGGGCGCCTGCAGCAGGTCGGGTTCGCGAACCACGATGGCCCAGAGCTTGTTCAGCTGGTCGGGCATGGGCGCGATCATCCCGCTCTCGACCTCGGCGCGACCGCGTGCGCCGCGCAGAGCCGATGGCGCGAAGGGGGTGAACACGCGCGAACCGGCCGGCGCCACGATCTCGTAGCGCGTGTTGAACAGCCCGGGCTTCGAGCGCAGCAGTCCCAGATCGGCGTCGGTCACCTTCTTGACCGTATCAAGCTGGCGTTGATAGGCGAAGTCGTCGAGCGACGCGGCCGCCAGATCGGTCCCCACCGGCACGGCCCGCCGATCCAGCGGATCGTCGGGAACCGGCGGCGTGGGCCTGCCTCTCGCGCCCTGGATGTTGCCCTGCTGGTCGATGGTCACCGAAAACGATCCGCGCAGCAGCTGACGGCCGTGCGCGATGCCCGCCGTCACGAAGTTCATCAGCCAGAGCACGAACAAGGCCAGCAGCAGCCCGAGCACGATCAGAATGAGCGCGGCGAGGTTGAAGGCCGTCGCATTGACGGGTCGAGTGGTGTCGAACGACACCGCGACGGTCTCGGGCAGGCTCGAGCCGTCGGCCGCCGTGAGAACCACCGGCAGTTTCGCCGTTACGGAGCTGTTCGCAGCCACGGAATTGCTCGCCGACAGATCTACGGTCACGGTCTGCCCGGCCGGAATGCTCACGCAGCCGTTCGTCAACGGGGCGGTCGAACTCCACTGCCAGGTGCTCGCCCGATCGGCGGGATCGCTCACGATCGTCGGCGTCGACCCGCTCGGGAAGCACACGGAGCCGGCGGATCCGTCGGCCGGAGCCGTCAGCGTCAGCGTTCCGGTCGCCGATCCCTTGGTTCCGACCAGCGAGCTGAGCGCGAGCGCCGACGGGGTCACCGTCGGAAAGTTAGCCGGAATCGCGACCTGCAGCTGCTGCGAGGCGCTCACCGAGGCCAGCGTGAGGTTGCTCTTCACCGTGGCGAGCGGATTCAGCTCGTAAACGAGGTTCAGCGTGCCGCCGTCGTCGGCGCCGGGGGTATAGGCGAGCGAGAACGAGCCGTCTGCGGCGACGGTCGCGGTGCCGATCTTCTGAGCCGCCGACCCGTCGGCGGGCACCTTCGACACCACGAGCGAGTACGTGTAGTCGTTCAGGTCGAGGGTGCGGCCGGTGGTGGTCTCGATCTGTCCGGTCAGGGCGCCCGAGACCCCGGCGATGAGGGCGTTGGCCGTGCTCGGAACGATCTTCAGGCCGCTGTAGAGGTACAGCTCCCGGTCGCCGCCGGCGGGGGTCGTGAGCATCCAGTGCCCGTCGTAGGCAGCGGATGACGCGTCGACGTCGATCTCGGTGACGCCGCCCGTCGTGGTGATCTTCACGCCCGGATCGGTGCTGCTCGCGGTGAGCGTCGGCAGGCCTGAGCCGTCGGGCGGGGTGAGCGACCAGGCCGGGTCGACGGTCAGAACGGTGAAGCTCGAGATTCCCGGGTCGATGGTGAATCCGCCGTCGGCATCGAACTGCTGTGGGTAGCCGCCGTTGATCAGCACACCGAGGTTGGCGAACACGGTCGCCAGCTGCGTCGGGTCGCTGGCCTGCACGAGGGCGCCGTTCACCGAGGTGCTCGGCGGCGGAGACTGGCCACAGGTCACAGTGGTGCCGTTCACGTCGCCCGAGGACTCGACGAGCGGCCTCATGTACTGCGTCTGCGTCGCGTCGGCCGGGTCGGGGTTCACCGAGAGCAGCACGCCCACCACGACGACACCGCTGGCACGCAGGGAGTTGAACACGCCGAGGCCGTCGGCCGGCTCGCTCGACCCATCGACCGTATTGCCGCAGAGGGTGTTCAGCGCCGCGGCGTTCTGGGTGTCGTTGTCGGCGAGGTTCAGGGCGCCGTCGGTCAACCAGACGAGCATCTGGCAACCGCCGTTGGCGGCGTGCTGCGCGGCGAGCGCCGCCTGAGCGCCGGCTATGCCTGCCGCCCAGTTGGTATAGCCGAGAGACTGCTGCGCGCGAATCGCTGAATTGAGCGCGGCAGCCTGAGCGTCGGCCGTGTCGGCGCTCACCGGGGTCCAGGGGGTGGCTTGCTTGAAGTCGGTGCCGAAGAAGCCGGCGCTGTAGTTGACTTTGACGCCGCTGCCGAGGTTCGCGAGCTGCTTGAGGCTGTTGCCGAGAATGTCGGCGCGCACGAAGTCGGGGTCGGTGGCGGTGCTGCCCGAGACGTCGGAGAACAGGCTGCCCGAGGCGTCGATCAGGTAATACACGTCGAGGTTGCCATTGGTCGCAATGCAGCGGCGCACATCGTCGATGGCGGCGCTGCCGGTGGTCGAGAGCGACGAGGTGCCGCTGGTGGCGGCGGTCAAAGCTGCGGTGGTCTGATCGGTCGTGATGGCGTCGGTCGTGGCTGTACTCGGCACGGCAGATGCCGCACCCAACCCCAAGCTGACCCCGACTGCTACGACCGAGGCGAGCAGAAGGGTGGTCACTCGGCGCATCACGGATTCACCCACGCGTCGGAGACCACGGTAGCGAGGTTCACGATGTGCCAGAGCGCGAGCAGAAAGCTCGCCCCGACCATCCACTTCAGGGCGAGGCTGTAACCGGGCTTCGGCGTGAACGAGCGGTCGCGCAACCCGTCGCGCTGCCAGATGCGGTTCAACCCGAACGCCACGATCACCACGAGCGGAGTCAGCACGTAGCCGACAAGGCTCAGCCACCACAGCCCGGGCTCGATGATGGGCAGCGTCAGAAACCACACACTGGATGCCCGGCCATTCACCGCCGTCACGATAACGATCACGATGCTGAGCGCTACCGCGAGCATGCCGATCAGCAGGGGCAGGGGGCTCGCCACGTCGCGGCCGCCGCTCGTGCCGCGTGCGCTCGCGCCGCGTACGCTCGCCCCGCGTGCGCTCGCCCCGCGTGCGCTCGAGGGCGCAGACGAGCCGGGCGCGGAGTACCCGCCGGAGGCGCCGGAGCGCGAACGAGGGGCGGGGGGAGGCGGCGTTGTCATCGCACTACACCCCTACTCTTCAAACGAACCCAGCCATGCACATCCATGCATAAACGCGCGACTGCGAGAGTGCGATTGCACTATTCGGCGTCCGTCCACGATAGCCGAGCCAGTCTGGCAGCCGGTTGTGTGAACCTCGACAACAGCCTGGGAGGCGCGTCTCGATTGTGCATCACACGCCGATGGCCATGCGGATACCGAGCGTCAACATCACCACCGCAATGAACGCGTCGAGCAGGCGCCACGAACTCGGCCGCGCGAAGAATGGCCGCAAGAGGCGCGCCCCGAAACCCAGTGCGAAGAACCAGAGGAAGCTGCCCGCGACGGCGCCCCCGGCCCACCACCAGCGCTCGTCGACGCCCTGCTGGTTCGCCACCGACCCGAGAAAGATCACCGTGTCGAGATAGACATGCGGGTTCAGCCAGGTCAGCGCCACCATCGTCGTGATCGCAACTCTGAGGGTCGGCGAGGTCTTCACCTCCGCTGCCACGAGGGCTTTCGGATGCACGGCTCGCCACGCGGCAAACAGCCCGTACACGATCAGAAACCCCGACCCCACGATACGAATGATCACCAGCGCCACCGGTGCCGCCGAAATCACCGCTCCGATGCCCAGAACTCCTGCCGTGATCAGCACTGCATCAGACACGGCGCAGACCAGCACGATGGGCAGAATCAAACGCGCCCGGCCCTCAATGCCCAACCGCAGCACGTACGCGTTCTGCGCACCGATCGCGATGATGAGCGAGAGCCCGGTGAGCAGGCCGAGCAGAGCGGGCAGCAGGGTCGTGTCGAGGGTCACGTCATCACGTTATGGCGGGATCTATATTCAGTACAGCTAATTTTTCTGATGTTGCCTAAGCTCTTCTTATGACGTCGTTTCACACCGATCAGCTCACCACGTTGCTCGCGCTGGTCGACGAGGGCACCTTCGAACGCGCGGCGGCGCGCCTGCACATCACGGCCTCGGCCGTCTCCCAGCGCATCAAGGCCATGGAGCAGGCCGCCGCGCAGATCTTGGTGCAGCGCACCAACCCGGTTCTGCCGACCGCCGCCGGTGACATCGTGCTGCGCCATGCCCGCCAGGTCGCGCTGCTCGAGTTCGACACCGCCCTCGCCCTCGGTGCGGCTTTCGGTGGAGTGGGTGGTCTCGACGGCGACGCTTCACGGCCAGGCAGCGATGCGAGCGGGGCGGCGCACGTTCGGCCGGTGTCGATCGCCATCGCGGTGAACGCCGACAGCCTCGGCACCTGGTTTCTCGAGTCGCTGGCCTCGCTCGCCAGCACCCTGAACGCCGTCTTCGACCTGCACCGCGACGACCAAGAGCATACGACGGCCCTGCTGCGCTCGGGCACCGTTCTCGCGGCCGTCACCTCCACCCCCGAGCCCGTGCAGGGCTGTACTTCCGAGCCGCTCGGCACCATGCGCTACCGCGCCGTCTGCTCCCCCGCCTTCGCCGCCCGCTGGCGCCCCGAGGTTGCGCAAAAGCACCTTCCACACCACGCGGAGGTGCATCTGCGCAACGCAGACGCAGACGCAGGCACGCGCGTGCACGCCGCGGAAGCGCTTCCCGACGCAGACGAGCGGTTCGCGTGGCTCGCGACGGCACCCATGCTGAACTTCGACCGCAAAGACGAGCTGCAGAGCGGGTTTCTGCGAGCGCGAACGCACACCTCCGGGCATCCACCGACCGCGGGCAGCGACCAGGTGGCGAAGTCCACCTCCGCCCGCACCGTCGGCGATCTCATCGGCGCCCCGCCGACGCACTACATCCCGACCACAGCAGACTTCGCCCGCGCAACGCTGCTCGGGCTGGGCTGGTCGCTGTTACCCGAGCAGCAATGCCTCGGCCCGATCGCCGACGGCGCGCTGATCGAGCTCGACCCCGAGCATCCGGTCGACGTACCTCTCTACTGGCAGCGCTGGAACCTCGGCTCCCCCACCCTGACGGCCCTCACCGCCGCCGTGCGAGCAACCGCAGCCCGCACTCTGCACCCGCCGACCGCCCACTTTGCGCAGAAGCACCCAAAACGCGACGAATAGGTGCTTCTGCGCAAACTGGCGAGCCAGGAAACGGGAACGGGAACGGGAAGCCAGGGAACAGGAGCCGGGAGCGCGGTCCGGGAGCGCTGCGTCAGCGCTTGCGCTTCTCGCGCACGCGCATGTTCACGTTGACGGGGCTGCCCTCGAAGCCCCAGATCTCGCGCAGGCGGCGGGTGATGTAGCGGCGGTAGCCCGGGTCCAAGAATCCGGTGGTGAAGAGCACGAATGTCGGCGGGCGAGATGAGGCCTGGGTGCCGAACAAGATGCGCGGCTGCTTGCCGCCGCGAACGGGGTGCGGATGCTCGGCGGTCAGCTCGGCCAAGAAGGCGTTGAACTTTCCGGTGGGAATGCGGGTGTCCCACGACTCGAGCGCCAACTCGAGCGCCGGAACCAGTTTCTCCATGTGGCGCCCGGTCTTCGCCGAGATGTTGACACGCGGCGCCCACGCCACGTGCGCGAGGTCTTGCTCGATCTCACGCTCGAGGTAGCGGCGGCGCTCGTCGTCGAGCAGATCCCACTTGTTGAAGGCCAGCACCAGCGCGCGACCCGATTCGAGCACCAGGTCGATGATGCGAACATCCTGCTCGCTGATCGGCTGCGACACATCGATGAGCACAACGGCGACTTCGGCCTTCTCGAGCGCGGCCGAGGTGCGCAGCGAGGCGTAGAAGTCGGCACCCTGCGACAGGTGCACCCGGCGACGGATGCCCGCGGTGTCGACGAAGCGCCAGACCTTGCCCGCGATCTCGACCTGCTCGTCCACGGGGTCACGTGTTGTGCCGGCGAGTTCGTTCACGACCACGCGCTCTTCACCGGCGGCCCGGTTGAGCAGCGAGCTCTTGCCCACGTTCGGTCGACCGAGAATCGCGACGCGGCGCGGGCCGCCCACTTCTTGCTTGGCCACGGCCGAAACGGCCGGCAGCACCTTCATGATCTGGTCGAGCAAGTCGGCTACACCTCGACCGTGCAACGCCGAAACGGGGTACGGGTTGCCGAGACCGAGCGACCACAGCGAAGCCGCGTTCGGCTCCTGCCGCACGTCGTCGATCTTGTTGGCGGCGAGAAAGACGGCCTTCTTCGTTTTGCGCAGCATGCGCACGACGTGCTCGTCGGTGGCGGTCGGGCCCACGTTCGCGTCGACCACGAAGAGCACGGCGTCGGCAAGGTCGATGGCGATCTCGGCCTGGGCGGCGACCGAGGCGTCGATGCCCCGGGCATCCGGCTCCCAGCCGCCGGTGTCGACGATGGTGAAGTGGCGCCCGGCCCATTCGGCCTTGTAGTTGACGCGGTCGCGGGTGACGCCCGGCGTGTCTTCGACAACGGCCTCACGACGACCGATGATGCGGTTCACGAGCGCCGATTTGCCCACGTTCGGGCGGCCGACGATGGCGAGCACGGGCAGCGCCGGAAGGTACGTGATGGCGTCAGGGTCGTCGCTCGCGGCGTCGAGAATGGCGAGGTCGTCGTCTTCGAGGTCGTATTCGGCAAGGCCGGTGCGCAGGGCATCGGCCCGACGGGTCGAGAGGTCTTCGTCGAGGTCGCTGAGACGCTCGACGATGGCGCCCGACACCTCGGGCAGGTCGTCGTAGTCGCCGTCGGTGTCTCGATCGGCATTGTGAATATTAACCATGGGAAGCCCTCGCTACTGCAGTTCTGACAACATCGACCACCGCTGAAACGGTCTGGCCGAAGTCGAGTTCGGTGGAATCGACGGTGGTCACACCGTCTGCGGCGTTCATGAAGTCGACGACCCGGGAATCGGCCCGGTCTCGTGATCGCAGCTGTTCGCCGACGACGGCGGCCGATTGATCAACGAGTTCTGCTGAACGCCTGCCCATTCTAGCCTCTTCTGAGGCCGTCAGCAGGATTCTCGCGGTAGCATCCGGCGCAACGACAGTCGTGATGTCGCGTCCCTCGACCACAATGCCCGGTTGCGCGGCCTCGACGACGACACGACGGAACAGCGCGGTGAGGTACGCGCGCACCTCGGGCAGCCGCGCGACGAGGCGCACTTCGCTCGTCACCCAGGGCTCACGAATGGCGATGGTCACGTCATCCGGACCCACCGTCACGAAGTAGTGATCGGGGTCGGTACCGACCGCGAACTCGAACTCGGCGAGCGACTCGACGACAACGATGGGGTTCTCGGCATCGAGCCCGCGGTCGAGCAGCATCCAGGCGAGGGCGCGGTACGCAGCCCCCGTGTCGAGGTAGGCGTAACCCAGCTCACGCGCCACCTGCTTGCTCACGCTCGACTTGCCGCTGCCGGCGGGCCCGTCGATCGCGACGACGATGGCGCTCACGCGATGCGCCATCCGCGCTCGGTCAGCCACTCGGTGAGATGACCGAGGCGCTCGGGAAGAACCGCGATATCGGCAAAACCGATCTGTGCCCCCGGCGAGTGCTCGAGACGCAGGTCTTCGAGGTTGACGCCGGCTTCGCCGATCTCGGTGAACAGCCGCGCCAATTCGCCCGGCCGGTCATCCACCATCACCACCAGCTGCGAGTAGCGGCGATCGAGGCCGTGTTTGCCCGGAATGCGCGCGACGCCGGCGTTGCCGCCCGCGAGCTCTTCGGCGAGACGCCGCGGAGCACCCACGGCTTCTGGCGCCTCGAGCGTCTCGATGAGCCTGTCGAGGTCGTGCCGAAACTGGTTCAGGATGCCCGCGACGGGTGCCGCGTTCGCTCCGAGTATCTGCACCCACAGTTGCGGGTCGCTCGCGGCGATGCGGGTCATATCGCGCAGACCCTGCCCCGCGAGATTCACGGCCGCGCTGGGCGCATCGATGAGACGCCGGGCCAGCAGCGACGAAATCACTTGTGGCACGTGCGACACCAAGGCGACGCTGCGGTCGTGGTCTTCGGGCGTCATCTCGACGAGGGTGCCGCCGAGGTCGAGAATGAGGTCGTCGATGGCGCTGCCGCGCTGATACGAGATGCCGTCGTGCGCAGCGACGACCCACGGGCGGCCCTGAAAGAGGTCGGCGCGACCCGACAGGGGTCCGCCGCGTTCGGCGCCGGCCATCGGGTGCGTGCCGACGTACCGAGACACATCGGCTCCGGATGCCCGCAGTTCATGCAGCGGAGCGAGCTTCACGCTCGCCACATCGGTCACGATGGCGTGCTCGAAGCGCGCGAGTTCGGCCGCGACGACCTGCGCAGTGACGTCGGGCGGCACACACACGACGATCAACTGCGGCCGATCATCCGGTAGCTCGGCGCGGCCCGCGCCGTAGTCGATGGCGATGCTGAGGTGGGTCGGCGAGGCGTCGGCGAGAATCACGTCGAGCCCGCGGGCCCGAAGGCCCAGGCCGATGCTGGTGCCGAGCAGCCCGACGCCGACAACTCGTACGGGGCCGACCAGTCTGCTTTCAGGCACGTGCTTTCCTGCCTTTCGCGGGCGAGCTTGTGCTCCCGGTTGCGGCTCGCGCCGGCTTCGCGTCAACAGCCTCGCCCGCCGGCGCCGTCGCGGCCCCATCGTCGTTCTTCGGCGCCTTCGCCGCGCGCGACAACGTGAGCAACGCGCCCAGCTCCTCGCGGCTCAGGTCACGAAGCTCGCCCGCCTTCAGCGAGCCCAAGTGCAGCGGGCCGAACTGCCGCCGAACAAGTTCGACGACTGGATGCCCGACCTCCTCGAGCATCCGACGCACAATACGATTGCGGCCCGAGTGCAGGGTCACCTCGACGAGACTGCTGCTGGCCGAGCTGTCGAGCAGCCGCGCCTTGTCGGCGGCAATAGGTCCGTCGTCGAGCTCGACACCCTTTGTCAGCCGTGCGATCGCTTGCGGGGCCACGCGCCCCTCGACGCGTGCAATGTACGTCTTCATCACGCCGAACGAGGGGTGCGCGAGAACGTGCGCCAGCTCGCCGTCGTTCGTGAGAATCAGCAACCCCGAGGTCTCGGCGTCGAGCCGGCCCACGTTGAACAACCGCTCTTCGTACTGGCTGGTGTACTCCGACAGGTCGGGGCGGCCGTGCTGGTCGGCGAGCGAACTCACGATGCCTACCGGCTTGTTCAGCATGACGTACCGCTTCGTGGTGTCGAGCTGCACCGCCACGTTGTCGACCGACACCTTGTCGGTTTCGGGGTCGATGCGCCGGCCGAGCTCACGCACGACCTCACCGTTCACGCGAACGCGCCCGGCGGTGATCAGGTCTTCGGAGACGCGGCGCGAGGCGACACCGGCCGAGGCGAGCACCTTCTGCAGGCGCACGCCGTCGGGCAGCGCTGTGCTGCCATCAGTGGAACTGGTCATCAAAACCCTCCGCACCATCGGCTAGGAGTGGTGAAATCTTAGGAAGCTCGTCGAGCGAGTTGAGCCCGAGCTGCGTCAGAAGCAGGTCGGTCGTTCCATAGTAAATGGCTCCGGTTTCGCCGTCGGTCGAGACCTCGGTGATGAGCCCCCGCCCGAGCAGCGTGCGCACCACCGAATCGACGTTCACGGCGCGAATGGATGCGATCGCGCTGCGCGTGATCGGCTGCTTGTACGCGATCACCGAAAGCGTCTCGAGTGCTGCCTGCGAAAGCCTGGTCGGGTTCTCGGTGAGCACGAAGTCGCGCACGATCTGGTCGTAGTCGCCGCGCACGTACAGCCGCCAGCCACCGGCCACCTCGCGCAGCTCGAATCCGCGGCGAACCGTGCCGTTCACCCCGTCGTAGTCGTCCACCAGCCGCTCGATGGTCTGCCGCACGGCCGCCACCGGGCGGCCGAGAGCCGTGGCGAGCGCCACAAGTCCCTGCGGTTCGTCGGCGACCATGAAGATCGCCTCGAGGGCCCGTTCGAGGTCGAAGAGCCGGGCATCCGGTGCCTGCAGCTCGGCATCGGCCAGCTCGGCATCGGCCAGTTCGGTCTCGGTCAACTCGGCGTCGGCCAGCTCGGCGTCTCGCTCGCTCGTCAGTTCAGTTGTCATAGTCTGCCCCCAGGTTCGAGAGGTTTTCGTCGGACCAGTTCTCGGCACTCCACCGAATCGTCAACTCGCCGAGCGGTTCGAGCTGTTCGAACGAGATCGCGGCGTGCCGGTACAGCTCGAGCACGGCCAAGAACCGCGCCACCACGATGCCCTTCTCGACGATGCCCTCGATCAGCCGCCGGAACGACACCGGTTCGCCCGAGCGCAGCGCCGACACCACGTGCGCGGCCTGCTCCCGAATGCTCACCAGAGGTGCGTGCAGATGCTCGAGCCCCACCACCGGCACTTCGCGTGGCGTGAGCGCGAGCATCGCGAGCGCCGCAAAGTCGTCGGGCGTGAGGGTCCAGACCAGTTCGGGAACCTGCTGCCGGAACTTCTCCTCGAGCCTCACCGCCCGCGCATGCCGGCCGCCCTCTTCGTCGAAGTTCGTCGCGAACCACGCCGACACCTGCTTGAAGGCCCGGTACTGAAGCAGCCGCGCGAACAGCAGATCGCGAGCCTCGAGCAGCGCCACGTCTTCGGCGTCGACAAGCTCACCCTGCGGCAACAGCCCCACGATCTTCAGGTCGAGCAGCGTCGCCGCCACCACCAGAAACTCGGATGCCCGGTCGAGCTCCTTCTCGGAGTCCAGGTCTTTGAGGTAGCTGATGAACTCGTCGGTCACCGCGCTGAGGGCGATCTCGGTGATGTCGACCTCGTGCTTCGAGATCAGCGAGAGCAACAGGTCGAACGGCCCCTCGAAGTTGCTGAGCGTGAGCGAGAAGCCGGGCGTGGTCGGCGGGGCCTCGCCGTCGATCACGGTCAGCGAGCCTCCACCCGCCGAACGGGCGCCCGCCGAACCGCCCCGGGACGACGCACGGCCACCCCGGGCATCCGCTGGCCGCGAAGGCTGCCTAGGCGACCGCGCCACGGAACACCAGTTCGCGCGCCAGCTGCCGGTAGGCCTGGGCTGCCGGATGATCGGGGGCGAACTGCGTGATCGGAGTGCCCGAGACGCTCGCGTCGGGAAACTTGATGGTGCGCCCGATGACCGTCTCGAGCACTTCGGGGCCGAACTGCTCGACGACCCGCTGCATCACCTCGCGCGAGTGCAGCGTGCGGGCGTCGTACATCGTGGCGAGAATTCCGTCGAGCTTGATCGCGGGGTTGAGGCGGTCGCGCACCTTGTCGATGGTCTCGACCAGCAACGCGACGCCGCGCAGCGCGAAGAACTCGCACTCGAGCGGAATGAGCACCCCGTGGCTCGCGGTCAGCGCATTCACGGTCAGCAGGCCGAGAGACGGCTGGCAATCGATGAGAATGACGTCGTATTCGTCGCTCACCTTGCGCAGCACCCGGGCGAGAATCGTCTCACGCGCCACCTCGTTGATGAGGTGCACCTCGGCCGCCGACAGGTCGATGTTGGCGGGAATCACGTCGAGATTCGGCACGCTCGTCGACCGGATGACCGCATGCGGGTCTTTCTCGGTGCCCAGCAGCAGGTCGTAGATCGTGAGCGAATCGTGCGTGTTCACGCCGAGGCCGGCCGAAAGTGCACCCTGGGGGTCGAAATCGATCGCGAGCACCCGCCGACCATCCTCGGCCAGAGTTGCGCCCAGGTTCACGGTGGTCGTGGTCTTGCCCACACCGCCCTTCTGGTTGCACAGCGAGATGATGCGCGCTGGGCCGTGGCCCTTCAGCGGCGGGGGCGCCGGAAAGACACGGAACGGGCGGCCCGTGGGGCCGAGAGCGGGAGCCTCGAGACCCGGAAGCTCAGAAGCAGTCGTGTTCCTCTTTGCCATCCGGCGATGCTCCTCACTCACACCCGACCTCTCCCAGGGCGGGTGCCACAATCCTACCGTCGTGCAGCGCCTCAGCCCCGGAGGCGAGCAGCGTGGCTCCGGGCATCCCTCGTTCTCTCATACAATTTCGGGTATGTCTAAAGTGCTCAGCTCTCTTCCCGTCGGCGAACGCGTCGGAATCGCCTTCTCTGGGGGGCTCGACACTTCGTGCGCCGTCGCATGGATGCGCGAGAAGGGTGCTGTGCCCTGCACCTACACGGCAGACATCGGGCAGTACGACGAACCCGACATCGATACCGTGCCGGCCAGAGCCTCAGAATATGGCGCCGAGATCGCGCGGCTCGTCGACGCGAAGGCCGCTCTCGTCGAAGAGGGCCTCGTGGCGCTGCAGTGCGGCGCCTTCCACATCCGCTCGGGCGGCAAGACCTACTTCAACACCACACCCCTGGGCCGTGCCGTCACTGGCACCCTGCTCGTGCGCGCCATGAAAGACGACGGCGTCGACATCTGGGGCGACGGCAGCACGTACAAGGGCAACGACATCGAGCGCTTCTACCGCTACGGCCTGCTCGCCAACCCGCGCCTGCGCATCTACAAGCCCTGGCTCGACTCCGACTTCGTGGGGGAGTTGGGCGGTCGCACCGAGATGAGCGAGTGGCTGGTCGCGCGCGGATTCCCGTACCGCGATGCCACCGAGAAGGCCTACAGCACCGACGCCAACATCTGGGGCGCCACCCACGAGGCCAAGCTGCTCGAAGAACTCAGCTCGGGTCTCGACCTGGTCGACCCGATCATGGGTGTCGCCGCCTGGCGCGACGACGTCGTCGTCGAGACCGAAGAGGTCACCGTGACCTTCGAGGCCGGCCGGCCCGTTGCTCTGAACGGTGTCGAGTTTCCGGATGCCGTCGCCCTCGTTCTCGAAGCGAACACCATCGGCGGCCGGCACGGTCTCGGCGTCTCGGATCAGATCGAGAACCGCATCATCGAAGCCAAGAGCCGCGGCATCTACGAGGCGCCCGGAATGGCCTTGCTGCACATCGCCTACGAGCGGTTGCTGAACGCCATCCACAACGAAGACACCGTGGCGAACTACCACAACGAGGGCCGCCGGCTCGGCCGCCTCATGTACGAGGGGCGCTGGCTCGACCCGCAGTCGCTCATGCTGCGCGAATCCATTCAGCGCTGGGTCGGCTCAGCCGTCTCCGGTTCGGTGACGCTGCGCCTGCGCCGCGGCGACGACTACACGATCCTCAACACCGAGGGCCCCGCGCTCAGCTACCACCCGGGCAAGCTCTCCATGGAGCGCGTCGGCGACGCCGCCTTCGGCCCCGGCGACCGCATCGGACAGCTCACCATGCGCAACCTCGACATCGCCGACTCCCGTTCCCGCCTCGAGCAGTACGCCGCGGCCGGCATCATCGGCGGGGCCACCGCAGAACTGGTCGGAGCCCTCGAAGCCGGCGAGGCCGACGAGATCCTGAACCCCACCACTCACACCGACGCCGCCACCGACGAACTCGAGCGCGCCACCGACGCCGCCTCCGAAGGTGCCGCCTTCGACGCCGGTACCGACTGACATATTGGTGCGCCGCCGCCCCGGTGCCCATTTGTGCGCCGCCGCCGCTGCGGCGCACCGTGCGACTGGATGCTCGCGGCTAGGTCTTGGCCGCTACCGCCGCTGAACGCGACGAGCGCGGTCGCCGCGTTCAGCCGATCCCGTCGGGTGCGCCGCCGCTCCCGGGCCCACGCCGGCCAGAGGCTCCGCGCGCCGCTTGCGGCGTGTGGAGGGGCCGGTGGGGACGGCGCACAGTGCGACTGGTGACTCGCGCCTGACCTGTTGCCGCTACCACCGCTGAACGCGACGAGCGCGGTCGCCGCGTTCGGCCGACCCCGTTCCGGGCGCAGTAGCTTCGTCGAACTCCCCCGTGCAAACACGGCCCTGCCATCCCGCCGCCACCCTCCACCCCACGCGCGTCGAACGCCGCCGCCGCCCCCCACTCGCGCGGTGCTTTCGTCGGAGGACAGCCCACATCCCCGCGTATTGCAGGGATGCGGGCTCTCCTCCGACCTAACTCCCACCTATCGCCACAGCCCGGCCATCTCGCACTGCCACCCCGCACTGCCACCCTCGTCCCCACCCCGCCTCTACACCCCGTCGAGCACCGCCTTTCCCACTCGCGAACGGGACTTTCGTCGGAGGAGAGCCCGCATCCCCACGTATTGCAAGGATGCGGGCTCTCCTCCGACCTAACTCCCGTCCAGCGCACAGCGGCGCTGCGAGGTTGCGCTCTAGTCGGTAGCGGCCAACGCGGAGCACGGACATCCAGTCGCACCGTGGGCCGCGGAAGCGGCGCACCATCAGCACCGGGCGCACCAAACGGGGTCGGCGGAACGCGGCGACCGCGCTCGTCGCGTTCCGCGGCGGTAGCGGCCAATACTCTAGGCCGAGCATCCAGTCGCACGCGTGCGCCGCAGAGGCGGCGGCGCACAAACAAACTCAGCGCGCGCGGGGGTGCGCCGTCTGGTACATGTCGCGCAGGGTGTCGGCCGTCACGTGCGTGTAGATCTGCGTGGTGGTGACGGAGGCGTGGCCGAGCAGGTCTTGGACGACCCGAACATCCGCACCGCCCGCGATGAGGTGGGTCGCGAACGAGTGCCGAAACGTGTGCGGCGAGATGTGCGCCTCGAGCCCCGCTCGCCGTGCCGCCGCCTGGATGATCAGCCACGCCCCCTGCCGAGTCAACCGATCGCCGCGCAGCCCCAGAAAAAGTGCCGGCGTCGACCGCCCTCGTGCCGAATACAGCGGGCGCACCCGCACGAGGTACGCGTCGAGCGCCGCGCGGGCGAAACTGCCCACCGGCACCAGCCGCTGTTTGCTGCCCTTGCCCAGAACCCGCACAAAACCGGCGTCGGCGAAGTCAGCGTCGGCGGCAGAGGAGCCGGCCGCAAAGGCGGCAGAGGATGCGCCAGCCGCACCAGAGCCGCCCCTCACGGCGGCCACATCATCCACATTCAGCGCCACCACCTCAGACACCCGGGCCCCCGTCGCGTACAACAACTCGAGCAGCGCCCGATCACGAAGCGCCGCCGGCTCGTCTCCCCCGGTCGCCTCGAGCAGCGCCGTCATCTGCTCGATCGAAATCGCCTTGGGCAAGCGGCTCGGCAGCTTCGGCGGCTTCACCTCGCGGGCGGCGTTGACCGGCGCTTGCCCCTCTTCGGCCAGGAACCGATGCAGCCCACGCACCGACGACACGATTCGCGCCACAGACGATGCCGCGAGCGGAGCCGTCACACCCGTCGAGGCGTCGGGCACCTCGGTCGTCAGCTGCCGCGTGAACGCACCGATCTCACCCTCCCCGATGGCCTCGAACGAATCGATGCCCTGAGCTGCGAGCCACGCCTCGTACCGCCCGAGATCTCGCCGGTATGCCGACAGGGTGTTGCGAGACAGTCCGCGCTCGATGGTGAGGTGGCGCAGGTACCCGTCGACCAGCGAATGTATTGCCGACGATGCGGGTGCCGGGGAATGTATTGCTGGCGAAGCGGGTACCGACGAAGCAACCGACGGCGAATGGATGCCCGCAGCCCCCTGCCCCGCATCCACCAGCCCGGCCGGCATCAGTTGTGCAGCCGCCGGTACTCCGGCCACGGCTCATCCGCGGGCTTGAGTGAAGCCCAGCCCCCGGCACGCGACGCGACAGCCGCGAGCGACGAGATGACCAGCGACGGATTCTGCAGCGCTCCCCCGAGCACTCCCGCCACGATGTCGTCGAGCGCCACCCAGCGAAGCTGCATGTCGGCCTCTTCGTCTTCACGATCGAACGGCTCGTCGGTCGGGCGCAACCCTCGAGCCAGGTAGATGCGAATCAGCTCGTTGTTGCCGCCAGGGGTGGTCGCGTAGTCGAGCAGCACGTTCCAGCTGTCGGCCTGCAGATCGACCTCTTCAGCGAGCTCGCGCTGCGCAGCGACAAGAAAGTCTTCGCCAGAAATGTCGAGCAGCCCCGCAGGAATCTCCCACTCGCGAGCGCGCACGGGGTGCCGGTACTGCTGAATGAGCAGCACCCGATCATCCTCGTCGATCGCCATCACCGCGACCGCGCCCGGATGATCGACGAACTCCCGCAGCGTGTCTTTGCCGTTGTAGTCGAACGTCTCGCTGCGAACATCCCAGATCTTGCCGGCGAAGACCTTCTCGCTGCGGCTGACGGTGAGGTCGACCGGCTCGTCGTGAAGCTCGTCAGGCACGATCACACCTCCGCCGCGAAGAGCCGGCTGGCTTCTTGCCGCTCGAGCGCGGCGACGATCAGCCCGTCGAACAGCGGATGCGCGCGGTTCGGGCGCGACCTCAGTTCAGGATGCGCCTGCGTTCCGACATAGTACGGATGAACATCCCGAGGCAGCTCGACGAACTCCACCAGGTGGTCGTCGGGCGAGGTGCCGGAGAACCACAACCCCGCATCGGCGATCTGACCGCGGTAGTTGTTGTTGACCTCGTAACGGTGGCGGTGACGCTCTTCGACGGTCGGAGCATCGTAGAGCTCTTCGACCAGCGAACCCGAAGCGAGCTTCGCTTCGTAGAGGCCCAGGCGCATCGTGCCGCCGAGGTCGCCGCCCGCGATGATGTCGACCTGCTCGGCCATCGTCGCGATGACGGGAAACGGCGTGTCGGGGTTGAACTCGCTCGACGACGCGTCTTCGAGACCCACGACGTTGCGTGCGTACTCGATCACCATGCACTGCAGGCCGAGACACAGACCGAGACTCGGAATTCCGTTCTCACGGGCGAACCGCAGGGCGCCGAGCTTGCCTTCGATGCCGCGCACGCCGAAACCGCCCGGCACGCAGATGCCGTCGATGTCGCCGAGCTCTTTCGCGGCCATCTCGGGCGTCTCGCAGCTGTCGCTGGCGATCCACTTCAGGTTGACCTTCGTGCGGTGGGCGAACCCGCCGGCCTTCAGTGCCTCGGTGACCGAGAGGTACGCATCGGGCAGGTCGATGTACTTACCCACCAGGCCGATGGTCACCTCGTGTTTGGGTTCGTGCACCGCCTCGAGCAACGTCGACCACCCCGACCAGTCGACCTCGGTGGCCGGCAGACCGAAGTGATCGGTGATGTATTCGTCGAGGTGCTGCTCATGCAGCATGGTCGGAATGTCGTAGATGCTCGGCACGTCGATCGCGTTCACCACAGCGTCTTCGTCGACGTCGCACATCAGCGCGATCTTGCGCTTGTTCGAGTCGGAGACGGGCCGGTCGCTGCGCAGCACGAGAGCATCCGGCTGAATACCGATGGAACGCAGTGCCGCCACAGAGTGCTGCGTCGGCTTCGTCTTCTGCTCGCCCGAGGCGTTCATGAACGGCACAAGCGAAACGTGCACGAAAAAAACATTGCGGCGCCCGAGCTCGTGACGAACCTGGCGGGCCGATTCGAGAAACGGCTGCGACTCGATGTCTCCGACGGTGCCGCCGATCTCGGTGATGATCACATCGGGCGCGTCGTCGCCCTGCGCCTGCAGGCGCATGCGGCGCTTGATCTCGTCGGTGATGTGCGGAATGACCTGAACCGTGTCACCGAGGTACTCACCGCGACGCTCTTTGGCGATGACCGTCGAATAGATCTGGCCGGTGGTGACGTTCGCGGCCTGGTTCAGGTTGATGTCGAGAAAACGCTCGTAATGCCCGATATCGAGGTCGGTCTCAGCGCCGTCGTCGGTCACGAACACTTCGCCGTGCTGGAACGGATTCATCGTTCCCGGGTCGACGTTCAGATACGGGTCGAGCTTCTGCATGACCACGTGCAACCCGCGTGCGGTCAGCAGGTTTCCGAGGCTCGCAGCGGTCAGCCCCTTACCGAGGCTCGAGACGACACCACCGGTCACGAAGATGTGCTTCGTCAGTTTCGAAGGCCCCCCTGTTCGAACTGACACGCCGGGCAAGGTCTCGTTTTGATGATCATCCACGGAGTTCCACTCTAACAGTAGACAGCGGCCCGACTACCGCTGCGACCCCGCCTGAGGGCGTTTCACATTGACGAGAATGAACGCGATGGGCGCGGCGACCAGAACCGTGATCGACGCGGCCAGGAACACCGTCGAATACCCGCTCACGAAACTCGGCAGCGGATTCGGCCCCGGATTGGCCACCACATACGCGGCCACAGCCGAGGTATAGATCGCCGTGAACACCGCTGTGCCGATCGATCCGCCAATCTGCTGCGTCGCCGTCACTGCTGCGCTGCCGACCCCGGAATCGCGGGGCTCGATGCCCGAGAGCGCCACGTTCTGCATCGGCACGAACACCAGCGCAAGACCGAACCCGAGCAAGATCTGGCCCGGCAGAATCTGCACGAAGTAATTGTCTTCGACTGTCAGGTGGCTCAGCCAGAACAGACCCGCCGCCGCCACGATGGGCCCCGCGGTCATCAGGATGCGCGGGCCCACCTTCGGCAGGATGCGCGACACGATCGTCGCCCCCACGACGATGGTCGCCGTCATCGGCAGCGACGCCAGCCCGGAATGCAGCGGAGTGAACTTGAGCACGATCTGAAAGTAGAGCGTCAGGTACAGCAGACCGCCCAGCAGGGCGGCACCGACCAGCAGCGAGGTGATGTACGCGCCGCCGCGCACCCGGTTCGCCACGACGCGCAGCGGAAGCAGCGGATTACCGACACGACTCTCGACGAAAACGAAGAAAACCAGCAGCGCCACCCCGAGCGCCAGAAAGCCGATCGTATCGACGCGACCCCAGCCGAGGCTGGCTCGCGAGAAACCATAGACCACCGAGGCGAGCCCGAGCGTCACGAGCACCGCACCGGGAATGTCGTACCGCGTGTCTCCGTCGGCCTTGCTCTCTCGCAACACCGGAATCGCCATACCGATGGCGACGATCGCAATCGGAACGTTCACGAGCAGGCACCAGTGCCAACTGAAGTATTCGGTGAGCACGCCACCCAGCACGAGCCCGATCGCCGCGCCGCCACCGGCGATCGTTCCGTACACCGCGAAGGCCTTGGCCCGGTCGGGCCCTTTCGGAAAAGTCACGTTGAGCATCGCGAGTGCCGCCGGAGCAAGCAAGGCGGCGAACGCGCCCTGGGCCCCGCGGGCGATCAGCAGCTGCCCTCCCGTCGTAGCGAAACCACCGACGGCCGATGCGATGGCGAAGCCCGCCATTCCCACGATGAACGAGCGCTTTCGTCCCCAATAGTCCGCGATACGGCCACCGAGCAGCAGCAGTGAGCCGAACATCAGCGCGTAGAGCGTGACGACCCAGCTTCGATCTGAGTCGGTCATGCCGAGCGCCGCCTGCGCATCCGGCAACGCGACGTTCACAATCGTGCCATCGAGCACGACCGTGAGCTGAGCCAGCGCGATGATCGTCAGCGCGAGCCACTTGCTGCGCATCGGCTTCGAGCCCGCGGCATCGGAACGTGTTGCTGGTAGTGCCGACTCAGACATAACGTGACTCCTTCAATCGGTGCGCCGCCGCCCACGCGGCGCACAGTGCGAATCCGGGTTCTGCTCGAGTTCTGGCCGCTCCTGACTCGGAACGCGCCGAGCGCGGTCGGCACGTTCCGTCGACCTCGCTCGAGTATTTTCTTACGCTAGCGTGAATCGGCGGCAAGTTGCAGCAGTTCTCGCGCGTGTGCCAGCCCGCTCTCCGAATCGGGTAGGCCCGAGAGCAAGCGCGCCATCTCGGCTACGCGCGTCTCGCCACGAAGCTGCTGCACGCTGCTCTGGGTGACCGAGCCATCGGAATCCTTCACCACCGACAGGTGATTCGTTGCGAACGCCGCCACCTGCGCCAGGTGCGTCACAACGATCACCTGCGCATCTTCGGCCAGCCGGGCCAGCCTGCGACCGATCTCGATGGCCGACGCGCCGCCCACCCCGGCGTCGACCTCGTCGAACACGAAGGTCGGAACCGGGTCGCTGGCGGCCAGTACCACTTCGATGGCGAGCATGATTCGCGACAGTTCACCACCGGATGCCCCGCGCCCGAGTGGCCTCGCCTCGGCCCCCTCGTGCGCGGCCAGCAAGAACTGAACCGTGTCGTGACCATAAGCGGTGAGTTCCTCGCCGGCGGACACGTCGACGAGCAGCTGCGAGCCACCCATCGCCAGCGCGGCGAGCTCGGTCGAAACGAGACCCGAGAGACGCGCCGCCGCATCGGAGCGCGCCACCGTCAGATCGGCGGCCAGAGCATCCACGATGCCCGCTCGCTCGGCCAGCGAATCGGCGAGCTCTTCAATGCGATCGGAGTCGCTGTCGAGCTCGAGCAATCGCGGGTCGGCGGTCGCGAAATACTCGATCACGTCGTCGAGGCTCGGCCCGTACTTGCGCGCGAGCACCGAGAGCTCGGCCCGTCGCTCTTGCACGTCGTCGAGCTCCGCGCCCCCGTCGGTGTCGAGTTCGGCGAGGTAGCTCGAGAGCTGAGACGAGATCTCGGCGACGAGAAACGACGCGCTCGTCAGCGACTCCACGATCGGCTCGAGTGCCGAATCGTGCGACTGCACCCGCTCGAGCTGGCGCAGCGCGCCGTCGATCAGGCTCACAACATCGGGCCGGCCGTCGAGTTCTTCGCTCGACACCGCCTCGCGCGCGGCCGCAGCAGCCACCCGCAGATCTTCGAGGTTCGTCAGGCGATTCGCCCGCTCCGCCAGAGCAACGTCTTCACCCGGTTGCGGCCCCAGCACCTCGATCTCCCCTACGGCAACCCGCAGGGCCTCCGCCTCACGAAGGCGCTCATCACGCTGGGACACCAACGTGTCGAGTTCGGTCTGCAGCGCACGCCAGGTTCGGTACGCCTCGCTGAACTCGCCGAAGAGCTCAGCGAACTCGGGCCCCGCGAACCGGTCGAGCGCTTCACGCTGGGCAGTGGATGATCGAAGCCTCAGCTGGTCGGACTGCCCGTGTACCACCACCAGCCTCTCGCCCAACTCGCTCAGCACACCCACAGGCGCGCTTCGGCCGCCCACGATGGCCCGACTGCGGCCCTCGCCCGACACCGAGCGCGAGAGGATCAGCTCCCCCAGCCCCCCACCGTCGCCCGCGCCGAACCGGCCATCGGCCGCGGCGGCCGTATCGTCGCCCGCCCGCAGCTCGCCACCATCCGGCACCTCGTCGATGTCGCCACCGGCATCACGTACTCGCTCGGCCACCGCCGACTGCAGCGGCACCCGCCAACGCCCTTCGACCCAGCTCTGCGTTGAGCCGACCCGCACCTGTCCGGCCACCGCCCGCTCGCCGGTGAGCAGTCCGAGCGCCTGCACCACCATCGTCTTTCCGGCACCGGTCTCGCCGGTCACCGCCGTGAACCCGGCGCCGAGCGGCAGCACAGCTTCGGCGATCACTCCGAGGTCACGAATGGTGATCTCGTCGATCACGCCGCGCAACACACGAGCCGGTCGCGTCGAGAGCGCCTGAGCAGTGGAATTCGCCTTAACCATCGATTCCTCGCGGTGCAGCTCCACTCGCAGAAGCAGAACGCTCCGCTTTGACCGGCCCCCGCCAGCCGTCGACAGGCAGCGAGAACTTACGCACCAACCGGTCGGAGAACGGCCCGTGTGTGAGCCTGGCCAACCGCACCGGCACCGCCGACTTTCGAGCCTCGGCGCGCGCGCCCTGCGGCAGGTCGAACCCGCGACGCCCGTCGCACCACAGCACACCCTCACCGGGGGTGCGCTCGAGCAACTCGACGGCCAGAACCGATTCCGGCCCGATCACGAGCGCCCGCGAAAACAGCGCGTGCGGGCTCAGCGGAACGAAAAGCAGAGCGTCGAGACTCGGCCACACGATCGGGCCACCAGCGCTGAACGAATAGGCCGTCGACCCGGTCGGCGTCGCCATCACGACGCCGTCGCAGCCGAAGCTCGAGAGCGGTCGGCCGTCGACCTCGATGACCACCTCGATCATGCGTTCGCGGCTCGCCTTCTCGACGGTCGCCTCGTTCAGCGCCCAGCCTTCGTACACGGTTTCGTCGCCGACGGTCACGACGATGTCGAGCGTCATGCGCTCTTCGACGGTGTAGTCGCCACTCAAAACGCGCTCCACCGAATCGCCGAGGTCTTCGCGCTCACTCTCGGCCAAGAACCCGACGTGCCCGAGGTTCACGCCGAGCAGGGGCACCGAGCATCCGCGCACCACCTCGGCCGCCCGCAGAATCGTGCCGTCACCCCCGAGCACGATCACCAGCTCGAGATCGCCCAGGTCGACGCCGTCGCCGAGCACCCCCACGATCGACGGATCGGTCAGCTGATCGGCGATGTCGGCCAGATCACGCGGATCGAGCACCGGCGTCACCCCCGACGCGGCGAGCTGATCGCACACCTGCATGGCCGCCTCGACCGAGTCTCGTCGCCCCGTGTGCAGCACAACGAGAAAATAACGGGCTGGTGTCACGGCGATTGTGCTCCTGAAACTCGGTAAACGCGGTCTCTCCATTCTGTCGGATTGCTGCCCGCGCTGGCACTGAGCCAGACCAGATACTCGTGATTCCCAGCGTTACCGACAATTGGGGAGAAAATCAGGCCGGCCGTGCCGAGCCCCAGGTCGAATGCCGCCCACAGCACCGTCGAAATGGCTTCGGCACGCAGCCCCGCGTTACGCACGACCCCCTCACGGATGCCCGCCCTGCCCACTTCGAACTGCGGCTTGATCAGCAGCACGAAGTCCGCCTCTGGCGTCGCCACCGACACGAGAGCCGGCAGCACCGTCGTCAGGGAGATGAACGAAAGGTCACCGACCACGAGGTCGGGCACTTCGCTGATTCCCGAGGCCTCGGCCAGCGAGGCGGGGGTGGCGAAGCGCAGGTTGAAACCCTCGACCACGCTGACCCGGGCATCCGTTTTCAGTACCGGCGAAAGCTGGCCGTGGCCGACGTCGGCCGCAATGACGTGCGCGGCGCCGCGCTCCAGCAACACCTGGGTGAACCCTCCCGTGGAGGCACCGGCGTCGAGTGCCAAGCGTCCGGCGACATCGATCGCGGTGAATTCGTCGAGTGCTGCTACAAGCTTGCCCGCACCGCGGCTGACGTAGTGGTCTTCGCCCTCGACATGCAGAACCTGACCTTCGTGCACCCGGGCCGACGGCTTCACCGTGACGACCCCGTCGATGCTCACGAATCCGTCGGCGATCAGTTGTGCCGCATGATTGCGAGAACGCGCGAGACCGCTGGAGGCCAGCGCAGAGTCGAGCCGCGACTCCTGCTCAGCCACGAGCGACGGCCGCGTCAGACCCCTCGAGTCGCGTACGGAGTTCGTCGTGAATCTGAACGTACGCCGTGGCACGGGCGTCGAGTGGTTGCTCTTCGATGACGCGCAGCCGCGACAACAGCTCGTCGCCACCGGATTCTTGCGCCTCGTCACTCACCCATCAAGGCTACCGTGCAGCTCAGCTGTAGAGCTCCGGCGCCACGTTCAGACCGTAAATGGGCTGACCGGATGCCCAGATGAGTGCACTGCCCGCCCGAACCCGATTCACCGCGGTGTCGCCTGCTTTCACAAGCTCGACGGTTGTTCCTCGCAACCGCACGACCGTCGAACCCACGGTCGCGACGGTGTTCTCGTGCGACAGAACGGCCTCAGGATACGGCTCGAAAAGACCGCGCAGGTCTTGCAGAATGAAGGTCGGCCGAGAGTCTTTATCAGCCGCGAGCAACTGCTTAGCACCGTCGATGCCCGTGAGCACGTGCACCGAGGGGATGCCCGCCCGGTTGGCCCCGATGATGTCTGTATCGAGGCGATCGCCGATGAACAGCGGAGTCTTCGCCGCAAACCGGTCGACGGCCGCGTCGAAGATCGCCTTCTCGGGTTTGCCGCCTACCACCGGCAGCGTTCCCACCGCGGTATGCACTGCCGAGACCAGGGTTCCGTTGCCCGGAGCGACGCCTCCCTCGACCGGAATCGTCCAGTCGGTGTTCGTCGCGACCCACGGAATGCCGCGGTGCAGCGCGAAGCTGGCCTGGGCCAAGTCGCGCCACGACACGTCGGGCGAAAACCCCTGAATGACCGCCGCCGGCTGATCGGCCGACTGGCGTGTGACGGTGAATCCGCCCTTTTCGACCTCGCTGGTGAGGCCTTCGCCTCCGACCACCAAGATCAGTGATCCGGCCGGAACCAGCCCGGCGAGCAGCTTCACGGCAGCCTGCGGACTCGTAACCACGTCATGGGGAACGACGTGCAAGCCGAAACTCGCCAGATGATCGGAGACCTGCACGTCGGTACGCGAGGCGTTGTTTGTGATGTAGCCGACCCGAACACCTTCACCCGATGCGCGGTTGAGCGCGTCGACAGCAAACTCGATCGGGTTGGCACCGGCATACACGACCCCATCGAGGTCGGCCAGAATCACATCGACGCCATCAAGCGGGGTCACGGATGCTCCACTACTCTTTCGGGGCTTGAACAGACTCACCGGACTCCTCGTCGCTCTCGACCTCTTCTTCGAACATCTCGACCTCTTCTTCGAACACCTCGATCAGGTCATCGTCGGCTACCGACGCATCGAGTGCCGCTTCCGCCCGTTCTGCGTGGGCGCGCCAGGTGGCTGCATCGGCGGAACGGTTCATGTCGTCGAGAACCTCGGCATACGCCCAGAACAGGTCGGGGCTGTAGCTGTACGCGCGAGACGCGTCGAGCTGCGGAATCTCGAGCTCGGCCAGCGCCAGGTCGGGCTGTTCCAAGTCGAGTCTGGCGCCGGACATGGCGATAGCCACCGCTACTTGCGACGCCGGCGACAGCGAGTCCCGGGGAACAGAGCGCCCCAGTTCCAGCGCGCGGTCGGGCCGGCCGAGCCCGCGTTCACTGTCGACCATCAAAGCCAACTGCTCGTTCGAACCCGAAATGCGTCGGTACGTGCGCAGCTCACGAATGGCCAGGGCATAGTCACCGGTCGCATAAGCCGTAATAGCGAGCGTCTCACGCACCATGCCGATGCGTCCCGCTCGACGTGACGCAGAGATAGCGTGCCGATGAGCGAGCTGCGGATCTTCGTCGATGAGCCGAGCGACCATAACCAGGTGTTTCGCCACGCCCTCGGCGTTCTCTTTCGACAGCGTCTTCAACTCGTTGTAGGCGACTCGGTCGAGTTCCTTCACCGAAACGTCGTCGGGAATCTCAGGGTCGTCGTGATGGGGGCGAACGGCGCGCAGCTCTCGAGCGCGCAGTGCTTCGGGTGTGGGCGCCTCATCACGGCGACCGCCACGCTGCTGATCTCGCGCACCCGGGGCCGCGCTGCGCGCCGGCTTGCCGTCGCTCGTCCAGAGCTTGCGTTCGTTGCCACCCGCTTGTCGGGGTTTGGATGCCCGGGGGTGCGCCGATGCGGAACGTGCACCATCGGAGCGAGGGCCGTCTTCGCGCCGCCCGGGCCGCTTCTCGCGGTCTGTCGAATCGCTCATGACACTCCTCCTGGTGAACTTTCCGCTGTGTAGATATCGATCCCAGCCTATTCGTTCATTGGTTCGAAGGCTGGGTGTTATGAAGACCGGGTGTTAAACAGAAGAGGCCCACCTGGTGGGGTGGGCCTCTTCGTCAAGTTGAGTCCGGCGGTGTCCTACTCTCCCACAAGGTCTCCCTTGCAGTACCATCGGCGCTGAGAGTCTTAGCTTCCGGGTTCGGAATGTTGCCGGGCGTTTCCCTCTCGCTATGGCCACCGAAACATGTTCGACCTTTTTTACGGTCATTGAATGTTTCTGCAGTTGCTGCAGTATTCAGTTGTGTTGTCACCACAGTATGTGTGTGGTGGGTTACCCGACCGTATGTCGGGAACCACAGAGTGGACGCGAGTGCCTTTGAGGCAGAAGTTTTTTCAGCCACCCTTTGTGGGGGTGGTGGTGTTGTTGAAGTTGTTGGCTTATTAGTACAGGTCAGCTACACACCTCGTTAGTTGGTGCTTCCACATCCTGCCTATCAACCCAGTAGTCTCCTGGGAGCCTCTCACCATGAATGGTATGGAAATCTCATCTCGAAGCCGGCTTCCCGCTTAGATGCTTTCAGCGGTTATCCGTTCCGAACGTAGCTAATCAGCGGTGCACTTGGCAGTACAACTGACACACCAGAGGTTCGTCCATCCCGGTCCTCTCGTACTAGGGATAGCTCTTCTCAAATTTCCTACGCGCGCAGAGGATAGGGACCGAACTGTCTCACGACGTTCTAAACCCAGCTCGCGTACCGCTTTAATGGGCGAACAGCCCAACCCTTGGGACCTACTCCAGCCCCAGGATGCGACGAGCCGACATCGAGGTGCCAAACCATGCCGTCGATATGGACTCTTGGGCAAGATCAGCCTGTTATCCCCGAGGTACCTTTTATCCGTTGAGCGACAGCGCTTCCACAAGCCACTGCCGGATCACTAGTCCCGACTTTCGTCCCTGCTCGACTTGTCAGTCTCACAGTCAAGCTCCCTTGTGCACTTACACTCGCCACCTGATTGCCAACCAGGTTGAGGGAACCTTTGGGCGCCTCCGTTACTCTTTAGGAGGCAACCGCCCCAGTTAAACTACCCACCATGCACTGTCCCAGAACCCGATCAGGGTTCGTAGTTAGATATCCAGAGTGACCAGAGTGGTATTTCAACAATGACTCCACCAGCACTAGCGTGCCGACTTCACAGTCTCCCACCTATCCTACACAAGCCACACCGAACACCAATACAAAGCTATAGTAAAGGTCACGGGGTCTTTCCGTCCTTCTGCGCGTAACGAGCATCTTTACTCGTAGTGCAATTTCGCCGAGTTCGCGGTTGAGACAGCTGGGAAGTCGTTACGCCATTCGTGCAGGTCGGAACTTACCCGACAAGGAATTTCGCTACCTTAGGATGGTTATAGTTACCACCGCCGTTTACTGGGGCTTAAATTCTGGGCTTCGCATTGCTGCTAACTCTTCCTCTTAACCTTCCAGCACCGGGCAGGCGTCAGTCCGTATACATCGTCTTGCGACTTGGCACGGACCTGTGTTTTTAGTAAACAGTCGCTTCCCACTGGTCTCTGCGGCCCTATCACGCTCCCGGAGTAAATCCGTTCACGATCGGGGCCCCCCTTCTCCCGAAGTTACGGGGGCATTTTGCCGAGTTCCTTAACCACGATTCTCTCGATCTCCTTAGTATTCTCTACCTGATCACCTGAGTCGGTTTGGGGTACGGGCACATGGAACCTCGCGCCGATGCTTTTCTTGGCAGCAGACGATCACTGATTTCCCCACTGAAGGGTACCCATCGAGTCTCAGCCTTATACGAGAGGCGGATTTGCCTACCCCTCGGCCTACATTCTTAGACCGGGACAACCATCGCCCGGCTCAGCTACGTTCCTGCGTCACACCTGTTAATACGCTAACCGCACCACATCGGGTCGCACGCTACGCCGGCACGCCTCACCCCGAAGGGATCGGTCTAACCGGTTTCAGATGCTTAGCATTAGTGGATTGGCTTGGACGGTTCTTCTGCGGTACGGGAATATCAACCCGTTGTCCATCGACTACGCCTGTCGGCCTCGCCTTAGGTCCCGACTTACCCAGGGCGGATTAGCCTGGCCCTGGAAACCTTGATCTTTCGGAGGACGGGTTTCTCACCCGTCTTTCGCTACTCATGCCTGCATTCTCACTCGTGTGGCCTCCACGGCTGGTTTACACCGCCGCTTCGCTGGCCACACGACGCTCTCCTACCCATCCATACGGCTGGACCACGAAGGCCTGCCAAAAATATAAATGCCACAACTTCGGTGGCGTGCTTGAGCCCCGTTACATTGTCGGCGCGGAATCACTTGACCAGTGAGCTATTACGCACTCTTTCAAGGGTGGCTGCTTCTAAGCCAACCTCCTGGTTGTCTATGCAACTCCACATCCTTTCCCACTTAGCACGCGCTTAGGGACCTTAGATGGTGGTCTGGGTTGTTTCCCTCTCGACGATGAAGCTTATCCCCCACCGTCTCACTGCTGCGCTCTCACTTACCGGCATTCGGAGTTTGGCTAACGTCAGTAACCTTTTAGGGCCCATCGGCTATCCAGTAGCTCTACCTCCGGCAAGAAACACGCAACGCTGCACCTAAATGCATTTCGGAGAGAACCAGCTATCACGAAGTTTGATTGGCCTTTCACCCCTATCCACAGCTCATCCCCTCCATTTTCAACTGAAGTGGGTTCGGTCCTCCACGACGTCTTACCGTCGCTTCAACCTGGCCATGGATAGATCACTTCGCTTCGGGTCTAGAACCAGCGACTCAAACGCTCTATTCGAACTCGCTTTCGCTACGCATTCCCCTCACGGGTTAAGCTCGCCACTGATCACTAACTCGCAGGCTCATTCTTCAAAAGGCACGCCGTCACACCAACAAAGGGCGCTCCGACGGCTTGTAAGCAAACGGTTTCAGGTACTATTTCACTCCCCTCCCGGGGTACTTTTCACCTTTCCCTCACGGTACTTGTTCACTATCGGTCATCTGGGAGTATTTAGGCTTATCAGGTGGTCCTGACAGATTCACGCGGGATTTCTCGGGCCCCGCGATACTTGGGATACTCTCCAGGCCATAACCGCATTTCGACTACAGGGCTGGCACCTGCTATGGCTGGGCTTTCAATCCCATTCGTCTATACGGCGCTGTAACCACCAGAACACGGCAGTGCTCTACGGAAAGTCCCACAACCCCGCCCATGCAACCCCTGCCGGGTATCACACACGAACGGTTTAGCCTGATCCGGGTTCGCTCGCCACTACTAACGGAATCACTATTGTTTTCTCTTCCTGTGGGTACTGAGATGTTTCACTTCCCCACGTTCCCTCTACCCGCCCTATATATTCAAGCGGGAGTCACCAGGTCACCTCACGGGCCTGACGGGGTTTCCCCATTCGGAAACCCTCGGATCACAGCTCTATTATCAGCTCCCCGAGGCTTATCGCAGATTTATACGTCCTTCTTCGGCTCCAGATGCCAAGGCATTCACCGTTTGCTCTTAAAAACTTCAAAACAAAACATACACATACAAAGACCAATGTTTATCCCGATCCAAAGACCGGGGAACATTGATTATCAGTCCACAAAACAAGACCCCGAAGGATCAAAATTTCGCGGCTGATGATGCTCGCGTCCACTGTGTAGTTCTCAAAATACGGGCGGCACCCCACACCACAACTCCCCCAAAAGGAAGCCGGCATGAGGCCCATAAGTTACAAACAACCCTCCATCCGAAGACGAAGAGATGCCCGGTCCCTCAGGACCCAACAGCGTGCACCACACCCACGACACGTGAACATTCCGTTCCAAACCCCGAAGGATCGTACTAAAAACAACCACGCCGTTAAGCGCTTGTCATATGTTCCACCCATGAGCGCCACCAACACATAACTTGCGTTGAAATGACTGTCACTGCAACTCCGCTGTATACAGACGGACAGTGAACGTGCTCCTTAGAAAGGAGGTGATCCAGCCGCACCTTCCGGTACGGCTACCTTGTTACGACTTAGTCCTAATCACCGATCCCACCTTAGACAGCTCCCCCCCTTACGGGTTAGGCCACTGGCGTTGGGTGTTACCGACTTTCATGACTTGACGGGCGGTGTGTACAAGGCCCGGGAACGTATTCACCGCAGCGTTGCTGATCTGCGATTACTAGCGACTCCGACTTCATGAGGTCGAGTTGCAGACCTCAATCCGAACTGAGACCGGCTTTTTGGGATTCGCTCCACCTTACGGTATTGCAGCCCTTTGTACCGGCCATTGTAGCATGCGTGAAGCCCAAGACATAAGGGGCATGATGATTTGACGTCATCCCCACCTTCCTCCGAGTTGACCCCGGCAGTCTCCTATGAGTTCCCACCATAACGTGCTGGCAACATAGAACGAGGGTTGCGCTCGTTGCGGGACTTAACCCAACATCTCACGACACGAGCTGACGACAACCATGCACCACCTGTAAACGAGTGTCCAAAGAGTTGACCATTTCTGGCCCGTTCTCGTTCATGTCAAGCCTTGGTAAGGTTCTTCGCGTTGCATCGAATTAATCCGCATGCTCCGCCGCTTGTGCGGGCCCCCGTCAATTCCTTTGAGTTTTAGCCTTGCGGCCGTACTCCCCAGGCGGGGAACTTAATGCGTTAGCTGCGACACAGAAACCGTGGAATGGCCCCTACATCTAGTTCCCAACGTTTACGGCATGGACTACCAGGGTATCTAATCCTGTTCGCTCCCCATGCTTTCGCTCCTCAGCGTCAGTTACGGCCCAGAGATCTGCCTTCGCCATCGGTGTTCCTCCTGATATCTGCGCATTCCACCGCTACACCAGGAATTCCAATCTCCCCTACCGCACTCTAGTCTGCCCGTACCCACTGCAAGCCCGAGGTTGAGCCTCAGGATTTCACAGCAGACGCGACAAACCGCCTACGAGCTCTTTACGCCCAATAATTCCGGACAACGCTTGCACCCTACGTATTACCGCGGCTGCTGGCACGTAGTTAGCCGGTGCTTTTTCTGCAAGTACCGTCACCCCGAAAGGCTTCTTCCTTACTAAAAGAGGTTTACAACCCGAAGGCCGTCATCCCTCACGCGGCGTTGCTGCATCAGGCTTTCGCCCATTGTGCAATATTCCCCACTGCTGCCTCCCGTAGGAGTCTGGGCCGTGTCTCAGTCCCAGTGTGGCCGGTCACCCTCTCAGGCCGGCTACCCGTCGTAGGCTTGGTGAGCCATTACCTCACCAACAACCTGATAGGCCGCGAGTCCATCTCCAACCAAAAAATCTTTCCACCAACAAACCATGCGGCTGAAGGTCGTATCCGGTATTAGACGTCGTTTCCAACGCTTATCCCAGAGTCAAAGGCAGGTTACTCACGTGTTACTCACCCGTTCGCCACTAATCCGCTAGCAAGCTAGCATCATCGTTCGACTTGCATGTGTTAAGCACGCCGCCAGCGTTCGTCCTGAGCCAGGATCAAACTCTCCGTAAATGTATATACGCGCCACACCACCCACGGGAATCGAAGGCAATGCGACAAGTTTGATGCTGACAGAACAAATCATTACTGACTTGCTTGTCCGCAACCACCCCAAAGGGCAGCTGCTAATTTCAATTTCCCAAAGGAACCCAAACCATCCAAAAGATGATCCAGGGATTTGGCATATGACAATTGTGCACACTGTTGAGTTCTCAAAGATCGGACACACCCAACCAGCTTGTCCGCTACAAAGAACGGGGCCGAAAGGGGCAACTTCACTATCTTATATCTTCATCTGGCAGCTGAAGCCCAAACTCTCAAAATCTTGCGACTCGAGGTTTTCTTCAGTGCTGAGATGGCCCCGCTTGAGGCCGGTAAGCTCTTCCGCTTTCCGAACCTTTGGGGTGACAAGAGACAACATTACGGTCATGTTTCATGGCTGGCAAGTTATGTGTACGTCCCGGGCGTGTCGCCCGGGTTTCCGGCAATCTTCCTGCGGAAGTGAGATTTTCACACCACAAAAGCGCCCGCCAGAGACTTCTTGCCGCGGCGGAGAACCACGATTCCACCCGGGAGAGCGACGTCTCCGGCAGTGAGCGCATCGTTGTCGAGCTTCACATTGTTCGCGTACACACCACCCTGGGCGAGCGCACGCCGAGCCTCGCTGACCGAAGCGCAGAGCTTCGTCTCCACGACGAGCTGCACCACCGGTGTCGTTGCGGCTGTCTCTACCGTGACCACCTCCCCCAAAGCCTGACGCAGCGTCAGCTCGGGGAGATCGGCCAGCTCGCCCTGTCCGAACAGTGCGGCCGCAGCCGCGATGGCAGCATTGGTCGCCTCTTCGCCGTGCACCAGCGCGGTCACCTCGAAGGCGAGGGTGCGCTGCGCTTCGCGGCGGAACGGTTCTGCCGCGACGGCCGCCGCGAGACGATCCAGCTCGGCCCGAGTGAGGAAGGTGAAGATCTTGAGCCGCTCGATAACGTCGGCGTCGTCGGTGTTGAGCCAGAACTGGTAGAAGGCATAGGGGCTGGTGAGCCGATCATCCAGCCAGACCGCATTGCCTTCGCTCTTGCCGAACTTCGTGCCGTCGGAGTTCGTGATGAGCGGAGTACCGATGGCATGCACGCTCGCCTGCTCCGCACGCCGAATGAGATCGGTGCCGCTGGTGAGATTGCCCCACTGGTCGCTCCCCCCGGTCTGCAACACACAGCCGTACGTGCGGTAAAGCTCGAGAAAGTCTAGTCCCTGCAGAATCTGGTAGCTGAATTCGGTGTAGCTGATGCCCGCGTCTGAGTTGAGTCTGGCGCTCACCGCGTCTTTTTTCAGCATGGTACCCACGCGAAAGTACTTTCCGATATCGCGCAGAAAGTCGATGGCGCTCAAGGGCGCGGTCCAGTCGAGGTTGTTGACCAGCCGGGCGGCGTTGTCACCCTCGAAACTCAAGAATCGCGACACCTGCGCCTGGAGGTAACCCACCCATTCGGCGACAGTGTCTCGCGGCGTCAGCGTGCGCTCGGCCGTCGGGCGCGGGTCGCCGATCAGACCGGTCGACCCGCCGACGAGCGCCAACGGGTGATGCCCGGCGAGTTGCAAGCGTCGCATCACGAGCAGCTGTACCAGGTTGCCGAGGTGCAGGCTCGAAGCGGTCGGGTCGAATCCGCAATAGAACGTGATGGGGCCGCCGTCGAGCGCCGCCTTGAGCTCGAGTTCGTCGGTCGACACATGGATGAGGCCCCGCCACTTCAGTTCCTCCCACACGGAGTCGAACGTCGGGTCATTCGTTTGGGCAGACAACACTGCCGTCTTGGGCGCAGACACGCCTCTCAGGGTACAGCGGCCCACTGCGGGCGAGAAATTGGTCGACTAGTATAGTGACAGATACTCAGGTAAGGAGCTCGTCATGAACAACCAGCCGCCGCACGACATCATCGGAGTCGTGACGGAAGGGCCGTACAAAGGCTGGAACGTTCGAATCGACCGACGCGAGCGCCACGAGCACCTCGTCTCCGTCTGGAGAGGCGAGTTCGATCTGTATCCCGTTCTCGACGACACCTCGCTGTCGCTCTGGCTCGCGGCGAACCCCACTCACTGGTCGCACCCCGAGCCGCCACCTCCCGTCGGCGTCGAGGGTCAGTTCGTGGGCGGCGGTTTCACGGGCGATCGGGTGCTCATCCAGTCGCTGCCGAGCGACGAAGGCGGGTACGTCGTCATCCGCTGGAACCCTGACGCCGAGACGACGGCGACCGAAACGTTCGACGACCTCCCAGATCTGCTGGCCTGGTACGACGCCGTCGAGATCGACTGGTCGGCTGGTTGATCAGGGCGCGAGCTTGGGGTGGCGTTTGTACGGCGAGACGGTGGGATCGCCTGGAATGAAGAAGCGCCACGGGTAGCCTTCGCCACCACCGAGCCCGCTGAGGCCGGTGCGTAGGCTGGTTTCGACGGGCACCGGATGATCGGGCATCCGAAACTCGTACGGCGAAACCGACAGCGAGGCACCGCCGTCAGAGAGCGGAATGCCCATTGCTTTGGTGAGTCGAGCGGGTCCGCGTGCGAGGTCACGCAGGGGCACCGATTCGCCTCGTCGTTGGCGTGCGAGCTCGATTCCGTCCACCACCTCGCCGGCTCGCAGCAGAATGCCGCTCGCAGAGCCGGCCGGCGAGCAGACGATGTTCGCGCACGTGTGCATGCCGTAGGTGAAATACGTGTACAGGTGAAACGGTTCGCCGAACATCACGGAATTACGAGCGGTCTTGCCTCGGAACGAGTGTGATCCCGGGTCTTCGCCGACACCGAGGTACGCCTCGACCTCGGTGATGCGCAGCGAGGTCGTGCCTTCAGCGGACGTTCGACTCAGGATGCCGCCGAGAATGAGCGGCGCGACCTCTACCGACGGGCGCGCGAAAAACTCGGCAAGCGCCGCGCCGTTCCACGGCGCGGGAGTGGGCTCAGAAGAGTTTGACACCGAGCGAGAGGGTGATCACGATCGCCGCGACGACGACGATGGCCGCGGCAGCGAAGACGATCCAGTACAACGAGTTCGTCATCGGTTTGCGCCACCACGGAGTCTTGTAATCGGGGTGGTTGCGAATGTCGCGGTCGATCTTCGGCTTCTTGCCGTTCGGGCCGCGCGGGCCGATCGGCTCGGGCATGTTCTGGCTGTTCAGTGTCATGATGCGCCCCCTGGGCTGTTGACGAGCGAGATCTGCAACTGGCGAACCTGCGCGGTGAGGCTTGCGAGCTGTTCGGAGACGCGGTCGCCCGCGGTGCCGCCGATGCCGTTGCGGCTCGCGATGGATCCTGCGACCGTGACGACGGTGCGAACATCCGGAGTCAGCTGCGGCGAGACGGAGGTGAGCTGCTCATCGGTCGGCTCGTGCAGCTCGAGGCCGTGCTCTTCGCAGAATCGCACGAGGTCACCGCTGATCTCGTGCGCGTCTCGAAACGCAACACCCTGCTTGACGAGCCACTCGGCGACGTCGGTCGCGAGCGAGAAGCCTTGCGGAGCGAGCTCGGCGAGGCGCTCGGTATTGAAGGTGAGCGAGGCCACCATGCCGGTGAAGGCAGGAAGCAGCACCTCGAGTTGTTCGACGGAGTCGAAGACGGGCTCTTTATCTTCTTGCAGATCACGGTTATAGGCCAAGGGCAGGCCCTTAAGAGTCGCCAGCAGGCCGGCGAGGTTGCCGATCAGACGACCCGACTTGCCGCGAGCGAGTTCGGCGATGTCGGGGTTCTTCTTCTGCGGCATGATCGACGACCCGGTGGAATACCCGTCATGCAACTTCACGAAACCGAACTCTCGGGTGGCCCAGACAATGATCTCTTCGGCGAACCGCGAGAGGTTGATGCCGATGAGACTGCTGATGAAGGCGAACTCGGCCACAACGTCACGGCTGGCCGTTGCGTCGATGGAGTTGAGCATGGGGCCCTGTTCGAGCCCGAGCTCGGCGGCGACGAGGGCGGGGTCGAGGCCGAGCGAGCTGCCGGCCAAAGCACCCGCGCCGTACGGCGAGGCGGATGCCCGAACGCTCCAATCGCGGAGCCGCTCGAGATCGCGCACCAGCGGCCAGGCGTGCGCAAGGAGGTGATGCGAAAGCAGCACCGGCTGGGCGTGCTGGAGGTGTGTGCGGCCCGGCATCGGCGCGTTCGGGTGAGCGGCCGCCTGCGAGGCGATGGCGTCGATGAGCTGGATGACCAGGTGAGCGAGATGCCGGGAGTGGTCGAGCAGGTAGAGCCGCACCAGCGTAGCGATCTGGTCGTTTCGGCTTCGGCCCGCGCGCAGTTTGCCGCCGAGTTCGGAGCCGGCGTACAAGATGAGTCCGCGCTCGAGAGCGGAGTGCACATCTTCGTCTGCTTCGGCTGCGGCGAACGTGCCCTCCTCGATGGCGTCGGTGAGGCGGTCGAACGCGTCGAGCATCGCCGTCAGTTCGACGTCGGTCAGGTAGCCGGCGGCGTTGAGCGCTTTCGCGTGAGCACGCGAACCTGCGATGTCATAGGGCCAGAGTTGCCAGTCGAACTGGGTCGACTTGCTGAGAGCGAGCAACTCGGGAGACGGACCGCTGGCGAATCGGCCGCCCCAGAGCGCGCCGGCCTCGCCGGCACGGCTACCGCCTGTTGCCGCGACACTCACGCGTTCAGCCACAATCTCTCCTGCACTGTCTGGTTGCTCAGTTTAGCGGGGCCGCCCGTGGCAGCCGTGTGCGAGTTCATTGCTGGCGAAGCAGCCATACCAACAGGGCCTTCTGGGCGTGCAGGCGGTTCTCCGCTTCATCCCAGATGACGCTCTGCGGGCCGTCGATGACATCGGCTGCCACCTCGTAGCCGCGGTCGGCCGGCAGGCAGTGCATGAAAAGGGCATCGGACTTGGCATGCGCCATCAGCGCCTGGTCGACCTGGTAGCCGCCGAAGACTTTGACGCGCGCGGCCTTCTCGTCTTCTTTGCCCATGGATACCCATGTGTCGGTGACGACGATGTCGGCGCCGGTCACGGCTTCGACAGGGTCGACGAGAACGATAGCCGAACCTCCGGTGCGCGCGGCGATGGCCCGGGCATCCTGAATCACAGCAGCGGAGGGCGCATAACTTTCGGGGGCTGCCACCCGCACGTGCATGCCTGCGGTGGCGCAGGCGAGCAGGTACGACTGGCCCATGTTGCTGGCCCCGTCGCCCAGAAAGCTGACGGTCAGACCGGCGAGATCACCACGGTGTTCACGAATGGTCAGCAAGTCGGCGAGCAGCTGGCAGGGGTGAAAATCGTCGGAAAGGGCGTTGACCACGGGAACCGTCGTGCCGCGAGCCATGTCTTCCAGCCCGCTCTGGGCGTAGGTGCGCCAGACGATGGCGGCGACCTGGCGTTCGAGAACGCGGGCGGTGTCTGTCGCCGTCTCTTTTCCGCTCAGCTGGCTGTTGGCCGTGCTGATGATGAGGGGGCTGCCGCCGAGATCGGCGATGCCCACCGCGAACGAAACGCGGGTGCGGGTCGACGACTTGTCGAAGATGACGGCCACGGTCTGCGGGCCGGCGAGCGGCTTCGTGGCGTAACGGTCGCGCTTCAGCTCGGCGGCCAGGTCGAGGATCTCGGCCTGTTCGGCGGGAGTCAGGTCGTCGTCGCGAAGAAAGTGGCGGGTCATGTGGTGCTTTCGGGGTCTGGAGTGGGCTCAGAGTCGGGGGCGTCTGCTACGGATTCGAGCGGCGCGGGCGGGTAGCCGAGGGCGGTCAGGGCCACGCTGAGGCGGGTGATGAAGATGTCGACCTCGAGCTCACGGATGATCAGGGGCGGGGCCAAGCGGATGCTCGACTCGTTCGCCGCGTTGATGATGAGCCCGGCATCCATCGCCGCCGCAGCGAGTTTCAGGGCGATCGGTTCGGAGAGGCCGAGGCCGATCAGCAGCCCGTGGCCACGGATCTCTTGGATCAGCGGCGAGTTCAGCGCGGCGACGCGCTCGCGAATCAGGATTCCCTTACGCTCGGCGTTGTCGACGAGACCGGACTGCTCGATCTCTTCGAGTACCGCGTTGGCGGTGGCCGTGGCAAGCGGGTTGCCGCCGAAGGTGCTGCCGTGCATCCCGCGCTGGAACAGGTCGGATGCCCAGCCGAACGTGACGAGCGAACCGATGGGGATGCCGCCGGCCAGGCCTTTGGCGATGGTGACCGCGTCGGGCTTGATGCCGGCGTGCTCGTAGGCGAACCACCGGCCGGTGCGGCCGATACCGGTCTGGATCTCGTCGAGAATGAGCAGCACGCCGTGCTGCTCGGTGAGCTCCCGCGCGCGCACGAGGTAGCCCTCGGGCAGATCGACCACACCCGCTTCGCCCTTGATGGGCTCGAGAAAGAGTGCGGCGACGGTGTCGTCGATGGTGGCTTCGAGTGCTGCGATGGTGGAATCGATGTGGATGACCCCGCCCGGCATCGGGTCGAACGGCGCCTGCATCTCGCGCTTGCCGGTGAGCGCCAGCGAACCCATGGTGCGGCCGTGGAACGAATTGGTCAGCGAAACGATCTTCGTGCGCTTTCCCGAGCTGTTCAGGCGGGCCAGCTTGAAGGCCGCCTCGTTGGCCTCGGCGCCGGAGTTGCAGAAATAGGCGCGGCCTTCGGGGCCTGCGCCGGTGATGCGCTTGAGGCGTTCGGCGAGCGCCAGCTGCGGGCGGGTCGAGAAATAGTTCGAGACGTGCGCGAGGGTGCCGACCTGGCGGGTCACGGCGTCGATGACCACCGGATGCGCGTGGCCGAGCGAGTTGACGGCGATGCCCGCGAGAAAGTCGAGGTACTCCTTCTCGTTCTCATCCCACACGAAGGCGCCACGCCCGTGGGTCAGCAGGGCCAGCGGCTGACCCATCGTGCGCATCAGCGACTCGTTGAACGTGTCGACCCAGCTGGACGGAATCACGTCGGGTTGTGTTGTCACAAGTACTCCTCTGTAACGACTCTCTCTGCTCGCAACGTCTTCTCGGCGTCGGTCACCACTTCGGTACCGATGCCGCTCTGCGTGAAGACCTCGAGCAGAATCGAGTGCGGAATGCGGCCGTCGATGATGGCCGCTTTGGCTACTCCCCCGTCGACGGCTTCGAGGCACGCCGACATCTTGGGAATCATGCCGGATTCGAGGCTCGGCAGCAGGTCACGAAGCGCATCGGAACCGATCACCGAGACGAGCGAGTCGCGGTTCGGCCAATCGGAATAAAGACCGGCGACGTCGGTCAAGATGACCAGCTTCGCTGCGCCCAGGGCCACGGCGAGCGCGGCGGCGGCGGCGTCTGCGTTGATGTTCAGTACCTGCCCCGGCTCGTCGCGATCGGGGGCGATCGACGAGATGACGGGGATGCGCCCGGCGGCAAGGTGCTCGAGCACGGTTTCGGGGTTGACACCCACCACATCTCCGACGAGGCCGAGATCGACGGTTTCTCCCGCGATCTCGATGAACCGCTTCTGCCCCTCGAAGAGCCCGGCGTCCTCACCCGAGAGCGCGGTGGCCAAGGGCCCGTGTTCGTTGATGTGCGTCACGATGTCGCGGCTGATCTGGCCGGTGAGCACCATGCGAACGACATCCATCGCCTCGGGGCTGGTGACACGGTAGCCGCCGCGGAACTCGCTCTCGATGCCGAGGCGATCGAGCATCCGGGAGATCTGCGGGCCCCCGCCGTGCACGACGACGGGCTTGATGCCGGCGTAGCGCAGATACACGATGTCTTCGGCGAAGGTGCGCTGCAGGTCGGGGTCGACCATCGCGTTGCCGCCGAACTTGATGACCATGATCTGGTCATGGAACGTCTTGAGCCAGGGCAGAGATTCGATCAGCGTGGCCGCTTTGACGGCGGCGAGATCATGAGAGTTGTCGGTCATCAGCTCGCGTACGCACTGTTCTCGTGCACATAGTCGTGGGTCAGGTCGTTGGTGTAGATCGACGCGGATTCGGTTCCGGCGTGCAGATCGATGAGCACGGTGACGGCCCTCGGCGTGAGGTCGATGAGGTCGCGGTCTTCGAAGGGCTCGCCTGCCTTGCAGATCATCACGCCGTTGATCGTCACATCGATGTTGTACGGGTCGAAGCTCGCTTCGGCCTCGGGCACGGTTCCTGCCGCGGCCAGCACACGACCCCAGTTCGGATCGTTGCCGAAGATCGCCGCCTTGAACAGATTGCTGCGAGAGACAGCGCGGGCCACCACGACCGCCTGGTCTTCTTCCTCGGCGTTGACCACGGTGATGGTGATGTCGTGGCTCGCCCCTTCGGCGTCGGCCTGCAACTGCAGGGCGAGGTCGTGGCAGAGCGCCGTCAAGGCTGTGGTGAACTGGGCGACGTCGGGGGTGATTCCGGATGCTCCGCTCGCCATCAGGGCGACCGTATCGTTCGTCGACATGCAGCCGTCGGAGTCGAGACGGTCGAAGGTCACCCGGGTAGCCGCTCGCAGCGCGGTGTCGAGCGCAGCGGACGGCAGATCGGCGTCGGTTGTGATCACCACGAGCATGGTAGCGAGGCCGGGAGCGAGCATGCCCGCGCCTTTCGCCATACCGCCGATCGACCATCCGTCGCCCCCGGCGACCGCCTGCTTCGGCTTGGTGTCGGTGGTCATGATGGCCAGCGCAGCGTCGCCGCCGCCGTCGGCTCGCAAGGCTGCGGCTACGGGTGCCACGCCGCCGACGACCTTGTCGCGAAAGACCTGGTCGCCGGTGCCGATGAGCCCGGTCGAACACACGATGACGTCTGCTGCCGCCACGCCGAGAGTCTCAGCGACGGCCTCGGCCGTCTGATGGGTGGTCTGAAACCCGAACGAGCCGGTGTAGCAGTTCGCGCCGCCGGAGTTGAGGATGACCGCGGAGACGACCCCGTCGTCGATGACCCGCTCCGACCAGAGAATCGGGTTGGCTTTGCAGCGGTTCGAGGTGAACACGGCTGCGGCCGCGTTGCTCGGACCACGATTCACGACCAGGGCGAGATCGAGTGCGCCGGTGGACTTCAGCCCACGAGCGATTCCGGCCGCCTCGAATCCGGCGGGGGTGGTGACACTCACGGGGCGACTCCGTTCAACGGCAGGCCGAGCGTCTCGGGCAGGCCGAGCGCGATGTTGGTGGACTGGATGGCGGCTCCCGCGGTGCCTTTGACGAGGTTGTCGATCGCGGTGACCGTGACCACTCGGTCGGCGGCCTCGTCGACGGCGATGCCGATCAGGGCGGTGTTGGCGCCGGTGACGTCGGACACGGTGGGGAACTGCCCCTCGGGCAGCACGTGCACGAACGGCTCGTTTGCGTACGCATTGACCCAGGCCGAGCGCACATCGTGAGCAGTGACGCCGGCAGCGAGGCGAGCCGTGGAGGTCGCGAGGATTCCACGTGCCATCGGCACAAGCACCGGAGTGAACGAAACGGTCACCGGCGAGCCCGCGGAGGCCGTGAGATTCTGCACGATCTCGGGATTGTGCCGGTGGGTGCCGCCGACTCCGTAAACGCTTGCCGAGCCGAGAATCTCGGAGGCGAGCAGGTTGGTGCGCAAGCTCTTGCCCGCTCCTGAGGGGCCGACCGCCAGCACAGCGACGAGGTCGGTCGGCTGGATCACCCCGGCCTGCAACCCCGGAGCGAGACCGAGGCTGATTGCCGTGACATTGCAGCCGGGCACCGCGATACGTTTCACGCCCACCAGGCGGGAACGTTGGCGCTCGTGATTCTCGACGAGCAACTCGGGCAGCCCGTACGGCCACGATCCGTAGAATTCGCCGCCGTAGAAGGTCGCCCAATCGGCTTCGTCGACGAGCCGATGATCGGCACCGCAATCGACGACGAGCGTGTCGGCGTCGAGCTGCTCGGTGATGGCACCGGACTTGCCGTGCGGCAAGGCGAGGAACACGACGTCGTGACCGGCGAGCACTTCTGGCGTGGTGTCGCTCAAGACGAGATCGCCGTAGGAGCGCAGGTGCGGATGAACGCTCAGCAGCGGCTGGCCGGCGTTGTTGTTCGCCGTCGCCGTTCGCACCTCGAGCTCGGGATGACCCGCGAGCAGGCGCAGCAGCTCACCGCCCGCGTAACCGCTTGCGCCCGCCACTGCTACCGAATACACCATGATGCAAATCTACCCTTCGCCCACACCTGCACTGATCCTGGCCACGCAGGCCGAATGCCCGCACAGCCGATGAGGCCGGCACACAGCCGGCGCGACGGTGCGCTACTCGCGAACCGTCGCACCGAATCGTCGGGAGGCTTCTGCGGCCCCGGCGACACGCGCTTCACTCGCCTCGGCGGCGGTGAGCGTGCGGTCGGATGCCCGAAAACGCAGAGCGAACGTCAGCGACTTGAACCCTGCGTCGATTCCGGTGCCGCGATAGTCGTCGACGAGCCGGATGCTCTCGAGCAGGTCGCCCGCACCGCTCTCGACGGCGCGCAACACCTCTGCCGCCGGCACCGAGTCGGCCACGACGAGAGACACGTCTTGGGTGGCGGCCGGGTACCCGGCCAACGGGGTCGCCTGCACGCTGCGTGCGGCGAGTTCGATGAGGAGGCCGAGGTCGAGTTCGGCCACCGCGACCACGCGAGGCAAGTCGAATTCGTCGGCCAGCACGGGAAGCAGCTCCCCCACGTAGCCGACGTGCACGACGCCCGCTGCTGCGGCAGGCACCACGATCTCGGCCGTGCGGCCCGGGTGCAGCGCCTTGTGTGTGCCCTGTCGAATTTCGATGGGTACGTCGAGTGCGGTCGCCAGCACACGCACGGTGTCGAGCGCATCGGAGATTCCCACGTGCACAGCAGGCTGACCCGGCTGCTTCTCGATGGAGTTGCCGACGAAAAGCAGTCCGACGTGCCACGGCTGCGGGGGGATGCTCGCATTGAGCTCGGCCAGAGTCTCGGCCGAGGGCAACGCGGCCCCGAGCGGCACCTCGGCTACTCCGTACGTGACGCCCGACTCAGGGCGGAACACGGCCCCGATTTCGAACACCGCGAGGTCAGTGAGACCGCGAGAGAGATTACGGCGAGCCACGTCGATGAGGCCGGGGAGCAGGGAGGTGCGTAAGAACGGCACCTCGCCGTCGATCGGATTGGCCAGCTTCACCGCCGCCACAGTTTCGTGGCCGGGTGCACCGAAGAGATCGTTCGACGCACTCGATACGAAGGGGTAGACCAGAACTTCGGTCGATCCGCTCGCCGCGAGGGTCTCTGCGGCCAAACGACGTAGTTTCTGCTCACGGGTGTAGCCGCGCCCCGGAGGAGCGACGGGTACCTCGCTCGGAATGCGCGAGTAACCGACGATGCGCGCGACTTCTTCGGCCAGGGTCGACTTGTGGGTCAGGTCGGGGCGCCATGACGGCGGCGAGACGAGCAGCCCGTCTCGCGCGTACTCGAGAGTCGCGCCGATCTCGATGAGCGACGACGTGATCTCGGCCTCGGTGTAGTCGACCCCGATCAGCCCCGAGATGTAGGCGTCGGGCAAGAAGATAGGTGGCAACTCGTCGTGAGCGTGGTAGGTAGAGCCGAGGGAATCTGCCCTGCCGCCAGCGAGTTCTTCGAGCAACTGCACAACGCGTGCCGCGGCAGCCGCCGCGACCTCGGGATCGACTCCACGCTCGAACCGCTTCGCTGCCTCGCTCGGCAGCTTGTGCCGCCGTGCCGTGCGCGCGATGCTCACCGGGTCGAAGTTCGCCGCCTCGACGAGCACGTTCGTCGTCTCGTCACTGATCTCTGTTGCGGCCCCACCCATGACTCCGGCGAGACCGATGGCACCAGAGTCATCGGTGATGAGCAGGTCTTCTGGGTCGAGTTTGCGGGTCTGGCCATCGAGCGTCGCGAGAGTCTCGCCGGGCTCGGCCCGGCGCACCACGAGCCCGCCCGAGAGCCGGTCGAGGTCGTAGGTGTGAATAGGCTGGCCCAGCTCGAGCATCACATAGTTCGAGATGTCGACGATCAGCGAGATCGAGCGGATGCCCGCGAGCTTGAGTCGCGAGACCAGCCACGCCGGGCTCGGCAGGGTCGGGTCGACGCCCCGTACGACACGCGTAACGAAGACCGTAGCGCCCACGCGCCCACGAACGGGTGCACGGTCGTCGATCTCGACCGAGAAACCGTCGGACTCGGCGTCGACGGAGACGGCCGCGGCCGGGTCACGGAACACCGCGCCCGTCGCGTGCGCGTACTCACGGGCAATACCGCGGATGGAGAACGCATACCCACGATCGGGAGTGACGTTCACCTCGACCGCTGCGTCGTCGAGACTCAGCAGGCTGAGCGCGTCGGTTCCGACCTCGGGGTCGAGCCCGAGCGTCGTCAACCGCAGAATGCCGTCGTGATCGTCGCCGAGACCCAGTTCCCGCGCCGAAGCGATCATGCCGTCGGAGACATGGCCGTAGGTCTTGCGGGCGGCGATGGCGAAGCCACCCGGCAGCACTGCACCCGGGAGCGTCACGACCACCTTGTCACCCACGAAGAAGTTGTGCGCACCACAGACGATGCCCCGAACATCCGCCCCGCCGTCGGCGGCACTCTGCCCGGCCGGAGCGACGCGCACACTGCACCAGCGGATGGTCTTGCCGTTGGTCTGCGGCTCTTCGCCGAACTCGAGAACTTCGCCCACGACGACGGGACCGGCGATATCGAAGTCGTGCGAGCCCTCTTCTTCGAGCCCGACCTTGACCAAGGCCGCGTGGATGTCTGCGACCGTGGTGCCTGCGGGCAGTGCCACGAACTCGGCGAGCCAGCTGATGGGAATTCTCATGGTTAGACCACCATTCCGAACTGCTGGCTGAAGCGCACGTCGCCCTCGACCATGTCGCGCATGTCGTTGAGGTTGTTGCGGAACTGCAGCGTGCGCTCGATGCCCATGCCGAAGGCGAATCCGGAGTACTCGTCGGGGTCGATGCCGGCCGAGAGCAGCACGTTCGGGTTCACCATGCCGCACCCGCCCCACTCGACCCAGCGCGCGCCGCCCTTTGCGCGCGGCTGCCAGACATCCATCTCGGCGCTGGGTTCGGTGAACGGAAAGTAGTTGGGGCGAAGACGGATCTTCGCCTCGTCGCCGAACATCTGCCTGGCGAACAGTTCGAGCGTGCCGCGCAGATGGGCCATGGTGAGGCCCTTGTCGACCGCGATGCCCTCGATCTGGCTGAAAACAGGAGTGTGCGTAGCGTCGAGCTCGTCGGTGCGGTAGGTGCGGCCCGGGGCGATGACGTACACCGGCAGCTCGCGCTCGAGCAGCGAACGCACTTGCACGGGAGACGTGTGCGTGCGCAACAGCAGGTGAGACTGCACCGGCTCGACGAAAAACGTGTCTTGCATTGCTCGGGCCGGGTGATCGGCGTCGAAGTTCAAGGCATCGAAGTTGAACCACTCGTTCTCGAGCTCGGGGCCCTCTGCGACCTCCCACCCCATGCTCACGAAAATGTCGCCCACCTTCTCTTGCAGAAGAGAGAGCGGATGACGCGCACCCAGGCGCTTGCGCACCGGAAGAGCCGTCACGTCGACCGCCTCGGCCGCGAGTTGCGCCTCATTTTCGAGTGCAACCACATCAAGCTCTTTAGCGGCGAAGGCCTGATTCACCCGAGCCCGCGCCTGGCCGATGAGCTTGCCGGCGGCGGCCTTCTGGTCGTTGGGCAGTGAACGCAGTTGGCCGTTCAGCCGAGCGAGTACCGACGACTCGCCGGTGTGCTCGCTTCGCGCGGCTTTCAGCGAAACAGAGTCGACGACGGCCTCGACGGCCTCGAGCGCAGCGGAGACCGCGGCTTCGACGGACTCGTCGGAAATCGCAAGAGAAGGGGAATCAGACACGAGAACCAAGCTTACCCAGGAACGACAGCGCACTTTCGGCGAGCCGCCTTCTGTGCAGAACGATCAATCGCGGCGAGCTGTGCAAAAGTCAGGCCGAGGCATCCGGGCTTCGCTGCGCGAACGCACTCTCATACAGGCAGACTGAAGCGGCCGTGGCGAGGTTCATCGACTCGGCCTTGCCGTAGATCGGCACCGAGATCGCACGATCGGCCAGGGCGAGAATCTCGTCGGGGAGCCCGCGAGCTTCGTTGCCGAACAGCCACGCCGTCGGCTGCGCCAGCAGACCGGTCGACCTCACCTCGAGCAGATCGTCACCCTTGATGTCGGCGGCCAGAATCTGCAGGCCGGCTTCGGCCGCACGAATTCGAACGTCGGCGAAGCTCGCATCCATGGCCACCGGCAGGTGGAACAGCGATCCGGTCGTCGACCGCACGACCTTCGGGTTGTACAAGTCGACCGAACGCCCTGTGAGAATCACGGCGTCGGCTCCGGCTGCGTCGGCGGCACGGATGATCGTTCCCGCGTTACCCGGGTCGCGCACCTCTTCGAGAATCGCGATGAGCTTCGGCCCGTTCGCGAAAATGTCTTTGACGGCGGTCGGAAACTGGTGGCAGACCGCGATGAAGCCCTGCGGGGTGACCGTGTCAGACATGACCTCGAGCACCTGCTCGGAAACGAACTCCACGTCGACACCGGCGTCGACGGCTGTCTGGCCGATGTCGGTGTACCGCTCGAGGGCGGTGGGGGTGGCGTAGAGCTCAACGACGAGCTGTGGGCTGAAGGTGAGCGCTTCGGCAACGGCCTGCGGACCCTCGAGCAGAAAAAGCCCGGTCTCAGACCGAGCGCTCTTCTTGGCGAGTTTGGCGACGGCCCGAACACGCGGCGATCGCGGATTATCAAGCATGGGGCAAGTCAACCAGACTATTCGTCTCTACCGCGTCATCGCCGCGGCCGAACATCCGGTGCATCAGAAAGGGGCGGCGGTGCAGCCTGAGCTGCACGCGCCGCCCCTTTCGGCAGTGCGGAGGAGTCGACGCGCTTACGCGGCGGCCGTCGCCTTCGGAGCCGACGTGTCGGCGGGCAGTGCTGCCTTGGCGCTCGCAACGAGGGCCGCGAAGGTGGCGGGCTCGGTGACGGCGAGGTCGGCGAGAATGCGGCGGTCGACCTCGATGCCGGCCAGGTTCAGACCCTGGATGAGGCGGTTGTAGGTGAGACCGTTCAGGCGGGCAGCGGCGTTGATGCGCTGAATCCAGAGGCGACGGAAGTCGCCCTTGCGCGCACGGCGGTCGCGGTACGAGTAGACGAGCGAGTGGGTGACCTGCTCTTTTGCCTTGCGGTAGAGGCGCGAACGCTGGCCGCGGTAGCCCTCGGCGCGCTCGAGAATTACGCGACGCTTCTTGTGGGCGTTGACGGCCCTCTTTACTCTTGCCATTTCTTATCTGTCCTTATTCGTCGTCGTGAGTTCTAGAGGCCGAGGAGTTTCTTGGCGACCTTGGCGTCTTGCGGGGCAAGCACCTGGTCGGTGTTCAGGCGGCGCTTGCGTTGGCCCGACTTCACTTCCAGGTTGTGGCGCATGCCGGCCTGCTGCTTCATGACCTTGCCGCTACCGGTGATCTTGAATCGCTTCTTCGCCCCGGAATGGGTCTTCTGCTTGGGCATAATTCTCTCCTCGTTGGGTGTGTTCTTCAGTTGTGTTAGCTTGCGCTAAGTTATTCGGCTGCCGCCGCGGTTTCAGCTGGCGCTGATGCGGTGGGTGCAGCCGGAGCTGTTTCGGCAGCGGGGGTGGCGGGTGCCTCCCGCGGGGGCTTCGCTGCCGCACGGTGTGCGTTGGCCTCGGCCTTGGCCTCTGCTTTGTTCTTCAGAGGGCCGATGACCATGACCATGTTGCGACCGTCGATGGTCGGGCTCGATTCGACAGAACCGAACTCCGAAACGTCTTCGGCGAATCTCTGCAGGAGTCGGACTCCCTGATCGGGGCGCGACTGCTCACGGCCGCGGAACAAGATCATGGCTTTGACCTTGTCGCCCGCCTTGAGAAAACCTTCGGCGCGCTTGCGCTTGGTCTCGTAGTCGTGCACATCGATTTTCAGGCGGAACCGCACCTCTTTGAGGATGGTGTTCGCCTGGTTGCGCCGTGCTTCTTTTGCTTTCTGCGCGGCTTCGTACTTGAACTTTCCGTAGTCCATGATCTTGGCGACAGGCGGCTTCGAGTTCGGCGCCACCTCAACCAGGTCGAGGTCTGCCTCTTGTGCGAGTCTGAGTGCGACGTCGATGCTCACGACGCCAACCTGCTCACCGGCCGGACCCACGAGGCGAACCTCGGGTACTCGTATACGGTCGTTGGTACGGGGATCGCTGATGCGTTGCTCCTTATGCTGTGGTGTGGATGTTCGGCCGGGCTGTTGGTGCGAACCAACGCTCACGAAACTGAACTTCACCACGCATGAACAGACGAACCCGTCTGCACAACGCACCACACCCTATCTACCTGCCTTCAGTGACGAGGACAGGCGGAGTGCAATCGACCCGATAACCTTAGAAGCGGTCATGCGGGTGGGAGAATCTCCACTTTCGATCTAACACCTACTGGTGCCAGAGCCGCATAGGAGTCTATCAGAGACTTGACCTGATGTGAGAACGGATATTCATGAGCGACGAAGCGCGCGATATTGCCGATGTGCAGGCGGTCGAGGTCATCACCACGACAGCCGTGCACCTGATGAGCGCAGCGGCGGTCAAGGTCGGTCTCGCGGACGACCCCGAGAACCAACTCGATCTCGACGAAGCGCGCAAACTCATCATCGCACTCGCGGGGCTGGTCACGGCCGGCGCCCCCGAGATCGGAGACATGCACGCGCGAAGCCTGCGTGACGGCCTCCGCTCGCTGCAACTGGCGTTCCGCGAAGCGTCGCCGTTCCCCGACCCCATCGGCCAGGGCCCCGGCGAGAAACTCACCGGCCCGGTGTACGCCTAGACCGACCGCGGCGCGGTTGGGTCTACGGCTAGACCCAGCGCGGCGCAGTTGCGAGGGTGACGGCGAGCGAGTCGACTCGCTGGGCGACGATGGGGCTCTGCGACCAGCGCTCGTGCAGGCGGGCCAACAGGGTGGTCAACGCACCCTGGTCGAGGCCGGGCACGAGTTCGAGCCTGACGACGAGTTCGGCCCCGAGCATCCGGCTCGTCGGGTCGCCGTTCTGAAGCGCGACGGATGCGACGGCAGGCTCGGCCGTGACCGAATCACTGAAGGCCGCGAGTACCTCAGCATCGTCGGCCGGGGCGCGCCAGGCGACGCCCTGCGCCATGGCCCACACCGCCGGTCGCCTCACGACGAATTCGGTGGGCGACGTGGCGTCGACGATGACGATGTCGGTGTTCTCGCCTGCCGCCGCGAGGGCGACGCGGCGAGCCTCGGTGGGAATCGGCCGGGCCTTCGGGTTCCAGGCAGCCATCGCCTCCGTTGAGGTGAACGCCGGCAGCGCCGAGCGGCCATCCGGCGTCGTCACGGTCACGATCGACAGTTCTTGCGTCTTGTCGACGAGGTGCCCGTGGTCGTCGAGGCCGGTCTCGCCGGCGTGCGCGACGAGCGGAACCAGCAGACGAGTGTTGCGCAGCGCGTCAACCACGTCGGCCTGCGAGGCTTCTCCGGCGCGGAACCGCCGCATCGTGTCGAGCACGTGCGGCGACGCGGTGCCATCATCACCCTCGAACGCGCTCGTGCTCGCCTCGAAGTGGCGGCCGGCGAACGGCTGGCCCGAAGAATCAGCGGGCCCTTCATTCGGCTCCGGATGCTCGTCGTGCACGACTACGCTCCGATCGGTTCGACGGTCAGTACTGGAGGGGGGTCAGCAGGGCGGTTCAGCAGGTCAGTTCGACGCGACGCCGAGCGCCTCGACGAGCGTGAACGCACCGGCGTAGAGCGCACGGCCGACAATCGCGCCCTCGAGGCCCAGGCCCACCAGGGAGCGCAGCTCGGTGAGGTCGGCGAGACTCGAAATGCCTCCCGAGGCGATGACCGGCTTGTCGGTCTTCTGCATGACCTGCTTGAGCAGGTCGACGTTCGGGCCCTTGAGAGTGCCGTCTTTCGTGACGTCGGTGACCACATAACGCGCGCAACCGGCGTCTTCGAGGCGGGCGAGCACCTCCCAGAGGTCACCGCCCTCCTTGGTCCAACCGCGGGCCGCGAGGGTGGTTCCGCGAACATCCAGACCGACCGCGATAGCGTCGCCGAAGCGGGCGATGGCGGCGGCCGCCCATTCGGGGTTCTCGAGCGCCGCCGTGCCGAGATTGACACGCGTTGCCCCGCTGTTCAGGGCGTGTTCGAGCGAGGCGTCGTCGCGGATTCCGCCGGAGAGCTCGATCTTCACGCCCTCGGCCTGTGCGATGACGCGGCGGATCACATCGACGTTGCTGCCGCGCCCGAACGCCGCATCGAGGTCGACGAGGTGGATCCATTCGGCGCCCTGGGCCACCCAGTCGGCGGCCGCGTCGGCGGGGTCGCCGTGGTTCGTCTCGGTGCCCGCCTCACCCTGCGTGAGGCGCACGGCCTGGCCGCCTGCGATATCGACGGCGGGCAGCAGAACGAGGGCGGGTGTTTCGGTCATGAACAAACAGATCTTTCGACTAGGGGTGCGGCAGCGAGTGGACGCTCGGCGGCGCTCAAAGGGTAAAAAGCGCTCAGAGCGTGCGAAGCCAGTTTTCGAGCAGGTGCATGCCTGCCTCCCCCGACTTCTCGGGGTGGAACTGCGTTGCGGCCAGCGGTCCGTTTTCGACGGCCGCGATGAACGGACCGCCGTGCTCGGCCCACGTCACCGCGGCTGCGGGCAGCGGAGGCTGCACCTCGAGTTCCCAGCTCTGAGCGGCATAGGAGTGAACGAAATAGAAGCGCTCATCGCCGATGGATTCGAAGAGTTTCGACTCCGGCGGCGCCGACACGGTGTTCCAGCCCATGTGCGGCAGGACATCCGCTTGCAGCTCTTCGACGGTACCGGGCCACTCGCCGAGGCCGTCGGTGTCGGTGCCGCGTTCGATGCCGCGCGAGAACAGAACCTGCATGCCCACACAGATGCCGAGCACCGGTCGACCGCCCGCCAGGCGCTTGTCGATCAGTTCACCACCGCGCACAGAGTCGAGCGCGGCCATGACGGCGCTGAACGCACCGACGCCAGGGACGAGCAGGCCGTCGGCCTCGGCGACGGCCTGTCGGTCAGCCGTGAGTTCCACCTCAGCGCCGACCTTCTCGAGTGCCTTGACCGCCGAGTGCACGTTTCCGCTGCCGTAGTCGAGCACCACGACGCGAGGAGCGGTCACAGTGCGCCCTTCGTCGACGGGATGCCCGACACGCTCGCATCGAACTGCTTGGCGAAGCGAAAAGCGCGGGCGAATGCCTTGAACTCGGCCTCCGCGATGTGGTGCGGATCACGGCCGCCGAGAACCGTGATGTGCACGGTGAGGCCGGCGTTGAACGTGATGGCTTCGAGAACGTGCCGCACCATCGAGCCCGTGAAGTGCCCGCCGATCAGGTGATATTCGAACCCTTCGGGCTCGCCGCTGTGCACGAGAAACGGGCGCCCGGAGATGTCGACGACGGCCTGCACGAGGGCCTCGTCGAGCGGAACGAGCGCGTCACCGAAGCGAGAGATGCCGCTCTTATCGCCGAGAGCCTGCCGAATGGCCTGGCCGAGCACGATTCCGATGTCTTCGACCGTGTGGTGCACGTCGATGTCGGTGTCGCCGGTGGCCTTCACGGTGAGGTCGGTCAGCGAGTGCTTCGCAAAGGCAGTCAACAGGTGGTTGTAGAACGGAACCGAGGTATCGATGTGCGAGACGCCGGTGCCGTCGAGGTCGAGCGAGAGCTCGATGCTCGATTCGCTCGTTTCGCGCGTGAGGCTGGCGGTACGGGGTTCGCGTGACATGCCGAAAAGTCTATCGGGCCGGGTGGGGGTGGATGCCCGGGGTTGATACCCGGGGTGGATGCCCGAGGTCGCTCCCCCCGCTGCATCGACGATCGTGTTACTCCGTCAGGTCTCGCATGGCGTCGAGAAACGCGGTCGTCTCGGCCGCGGTGCCCGCGCTCACACGCAGGTGCCCGGGAATGCCGAGGTCACGAATGATGATGTCGCGCTCGAGCAGTTGTTCGAACAGGCGGTGGGCGTCTGGCACCCCGCCGAAGAGAACAAAGTTCGAGGCGCTCGGAAACGGGTTGTAGCCGAGGGTACGCAGAGTCGTTTCGATGCGGTCGCGTTGCACCTTGATGTCGTCGACCATCGCGAGCATCTCGGGGGCGTGCGCGAGCGCGGCGACCGCCGCTGCCTGCGTCAACGACGAGAGGTGGTACGGCAGACGCACCAGCCGCAGGGCGTCGCTGATCGCGGGGTCTGCAGCGAGGTAACCGAGGCGGGCGCCGGCGAAGGCGAAGGCCTTGCTCATGGTTCGCGTGACGATGAGGCGCTCGCGTCCCGGCAACAGCGACAGAGCGGTCGGCTCGCCGGCGTGCCCGAACTCGGCGTAGGCCTCGTCGACGACGACGATTCCGGGAGTGGCGTCGTAGGCAGCCGCGATGGTCTCGAGCGAGAGTGCGGTGCCGGTGGGGTTGTTCGGCGAGCAGAAGAACACGAGGTCGGGGCTGGTGCGTTCGATCCATTCGACGGCGGTCTGGGGCGAGATCTGGTACTCGGCATCGCGAACGCCCGCGATCCACTCGGTGCCGGTGCCCGCCGCGATGATGGGGTGCATCGAGTAGGTAGGGGGAAAGCCGAGAACGGATCGCCCGGGCCCGCCGAAGGCCTGCAGAATCTGCTGCAGAATCTCGTTCGAGCCGTTCGCCGCCCAGACATTGTCTCGCGACAAACCGCCGCCGAGGTACCGGGCGAGGCTGTCGCGCAGGGCAAGGAATTCACGGTCGGGGTAGCGGTTGACCGAGAGCAACTCCAGTGCGAGGGCCTCGATGATCGAGCGGGCCACGTCTTCGGGAATGGGATGAGTGTTCTCGTTGACGTTCAGCTGAACGGCCACCTTGAGCTCGGGTGCGCCGTAGGGCGAAAGCCCCCGGAGGTCGTCGCGGATGGGAAGATCGGCTAGAGAACTCACCTGCTCAATGGTAGTGCGTGCCGTCGCTGGTGTGCGTGCCGTCACCGGCGGTGAGTGCCGGCGGTGAGTGCCGGCGCTGACTGCCTTCGAACGGCGCTACTTGGCCGCGTACTCGGGCGGGAGGGCGAGGCGCTGGCCGGCGTGCACGTCGGATGTGTGCAGCTGATTGAGATCGACGATCTCGGCGATGATGTCGCGCGGGTCGGCCGACGGATCGAGCGACTGCGCGATACCCCAGAGACTCTCGCCCGACTGCACCGTCACGTAGCTGTAGGTGACGGGCTGCCCGCCACCGGTGGCGATGGCTGCACCGCCGCCGAGGAGGGCGAACGCGGCGAGGCCGGCGAGGAGAGGTAGGGAGACGAGCGCGACGAGCACCAGGCGACCGCGACGGGTCATGCGCAGGCGCGTACGCGAAACCGCCGCGCGCGGCGTCGAATCTGCCGCGCGTGGCGTCGAAACTCCCGCGTGTGGCACCGAAGCTGCCCCGCGTGGCGTCGTTGACGGACGAGCAGCGGTAAACGGTCGAGCGTCGAGCTGAAGTGCAGTCATGGCCTTGCCTCTCAAGGACGTACCCGTTGTAAGGGTTTTCGTACCAGGCGCTCGGCCGGGAGCGCCTGGTACGAAGCTGTGTTCCGAATATATCTTCGATTGTTCGAATGTTCAAGTCGAATATCAGCGCGAATCTCGCGACACACTCGAACATGTGTTTCTTCTTCGTGCAGTGTTCGATACAGTTTCGATAGTTGAGATCGACCGCATCGGTACTTCGAATAGTGAATCGCACACCACTGACATTGGTCGCAGCACGGTCGAAGCCCAGGCGAACCAGAGACGAAAGCGAGTACGACGTGGTCAGTGAACGAGGCGGAACCAGGCGACGCAAGTCGCTGAGCGAGAAACAACTGGCCATTCTCGAAGTGATCTCCGACGCGGTGAACCAGCAGGGGTATCCGCCGAGCATGCGCGAGATCGGCGACGCCGTGGGCCTCGCCTCGCTGTCGAGCGTGACCCACCAGCTGAACCAGCTCGAGTTGAGCGGGTACCTGCGGCGCGACCCGAATCGTCCTCGTGCGCTCGAGGTGCTGATCGATATACCCAAGGGCGACGCAGCAACGGCGGACTCCCCCACACCACACGGTGACGTGGCACTCGTTCCTCTCGTCGGGCGCATTGCCGCGGGCATCCCGATCACTGCAGAGCAGCAGGTGGAGGAGGTCTACCCACTGCCCCGGCAGCTCGTGGGCAAAGGTGAGCTGTTCATGCTGAAGGTCGTGGGCGAATCGATGATCGACGCGGCGATCTGCGATGGCGACTGGGTGGTCGTGCGCACGCAGAACACAGCGGAGAACGGTGACATCGTGGCCGCGATGCTCGACGAAGAGGCCACCGTGAAGGTGTTCCGCCAGCGTGACGGACACACCTGGCTGCTGCCGCGCAACTCGAACTTCGAGCCCATCTTGGGCGACTACGCGACCGTGCTCGGCAAGGTCGTCGCAGTGCTGCGCTCCGTCTGACGCTCGGATGACCGCCCGCTGCTGCGCGTGAGTCCGCTGCTGCGCGTCAGCCCGCCCCTGCTCGTGAGCCCGTTACGCCGAGTTGAGCCCGTTACAAAGGACTCAGTTCGTCGTAACGGGCTCATTTGCGTGGGTGGTAGACGTGAGGTCAGGTGGTGCTGAACTCCAGCAGCTGCGCCTCGAACTCGGGGTTCACGAGGGCGCGAACGTGGGTTCCGCCCTCTTCGTAGTCGGTGCTCAGCACGGTGCTGTGCTGGTGCATCTGCGAGATCAGGTCACCGCGGTCGTAGGGAACCAGAACGTCGACCTCGATCGACGGCGTGGGGAGCATCCCGTCGAGCAGCTGCAGCAGCTCCTCGATGCCTTCACCGGTGCGCGCCGAGACGAACACCGAGTGCGGCTCGAGGCCACGCAACACGATGCGGTCGCTCTCGTCGATGAGGTCGCTCTTGTTGAACACCACCAGCTCCGGGATGCCTCGGGCACCGGCCTCACCGATCACCTCACGCACCGTGGTGAGCTGGCTCGCGGGGTTGGGGTGCGATCCGTCGACCACGTGCAGAATGACGTCGGCGTCGGCAACCTCTTCGAGCGTGGAGCGGAACGCCTCCACCAATTGCGTCGGCAGGCTGCGCACGAACCCCACGGTGTCGACGAAGGTGAACTCGCGGCCGTCGGCGGTCTGGGTGCGTCGCACCGTTGCGTCGAGCGTCGCGAACAACGCGTTCTCGACCAGCAGTCCGGCGCCGGTGATGCGGTTCAGCAGCGAGGACTTACCTGCGTTCGTATAGCCGGCAATGGCCACAGACGGCACGGTGTTGCGCTTACGGTTGGCGCGCTTCGCCTCGCGGGCGGGCTTCATTGCGGCGATCTGCTTGCGCAGTCGCGACATGCGCGTGTGGATGCGGCGCCGATCGAGCTCGATCTTCGTCTCACCGGGGCCTCGTGAACCCATTCCCGATCCGGTGCCGCCAACCTGGCCACCGGCCTGGCGCGACATCGACTCGCCCCAGCCGCGCAGGCGCGGAAGCAGATATTCGAGCTGCGCGAGTTCGACCTGGGCCTTGCCCTCCCGGCTCTTGGCGTGCTGGCTGAAGATGTCGAGAATGACGGCTGTGCGGTCGATGACCTTGACCTTCACGATGTCTTCGAGGGCTCGCCGCTGGCTCGGTGCCAGCTCGCTGTCGGCGATGACGGTGTCGGCGCCGAGCGCCTTCACCACGCCGGCCAGCTCTTCGGCCTTGCCCTTGCCGAAGTAGGTGCTCGGGTCGGGGTTCGCCCGACGCTGCAGCAGACCGTCGAGCACCGCGGCACCCGCGGTTTCGGCGAGGGCGGCGAGCTCGTGCAGCGAGTTCTCGGCGTCGGTCAACGTGCCCTGGGTGTAAACGCCGATGAGCACGACGTTCTCGAGCCGCAACTGGCGGTATTCGACCTCGGTGACGTCTTCGAGTTCGGTGGAGAGACCGGCGACGCGGCGCAGAGCCTGACGGTCGGCCAGGTCGAACTGGTCACCGTCGTGGTTCGTTCGGCCCCGCGCATCCGCACTCTGGCGGTCGACCGCTTGCGCACTGCCGGGCGAGAACAGAGCGTAGCCGGATGCCCGGGCGTCGGCGCGCGCCAGAATACGGTCGACCGTGGATCGGGTCGACTCGTCGGTTGCCGCCGTGTCGGTTGCCGTGGTTGCCGTCTCGTCGAGAGTCGACTCGTTCGGCGAAAGTGAATCGTGTTCAGACATTGATGTAAAGACTAGACCTCTCATTTGCTACATTCCCTCTATGGCTTCCGACAATGGGCACTACTTCTCAGCTCACCCATCGACGGAACTCAAGCTCAAAGAGATTCCGGTGACTCTTGCCGGGCGATCGTTCTCTGCGATCACCGCGGGCGGCGTGTTCAGCCCCGACCGGGTGGATGCCGGAACCCAGGTTCTGCTCGCCAATACTCCCGCGCCGCCGCCCGGGGGCAATCTGCTCGATGTGGGGTGCGGCTGGGGGCCGATCTCGATTGCTCTTGCGCTGTTGTCACCCCACGCCACCGTGTGGGCTGTTGACGTCAACGAACGCGCTCTCGACCTCGTGCGGGCCAATGCTGAAAAGCTCGGCCTCGAGAACATCAACGCTGTGCTGCCGTCGGATGTTCCCGACGACCTCGAGTTCATGACCATCTGGTCGAACCCGCCCATCCGCGTAGGTAAAGACGAGTTGCACAACCTGCTGCTGAAGTGGCTGCCGCGTCTGGACCCCGGTTCAGACGCGTGGCTCGTCGTGCAGCGCAACCTCGGATCTGACTCGTTGCAGCGCTGGCTCGACGGCGCGCTGCCCACCCTCAGCGTCACCCGCGAGGCGACCAACAAGGGGTACCGGGTGCTGCGGGCACGGCAGAAGGGCTGAGGGCGAACCGCTCGGCAGCGGCGCAGGGCGTGCTGCCGAGCATCCGTTGCCGCACATCTGCTTTCAGGCGAGCGTGACGTCGCCTTCGAAGACCAATTCGGCCGGACCCGACAGGGCCACGTGCTCGCCGTCTTCGGTGGCGTACATGCGCACGCCGACCGCGCCGCCCGGAACCTCCACACGCCACTGGTTGGGCGCACCCGCCCCGGCCCAGTAGCGGATGGCGAGTGCCGCGGCCGCTGCGCCGGTTCCGCACGAAAGCGTTTCTCCGCTGCCGCGCTCATGCACGCGCATGCGGATGTGCCCGACTCCGTTACGCACCAAGGGCTCGAGCGGAACGACGAACTCGACGTTCGCGCCGTCGAGGGGCGCAGGGTCGAGATGCGGGATGAAGGTCAGATCGGCTGACTCCAGCTCCTCCTCGTCGGCGAGGGCAACGACGACGTGGGGATTGCCGACATTGACGCCGAGACCGGGCCGGGCCACCTGAAGGTTCTTCGCGCGCACCAGCGGCTCGCCGCCGTCGAGGCGCCAACGACCGAGATCGGCCTGAAAACCGGTGAGGTTACGCTGCACATCGATCACCCCAGCGCGAGTACCGACCACGAAGGTGTCACCCTGCTCGAGTTCGGCGAGGCCGTTCTCGATGAGGTACTTCACGAACACACGGATGCCGTTGCCGCACATCTCCGCCGGTGAACCATCGGCGTTGTGGTAGTCCATGAACCACTCGGCCGCCGAGTCTTCAGCCAGAGAGGCCGCACCCTCGGGCAGGTTCGCTGACTTCACGGCGCGGATCAGGCCGTTCGCGCCGATTCCGAAATTGCGGTCGCACAGCGACGCGATCTGCTCCGGGCTGAGAGAGATGTCGCCCTCGGGGTCGGAGAACAGCACGAAGTCGTTGCCTGTTCCCTGACCCTTGGTGAAATGCAGATCGATAGCCATGGTTCAAGCCTAGGGCGTTTCAGAGCGCCGCTTGTCGGCTGCGGTCAGTGCCGAGCGCTCAGCGCTCTGCGGTTAGTGCCGAGCGCTCAGCACTCAGCGCTCAGCGGTCATTACCCTGCGGTCAGTGCTCTGCCGTCAGGAAGGCGGCCAACACGGTGTCGACGAGTGCGGGATCGGCAGCGGGCATCCAGTGCGCCTCGGCATAACGCCGAAACCAGCTGACCTGGCGCCGAGCGTAGCGCCGAGTGAGAGCTTGCGCCTCGGCGATCGCCTCGGCCTGGGTCTGCGTGCCGCGCAGCTGAGCGAGGGCCTGGGCGTAGCCGATGGCGCGCCGAGCGGTCACACCGTGCTCCAAACCGAGCGGAACGAGGCCCTCGACCTCGTCGACCAGTCCGTTCGCCCACATCTGCTCGACCCGGGCGTCGAGCCGTTCGACGAGGTCTGCCCGCGGATGTTCGAGGGCCACGATCGTCGTCAGGCGCCACGGCACGGGCTGTTCGGGCAGCTGGCCACTGACCGGAACGCCGGTGAGCTCGATCACTTCGAGCGCACGCACGATACGCCGGCCGTTGTGCGGGCCAATGGATGCAGCGGCCTCTGGATCGGCGTCGGCGAGCCGCCGGAACAGCAGCCCGATGCCACGTTGTTCGAGCTCGTGCTCGAGCACTCGACGCACTTCGGCGTCGCGCACCGGAAACCGGAAGTCGTGGATGACCGACGACACGTAGAGCCCGGATCCGCCCACGAGAATGGGCACCGCGCCGCGCTCCAGAATGCCGTCGATCGCCACGCGCGCATCGGTCTGGTAAGCCGCCACCGATCCTTCTGCCGTGACGTCGAGAACGTCGAGCAGATGGTGCGGAACTCCTCGGCGTTCGGCGGGCGAGAGTTTGGCGGTACCGATGTTCATGCCGCGGTAGAGCTGCATGGCGTCGGCGTTCACCACCTCAGCACTCCGGCCGAGACGAGTCAGCGCCTCAGCGACGGCGAGCGACAGATCGGACTTGCCGGTTCCCGTCGCGCCGACGATGGCGAGCAGGCGCTCAGGCACCTGACGTGCAGAGCCGGGCGAAGGCGGCGTGTGCTCGTGCTCGTGCTCGTGCGCAGCTCACGGGGCCGACAAACGCAGCGTGGGCAGCCCCAGCGACACACGGCCGACGACCCCGTTCGATGCCGCTTCTGAACCGGCCGGAGTCGGCACTGCGCACGAGTCGGACTGGTCTCGTTCGAACGCGTCGCCGGCGCGGGTGCGTCGAACCTCGAGCGGCAGACCGTCAGTCGAATCGGCGATGAGGTAGTAGGGCTTCGCGCTCGTCACGGTGACGCTCACCACGTCGCCCGGGCGCGGAATCGCCGAACCTTCCGGCACCTCGAAGTGCACGAGGCGGCTGTCTTCGGCTCGGCCGCTGAGGCGCTTGGTGTCGCTGTCTTTGCGCCCTTCGTTGGCGACCAGCACCTCGACGCGGCGGCCGACGACCTTCTGGTTCTCTTCCCACGCGATGCGGTCTTGCAGCGCGACCAGGCGCTCGTAGCGTTCTTGCACGACCTCTTTCGGCACCTGGTCGGCCATGGTCGCTGCGGGCGTGCCCGGGCGAATGGAGTACTGGAACGTGAACGCAGTGGCGAAGCGGGCCTGCTCGACGACTCGCAGGGTCTCTTGGAAGTCTTCTTCGGTCTCACCGGGAAAGCCGACGATGATGTCGGTGCTGATTGCAGCGTGAGGCATGCGGGCGCGCACCCGGTCGAGAATGCCGAGGAACTTCTCTGACCGGTACGAGCGCTTCATCAGCCGCAGGATGCGGTCGGAACCCGACTGCAAAGGCATGTGCAATTGCGGCATCACCGACGGTGTCTCAGCCATGGCGTCGATGACATCGTCGGTGAACGCTGCCGGGTGCGGGCTCGTGAACCGGATGCGCTCGAGACCGTTGATCTCGCCCGCAGCACGCAACAGTTTGCTGAAGGCATGACGGTCGCCGAATTCGACACCGTAGGAGTTGACGTTCTGGCCGAGCAGCGTGACCTCGATCGCGCCATCGTCGACGATGGACTGGATCTCTCGCAGAACCTCGCCGGGTCGACGATCTTTCTCTTTACCACGCAACGAAGGCACGATACAGAACGTGCAGGTGTTGTTGCAGCCGACCGAGATCGAAACCCAGCCGCTGTAGCTGGAATCGCGCTTCGTCGGCAGGGTAGAGGGGAACGTTTCGAGGGAGTCGAGGATCTCCAGCTGCGCCTCGCCGTTGTGACGAGCTCGCTCGAGAAGGCTCGGCAGGGCCCCCATGTTGTGAGTTCCGAAGACGACGTCGACCCACGGCGCCTTCGAGAGGATGACCGACTTGTCTTTCTGCGCGAGGCACCCGCCGACAGCGATCTGCATGCCCGCGTGGCGCTTCTTCACCGATGCGAGGTACCCGAGGTTGCCGTAGAGCTTGTTGTCGGCGTTCTCGCGCACGGCGCAGGTGTTGATGACGACGACGTCGGCGTCGCCTGACTCGCTGCGCACATAGCCGGCCGCCTCGAGCGACCCGCTCAGCCGCTCGGAGTCGTGCACGTTCATCTGGCAACCGTAGGTTCGCACCTCGTAGGTTCGCACTCGCCCTGACTGGTCGAACGCGGCCGTGGAGGGCGCGATGAGGGTGGGTGCTTCGCTGACGCTGCTCATAGTGCTTCTAGTCTACGTTCGCCTCAGCTGTGCACAGGCTGTCGAAGGCTAGCGAAAACGTACGGCGCGCGGCTGCGGCTTGAGCGCGGCCGCAACCGCGGCACGCACCACCGACGACGGGTATCCCTTACGCATCAAGAACGAGGTGAGTCGCCGCTCGGCCGTGGCGGCGTCGAGACGCGCCAGCGTGGGTGCCCTCTTCTCGGCCAGCTCGGTCGCCTTACGCAACTCGTCGTCTTCGCTCAGCACAGCCAACGCGACGGAAATGATTTCGGGCGCGACGTGCCTGGCGCTCAGCTCGTGCCTGATCTGCGATCGCCCGTACCCTTTGCGGCGTTGAAGCGACTCGACCAGTGTCTCGGCGAGATCGTAGTCGTCGACGTAACGGTTGGCACGGTAGCGATCGAGGAACTGCTCGAACTCGCTCTCGTCGACACCGTTGGCCGCAAGCAGATTGGTGACCTCCCACTCGGAGAGCGACTTTCGCGCCAGGGCTCGAACGACGACATTTTCGAGAAACGCCTCGCGTTCGCCCTCACTCATGGCCGGCTCGGTGCGCTGGTCGTCTCGCCCATACTCTGCGTCTTCGGGCTCGCCGTGCCACGACGTGGCGGCAACACCGCTCTGCAGTGCCCGCGATTCGTCATCGACGGGCACGACGCCCGGCAGATAGGTCACCTTCGCCGTCATGAGCTAGGCGCCCTTACGGGCCGCGAGCTTGGGAGCGAGTGACTCGACGTTCGCGGCATCGGCAGCCTTGGCGTCAGCAGCATTGACCTTCGGTGCATTCGGGTCGTCGAGCAGACCGAGCTTCATCTTGATCTTGTTCTCGATCTCAAGAGCGACCTCGGGATTCTCTTTGAGGAATCGCCGCGAGTTCTCTTTACCCTGACCGAGCTGTTCACCGTCGTAGGTGTACCAGGCACCCGATTTGCGCACGATCTCGTTCTCGACACCGAAGTCGATGAGGCTGCCTTCGCGCGAGATACCGATGCCGTAGATGATGTCGAATTCCGCTTGTTTGAAGGGCGGTGCCATCTTGTTCTTCACGACCTTGACTCGAGTGCGGTTACCCACGGCCTCGGTACCCTCTTTCAGGGTCTCGATGCGACGGATGTCGAGCCGGATCGACGCATAGAACTTGAGCGCTTTACCGCCGGCAGTCGTCTCGGGGCTGCCGAAGAACACACCGATCTTCTCGCGCAGCTGGTTGATGAAGATCATGGTGGTATTGGTCTGGTTGAGCCCACCGGTGAGCTTTCGCAGCGCCTGTGACATGAGGCGGGCCTGCAGACCGACGTGGGAGTCACCCATCTCGCCTTCGATCTCGGCGCGGGGTACCAGCGCGGCGACCGAGTCGATGACGATCAGGTCGATCGAACCCGAACGCACGAGCATGTCGGCGATTTCGAGGGCCTGCTCACCGGTGTCGGGCTGGGAGACGAGAAGGGCATCGATGTCTACGCCGAGCTTCTTCGCGTATTCCGGGTCGAGCGCGTGCTCTGCATCGATGAAGGCGGCGATACCGCCGTCACGCTGAGCATTGGCGATGGCATGCAGCGTCAGCGTGGTTTTACCCGACGACTCCGGGCCGTAGATCTCGACGATGCGGCCTCGCGGCAGCCCGCCGATACCGAGCGCGACATCAAGCGCGATGGAGCCGGTGGGAATCACTTCGACAGGAGCGCGCTCGTCGCTGCCAAGGCGCATCACCGACCCTTTTCCGAACTGGCGGTCGATCTGGGCGAGAGCTGTTTCGAGGGCCTTCTCGCGAGTGGCGTCTGAGGGCATTGGGGTCTCCTTCAATCAGGTGCTCGCCTGGTTGAACACCCTCGAAGGAGACTGCTCGACCCGCGCCGCGGTTCGGTGCGCCTATAGGCTGTCGCGCCTGCCCTCGTGTCGGATTTCAGCGAATGATTCTCGCTGGGTTCTTCGGCGATGCGGCTGACGACAAGGCATATGTGCGTTGTGTTTCTTACCCTTCTCACGATAGGAATAACCACCGACACTGAGGTCGACGGGCATCCGTTCTGTGGAGAACGACGCGAATCACTCTGCTGTGTAGAACACTAACAAGACCCGAACATATATTCGAGAGTTCGCCTCGGCGTGTCGGCGTGTTCGAAGATACGAACGAACGCTGTGATCGTCAGCGGCGCGGCTGCGGCAGCCCCGCACCGTGCCAACGGCTCTGCGGAACATCTGCCGCGCGACAGAGCGCCAGCCAGACATTCTTGATGTCTTCGCCCGCTGCCAGCGCCTGCTCGGCGGTGTGGCCAGAGAATTCCGGAAGCACGAGGTCAGACGTGACGACACGGCCGTAGCCCGGCCCGAACTCGTCGTTCACGGCTTGACGGAATTCACTCAGACGCACAACAGACCTCGACGATCGGAAACAGGTGGGGTGGAGCAGGCAGAAAGAAAGGGCGCGAGCCGCCGACCGTCATGGCCTGCGGCTCGCGCCCGATGCTGAAGAAGTGACGGGTCAGCGCGACGCCAGGGCGTCGAAACCGGCCACGAACTCGTCGGGCACCGTGTCGGGAATGGTGTCGATACCCTCGATGACGGCGAGCCGGTCGCCGACCTCGCGCATGATGACGGAGATGGGAGTGTCGAGCGCTTCTGCCACAGAGGCGAGAATTTCGCTGGACGCTTCTTTCTGACCGCGCTCGACCTCGCTGAGGTAACCGAGTGCGACGCTGGCCTTACTTGCGACCTGGCGAAGGGTTCTGCCCTTCTGAAGACGGAAGTCCCGCAGCACGTCGCCGATCTCTTGGCGAACTAAAATCATTGGAGCCTCCTTGCGTGTCTATCTCGGTCGAACCGGCTATGCAGTCGGGGTAAGTAACACTACTTGCCCGTTGCACAAACTCTAAACGACGAAGACTGGACTTTGCTTGTTAATGACACCAGGTGTAACGAGATTGAAACCTGAGTCATTCCCGCGCAACACTGCAAGGGTGCTGCGAGCACTCAGATGAGCGTGGTCTGCGATGTCACACCTGCGAGCGCAGGATGCGAAGCGCTTCTGCCACCGCGCCGGCCCTGATCTGATCCCGGTCTCCGCCGAGGTGCAGCGCGAAGCTCGAGACGCCGTCGTCGGTGGCGAACCCGACAAAAACGGTGCCCGCCTCGTGCCCGTCTTGCGGGCCGGGGCCTGCGACACCCGTCGTCGAGACGCCGATCGACGCGGGCCTGCCGTCGATCACCAGCGCGAACCGCACGCCCTCGGCCATCTGTTCGGCGACCTGCGGATGCACGGGGCCGTGTTTGCGCAACAACTCCGCATCGACGCCCAGCACCGATGCCTTGATGGCGGTGTTGTACGCGACCACGGCCCCGACGACCACGTTCGAGGCCCCAGCGGGCCGGATCAGCTCGGCGGCGAGCATTCCGCCGGTGAGCGACTCGGCAACCGCCACAGTCTCACCACGCCGGGTGAGGTCTGCGATGAGCCGTGCGGTGAGGTCGGTCGTCACGTCGTCGGAACGGGCATCCACTCGCCCGTCGGCGGACTCTTCGGCGGCTCGGCCGACGTCGGCTCGGCCGGCGGACTCGTCAGTGACTCGTCCGTCAGAGCCAGAGGACTCGCTCATCATGCCGCGGCTGGCGCCGTGGGCGTGCCCTTGTTGAGCTTGCGGTCTTGAATGAGGTAGTCGATGCCGGTGATCACCGTGAGGATGAACGCGATCGACATGAGCACGATATTGATGACGTTGAACGTGATCACCACGGGGTCAGACCCGCCGAACAGCGTGGAGAACGGAAACAGTGCGAACGAGATGGCGAACGACTGGGCGAGCGTCTTCAGCTTTCCGCCGCGCGATGCCGGGATGACCCGGCGCTTGATGACGGCGAACCGCCAGACCGTGATGCCGACCTCGCGGATCAAGATGATGATCGTCACCCACCACGGCAGCTCGTTCAGAATCGACAGGCCGACGAGCGCGGCGCCGGTGAGTACCTTGTCGGCAATGGGATCGAGGATCTTGCCGAGATCGGTCACCTGGTTGTTCTTGCGGGCGAGGTGGCCGTCGATGCCGTCGGTGGCGATCGCGAGCACGAACAGGATGGCGGCGAGGTAGCGCAGCAGACCATCGGCGCCGTTGTCGGCGAGCAGCATGATGAAGAACACCGGCGCGAGCAAAATGCGAACGATGGTGATGGCGTTCGGAAGGTTCCAGTTGCTGGTCTTCGCGGGTGTGCCTGAAACGGTCATGGTGCTACTCTCTGCCGGTGAGGCCCCACGCGTCTTCGTCGCCATCAGCCTCGACTTCAGGATACCCGGGGCCGGGCTCGGCGAGTGGGTCGTCGTACGACATCTGGGCATCGTCGCCGTCGGTGCCTGCCTGTGCATAACTCGAGGGCGCCGAGGCATTCGACGTGCCAGTAGGCGCCGGCCCCGCGACATCCGTTCCGCGCAGCGAAGCCAGCACTTCGGCGAGCTGATCGGGCTTCACGAGCACGTCGCGCGCCTTCGAGCCCTCTGAGGGGCCGACGATGGCGCGAGACTCCATGAGGTCCATGAGCCGTCCGGCCTTCGCAAACCCGACCTTGAGCTTGCGCTGCAGCATCGACGTCGAGCCGAATTGCGTATTGATGACCAGCTCGGCCGCTTGAAGCAGCACCTCGAGATCGTCGCCGATATCGGCGTCGATCTGCTTCGACACGGCCGCCACGGTGACGTCGTTGCGGTACTCCGGGCGCGCCTGGCGGGTGACGTGCTGAACAACCTTCTCGATCTCGCTCTCACTGACCCACGCGCCCTGAACACGAATCGACTTCGAGGCACCCATCGGCAAGAAGAGGGCATCCCCCTGCCCGATGAGCTTGTCGGCGCCGGGCTGGTCGAGGATGACTCGGGAGTCGGTGACGCTCGTCACGGCGAACGCGAGTCGTGAGGGCACGTTGGCCTTGATCAGGCCCGTCACGACGTCGACGCTCGGGCGTTGAGTGGCGAGCACGAGGTGGATTCCGGAGGCCCGGGCCAGCTGCGTGATGCGCACGATGGAGTCTTCGACGTCGCGCGGCGCCACCATCATGAGGTCGGCGAGCTCGTCGACCACCACGAGCAGATACGGGTACGGCTTGAGCACGCGGTGACTGCCGACCGGCAGGATGATCTCACCGTTCACGACCGCCCGGTTGAAGTCGTCGATGTGCCGAAAGCCGAAGCTCTCGAGGTCGTCGTAGCGCATATCCATCTCTTTCACGACCCAGGCCAGCGCTTCGGCGGCCTTCTTCGGGTTCGTGATGATGGGGGTGATGAGGTGCGGCACGCCCTGGTACGCCGTGAGCTCGACGCGCTTGGGGTCGATGAGCACCATGCGCACCTCGGAGGGCTTCGCACGCATCAGGATGCTCGTGACCATGGAGTTGACGAAGCTCGACTTGCCCGATCCGGTCGACCCGGCGACCAGAAGGTGGGGCATCTTCGCGAGGTTCGCGATGATGAACTTGCCCTCGACGTCTTTGCCGACGCCGATGGTCATCGGGTGGTGGTCGTTCGTCGCCTTGGCCGAACGCAGCACGTCGCCGAGCACCACGATCTCACGGTCGGTGTTCGGAATCTCGACGCCGATGGCGCTGCGGCCCGGAATGGGCGACAGGATGCGCACCTCGTTGCTGGCGACGGCGTACGAGAGGTTTTTGCTGAGCGCCGTGACCCGCTCGACCTTCACGCCCGGGCCGAGTTCGATCTCGTAGCGGGTGACGGTCGGGCCGCGCGAGAATCCGGTGACCTTGGCATCGACCTGGAACTGCTGCAGCACGTTCGTGATGGCGGCGACGATATCGTCGTTCGCCTGCGATCGGGCCTTCGACGGCTCGCCGAGCGTGAGGGAAGTGGCGGGTGGCAGGGCGTAGTTGAGCGCCTCTTGCTCTTTGACTTCGGCGAGGGAGCGGAACGTGTCATCCGGTTCGCCCGCCGAGACGGCGCCGGTGTCGGCCATGCCCGGCAGGGTGGCGGCCGATCCCGTTGCGCCTGCGGAACCGGGCGCTGCTGCGCCAGCCGCGGACGCGGCTGGCGCACCGCCACCGCCACCGAAGAGCACGCCCGTGAACGAGGCCGTTCCGTCGGTCGCGCCGTCGTCGCGGATGCCCGTGGCCGACTTCGAGCCAGGCAGAATCTCGCCCGTGAAACGCTTGACGGCACTCTCAGCCGCCTCCATGTCGCCGAGCAGCGCGGCATCGAAACTCGCGGTGCTGTCGATGACCTCGGTCGGCGGAGTGCGGTCTTCGACCACGGTTCGGTCGACGACCTCGTTCAGCGCCGTCGTCGGAATGATGGGGCTGTCGAACGCGGGATCTTCTTCTCGCCCGCTCTTGTTGCGGCGCCACCATGGCAGCGAATCGTCGACGGCCTCGAAGTCGAGCTGCAGATCGCCCGTCTGCACGTTCTTGTCGAGCCGGGCCGCTTTGTCTTTGGGTTCGCGCGGCTCACGTGCCTCCGGCGCCTCACCGAACGCGGCGCCGAACAGGTAGGTGTAGAGCTCCTTCAGGCGCACGCCGACCTTGTTCGGCGGAGTCTTCGTGATGATGAAGATCGACAGAATGAGCAGCAACGAGATGAGGATGGTCGCGCCGATCGACGTCGTCAGCAACACCAGTGGCGCGGCGATCACCCAGCCGAACACTCCCCCGGCGTCGGCGAGGCTCTCCATGCCGGCAGACGGCGACGGCTGCGCACTGAACACATGGCAGAGGCCGGACACGCACAGAAGCAGGATGCCCAGGCCGATGCCGATTCGCCCATTGTCGTTCACGGAATTCGGATGCCGGAACAACCAGATCGCGAGCAGCAACATCACGACCGGCAGCGCATACGCCACCCGGCCGAAGAGGCCGCCGAACGTGTACGCGTCGAGCAGGTTCGCAACAGGATTGGCTACCAGGAACCACTCGATGACGGCGCCCGCGATGGCCAGCAGCACCAGCAGGAACGGAAAACCGTCTCGCCGTTCATCCTTCGCCAGTTTCTCGTGCCCGAAGGCGCGCGCGGCTCCGCCCACGAGGTGGGCGAGGCCGAGGTACATAGCGCCGAAGGGGCCGGGGCCCTGCTCTTCGACCGGGTACTTCAGCGTCTTCTGCACCGTGGTCGGCGCCGTTCTCGTAGCGGGTTTACGCGAGCTCGCCGCGGCACCGCTCTTCGCCGCTCCCGCCCCGCGGGCGCGTGAGTTCGACCTGGTACTCGTAGCCATGCGCCTACGCTACTGTCGCGGCTGCGTTTCGCCCGGTAGCCGCTCCGCGCCGCCCCGAAATCGGACTCAGGCCGTCTCGCCTCACAGGCCGCCGGAGCGCGATATCGATACGAGCGTGCCATTGACCAGCGAAACCTCTGCGCCCCTGTCTCCGTCTCCCTTTGGAATCGTGAAGTACACACGCTGGCCATTTTTCGGGAAGGACGTTAGGTCACACGAATGGCCGATTAGTCCGAGCGGAAGTGTGGCCTTGAAGCTCAGAGAGCTGCCGTCGTGAGCCGTCTGAATCGGGTAAGGAATCCCGTCACACAGCAGACCCAACGACAGATCTGCGGCAGTCACATTCGATGACACCCGGGCGATGCCTCCCTCGATAATTGCGAGAGACGATTCCCTGCCTGGATCGAGAACTTTGATGGTTGCAAGATCGAATGAGCCCGGATAAAGAGGCGGTGCGACAGCGGCGTGAGCTGTGAGAGCACCGGCGCACGATAGGGCGACGGTGGCCACGGCCACGACGCTCACCGCTCTGACACGACTGAGGAGTTTGGTATTCATGTGTTGTTCCTTTCGGGATTCTTACCTAAGAGATGCCAAGACGTCCTCGCCATTACGCGACTTTTCGAACGAACATCGCGGACATCCACCTCGCTCTCAGAGTCCACCAGTGCTCGGTACGGTCGACAATTCAGCCTCCCCGGTTCTGGCTGTACGAAGGCATTGTTCCCGAAGGATGCACCTTAGGGACATGTCCGAGGAACGGGATGTGGTCCGTGAGCTGAATCGCGCGACCCGGCCGATTGACCATCACCGTCAGCGTGCAGGGAAGACCCGCCTCGGCCTCAGGGATAAGGCCGTTGAAGGCGAGCGCGAGCGGTGCCGAGTCGACCCGCTAGACACTGGAACAAGCGCCCATCACCGCATTGCATGAAAATGTGAAAAAGTCAGACGGCTTGAGCAAGCCGACGTCTGTCACCGGGGCGTGGATGTCGCGGCGCCCACGACGGCGAGAGCGCAGCAATCTCGAGGTCGCGTTACGCTCCGTATCGGACTACCAATTCATGCGGTTGCAGACAGCCACCCGGACAAATCTGTAGCTCAACGGAGACGTGTCAGCCAAGAGCGAGCATCCGAAAGGCGCGGGAGCGACCTCAGCCGAGGCCGCCGGTCTTGTTGACCGAGATGACGGAGCCGGTCAGGTCGAGCTCCCAGTAGCCGGCAAACGGCTGGACCCAGCCGCTGGAGTCGAAGACGAGCTTGCGGCCGGCCGGTGCGCTTGTCTGGATGCGGCACGAGTGGCCCTCTTCGAGCGCCGAAATGGATGCCACGAGGGTGCCGCCGACCGTTCCGTCGGCGTACTTCGTGACGGTGTCTTTGTAGACGTGCACGGGATAGGTCTTGAGGTCGTCGCAGGTCACCCAGACGCTGTAGTCGGCGAAGTTGTCGCTCGCCCTCGCGCCCTTGAACGCCCCGTAGATGTTGAGGTCGTGCGCTTTGGGGTTGCCCCACGTCGGCAACATCGTATTGATCGTTGACGTCGCCGTGGCCGGCGGGGCGCCAGTGTCGGCGAATGCCGCGCTCGGTGCGGCGACGGCGAAGACGACGGCGAGCCCAGCCACTGCGTACGCGGCCAATTGGTTTCGGGTGGATCGGTGCATTCTGAACTCTCTTCTGTAGGAAACCCCTACCGAAGAGAGCGCCGGCGCGCCCATCCATTACGCCGCTTCACTGAATCGGCGGCTTACGCGAAGCCCACCTATCGGCGCCGCCCGCCGCTGCACCCGAAAGAAGCCCGTGCGGACGAGAGAAGGCGTTGCGCCGGCTTCTTTCGTCCGCGCGACCTTCTCTCGCGGGGCAGGGCGCGCACGCTCTAGTGCTATCAGCCGAGGCCGCCGGTCGAGGACTTGAGAATCACGGTGCCCGAGAAGTAGAGACGAGAGGTATCGCCCGTCTCGCCGGGCTTCGTGCTCGGAGCTGCGAACACCAGTTTGCGATTAGCTGACGAGGATGCCGCGTGGATGGTGCAAGTACTTCCTTCTTCGGATTTCGGCAACCAAGCGCTGATGCCAGCAAAAAGTATGCTGCCGTAGCGACTATCGGCCGAAATGACACTCGGCGAGGTCACGACGTTGACCGGTGCCATGCCGGGACACGTAATGCTGATTGAGAAACCGGCGAGATTGTCGGTCAGAAACGGATCTTCGAGCTGCCCGCCAACGTCAACCCGCGCCTGCGCCGGGTCATTAGTCAGTGGAACGACAAACGACAGATCAGACGACGTGGTCACCGGCGGTGCGTACATTGAGCCGGCCGAGGCCGAAGAGGCGCTCGCCAAGCCGAGCGCACCGGTTGCCGCAATCGACAATGCAACTGCAATGGGAAGTGCAAATTTCTTTGCCATGTGATGCTTCTTTCTCTGAGTGGGGATTCATTAGGAGAGAGTCGCCGAACTAGAAATTATTACGTCAGTTGCGAAAAGTGGTCGAGCAAATAGTCGCTAGGCAAAAACGACTTCCTCGACGCGGCGCGGCTGGGCGCGCATCGCGCGATTTCCGTCCGAAAAACCGTTCAGCGTGCCCTCGCGGGTGAGGCGGCCGGCCGAAGAGCCAACAGGATGCCAGCCTCGTCCCTGCGGATTGCTTACAAACCGCCCGTGCGGCTGTAAGTCGGCATCGAGCCGACGACGTATACGTTTCGCACTGCAGCAGGCTGAAAAACCAGCGGGGCGTGGTTCGAGAGCTGCACCGACCGGCCAGCCTGGTCGACCGTTATGGTCAGCGCGCACGTGTTACCGGTCTCTGAGTCGGGAAGCTCGCCGCTGATCTGTAGGGCGTGGTTCGCGGGGTTAATCTTCGCAGTGAGCGGATACATCCCGCCGTCGCTGCATTCCATGAGAAACGAGAAGTCGGCGGCCTGCAAGGACCCGATGTTCGATACGTCGGCGAAGAAGTTGATCGGGGCTGGCCGATGTTCGCCGGGCCCCGCGCCGGGCACCGAGAACGAGATGACGGAACCAGTGCTGCCCGTCGACGCTTGAGCCACCGAAGCTCCACCGATTGCCGTGGTAAGTGACGTCAGCGCGATCAAGCCGACGGTGACGAGCCGAGTGCGAGTGTTGATTGACATGAGAACCCCTTTCAAAAGTTTCTAATGAAAGAGAGTCGACAAACGCCAACCTATTACGCGACTTCGCAAAACCTAAAGCGAATCAGGCCTCGATGACGACCGGCACGATCATGGGGCGACGACGGTACGAGGTGTTCACCCAGACGGCCCACGGTGCGACGCACGACCTGCTGCAAGGTGTCGGGGTGCCATTGCCTGCGGCCTCTGCCTAGGCGGCGGAGAGTCTTATATCCAGGGAACGGGCAGCCAATCATTAGCTGGGTCGCGAATGAAAAATGGGTGCGGCCGCCGCAACGACCGCACCCGCAGTGCTTCAACGCGAAGTGAAACCACCTGGCTTTCGTAAGCGTGTCGCCAGAAAGAGTACGTGACCGCACGCGACGTTGAATCTGATCCGTTCGGTGCGAAGCGGTCTGACCTAGAGTCCGCCAGTGCTGCTGTAGGTCGGCATGCTTCCCCGAATATCGACCATGGTTGCAAGGGGCGGCAATCCAATCGGATCGAGCTTCACGCGGTATTGACTCGTGACACCGATTGTGAAATTGCACGTCTTGCCGGAGTCGACGGAAGGAAGCTTGAACCGGGTGAAAGCGAATGCTCGAGCTCCAGATGAGACTGAGATCGGCACAGAATAGGAGTTGCCGTCTGCGCAAAAGATGGAGGCGTCAAACGCAGACGCAGGCAGGCCTGGCTCTGAAATCGACAGGTCAATGTCGCTGACAGTCGGATATCCATACGGCTCTGGAGCAACGAAAGTGACCTGGCTAAGAAGTCTGCTTGGAGCCGCCTGTGCCGCCGAGGCTCCGCCGACGGCGGTGGTGAGTGCGATGAGTGCGGCCGTGCAGAGCACAGCGAGCCGAGTGCGAGTGTTGATTGACATGAGAACCCCTTTCAAAAGTTTCTAATGAAAGAGAGTCGACAAACGCCAACCTATTACGCGACTTCGCGAAACCTACAGCGGGTCAGGCCTCGATGACGACCGGCACGATCATGGGGCGACGACGGTACGAGGTGTTCACCCAGCGGCCCACGGTGCGGCGAACGACCTGCTGCAGGGCGTGGGTGTCGCGAGTGCCGTTGCCCGCGGCCTCCGCAAGAGCGGCGGCGATCTTAGGCTTGACCTTGTCGAAGACCGACTCGTCTTCGGCGAAACCCTTGGCGTGGATCTCGGGGCCGACGATGATGCGACCGGTGCCGGCCTCGACGACCACGATGATCGAGATGAAACCCTCTTCGCCGAGGATGCGGCGGTCTTTGAGGTCGTCGTCGGTGATCTCGCCGACACTGGTGCCGTCGACATAGACGAAGCCGAGGTCGTACTGACCGACGACCTTGGCGACACCGTCGCGCAGGTCGACGACGGTGCCGTCGTCGGCGAGGATCGTGTTCTCGCGCGGCACCCCCGTCTCGATGGCCAGCTGCGCGTTCGCGACGAGGTGACGGTACTCACCGTGCACGGGCATGACGTTGCGCGGCTTCAGGATGTTGTAGCAGTACAGCAACTCCCCCGCGGCCGCGTGACCCGAGACGTGCACCTTCGCGTTGCCCTTGTGAACGACCGTCGCACCGAGCTTGGTGAGGCCGTTGATGACGCGATAGACCGCGTTCTCGTTGCCCGGGATGAGCGACGAAGCCAGGATGACCGTGTCACCAGGCCCGACCTCGATCTGATGCTCGAGATTGGCCATGCGCGAAAGCACGGCCATCGGCTCGCCCTGCGAACCGGTCGACATGTAGACGATCTTGTTGTCGGGGATGTCGCCGGCCTTCTTGAAGTCCACCAGCACACCCTCGGGAACCTTGAGGTAGCCGAGTTCGGCGGCGATGGTCATGTTGCGCACCATGGAGCGGCCGAGCAGGGCGACCCTGCGCCCGTTGGCGTGTGCGGCATCCAGAACCTGCTGCACACGGTGCACGTGCGACGAGAAGCTCGCCACGATGACCCGGCGCGGAGCATGCGCGATGACGCTGTCGAGCACGGGGCCGATGGTGCGCTCCGACGGCGTGAAGCCGGGAACATCGGCGTTGGTGGAGTCGACCAGGAAGAGATCCACACCGGCCTCACCGAGGCGCGCGAAGGCGCGCAGGTCGGTGATGCGATTGTCGAGGGGAAGCTGGTCCATCTTGAAGTCGCCGGTGTGAAGCACGACACCGGCGACGGTCTTGATGGCGACGGCCAGAGCATCCGGAATCGAGTGGTTCACCGCCACGAATTCGAGTTCGAACGGGCCCATCTGCTCGACCTGGCCCTCTTCGACCTGAAAAGTGTAGGGCTTGATGCGGTGCTCTTTGAGCTTCGCCTCGACCAGTGCGAGTGTGAGGCCCGAGCCGATGAGCGGGATGTCGTTCTTGAGGCGCAGCAGGTACGGCACGGCACCGATGTGGTCTTCGTGACCGTGGGTGAGCACGATTCCGACGACGTCGTTCAGGCGCCCGCGCACGAGCGAGAAGTCGGGCAGAATCAGGTCGACACCGGGCTGCGTCTCTTCGGGAAAGAGCACACCGCAGTCGACGATCAGCAGCTTGCCGTTGATCTCGAACACGGTCATGTTGCGGCCGATCTCGCCGAGACCGCCGATCGGGGTGATGCGCAGGGTGTCGCGCTGGAGTTTTTGGGGTTCGTATACGGCGTTGGGCATATGCCCTCCTAGAGCTGTGTGTTCGGTGTTTCAGCCACAGCGCGTTATTCGCGCGTGGTGCCCGGAATTTTCGGCAACGCGCCACCGGCAGCGGCGTTGCGATCAGGGCGGAAGTTCGTGAAGGAGACCCCGGGAATGCTGCGCACGAGATCGATTTCGTCTTCGATCTTCGCCGCCTCCCATTCTTCGGGGCCGACGAGCGGGAGACGCACACGCGGGCTCGAAATGCGCCCGAGACCGTGCAAGATGTATTTGGCCGCGACCGTGCCCGGAACATGGGTCATGGTGGCCCGCACCAGCGGCTCGAGAGCCTGGTGCATCGAGGTGGCCGTTGCGAGGTCGCCCGCGTTGACCGCGTCGATCATGATGCGGTACGGCCGTGCGGCGATGTTGTTGGTGACACCGATGAGCCCGGTCGCGCCGACGGCGAGGTGCGGCAGCACGTTCGAGTCGTCACCCGAGAAGTACATCAGGTCGGTCTGGTTGAGCACCCGGCTGACCTCGCTGAAGTCGCCCTTGGCGTCTTTGATGGCGAGGATGTTCGGATGCTTGGCCGCACGCAGAATGGTGTCGTAGCTGATCGGAATGCCCGTGCGACCGGGAATGTCGTACAGGATGACCGGCAGATCGGTCGCGTCGGCGATCATGCGAAAGTGCGTCAGCACACCCGCCTGAGTCGGCTTGTTGTAGTACGGCGTGACGACGAGATTGCCGTCGGCGCCGGCCTTCGCGCTCTTCTTGGCCAGCTGCATCGCGTGGGCGGTCTCGTTCGAGCCGCCACCCGTGATGATCTTGGCGCGCCCGTCGGCAACCGACTTGCCCACCTCGACCAGCCGGATCTTCTCGGCGTCGGTCAGGGTGGAGGTCTCACCGGTGGTGCCGGAGACGACGATGCCGTCGGCACCGTCGGAGATGACCGTGTCGATGTGCTTCTCGACGCTCGCCCAGTCGACTTCACCGTCGGCGGTGAAGGGCGTCACGAGAGCGACGAGCACCTGCCCGAACGGGTTGGTTGATGAGTTGCGCAGAGAATCGGTCGATGAAGCCACGTCTACAGGGTAGCGGTCAAAGCCGGGCGGTGCGGATGCCCGGCTCGCCTCGCGACGCGAACACTCATGCTCTAGAACCCGAGCCGCCCCAGCTGCTTTGCGTCGCGCTGCCAGTCTTTGGCCACCTTGACCCGAATGCTGAGGAAAACCTGCTTGCCGAGCAACGGCTCGATCGACGCCCTCGCGCGGGCCCCGACCTCGCCCAGACGGGCGCCGGACTTGCCGATGATGATGCCCTTCTGGCTGTCGCGTTCGACGAACAGGTTCGCGTAGATCTCGATGAGATCGCGGTCGTCGCGCTCGATCATGTCGTCGATGGTCACGGCGATGGAGTGCGGCAATTCGTCTTGCACACCCTCGAGAGCGGCCTCGCGGATGAGTTCGGAGACGCGGGTTTCAAGCCCCTCGTCGGTGACCTGATCGTCGGGGTAGAGCTTGGGCGACACCGGCAGCAGCTTGATGAGCTCGGAGGTGAGCACGTCGAGCTGCAGGTTGCTGGTCGAGGAGATGGGGATGATCGTCTCCCAGTCGCGCAACTGCGACACCGCGAGCAGTGCCTCCGCCACGGCGGGCCTCGAGGCGGCATCGATCTTCGTGACGATGGCGACCTTCTTGGCGCGCGGAAACGAGTCGAGCTGCTCGTTGATGAACTTGTCGCCCGGTCCGAGCTTCTCGTCGGCGGGGATGCAGAATCCGATCACGTCGACGTCGCCGAGGGTGTCTTGCACCACGGCGTTGAGCCGCTCGCCGAGGAGGGTACGCGGACGATGCATGCCGGGGGTGTCGACCAAGATGAGCTGACCTTGCGGCCGATGCACGATTCCGCGGATGGCCCGGCGCGTCGTCTGCGGCTTCGAGCTGGTGATGGCGACCTTCTCGCCGACGAGCGCGTTGGTGAGCGTGGACTTGCCGACGTTGGGGCGGCCGACGAAGGAGACGAACCCCGCGCGGAATCCGGAACCGTCGATGAGCTCGGGTCCGTCGGTGCGCTCGGGGCCGTCGTGAAGATCTGAGCCGGTCATACTGACCCCTTTTCGGGTATTTTTTCGGAGGAGTGAACAAGCTCGACGATGACCGTGCTGATGCGTTTGCGTCGCCCATCGGTGCGTTCTGCGGTGAGTTTGACCCCGGCGACCTCGGCGGTCGAGCCTTGCACGGGCAAGCGACCGAGTGCCTTGCCCAGCAGACCGCCGACCGAGTCGACATCGTCGTCGTCGAGCTCGAGGCCGAACAACTCGCCGAGTTCGTCGACCGGCAGCCGAGCGCTCACGCGATACACACCGAATGACAGCTCTTCGACCTCGACGACCTCGTGGTCGTACTCGTCGGAGATGTCGCCCACGAGTTCTTCGATGAGGTCTTCGAGCGTCACGAGCCCGGCGATTCCGCCGTATTCGTCGACCACCATGGCCAGATGATTCGACTCGAGCTGCATCTGCCGCAACGTGTCGTCGACCTTCTTCGACTCCGGGATGAACAGAGCAGGTTTCGCCAGCTCCGAGACCTTCACGACGTCGACCTTCTTGGGCTTCTCGTGGCTGAGCCGCGCTGCGTCGCGCAGGTACAGGATGCCTGTCACGTCGTCAACGTCATCGGCCACCACCGGCATGCGGCTGACCCCTCGACTCAAGAAGAGCCCCATGCTCTGACCGACCGTGGCGTCGTGCTCGACGGTGACCATGTCGGTGCGCGGAATCATCACTTCGCGCACCACCGTGTCGTTGAATTCGATGATGGAGTGGATGAGTTCTCGATCGTCTTCTTCGAGCACGTCGAGCTCGGTGGCTTCGTCGACCATGCTGAGCAGCTGCTCTTCAGACGAGAAGGTGGCCGAGCGCGGCCGGCCCGGCGTCACGCGATTGCCGAGCGCGACGAGCGCATTGGCGATGGGCCCGAGCAGCACCCGCAAGAGGTGGATCAGCACCGCGGTCAACCGCAGCACCGCCCGGGAATGCACACGCCCGACGCTGCGCGGGCTCGACCCGACGAGAACGAACGAAACACCGGTCATGATGAGAATCGAGAGCACCAGCGCGAGCCAGATCTCGTCGAGGCTGAATGCCAGCGCAATGGTCACCAGCACCGCCGCCGAGGTCTCGACGACGACGCGCACGAAGCTGACCACGTTGATGTGGGCGCCCGTGTCTTCGGCGATGGCGGTCAGCGATCGCTTCGCTCGAGACGTCGCGACGAGCTCGAGCATGTCCGCCCGCGACAGCGACGCCATCGCTGCATCGGCGGCCGCGAAAAGCCCTCCGAAGGCGACGAGAACGAACGCGATCGCGATGAAGGGGCCGACGAGCGGAAGGGAGTTCATAGCCGGTAGCGGCGCTCCTTCACGGCGAAACCGACAAGAATGTCGCCTTGGATGCCGAACATCTCTTTCTCTTCGGCCGGTTCCGCGTGGTCGAAGCCGAGCAGGTGCAGAATTCCGTGGGTGAGCAGCAGCAGCAGCTCTTCGAGCGTGGAGTGTCCGGCCACCTGAGCCTGACCTTCTGCGACCTGCGGGCAGAGCACGACGTCGCCGAGCAGGCCGGGCGGAGTAGGCGCTTCTTCGGTGCCGGGGCGCAGTTCATCCATCGGAAAGCTGAGCACGTCGGTGGGGCCCGGTTCGTCCATCCACTGCACGTGCAGCTGCTCCATGGCGGCCTCGTCGACCAGCACGATCGCCAGCTCCGCATCAGGATGCACGTGCATCTGATCGAGCGCATAGGTCGCGAGGCGCAACAACGCCTTCTCGTCGACGGGAATCGACGACTCGTTGTTGACTTCGATGCTCATGCGGGGTCTCCCTGAGTGTTCAGCTGTGCGGCCGCTCGACGAGCCGCGGCTTGCGCCTTATTCGCGAGTTGCGTCTGCTCGTAACCGGTATAGGCGTCGACGATCTGGCCGACGAGCGAATGCCGAACGACATCGGCACTGGTCAGCGTAGCGAAGTGGATGTCGTCGATGCCGTCGAGCACGCCGCGAACGACCTGCAGGCCGCTGGTGCCGACCGGCAGGTCGACCTGAGTGATGTCGCCGGTGACGACCATGTGCGAGCCGAACCCGAGCCGGGTGAGAAACATCTTCATCTGCTCGGGCGTGGTGTTCTGCGCCTCGTCGAGCACGATGAACGAGTCGTTGAGCGTGCGCCCGCGCATGTAGGCGAGAGGCGCGACCTCGATGGTTCCGGTGGCCAGCAGCTTCGGCACGACCTCCGGGTCGAGCATCTCGTTCAGCGCGTCGAAGAGCGGCCGGAGGTACGGGTCGATCTTGTCGGTGAGCGATCCCGGCAGGTAACCGAGTCGCTCGCCGGCCTCGACCGCGGGGCGGGTCAGGATGATGCGGTTGACCTCTTTGCGCTGCAGCGCCTGCACGGCCTTCGCCATGGCGAGGTAGGTCTTGCCGGTGCCGGCCGGGCCGATTCCGAACACGATGGTGTTCTCGTCGATGGCGTCGACGTACTGCTTCTGCCCGAGCGTCTTGGCACGCACGGTGCGGCCGCGGGCGCTCAGGATGGGCTGGCCGAGGGCGTCAGACGGGCTGGTCGCAGTACCCGAGTCGAGCATCCGTGCCGAGGCCGTCACCTCGATCTCGGTGAGTTCGTCGTTTCCGTTGCGCACCATCTCGACCAGCTCTTCGATGAGCCGACGAGCGGACTCGACGTCGGCCGAGGGGCCCTGCAGCGTGATCTCGTTGCCCCGCACGTGCAGCCCGACCGTCGGGTACTGCTTCTCGACCAGGGTCACGAGCCGGTCTTGCGGGCCGAGCAGGCGCACCATGGCGAGCCCGTCGACGTGGATGACCGCGTCGGAGAGCGGGCCGGAGCGCACGCCGGTGCCGGCCGCGGTACCGCGAGCGAGCGAGCCCGCCGAAAAATCAGAACGTGGCAAGGGAACCCTCTTCGCTGCCCGTCGCTCCCGTGCCGTCGGGCCAGGCGAGCACGTGTGCGTGCACGTGGAAGACGGTCTGGCCGGCGCCCTGCCCGGTGTTGAAGATCAGTCTGAAGTCGTTGTCGGCTTGCTCTGCCGCCACGTCGTTCGCGACAGCGATGACCTCGGCCAGCAGTGCGGGATCACCCGCGGCGAGCTCGACGACGTTCGTGTACTGCTGCGTCTTCGGCACGACGAGAATGTGCACCGGAGCCTTCGGAGCGACGTCGGTGAAAGCGATTACCCGATCGGTTTCGGCGACGATGGTGGCCGGAATCTCGCGCGTGACGATGCGGCTGAAGATCGACGGTTCGGTTGAAGCTGACATGTCTTCCATCTTAAGCGGAGCGCCTGACAGGCGACCCGGCAGGCGAGCGCCCGAGCGAGTGCCGCCCGACGCTGTGCGCGAACGTCACCAGCGCTTGAGCAGAATGTTGACCGCCGCGAGCCCCGCCGGCCCGGCCGACGAGGTGCGCAGGATGCCCGGGCCGAGCTTGACCGGCTGGGCGCCCGCCTTCGTGAGATCTTCGAGTTCGCGCTCGGCGATTCCCCCCTCGGGGCCGACCACGAGCACGAGGTCAGGCACCGTCTGGTCGGGATTGCGCACGACACCCTCGCGAGCAAGGTCGCTCTGCACGATGGCGCTCAGGTCCACTCCGCTGAGCGAGAGCTCAGCCGTCGGCTCGAGCACGAGCACCTTCGTGGACTCGGCGAGCGCGAGCAGATCTTTTGTCGTGTGGAGGTCGGCCACCTCTGGCACCCAGGCACGGATCGACTGCTTCGTGGCCTCGCGCACGATGGTGCGCCAGCGCTCGACACCCTTGGCGACCTTGTCGCCGGTCCAGCGCGAAACCGACCGTTCGGCCGCCCACGGAACGACACCGTCGACGCCGAGTTCGGTGGCAGCCTGAATAGCCAGCTCGTCGCGGTCACCCTTGGCGAGCGCCTGCACCAGCCAGATCGAGAGCTCGGGCACAGAAACGTCGAGAACGTGCGTGACAGCGATGCTCAGCACGGTCGACGACACGGCGATCACCGGCCCGCGCACCAGAAGGCCGCGCCCGTCGCCGATCGAGGTCTCTTCGCCGACCCGGATTCGGTTCACTTTGACCGCGTGCTTCTGTTCCTCACCGTGCAACGACACCACGTCGCCCACCTCGTGGGGAGTGTCTCGCAGGTCTTCGCGCAGGTAAAGGGAACTCACGCCCAGAAGCCTATTGGTTCGCGAACGGCTTGCCGGGCATCCACTCGCCCGCTCAGTTCAGAAACCGATCGCGCAGCTTCGAGAACAACCCCTGCTGGAACTGCCCGAGAGTCGGCGACGGGTACTTGTGGGCCGCGGCCAGCTGCTTCACGAGCTCTTTCTGCTTATGGTCGAGCTTCGTGGGCGTCACCACTTGTACGCCGATCTTGAGGTCGCCCCGGCCGCCACCGCGCAGCTTCGTCACACCGCGCGATTTCACCGTGACCACCTCTGAGCTCTGGATGCCCGGCCGAAGTTCGACCTCGACGTCGCCGTCGAGCGCGTTGACGGTCGTGGTGGTGCCGAGCACCGCATCCCACATCTGCACTTCGAGCGTGCAGAGAATGTCGTCGCCGTTGCGGCTGAACACGTCGTGGTGGCGCACCTTCACCTCGAGGTACAGGTCGCCCTGCGGGCCGCCGGCGGGGCCGACTTCACCCTGGCCCGGCATCTGCAGGCGAAGGCCGGTGTCGACCCCGGCGGGGATGTCGACCGGAATGATGCGGCGAGCGCGCACGCGGCCCTGGCCCTGGCAGGTGACGCAGGGCGCGGGGATGATCGTGCCGAAGCCGCGGCAGGTGCCGCACGGTGAGCTGGTCATGACGTTGCCCAGCAGCGAGCGCACGGTGCGGGAGATCTGGCCGGTGCCGTGGCAGATGTCGCAGGTGACCTCGGAGGTTCCAGGCTGGGCACACGAGCCGTTACAGGTCTCGCAGAGGATGGCCGTGTCGACCTCGAGGTCGCGGTGGGTGCCGAAAATGACCTCGCCGAGATCGACCTCGACACGCAAGAGGGCGTCTTGACCGCGTTCGGCGCGGGAGCGGGGGCCGCGCTGGCCGCCCTGCTGGCCGCCGAAGAAGGTCTCGAAGATGTCGCCGAAGCCGCCGAAACCCTGGGCACCGCCACCACCGCCGCCGAAACCGGCCTGGGGGCCGCGATCGTAGCTCTGGCGCTGACCGGGATCGCTCAGAACGTCATAGGCGTGAGTCACGGCCTTGAAGCGCTCTTCGGCATCGGGGCTGGAGTTCACATCGGGGTGCAACTCGCGAGCGAGCCGGCGGTAGGCCTTCTTGATCTCGTCAGGGGTCGCGGTTCGTTCGACACCGAGAACGTCGTAGTGGTCAGCCACGAAGGGCTTCTCCTTTGTTTGTGGTCATGCCGAGCGCGAACTCGTCAGAGTGCGCGTGGACTGGATGGGAGGCGAGCGACGGCGTCAGGATTCGCCGAGACTCTTCGAGAGATAGCGGGCGACCGCGCGAACGGCCGCAATGTTGCTGGAGTAGTCCATGCGGGTCGGGCCGAGCACGCCCAGCCGCGCCAGTGCGCCGCCGGCCGAGCTGTACCCACTGGCGAGAACAGAGGTCTCGGCGAGGCCGAACGAGGCGTTCTCGCGGCCGATCGAAATCGAGATACCGTGCTCGTCGGCCTGCATCTCGCTGAACAGGCGCAACAGCACCACCTGCTCTTCGACCGCCTCGAGAACCGGCAGAATGCTGCCGACAAAATCGCCCTCAGTGCGAACCAGGTTGGCGGCGCCCGCGATGATCAGCTTCTCTTGACGATTGGCAGTGATCTGCTCGGTCAGCGTCGCTGCGATGAGGTCGACCGTTGCGCGGCGCTGCGGAGCGAACTGGTCGGCGAACCCGGAGAGCTTCGCTGCCGCGTCGTCGAGCCCGAGGCCGGAGACGCTCGCGTTGACTCGGGCCCGGGCATCCGCCAAGAACTCGTCGTCGGCCGGCGCGGGCAGTTCTACGATGCGCTGCTCGACGTGGCCGGTGTCGGTGATGACGACGGTCAGCAGACGGGTGGCCGAGAGCGCTACGAGCTCGACGTGCCGCACCTTCGCCTGAGAGAGGGAGGGGTACTGCACGAGCGCGACCTGCTGGGTCAGCTGCGACAACAGGCGAACGGTGCGGGCCAACACGTCGTCGAGGTCGACGGATGACCCCAGGAACGTCTCGATGGCCTGACGCTGCGCGCTCGAGAGCGGCTTGAGGTCGGCGAGGTGGTCGACGAAGAGCCGGTATCCCTTGTCGGTGGGAATGCGGCCCGACGAGGTGTGCGGAGCGACGATGAGCTCTTCTTCTTCGAGCAGGGCCATGTCGTTGCGGATGGTCGCCGCCGAGACACCGAACGAGTGCCGGTCGACGATGGACTTCGAGCCCACCGGTTCGCGGGAGGCGACGTAGTCGCGCACGATGACACGGAGAACCTCGAGGCTGCGTTCAGAGACCACGTTTGCCGCCTTTCTCGTGCCGGATTCTCGCGCGGGAGTTACGCCCGGGTGCTTAGCACTCATGTCTTCAGAGTGCCAATTATATCCCGGCTCGATGGGCGTGGGCCGCGCGGGTAATCAACACGCTGAGCAAAAATCATTGCATGTGCTCTGCGGGGGCATTATCTTGTGCATGAGCATGTTCAGCGTGCCTCGCAGGGCTTGGGGAACGATGCGCACGCGAACATGACGCGCCGGCAAACCGCCGAACCGCTCCGACCGTCTGAAAGGCGATCTCATGTCTGATCCGAACGCTACCCCGCCCTACGAGCCTCCGGCCTATCAGCCGCCGACGGGCTCGGCGCCCGCTGCCGGCGCTCCCCTGTCTGCCGCAGACGACAAGCTGTGGGCGAGCCTGGCCCACTTCGGCAACATCATTCTGCTGATTCCCGCGCTCATCATCTACCTCGTGTTCAAAGACCGTGGCCCGCTGGTGAACCACGAGAGCAAAGAGGCTCTGAACTGGACGATCAACGTCACGGGAGCGATCGTCGTCATCAATATCGTCTCGACGATTCTCGGTTTCATTCCGTTCATCGGCGGCATTCTCGCGCTGTTGTTGAGCCTGGTATGGATCGCGATCTTGATTGTCAACCTGGTCTTCGCCATTATCGGTGGAGTGCGGGTCAATGGCGGCGGCACCTATCGCTATCCGTTCAACTACCGGTGGATCAAGTAATCGAAAGGCAACGATATGTCGAACGTTCCCCCTCCTCCCGCCCAGCCTCCCGTCGGAGGGCCGCCTGTGCCACCACCGCCGGGTCCGCCGGTCCCGCCTCCCGGGCCGCCTGTTCCCCCGCCCGGCGGCTACGCGCCCCAGGCACCGCTGAGCCCGAGCGACCAGCGACTGTGGGCCACGCTCATCCACATCGGTGGCATCATCTTCGGCTTCTTGCCGCCGTTGATCGGCTACCTCGTTCTCAAAGACCGCGGTGAGTTCATTCAAGAGCACACCAAGACCGCTCTGAACTTTCAGCTGACGATTCTCATCGCCTACATCGTGGGCAGCATCCTGAGCATCGTGCTGATCGGTGTGTTCATCTTGATCGCGGCCTGGATCATCGACATCATCTTCAGCATCATCGCCGCTCTGGCTGCGAACAAGGGCGAGCTGTACACGTACCCGAAGTGGTGTGCGATTCAGTTCGTCAAATAAGGCATTCGTTCACGGCCTCGCTCAGGTGAGGCGGCGAACGACCGCGTCGGCCAAGAGCCGCCCGCGCAGGGTCAGCACGATCGACCCGGCGAGGGCGGCTCTTCCGTCGATGAGGCCATCGGCGATCAGTGCCGCCACCTCCCGGCGAGCATCCTCCGACAGCGACGCGATCTCGAGCCCCGAGCGGATGCGCGCGAGCAGCAAGACGCGTTCGAGTTCGCGCGACTCGCCATCAGGCGTCTCCCGCCCGGCCGCCGGCGAGACTCCGGCAAGAATGCGGTCGGCGTAGGCCGCCGGGTGCTTGACGTTCCACCAGCGGGTTCCGCCGACGTGGCTGTGCGCGCCGGGGCCGATTCCCCACCAGTCGTGCCCCTGCCAATAGGCAAGGTTGTGGCGCGAACGGAACTCCGATGTCGGAGTGTCGGGACCCGTGAGCGACCAGTTGCTCACCTCGTACCACTCGTAACCAGAGGCGGCGAGGCGGGCATCCACCAGCTCGTACATGTCGGCCTCGAGGTCGTCGTCGGGCTGCGGGTAGACCCCGGTGCGAATCTGACGGGCGAGCTTGGTGCCCTCTTCGACGATGAGCGCGTAGGCCGAGAGATGGTCGGGCTGCATCGCGAGCGCGGCTTCGACCGACGTACTCCAGTCGGCGAGAGTCTCGCCAGGGGTGCCGTAGATGAGGTCGAGGCTGACCTGGAGCCCGGCGTCGCGGGCCCACGCCACGACCTGGGGCACGCGTTCCGGGTCGTGGGTTCGGTCGAGGGTCTGCAGAACGTGCGGCACCGCTGACTGCATTCCGAAACTGACCCGCGTGAAGCCGGCGGCCGCGAGCTCGGCGAGGTAGCGGGCATCCACCGAGTCGGGGTTCGCCTCGGTGGTGACCTCGGCGCCGGGAGCCAGACCCCAGGCTTCTTCGACCGAGCGCAGCATGCCGATGAGCTGGTGGCTGGGCAGCAGGGTGGGGGTTCCGCCGCCGAAGAAGACGGTCGAGACGGGGCGCTCGGTGACGCCCGACGCGGTGAGAACGTCTGCCGCGAAGGCCACCTCACGCTGGGCCTGGCCAGCGTAGTCGACCTGTTTCGCGCCGCGCAGCTCGGTGGAGGTGTAGGTGTTGAAGTCGCAGTATCCGCAGCGCACGCGGCAGAACGGCACGTGCAGGTACACGCCGAACGGATGCCCGGCGGCGCGTTCGGCCGCGCCCTCGGGAAGCAGGCCGTCGCCGGGTGCGGGGTCGCCCAAGGGCAGCGCGCTACCCACGGGTCAGACCCCGGGCATCCGGTTCGCGAAGCGCGCCGACGACCACGTCAGGCACGTGCCGGCAGGAGCGCGCGCAGGTATTGCTTGGTGGCCTTGCGCTGCTGCCAGCGCCCGATGGGGCTGCCGATGCGGTAGTACCAGGTGCTGGGCTTGGAGAAGCTGCGGATGGTCACCCACACCGAGTCGTCGGCGCGGTGTTCGATCATGAAGCTCTCTTCGCCGATCTCCGGATGCCCGGGCAAGGTGCCATAGGCGAAACCGACACGGTTCTCGTCGCTGGTCACCGAGACCACACGAACCGGGGCGACGAACTTGACGCCGAGAATATGCACGACGAGTTCAGCAGTGACGCCGGGCGCCACGTGCGGCGTGCCGTCTTCGGTGTAGACATGGCTGTCGTCGAGTTCGCGCGGGCCGACCGGGTTGCCATCGGCGTCGTAGACGAGCCCCACGTAGTCGAATTCGCTCGAGGGCGGCAGCTCGATGTTCTCGACGGAGATTCCGCTGCCGCGCTGGATGCCCCAGGTGAGCACCGCCTCGGCGGCGGACTCGAAGCGCTCGATTCCGGAGCCGAGTCGCACGGTCGACTCGAACGGCTTGAAGCCCTTCGGCGGGTAGTACAGCAGGTCGGGCGCTTGGCTCGCGCCGATGGCGGCATAGGTCAGCGCCTGGCCGCTGTGCGTGGCCCGGGTTCTGATCTGTTCGCTTGCCATTGTTGTGCTGCCTACTTCTTGTCTTTCGTTTCGGTGTCGCCGCTGAGAGCTGCGATGAACGCCTCCTGCGGAACCTCGACGCGGCCCACCATCTTCATGCGCTTCTTGCCCTCTTTCTGCTTCTCGAGCAGTTTGCGCTTGCGGGTGATGTCACCGCCGTAACACTTGGCCAGAACGTCTTTGCGCATGGCGCTGATCGACTCACGGGCGATGATACGCGCACCGATGGCGGCCTGGATAGGCACTTCGAACTGCTGGCGCGGAATGAGCTTCTTCAAGCGCTCGGTCATCAGCACGCCGTAGGCGTAGGCCTTGTCTTTGTGCACGATGGCGCTGAACGCGTCGACGGCCTCGCCCTGCAGCAGAATGTCGACCTTCACGAGGTCGGCGACCTGCTCGCCGATGGGCTCGTAGTCGAGGCTCGCGTAGCCCTGCGTGCGGCTCTTCAGGTGGTCGAAGAAGTCGAAGACGATCTCGCCGAGCGGCATCTTGTAGTGCAGTTCGACGCGGTCGGTGCCGACGTACTCCATTCCGTCGAGAGTGCCGCGGCGGCCCTGGCAGAGCTCCATGATGGTGCCGACGTAGTCTTTGGGCGCCAGGATGCTCGCCTTGACCATCGGTTCGCTGACGCTTGCGATCTTTCCACCGGGAAACTCGCTCGGGTTGGTCACCGTGACGGTCTTCTTGTCATCGGTGGTCACCTCGTAGATCACGCTTGGAGCGGTGGCGATGAGGTCGAGACCGAATTCGCGCTCGAGACGCTCGGTGATGATCTCGAGGTGCAGCAGGCCGAGAAAGCCGCAGCGGAAGCCGAAACCGAGCGCCACGGAGGTCTCGGGCTCGTAGACCAGTGCCGCGTCAGAGAGCTTCAGCTTGTCGAGGGCCTCGCGCAGGTTGGGGTAGTCCGAACCGTCGATGGGATACAGGCCCGAGAACACCATCGGCTTGGGCTCGCTGTAGCCCTTCAGCGCGACCGTAGCGGGCTTCTGGAACGTGGTGACGGTGTCGCCGACTTTGCTGAGCCGAACATCCTTCACGCCCGTGATGAGGTAACCCACCTCACCGACCGCCAGGCCCTGGCTCGGGGTGGGCTCGGGGGTCGAGACACCGATCTCGAGCACCTCGTGCGTCGACTTGGTGCTCATCATCATGATCTTCTCGCGCGGCGTGAGCTTGCCGTCGATCATGCGCACGTAGGTGATGACGCCGCGGTACGCGTCGTACACCGAGTCGAAGATCATGGCGCGCGGTGAGGCGTTGATGTCGCCCTGCGGGGCAGGGATGCTCGCCACCACCAGGTCGAGCAGCTCTTCGACGCCCATGCCGGTCTTACCACTGACGCGCAGCACGTCTTCGGGCTTGCCGCCGATGAGACCGGCGAGTTCGGCCGCGTACTTGTCAGGGTCGGCGGCCGGCAGGTCGATCTTGTTGAGCACGGGGATGATCGTGAGGTCGTTGTCGAGCGCGAGGTAGAGGTTGGCGAGCGTCTGGGCCTCGATGCCCTGGGCGGCGTCGACGAGCAGAATGGCTCCCTCGCAGGCGGCGAGCGAACGGCTGACCTCGTAGGTGAAGTCGACGTGACCCGGAGTGTCGATCATGTTCAGCGCGTAGGTCTGGCCGTCGAGGGCCCACGGCATGCGCACGGCTTGGCTCTTGATGGTGATGCCGCGCTCGCGCTCGATATCCATTCGGTCGAGATACTGGGCGCGCATGTCGCGATCGCTCACCACGCCGGTGATCTGCAGCATGCGGTCGGCCAGCGTCGACTTGCCGTGGTCGATGTGCGCGATAATGCAGAAGTTGCGGATGAACGCGGGGTCGGTCGACGCCGGCTGGAGTTCCTGTACTGCTCTGGGGCTCACGCGTTCCTCGTAGTTTTCGGCAATGGTGCCCTCAAGTTTACGAGACTTGTCGCTGACAACGCGCTCGCCGAGGGAATCATGGGCGCGCGGCAGGGGTTTACTGGGGTCATGAGCATCTTTCTGACCGGCGCGACCGGATTTGTCGGATCATCCATTCTTCGTACGCTGCGCGCGCAGGGGCGGGAGGTCACCGCGCTGGTGCGCAACGACGCCAAGGCCGCGGAGGTTTCAGCGCTGGGTGCCAGTGCTGTCATCGGCGAGCTCAGCGACAGCGAACTCATCACGACGCAGGCGCTCGCCAGCGACGGCGTCATTCACGTCGCTTCGCCTGGCGACGCCTCCAGTGCCAGCCTCGACGACGCGTTCGTGACCGCCGTGTTCGCGGGGCTCGAGGGCAGCGACAAGCCGTTCGTGCACACGGGCGGCATCTGGGTGTTCGGCGACGGGGCCGCGATCACCGAAGAGTCACCACAGAACCCGCCCGCGATCACCGCGTGGCGCGCCGAAATCGAGAAGCGTGTGCTGTCTGCTCAGGGGGTGAAGACCACGGTGATCATGCCCGGGATTGTGTACGGGTACGGCAGCGGGATTCCGAACTCAGTGGTCGACGCTCCGCGGGTGGCCGGCGTCGGCGGTGAGGCGCTGAAACTCATCGGATCGGGCGACGAGCACTGGACCACGGTGTACGTCGACGACCTGGCCGCGTTGTACGTGCTGGCGTTCGACCTCGCTCCGGCCGGTTCGGTCTACCTCGGTGTCAACGGGCAGAACCCGACGACGCGTGAACTCGGTTCGGCCGCCTCGTACGCCGCGGGGCTCGACGGGCGCGTGGCGCCGTCGACCGCCGAGGAGGTGCACGCGGTGCTGGGCGTTGCTTTCGGTGACGCGCTGCTACTCGACCAGCAGGCCACGGGCGAGGCAGCACGCGCGGCACTCGGCTGGTCGCCGACCGGGCCGTCGCTCGTCGACGAGCTGCGTACCGGCTCGTACGCGCCGGGGCACTAGCTCTTCGGGGGAGGCGCGGGCAGACGACGGATGCCCGTTTCGATGTCGCGCGGATCGGCGGCGACGCACAGGCGAATCCAGCCCTCGCCATGGCGGCCGAACGCGCTTCCGGGCGCCACGGCCACCCGTTGCTCCAGAAGGAACCGCTCGGCCCACTCGCCGACGTCGCCGTTGGTCGCGTAAGACACATCGACCCACAAGTAGAAGGCGCCAGACGGTTCGAGGTAGTCGATGCCACGCTCTCTCAGGAGCTCTGTCGCAAACGAGAGGTTCTCGCGGTAATGCGCGGCGGCGGCAGCTACGTGCTCTTGCGGGCCGGTGATCGCCGCGACGGCAGCGAGCTGGGTGGGCGTGTTGATGCAGCTCACGATGGCCTCTTGCACCGTGCGCATCAGCGGCGCCATGCCGGGCGGGGTGACCAGGTAGCCGATGCGGGCTCCGGTGAGGGCGTAGGTCTTCGACAGGGAGAACACCGAAAACACGCGGTCGTCGGTGTCGAGCGAGGCGACGCTGGTGTGCAGCGCGCCGTAGGTGAAGCGTTCGTAGACTTCGTCGCTGAGCATCCACAGGTCGTGCTTCTTGGCGAAGGCGAGCAGGCTCTCGATGACGGGTTGGGGAAAGATGGCCCCGAGCGGGTTCGACGGCGAGTTGATGATGATGAGGCGGGTTCGGCTGGTGACGAGGCGTTCGAGTTCGTCGAGATCGGGTAAGAAGTCGGCGGATGCCCGCAAGGTGTACGGAACCGGAACGGCGTTGATCATGCGGGCGTTCATGGCGAACGTGGAATAGCCGGGATCGGGGATGAGCACCTCGTCGCCCGGGCTGAGGGTGAGCGTCATGGCGAGGAACAGGGCGTGCATGCCGCCGCTGGTGACCCACACCTGTTCGGTGTCGACCTCGATGCCGTTCTCGGTGGCGAGTTTGTCGACGATGGCGGCTCGGAGTTCGGGGATGCCGCCGTTCGGGGTGTAGTCGGTCTGGTCGGCCTGCCAGGCGGCGGCCGCGACCTCGAGGATGTGCGGCGCGACCGGCACGTCGGGCTCACCGACGGCCAGGAACACGACGTCGTCGAGCGACTGCGCCAACTCGAAGATGCGCCGGATGCCCGACGGGGGAACCGAATCCATGTGGGCTGCGAGGCTGGGCATACGATTAACGCTAGTTGACCCATCGTGAGATTGTCGTTCGGCCCGGCAACTGGTAATGTTGTCTGTTGGCTTGCGTGCTCTGCACAGTTGCCTGGCTTTTCGGCCGCAACGGCAGACCACGACTCATTACACACTTCAATCAGGGTGCCCGTGCGGGTGCTTCGAACAGACCAGACACAGAAGGTATTTTCAGTGGCAAACATCAAGTCCCAGATCAAGCGCATCGGCACCAACAAGAAGGCGCAAGAGCGCAACAAGGCCGTCAAGAGCGAGCTCAAGACCGCCATCCGCGCCGTGCGCGCGAGCGTTCTCGCGGGCGACAAAGAGAAGGCCACCGCTGCTCTGGCGCTCGCCGGCAAGAAGCTCGATAAGGCTGCCAGCAAGGGTGTCATCCACAAGAACCAGGCCGCGAACCGCAAGTCGGCTATCGCGAAGAGCGTCGCCGCCCTGTAGCCGATTGTCGTGTGAGCCCCGGCTCGCACGACGTATCAGGCTTTGTGCTGGTGACGCTCGAAGCCGACCGGCTTCGAGCGTCGTTTGAATCTCTGCAGATCTGCCCCGTGCGCGGGGCTTTTCTGCGTTAACGTGCCGCCGCGAATCCTGCGTGGGGGCACGCTCTTCGGCGCGGGCGTGCGGCGTCGTCGGTTGACGACGAGAGCGAGGGTTTCGGACGAGAGAGGGCGTTTAGGCGGCATCTCTCGTCCGAAGTAGTCGCTCTCGTCGTCGCGGGGTGCGAGCGCGGGGGCGTCAGCGCTCGCCGCGGGAGGCGACGGTGGCGATCATGCGCTCGAGGGAGTAGACGGGGTCACGGGTGGCGCCTTTGATGTTCTCGTCGGTCTCGGCGAGCATCTGGATGCTGCGGCCGAGGCCCTCACCCGTCCAGCCTTGCAGATCGCGACGTGCTCGGTCGATCTGCCAGGGCGCTAGACCCAGCTGGCCGGCCAACTGGCCCGAACCGCCGCGTGTGCCGAGCACTTTGGCCATCGTTCGCAACTTCATCGCGAACGCGGCGACCATCGGCACGGGGTCTGCACCTGTCGCCAGCGCGTGCCGTAAGAGGGCGAGTGCTTCGCCGTACCGCCCCGCAATGGCGCTGTCGGCAACGGCGAACGCGTTCGTCTCGACCCTGCCCGAGTAGTACTTTGCGACGGTTGCTTCAGTGATCTCGTCGCTCGTGTCGGCAATCAGCTGCGTGCAGGCGCTCGACAACTCAGCGAGATCGTCGGCGAAAGCAGAGACCAGCGCTCGAATCGCGCTCGGCGACACCCTGCGCCCGGCGGCCTTGAATTCGGCGACAGCGAAGTCGTAACGATCGGAGTCTTTCTTCAGCTCGGCGCAGACGACCTCGATGACGTCGCCCGAACTCGCGCGCACGGCGTCGAGCAGCCGCTTGCCCCGCACTCCCCCGGCGTGACGCAACACGACATACGTGTCGTCGGCGGGGTAGGCCAGGTAGTCGATGGCTTCGAGAATGAAGTCGTCTGTACTCTTCTCGACCGACGAAACACGAATGAGACGCGGCTCGCCGAAGAGCGACGGGCTGGCCATGGTGAGCAATTCGCCCGGCGCATAACTCGAGGCGTCGATGTCGCTGATCTCGAGGCTCGGGTCTTCTGCCTTGAGCAGGTCGCGCAACTGCCTGATGGACCGTTCGGCGAGAAACGACTCGGTACCCGACACCAGAACGACCGCGGCCGGCCTGATCTGGTGCCATTCGAGCTGCGGAATGACAGGCGGCGGCGACTTCGACGACGCCTTGGCGCCGCCGCGACCCGCCGCCGGGCGCGACCCTCGTACTGCTGCCATCACCACCTCATTTCTTCTTCTCAACCCTAGCCGCACCGTCTGACCACACGTCGATTCCCGCCGCCGTCGGCGTGAGCACGATCATGCCGAGAAGGTCGGTTCGATAGGCGATGGTCTGTGCGCGCGCGAGTATTCCCAGCAGCCGGTCGGTCGGATGCCCGTACCGATTGTTCATTCCGACGGAGATGATTCCGACCGTCGCCGAGATCGCCTGATAGAGCGCCTCACTCTGGTCTGCGCTGCCATGGTGTGCGACCTTGACCACGTCCACGTGGTGGAGGGCGTTCGCGGCCATGACCATACCCTGCGAGTCTTCGCCGAGATCACCGAGGAACAGCGAGGTGATGGCCCCGGTGAACTCGACCGTGACGCACGCGTCGTTGCCGCGTAACTCTGTTCCGGCCTCGGGCCAGAGCACGTGCCAGGCCACCGTGCCGAGGGTGCCGGAATCGCCACGGGTCGGGTGCCGAACATCCGCACCCCGAGTGCTGAGCGAGCTGGCCATGGCGGCGTCTTTGCCGTCCTCGGGAGGGCCGAGCATGGCCGTGACGACGTGGCCGAGCACCGCGCTCAGCCCACCGACGTGGTCGAGGTCGTAATGGGTGAGGATGAGCAGGTCGATGGTTGTGATGGCGAGCCGGTGCAGGCAGGTCGTGAGCAACGCGGGGTCGGGGCCGACGTCGATCAAGGCGATCTTGCCGGTCGCCGGGTCGCGCAGCACGACGGCGTCACCCTGGCCGATGTCGCAGGCGGCGATGTGCCAGTCGGGCGGCCACGCAGCCTGACCGTGCAGTACGGAGCCGAGGCCGGCACCGGCATAGACCGTGATGGTGAGGGCGACCACGCCGCCCGAGGCGAGTCGAATCCACTGCACAGGGCTCAGCCGCGCCCGCTCGGCAGAGCCGCTGCGCGGACGACGGCGAACGCGGGTGCCGAGCCAGCGCCGGAGCCGATCGACCACCGCTAGGGCTCTTCCCCCTCGTGGCCGCAAACGCAACGGTCGCGTCTGCCGCATACGACGCGCTCGGCTCGCCGAACTCTCTCGCAGAAAAACGGCAAGGAGCGCCGAAACGGTGAGTACGACAATCAACGCGACGCCGAGAGCGCCTCCCGGCCACGGGATGCTCGCCGCGGGCGCCGCCTCGAAGAAGGTGGCCACCCCGGCGATCCACGACGCGGGCGCCCAGGTCAGCCACGCTCCGATGGGCGCCAACGGAGGCGCAACGGCACCTGCAAGGCAGCTGATGAGCCCGATGACGGTGGCAACGGGAGCGGCTGGCTCGGCCAGCAGGTTTGCCACCACGCTGTAGGTCGAAATCGACGGAGCCAGCAGCACGAGAACCGGTTGGCAGGCGAGTTGCGCAGCCAGAGGAACCGCGACGACCAGCGCCAGCCGTGCCGGAAGCCAGCGTGCGAGACCGCGCTGGAGGGGGCGGGTGAGCAGGAGCAGGCCACCGGTGGCCAGCACCGAAAGGGCGAGCCCGTAGCTGCGCGACAGCCAGGGGTCGGCAATGAGCATCACCATCGTGGCGAGTGCGAGAGCGGGAAGACCGCGCGGCGCTCGGCCGGAACCGAGAGTTATGAGCACGATCGCTGCCATAATCGCCGCCCGCAACACGCTCGGCGTGGGGGTGACCAGCACGACGAACGCCGTCATGACGGCGATGGATACCACGATTCGCCAACGCCGTGAGAGACCGATCGCGCCGCCGCAGAGCATGATCGCCGCGACCACGACAGCGCAGTTCGCGCCGGAGACCGCAGTCAAGTGACTCAGCCCGCTGCTGATCATGGCCGCATTCAGATCATCGCTCACCAGGCTCACGTCGCCGATGGCCAGACCTGGCGCCAACTCTGCGCCATCACCCGGCAGGCCCGCGAGGCTATCGCGAAAGTGCGTGCGCAACCCATTCGCCCAATCGAGATACCACGGCGCACGGTCGAGCACCTGCGGTGCCCCAGACGCGAAGAGCAGGTAAACGACACTCTCGCCGGGGTCGGTGGCCTTCAGGGTTCCTGTCAGGCGCAGCTGGCTGCCGATCTGGAGCGGTTGGGCGGTACCGGGAGATGTGGCGGCGGCGGCGGTCGACGGAGTTCGGGCGAGAAAGACGAGCACGGGCATCCGCAGCTCTGTTTCTCGGCCGGCCGCCGTGACGCGCGTGACAGTGGCCGTGAATCGCACAGAGGATTCAGGCCCGGAGAACCCTTCGGCATCAACCTCCACCGGGGCAGACCCGACGATGAGCTCGGTCGTGACCGAGTGACCGTCGAGGGCGCGTAAAGCTGGTGGCTCACGGGCCGGAACCTGGCTGACGATCGAAGCCAACGCGACGGCCGCCGCAGCCATCGATACCGCGAGTGACCCTGCAATCGTCACCGCCGCGGCGCGTGCGGAGTCACGACGAAGCACCCGATGCCGGTGCCGGGGCCGCCCGCGCCGCAAGCACAGGTCGCCCCGTAACTCCCGCCAGCGCCGCGAGCACACGCTGCCCCGCGACTGCCGTTGGCGGAGCAGACCCGGGTCACCCCGCGGCTCCCGTTCGCGGAGCAAACCCAGGTCGCCCCGTGGCTGCCGGTCACGGCGACGCCGCACCACGATCACGCAAGCGGCCGCTGCGACGAGCGTGAAGATCAGCACTGTGGCGGCTGCGATGATGGGGCCCCACCGCTGCAGCCAATCGGCCGGTTGCCCGACGAGCAGCGCTGCGGCGCACCAGCAGCTCACGGCCGGTATGACGAGTCTGAGATCTGGATTCATATCGACGACGTCGTGTATCCGCGTATGCCTGCGCCTGTGCCCGCCCCGCTACACCGTCACCAGCGGCTCGAGCTCGGCGAACGTCTTGTCACCGATGCCGGAGACGTTCTTCAGGTCGTCGATCTGGGTGAACGGCCCGTTTTCGGTACGCCAGGCGATGATCTTCGCGGCCATAGCCGGCCCGACGTGCGGAAGCGTCTCGAGCGTGGGCTCGTCAGCCGAATTCAGGTTGACCGGGGTGCTCGCAGAGGCAGACCCTGCGCTCGAGGGGGCTCCGGATGCTCCGCTGGCGCCGCTCGCAGAGGATGCAGCCGATGCGACCGAACCCGGCGGCGGCGCAGCGCCAACCTCGGGGATCACAACCTGCTCGCCGTCTTTGAGGGCCCGAGCCAGATTCAGCTGGGACTGGTCGGCCGTCGGCGCGAACCCACCCGCCGCGGTCACCGCGTCGATCACCCGGTCGCCCTGATGCAGCTCGTACACTCCAGGCCGCTGTACGTAGCCCGTCACGTGCACCATGATGACGGCGCCCGTCGCCCCCTGAGGCTGCGCGCTCGAAGCACCAGAAGCGACGGGAGCCGTGCCAGGAGCGACCGCCGCTGGGCTGCCGGAGCCCGACACCGGCCGCGGCGCCGGCGAGGCCGACGCATTCGCCGAACCGGACGCCGCAGCGTCGCCTTCGGGAGCCGGTGCCGACGCAGACGTTGACGTTGACGTTGACGCAGACGCAGACGTTGACATCGATGCCGCGACGCTCGATCGCGTTCCCGCCGCAGCCAACGCGATGGTGTCGGTGCGGCCGCGCGGAGCCATCAGCGAGATGAGCACCGCACACACGAGCGCAACCAGCACCACCACGAGCGCAGCCCCCACCCCGATTCGCACGCGCGATCGCGGCGTCGGAGGGCCTTCGGCTGCGGCACCGGCCGCATCGTTGGCCGATCGACGGGTTCGAGACGTGTCGGCTGAGTGTGAATTCGGGTGGGAGGAGTCGCGCGGACGTGAAGAGATCTGAGCCATGCCCCGACGCTACGAAACAGATGAGGGCCGAGCATCCGCCCGGCCCCGATCTGTGGAGAACCCCGGTTGCTAGGCGCTGTGGATAGTTCAGCGCATTTCTTTGCGAGCCAGCAGTTGATGCGCTCGCTGGTATGAAATACCGAGCACAACACCGATGTCGCGTACGGTGAACCCGCGACGGTCGAGTGTCTGCGCGACGCCCGAGCGTAGCGCCGTCGCCCTGGCCTGCTTCTCAGCTGCCTCTGACCTCAGGTTCTCTGCTTCTGCGAGTTCCGCATCGATGTGCTCATCGATACTCACCCGCACCGAAACATCGACAGAATCGATCGGAACACCCGCAACGAAAGCTATCGCTTCGCGTTGATATTCCTCGGCTTGATCGAGTCGGTGCGGCTGCGAGATCGCACCCGGAAATTGTTCGTTCTGCACGAACCATAGTCGCCCGTCGCGTCGAGCTACTGAGGTGTAGTTCACCGCCACCAGTCCTTTCCCAGCACTATCTCGAATTGCCTGAAAAACGCGCGGGCCGTCGGGTCGGAGAGCTCCGAATGCCGCCCGATCGTTCGTGTGATCGGTCCGACACCTACTCCTGTGTGATTCGTCAGTTCGATGATGCTGAATTCCAAGCCGTTCTTTCGAGCGGCAGATTTGATTTTCTTGAGCACCGCTCGTCGCTTCACGGTGCTAGTCCAATACTATAGACAATGGGTGTCTAGTGGTATAGACAGTTTGGCCGCGTCGAATGGAAATGTCAGTCATGACCCGACGCTACGAAACAGATCGGGGCCGAGCATCCGCCCGGCCCCGATCTGTGGAGAACTTCGCGCACACAGCGCGGTGCAGAACCCCTAGGAGGCGGGCCTCGTTGCGATGTTGACGATCTTGGGGGCACGCACGATGACGTTCACGATCTCGCGGTCGCCGAGAAAGCGCACGACAGCGGCCGACGAACGGGCCAGCGCTTCGAGGTCGCTCGAGGAGATCTTCGGTGAGACCTCGAGGCGGTCGCGCACCTTGCCGTCGACCTGTACGACGGCCGTCACCGATTCTTCGGTGAGCAACGCGGGGTCGGCCCCGCGCCAGCCGTAGCTGGAGATCGAGGGCGGGTAGCCGAGGCGTTCCCACATGTCTTCGGCCGTGTACGGCGCGAACAGCGAGAGCCCGAGCGCAATGGTCTCGACGGCCTCGCGCACAGCAGGGTCGCCGCCGCCGGGGCCGCTGTCGATGGCCTTGCGGGCGGCGTTGACGAGCTCCATGATGCGCGCGACGACGACGTTGAACTTGAAGGCCTCGATGAGGCCGGGAGCCTCGGCCAGGAACCGGTGCGTCACTCGGCGCAAAGCGACGTCGCCGGCGCGCCAGTTCACTTCAGGCGCGCTGGTCACGTCGCCGGCGAGCCGCCAGGCGCGCGCCAAGAACTTGGCGGATGCCGCGGGCGAGACGTCGGCCCAGTCGATGTCGTCTTCGGGCGGACCCGCAAACGCCATCGTGAGACGCACCGCATCGACTCCGTGCTCGTCGAGCTGGTCGCTCAAGCGAACCAGGTTGCCTTTCGACTTCGACATGGCCGAACCGTCCATGAGCACCATGCCCTGGTTCAGCAGCGCGCTGAAGGGCTCGGTGAACGAGACGTAGCCGAGATCGAACAGCACCTTGGTGATGAAGCGCGCGTAAAGCAGGTGCAGGATCGCGTGCGTGACTCCACCGACGTACTGGTCGACGGGAGCCCACTTGTCGACCTCGCGGGGGTCGAACGCCTTCGTCTCGTCGTTGGGCGAGAGAAAACGCAAGAAGTACCACGAGCTGTCGACGAAGGTATCCATCGTGTCGGCGTCGCGCAGGGCCGGCGAGCCGTCACGAGGGTCGGGAACGTTGACCCAGTCGGCCGCGGCGCCGAGCGGCGACGTGCCTTTGGGCTGCAGGTTCAGGCCCTCGGTGGGCGGCAGCAGCACAGGCAGCTGGTCTTCGGGCACGGGAATCTCGGCACCATCGGCCCCGTGGATGATCGGAATCGGCGTACCCCAATAACGCTGGCGTGAAATCAGCCAATCCCGCAACCGGTAGTTCTTCGCAGCACGACCCGTGCCCGCGGCCGAGAGCATCTCGATGACGCGCGTGATCGCCTTGTTCTTCGAGAGCCCGTCGAGCGAACCCGAGTTGATGAGGCGGCCGTCGCCGGTCAGCGCCTTACCGGTCGACGCCGGATCGAGCGGCGGCAGATCATCTGGCAGCTCGCCATTGACGAGCACCGGAATGACGCCGGTGACCGGCTGGTTCGTGTCGAGTACAACGCGCACGGGCAGGTTGAACGCGCGTGCGAAGTCGAGGTCGCGCTGGTCGTGTGCGGGCACAGCCATGACCGCGCCGGTGCCGTAATCGGCCAGCACGTAGTCGGCCGCCCAGATGGGCAGCCGCTCGCCGCTGAGTGGATTGACCGCGTAGCGTTCCATGAACACGCCGGTCTTCGGGCGGTCGGTCGACTGCCGCTCGAGTTCGGTGCTCTTCTGCACCTCGGTGAGGTAGTCGGAGAAACGCGTGCGCGCTTCATCAGAGACCGACGGGTCGGCGATCAGTTCGGCGGCGAGCTCGCTCTCGGGTGCGATCACCATGAAGGTGGCACCGAAGAGCGTGTCGGGGCGGGTCGTGAAGACGGTGACGGGCAGCTCCCGGCCTTCGATCACGAAGTCGACATCGGCGCCGATGGAGCGGCCGATCCAGTTGCGCTGCATCGAGATCACCTTGGCCGGCCACGTGCCCTCGAGCTGCTTGAGGTCGTCGAGCAGCCGGTCGGCGTAGTCGGTGATCTTGAAGTACCACTGCGTGAGCTTCTTCTTCACGACGACAGCGCCACTGCGCTCAGAGGTGCCGTCGGCCAGCACCTGCTCGTTGGCGAGCACGGTCTGGTCTACCGGATCCCAGTTGACCCAGCTCGACTTGCGGTACGCCAGGCCCTTCTCATAGAGCTTCAGGAAAAGCCACTGGTTCCACTTGTAGTACTCGGGGTCTGACGTGTGCAGCTCGCGAGACCAGTCGAACGAGCCTGCGTAACGCCTAAAGCTCGCCTTCTGCTGGTCGATGTTGTCGTAGGTCCACTCGCGCGGGTCGATCTGACGCTTGATGGCGGCGTTCTCGGCGGGCAGGCCGAACGAGTCCCAGCCGATCGGGTGCAAGACGTTGAAGCCCTGGTGGCGCCAATAGCGCGAGATGACATCGCCGAGCGCGTACGCCTCGGCGTGACCCATGTGCAGGTCGCCAGAGGGGTACGGAAACATGTCGAGCACGTATTTGCGAGGCCGTTTGTCGCCTTCGAGGTCGGTCTTGAACGGCTGGAGCTCATCCCAGCGGGGCAGCCATTTGTTCTGAATGGCGGTGAAGTCGTACCGCTGGGCGGCGTCGCCGTCATCGGTTTCCGCGGCAGGCACGGCAAAATCGCGTTCGATAGTCACGTAAGTCTCAATTCGTCAGAAAGGAGTCGCTGCGTGCGGGCAGAGTGTGAACCACGCAAAGCTCCAACACTCAAGAGTACTAAACGATGCTCGCGCTCGTGTCAGGCCGGAGTTCGCCCTCAGCAGACAGCACGCCGAGCGCCTGAAGCAGCGGCGCCGCCTTCACCCACGTTTCGGCCACCTCTTCGGCGGGCACAGAGAGCGCTGTGATACCGCCGCCCGCGCCAATGCTCGCGCCAGCCGGCGTCAGCATCATGCTCCGGATGACCATGGCGAGGTCGACGCGGCCGTCGAGCCCGAGGTATCCGAATGCCCCGGCGTAAACGCCGCGCGGGCCGGCCTCGAGCGAACTGAGTATCGACATTGCGCTGATCTTGGGGGCTCCCGTCATCGATCCCGCCGGAAAACACGCCTCGATGACGTCGATCGCCGTGGATTCGGGAGCCAGCCGAGCCGTCACCGTGCTCACGAGCTGATGCACGCTTGCGTAGCTCTCGACGTCGAACAGCTTCTCGACATGAACGCTGCCGGTGGTGGCGACGCGGGCGAGATCGTTGCGCATGAGGTCGACGATCATCACGTTTTCCGCCCGTTCTTTCACGCTGCTGCGAAGCTCAGCTGCCCGTTCGGCATCACGCTGAGGGCTTTCACCGCGAGGTCGTGTGCCCTTGATCGGGCGCGTCGTCACGGTGCCCTGGGGCGTGATCTCGAGAAATCGCTCGGGCGAGGCGCTCAGCAGGGCGACATCGCCGAAGCGGATGAACGCGCCGTGGTGACTCGGGTTCAGCTCCCGCAGCCGCACATACGTCTCGAACGGATCGGGATGCACGTCGACATCGATGTGATTCGTCAGGCACAGCTGGTAGGCCTCGCCGGCCGCGATGAGTTGTTGGCACTGCCCGATGAGCTCGAGGTATTCCCTCTCGCTGTGTCGCCACCGCACCCTCCCGGCGCCTGCCTCGCTCACCGCACCCTCCGCAACAGAATCGAGAGGGCGATTCTGCTCCGAAAAAGACGGATAAGCGGGAGATTTCGCCCTATCGAATTCGGGAAGGGCCGTCAGGTCTGCTGCGGTCGAGGAGAACCAGCGGGCAGAGGTGGGCGAGGAGAGAGCGAGCAGAGTGACGGTTCGGGCGGTGTGGTCGAAGGCGATCATCCGGTCGACGAACATGAACCGCGAGTCGGCGCCGTCGTAGGCGAGCCAGCCGACCCAGCCGAGCCGAAAGGCGGGCAGCGCACCATCGCCGGGCACGTTCGGCGCGGCGAAACGCCGGTAAGCCGCGCGCAGCTGCTCGAGCACGCCGGCACCGGCCAGCACCGGAGCAGCACCGAGCACGGCAGCAGACTCGGTCGATGCAGCGCCGACGTAGCTCGTGCCGATGCCGTCGCCGAGGCCGTTGCCCGAGTCGAGCCAGAATGCCGTCTCGGCGTCGGCGTAGAGCGCGTCGAACACCACGGCCGGATCGATCCACCGGCCGAGCGTCTGACTGATCACGCTGCGCCGCACTGTAATAGCGTAGGGGTGCCATGACTGACGATGCCCCCGAGATTCCCACTGAGCGGCGATTTGTGTTCCGCGACGGGGCGTTTCAGCAGCTCGCCGCGGTTCCGGATGCCCGGCAGCGCCTACTCGCAGCGGATTCGTGGCTCGTCGACGAGGGCCGCGTGCGCGCGATCGACCTGCACCGCGACCGCTTCGTGGGGTCGGCTCTCGTCAGCGGATTCGGTGATCGCGCCCAGCTCGACCTCTTCTGGCAGGCGACGCTCGACGCCATTCCGCCGATCCACCGCTGGTTTCCCCGGGTCGAGCTGAGTTCCCGGCACGAGCTGTCGCTGCTGATGCGGCTCGCTCCGGCCCCTGCGGCGACAGCTGTGCTGGCCACTCATCTCGGCGAAGAGCCGCGCGGCATCCCGAGCGTGAAGGGGCCCGACCTCGAGCGGCTGACGGCGCTGCGTAACACCGCACGGGCATCCGGAGTCGACGACCTCGTGCTGCTCACCACCGACGGACGCGTCATCGACGGAACCACCACCGCCATCGTCTGGTGGCGCGACGGGGCGCTGCGGATGCCCTCGGCCGACCTCGCGCGCGTCGACAGCGTGACGGCGCGCACGATTCGGGTTCTGGCGCTGGCGTCGGGCGTCGAGGTCGCCGAAGAGCGCGCGACGCCCACCGATCTGCGCGGCTGCGAGGTGTGGGCGGTGAATGCGCTGTACGGCATCCGGCTGGTCACCGAATGGCGCGGGGGCCCGCCGCTATCGACCGACCCGGCGCGATCGCGGGCCTGGCGGCGGCGGCTCGACGCTCTGGCCAAGCCCCTCGCCGGCAGCTGAGGGCTCTGCAGCACTGACGCAGCGCCGCGCGGCCTCAGGGCAGGCGCAGGTGCTGCGTGACCAGTCCGGGCGGAACCTCGGCGTGCGAGATGAGCAGCACCGAACGCTCGGGCCCGGCGGCCGCGAGCAGTTCGACGAGAAGCCGATCGGCCCGGTCGGAGTCGACGTTGGCCGTGGGTTCGTCGAAAACGACGACCGCGAAGTCGGTCAGCAGCACGCGGGCCAGCGCGATGCGCTGCGCCTGCCCGCCAGAAACAAGGGCGCCGTGCTCACCGAGTGCCGCGCCGAGCCCGCCGCGCTGCTCGGCCCAGTCGAGCAGGCCGACCCGGTCGAGCACGGCGAGGAGCTCGTCGTCGGTGGCGGTGTCACGAGCGAACAGCAGGTTCTGGCGCAGGTTCGCGTCGAAGAGGTAGGGCTGTTGTTCGCACAATCCGATCATTCGACGAACCTCCGCCTGGGGCAGCGAACGTGCCTCGACTCCGTCGACCGTGTAGCTGCCGCCGTACTCGAGAAACCGCACGAGGGCGTGCGCGAGCGTGGTCTTGCCCGCGCCGCTGACTCCGGTGACGAGAACTCGCTCCCCCGGGCGGATGCTCAGCGACACCCGCTCGACCGCCTCCCCGGCAGCACCCGGCCACCGCGCCGAGAGGTCGCGCAGCTCGATGGCAGGCGCGTGGCGCGTGGAGTCGCCAGAAACGGATGGCACGGTGGCACCGGTCGGGAGAGGGGGCGCGGCAGGCACGAGCGACGCGGCGCCCAGAGCCGAGGCGAACGGCGCCCGACGGTCGGCCGGGAGCGCGACCGGAACCCGACCGTCGACGGGAATCTCGAGCGGCACCTCGGCGGGCACGGCATCGGCGACACGAGCCGCGCTCACCCGCACCTGGCGCCAGGCTCCCACCGCGAGCGGCACCATTCCGAAGACCTCGAACACGGCGATCGGCACCAACGCGAGCATCGCCAGAACCGGGCCGTCGATCGTGCCGAAGGCGCTGGCAGAAGCGGCCGCACCAGCGCCTGCAGCGCCCGACGCACCAGCGGTCGCCAACCCGAGCGCCGGAATGCCCACCAGAAGAGCAGCGAGGGTCGCGAGCCCGGCGAGCAGCGACACCACGGCGGCCACCGCGCCCGATCCTGACGCCTTACCGAGCGCAGCGGCGGTGAGCCGGGCCTCGGTGTCGCGCAAGGAGTCGAGCCGGGCATCCACTGCGTCGAACGCGACGAGCACGTCGAGGTTGCTCACCACGTCGAGCGTGCGTTCGGCGAAATCGGCCCGCAGCGGAGCGAGATCCCGCTCGGCACGCCCGGCGAGCCGCGAGTTGACGACGGTGCCGAGCACAAAGGCCACGATCAGCGCCACCGCGAGCGCGATGCCGGCGGCCGGCAGCAGGATGAACGTTCCGACCACCGCCGCAACCGCCACAATCACCGAGGTGAGCACAGGCTGCACGACCCGCAACGGAAGGTTCTGCAGCTCGTCGACATCGCCCACGAGCCGAGCCAGCAGGTCACCGCGCTTCGTGCCGCGCACTCCGTCGGGGGCGAGCGGAACGAGCCGCTCGTAGATGCCAACACGGAGCCCGGTGAGACCGCGGAAGGCGGCATCGTGGCTGCTCAGCCGTTCGAGGTACCGAAAGCATGCCCGGCCGAGCGCTGCGGCCCGAACGCCGACGATCGCGGCAGACAAGAACAAAATCGGCGGCTCGTCGGCCGCGCGCGTGATCAGCCAGGCCGAGGTCGCGAGCAGCGCGACCGCGGCGGCGGCGCTGAACACGCCGAAGAGAACTCCGGGGGCGAAAATGCGCCAGCGCGGCTGGGCGAGCCGCAGCACCTCTGAGGTGAGCATCAGCGCACCTCAGCTGCTGCGCGGGCCGGCGCGGTGCCGGCCTCAGTGCCGGGAGCAGCAGCGGCGGGAGCGTTGGTGATATCGGACGCGCGTGCTCCGGTGGCGGCGGAAGCGGCACGTGCCCCGGCGGCGGCGACAAGCGTGGGCGTGTCGGCGAGTGAAGCCGCGGGCACTGACGAGGCGAGGGCGGCGGCGGGCGTGGGCGCAGCGAGCGCGGCGGCGGGCGTGGGCGCAGCGGGCGTGTCGGCGGGTGCGGCGACCGGCGACATCACGACGACCTGGTCGGCCGCCTCCTGGAATGCGCGGCGGTGCGACACTACGATCACGATGACGCCGCTCGCCGCCACCTCGCGCAGACCGTCGATCAGAGCGGCCTCCGAACCAGCGTCGAGCGCAGAGCTCGGCTCGTCGAGCAGCAGCAGCGGAGTGCTGAGCTCCCCCGCGCGGTACAGCGCCCGTGCCACCGCGACGCGCTGCGCCTGGCCGCCCGAGAGCCCCGCGCCGTTCACTCCGAGCACGGTCGAGGCGTCGAGTTCAGCCGCTCCTGCCCGCCGCAGCGCGCCGGCGACGTGCGCAGCGACATGCGCAGCGACGTGCGGGGCGTCGGCCTCATGTGCGTCGGCCACGTGCGCGTCGTTGACATGCGCAGCGTGGAGGGCGCTCGAGCCCAGTGTCACATTGGCCGCGACGGTTCCCGCCATCAGGCCCGGACGCTGCCCCGCCCAAGCGACATCATCCCGCGACAGCGCGACCGGATGCCCGGAGCCGACCAGCTCGATACGACCGTCGAACTCCACGAACCCCAGCATCGCCGCGAGAAGACTCGACTTTCCCGCACCGCTCGGCCCGGCGATGACCGAGAGCGTGCCGCGCGCGAACGCGGCCGAGAACTCCCGCACAACAGGATCGTCGCCGTACCTCACGCTCAGCCGATCGACCAGCAACCCGCTCACGGAGTCATCGCGAACGACCTCACTGCGGTCATGCACGCCGGCCGCGGGGTCACCGCCGCTGGCACCTGCTCTGACCGAAGCGCCACCCCGAGCATCCACCGCCGCCAACGCCGTCAGTGCACCAGCCGCCGCCGCTGCCTTCGACCCAGCCCCAGCCACCCCCGCCACGCCTGCCGCCGCATCGAGAATCTCGAACACATCGTCGGTCGCCGCCACCCCGTCGGCCGCCGCATGAAACTGCGCCCCGACCTGCCGCAGCGGCAGAAACACCTCGGGCGCCAGCATGAGCACGAACAGCCCGACACCGAGCCCGAGCGAGCCGTCGACCAACCGCAGACCGATCGATACCGCCACCAGGGCCACGGCGAGGCTCGCCGCCAGCTCGAGGGCGAACCCGCTGACGAACGACATTCGCAGCACCTTCATCGTGGTCACGCGGTAGTCGTCTGTAACCGACCGGATGCGCTCCGCCTGCCTCTTTTCGCGCCCGAACACCTTCAGCGTCGACAGGCCCTCGACCACATCGAGAAATCCGCTCGACAGCCGGCCGAGCTGCTTCCACTGCTGCGCCTGCGCCTTCTGCGTCGCCCAGCCGATGAGCACCATGAACACGGGAATCACGGGCAGAGTGAGCAGTACTGTCAGCCCGCTGAGCCAGTCGGAGGAGAACAGCACCACGACGAGAATCGGGGTCGCCAAGGCCGTCAGGATGAGCTGGGGAAGGTACTTCGAGAAATAGGTGTCGAGGGCATCCAGCCCGCTGGTCGCCACGGTCGACACCGCGACGCTGTTGCGCGTCGACAACCACGACGGACCGAGCCGGGGCAGCGCCGTCAGCACCTCACGTCGAAGCTGACTCTTCACCACGGTGGCTCCGCGCGCCGAGTTGTACTCCATCAGCCAGACGAGCCCCGAGCGCACCAGCACCACGAGAGCCAGCGCGGCGAGCCGAAGACCCAGCGCCGAAAGCGGCGCGCCCCCAATCGCATCGACCACGATCGAACTCACCAGCCACGCAAAAGCGACGATGCAGGCCACCTGCGCGAGCCCGAGCACCGCCCCCAGCCCGAAGAACGAACGGGCGGCAGAGGCGTACTGAAGCAGGCGCTTGTCGACGGGCTTCATCAGGCGCCTGCCGCCAACTTGCCCGCCCCGGAGCCGGCTTCGTCTGCACCCTCGCCAGTGATCGTCGACCGGCTCAGCCGCTTGCGGAACACCCAGTACGTGAACCCTTGATAGAGCAGAATCAGCGGCACGAAGATCAGCGCCACCCAGCTCATGATGGTGAGCGTGTACGACGATGACGACGCGTTGGCGATGGTCAGACTGTTCGCCGGGTCGTTCGTGGCGGGCATCACGTCGGGCATGAGCGACACGAACAGGCTCAGCACGGCGACCGCGATGGTGACGGCCATCAGCGCGAACGACCACCGCTCCGCGCCGCGCAGGTTCGCGAGGTACGCCCCGATCAGTGCCACGGCGGCCAGGGCCGACAGGATGCCCGACCACACGGTGCCGTACGACACAGTGGTCCACACCAAGAAGCCGGCGGCCACCACGATCGTGACGAGTCCCGACTTCACGGCGAGCGCTCGTGCGCGCACCCGGATGTCGCCCTCGGTCTTGAGCGAGACGAAGATGACGCCGTGCGTGAAGAAGAGCAGCAGGAGGGTGAGACCGCCGACCACCGCGTACGGGTTGAAGAGGTCGAACACGCTGCCGGTGAAGTTGTACCCCGCGTCGAGCGGAACCCCCCGCACGACGTTGGCGAACACCAGACCCCACAAGAAGGCGGGCACGGCAGAGCCGATCACGATCATGCGGTCGAAGCGGCGTTTCCAGGCCGCCTCGGGGCGCTGGTGCCGGTATTCGAACGACACCCCGCGCAAGATCAGCGCCAGCAGAATCGCCAGCATCACCAGGTAGAAGCCACTGAACAAGGTGGCGTACCACTCGGGGAAGGCGGCGAACATCGCGGCCCCGGCCACGATGACCCAGGTCTCGTTGAGATCCCAGATCGGGCCGATGGTATTGATCAGCACACGGCGATCGGTGTCGTCTTTACCTAAGAAGGGCAACGTCATGCCGACGCCGAAGTCGAATCCGTCGAGCACGAAGTAGCCGATGAAGAAGAAACCGAGAACGAAGAACCAGATGGTAGGAAGATCCATGATCAGTACACCGTCGCTTCGTGCTTGATTTCGCCGGTCAGTTCGTCGGGTTTCTCCGGTTCTTCGGGGCCCTTCTGAATGGCCTTCTTGATGAGTTTGAACTCGACCACCGCCAGAGCGCCGTAGATCAGCGTGAATGCCACAAGCGAGATGAGCACGTCGAGCCCGGTGGTGTTCGGCGAGACGGCGTCGCTGGTCTTCAGCAGGCTGAACACGATCCAGGGCTGCCGGCCCATCTCGGTGAAGATCCAGCCGACGATCATGGCTGCCAGCGGAAGCGAGACGGCCCAGATGGCCACCGTCCACATCCAGCGCTTGGGCTCACGGCCCTTGCGGGTGAAGAACAGGCCGGCGACCGAGATGGCGATCGACACGATGCCGAACAGAATCATGTAGCGGAATGCCCAGTACGTGACCCAGATGATGGGCGTGTAGTCGCCGGGCCCGTACAACTGCGTGTACTGAGCCTGTAGGTCGTTGATGCCCTCGACCGTTCCATCGAGCGTGTGCGTCGACAAGAACGACAGCAGATACGGAATACGAATCGAGAACAGCTCGCTCACCCCGTCTGGCGTGCCGAGGGTGAACAGCGAGAACGACGCGTTCGCCCCGGTCGCGGTGTTGTAGAGCGCCTCCGCCGCCGCCATCTTCATGGGCTGGGTCTGAACCATGGCGAGGCCGAGCTGGTCGCCCGACACGATGGTCAGGATGCCCGCAATGATCATCATCCAGAACCCGAACTTCAGCGCCGGGCGCATGGTGTCGACATGCTGTTTTCTCTTCAGATGCCAGGCCGCGGCGCAGATGATCAGCGCGGCGGACACCATGAAGCACGCGAAGATGGTGTGCGGAAACGCCGCCAGCGCCACCTTGTTCGTCAACAGTGCCCAGATGTCGGTGAGCTCGGCCCGGCCCTTGGCCTGGTTGATCTCGTACCCGACGGGGTTCTGCATGAACGCGTTCGCGGCGATGATGAAGTACGCCGAAAGGATGCTCGCGACCGCGGTTACCCAAATGGTGGCGAGATGCAGCTTCTTCGGCAGACGATCCCAGCCGAAGATCCACAACCCGATGAACGTGGCCTCCAAGAAGAAGGCCAGCAGGCCTTCGAGGGCGAGCGGGGCGCCGAACACGTCTCCGACGAACCGCGAGTAGTCCGACCAGTTCATGCCGAACTGAAACTCCTGCACGATTCCGGTCACGACGCCCATGGCGAAGTTGATCAGAAAGATCTTTCCGAAGAACTTGGTGAGCTGCAGATACTTTGCCTTGTTCGTGCGCACCCAGGCCGTCTGAAAGATGGCCACCGAGACGGCCAGACCGATCGTGAGAGGCACGAACAGAAAGTGATAGATGGTTGTCAGGCCGAATTGCCAGCGTGACAACAGCAGGGGGTCTAGCCAGTCGTTCACAACGCCTCCGCGTGTCAACCGCTCAGGAGTTTCTGAGCTACCATTATGCGATTTCCCGGGTGAATCCGGTAGTTCTACATTGTGTAGAAATTCGTTCTTCTACCGAGTGTAGAACACATTTCTACCGGATGTAGAACAATCTAGGAAAAGGCGGTAATCTAAAGCAATGGCAACCCTGGGTGATCTCGAACGCTCCATCATGGAGCGGCTCTGGTCGAACGACGAGCCGGTCTCTGCGGCCGAGTTGCGCGACGAACTCGCTCACAAGACCAGCGCGGGCAACGAGCTCGCTCTGACCACCATGCTCACGGTGCTGTCTCGGCTCGAGCGCAAGGGCTTCGTCGACCGCGATCGTAAAGTTCGGCCGCACGTGTATTACGCCGTGACCACCCGCGCCGACCACACCTCAGAGCTGCTGCAGCAGGCGCTCGGCGCCGAGCCCGACCGCGCCGCAGCCCTCGCCCACTTCGTCGGCACCGTCACCCCGCAAGAGGCCGAAACGCTGCGCCAGCTGCTCGACCAGCGCGCCCGCCAGACCTCCGCAGACTCGGCCGACGACTGACCCTTCGCCGGCTCCTCCCGTGCAATTCGACTCGAGTGAGGTCGCTGTGACCACGTTGAGGCTGGTACAACAACCTCACTGCGGGCGTAACGGCCTCACGAGACCAGCACGCAGGAGCCTCACGAGGCGCGAGGGTACGCTGGGCGCGTGCTTCTCGCGATGACGGCCCCGGTGAGTGCGGCGCCGATGAACTCGATGCTCGTCGCATCGGTGTGCCTCGCGGTGCTCGCGGTACTGCTGGCGTGGCCGATTCCTGTGGCGCTGGCGAAGGCGCACTGGCCGAGCCGCTCCCCCGGCGTAGCACTTGTGGTGTGGTCGGCCATTGCCCTCGCCGGTGGTTTTTCGATGATCGGCTCGCTCGTCACGTTCGGCCTCGCCCCGTTCAGCTCGAGCCTCATCCGCGGCCTGCTCGAACTGCCGCCGCTCGTTTTCGGCGGGCCACTGCCGCCCGATGTCGGGCTGATTCAGATCTTCGCCCTCAGCAGCGCGCTGCTGCTCGCAGCGCATCTCGTGCTCAACCTCATCGTGACCACGACGCGCACCGAGCGCCAGCGTCGCCGGCATCGTGCACTCGTCGAGCTCTTGAGCACGCCGCTGCTCGGCCGGCCGGGCACTCACATCATCGACTCCCCCGCTCCCGTGGCCTACTGTCTCCCCGGGGCGCGCACGGTCACGGTGCTTTCGGAGGGGCTGGTCAGCCTGCTCAGCACCGACCAACTCGAAGCCGTCATCGCGCACGAGCGCGGGCATCTGCGCCAGCAGCACCACGTTGTGCTCGTTGCCTTCGAGTCATGGCGTAGCGCCCTGCCCTGGTTTCCCATCGCAACCCGCGCACAGGTCGCCGTTTCGCTGCTGGTCGAGATTCTCGCGGACGATCAGAGCCGCCGCAGCACCGACGACCTCACCCTGGCCGAGGCGATCTCCCTCGTCGGTTCGGCCGAGACCGAGGCCATCGTTCGACGCAGCAACGGATCCGTCGCCGCCGTGGCGCTGGCCGAGCGCGGCCGTGGCACGGGCGGTTCGGGCGGTGGGGGCGGTGGGGGCGGTGGGATGCCCGGATCGGCGCGCACCGACGCACAGCTCGATCCCGTCTCGACCCGGGTGCGCCGCCTGCTGAACCCCGAACCCCAGCTGCCTGTACCGACTCGCACGGTCATCCTCGCCGCCGCCGTGGTTCTGCTCGCGATTCCCACCGTGCTGTTGCTCTCCTCCTGACCCCGAATCGCCCACAGCGAGTAAATCGGGCCGCCTCCCGAGGGAGACGACCCGACAATTCCGGCGCAATGAGCTCTGCGCCCTCCGTTCTGCCAGCATGCGCCGCACAGGCGGCGGCGCATCACTCAACTCAGAACAGTTTCTCTTTCGCCAGCCACGCCTTCGCGATGTCAGCCGACGACTTCTGGTCGACGGTGCTCTGATCGTTCAGGGCGGCGAGCTCGGATGACGTGAGTGCGGCATCCACCTTGTTGATCACCGAAGTGACCTCGGGTGTCGCGGCCGACTTGTTGATGATCGGTACCACGTTCGAGGCGAGAATGAGCCCCTTCGGGTCACCCAGCACCACGAGATTGTCGGTCGTGATGGCCGACGACGACGTGTAGATGTCGGCGACCTGCACCGTGTTGTCGGTCAGCGCCTTCACGGTCAGCGGGCCGCCAGAGTCGCCGATCGGCGTGAAGGCGAGCGTCACGCCATAGGTGCTCAGCGCGCCGGGAGGGCCGTAGGGCCGGGTTGCGAACTCCTGGTTCGCGCCCATGGTGACGTTCGGAACCTTCGACAGATCGGCGATGGTCTTCAGACCGTACTGGTCGGCCAGAGCCTTCGTCACGACATAGGCGTCTTGGTCGGCGGCAGGAGCCTGGTCGAGCACCTCGAGATCGGCCGGAACGGCCTTCTGCAGCGCGGCGTAGACATCGGCCGACGTGGTCGCCGTCGCCTTCGGGTCGAGGTACTGCAGCAGATTGCCGGTGTACTCGGGGAACAGTGTGACGGTGCCGTCTTCGACCGACGGCATGTAGGCGTCGCGCTGGCCGATATTGAACTGGCGGGTCACGGTCTGGCCGTTGGCCTCGAGAGCCTGAGCGTAGATCTCGGCGATGATCTCGTTGGAGTAGTACGCCTGCGAACCGATGACGATGGTGCCTGCGGCGGCGCTGCCCGAGGCGCTCGAGCCGCCACCCAGGGGCGTGCTGCTACTCGACGAACACCCTGCCAGTGCCATGGCGGCACTGACCGCGAGAGCGCCGATGACGGCGATCCGGCCTTTCTTCCCTGCTGTGAACATTGTTATTCTCCTTCTTGGATGGGGGATCCCACCGTCGACCGCGACCTGACTGGCCTCGATCGAACGTCTGCAACCTGCCCCGCGGTGACACCGCGTGGCACGATCAACCTCTGGAGGAGGGCGAATATGCCCTCCAAGATGAGCGCAAGCGCAGTGACCACGATCGACGCGCCCAGCAACTCGATGTAATTGCGGGTGACGAGCCCGTCGTTGATGAACACGCCGAGCGCACCGCCGCTCGCGAAATAGGCAAGAGTGGCCGTCGCCACCACCTGCAGAATGCCCGAACGGATGCCCGCCACGATGAGCGGCGCCCCGAGTGGCACCTCTACCTTCGTCAGCACCTGCCATTCGGTCATGCCCATGGCGCGGGCCGCGTCGATCGTGCGCCGGTCGACCGCTTCGATTCCGGCGTAGGCGCCCGAGAGAACGGGCGGAATAGCGAGGATCACGAACGCCAGCAGCGGCGCCTTGAAGCCGATACCGATGAGCAGCGCGAAGATGATGAGCAGGCCGAGGCTAGGCAGCGCCCGAAGTCCACCCGACAGCGACACGGCGACGTCTCGCCCCTTGCCGGTGTGCCCGATGAGCAGGCCGAGCGGAATCGCGATGACCGAAGCGATGGCGACCGCGCCGAACGTGTACGCCAATTGCTCGAGGATGCGGCTCTGCATGTCGCCGGGGCCGCTCCACCGTGCCGGATCGAAGATCCACGCGATGCCCTGCAGAAGAAAGTTCATTCGACCACCACCGGAACCCGGCTCTCGGCTAGCTGCCTGCCCGAACCTCGCCGAGGCGATCGCCTGCTGCGATCAGCGCGGGTCCACGGCATCAGCAGGCGCCCGATGCCGACGAGAATGAAGTCGAACACGATGGCGATCACCAGGGTGGCGACGATGCCGCTGATCACTTCACCCGGAATGTCGCGCTGCAGCCCGTTGAGAAAGAGATAACCGAGGCTCGTGACGCCGATCACCGACCCGATGCTCACCAGGCTCACGGTGCTCACCGAGACGACCCGCAAGCCCGCGAGCAACACCGGCCCGGCGAGCGGAAATTCGACCTTCCAGAACCGGCTCCAGCCCGAGAAGCCCATGGCCGTGGCGGCCTGCTTGGTATCGGGGTCGACCGAGGCCAGGGCATCTGCCGTCTGTCGCACCATGAGGGCGACCGCGTAGATCGTGAGGCCGACAACCACGTTGATGGGGTCGAGGATGCCCGTTCCGATGATGGCGGGAAGCGCAATGAACAGCGGCAGCGACGGAATCGTGTAGAGCAGACCGCTGATGGTGAGCAGGGCGCCGCGGGTGAGACGAAAACGGTTCGCCAGCCAGCCGAGCGGCAGCGAGATGACGAAGCCCAGAATGATCGGGGGGATGGCCAGGGTGACCTGAACGAGCGTCAGGCTCCAGATGAGGCCGAAGTTGTTGACGACCCAGTTCACGAGAGGGCTCGTTTCAGCGCGGCCCAGCAGTTGACAAGACCGACAGAACGCCGGCGACTGAGACGGTCTGCAGCGACGCGGCTTCTCATGCCTGCAACACCCCCGTGGGGCGGCCGTCGGCGTCTACGACTACATTTCGCCCGTTGACGACCTCGACGCGCAGCGCTCGCCGCCCGCGGTCGGCCCCGATGAACGTGGCGACGAAATCGTTGGCCGGCTTCGACAGGATCTCGGCGGGAGTGCCCTGCTGCGCGATACGACCACCCTTTTCGAGCAGCACGACCTGGTCGCCGAGGAGAAACGCCTCGTCGATATCGTGGGTGACGAACACGATGGTCTTGCCGAGTTCGCGCTGCAGACGCACGAGCTCTTGCTGCAGTTCGGCGCGCACGATGGGGTCGACGGCGCCGAAGGGTTCGTCCATCAGCAAGATGTTCGGGTCGGCGGCGAGCCCGCGTGCCACACCGACGCGCTGCTGCTGCCCGCCCGAGAGCTGGCTGGGGTAGCGGTCGGCCAGCGCGCGGTCGAGCCCGACCGTGTCGAGCAGATCGAGGGCGCCCCGGCGGGCATCCGCCTTCTTCACGCCGTTGAGCAATGGCACCGTTGCGACGTTGTCGACGACTTTGCGGTGCGGCAGCAGACCGGAGTTCTGCATGACATACCCGATGCTGCGGCGGAGCTTGACGGGATTGAGTTTGTAGATGCTCTCGCCGTCGATCTCGATTTCGCCGCTGGTCTTCTCGACCATGCGGTTGATCATGCGCAAGATGGTGGTCTTGCCCGACCCCGACGAACCCACGAGAACCGTGGTCTGGCGCGCAGGAATGACCAGGCTGAACTCGTCGACCGCCACCGTTCCGTCAGGGAACTGTTTGGTGACCGTGCGGAATTCGATCATGTCGCCATCCATTCGTCGCGTGCGGGCGTGCGCCAAGCCAAACATCTCTGGTCAGGATTGGCAAAGCCAAAACCGACCCTTGACGAATTGTTGCGCACCCCACCGACATTCGGGGGCGAGAAGAACTATTCGCTGGCGGTGGTGAGGTACCCGTGCACGATCTTGCGGGCTTCGGCGATGATCGCCTCGTCGCCCTTCTTGTCGGTGACGAACGCACGGGTGAGCAGAGCGTCGGTCATGTTCACACTCATCTCGATGCGCAGGGTCAGTTCGTCGGTCTCGGCCAGACCGAAGTCTTCGCTGATGATGGCGGCGAACGCCTTCGCGATGCGGGCCGAGCGGATGCCCGACGGCTCCACCTCGGGATACGACACGAGGTCGCCCAGCCGAATCGACGTGAAGCCGACCTCGGTGCGGTGCATCTCGACGCCGGTGTCGAACGAGACCATCAGCAGGTCGATCCAGGTCTCGGGCTTCTCACGCAGAATGTTCTCGCGGGTCTGGCGCAGAAAGCGATCCATGCTGCGCAGGCTCAGCGCGGAGAGCACCGCGATACGGTCGGGAAAGTAGCGATAGACCGTGCCGATGGAGGCGCCGGCGCGCTCAGCGACCATCGCCGTGGTCATGCGCTCGACGCCGACCTCTTCGACGACCTCGGCCGCCGCGTCGACCAGAGCAGAGATGCGGGTCGAGCTGCGAACCTGCACGGGCTCGTTGCGAACGTTGACCATCTCGAGCAGGGTTTCGTCGATGAGCTTACTGAGCGACACTTTTCGCCATCCCCTTCGTTGTTACAAGTAATCTTCATGTTACTCCGCGTGAGCGAAGTGCGGTCAAAACAGGCGTTGTGTCTGAGGAAATTCCCTATCGTTTGACAGGAAATCGCACCCAATATTTTCTCGTACTCAGAAATCACGAGCCCGCAGGGCCGTCGCCGAGTACCGTACTCAGACTGATCTGACAGACTGAGCGGGTGCTAAACGAGCCGGAACAGTCCTTCACCGGGTCGAAAGTGACCCCCGAACTGATCCTGCACCGGGCCGCGCGCATCGAAGACGCGTTCCACGAACTGCGCGAGAACCGGGCGCGTAAACGCGGCTACCACACCACGGTCATCCCTTATACCGGGTACGGCTCGACCACGTGGATCCGGGTGTTGAGCCGGGTTCTGCTGACCCGCGACGAGAAGCGACGCCGGCGTCTGCCCCTCATCGGGCGGCGCGACGAGACGGTGCGCGGCTGGCGCAGTTTCACCAGTGTGCCGGTGAACGAAGTCGAGGTCACCGTCACGGTCGACGGCGTCGTGCACCGGGTCAAGGCAGACCGCGGCGGCGTTGTCGACGCCGAACTCGCCGTCACCCTCGAACCGGGCTGGCACACCATCACGTTGCAGGCCGAAGACTCGCAGATCGTCGAGGCCCCCGTGCACGTCATCGACCCGAGCGCGACCTTCGGGGTGGTCAGCGACATCGACGACACGGTCATGGTCACGACCCTGCCGCGTCCGCTGCTTGCGGCGTGGAACACGTTCGTGCTCGACGAGCACGCGCGCCGGCCCACCCCCGGCATGGCCGTGTTGCTCGACCGGCTGGCCGCCGGGCATCCGGGTTCGCCCACCATCTATCTCTCGACCGGGGCCTGGAACGTGGCCCCGACATTGACGCGGTTCTTGTCGCGCAACCTCTACCCCTCTGGCGCCTTGTTGCTCACCGACTGGGGGCCCACGCACGACCGGCTGTTCCGCAGCGGGCCGGAGCACAAGCGCGACAACCTGCGCCGCCTCGCCGAAGAGTTTCCGCAGATCAAGTGGATGCTCGTCGGTGACGACGGCCAGCACGACGAAGAAATCTATGGCGAGTTCGAAGAGCAGCACCCCGAGAACGTCTCCGCCATCGCCATTCGGCAGCTCTCCCCCAGCGAGGCGGTTCTCGCCGGCGGGCGCTCGAAGTCCGAAGACATGTCAGAGAAGTCGCAGGCGTTGTGGATGTACGCGCCCGACGGTTCCGGCCTCGCCAAGCAGATGCGGGCCGCGGGCCTGCTGTAGCGACGGGTCTGCTGTAGCGTTCTGCCATGAAAGCCGCCGAACGCAGCACGCTCGCCCGCATTCGGCTGGCGAGCCAACTCATCAGTTCGGCTGACTCACGCTCGGCGGTCGACGTCGTGCGCTGGATGACGGCCATGCAGGCGCAAGACTTGCCCGGTGCGCTCTGGGCCGTGGCACTGCGGATGCCCGGCGGCACGCGCGACCAGGTCACCGCCGCCTTCGACCACGGTGAGGTGGTGCGTTCGTGGCCGTTCCGCGGCACCCTGCACCTCGTGCCAGGCGAAGACCTCGGGTGGATGCTCGATCTGACGGCCGCTCGTACCCTCACCGGCGCGGCGACACGCCATCGCGGCCTCGGGCTCGACGCGCACACGTTCGCGCATGCTCGCGATCTCGCAGAGCGCGCGCTCGCGGGCCGCAAGAGCCTCACCCGAGACGAACTCTTCGCCGCCTTCGATGCCGACGGCGTCTCGACACAGGGCCAGCGCGGAGTGCACCTGCTCTGGTATCTCGCCCACACCAAAACGATCTGTTTCGGGCCGATGGTGGGCCCGAACGGCACGAATCAGGCCCTCGTGCTGCTGGATGAGTGGATCGGGCATCCACGCGCCCTCGATCGTGACCAGAGCCTCGGCGAACTCGTGTTGCGCTACGTCACGAGTCACGGGCCTGCCACGCTGAAAGATTTTCTGTGGTGGTCGAAAGTGCTGGTCAAAGAGGCGAAGATCGGTCTGGAACTGGCGCGCCCGGGGCTCGAATCGATCGAGGTCGACGGTGTCGAGTACTGGATGGCGGCCGGAACGCTCGACGCCGACAGCGCGGCGCGGGCGGGCGGCGGCAGCAGCGGCAGCGGCGGCGGCGGCGGCGGCGGCGCTGTTTACCTGCTGCCCGGCTTCGACGAATACATCCTCGGCTACACCGATCGCAGCGTACCTCTCGATGAGGGGCACTTCGAGCGCATCGTGCCCGGCGGCAACGGCATGTTCCTGCCCACGATCGTCGCGGGCGGGCGCGTCATTGGCTCGTGGTCGCGCAAAGCCACGACGAAGCAGGTGGCGGTCACTCCCGACCCCTTCGTCACGCTCACGCCCGCAGTGCAGCGCGGCATCCATCGCACCGCCGAGGTCTACGCCCACTATTCTGGGCTGCCGCTCGCGGCGACGAAAAAAGCCGCCGACCTCACCCGAAAGTGAGGCCGACGGCCGATTCGTTATACCCAACGGAATCAGAAGAAAGCGGCGGCGTGTACGTCGCTTTCTTCGTCTTCCGGCGCCTAATTAGGCCTGCAGGCTGGCCTGCAGGTCGATGTTGATCGTCACGTCGTCGCCGACCAGCACGCCGCCGGCCTCGAGCGGAGCGTTCCAGTTCACACCGAAGTCGTTGCGGTTGATGACGGCCTTGGCGGTCAGACCGAGCTTGTAGTTGCCGTACAGGTCGCTGCCGAAGCCACCGAATTCGACGGTGAAGGTGACCTCTTTGCTGACGCCCTTGATGGTCAGCGTGCCGGTGACGAGCAGGTCGTCTTTCTCGGCCACGACGCCGTCGGAGACGAACGTGATGGTCGGGAACTCGGGAGCGTTGAAGAAGTCGTTCGTACGCAGGTGGCCGTCGCGGTTGGCGTCACCGGTGTTGATCGACTCGACCTCGGCCGACGCCGTCAGCTTGGTGTCGAGGGGGCTCTCGCCGGTTACGAAGGTGGCGTCGAACTTCTCGAACTTGCCCTTGACCTTGCTGATGAGCAGGTGGCGAACGCTGAAGGAGACCTCGCTGTGCGAGGGGTCGATGGTCCACGTGCCCGCTTTGTGGCCCGGGATCTGGTAGGTGTCAGTCATGGTTTCTCTTCTCTTCAATTGCTTCAAAGGGATGAAGGCATAAGGCTGCCCGCGTCTATACAAATGTATCGAATGGAGTTTTTATTCCCACGAGTGAGAGAGTTTGTTACATGACAGATTCGACACGCGTTGACTTTTGGTTCGACCCCTCGTGCCCGTGGGCATGGATGACCAGCAGATGGGTCGACGAAGTGGCGCCTCATCGTGACCTCGATGTGTCGTGGCACATCATGAGCCTCGCGATTCTCAACGAGAACAACGACGTGTCGGAGTCGTACCGCGCCTTCTTTCCCCGCGCCCTGCGGTACGCGCAGCTCGTGGCTGCAGCCAAGGAGCTGCACGGCGATGCGGTGGTCAAGCCGCTGTACGACGCACTCGGAACGCGCATCCACCTCGGCCAGCGCACCGATGTGGATGCCGTGATGAGCGAGTCGCTCGAAGAAGTGGGCCTTCCGGCCGACCTCGTCGCGTACGCCCCGGCCGACCCCGCCGACAAGCCCTTCGAGTTCGAGCAGCAGTTGCGCGCCTCGCACAACAGCGGCATCGAGCTGGTCGGGCAAGACGTGGGAACGCCCATCCTGAGCCTGAACGGCGTCGCTTTCTTCGGCCCGGTCATTTCGCCGGCACCGAAGGGCGAGCAGGCGCTGACCCTGTGGGACGGCGTCGTGGCGGCCGCGAGTTACGACGGATTCTTCGAGCTCAAGCGCAGCCGCACCCGCGATCCCATCTTCAGCTGATTAGCAGAGTCGTGCCGGGGATTTACGAATGAGTCGCTTAGCGTAGAAGGATGTCTCGTTCTGCGCGCGTTCTGACGGCGGCGGTGCTCGCCGTACTGGCCGCCGTTGCAACGCCGCTGACGGCGAACGCCGCCGCGCCTTTGGCCGCCGCCGCCGGGCCCCTGGCGGCCCCCGTCGTGCTCACGGACTACCCGAGCTGGGACGACGTGAACGCGGCCAAGCAGAACGAGGCGGCCAAGGCGGCCGAGGTCGACAACATCAACAGCCTGCTCACCGGGCTCGAGGCCCAAGCCGCCCAGCTCGGCGACGAGGCGGTCAAGAAGGGCAACGAGTATCTGGCTGCCCAGTCGGCGCTGCAGTCGGCGACGCAGGTGGCCGACACCGCCACCCAGCGGGCGAACGACGCCGAGTCGAAGGCGACGGCGGCGAAACAACAGGTCGGCGAACTGGCCGCGTCGTTGTACCGCTCAGGCGGCAGCAGCAGTGCATCGCTGCTCCTGAACAGCGGCAATGCGGAGTCGCTGCTCTACCAGCTCGGCACCATGAGCAAGCTCACTCAGCAGTCGGCCCAGCTGAACGCGCTCGCCACATCGGCGCAGAACCTCGCGACAAGCCTGAAAGACCAGGCCGCGGTCGCCGAGACGGCGCGGCAGGCGCTCGCCGCTGCCGCGCAGAAGGCGGCAGACGACGCTAAGGCCGCACAAGAAGCGGCGGATGCTCAAGTCGCCGATCAGCAGGCCAAGAGCACCGTGCTCTACGCTCAGCTCGCCTCCCTGCAGAACTCGACGGCGCAGGTCGAGGAACAATACCGGCAGGGCCAGATCGAAGCCGCCAACATCGCCGCTCAGCAGGCCGCCGCTGCCGCTGCAGCCGCGGCGGCAGCCGATTCTGGCTCCGACTCGGGTTCAGATTCAGGATCGGGCTCGAGCGCCGGACTGCCGCCGGGTTCCGTCGTGGTCGACGTGGGTGCCGCCCAGTCGTACGCTTCGGGCCAGGTGTCGGCGATGGGCTGGGGCAGCGATCAGTTCTCGTGCCTGGTCAGTCTCTGGAACCGCGAGTCGGGCTGGCGCGTGAACGCCTACAACGAAGACGGTGGTGCCTACGGTATTCCGCAGTCGCTGCCCGGCGACAAGATGGCCACGGCCGGCTCCGACTGGCGCACCAACTACCAGACGCAGATCAACTGGGGTCTGTCGTACATCGAGCGCGCCTACGGCTCCCCCTGCGGCGCCTGGGCCCACTCCCAGAACACCGACCCGCACTGGTACTGAGCGGGCGTTTGGCGTACGTAGGTTGCGCCAAGGCACCTCGGGGCGCGTTCCACGGTGCTTTTGCGCAACCCCGACGCCCCTGAACACGGCCGCCGAAAGCCGTCAGCCGAAGGTGACGGTGCCGGCGGCGGAGACGCTCCAACCGGGGTTGTGGGCGATCTCTCAGATCACACCGTTCGGATCGGTGACGTGGCCGTGGAACACTCCCCCGAGGGCACCCTCCTGCTTCATCGCTCCAGCCTCGCACCGGGAGGCTAGGAGCTGAAGACATCGTTCAGCGTCACCGGCTGCAGCCCGCGGCTCTGGATGATCTGCACCAGCTGGTCGAAGACCTCCGTCACCGGCAGGTAGTTGAGGTGCCCGATGACCACGTGCTGCGGCAGAAACCACTGCGTAGCGAAGTCGACCACCTGCTGATCGGTGATCAGCCCGGAATCGGAGAGCGACCCGTACCAGAGCACCGGCGTCGTGTAGCCGATGCTCGCGGCCAGCCGGTCGGTGTGGTGGTTGCGGTAGCCGTAGGGCGGCCGGTAGTAGGGCCGAGCATCCACTCCGTAGGTGCTCATGATGAAGTCGTGGTTCTTCTGCAGCTCGTCGATGACGTCGTCGTCGCTGATGGAGGTGAGGTCGGCGTGATCGAAGGTGTGGTTGCCGAGCTGGATCTGCCCGCTTGCGACGAGCGGACGCAAGAGATCGGCGTTCTCGCTCCAGCCCGAGTAGGTGCCGTTCACGAAGAAGGTGAGCCGCACGCCAGTCGCTTTCGCGAACTCGACGTACTTGCGAATCACCTCGCTGTTCGAGCCGTCGTCGACCGTCCAGGCGAGCAGAGTGCCGTCGCCGGGCAGGTCGGTCATGACGCCGTCGGGTATCGGCACCTTCGCCAGGGCGGGGGCGCTGAAGAGCTGAGTCGGCGTCGGGGTGGGTGTGGGGGTCGGAGTCGGAGTAAAGGTCGGCGTCGGCGTCGCCGTGGGCACCGCCCGGGCCACGGGTGTTCCCGCGACGGTAGGGATGTCCGGGGCTCGCAGCGCGCAGGCCGAAAGAGCTGCTGAGACGACCCCCGCAGCCCCCGCAGCGAGAAACAGTCGCCGATCCACGTGCCATACCCTATCGGCGAAGTCGCCTGCCCTGCTGCAACAGAAACACCCCCACTTCGGGTCTACCCTTCGCTTACCACCGTTTGCGTTTCAGAGGAGAATTCGGCAGGGTGAGCCCGCATTGGGCGCACCCCCTCGAAATCTCCTCCGAAATCACGCTCGACCGCGGGAGAGGCGGCGCACGGCGCGGGCGCGATGCGACGCGGCGGCGGTGGTGGAAGCGGAAGCGGCGGCAGCCGCAGTTCCGCTGCGCGACGCTCCCGGGGAGCTGCCCGCGACCACGTTGGTCGCCAGCAGTTGCTGGGCGAACGAGCTGCGCGGATGCTCGAGCACACGTTTGGTGGGACCGTTCTCAACGACGCGGCCGCCGTCAATGACGATCACGCGGTCGGCGAGTTCGTAGGCGTCGATGACGTCGTGCGTCACGATGAGGGCGCTGCGGTGGGCGAGCACGCGCCGCAGCATGGTGCGAATGGCGGGGGCGACCTCGATGTCCAGCGCCGAAAGGGGCTCGTCGAGCAACAGCAGCGCGGGCTCTGCGGCGAGGGCTCGGGCCACGGCGATGCGCTGCGCCTGGCCTCCGCTGAGCTGGGCGGGTTTGCGCGCGGCGAATTCGCGGGCATCCACTTCGTCGAGCCAGTCGAGAGCGATGCTGCGCGAATCGCGACGGGAACGCCCGGAGCTACGCGGCCCGAAGCCGACGTTGTCGAGCACGCTGAGGTGCGGAAAAAGCAGCGGCTCTTGGGCCAGAAGTGACACGCTGCGGGCGTGCGGCGGTTTGAACGACTCGCGTCGGCGAACGGATGCCCGTGCATCCGCCTGCGCGTCGACCGCGGTTGCTCCCCCGAGCCCGGCTCCCGCGCTGGTTGCTCCACCGAGGTCGAAGAGAATCACATCGTCGAGCACGGCTCGGCCGCGATCGGGCGCCAGCATTCCCGCGATGAGGCCGAGCAGGGTGGATTTACCGGCACCGTTGGGCCCGAGAACCGCAACGGTCTCGCCGTCGGCGACCGACACTTCGAGGTCGAAGTCGCGGGCATCCAGCGCGGCCTGCAGCACGAAGCTCACAGAGTGCCCTGCTGAAGGCTCAACTGCGAGCGACTGCCGATCTGGTGCGCCAGCGCGACGATCACCACGGCGACGACCACAAGCACGAGCGACAACGCGACCGCCGCATCGGGGTCGGTCTCGCGCTGCAGGTAGATCTCGAGCGGAAGAGTGCGCGTCACACCCTGCAGGCTTCCGGCGAAGGTGAGCGTAGCCCCGAACTCGCCCAGCGCTCGGGCGAACGAGAGCACCGCGCCCGAGATGACCGCGGGCAGCACCAGCGGAAGAGTGACCCGCCAGAGCACACCGGTGGGCTTTGCGCCGAGCGTCGCCGCAACGGCCTCATATCGCGAGCCCACCGTGCGCAGCGCACCCTCGAGGCTCAGCACGAGAAACGGCAGCGCCACGAAGGCCTGCGCAATGATCACGGCCGTCGTCGAGAAGGCGATCTGGATGCCCAGCACCTGCATTCCGCCCGACAAGAGGCCTTTGCGCCCGAACGTGTAGAGCAGCGCGATCCCGCCGACCACCGGCGGCAGAACAAGGGGCAGAAGCACGAGCGAACGCAGAATCTTCTGCCCCGGAAAGGTCGTTCGCGCCAGCACCAGCGCCATCGGCACACCGAGCACGATGCAGATCAGCGTGGCCGCCGATGAAGTGCGCAGGCTGAGCAGCAGCGCGTCGATCGACGATTGCGAGGTGACGAGCGGCCAGAACTGCTGCCAGTTGACGCGGGTGATCAGCGCGACCAGCGGCAGCAGCACGAAGATTCCGCCGACGATCGCAATGCCGACCACCCAGCGCGGCACGCTGACAAACGCGCGACGGGCTGCCGACGCCGAGCGCCTCGGCGGGCTGCCGCGCCGACGAGTGGCGTCTGATGGCACGGGATGCAACGCCGACGAGGAAGGTCGCACTTCACGTGCGGCCGACGAGGAGATCGCCTCAGGCCGAGCCATCAGACGCCGTTCGTCACGGTGCGCCGAAGCCGGCGGCCTTGAGCACGGCCTGGCCGTCGGTGCCGGTCACGTAAGCGATGAACGCCTCAGCCAGAGCCGGGTTCTTCGACGAGCTGACCTCGCCGATCGGATAAGTGTTCACGGCGCTCGAGGACTCCGGGAACGTCACACCCTGCACCGACGTGCCGGCGCCGGTGACGTCGGTGACGTAGACCAGCCCGGCATCGGCTTCACCCGACGAGACCTTGCCCAGAACATCCGTCACCGACGACTCTTCGCTCACCGCGGGAATCGTGACGCCCGTGGACTTCTCGATCTTGGCGGTCGCCGCGCCACAGGGCACGGCGGGTGCGCAGATGACGGTCTTGATGCTGCTGTTACCGAGGTCTTGGAAGGTCTTGACATTGGCCGGGTTTCCCGGCGGAACGGCGATCTCGAGCACGTTGGTGGCGAAGTTGACGGGCGTGCCGGTGATGAGGCTGGGGGCCGCGCCGGTGAGCTTGGTCATGTTGGCGGTATCGGCCGAGGCGAACACGTCGGCCGGGGCTCCCCCGGTGATCTGCGTCACGAGGTCGGACGAGCCGGCGAAGTTCGTGGTGATGGTCGTGCCGGGGTTCGCGGCCTCGAACGAGGTCGCGAGCGAGGTGAAGGTGGCCTTCAGCGACGCGGCCGCGAAGACCACGATGGTTCCGGTCGGAGCCGGGGTCGACGACGCCGACGCGGTCGCAGCCGTAGTGGCGGCGGGGGTGCTCGACGAGCAGGCCGCGGCACCGGTCAGTACAGCGGCTGCGACCAGCGCGACACCGAGTTTTCGAAAGGACAGTTTCACTTTCACACCTTCCCCAGGGGGGTTTCGACGATCACCGTCGTGGCCTTCACGACGGCTACAGCAATAGAGCCGAGTTCGAGATTCAATTCGCGTACAGCCTCGCTCGACATCAGCGACACGACACGATGCGGCCCGCACTGCAGTTCGACCTGTGCCATGACCGTGTCCATGGTGATGGCGGTGACCAGCCCCACGAAGCGGTTGCGGGCCGAGCGGCCGATGCCCGAGGGATCGTCGGGCAGCACGGCGTTTTTCTTCGCCAACGCCGCCAGTTCGACGCCGTCGACCACGGTCTTGCCCGACTCGTCATTCGACGCGGTCAGCAGGTCGTGCTCGATCCACCGACGAACAGTGTCGTCGCTCACCCCGAGGTAGAGGGCGGCTTCCTTGATCCGAATCTGCGGCACAAAACTAATACTATTGCCGCAGGTGCGGAGCCGAGTTTCTACAGGCTGTTCACACCCACGACGCGGATGATCGCCACACCCTGCTCGGCCGACTCCGCCAGATCGACCTCGGCGTCGATGCCCCAGGCGTGATCGCCTTCGGGGTCGTCGAAGGTCTGCCGCACGGCCCAGACGGTGGGGCCCTCGGTGATGCTGATCATCGATGCGGCTCGGGCCGCCGCTGACGTGCCCACGAAGTCGTATTCGTCGAAGTACGCGTCGAGGGCATCCGCCCACATCTCGCGGGTGAAGCCCGAGCCGGTCGCCGCCTCGAGCTCGCCGAGTTCGTCGACCTTGTCGAGCGCCGCCAACTGCACGCGGCGAAAGAGCTCGTTGCGCACGAGAATGCGGAACGCGCGGATGTTCGACACGACGCTGCGCGGAGCGGGAGGCAGCACGGCGGTGACTCCGCGGCCGACACCCGTCACCAGATCGGCCTCGCCCTGCACCTCCGCGGGGTTGGTCAGCTCCTCCCACTCGTCGAGCAGGCTGGAGTCGACCTGGCGCACGAGTTCGCCGAGCCATTCGATGAGGTCAGTCAGGTCGTCGGTCTTCGCTTCGTCGGGAATCGTCGCCCGGGCCGCCTTGAACGCATCGGAGAAGTAGCGCAGCACGAGCCCTTCCGACCGGTTCAGCTTGTAGAAGCCGATGTAGTCGTTGAACGTCATGGCGCGTTCGTACATGTCGCGCACGACGGTCTTCGGGCTGAGCTCGAAGTCGCCCACCCAGGGCTGCGAGCGCTTGTAGACGTCGAACGCCTCGCCCAGCAGCCCTTCGAGGGGCTTGGGGTGGGTGATCTGCTCGAGCAGCTCCATGCGCTGGTCGTACTCGATGCCCTCGGCCTTCATCGCGGCCACGGCCTCGCCCTTGGCCTGGAACTGCTGGGCCGAGAGCACCGGCCGCGGGTCGTCGAGCGTCGCTTCGAGCACCGAGATCATGTCGAGGGCGTAGGTGGGGCTCTCGGGCTCGAGCAGCTCGAAAACCGCGAGCGCGAGAGGTGAGAGCGGCTGGTTGAGAGCGAAGTTGGGCTGCAAGTCGACGGTCAACCGGATGCTCGCGAATCCGTTCGCGTCGGGCTCGCCCTGCTCCACAATTGCCGCGGTGCGCAGCGTGCGGTAGATGGCCAGCGCCTGGCGCTCGAGTTCGAGCTGGCGGATTCGGGGCTCGTGGTTGTCTTCGAGCAGCGAACGCACGTTGTTGAAGACGTCTCCCCCGCGGCCGATGATGTTCAGCAGCATCGCGTGGTTGATCTGCATGCTGCTGGTGAGCGTTTCGGGTTCGGCGGAGATGAGCCGGTTGAAGCTCGGCTCGCCCCACGACACGAATCCCTCGGGGGCGCGCTTCTTCACGATGCGCTTGATCTTCTTCAGGTCGTCGCCGGCTCTCGCTACGAGCCGCGCATTCTCGGTCTCGTGCTCGGGTGCCTGGCAGACGACCGTTCCGGCGGTGTCGTAGCCGGCCCGGCCGGCGCGGCCCGCCACCTGGTGGAATTCGCGCGCCGTGAGCTGGCGCATCCGAGTGCCGTCGAACTTCGTGAGCGCGGTGAGCAGCACTGTTCTGATGGGCACGTTGATGCCGACGCCGAGCGTGTCAGTACCGCAGATCACCCGCAGCAGGCCGCGCTGGGCGAGCTGCTCGACCAGTCGGCGATACTTCGGCAGCATGCCGGCGTGGTGCACTCCGATGCCGGCTCGAATGAGGCGCGAGAGGGTGCGGCCGAAGTTCGTGGTGAAGCGAAAGTCGCCGATGGCGTCGGCGATCTCGTCGCGTTGCTCGCGGCTCACGATCTTCACGCTCGACAGCGCCTGTGCCCGCTCGAGAGCCGCGAGCTGGGAGAAGTGCACCACGTAGATGGGCGCCTGCCCCGTCTTCAGCAGGTCTTCGACGGTCTCGTGCACGGGCGTGAGCGCGTAGTAGTAGTTGAGCGGAACAGGCCGTTCGACCCCGGTGACGACAGCCGTCTCGCGGTTCGTGCGCCGGGTGAGGTCTTTGCTCAGCCAGGTGACGTCGCCGAGGGTGGCCGACATCAGGATGAACTGCACCTTCGGCAGCGTGAGCAACGGCACCTGCCACGCCCAGCCGCGTTCGGGGTCACTGTAGAAGTGGAACTCGTCCATCACGACTTGGTCGACCGGAGCATCCGCCCCGTGCCGCAGCGCGATGTTCGCCAGAATCTCGGCGGTGCAGCAGATGATGGGCGCGTCGGCGTTGACGCTGGAGTCGCCCGTGACCATGCCGACGTTGGTGGGGCCGAAGATCTCGACCAGGGCGAAGAACTTCTCGCTGACGAGCGCCTTGATCGGCGCGGTGTAGAAGGTGCGGCGACCGTCGGCGAGGGCCGCGAAGTGCGCCGCGACGGCGACGAGAGACTTTCCGGTGCCGGTCGGCGTGCTCAAGATGACGTTGGCACCCGAGACGATCTCGATGATCGCCTCTTCTTGCGCCGGGTAGAGGGTGAGGCCCCGGCTCGCGGTGTACTCGCTGAAGCGCTCGAAGAGCACGTCGGGGTCTGCGGGTTCGCGGGCTGCGCCGGCACCGGATGCCCGGCCTTCGCTCTCGGGCAGATAGTTGACCAGCGAAACCAGCGAGTCGAGTTGCGCGTCGGTCATGGTAGCAACCCTACGCGGAAGGAGGAGCCGCCCCTGAAGTGATGGCGATCACCGTGTCGTCGAGGTTGGGTAGCGCGTGGGCGAGGTGGTGACGGGCGTCGTGCACGATCGACTCGGCTTCGGCGACGCTCGTGTCGGGCACGGAGATCTCGGCGGCACCCTGCAGGCGATGGCCCACCCAGCGCAACTGCAGGCGCGTGACGCCGACAACCCCGGGGGTCGCTTCGAGGGCGTGCTCGGCGCGGTGCACGAGGTCGGGGTCGATACCGTCCATGAGGCGGCGGCCGATGCTGCGAATGGTGCCCCAGAGCAGCAGCAGAATCGACACGGCGATCAGCAGACCCACGATGGGGTCGGCCAGCGGAAAACCGAGCAGCACGCCGAGCGCTCCGATGACGACCGAGAGCGAGGTGAGGCCGTCGATGCGCGCGTGCACGCCGTCGGCGACAAGAGCCGCCGAGCCGATCTGGCGGCCGACTCGGATGCGGTAGAGCGCGACGGCCTCGTTGCCCGCGAACCCGATCACTCCGGCGGCCATGACCCAGCCGAGGTTGGTGACGGTGGCGGGGTGAAAGAAGCGCGAAACGGCCTCGATACCTGCGACGACGGCCGAGAGAGCGACGACGGCAACGATGAACAGCCCCGCGAGGTCTTCGGCGCGGCCGAATCCATACGTGTAGTGGCGCGTGGCCAGGCGGCGAGCGAGCACGAAGGCGATCCAGAGCGGAACGGCAGTGAGCGCGTCAGAGAAGTTGTGGATCGTATCGGCCAGAAGCGCGACCGACCCGCTGGCGAGAAACACGCCGAACTGCACGAGAGTCGTGCCGAGCAGGATGAACAGGCTGATCTTGAGCGCCCGCACTCCCGCGGCGCTCGCCTCGAGGGCGTCGTCGATGGAGTCGGCGGCGTCGTGGCTGTGCGGCACGAAGAGGCCGTGCAGAACCCCGCGGATGCCCGTGGGGTGGGTGTGGGGGTGGGGGTGGTCGTGCGGGTCGTGCTCGTGCTCGTGCTCGTGCTCGTGCTCGTGCTCGTGCTCGTGCTCGTGCTCGTGCTCGTGCTCGTGGCCATGGTCGTGCGGGCCGTGCTCGTGCTCGTGCTCGTGCTCGTGCTCGTGGCCATGGTCGTGCGGGCCGTGCTCGTGCTCGTGCTCGTGCTCGTGGCCATGGTCGTGCGGGCCGTGCTCGTGCTCGTGAGGGCCGTGCTCGTGGTCGTGCGCCACGCCCGTCACTCCGCGGCCGCCGGGTGGTGGTGGCGGGGTGTGCCGCCGAGGGAGTGCTCGGCCTGAAAGATCGCGTCGCTGACCAGCTGCGACGCGTGCTCGTTCTCGAGCCGGTAGAACACCTTCTGGCCGTGCTGACGGGTGGCGACGATGCGGGCGAGCCGCAGTTTGGCCAGGTGCTGCGACACTGCGGCCGGGCTCTTGTCGACGAGCTCGGCGAGCGTGTTCACCGACTGCTCTCCGTCTCGTAACGCCAGAATCACTCGCACCCGGGTAGCGTCAGCGAGCATCGCGAAGATCTCGACCGCCAGTTCGACGAATTGGCTGTCGGGCTTTCGCCCGCAGACCTGCTTATCTGCATCCATACGCAGATACTAAGCCATCGGTCGCACCGGCCGGAACCGCAGACCGCTCCCGTAAGATAGACCGGCTCATGGAACAGACGAACAGCACATCAGCGCCCGACGGCATCGACGCGGGCGGCATCGACGCGGCCGACCTCGAGGTCGCGCTGCGCGTCTTGGCGAGCCTGCACGAGCTCGACGACGAGCATCCGGATTTCGTCGCCGTGCGGCAGGCAACGGCGAAGATGTTCAAGGCCGTCAAGAAGAGCCGTCGCGACGAGAAACGTGAGGCCATCCAGGCCGCCGATCGCAGCGTTGTCGCCGCCACCGCCACCGGCGCGCCCGACCGCATCGACGACGAAGCGCGCGGCATTCCGCTGGCCCTCACAACGAGCGCCCCCACCGCCGGCACCCTCATCAAGTCGCGGCCCTGTTACGTCTGCAAGCAGCACTACACGCAGGTCGACGCGTTCTACCACCAGCTCTGCCCCGACTGCGCGGCGATGAGCCACCAGAAACGGGATGCCCGAACCGACCTCACCGGCAGGCGCGCCCTGCTCACCGGAGGCCGCGCCAAGATCGGCATGTACATCGCCCTGCGGCTGCTGCGCGACGGCGCGCACACCACCATCACCACCCGGTTTCCGCGCGACGCGGTGCGCCGGTTCTCGAGCCTGCCCGACGCGGGCGACTGGATGCACCGGCTGCGCATCGTGGGCATCGACCTCCGCGACCCTGCTCAGGTGATCGGGCTGGCCGAGACGGTGGCCGAGGCCGGTCCCCTCGACATTCTCATCAACAATGCGGCGCAGACCGTGAAGCGATCGCCGGGGTCGTATGCGCCGCTGGCCGAAGCCGAACTGGCGCCGCTGCCCGACGGCCCGCTGCCGGAGATGATCACGTTCGGGCACACGAACGACGCGCATCCGCAGGCCCTGGCGGCGTCGGTGGCCGCGCATCCGCTGCTCCAGCGCGCTGCGCTCGGCGGTGAAGTGCTCACCGGAGAACAGTTGGCCACCCTCGCGATGACGGCCGGGTCGTCGTCGCTCGAGCGGCTCGCGGCCGGCACTGCGATCGACGCGGGCGGGCTCGTACCCGACCTGCACCACGAGAACAGCTGGACGCAAGCGGTGCAAGACGTCGACCCGCTCGAGATGCTCGAGGTGCAGCTGTGCAACACGACGGCTCCGTTCTTGCTCGTGTCCAGGCTGCGCCCGGCGATGGCCGTTGCGGCCTCGGCGGCACCCTCTGGCCGCAGTTACATCGTGAACGTGTCAGCCATGGAAGGCGTGTTCGCTCGCGGATACAAGGGCCCCGGGCATCCGCACACCAACATGGCCAAGGCCGCACTCAACATGCTGACCCGCACCAGTGCCAAAGAGATGCTGAGCGACGGCATTCTGATGACGAGCGTCGACACGGGCTGGATCACGGACGAGCGGCCCCACCCCACCAAAGTGCGGCTGGCCGAAGAAGGCTTTCACGCTCCCCTCGACCTCGTCGACGGTGCCGCCCGCGTTTACGACCCCATCGTGCGCGGCGAATCAGGCGAAGACATCGCCGGCGTCTTCCTCAAGGACTACAAACCCGCTGCGTGGTAGGGCGAGCAGGATGCCCGGCTACTGCGGTGCGGATGCAACGCCCACTGCGCTGCTCTCGACCCGGCGGATGGCCAGGTCGGCGTCGGCCTGGGCGAAGTCTGCGGTGAGAAACTCGGGCGTCTGCGGCAGGCGCAGGGTGATGCTCGAGAGAGCCTGCATCGTGAGCGTGGCCGACGAGATGGAGTAGTCGAGGCAGTGTCCGCCGACGGCGCGTGCGTCGTCGAGGTAGTGGAAGTGGAAGCCCGCGACCGTCACGCCCTGGTAGATCTGCGGGGCCCAGAAGCCGATCATCGACCCGGTGGTGGGGCCGAGCTCGCTCTCGTTCTGGGTCTGCATCACTTCGACGAGGGGGCGGAACGGATGGTGCTGGCGAATCGGCTCGCGCACGAGCATCCGATCGAAGGCCCCGTCGATGCGGAGGGCGAAGAAGAGGTTGGGGCTCGGAAAGAAGCTGCTGACGAGTGCTTCGAGGTCGTCGCGGCCGAGCGGGCCGTCACGCGTTCCGTCGATCGGCACGGAGACGGTGGGGGCGAACTTCGCGACCTCGGCGAACGGAATCAGCTCGCTGTCGTCGGCGAGGGTGACCGACCCGTCGGAGGTGCAGCGGTAGATCTCTCCGTCGACGAACACGAGTTCACCGTTGAGCGCGTGCCCGCAGCCGATGCCGAAATCGCCCTTCTCGAGCACCTGTGGTGCCGGGAATACTCCGTCGTAGAGGCCCGCCATGAGCGCGTGGATCACCGAGAACTGGGTGATGTTGACCGCGATGGTGGGTTTGAGCGCCGCCGTGACCGCGGCGCGGTCGGTCGCCGAGACCTCACTGACATGCGGTGCGCCGACGCGCCGCTGCCAGGCCGGGGTCACTGCCAGCCGTTCCGGGCGGCCGTTCTCGAAGCCGTGTCGTTCCGAGCGGCAACCCGGCGCGCTACGAATCCAGCAATCAGACGCCAGCCGAGCAAGAACACCCCGAGCACGATCAGCGCCACGATCACGAAACTCACCTCGACGCCCTGCCCGCTGAGCACGCGCAAGAACATTCCGACCGCCACCGTGAAGAGCCAGATCGGGATGCCCGGCAGCACGAGCCGCAGCGGATACCGCCAGGCGCGCGTCGCCACCCAGCCCACCACGAGCCCCACCACGAATGGCCAGAACGTGACGAGAGTACCGCCGAGGCTGAACCCTTCGCTGTGGCTGCTGCGCCCGATCAGCACGAACACGAGCACCAGTACCACGTCGACCACCGCCGCGATCACGATGGTGCGGGTCGAAGCGGGGCGCCGCACGGGCGTCGGCGTGGTCTGGGTCATGACACAATCCTATTTCGTGGCTTCGCCCGTCCCCGCCGGGCGAACGCGGATGACCGACCGAGCGCGGTCGCTCGGTCACGCACCGATTTCCTGGCTTCGCCCGTCCCCGCCGGGCGAACGCGGATGACCGACCGAGCGCGTTCGCTCGGTCATCCTGGCACCTGAGCACACGCGCGGTGGTTTGGCGAAGGCGCGGTGGTTTGGCGCACGCGCGGTGGTTCGAACTACCGCGGATGCGCCGAACTACCGCGCGGAGAGGGGCTCAGCGCCCGGGGCGCAGGTCGGGGGCGCGGCGGATGCCGAACGAGGTGGCGAGCGCACGCCGGGCCGCGTGCCAGCCGCCGAGGCCGTGCACGCCCGGACCGGGCGGCGTCGACGACGAGCACAGGTACACCCCGCGCATGGGCGTCTGCCACGGGTACGGCGACAGCGTCGGCCTCCGCACGAGCTGGCGGAACGTCGCCGCCCCGGCCGAGATGTCGCCCCCCACGTAATTCGGGTTGCCCTGCTCTTCTTCGACCGCGGTGCGCCCCGACGTCGCGACGATGGTGTCGCGAAAACCCGGCGCGAACCGTTCGATCTGCGCGATGATCGTCTCCGACTGATCGACGTCGCTTCCGCTCGGCACGTGCGTGTAGGCCCACAGAACGTGCGCCCCCTCCGGCGCCCGCGACGAGTCGATGATGCTCGGCTGCGCCACCAGCACGTACGGCCGCTGGGCGTGCCGGCCCGACGCCACCATCGCCTCACTTCGGGCGATCTGGGCGTGCGTGCCGCCGACGTGCACGGTTCCCGCCGACCGCAGCGCCTCGTTCGCCCAGGGCACCGGGTCGCTGAGCGCGAGGTCGAGCTTGGCGACGGCGTTGCCGTACCGAAACCGGCCGAGGCTGCGGGCGTACCCGCGCGGAATGCGATCCCCGCCGAGAGCGAGCAGCGCCTTCGGGGTCACGTCGAGTAGTACGACACGCGCGGGTGGCAGCTCGTCGAGAGAGGTTATCTCGGTCTGAGTGACAATTTCGCCGCCGTGGGCGAGCAGATCATCCGCCATCGCGTCGACGATCGCCTGACTGCCCCCCACCGGAACCGGCCAGCCCACCGCGTGCGCCAGGCTGCCCAGAAGAAGCCCGGCGGCGGCCGGGGCGAGCCCGGGCAACGGAAGAATCGAGTGCGCCTGCACGCCGCTCAGCAGGGAGGGCGCGATGTCGCTCTCGAACCGCAGACTCCAGAGCGGGCTGCCCTGCTCGAACGCTCGCAGCCCGAACCGGGCGGCGAGCCCGGGATGCCGCGGCACCCGCAACAGCGAGGTTCCGGTGAACTGCGCGAGCTCTTTCCAGTGCGAGACGAGGGGCTCGAACAGGCGCTTCCACGCGGGGCCGTCGACCCCGAGCATCCGTGCGGTCTCGTCGATGCTCTGGTAGGCCAGGCCGGCGCGGCCGCCGTCGAGTGGATGCCCGTAGGCGAGTTCGGGCGTACGCAGCTCGATGCGCGACTCGAGGTCGAAGCGGCGAAAGAACTCCGACGCGAGGGCCATCGGATGCACGGCAGAACACACATCGTGCAGATAGCCCGGCAGCGTGAGTTCCGCGGTGCGCGCTCCCCCGCCGATGGTGTCGGCGCGCTCGTACACGCGCACTGCGAGACCGGCCCGGGCCATGGTGACGGCGGCCGCCAGCCCGTTAGGCCCGGCTCCGACCACGACGACATCCACTGAGTCCATACGTTCAGTATGCTCTGCCCACGGCACCCCTCCGAGGGGTTGTCAAGCCCTAGTCGAAGCAGCACAGAGGTGGTTGTCTGACACTAAGCACCTAACCGAAGGAGGTTGATGTGACTATCGAACTGACTCCGCGGGCCGCAGCCCCGATCACCGATCTCACCGGGCTCATCGCGAGCCCGTCTGCACGTACGGCACGCCGGGGCAACGACGCCCCGCACGCCGCAGACATTCGCATTTCGATTCTCTCCGACCACGAATGGCGCATCTGCGACCGTCGTATTCCCGAAAACAACGCCGAGTGTGTTCTCGGCTACATCGATAAGACCGCCGGGCTCTACGAAGTCATGAAGCTCTCCTCGACCCATAACCTGCTGTATTACTCGGACTTCGAGCAGGCGATCAGCAGTTTCACGTCGCAGGTCAAGCCCGCTGCCGTCGGGCGCGTCTTCTAGGCGGTAGCTCGCTAACCGTAGAGCGGGCCGTTGTTCGCGAAGCGCGGTTCTATCGGCGCTGGGGCTCCCGCCCCCGGGTCGGTCGTCGCCTGGCCCGGGTTGAGAATCACCCGCTGGCCTTCACCCGTGTGCAACAACATGCTGAGGTAGGGGTTGGTGTACGTCCAGCCGTAGATGTGGGTGCGCTCCACGGGCAGCGTTGTGGAGTCGAGGGCTGTCAGGCCGCCCTGTTGCACGGTGACGGCATCGAACTGGGCGAGCCAGTGCGTGAACGCTTCTGTTCGGTACGCGAACGGAATGCTCAAGGCCACGAGCAGCGCGAGGGCCGCGATCGAGAGCGACCGGGAATCGGGTTTCGCACGCGGCCGGACTTCGCGAAATCCGACGCAGAGCAACACCACGAAGAGGGCTACACCGGCGAGGGCTCGAGACGCGTAGTGCATCCACGGTTCCGGCCACGGCACGGCGACAACGATGAACAGGCATCCTGCGACCATCAGAACCGTGCCGATGCGCTGCACCAGTGGCGGCGCGAACAGCCAGAGCACCACGAAAAGACCCGCGACGAGCAGCGAGTAGCCGAAGGCCTGGTCGTAGTGAAGCGGATACAGAACATCTGCGGCGCTGCCGAAATTGCTCGCGTCGCGCGGGAACAGAATCCAGTAGGTGCTGTACACCACGGCGAGCCCGTAGGTGCCCACGAGCATCCAGAACCAGGGTCGACCGAGCGCCCGGCGGTGGATGATCGCCAGCACGATGAGCGCCGGACCGAGATACACGAGCGATTCGTACGAGGCGATCAGCACGACCGCAGAGAGCAAAAGCGCCACGCGGGCAACCGGATGCCCGGGGGCGGCGATGATCAGCGCGGCACTCAAGGCGACCAGCCCGTAGGCGAGGTTGTATTCGCCGACCGAGATGAAGCCGGAGTTGAGAAAGGTGACGGCGAAGGCGACCACGAACATCCAGAACGACCGTTTTCGCCGCAGAACGAGCAAGGCCACCGCCCATAAGAGCACAGGAAGAGCGCCGGTTCCGAAACTCTCGATGCGCGCCAGGGTCGGAACGTCTCGCACGCCGGCCGTGATAGCGCCCAGCAGCGGCGCTTGCGTCACCAGCTGTGCGAGAAACCTCGACGGATAGAGAAAGAAGGAGCCGGAGCTGAGCACCGACCAGAGGTAGAAGCTGCCGTCGGCGACGAGCCCGCGCGCCGCCCACACGCTCTGCGCGGCGAGAACGACGAGAACGGCCACCGCGCCGAAACGTGCCGATCGCTCGATTCGTGTCGACAACCGCTGCTCGTTCTCGCCGCGGTCGCCGCGAGTTCGAGTCATCGGCGAGTCGTCGAACGTCACGCTGGTCATCTGATCCCCACAGTCAGGTATCTGAATACTCTACTGAGGGGAACGCCCTCCGAACGCCCTAGGCTCGAAGCCATGGACGATGACCGGGCCGCCCGCAAACAGTCGCGTCGCGGCATGCTGGCCGGACTCGTGGGGCTGGCCGTCGGGGTGGTCGCAATTCCTCAGGCGGCCGACGCAGCAGCCGGGTCTGCCGCGGCCGGGCCGTCGCGCTCGTCGGCCCTCGGCTGGGACGTGACTGACGCAGCCTTTGGAGCCGTCGCCGACGGAGTCGCCGACGACACGTCTTCTATTCGTAGCGCACTGAAGGCGGCTGGCATCGCCGGGGGTGGAACCGTCACTCTGCCCGCCGGAACCTACCGAGTGTCGTCGAAGCTCATCGTGCCCCCGGGCGTCACCGTCTCGGGCGCAAGCAAGTACGGCAGTACCGTCGCCACCTCCAGCCCCAGCTCCGGCGTGTTCGTTCTGCAGAACGCATCGGGCATCACGAATCTGCAGATCACCTCGTCGGTCGCCCAGACCTCGGGCGTCACGATCGACATTCGAGGCAGCTCAGCCTTCGTCGACAACTGCCAGATCACCCAATACTTCGTTGCCATCTCGGTCGGCACTCCCGAGGCCGGCCGTGTGGTGGGCTCTCGTATCTCTGACGTCAATCTCTATGGTCCGAGCATCCGCAGCGGGGCGGGAGCCATTCAGTTTCTGCACTACTCGAGCTTTCAAGTGACGGGTTGTGTGGTCGCCGGGCCGGATGCCGGAACCCAGCCGTCGTTCGGAATCCGGATTCGCAACGGCGACACCGGAACCATCTCTGACACGAACATCACCAAGCACGGGCGTGCGCTGCAGATCGACACTCCCGCGGGCGAGAAGAGTTTCGCCATTCACGCGTCGAACTCGCTCTTCGACTCGGCGGGCCGAACAGCCGACGGGGTGACCGTCAGCTCGGCCGAGATCTCTCCCGCGGGAGAGGTCTACGACACGAAATTCTCGAATTGCTGGTTCGGTCTGTCGACCGATCAATCGGGATGCACGGTAGCCCCTACCTCGGCCGGACTCGTCGACGGGCTCACGTTCACCGGCTGCGAGTTCGTCGGCAACGCCGACTCGGGGCTCCGTTGTGTCGGAACAGGCGTGCGCAACTGGCTGGTCACGGGCGGGTACTCGTCGGGTAACCGCAGTGCGGGCATCCACTCTGCCGACGCCTGCGGCAGCTTCACGATCAGCGGGCACCGCGCCGGCCCGAGCGGCAACTTCGGCCCGAACCGCTGGGGAATGGTGATCGATTCGGGTGCCGACCAGTACGTCGTGGTGGGCAACAACCTCATCGGCAACACCGCAGGGTCGCTGTTCGACGGCGGCAGCGGGCCCGCGACAGTGATCGCCAACAACCTCGTCTGAGCGCTTTTCGATGCGGCGCCCACACCCGCTACATTGTGTCTATGGATGACCAGACGTGGGCACGCACGCCGATCGAACCGCAGAGCGTCAACGCTCCCCTCTCGACTGCCGCGATCTTTCTCGTGGTCACGATCAACGAGGGCGACGAAGCCGCTGCGACGGCTCGCGATGTGATCTCCGACATCGGCGGACTGGTGCGCGCCGTCGGCTTTCGCGACCTGGGCGGGCACCTGTCGTGCAACGTGGGAATCGGGGCATCCGCCTGGTCACGCTTCGGCCAGACCTCGAAGCCGGGCCAGCTCGACCGGTTTCATGCGATTCCGGGGTTCAAGCACACGGCGCCGGCGACCCCGGGTGATCTGCTCTTTCACATCAGGGGCGAGCGGCCCGACCAGTGCTTCGAACTCGAACGGCTGCTGCTGGGCAAGCTCGGCTCCGCAGTGACAGTCGAAGACGAGGTGCAAGGCTTCCGTTACTTCGACTCGCGCGACCTGCTGGGTTTTGTCGACGGAACAGAGAACCCCACGGGCGCCTCGATGATGCAGGCCTCGCTCATCGGCGACGAAGACCCCGACTTCGCCGGCGGCAGCTACGTGGTGGTGCAGAAATACCTGCACGATCTCACAGCCTGGGGCGCGCTCAGCACCGAGCAGCAAGAGGCCATCATCGGCCGCACCAAGGCCGACAACGTCGAGCTCGATGACGACGCCGCGCCGCGCAAGTCGCACAAGTCGCTGAATACGATCGTCGACGAGCAGGGCGTCGAGCATGACATTCTGCGTGACAACATGCCGTTCGGCCGGCCGGGTCAAGGCGAATTCGGCACCTACTTCATCGGATACGCCAAGAATCTCTGGGTGATCGACCACATGCTGCGGCGCATGTTCATCGGCGACCCGGTGGGCGACTACGATCGCATTCTCGATTTCTCGACCGCGGTGACGGGGTCGACGTACTTCGTTCCGTCGAACGACGTGCTCGAGGGCCTGGCCCCGTGATCGGGCGGCACTCGGCGCTTGCCGAACGTCGAGCTTAGCGTCAGCTTCAGCGCACTAAACTCCTCAACATGGATGAGCCCGCAACCTCGCCGCAGCACGACCCGCTCATCGGTTCGCTGCGCCGCGCGGTCGAGGCCTCGCCCGGCGACATCCATCTGCGTCTGCTGCTCGGCCAGTTGCTGCTGAAGGCGGGGTCGGCGGGTGATGCCATCGCGCAGGCCGCGAGCATCCTGCAGCTGGCGCCCGGCAACGCGGATGCCCGGCAGCTCATGACCGAAGCGTTCGCCGCCCCGGCCGTCGCCGTCGCGGCAGAGCCCGTAACCGCTGAGCCCATCACGTCTTCTGAACTCGTAGGCCCGCTTGCCACCAGCGTGCCGACTGCGGCCGAACCGGTCTCGCCCGACCCCGCCGAGCAGGCTGCTCCCAGCCCCGAAGCCCTCGAAACCCCCACCTCGCCCGACCCCGCCGAGCACGCGGCACCAGGCCCAGAAGCCCCCGAAACCCCCACCGCCCCCGAGCCGCCGGCCAGTGCCGAGCCCGACTTCGACTGGAGCGCCGCCGAGAACGACGTGCACGAACTGGCCCAGCCGATGTTCGTCGACTCCGCCCCCACCGTGGCGCCCGGATCCTCGTTCGACATTGAGCGTTTTGTCATCACCCTGGCCGATGTCGGCGGCATGAAGGCCGTCAAAGACCGGCTCAACGCCGCCTTTCTCGCTCCGCTGAAAAATCCCGAACTGCGAAAGCTCTACTCGAAGAGCCTCAAGGGCGGCCTGCTCATGTACGGCCCTCCCGGCTGCGGCAAGACGTTCATCGCCCGCGCCATCGCCGGCGAACTCGGCGCCCACTTCTTGAACATCGGCCTGGCCGACATACTCGACCCCATGCTCGGCAACAGCGAGCAGAACGTGCACGAAGCGTTCGAGCTGGCCCGGCGCGAGGCCCCGTGCGTGATCTTCTTCGACGAGATCGACGCCCTCGGCCAGCGCCGCAGCCAGACCCGCAACAGCGCGCTGCGCGGCACCGTGAACCAGCTGCTCACCGAGCTCGACGGCGTGGCCGACCAGAACGAAGGCGTCTTCGTGCTCGCGGCCACGAACCAGCCGTGGGACGTCGACCCGGCCCTCCGCCGCCCCGGCCGGTTCGACCGCACCGTGCTGGTGCTGCCGCCCGACGAAGAGGCGCGCGAGTCGATCTTTCGCTACCACCTGCAGCACCGGCCCGTCGAAGGCATCGAGCTGCAGGCTCTCGCCCGGGCATCCGCGGGACTCTCAGGCGCCGATATCGCCTACGTGTGCGAGGTGGCGGCGGAGCACGCGCTCATCGACAGCGCGAGCACGGGCGTGCTGCGCATGATCGGCATGAAAGACGTGACCGATGCGCTCTCTGAAGTCACCGCGTCGACCTCGAGCTGGCTCGACAGTGCTCGCAATGTGGTGCTCTTCGGCGACGACGACGGCACCTACGCCGAGCTGAAGGCGTACCTCAAGAAGGCCAAGCGGCTGTGACACGCGCGCGGCCGGCAGCAGCACTCCCGAGCGGGGGTGCACGATGACGAGCGAGAACCCGGCACAAGCCTCCGATTCCGCCCTGCTGCACGCGCGCACCTACCTCTCGCTCGGCAAGCCGGCGGATGCCCTGCGAGCGCTCGCGGCCCATCTCGCCACGCATCCCGACGACGAACGGGGCCTGTGCCTCGCCAGCCAGGCCCATCTGGTGTCGGGCGAGCCCGCTCGCGCCCTGGAGGCCGCCCAGCGTGCCGCCGCCCTCACTCCCGAAAACGAGTGGGCCTGGCGACTCGTGGCGCTGTCGTACTCCAAACTCGGGCGGCACGCCGAAGCGCGAGCCGCCGCTGCGACGGCGCTGGCGATCGCTCCGCAGCTCTGGGTCACCCATGCGCAGGTGGCGCAAGTCGATATCGCCGCCAAGCGCATCACGGCCGAATCCCGCCTCGCTGCACGCGAAGCGACACGGCTGGCGCCGATGGAGCCGGATGCCCATCTCACGGCAGGCAACGTGGCCCTGGCCTCACACGACTGGAGCACGGCCGAAAGCGCGTTCCGCTCGGCGCTGAAGCTCGAGCCCGGCCATGCCGCGGCGCGCAACAACCTCTCGCTCGTGCTGCTTCGGCAGGGCAAGGCCGGCAGTGCTGCTGCCGGGTTTGTCGACATTCTCGCCACCGACCCCGACTCCGAGGTCGCGGTGCGCAACCTGAGGGCGGTCGCCGCCGTGGCACTGCGGCACCTGCACTTCGTGCTCTGGGTGGCTTTCGCCATCGTCACCGTGGCGTTCTCGAGCGCGAGCCAATCCGACGGCTCGCCGATGTACGGCATCGTCTGGTCGGACTTTCTGGCTCTCGTCGCGGCCGTGTCGGGCATCGTGGTGCTCGTGTATGTGCTGCGTCTGAGGCGATCGGCGGGCGCCAGGTTCGGGCAGTTCATCCGCAGCGTGCCCCGGCTCGACCGGCTGCTCACCGTGTGGGCGGGGCTGCTGGCGGTCGACTACCTGCTGATGGTTGCGGCCTGCTTCACCTCGGTGCATTTCGCTCAGCTGCTCTACCTGCTGGCCGGCGGCATACTCGTGGCCGGCTCTGTCGTCGTGATTGTGCGGCGCAACCGCGGTCGCGTTCGAATCTGAGTTTCTCAGTTTCTGAACAGCTGAAGAGCTGAAGAGCCGAGCATCCGCCCGGCGCGGCGCAGCTTATTCATAGACTTGCCCTCTACGGTCGGGGGTTGTACCGAAACGGCCGCGCAGCGGCGGCCGCGATAAACGAGGAGTTTTCGTGCCGCCAACCGACTACGAAGCCGAACTGCGTGGCCTGCCGAAAAAGGAGCGCAAGGCGCTACAGCGGGAGTTCTTGCGCATTCAGCGCGAAGACGAGCGCAAACGTCGCCGGCGCAACAAGATCATTCTGCGCACGAGTCTCATCACCGTCGGAGTTGCCGCCATCGCCATCGCCGCCCTCGTCATCGTGAACAACGTACGTGCGGGGCTCGCGGGCCCCGCCAACATGGCCAGCGACGGCGTAGCGTTCACCGGCAGCAGCAGCGACGGAACGGCTGCCAACGCGACCATCACGGCTGCGACCTCGTCGGCCTTGCAGGTCGGCCAGACTCCCACCCCGACAGTTCTCGATACGAGCACCGGCGTGCTCAGGATTGTTCTCTACGTCGACTACGCGAGCGCCGACGCGGCGAGCTTCGAGAAGACGAATGCCTCGAACGTACAAGGCTGGGTGGGTCAGGGCTACGCCTCGCTCGAGATCCATCCCGTCGCGCTGAACAGCACCGACGGCAATGATCCATCGACCCGGGCGGCGAATGCCGTCGCCTGCGTCGCGAACACCACACCCGACGCCGTCATCGCGGTGCACAACGCCCTCATCGCCGACCAGGCGACCATTGCGAGCGCCGGACTGACCGACGCCGATCTGGTCACCCTCGTCACAAAGGCCGGAGCGACAGATGCGGCCATCTCGAAGTGCATCACCGACAACGAGTTCGACAACTGGGTGAGCGACGCCACGGCTCGCGCCAAGGCGAGCGTGCCGAACTCCGACGTGCCCGCCCTCACGAAGGTTCCCCTGGTCTTGATCGACGGCACGAGCTACACCGGCTCCCTCACCGACGCCACCGCCTTCGAGACCTTCGTGAGCGACACCTACGCGAAGAACACTCCCGCCAGCACCGCCACACCCACTCCCACACCGACCCCCTAGCCCGGGCTCCTAGCTCCGAAGGGCGGCGCACAGCGCGCTTTCACCCAACGACAAGCGAGATGCGGCACAGTGGAGGCATGTTCCGACGCCACCCGCTGCTGAGCGCCTTCACCATCGCCTACCTCGGCGTGGTGGCGTGGGTGACGCTCGGCCCGCAGCCGCTCGACAACAAAGCCGAGGGGCTGCTCTTTCAGGTGCTGCGCTTCTTCGGCCGGCACGCCTCGACCGACTGGATCACCTACGACCGAGTGGAGTTCACGGCGAACATCGCCATGTTCTTTCCCATCGGGCTGTTTTTTCTGCTGCTGTTCGGCCGGCGGCAGTGGTGGCTCGCGATACTCGTCGGTTTTCTCATGACGGTGAGCATCGAAACGGCCCAGCTGTTCTTGCCGGGCCGTGTCTCTGATCTGCGCGACGTGGTGTCGAACACCGTCGGCGCGACGATCGGCGTGCTCACCGGCCTGGTGCTGACGGCCGCGAAAGCGCGGCGACTGCGCAAGCAGCGATCGCTCGCGGCGCCTGCCTAGGGGTCACCGAGGGTCGCTGGCGGCCCGCCTCAGCGAGGTCAGACCAGCCCGTATCGGGCGGCGGCAGCTTCCGCTTCTTCGCGATTCGCGACGCCCAGCTTGCGGTAGACACTGCGCAGCTGCGACTTGATGGTGTTGTGGCTCACCTGAAGTGTGGCGGCGATGTCGGCGACGGATGCGCCGCGGCGCAGTTCCGCCAGCACCGACCTCTCACGGGGTGAGAGCGGCGCGATCGTGATCGGCGCCGGCGCGAAAATACCGCGCTCCAGCGCCTGCTCGACGACCTCACGACCGCCCGGAATCGTATCGAAGTCGATCAACGACGCGAGCCGCGCGAGATCACCCCGAGAGATCACCGTCAACACCGTGAGCAGTCCGTCACGCACGACGGAGTGCACGACGCGTTCGAACACCTGAACGGCCCGCTCGTCGTCGCCGGCGTGCATCGCGCACACGGCATTCACCAGCAGCGCGGAAGCCAGTGGCGCGAGTCGAGCGTCGTCGAGGGCGATCAGCGCGGCGGCGAACCGACCGGCGGCCGCGTCATCTGCCGCGACGAGTTCGATGGCCGCCTGCTCCACGAGCATCGATTGTGAGAAGCGCTTCTGCGAGGTCAGGTACCCGGTCACGATCTGCCGCGCCCGATCAGGGTGCTGCAGTGCCAGATGCGCCTGCACGCGGGCTCGAGTGAGCACTTGGGCGTTGAGCCCCGACTCGCTCAGTGCCGGCGGGTTTCGCTGCACTGCGCTCGCGATCGAGCTGAGCAGCTCTCGCGCCTGCCAGGCGTCGCCCACCAGCCGGCTGCGCAGAAACAGTTCCACCGCCCAGTACTCCGGCGACAGAGTGACGTCGACATCGGAATCCAGAATCTCGGTCGCCTCGGCATAACGAAGCTCGCCGTAAAGCAGTAACACTCGGGCGAAGTGCGCCGTCGTGGCGTTGCGCGTTCCCTGCCAGCTCTCCGCGGCGGGCATGCGGCCCAGCCACGACCGTGCTTCGTCGAAATAGCCCGACAACGCCGAAAGCCACGCGAGTGCGCCGGCGGCCTTGGCCGTCACGAGCTCGTCACCGGCCACCACCGCGAGGTCGTAGGCGTCGCGGTATTCCCGATACGCCGCAGGACCTTGGGCTGCGAACTCTCGCGCCTTTCCCCAGTGGAAGACGAGTTCGGGCAGCGCCGGCTGCAGTTGCTTCAGCACGTCTTCGGTGGCGTCGGTCAACACCTCGCGCGCTTCATCCACGCTCTCGGCGGCAAGCACGAACTGGCCCGCCGAGCGCCGGGCGCCGCTACGGCTGGTCAGGCGGGCGAGCACATCGAGCAGGGCTTCCGGATGCCCTGCCGCGGCCTGATCTCGAAATTGCACCGGGCGCGGTGCGTCACCCGAGGGAATGAACTCGACGTAGCTGCGAGCGGCCGCAAGCCGCGGATTCTCGGCGATCACCACGGGCGGCAGGGCCGCGAGCGCCGTGCGCAGCACGGCGATGTCGGCCGCCATGATGCTCGACCAGTGCTGCTCGATCAGGTCGACCGCGTCGGCCCATCGCCCGGCGTCGACGGCTGAAGCCAATTGCTCGGCCCGATCGTCTTGCGGTCGACCCACACCGTCATTCCCCACGACCTCATTATGGTACGAGAGCCGAGCCCTAGGCGCACAAACGCGAGAATCGGGTTCAGCGACGCTGCGCCCGCTGCTTTCTCTGCACGACGAGAACGCTGAGGCCGGCACCGAGGAACAGCAGTGCCAGAACACCCGTGCCCGCGAGGAACGGCTCGGAGAGACCGGTCGCGGCGAGCGAGGTCGAAGCCGCGAGGGCCGTCGTTGTGGGCGTCGTCACCGGAACGACGATCGCCGGGTCGGTGACGGTCGGGGTGGGAGTAGGAGTGAGGGTGGGTGTGGGAGGCGTCACCGTGGCGGGAAACGCGGCCGCGATGATCGGCTCGGTGGTTGCAGCCATGAAATCCACACCGGCGGCGTTCGGGTGCAGTGACTTCTCGTCGATGACGGGCGATCCGGTGGCGAACGACACATCGACGCCGTTGACGTACGGCGTGCTGTCGCAGGCGCTGTGGCCGGTCGAGTCTTCGAACGTCGGAACGTAGGTGAAACCCGACGCGGTCGAGAGCGACTTCACGAGGGCGGCGAGGTTGGTCTCGATAGTGTGCAAGAAGGGCGTCGGCGGCGTGGTGTCGTCACCGACCACATCGGCGTCGGTGAACGGAAAGCTGTTCAGCTGGGTGATCGGCGAGAAGCAGTTGGAGGCGCCGAAGGCCGGCGCGATGGTCGGGTAGCCCAGCACGAAGATCTTGGCGTTGGGGGCGGAGGCCTTGACCGCCTCGTATGTCTGCGCGAGCGCCGTTTGGATGTCGGCGAAGCTCGCGGTGATCTGCGGGCCGAGGAACGACTTGCAGTTGTTCTGCGCCGGCTCGAGCAGAAGCGGCCCTGCCGCCGTGGCCGCCGCACAGGCGCCAGCCACTTGGGTGAACTTCAGGTTGTTACCACCGACGGTCAGCGTCACGATGTCGGTGCTGGCGCTCAGCGCCGTTATCTGCGGCGGAACACTCGTGGTCCTCGTTCCGTCCGTGACTGTCTGATTCTGGGTGGTGATGTTGTTGGCTGTTGCACCCGCGCACGTCACGTCGGTGAGGTTCAGGTCGAGGGCCGCAGCGAGCTGATGCGGATAGTTGTTCGACGACTGCCCGCAGCCGGCCGCGGGCTGGTCGGTCTGCGGGTCGACGCCGAGCCCCGACGAGTAGGAGTCCCCGAGCGCCACGTAGTTCAGCCCGGCGGTCGGCAGCGCGGCCGGGTCGACTGCGGCCGCGGTGCTCGCGCTGGCAGCGGCGGCAGGCACAACGATGAGCCCCGCGACAGCGACGGCCGAGACCACTATTCCCCACCGTTTCGCCCGGCCCATGCGGATTCGACTCGCCTGTGATGAAGTCATGGTGTTCCTCGTCTGAAAAGGAGCGGGTGCTCGTGGCAGGGCTGTCGCCTGCCGGTACATCTCGGGGTGCCCAAACACTACCAGCGAAAGGCCCGGCCGTGGTGGCTTTCGGGGAGGTGCGCACCGGCCCCGAACATCCGTTCGCGAAGCGTTTGACCGGAATGTTCGGCAGGTGCCAAGCCGCGTGCACGGAGCACCGGCAGAATCAAGTCGATGAAGTCGTCATACGTTGCAGGTGTCAAATGCGGCTGAATCAAGAATCCGTCGGCGCCCGTTGCCAAAACGAACGCTTCGATCTGGTCGACCACGTCGTCCGGCGTGCCGACGAAGACGCTGCCGTTGATGCCCGTGGTACGAAAGTTCTCCAGAATGTCGCGCACCAGAGGTGCAGGGGTGCCGTCTTTGGCGAGATAACGTTCGAGGTTGCTCTGCCCCATTTCGGTGCTGGTCTGCGCGAGCGGCTTGTCGGGGTCGAGGGCCAGCAGGTCGACGCCCGTGTTGCCCGCATAGATCGCCGCCGCGCCCTCCTTGGTCGACATCGACAGCATTTCGTCGTACTTCGCCACCGCCTCGGCGTGTGTCGGTGCGGTGATGAACAGGGCGCCGACGAGCAACTTGATCGAATCCGCGTCGCGACCCTGCGCGACGGCGCTCTCGCGAATGCCGGCGACATTCTTCGCCACCACCACCGGGTCGCCGCCGGCCAAGAAGACGGCTTCGGCATTGCGCCCGGCGAACTGCCGGCCCCGGCCCGAAGCACCCGCCTGCACGAGCAGCGGCGTGCGTTGCGGCGAGGGCGGAACGTTCAGCAGCCCGTCCGTGCGAAAGTACTCACCCTCGTAGTGCACCACCCGCACCTTGTCGGGGTCGGCGTAGAGGGCGGCCGCCTTGTCGAGCACGAGGGCGTCGTCTTTCCACGAGCCCTCCCACAGGGCGAGGTTCACGTCGACGTATTCGTCGGCCATGTCGTACCGCAGGTCGTGCGAGATGAGATCTTTTCCCATCAGCGCGGCCGCGGTCGCTCCCGACGAGCCGGTCACAATGTTCCACCCGATGCGGCCGTCGGTGAAGTGGTCGAGCGTGGCGAAGCGTCGGGCGTTCGCGGCGGGAGGCTCCACCGTGGTCGAGGTGGTGAGAATGAACCCGAGATCGCTCGTCACGGCCGCCATGGCGGTGATGATCGGCATCGGATCGCCGTGCGGTATGCCGCGCCCCTCGCGCACCGAGGCATCGATCAGCTCACCGTCGAGGGCGGGGTAGCCGTAGCTGTCGGCGAGAAACAGAAAATCGAAGTTCGCTGCTTCGAACTTCTGCGCCAACTCGGTCCAGTGGCGGATGCTCAGAAACTCAGCCGAGGTGTCGGAGGGGTGTTGCCAGGCCGAGCCGATGGTTCCGTTGGGGCCGATGTACTGAAAGATGCCGAGAATGAGCGGGTTCATGCATCCATCTACCCACACAGACATTTCGGGCAGGTGTCGACGGATCGACAGCTCGACAGTTCGACAGTTCGACAGCGAATCGATCACCGTCACGCGTCACGCGCAATTGGGCCCGAATAGTTCGCAAGGCTAACGACCGACGTACAATCGAGTGATGTCTGCCGAGCCCGAATCCCCCGCACCTCTGGGCTGGTTGCGCCGCCTCTGGCAGTACATGACGCGTCATCGCCGCAGTCTGTACCTGTCGCTTGCAGCAGCTCTGCTGGGCAGCGCCTGTCAGGTGGTTGTGCCGCTCGTGGCCCGGCAGATCGTCGACAACGTCATTCTGGTTCAGGATGCCCCTCTGCTGCCCTGGCTCGGGTTGCTGCTCGCGTTGTCGGCCGCCGTCTTCTTCTTCGCCTACGTTCGCCGTTACCGCGGTGGTGAGGTCGCCCTCGAGGTGCAGAACGACCTGCGCAATGACATGCACGACCACCTGCAGTCGATGGACTTCGCGAGCCTCGACCGCATGTCGACCGGCCAGCTGGTGTCGCGCGCGAACTCCGACTCCACTCTCGTGCAGAGCCTGCTGAACATGCTGCCGCTGATGAGCGGCAACGTGATTCTGATGGTGCTGTCGCTCGTGGTGATGTTCATCTTGTCGTGGCCGCTGGCGCTCGTGGCGCTGGTGGTCACTCCCCTGCTCGTGCTCATCTCGTACCGCATGCGCAATCGGGTTTTTCCGGCCACGTGGGATGCCCAGCAGCGCGAGGGCGAGGTCGCCGAGATCGTCGACGAAGACGTCAACGGCGTGCGCGTGGTGAAGGCGTTCGGGCGCGAGAAGCTCGAGGTCGAGCGCATGGTGGAGGTGTCGAGCACCCTCTACGGTTCGCAGATGCGAGCGGTGCGCATCCAGTCGCGGTACCAGCCACTGCTCGAGGCGGTGCCGGTGCTCGCGCAGGTGGCAGTGCTGGCGTTCGGCGGCTGGCTGGCGCTGAACAATCAACTCACGCTCGGTACGTTTCTGGCGTTCTCTGCCTATGTGGCGCAGCTCATGGCGCCGGCACGCATGCTGGCCGGCGTGCTGACCATCGGCCAGCAGGCGCGAGTGGGCATCGAGCGCATCTTTCAGCTGCTCGATCGGCCGCCCGCAATTGTGGATGCGCCCGACGCTGTTGCGTTGCCGGCCGCAGCCGGGGGCCGCATCGATTTCGACGGGGTGACGTTCGGGTACGACCCCGGGCATCCGGTGCTCGACGGCTTCGACCTGCACATCGAGCCGGGCGAGCGCGTCGCGCTGGTCGGGGCCAGCGGAAGCGGAAAATCGACCGTCGCCGCCCTCATCTCGCGCTTCTACGACCCACTCGCCGGCTCGGTGAGCGTCGAAGGGGTCGACGTTCGGCATGCGACCCTGTCTTCGCTGCGCGGCTCGGTCGGCGTGGTCTTCGAAGAGAGCTTTCTGTTCTCCGACTCGGTGCGCTCGAACATCGCCTACGGCCGGCCTGATGCGAGCGACGACGAGGTGATCGCCGCGGCGCGCATCGCTCAGGCCGACGGGTTCATCGATCGGCTCCCCCGCGGTTACGACACCGTGGTCGGCGAGCGCGGGCTCAGCCTCTCGGGGGGCCAGCGACAGCGCATCGCGCTCGCCCGCGCGATTCTGTGCGACCCGCGAATTCTGATTCTCGACGACGCCACCAGCGCCATCGACGCGAAAACCGAAGAGCTCATCCACGATGGCTTGAGCCACACGCTCTCGAACCGCACCGTGCTGCTCATCGCGCACCGCGAGTCCACGCTGCACCTGGCCGACCGCATCGTGCTGGTCGAGCACGGGCGCGTCGCCGACCACGGCACGCACGACGAGCTGCGCGAGCGCAACGCGACCTACCGCGGGCTGCTCTCGGGCCTCGACGACGAGACGCGCGCGGCTGTTGCAGATGGCCGCATCGAGGTTCTGGCCGACCTCACGGCCGATGGCACCTCTCTGGCCGAAGCGGAGTGGGAGCTCGCGAACGGCGAGTTCGACGCGCCGGCGGATGCCCGGGCATCCACTTCGGCCGCGGCTACCTCGCCGAGCCGCAACCGCTCTGGCTTCAGTGGCGCGGCCTCGGGCGGCGCAAGCGGCGGCGGCGGCGAGGGCGAAGCAGGCGGCGCAGGCGGTGGCGCCGCGACATCGAGCGCCGGCACTCCCCGCCCGCGCACCGTCACCGGCCGGGCCAGTCTCGGCGCCGGACTCGGCGGGCGCGGGGGCGGCCGCGGCGGCGGCGCGGGCATGGCCTCGTTCCTCGCGCCCACGCCCGAGCTGCTCGCCAACGTGGCGAAGCTGCCGCCCGTGCGTGACATTGCCACCCTCGACGTCGAGCACGAGACCACGCACGACAAGCGGTTCAGTCTGCTGCGGCTGCTGAGCGAATTCCGTCGCCCGCTCGCGCTCGGGCTCGTGCTGGTGGTCATCGATGCGGTCGCCGGGCTGCTCGGCCCGGTACTCGTGAAGACCGGCATCGACGACGGTGTGCAGGCGGGCTCTGCGGCGGTGCTCTTCGCGGCATCCGGGCTCTACCTGCTCGTGACCCTCGCCGACTTGCTCGACGAGGTGGCTTCGACATTCGTCACCGGGCGTATCGCCCAGCGCGTGATGCTCTCGCTGCGCATTCGCATCTGGTCGCAACTGCAGCGGCTGTCGCTCGACTACTACGAGCGCGAGATGGCCGGGCGAGTGATGACCCGCATGACCACCGACGTCGACCAGTTCGAGTCGCTCATTCAGAACGGTCTGCTCTCGGCGCTCGTCTCGGTCGTGACCTTCGTGGGCGTCGGCATCGCGTTGCTGACGGTGAACTTCGAGCTCGGGTTGTGCACGCTCTCGGTGGTGATTCCGCTGGCGATCGCCACCGTGTGGTTCAGGCAGCGCTCGTCGAAGCTCTACGACGTATCGCGCGAGCGCATCGCCATCGTCAACGCCGACTTTCAAGAGAGCCTCTCGGGCGTTCGCGAGTCGCAGGCGTTCACGCACGAGGCCGCGACCATGGCACGCTTTCACGGGCTCGGCCGCAACTACCTGCAGTCGCGCATCGCGGCGCAGAAGCTGGTGGCGACGTACTTTCCGTTCGTGCAGTTCTTGTCGGGCGTGGCCGACGTCATCGTGCTCGGCGTGGGCGCCGGGCTCATCGCGTCGGGTGAGCTGAGTTCGGGCGCGCTGATCGCGTTCATCCTCTACATCGACATGTTCTTCTCCCCCATTCAGCAGCTGTCGCAGGTGTTCGATTCGTGGCAGCAGACGCGCGTGTCGGTGGGGCGCATCTCCGACCTGATGGCACTCGAGACGCTGACACCCGAGGCCGAGCATCCGGTTGTTCCCGGGCGGCTGTCGGGCGCGCTCACGCTCTCGAACGTGCGGTTCGCCTACCCCTCGGCGCCACTCGTGCGCGCGGGCGGTTCGTCTGCCCCGCTGCTCGGGCCGTCGGATGCCCGGCCGATCATCAGCGAAGATGCCACCTTCACGAAGCCTCCCGAGGCGCTGCGCGGCATCGACCTGCACGTTGCCCCTCGCGAGACGCTCGCGCTCGTCGGCGAGACCGGTGCCGGAAAGTCGACCGTGATGAAGCTGCTGGCGCGCTTCTACGACGTGGATTCGGGCCAGGTGCTGGTCGACGGAATGGATGTTCGCAGCCTCGACCTCGTGGCCTTCCGCCGCCAGCTCGGTTACGTGCCGCAGGAGGCGTTCTTGTTCACCGGAACCGTGCGCGAGAACATCGCCTACGGACGGCCCACCGCCTCGCTCGCGGAGGTGCAGGCCGCCGCGCGCGCGGTCGGCGCGGACGAGTTCGTCGCGCAGCTGACCGATGGCTACGAGCACGAGCTCACCGAGCGCGGGCGCTCGCTCTCGGCGGGGCAACGTCAGCTGATCGCACTCGCGCGTGCGCAGCTGGTCGACCCGGCCATCCTGCTGCTCGACGAGGCGACCTCGAACCTCGACCTCGCCACCGAATCCCGCGTGACTGCTGCGATGCAGCGCGTGTCGGAGGGGCGAACCACCATCGTGATCGCGCACCGCCTGCAGACCGCACGGGCGGCCGACCGCATCGCCGTGCTGCACGACGGACGCATCGCCGAGGTCGGTTCGCACGACGAACTCCTGGCCGCCGGTGGCCGCTATGCCACCATGTGGCAGGCCTTCGAGGTCGCCGAGCGCCCCGCCTGACCCGCGCTTCCCTCGCCCTCCCCTTTCGCGCCCCGCCTGACCCGCGCGTCCCGAAGCCCTCGCCCTCCGAGCCCCGCCCTTCCCTCCCGCGCGTCGCCCGCGACCAGTTCTGCGGTGGTCTGGCGCACGTGCGGTGGTTCGGCTCTTCCGCGGTGGTTCGAACTACCGCGGAAGAGCCAAACTACCGCGGGCGCCCGAACGAGGCGCGGGGAACGAGGCTGCCGGCGAAGTAGGTGGCGAGCACGCGGGTGGCGGCGAGTTCTTCGGGAGTGACGGCATAGGGGTCGCGATCGATCACGATGAGGTCGGCGTACTTGCCGGGCTCGATGCTGCCGACGATTTCTTCGGCGAAGAGCTGTTTCGCCGCGGCAGTGGTGTGGGCCCGCAGCGCGTCGTCGATTCCGATGCCGACGAGTGCGCCGTCATTGGTCGCCCCCGCACCGCCCGCCGCCAGACCGCCCACACCCGCAGCGCCCGCGCCCGCGCCCGCGCCGGCCACGCTGCCACCCACGCGGTTGCCCGTGGCGCCCGCGCCCTCCGCGTCGCCCGCGCCCGCCGCCGCGCTTGCCGCGCCGCCGAAACCCCCAGCGGAGGTCAGCAGCCGCCCACTGCGCGTGCGCCGCGTCATCGCGGTCGCCATGTTGCGGAACGGCTCCAGCGGCGTAACCGTTCCGTCGTTGTGAAAGGTCGGCGCGAGCCCCGCCGCGATCGCCGCCGCGCTGTCGGCCCAGCGTCCGCCGTGTTCCGGCCCGAACAGGTCGTCGACAAGCACATCACCCCAGTAGTACAGGTGGTCCGAGAAGATGCTCACGACAACGCCGAGCGCGGCAGCCCGCGCGAACTGCGAAGCCGTCATGGCACCGACATGCTCGAGCCGAAAACGATGGTCGGTCAGGGAGTTCTCTTCGATGACCTGCTGCCAGGCATCCAGTGTCGCGTCGATCGCCAGATCGCCGTGGGCGTGACAGGCCAATTGCCAGCCTGCCGCCGCGTACTGCCGTGAGATCGCCAGAATCTGAGCGCTGTCGAAGTTGAGCGCGCCGTGGTGGCCCGGCTCGAGCCCCATCGCCCGCGTCGCGGCGGTGTCGAGATAGGGGTACGACGTAGCGATGTTGCCGATCCACGGCGATCCGTCTGCCCAGGTCTTGACGCCGATCTGCCGCACGACGTCGTCGCCGTTCTCGAGCGCGACACTGGCGCGAGCCCCCGGGGCCGACATCTCGTACAACCGCAAGCGCACGGTGAGTGGATGCTCGGCCCGCACCGCCTCGAGCCCCGCCTGTGTCGACGCCTCCCACGACAGGTCGGCGATCGTCGTCACTCCCGCCGCATTCGTGCGGGCGACCTCGTCACGGAACACCCGCACGAAATCGCCCCGCGCTTGCAGCAGAACCGGGCTGCACACCTGAAACACCGCGCCGGCCTCGTATCCCACGCCGGTCAGGTGCCCCTGCGCATCACGCCCGAAGCTCGACCCGGCAGGATCCGGCGTGCTGTCGTCGAGACCCGCGGCTCGCGCCGCCGCACTGTTGAAAAACACCGAGTGCCCCGAGTTGTGCAGAATCACCAGCGGAATCGCTCCCGCCAGGGCGTCCAGGCTCTGTATCGTCGGGTTGACGAGGCCCTTCTGCAGCAACGGATCCCACCCGTTCGCAAACACGCCGACCGGTCGCTCGGCGAGCGCCGCCGTCAGTGCCGCCGTCACCTCATCGGCCGTCGCCAGCGTCACCGGCCTGATGTCGAGCACATAGTCGCTCAGCAGCACAGCCGCCGACGACGGATGCCCGTGGGGCTCGATGAGCCCCGGCATCAGGCAGCTCTGCCCCAGCTCCACGACCTCGGTGTCGCCGTCGGCGAGCCCACGCAGCTCAGCCTCGCTGCCCACAGCACGAATGCGATCATCCACCACCAGCACCGCCTCGGCGGGCGCACCCGCCGCCGGGTCGTGCCCGCCTTCGGCCATGGTGACGATGCGGCCGACGAAAAGAAGGGAGGTCATGGTCGTCAGCCTAGCCAGGTGACGAACGCCGGATGCGGTGGGCGACCTCTCACGAATAAGATGCTGATGAGCCTGCCTCAGCGGCCGGCCTCGACACTGCTCGAAAGGTTCTCATGACTGACCCCGCCCAGTATCCCGAGCAGCCGCAGCAATATCCCGCCGGCGCGCAGCCGACGGCACCGTATCCTCCGGCACAGTATCCCGGCCAGCCTCCCTACCAGGGTCCGTACCCCGGGCAGCAGTACCCGGGCCAACCGTATGAAGGCCAAGGCCAGCCGCCGTACCCGGGCCAGCAGTACGTGCCGCCCACCTACCCGCCGGTGCAGTACGCCCCGAACCCGAATCCGGCACCGCCGACCAACGTGTTCGCCATCATCGCGCTCGTGGCGTCGTTCATCTTTCCCATCGCCGGCATCGTGCTCGGCCACATCGCTCTCAGCCAGATCAAGCGCACCCACGAGCAGGGCCACGGCCTGGCGCTCGCCGGCACCATCATCGGCTATGTGCTGACCAGCCTCGCGATTCTGGCGGTGGTGGCCTACATCGTGTTCATCATCTTCATCTTCGTCGCGGCCGGTGCGGCGCACCACTACGACACCTACTACCCGTCGTACCCCTCCTAGCTAGCGCCCCCTAAACCGGCGCGACCAGCCCGCGCAGAACCTCGGGCCGCCGCGTCACCGCGATGAAGTGCCCTTCGTCGGGGTATTCGTGCAGGGTCGCGCTCGGCAGCCGCGACAGCATGGTGCGCGCCCATGACGGCGGCACGAGGTTGTCGACGCCGCCCTGGTAGATGTCCACGGGAACGGAGATCTGCTCCAGCTCGAAGCCCCAGGGCGCGACGAACGCGGCGTACTCGTCGACTGCACCGGCCGCATCGAGCGCCGCGTCGACCACACACTGCGCGAACCATTCGTGGTTCTCTTCGACGATCTCGGCGTCGACACGCGTCATGGTGCGGGCCGCCACCCGGGCGACGACGCGCGGTGAGGCCCCCGCGAGCATCCGGCTGGTTACGAAGTAGCCGCGCGCGAGCAAGGGCAGGCGCCGAGACAGGCTCGAGAGTCGCCGGTCGGTGGCGTTCAGCTCGCCGAAGATCTGCGGGTCGTCGAGCGGCAGCGCGCCGGCGATGACGGCCGCGCGTTCGACCCGCGACGGCAGCGCGTAGGCGGCCGCGAGGGCGTACTGACCGCCCTCCGACCAGCCCATCACCGTGAACCGCTCGATCTCGAGACGGTCGATGAGCTCGACGAGATCGGTCTGCGCCCAGCTCAGAATGCCGTGGCCGGCCTTGCGGCTCGAGCGCCCGATGCCCGGCCGGTTCGGCGAGATGATCGAGATACCGGATGCCTGTGCCGCCGCATCACTGAGACCCACGTCGAGCCCGCTGACCAGCCCGCCGTGACAGTTCAGCACCACCTCACCGGCCGCGTCGCCGAACCGGTAATAGGCCATGGTGCGCCCGTCTGCGAGCGTGATCTCTTCGGCGACGCTCATGCCCGGTACACGCTCATGCGAGGTGCCTCATCGACGTCTGCCGCTCATCATTCAAGTCTGCCACCGCGTACGACCCGGCATCGCTCCCTGAGTGAGCTACCACTGTGCATGCACTATGAACTTGTCAACTCCCCAGGGAATTGCCACTGAAACACAACGTCGCACCGCCAGGCGCAGTAGGTTGAAAAAATGAGTGCAGAGTTAACCCTCGGTGCAGAAGAAGAATTGCATCTCATCGATCTCGAGAGCGGAAAGCTTTCGGCCCGTGCACCACAACTGCTCTCCCGGCTGCCGGAAGCGCACTACTCGGCCGAAATCCAGCGCACGACAGTCGAGACGAATACGGCGGTGACCTCGACGCTGTCGGGCCTCCGCGACGAAATCGTGCGCCTGCGTAAGGGGCTGATCGACGCCGCGGGCGCTTTCGGTCTGGGTGTCGCTGCTGTGGGCACTGCGCCGCATTCGGATTTCGCCGACTTCGAGCTGACCGCGACCGGGCGCTACCGCCGCATGCAGGAGCAATACCGCCTGCTGGTCGACGAGCAGCTCATCTGCGGGCTCCAGATCCACGTCGGCGTCTCGGATCGCGACTTGGCCGTGCAGATCGCCCAGCGAATCTCGCGCGATCTGCCGATTCTGCTGGCGCTGTCGGCGAGTTCGCCGTTTCTGAACGGGCACGACACCGGCTACGCGAGCATCCGCACCACCATCTGGCAGCGCTGGCCGAGTGCCGGTGCAACCGGTGAGCTCGGTTCTGCAGCCGAATACGACGAAATGCTCTCAGACCTCATTGCCAGCGGTGTGATCGCCGACGCGAAGATGGCGTACTTCGACGTGCGGCCCTCCGCACACGAACCGACGCTCGAGCTTCGCGTCTGCGATGCCTGCCCCATCGTCGACGACGCGATTCTGATCGCGGGCATCTTTCGCGCCTCGGTGCGCGCCGCCGAGCTCGACATCGAGCGCGGTGTGCCCGCGGAGATCCAACGTGCGCCGCTGCACCGCGCGGCCATGTGGCAGGCGGCCCGCGGCGGGCTCTCGGGCCAGTTGCTCGACGGAACGTCGCATCCGAAACCCGTGCCTGCCGCCTGGGCGGTGCGCGACCTGGTCTCGCGCCTGCGCCCCCAGCTCGAAGAGCTCGGCGACTACGACGAGGTGCGCGAACTCAGCGAGATGACCCTGGCCCGCGGAAACTCGGCCGACCGCCAGCGCGCGGCCTTCGCAGAGCGCGGCGAACTGCGCGACGTGGTCGAGCTCGTGGTGCAAGAGACGCACGGCCCGGCACAGGGATCAGCGCCCTCGGTCTCGGCGATGCGCTCGTACCGCACGCGCGCGGGTGACGAGGCCGTCGGCCCGAGCTCCATGCCCCGCCCGGCATACCACGACATCATCGACTTCTACCGTGCGCTTCCGCTTGCCGAGCTGACGGCCCGAGAGAATGCCCGCACCAGCTTCACCGCAGAGAACTCCCTCACATTCGGGGTCAAGGGCGACGTGCAGAGCTTCGACGTCGACCTCTTTCCGCGGCTCATCAGCGCCTACCAGTGGAACGAGCTCTCGGCGGGGCTCAGCCAACGCGCCCGCGCCATCGAGGCCTTTCTCCAAGACATCTACGGCGAGCAGCGCATCGTCGCCGACGGGCTGATGCCCTCGACCATCGTGGACTCCCCCGGCTGGCGCGAAGAGGCCACTCTGCTGAAGCCCGGCGTCGTGCGCGCTCCCGTGCAGGGCTTCGACCTCGTGCGCAACGAGTTCGGCGGCTGGCGAGTGCTCGAAGACAACGTTCGGGCTCCCTCCGGTGCCGCATACTCCATGGCGGCGCGGAGGCTGATGGATGCAGCGGTGCCCGACCTCCCCCGGCCCAGCGGGCTGCTCGATCCGCACACCGCACTGCCGCTGTTGCGCGAGACCCTCCTCGCCGGCGGCGCCGCGACGGCGCACCAGCCCGGCGACGCGGCGGTCGCCGCCGTCTTCTCGAGCGGGCCCAATAGTGCCGCCTGGTTCGAGCATTCCGCGCTCGCCGAGGGTGCGAACCTGCTGCTGGTGACGGCCGACGACCTCGACGTGGTGTGGAGCGAGGGCGAGGCACCGAAGGTCGTCGAAAAGGCGACCGGCACGGTGATCCACTCGCTCTACCTGCGGCTCGACCCCGAACTCGTCGACCTTGTCGACAGTGCCGAGCGCCCACTCGGCGAGCAGATCATGAAAGCTGCGGCCGAGGGCGGGGTCTACCTGGCCAACGCTCCCGGTAACGGCATTGCCGACGACAAGGCGATGTACTGCAACATTCCCGACCTCATTGCGTACTACCTCGACGAGCGGCCGCTGCTGGAATCGGTGCCCACGTACCGCACCAGCGATCCCTCCGAGCGGCGCACCGTTCTCGAGCGGGTCGGCGAACTGGTGACCAAGCCCGTCGACGGCGAAGGCGGCCGTGGAGTGCTGATCGGCCCGTCTGCGCCCGCCTCAGTGGTCGCCGAGCGCCGAGCCGAGATCGCCGCGAACCCCGAGATCTGGGTAGCGCAAGAGCTGGTGGCACTCTCGTCGCTTCCGACCTTCGACCACACGTCGCTCGAGCCTCGGCACGTCGACTTGCGCGCGTTCGTCTACGTGCGCGGCACCGAGCCGGGCGACGCGATCACCGCCGACCTCGCGCTGACCCGCGTGGCACCCGCCGGCAGCATGGTGGTGAACTCGTCGCAGGGCGGGGGCGCCAAAGACACCTGGATTCTCGGACCCGACTCCGTGCACGCCGAGAACATGCATCTGCGTACCGGTCCGCTGCGGATCACGCGTATCGGCAGCGCACCCGAGGCGGAACTCGACCCCGAACATGCCGACCCCGAACACCCCGAACAGGAGGCCTGACCGTGTGCGGCCTCGCCGGCGAATTCCGTTTCGACTCCCGCAGCGCCGATCTCGGTGCCGTAGCCCGCATGAACGAGTGTATGGTGCACCGCGGCCCCGACGGTGACGGATTCTGGGCGCACGGGCCCGTCGCTCTGAGCCACCGCCGCCTCTCGATCATCGACCTCAGCGCGGCCGGCTCGCAGCCGATGGTGGATGCTCCGCTCGGCTTGACCGTGGCTTTCAACGGCTGCATCTACAACTACAAAGACCTCAAGCGCGAGCTCGAGGGCAAGGGCTACTCGTTCTTCTCGACCTCTGACACCGAGGTCATCGGAAAGGCATATGCCGAGTGGGGCATAAACTGCGTCGACCACTTTCTCGGCATGTTCGCCTTTGCAATCGTCGAGCGGGAGAGCGGACGCATCGTGCTCGCCCGCGACCGCCTCGGCATCAAGCCGCTCTACCTCGACGAGACCCGCGAGCGCCTGCGGTTCGCGTCGAGCCTGCCCGCCCTGCTCGCCGGCGGCGGCACCGACACGTCGATCGACCGCGAAGCACTCGCGTACTACATGACGTTCCACTCGGTGGTGCCCGCTCCGCTCACGATTTTGAAGGGCGTGCGCAAGCTGCCGCCCGCCACGGTTCGGGTGGTCGAGCCCGACGGCACCAGCCGCGAGCACGTCTACTGGCGCCCCGAGTTCACCCGCGATGCTGAGCTCGAAGACTACTCGGAGCGCGACTGGCAAGACGCATGTCTCCAGAGCCTGCGCACCGCGGTGGAGCGACGGATGGTCGCCGATGTACCCGTGGGCGTGCTGCTCTCGGGCGGTATCGACTCAAGTCTGGTGGTGGCGCTGCTCGCCGAGGCCGGCCAGACCGACCTTGCGACGTTCAGCATCGGCTTCGACTCCGCCGGCGGTGAATCGGGTGACGAATTCGAGTACTCCACGCTGGTAGCCCAGCGCTTCGGCACCGATCACCACCGCATCCGCATCGACAGCTCCCGCCTGCTGCCCGGCATCGACGGAGCCGTCGCCGCGATGAGCGAGCCGATGGTCAGCCACGACTGCGTCGCCTTCTACCTGTTGAGCGAAGACGTCTCGCAATCGGTGAAGGTCGTGCAGTCCGGCCAAGGTGCCGACGAGGTGCTGGGCGGCTACGACTGGTACCCGCCGCTGGCCGAGGTACCCCGTGGAGATGCCGTCGAGGCCTACTCGCAGGTCTTCTTCGACCGCCGCTGGCCGGCCATGAGCTCGCTGCTCTCACCCGAATGGATGCTCGGCCACGACGCCCCGACGGAGTTCATCACGCGCCAGTTCGCCGCACCCGGTGCCGAGACGAGCGTCGATGCCGCGCTGCGCAACGACACCACCATCATGCTCGTCGACGACCCCGTGAAGCGGGTGGACAACATGACCATGGCGTGGGGGCTCGAAGCCCGCGTGCCGTTCCTCGATCACGAATTCGTGGAGCTGGTGGGCAAGATCCCGCCACGCCTGAAGCTCGCCGACGGCGGCAAAGGCGTGCTCAAGCGTGCGAGCCGGGGAATCGTACCCGACGAGGTCATCGATCGCACCAAGGGATACTTTCCGGTGCCGGCCATCCGCCAGCTCGAAGGCCCGTATCTGCAGCGCGTGCGCGAGGCGCTCACCGACCCGACTGCACGCGAGCGCGGCCTGTTCGACGAGGGAACGGTGAACAGCCTGCTCGCCTCGCCGAACGAAACCCGAACGACTCTCGGTTCGAATGCGCTCTGGCAACTTGCTTTACTGGAGATGTGGCTTCAGAAACAAGGAATCCGATAAGCGTGGCGAACGACCGTCGCGCCGACGAGGCGGTCGCGCTGACCGACGCTCTCGTCGACGCGTGGGGCAGCTGGGGGCCGACCATGACGCCGGATGCCCGGCGCATGGCGTTCATCAGCGATCGCAGCGGGGTGCCTCAGGTGTGGGTGCAAGAGGTCGCCGCGGCCGGCACGAGCACGTCCACCTCCAACACGGCCGGTGTGAGCACGGCCGCCTCGAGCGCTGCCGGCGCATCCGGTACCGACTCGCTGCCCGACCCCTCCCCCATCACGCTGAGCGCCGACCCCGTCATCACCGTCACCTGGTCGGCCGACAGCGCCTGGCTCGCCTGCGCGGTGGCCACCGACGGCGGTGTTCGCAGCCAGGTCTGGGTGGTCAGGCCCGACGGCAGCGATGCCCGGCGTATCGCCGGCGGCCCTGAGCAGCACGCCGAACTCGGCCCCTGGACCCGCAGCGGCCATCGAGTCGTCGTCACGATTCCCTCGACCGAGGTCGGTGAACCCACGGCTACGTTTCTCGTCGACCCGGCGACGGGCGCGTTCGAACCGCTCGCCGTCGGCGAACTCATCCACGTGCTCGACCTGTCGATCGGCGAAGAGCTGGTGGTCATCCGCGACGGCCGTCGGGGTCAGGAATTCTGTGTCGTCGTCGACCGCGTGAACGACAAAGACCACCCGCTGCTGCCGCACGGGTCTGCGCTCACCGGGGCAACGGGTTCGACGGATGTCGCGTTGTTGCGCCCAGCGCCGGTCGGCACGGATGCCCTGGCCGAACTCGGCGCGTCTGCCCCCCTCGTGGCGTACCTCGCCACCGAGGTGGGCGCGCAACGAAACCGGCTCGTCGCCCTGCCCCTCGGCCCGAACGGCTGGCGCGGTGTGCCCCAGGTGCTCGCCGAACGAGACGACGCCGAGCTCGAGGCGCTCGACGCCGACGATGCCGGGCGCCTGCTGCTCATGGTGTGGAACCGGGCCGGCACCAGCGAGATCGAACTGTACGACACCACGACCGGCGTGCGCATCGGCGTGCCCGAGCTGCCGGGCTTCGTCGCCTCGAGCCCGGTACTCAGCCGCGACGGCGGAACGGTCATCCTGAGTGTGGAGGGCCCCGAGCGGCCGCGCGAACTCTGGCGGCTCGACACCGCGACGCACGAATGGACTCGGGTCACGCAAGTACCCGAGCTGCCACCCGTCGCGCTGGTGGCGCCGACCCTCGAGCGCTACGAGGGTCGTGACGGGCTGGCGCTCACGGGCTGGCTGTACCGTGTACCCGGCGCGACCGAAGCCGGGCCGGCGATGCTCAGTCTGCACGGCGGGCCGGAGTCGCAGGAGCGGCCGACGTTCAATCCGCAGTACCAGGGCATGCTCGCGGCGGGCATCGCGGTGTTCGCGCCCAACGTGCGCGGTTCATCCGGTTTCGGCCGCACCTTCAGCCGGCTCGACGACGTGCACGGCCGACAGGGGGCGTTCGACGACGTGATCGCCAGCGCCCGGCACCTCGAAGCGCTCGGGGTGGCCGATCCGGCGCGTGTCGCTGTCACGGGGCGCTCCTACGGCGGTTACCTCACGCTGGCCTCGCTCGCCTTCTCTCCCGGCGTGTTCGCGGCCGGAATCGACATCTGCGGCATGTCGCACCTCTTGACGTTCTACCGCGACACCGAGCCGTGGATCGCCGCCGCCGCCGTGACGAAGTACGGGCATCCTGAGCACGATCAGAAGCTGCTGCGGCAGATCTCGCCGCTGCCGCACGCCGCCGCGATCACCGTGCCGCTGCTCGTGGTGCACGGTGAGCTCGATACGAACGTGCCCGTGAACGAGGCGCACCAGATCGTGGCGGCGCTGCGCGAGTTGTCACGACCCGTCGAGTATCTCGAATTGGCCGGCGAGGGCCACGAGTACCGCCGCGCCGACTCGCGCCGCCTGCTCGCGGCGACCATGGTGCGCTTTCTCTGCGCTGCCCTCTGACCTGGCGCGCCCTCCGACTCTGCCGCACCCTCCGACTCCGGCGCGCCCTCCGACTCCGGCGCGCTCTCCGATCTCCTATTGACATTAGTCATGCTCTAATGATTTCATCATTCGGTAGGCACCCTGCCTGAACCACTGAAACGTCATGGAGAAGTGGCATGCTTCAGATCACCCTGGCCGCCAATGCGGCCCGCACGTTCCAGTTCTCCAGCGAGACGGGCGCCGTCGTCTGCGTTCCACAAGCGCCGGGCTGGCCCTCGGCAGGCGCCGGTCACCGCGTCACCGGCTCGTTCCGGCACGGCATTCTGCGCATCGCCTACGCATCGTTCGAGTCCGCGGCCAACGCGGTGCGGCTCGTCATCGTGAGCACCGACACGAGAACCGGGCTCTCTGCAGAACCGTCACTCAGCTCGCAACTCGACCCCTTCATCGCCGACGCTCTGCTCGACGCCGCTGACGAGACCGTGAATCCGGTCGGTGCGCTACGCGACCTGCTCGAGTTCCGCGGCGAAACGGCCGCCCTCACGGGGGCTTGGTAAGCGGGCATTTACTCACGGAACGAACGAGACTCAGCATGTACGAAGCCCTACCGCCGCGAGGTCAAGCGGATGCCCGCGAGCACCCCATGGTGCGTCAAATGCGCAGACGCGAGCGCCGCCTGTACGTCACTGTTTTAGCGGTGTACCTGGCCGCCGTAGGCAGCTTTCTGCTCTTCGGCGCCGAGTTCGGTGCGACGACACAGGCACCGTCCTCCACCGTGGCGCCGAGCGAGTCGGGGCCGAGCGGAGAACCTGTGCCGTAGCACTCGTTTTCGGGCAGGTCAGCCTCGAGCGGGCGTCACCGCTCTGCGCTCCGTGTGAGTGACGACGAACGACACACCGGCCAGCGCCAAGGAGGCAGCCGAAACGATGTGCAGCACGGTGGTGACGACCACGTCGGTCGACGCACCAGCGATGCCGCCGGCGACGATCGAGACGATCACCGCACAGAGCAGGCTCCAGCGAGCGAAACCGCACATGACACCGGCCCGAATCGCCTCGATTCCACCGAGCAGAGCGCCGATCATGCCAACGAGAACAACGACCGTCGAGACGGCGACCATAGCGTCAGACGCCGACACGTACGTGCCGACGACATACAGCACTTGTCCGACGAACCAGAGCACTCCGAATCCGATCAGCCCGACGCGACCCAGCACAGACGTGCCGATCAGGCCGCCGCGAGCAAGCAATACGCCAGCGGCGACATAGCCCACCGCGGCGAGCGCGAACGACGCGAGATAGAGCCAGAAGGCAGCACCTCGGTCGGCCGGATCAGTGAGCAGCGGCGCTTCGGCCGCCGTCGCGAGAATCAGCAGAAGCGATGCCGCGAGCAGGGCGAATCCGCCGCGACGAAGTCGTGTGATCATGACAATTCCTTTCAAGAACGAATAGTAGATGACATTATTGATTAGTATAGAACACTAATTAAATGATCACCCGGCGTAAGTGCGAGATGATGGGCTGATGAGCGATGTCGAGAATTCCAGCGACGAAGCACCGGTCTCGAACAGTAAGCGCACCTATTCGTCGCCCCTCCGTCAGGCCGATGCCGAGGCCACGCGCCACCGAATCGTCGACGCTGCGTCGCTGCTCTTCACACGAGACGGTTACGGAGTCACGACGATGCGCGCCATCGCCGATCAGGCCGGCGTGTCGGTTCAGACGGTGCACTTGCACGGCCCGAAAGCAGACCTGCTCATGGCAACGTATGAAATGGCGCTAGCTCAGCGCGAAGGATTTGACTCGCTGAACGAAGACGAGACGATGCAGTGGATTCTCGCCTCGCCCGACCTGAACTCGCTTCTGGATCGATACTCGAGCTTCATGACCATCGCGATCGGGCGCATCGCTGCTCTCGTGCGCACGATTCGCGCAGCCGCCGACACCGACCCCGCCGTGCGGCACATCTACGATCTCATCGAAGAGAGACGAGTGCGCAGCATTCAGGAGGGCGTGCACCTGCTGGCGGCGAAGGGTGTCATCACGCCGGAATCTGTCGACGACGTGATCACCATGATCGGCCTGCTTGTGTCGGCCGACACGTACACGCACTTCATCGACTCTGGGTGGACACCCGAGCGTTATCACGCGTGGCTCCACGGCCAGCTCGAGACGCTCGCCGCGTCAGTCCGCACGGCCAGCGCGAGCTGACGGAGCCCTGCTACGATCTGTTCTGCATCTTCTTGATGAACAACCGCTTCGCTGCGGCACTTCGGCTTCCCGACCGAAACGGACGACAACGATGCCAGGTCTCTCCCGACGGCAGTTTCTCACTCGTGCCGCGATGCTGGCCGCCGCCACTGGGCTGAACGTCGAGTTTCTCGCGCCCGAACTCGCTCGAGCCGCCACCGGTGAGCGTGCGGCAGCCGGAGCCGCTGCCGGCGACATTCCCACCACGTTGCTGCAGACCATTCGGCAGGGTGCCCTCACCACCGCAAGCTACCGAACGCTGACGAGCGGCCCGGGCGAGCCGTATGTGGCGCGCATCGACGTACTGAGAAGAACGCCCGCCGCCGGCAGAGCCGCCGCACGGCGATCGCTGCTCTACCTGGGCCACCTGTCTGATCTGCACGTGATCGATGCCCAGTCTCCGGCACGCATCGAGCCGATGATCGTGCAAGATCATTCGGCCTGGGGCTCGGCATTCCACCCGCAAGATCCCCTCAGCGTGCACGCGACCGCGGCCATGGTGCGGGCCTTCTCGGATGCCCGGTACAGCCCGCTCACCGGCGCCCCGATGGGCGCCGCCATCGTCACCGGCGACAGCGCCGACATGCACTCCCATCTCGAGCTGCGCTGGTACATCGATCTGATGGACGGACTCGAAGTGAACCCCGCGAGCGCCGGTGCGACGTATCAGGGCGTGCAGGCCTGGGCCGAGGCCATCTGGGCCTATCGGCCGGCCGACCCGAGCGGCGGTGATTTCGGCGCCTACGGATTCCCGACGCTGCCGCAGCTACTCGCCCAGGCCATCGCACAGCCGGTGCCGTCGGTCGGGCTGCCGGCACCCTGGTATGCGGTCTACGGCAACCACGACACGCTCCTGCTCGGCACCTTCAACCTGAGCCCGCAATTGCACGCGCTCGCCGTCGGGGGGCAGAAGTCGTACACGCTCGACGCCACGGCCGGCAGCGTTCTCAACGGATACGCGTCGACGGGCAGCGCCCTGCAACAGGCGATGGATGCTCTGGGCATCGCGTTCGGGCGCACCGGATTCAAGTCGGTGCCGGCCAACTCCGAGCGTTACCTCTTCGAGCAGCGCGACTTCATGGCCGAGCACTTCGCCACGCAGCCCACGCCGGGCCCGTTGGGTCACGGATTCACGCAGCACAACCTCGACTCCGGCGAAACTTGGTGGAAGGCAGACCTCACCCCGAACATCCGCGCGTTCGGGCTGGATACGTGCAATCAGGTCGCCGGGCCAGACGGTGCGGTGCCCGATGTGCAGTTCCGCTGGCTGCAGACCGAGCTCGAGGCGGCGACAGCACAGAAGAAACTCGTGCTCATCTTCAGCCATCACAACAGCCTCACCCTCGAGAACCGTGCACAGCGCCCCGGCGACACCGAGGTTTTGCACGGTGCCGACGAGTTCGTGGCACTGCTGCTGAAATACCCTGTCGTGATCGGCTGGCTGAACGGACACACGCATCTGAACCAGATTCTCGCGCACACGTCGGCAACCGGCGGGTTCTGGGAGGTGACGACCGCGTCGTGCATCGACTTTCCGCAGCAGCAACAGTGCGTCGAGATCGTCGACAACCGCGACGGCACCCTGTCGCTGTTCACCACCGTGCTCGATCACGCGTCACCGGCGACGCCCGGCAGCGGCGGAACATCTGTCGACCTCGCGTCGCGCAGTCGCGAATTCGCCGCGAACGATTGGGCCGAGACCCCGATGATGCGGCGCGGATCAGCACTCGACCGCAACACCGAGTTGCTGCTGCCGGCGCCGTTCGACCTCTCGGCGATCACCGACGCGTCGCTCGAGAGCCAGCACATGACCGAGCGAGCACGTGTACTCGCCTACGAGGGGGCGCGAGCACTGTGAACCCGAAACGCCGAACAGTGTCGGTGGGCCTGGCTTCGGCCGCGGTGCTGGCGCTTGCGCTGAGTGGATGCACGCAGATCGCCGCGGTCGCACCGGTCGGCGGCAACCACCAGACCGAGGTGCGCTATGCGGCGATCGACGTGCTGACCACAGCAGGAACAGACATTCTGACCGCACCGGTCTGCGCCGCATCCGCCGACGGAACGATCACCTGCACGGGCGCCACCACCACGGGCGACACGATCACGGCCGTGTCGCCGGCGACCGACACCACCGTGCTCACCGTCACGGTGGGGGCCAAGACCCTCTATTCGGGCTCGATCCTGAACGTACTGAACGACGCGGCGCGGTCGACCTCGTGAGCACGGCACAGCTGATTCTGCGCGGGTGGCGCGTCTACGTTCCGGTCGTCGTGGTGAATGCCGCGATTCAGGCTGCCAGCGTGGCTCCGTTCGCCACGCCGGCCCCCTCGCTCCTGTTTGTCGCGCTCGTCGCGGCATCGTTTCTCGGCTTCGCGGCCTCTCTCATTCTCGTTGTCGCTCAAGCGGCGGCCACCGCCGCTCACGAGACGTTCCGGCGCCCGTCGCTTCGCCTCTGCATCGCCGGCCTCGTCGCCGTCACTGTCATCGCTGCGTCGGCCGTGCTGTTCACACCCGTCGTGATCGTGACCCTCACGCTCGCTGCCATCATTCTGCCGTCGATCGCCGCCGGGCCCACCGCTCGCGATTCGGCCGGTTTCGCCGTTTTCGCGCGCCACCCCGTGCGCGCGGTCGGCCTGACCATTGTCACTCTCGTGGTGCTCGTGATTCTGTGGATCGGAGCCCTGCTTTCGGGCTTCTTTCTCACGGGCATCCCGAGTGCCGCTCTGACCTGGCTCGTCTTCGGAGTTTTCGCCGTGATCGTGGCCTGCGCCTTCACGGCGCTCAATCGTCGAGACTGACTGACGCGCGTGACCGACGTCACCGCATCGCGACCGTCAGCTCGCGGCATCCGTCGGCGACGCTGGCACCGCGCCGTGACAAACTGAAGGCATGACCGAACCCAGCGACGCTCGCGTCGGACTCTACATCGATTTCGACAACATCGTCATCTCGCGTTACCAGCAGCTGCACGGGCGCAACGCCTTTCAGCGCGACGGCATTCGCGACTTCACCCGGTCGAGGGCGGATGCCGACCCCGACATCGCCGCGAAGCTGGCCTCTGCCACTGTCGACTTCGACGCCATCATCGACTTCGCCGCATCGTTCGGCACCATGGTGGTCAACCGGGCCTACGCCGACTGGTCTGTGCCGGTCAACGCGAGTTACCAGCGCCAGCTCATGTCGCGCGCGGTAGACCTGACGCAGCTCTTCACCACAACTACTCGTGGCACGAAGAACGGCGCGGACATCCGCCTGGCCGTCGATGTGGTCGAAGACCTGTTTCGCCTGCCCGACCTCACCCACGTCATCATCGTCGCCGGCGACTCCGATTACATCGCTCTCGCACAGAAGTCGAAGCGCCTAGGCCGCTTCGTGGTGGGCATCGGCGTCGCAGGGTCGACCAGCACGTCGCTCGCAGCGGCCTGCGACGAGTTCGAAGACTACGACTCTCTGCCGGGCATCGAGAAGGTGAAGGTGGCACCGCCCAGCGTTCGCGCACAGGGCGAGAAGCGCTCGGGTGACAGGTCAGACAAGAAGGCCGCGAGCGCCGAGACCGAAACCCCCGAACAGATCGATACGGTGGAACCGGCCGAGGCAGCCGAAACGCAGCCGCGCCGTGCCACAGGCAAATCCCGGCGCGTCTCGACGATTCCCATGTTCTCGCACACCGAAGACACCCCGTTCGACGAGCCCGAGCCCCCCGCCGACGTCGATCCGCAGACGGTGGCGACCGAACTGCTCGTCCGGGCGCTGCAAATCGGTCATGCGAAGGGCGACGCCGACGAGTGGCTGAACACCGGCACCGTGAAGAATCAGATGCGCCGCATGGATCCCTCGTTCAACGAGAAGCCCCTCGGCTACCGTTCGTTCACCGACTTTCTGTCGTCACGCGACGATGTAGCCGAACTCGACGAAGACGGCCCGCAGCGTCTCATCCGGCTTCGCCCCGAGGCCGATTCGGGGCGCTGACCGCCCGCGCGACGGAACAGAACCGACCGAACGGAATCGACCCGAACTGAACTGATCGATACACCTCAGAAACTGCCGCGAAACAGACACGAAACCGGCGGACCCTAGATTGAACTGAACAATTCACTTTCTTGTTCCCTTCAACATAAAGGACGACCATGAACCCGAGCCCCGCCCTCTCCCGTCCGTTCGACCGCCGTCAGTTCTTGAGATTCGCCGGCATCGGCGGCGCTGCCATCGGAGGGGCCGCCGTCTTGGCCGCCTGCTCGACAGGCAGCCCGACCTCGGTCGCATCGACGGCAGCCGCCGCCGCCGGAAGCTTCGGCACCATCGGCCTCGCGCTGAGCTGGATCAAGAACGTCGAGTTCGCCGGCGAATACTTCGCCACCGACAAGGGCTATTTCACGAGCGCCGGCTTCGACGAAGTCACCCTGCTCGCCGGAGGCGGCCAGACGTCACCGGTCGAGACCGTGGTCAGTGGTCAGGCACTCGTCGGATTGGTAGCCGACGGCAGTCAGGTCGGAGCATCCGTTTCGCAAGGAGCGCCGATCAAGATCATCGGCGCGCACCTGGTGAAGAGCGCGAGCTGCCTGCTTTCGCTGGAGGAGAAGACGCCGATCAAGACTCTGGCCGAGGTGAAGGGCAAGAAGATCGGCCTTCAGGCGTCGGTGATTCCCGAGTTTCAGGCGCTTCTCGAGCTCAACGGCATGACGATCGACGATATCGAGGTCGTCACTGTGCAGTACGACATCGCCCCCCTGATCTCCGGCGCGTGCGACGCGTTCTGCTCGTTCGCAACGAATGAGCCGCTCATCGCCGAAGAAGACGGCTATACCCCCGTGATCATGTACTTCGCCGACTACGGGCTGCCCCTAGTGGGCGACGCGATCATCGCAACCGAAGATACGATCAACAGCAAGCGCGACCTGCTGAAGGCGTTCTTGAAGGCCGAATCACAGGGCTGGGCCGATGCGATCAACAACCCCACCCAGTCGGCCACTTACGCCGTCACGAAATTCGGCGCCGATCAAGATCTCAACCAAGACCAGCAAGTCGCCGAGATCAAGGCGCAGAGTCTGCTGATGGTCGACGCCGATGTGCTGAAAAACGGCCTGCTCACCATCAGCGACGACCTCATCGCCGGCAATGTGAAGGCCATGGTGGCGCTCGGGTACACGGTGACCGCGGACATGTTCGATCTCAGCTTGCTGAAAGAGGTGTACAGCGAGAACCCCGACCTCATTGTGAGCCTGCCCGTGTCGACCGCGAGCTGATCACAAAGTCACTAGCCTGACATCTATGGCAGATCGCAAGAATGAACGACAGAGGCTCCTCACTCTGGTCGGAGATGTAATTCTCGCAGAAGGTGTCAGCACTCTGAGCTTGAGCGGGCTCGCCCGCTCCATCGGCTCGAACAATCGCATGCTGCTGTACTATTTCGGCTCGAAAGAAGATCTGCTGGCCGAGGCCACCTTGGAGGTCTTTCGCCGGTTTCCGAGAATCAGTACCATGACCGCAGGGCTGATCGGCGAGTCACCGCTCGCCGATCGGCTCGTCGCGGGGTGGCTCGCGCTGAGTCACCCCGACAACCTGCCCTTTCTGCGGCTGTTCTTCGAGACCTTCGGCGTCGCCTCGCACGCGCCCGAACAGAATCAGTCGCTTCTGAATACCATGGGCACGAACTGGGCGGATGATCTGACAAACGCCCTCAGGAGAGACGGCCTGAGCGAGGCCGACGCGCGGATGCTCGGGGTGCAGGTGCTGGCCCTGTGGCGCGGTCTGCAGTTCGACCTCGTGCGAGGCACTCCTGCCGAGGTGCTCGACGCCGCGCATCCGCCCGCCATCAGAGCGCTGCTCGCGCCCTACGGCAAGTAGCGGAGTCGGCGCTCGCCGCACGTGCGGCTGACGCGCACCACGCCTCTCAGCGGTTAACCACGGCTAGCCGCGGCTGCCGTTCGGCTAACCGCGGCTGCCGAGAGATTCTCAGCGGCTGCCGAGAGACTATCCGCGGCGGAACCGGGCTCCCGGGTGCGCATCCGGCAGCAGCTTGTTGCCCTCACCGAAAAGCTGCTCGCGCAGGGTCGTTCCGGTCGGGGCGTCTTTAAGCAGGCCGCGCTTTCGCAACTCAGGCATGACCTTTTCGAAGAACACGTTGTGCGATCCATCGGACTCGGGCTGCACGAGGAGCCCGTCCGCACCCGTCTCTTCGAGGAGCGCGACAGCCTGATCGACGGCCTCTTCGGCCGTGCCGAGGAACGGCTTGCCCATTACCCCGTTGCTGCGGAACTCCGTGAGGATCTCGCGCACGGTCGGCGCGTTCGGGCCGAGAAACCGCTCCACATTCGTGCGGCCGTTGTCGGAGTTGGCAGCGGATTCGGGAATCGGCTTGTCGAAATCAAGCGACAGCAGGTCGATTCCGGTGAAGTACGCGTAAAGAGTCGCCGCGTGCTCGAGGCTAACCGACTCGGTCAACGCTTGATGATCGGCCACCGCTTGCTCGTGCGTGTCGGCCACACGGAAGGTGCCCGCGATCAGGCACTTCACGGCATCGCGCCCGCGCCCGTTCTCTTCGGCGAGCCGCTTGATGTCAGAGATCTGGTCGGCGAGAGCCTGAGATTCGGCAGCGAGAAAGACCGCCTCGGCGTACTTCGCCGCGAGCGCACGCCCCGGCGCCGACGCGCCCGCCTGAAACAGCGTGGGCGTCACCTGCGGGCTCGGCGGCGTGACGAGCACGCCCTTCGCCGAGAAGTAGGGTCCGTCGTGCTCGATCTCGTGCACCTTGGTGGGGTCGGCCCAGGTTCCCGTCGCTCGGTCATGCTTGAACGCATCGCTCTCCCAGCAGCCTTCCCAGTACTTCAGCGACAGCTCGACGTGATCGTCGGCCTTCGCGTACCGGTCGTCGTGCGGCATCAGCGGCTCGCCGAAGAGCAGTGCCGAGCCGGCCTGTCCCGACCCGGTCACGATGTTCCAGCCGATGCGGCCCTTCGTGAGATGGTCGAGCGTGCGATATTGCCGCGTCACGATCGGCGGCTTCTCCACCGTCGTGGAGATGGTCGTGACGAGCCCGAGGGAGGTCGTGACCGAGGCCATTGCCGACATGAGCATCTGGGCATCCACTGTCGAGAACTGCACATTACGTTCGATCGACGTCGGGATGATCGACCCGTTCAGTGTCGGGTAGCCGTACGAATCGGCGAGGAATAAGAAGTCGGCGCCGGCCGCCTCGCACTTCTTCGCGAGGTCGGTCCAGTAGTCGAGGTCGGTGAAATTCGCGTCGGCCTCGCGGCCCGCGATCTTCCACGTGGGGCGCACTCCCCCGGTCTGAAACATTCCGATCGTAATCTTCTGGCTCATGTCATCTCTCCCGACTCGACACTTCGACGCGAGGCTCAGCGCCCAAAGTGAATTGATCAGTTCAACATTAGACAGATCATGTTACGGGCGTGTATCGCAGTCGCGCACACCGTGTTACGAGCTGCCGGATGCCGGCCGCACTGCCCCTCCGCTTCCGTGTCCTCGCAAGTGACGACTGTCGGGCTCTGCCGCGTGCTGCCAGAGTGGAGTCATGCTGTCGAGCCACCCGCTCACCGTTGTGGCGGCAGTCTTTGTGGCATCAGCGCTGACAGCCGGGTTGGTCGGATGCACTGGAACGAACGCCGGCCCGTCGCCCTCGGCAACCGTTCGGGCCACGGAATCGGCAGCCGCAGCGGCAGCCGCGCCAAGCACATCGGCACCCGCACCGTCGCCGGCACCGGTACCGGCACCGGTGGAGTCGACGGACTCGACGTTCCGTCCGGTCGACTCAGGCTCGCGAACCGGCGCGAGCGGATCGACATCGAGCGACTCGACGGGCACGACAGGCCGGTATGTCGTGGCTGACGGCGACACTCTGATCGACATCTCGTTTCGATTCGGCGTCGACGTCACCGAGCTCGTTGGCGCGAGCGACACACGATACGACTACGGGTCTTCGAGCATCCAACCCGGCGACGTGATCACGTTCAAGTCGGCGCCGTTTGGCCACCAGTGACGAGGGACAACACCCATCACCGCGCCGCCGGGCGCGGCCGCTCGTCGCAGTGGGCACGCTGATCGCAGCCGTCGCGCTCGGCGGGTGCTCGATGAGCCTCGAGAGCCCGCAGCCGTCCGCCACGCCATCCGTCGATGTCAGCCGCAACTACACGCCGGGCACTCCGTCGACCGTGGCAGGGGCCGCCGCCCCGGCCGCCCCTGTCGACCGGGTGAAGCATCGCGGCACCCGGGCGACCCCCGAGGAGTTATTCGCCAGGCTCTTCGAGGCGGAAACCGACCTTCAAGGTCACCTGGAAGTTCGCGATGGCGCCGCCCTCGATCTCCCCGCGCGTGCCGACGACCTCGAACCAGTCGATGTTGCGGATGGTCTCGCTGGCGCGCGCGATGCCGTTCCGGATCGCAGCATCCGTTCCCTCGGGCGACGTGCCGACGATCTCGGTCAGGCGATAGGTGTGATTGGCCATGATGTACTCCTTTGTGTTCAATGAACCGTTCACCACCGACCATACGGGCCCGGCATTCTGCGCGCTCGAATTGTGACGAAAAGAACGATCGGCAGCATGATGGAAGCAACGTCGTCTGCGAGCGAGCGAGCGAGCGAAGGAGAACATCATGAGCGAGCTCGGCCCAGACTTCGACCCGCGCTGGCATCCGATCTGGACTCAGGCGATGACCGACTTTCGCGGCGAAGACGAAGAAGAGCCGTTCGTCGACGTAACGGTGCGGATGACCGTTCCGGCCAGCATCGCAGGCACCGGCATCCGCGCGGAGCTCAGCAACCTCTTCGGCGACGAACCGGTGGTCATCGCACACGGCGCCATCGGGGTCGACAGCGGCACCGGCAGCAGGCCCGGCGGCGGCCCCGGCGGCGGCCCCGGCACCTGGTTCGTCGACGTGACTTTCAACGGGCATCCCTCTGTCGAGATACCGGCGGGCGAGTCGCGATGGAGCGATGCGGTCACGGTGGCCGTAGCCCACTCAGGCTCCATCGTCGTCGACCTCTACCTGCCCGAACCGACACCGTACGCTACGGCCAACGGATTCACGTTCCAGCGATCAGCGCACGGCGACTTCGTCGGATCAAGCGCGTTTCCCTTCGCCGACTCAACGCCGCAGTCCGACGGTGAGTCGGGCGAGGTGCCGACATCCGAACCCGAACCCGAACCCGAGGGAACCGGCTGGTCGCTCCCCGCCGGAGGCCCGTTCCTTCGCACACTCGAAGTCGCGGGCCCCAGGCCACGAGCCGTCATCGTCTGCCTCGGCAGCTCGAGCACAGCGATGGGGTGGCCGCAATTCACTGCCGGCCTCCTTTCCGCCGACGCCCGTATCGCCGTTCTCAACCGCGGAATCGCCGGCAACCGCCTCCGCCTCGATGCGCCACAGCCGACCCCATCGTGGGGCCGGGCAGGGCTGTCTCGCTTCGACGAAGACGTGCTGGGCACCGCCGGCGCGACGCACGTGGTGATCGCCTACAACAGCAATGACTTCGGCCTTCCGGGCCGAGTCACGTCGGCTGACGAGATGCCTACGACCGCGCAGATGATCGACGCGTACGAAGAACTCGTCGACCGGTCCCACGCCGCAGGGCTCACGGTGATCCTCGCCACCATCACCCCGCTCAGCCCAGAGCTCGCGCTCGACACGATCAGAGAGGGCCTCCGTCGTGCGATCAACGAGTGGATGCGAGCATCCGCTCACCCGCTCGTCGACTTCGACGCGGCCATCCGGTCGGAGACAAACCCGTCGCGGCTCGACGCCGCATACGCCGCCCCGGATGACACGCATCCCAACGTCAACGGCGAGAAACGCCTGGCGCAAGCGATGCTCGACGCGCTGCAGCGGCTTCCCGGATTCGCCATCTAACGCTCGCTCTCCTTCGAGAAGGCATACTCGAACGATGAGCGCAGTACCCGTGCCCGACTCGCCCAGTCTTCGCCCGGCAGACCTCGGCGACAGAACGGAGTGTGTCGCCTTATGGGTGCAAGCGTGCGCCGAGCGGGATGGCCAGGCCTACCCCGGCGTTGCCGAACGCGCCGCGCCCAAGTTCGACGACCGCGTCGCGTGGATCGTGGCCGAGCATCCCGCGGGCGAGATCGTCGGCTTCGCTTTAGCGACGAAGCCGGGCAGCGCTGATCAGAGCGATCCGCCCGCCGCAGCCGTGCTCGGCCTGCTCGCTGTCGACCCGCACGTGCAGATGGCCGGCCTGGGCCGAAAGCTGCTCGCGAAAATCACGGGCGAACTCGCTGATCTCGGTTTCGAGCAAGCCGTTCTGCACGTCTTGTCAGAGAACACGGCAGCCATTCGGCTGTACGAATCGGCAGGCTGGATGCCCGTCGGACCGCCCATCGAACACTCCCTGCTGAAGCGACCATCGCAGACCTACGTCGTGGAACTCGCCTGAGAACCGTGCTGTCGAGGCCGCAGGTCACCAGCCGAGAGTGCCCGGAGCTCCCTTGAACGGACCGACGACGCGGGAGGTGATCCAGCCGCCGTAGAAGTCGCCTTCTTGGCTCGTCACAACCTCGCCGCCGACCGAGCACTGTTGCATAGCCGACGGATACACGGCGACCCGCCCGACGAGCGACTCGTATCCCGGCGAGGGGTTCGGGTAGAACCAGGCGGCGCGGGATGCCTCCAGTGAGCCGCCACGCACCGAGAGGTACCCGGCGAGACCCTTGAATTCGCAGAACGACTGGCCCGGGGCATCCACCAGCGACCCCGGCCGAAAGGCCGCAGTCGGCAGGTAGTACACCGGCGGATGGCTCGTCTCGAGCACCCGCACCGAATCGGTCGTGTCGACGATCGTTTCACCGCCGAACACGATGACGACGCGCTCGCTCGAGGGTTCGGCGCGGGGTGGCCGCGGATAGTCCCACACAGATTCCTGGCCGGCGGCCGGCACCTCGCGAACGACTCGCCTGCTCTTCATGCTGCGACGCTAGCGGCAGAGCCCGAACGCTAGCTGTGCCGACACCTCAGACCTGGGAATGTCACCTAGCGCGCAATCGACTCCGGCGACCGCTCGCACGAGGGTCGCCGGAGTCGACTCTACGCTGACGGAAGAGCGAGCTTTCCCGAACGGAGGGCGGAGATGACGCCACCGTCGACGAGCAGATCGGTGCCCGTGATGAAACTCGAGCGCGGGTCGAGCAGAAACTCCGTTGCGTTCGCGATGTCTTCTGGCGTTCCGAGTCGCTTCGTCGCCGAAGCATCGAGCATCGCGCGCATGCCCGCGCCCCCGGGGCCGGCCAGTTCGAGTCGTCCCATCGGAGTCGAGATGATGCCGGGGCTGATCGAGTTGATGCGTGCATCGCGTTCGCCCCAGGCCGCCGCAGCAGCCGCGGGGGTGATCATCCGGCCGCTTCGGTCGGGGTCTGAACACGCCGTCACGTTTCTGTGCTGGCGAGGCAATCGAGACACCGAGGGCGATCTGGGGCCGCTTCTCACCCTCGCGCGTCAGCGATTCGAGACGCCGCTCGACCTCTGAGCCGCGCTGCAGCGCCCCGCAGCGGGCCACAGCGCCACACCGCGCGCCGCCGATCGGTGCGCCTAGAGTGGGCTCTGTGAACGGAACAGGCGACGACGCCGCATCGATGCCGGCACCCCCTCTCGACCCGGAGCTGCGGGCCGGGCTCGCGATCGTCGGTGGAGTGTTTCCCCCCACTGTGACACCCGAGCTCGTGCCATTCATGCGCCGATCGTACGCGTCGATGCCGTACGACCAGATCGTCGGCGACCGACCGATCATTCGCACCGATCACACCCTCAACGGCTGGCAGGGCGCCGAGATCGAGGCCTCGGTACTGCGGCCCCGGGGAGAGGGCCGAGCGAGGCCCGTCATCCTCTTCCTGCACTCCGGCGGCCTGATGTTCGGTGACCGATTCAGCGGCATCGACCTAGCGGTCGAGTGGATCACGCGCTTCGACTGCGCGCTCGTGACCGTCGAGTACCGGCTGGCACCGGAGCACCGGCATCCGGTTCCCTTCGAAGACTGTTATGCCGCGCTCGCGTGGCTGCACGCCGCGGCCGCCGAGCTCGGGTTCGATGCCGACCGTATCGTCGTTGCAGGGGCATCGGCGGGTGCGGGTCTTGCGGCCGGCGTGGCTCTCGCCGCGCGAGATCGCGGCGGGCCCCACCTCAGCGGCCTGCTGCTCGACTACCCGATGCTGGATGACCGAGGCACAGCTCACTCGCTGACACAGTTCGACGGCATCGGCGTGTGGGACCGGATCAGCAACGAGACCGGCTGGACGGCGCTGCTCGGCGACGCCCGTGGCACCGACGGCGTCTCGCCGTATGCGGCGCCCGCGCGCGCAGAAGACCTGTCGGGTCTGCCGCCCACCTTCATCGATGTCGGCTCGGTCGAAGTGTTCCGTGACGAGGCGACCGAGTTCGCCACCCGCCTGTGGCGCGACGGGAACGATGCCGAACTGCACGTGTGGGCGGGTGGTTTTCATGCCTTCGACATCTTCGCCCCGCACACCCGTCTGGCCCGCGGAATGATCAGGGCGCGAAACGATTGGCTCGAGCGTATTCTTAGTGATTGAGGGCCCGGCGTGACGAAAAGTCCGGCTCGGCCCGCTGCGATCACGAGGTGGTGAGATGCAAGAACTACTCGGACGACTTCGTGCGCTCGACCCAGGCGCGGTCATCAGCCTCCGTGTCATCGCCTGCTTCGACGAACTGATCGTCGGCGGGGTGAACAGCCAGGCGCTGCTCAGCGCCGCCGCCTCGCTCACCGGCTGTGTCGTCGGGTTCAGCATCGATTCTCCCGCGCGAGCGATGCGCGTCTCGCCGCAGGGTGAGCAGCTGGCCGGAGACGCTCTCGTACCCTCAGACGTGCGCCTGAAGTGGTCGGATGGTGCGCTTTCGGTGTGGCTCGAACGAGAGGGCGATCCGCATGCCAACGACGCCCTCATCATCGAGCGACTCTCGCTCGCGCTCCGCGTTCGGTATGACCGATCCGGCAGCGCCGACCCGAGGCGCGACCTCGGCCTGATGGTCGACGCCGACGTCGACGAAGACCGACGGTTCGAGGCGGCGGCACGACAGGGGCTGTCTCAGTCGACGCGATACCGCTTCGTGGTCGCTCCGCTCTTCGCCACGTGGCGCACCCACCCGGCCGCCCGGGAAGATGTCATCTCCACGTCGTCAGGCCCCCTCCACACGCTCATCGTGCAGCAGACGACGACCACGGTCGAAGCCGAACCGGTCGGAATCGGCCAGGCCGCCTTCGTCTCAGACTTTCCCCGCGCATTTCGCACGGCGGTCGTCGCCCTTCGGCTCACCCAGCTCCCAGACACCCCGGTTGTGCTCGCCGACGACTACGGCGGACTGCTCGACGTGCTGGCCGAACTGCCCGCCGGCTACGAACCGGCCGACGTACCGGCCGTGGCCAGCATCGCCGGGCATCCATGGGGGCCCGTTACGCTCGATGCGCTGGTGCGAACGGCATCCGTACGGGAGGCGGCGCGAGTGGCCGGCATCCACCACAGCACGATGACCACGCGCGTTCAGCTCGTGACCGAGACGCTCGGGTTCGAGCCGCTCGACGGAGTGGGGCGTCTCCGGCTGGGGCTCGCGTATCTCCTCTGGCGGCTTCATCGATCGAGCACGCTCACTCTGCCCGCGCCCGTCGACGGCAACGCGCGCACGAGCTGACCTCGGGTTCCGGATGCGTCTGCGCCGACCGACCCGACAATCGTCGGGTCGGTCGGCGCAGACTGCGACCCGGCGGCGGTATCCTCGCGGCGGCAGACGTCTCACACTGAGGATCAGCCGTCGGCACTACCCAGCCTGGGGCGGCTTTCAATGACGAAAGGACACCCCGTGAGCACCGCATCCGGTCTCGAAACGCACCAGCTCTCCTCCATCTTGACAGACAGTGTCGACGCTCCCACGGGCCGAGTACCCGGCGTTGTCGCCGGGCTCACCGACCGCAAGGGGGTGACGTTTCTCGAAGCGGCAGGCAAGCGCAGTCTCGCAACCGGCGTCGATATGACGACCGACTCGGTGTTCGCCATCTTCTCGACCACCAAAGCGATCACCGGCACGACGGCTCTGCAACTCGTCGAATCCGGCGACCTCGACCTCGATGCGCCCGCAAAGGAGTACGCGCCTGCGCTGGCCGACACCCAAGTGCTCGATGGATTCGAGCCCGACGGCACCCCGCGCCTTCGCGCCCCGAAGCGAGACATCACCACCCGCCACCTGCTGCTGCACACCGCGGGTTTCGGATACGACTTCTTCAACGAGAACTACAACCGGCTCGCGAACGAGCACGGCCAGCCCAGCGTCATCACCTCGTCGCGCGCCTCGATCGAGACTCCACTGCTCTTCGACCCGGGAGAGCAGTGGGAGTACGGCACGAACGTCGATTGGGCCGGCCAGGTCGTCGAGGGCATCACCGGCAAACGACTCGGTGAGGTCATGCAAGAACGGGTCTTCGCGCCGCTCGGCATGCGCGACACCGGCTTCGTGCTGAGCGACGACGCGTTGAGTCGCCGTGCGTCGATTCACCAGCGTGAGACCGACGGCAGCCTGACGCCGCTCGACGATCTCATCCTCCCGCAAGATCCAGAAGTCCACATGGGCGGTCACGGACTGTATTCGACGGTCGGCGACTACCTCACGTTCCAGCGCATGTGGTTGAACGACGGGCGCGGCGACGCCGGGCAGCAGATTCTGCGACCCGAGACCGTCGCGTGGGCGGTGAAGAACGATCTCGGCGACCTTACGGTGAAGAAGCTGACCGGGGTCATCCCCACACTCTCGAACGATGCCGAGTTCTTTCCCGGTCAGACCAAGTCGTGGTCGTACACCTTCATGGTCAACGATGAGCAGGCACCCACCGGTCGCCCCGCCGGCGCGATCGGGTGGGCGGGTCTGACGAACCTGTTCTACTGGATCGACCGGCAGAACGGCGTCGCCGGCTTCTGGGCTACTCAGATTCTGCCCTTCGCCGACGGCCCCTCGTTCACCGGATACATGGACTTCGAGACCGCGACTTACAGCGCCCTGCACTAACCATTGGAAGTGTCGTGGCCGCCGGAGAAGTGACGACTCTCCGGCGATCGCGCGACGAGCGACTCAGGATTCAAGCACGCAGTTGCACGTGTTCGAATGCAGCGCGCGTGTCAGCTCGCCATCCTGCACAGTTCTAGCGCGATGGGCTGCAACTGGTCGATAGCAGCGGCGGGGGTCTGGGGGGCTTCAACCGATTCGTGTGATGCGATCTCGGTGATCGTCTCGAGCATCTCGTGTTCGTGGGCGAAAACGACTTCGGCGCACGTCGAAACCGCGTACCATCGAGCCGAACATCCGCATCTGAGTTACACCGGGCCGGAACGCCACGGCCAGAACCTCATCGCGACGCGCGCGAACTACGACCGATAGGCGCTTCTTCGCGCAGATCCGCCGCGCCGAGACGCGCACGGCAGCGCACGGCCGTCACGCGGGTGAGTTTTCGGGTGACCTGATCGATGCGTCGCATGGCCGATCAGAAGCGACAAATACAGTAACGCCGAGATTCTGATCTAAAGGATCCGAGGAGCAGGCGTTTGCTAAGCGCTCTGGGGAAGAGCGCAAGTGGTCAGTTTGCTGGTGCGCCTCGGGCCGAACGGTCCGAGCGCGATGTGCACATATCGCAGATCTCTTGCGACAGCGAATTGAAGGAGAGAGTCACGTGGAGAACATCAACAACGACCCGGCGAATGACAACGAGAAGATGTTGCATCGTCGCACGATCGTCAAGGGCGCGGCGTGGTCGCTCCCGGTGATCGCGGTCGCGGTCGCGGCTCCGATGGCTGCTGCGAGTGTTGGTACCCCGTGGGATGTGAGCATCACGTCGGGTTGCGCTGTCGACATTGGTGGGGCACTGATTTTGTTCTCGGGATTCGCCGTTGCGGCGGACTGCAACACCACGGCTCCCGACGCGGCACTGCCCATCACCGAGACGGCGACGGGACAGTTCACCTACGACTGGCCCTCACCCGTGACTGGACTGCCCGGTTCAGTGGGCGCAGCCGACGCAGCGAACACTGCTATAGCGGCCGCCCTTCAGGGGGTCTCGTTCGCGTACGCGGCAGGGATTGTCGCTACCCTGGCGGCTCAGGCCACAGTGGCTGGATACGGCCCGGGGATCTCACCGTCGCCATGGGTGGTGCCCACCAGCGTCGGCCAATTCTTTGCGTTCACTAGCGCCATTACGACCTCAGGTAGCGGATTGGGGCGCGTCGCGCACCTCGCCGTGACGTTCACGATCAAACGTAACCTCACAGTGCTGGCCTTGGCCTCGTGCGGCCACACCGGCTGGGGCTACATCGGAGCCGTTCTTCCGCCGAAGATCACGTCGTACCCCGCGTGGAATCTCGCGATGCTCGCCCTGGCATCGGTCGCCCCGCCGTTCGGAACCGCGGCAGCGACATATCTCGAGTCAATCGCGAACTCGATCTCTCCGAGCCTTTCGCTTTCCGCGACAGGCAACTGGGCCGATGCAGACAACGCCAATCACGTCAATGCCACCATCAACAACTCTGTACTCCAAAGCGGCTGCTAACAGCCTGCACCGGAACAGAAATCTGCACGCAAGACAGTGAGGAAAGCCAGAACGGCAGGCACAACGGATGTTCAGCATCACACGTCAGACCCTCGCACCCACACCCCAACCACCGACGAACGCCCTGAAAACGGCAGCGAATACCGTCACGGCGTTTCTGCTCGTGGTCGGCCTGTCTCCGATATTCGCTGTCAGGGCAATCGCAGTGAAAGCAAGCGATCCCGGCCCGGTGCTCTTCATAATCTTCGCGCACACAGCCCGGGCGGTTTTCGGCGGCCGCGGCGCGTACTGATGCCGCACTATCAGCCGCAACGGAGGCGGTGTCGCCTCTTCGAGTCCCCTCAATACCGTAATGCCGTCACAAAGGAGTCGGAATGAGCAGCAACCCGTCAGATCGAAGTGAGGATTCGCCGATCGCATTTCCTTCGATCCCCACCGGTGGCCTCTTGGCAGCCAACATCCTCCTCGATGCCGTGGTCGCCTACGACGCTCAGGCTCCGATCCACACGAACGTCACGGCGCTCACGACCGCACTCATGGCTTTCAGCGACGATGCGGATGCGCCTTCTCGAGACGGAAGATCCGTGCCCGAGACGGGCGACATCGTTGCTGCCGCGGTCGTCTGCCTCACCAAGTTGTGTGCCGATCGTGCTCGAGATGAAGAGTCGAGTTCCGAGGTTGTTGTCGCAGAAATGCGCACGTATCTCGAGTCGTTCCGTACCGAGAGCAGAGAGTTCTGACGCAGTGGCGACGCAGGGATGACGTGGCGAAGGTTAATAAGAAGGTTAATTGACCTCGACGACTCGGACTCCCCTCACGCCATCGTGAATCATCAGTCGTGAATAGCCTGCAACCGCAGTCAGTCTCGGAGTCTCAGCGACAACGCATCTTCGAGACGCGCTAAAGCCAGACTCTCATTGGGGATGAAATTGAGCGACGAACTCGAAACAACTGACAAAGCCAACAAGCCAGGAACCGACCGCCGCGTGATCATCAAGGGCGCTGCCTGGTCTGTTCCGTTGATCGCCGCCGCGGTTGCGACGCCGATCGCGGCAGCCTCCGGCCCGACATGTCCGACGTGCTTGGACGCGGGCGTACTTGGCGCCATCACCACCCAGGCAGTCATTCTCGGCAACCACGGAGCGCTGTTGTTCAGCGGAGCGCTCGGACTCGACTCTCGCACCTGCGACCTGACCCTGTTCAGGCCGATCTACACATCGGTCGTCACGAACGCCACGTTGACAATGAGCGACGGTACGGTCTACACCGGCACCGGTCTTGGCTCGGGATCGGGTACATTCGGCCAGCTCGGCGCACTTCCGGGCTCGTTCCTCTTCAGCAACATCCACTTTCCCAACGGCACCTATCTGGCGAACAGCAACCCTGTTCACCCGACGAAGATCTCGGTGAACCTTGTCATCGGACTGATTGGTCTCCCCGGATTGGTGACGATCAATTGCCCGGTGACGCTCTCGTGGGATCTGAACGTTTTTGGTGTCGGAACCGTCATCTTCGGCGCAGGAACCGTCAACTTCACGGGCACCGCGACCGGCAACTGAGCTACCGAAGAGAACGGCGAAACGAGCTCGTCGTGCCTGCACAGGAGAGGGGTCAGCTTGTCGCCTGAAACCTGGCTTGCCATTCAACTGGTTTGCACAGCCCTCGTCGGCGGCAGTCTCGTGCTGAGCGGGCTGCTGAAACTTCGGGATGTCGAGGGCACGGCAGACTCGTTTCGATCGTTCGGAGTTCCTGCGCTGATCGACAGACGGTCGATTCACCGCTCGTATCCGTACATCGAGATCGTCGTGGGAGTCGGTGTGGTCATCGCGCCGTCGCCGGTGTGGTGGCCCATGGCCGTCATCGCCGGCTTAGTATTGGCCACGCTTTCGATTCTCGTCGGCGGGGTTCTCGTGCGCTCTGTCGCTGTGTCGTGTAACTGCTTCGGCTCGAAGGTGCCCGTGACGTGGCGAACTCTCGCGAGAAATGTCTTGTTGGTCGGCGGCGCCGTCGTGCTTGTGGGGGCCTCGCCGAGCGCACCTTCGCCGGTAATCGTCGCGATGACCGACAACTCTGCGCTGATCGTGAGCACTTTCGGGGCGGCCGGGGCGACGGTTCTGCTCAGCTTCCTGTCGCGTGCGAGCTCTCGACGGGCGATCCCGCGGGGGGCGCAGACAGCTGTCGATCGTGCGTTGCCGATTCCTGATCTGACCCTGTTCGACGATGATCGTAATCCCGTGGCGCTTCCATCGCTCGTCGCCAGCGGCGCGGCCCTTCTGGTGTTCGTCAAGCACGGGTGCAGTGCCTGTGAGAAGGTCGTGAACCGGGTGTCTGACGGTGAACTCATCGCCGGCAGCGTCGTGGTGCGAGTCGTCGAGAGGATGCCCGCCGACCGACCTGCTGCGAAGCGCAGCCGACTGTGGGATGACCGCGCAGAAGTCGCTCGCACTCTGACAATTCGCAACTCTCCAGCAGCGATTCTGCTGGCCCTCGACGGTACGATTCCGGCCGATCCCGTCTATGGCGCCGATCAGATCGGCGAGCTGATCGAGGCGATCGAGTCAGCGGTTCAGCAATCGAGACGGCCTGACATTGGTGCCCTCCTCGACACACCGGGGGTGGCGGTCGCTTGATGCCGAAAATCGTGAAGAACACACGGGGATGAACCATGTCTGATCTTGATCGCTACGACGAAAAACAGAACGGGCCCGCGACCGCGCAACAGATCGCAGTGGGCGTGGGGCTGACGCTGTTGGCGGCCGCAACAGGCGTGCTGGTCGTCGCGGCGCTGACACTGACACCGTAGACGAACCCCGGTCAACGGGGCGAACGTCGATCGCCACACCGCACGTGAGGGTCAGGGCTCTGTTCGGGTTGTGTCTGCGGCCGGATCGACGTACCCGTCGGCTGTCGCGACTCTGTTGAGATCGAGCTTGGTGTGCACAGGTCTTCCTGCAGCCGTATATTTCGCCTTGACCCTGTCGATGTACTGCTTAGCGGTGACCGGCTTCACACCCATGGAGACAGCCACGGACTCGAGGGTGAGACCAGAGGAGTAAAGCACCAACGCGCGCTCCTCCTGAACACTGAGCTGCGGGCGGGCGGGGTCGCTGACGATGACGCTCGCCAATTCAGAGGTGATCCACTCGCCACCCTTCAATACCTCGTATACCGCAGCAACGATGTCCTCCTCCTTGTCTCGTTTGCCGAGAATGCCTCCGACGCCGGAGCGGATGACGTCTCGAACGAGGGCTGGCGATGCCAGAGCCGAAAGCACGACGACTTTCAGCCCGCCTCTGACAAGAGCCCTCACCGTGCTCGGATCGACGCTCGGCTGGCGTTCGGCCATGAGATCCAGCAGTAACAAATGCGGCCGACTATTGCGCTCTGCCGAGTCGAGCCAGGAAACGAACTGCGGCAGCGTCTCGCTGCTGTGTACAACAACGAGGTCGGCGCGGCTGTTGAGCAGCTCTTCGGTGCGTTTCAGCTGCAGTAAGTGATCTTCGACGACGGCGATCCGCCACGGCTGATCAAGCGGTTCGAACATCTACCAGTTCCCGCCCGTCATATTTCCGAATGAATGCTCGTGACCTAGGCTATGCCGAGACGAGTTGCGGCCACGAGAGTGTCTGCGCGTGAGTGCGTGCCGAGCTTCTTGTAGAGATTGCGAACGTGCACCTTGACAGTGTTCTCCGAGAGATGAAGCGCAGCAGCGATTGCAGCATACGATTCACGATCTCGTAGATGATTCAGAACGGCGAGTTCCTTATTACTGAGTGCATGATGCTTTCGTGCGCGATCGACTGCCGGTATCGTGACGATTTCAGCAAGAAACTCCAGGTCGACCGCTCTGAACATCTGCTCACGAATGTCCTGTGGAATCGCAGTGAACGCGCGTCTGATGCCTTCGCGGTTGGCAAGCTGGAGAGCGTGCGATCCTCGCTTCGAGTCGCACTCATCGGTAGCAAGCGCATGCGTCCAGGCAGCTATGAGGAGCGCCTCGCAGCGGATGTTCGGGCTGGCCCCGCAACGAATGCTGAGGGCACGGGCCTGATGATTCGCTGACTCTGCTGCGTCGAGGTGCACGGCACAACGCACTCGAGCAAGGTCGATGTACTCATTCTCGCCGGCCTGCCATCTGGCGAGGAGCGTTCGCGCGGCGTACGGCTCACCTGATGTTATGAGCGCGTCTGCCGCTCCGGAGAGCAGAACCGCCGAGGCCAGCGATCCACGCGGTGCTAGGTGGGTGGAGCGGGCAGAATCGATGTCTGTCAGCGCGTTGGCAGGTGCGTTCCGAGAAACCCAGTACCGTGTTCTCGCGAGAACCTGAAGCGGCCACAGCTCGTCATCGGAGTCCACCGAGGGCAGGGCAGCGAGTGCCTCATTCGCTAAAGCATCGAGCTCTTCGACGGCAATGAGAGCTCGCGCCGTAGCCTCAGCAGATCGAATGTGGTCAGCGGGCGGCCCGACCGGGAGGGGAAATTCTGCGGTCAGTTCGAGCAATTCTTTCGCGACGATCAGCCGACCGGCGGCGGCATGAACGCAGGCAAGGGTTGCGGCGGCATCTCGCTGAGTGAACCCCGGACCTCGAACGGAATAGCCGTACAGCGCTTCGGTGAGATCGACGATTGCCTGACGAGTATCCCCGGCGACGAGCGCGGTAAGCCCGATCTGAAGAAAGCAGTAGGCAACCATGTCCCGGTCGGGCCTGAGTCCGTAGTGCGGTGATTTCGAGATCTTGCCTCGAAGGGTGCGCGCGATATCGGCGGCATGCTCGAAGTCATTGGCAAGTCGAGCCTTGATCATCCGGTCGAAGTGCAGGGCATCTCGTGTGGAGTCCGAAACCGCGTCCGGCTGTGCGCTACTGGTTCTGGTGCGCGCCGAGGGGTTCGGTGTCCGCGTGGGCCTCGGAGTTCCAAGCCCGAATCCGCGTGCCGCCGACAGGGTCGGGCGTTCGGCGAGAATGTTCTCGGGCAGCATCCGAATTGCGCGTTTGGTGAGTTCGAAATGGTCGGCGAACAAGTAGCGCAGGTGCAATTCGAGCAGATCTGCCATGAGCACCGGATCCCACGCTAGGGTCGCATCCTCAGAAGGTTGCGAGGCGTTTTCTCGGCTCGCGAGAGGCTGGCGCTTGTTCATCGCCCTCTCCTTCACGGCGTCATGGTAACGGCGCACCTTCGTGCTGTCGCGGCGACGTTTCGTCGGCCAAGGGTCACGCTCGCTGGGGAGCGCCAGTCGGCAACTCTTCGCCCCGTCAAAGAAGAATCCCTTGCTGACGAAGATCATGGTTGCAGCGAAGGCCACATCTGCGCGTCGTCTGAACAGGGGACAAATTCAGCGCGGCCTACCGCGCGGTTCGCCCGAGGATCACGCACTGGCGCTTGCTGAACAGCGAAGAGAAAAACTAGACGCTGGCGCGACTCAGCTCGATGAGACACTCGGCACCGAACGTCTGGCGGGTCTGTTGCCACTCAGCAGTGACATGCGGAGCGGGTTGGTGTTCGAGTTGCTCTGCGGGGCCGACGATAGTGATCATCTGTCGATTCTCGGACTCGAAGAGTCCGAGAACGTAGGATGACCCGGGTGACGACGTTCGCACCATCTCCAACAGGAGGGTACCGAGGCCGGCCGCCGACTCCTCGTCGACATCGGTGTCTCCACTCCGAATTTCAACCGAGACATCGTATTCGTATGCCTCTTTCAGTATTCTGGCGAACCACGCGCCGAGCCGCGCCGCACGCGGGCTGATTTGAATCAGCTGTCGCAGATACGTCTCCTCCCGACGGCACACATGCTGAACAGCCGGACTTTCTGGGCTGACCGAACCGTCGGCGATCTTATGGAGGATCTGCAGAGTCCCCTGCAGCCCGGAAGCCCGCCAACGACTGCGGGAAACTTCGATCGCCTCGCGAATCGCGGTCTCCAGCCGAACACGCTCGGAGGCGGCCTCATCGGCCTCGGCACGACGACCGATCACCGTGAGTCCTTGATAGAACACGAACCAGCCGAATACTGCAACGAGAGGAACGCTGCCGCCGATCAGCGCGACGCTCGCAGGCACACCCGTGCCGTTTACCGAGACGACGACGGTGGTAGCCAAGACGGTGAGGGCGAGAAGGCCGAGCGCGGCCAAGAGAGGCGCGATCCTGCGCTCGAATGCCTGCAACAGCACGAGTGGAATCGTTGGACCCAAGGCTTGCCAGAGCGCCAGATTCGACTGACCGAAATCGACCCCAGCGAAACCGAGGAGGTAAGCGATCGGAGTCGAAACGAACGTGAGTGCGAGAAGAACGACGTTCGGTCGACTCGTCGAGCTGAGCCTCCAGACCAGAATGCTCAACACCAGCCCCACCGCGAGCATCGCATAGGTAGCGGTCACATGAAATGGATTGTCGGCGATCTTCAGCAGGGCTCCTACGGCAATCAGCCCGAACGACCACGACAAGCTCGCCCGTCGTTGGATGCTGGCGACCGCGGCCTCGAAGCCGCTCCCGTCTCCGGTCGTGACATCTGACGGCGAAGGGTTCAAGGCGCAACGGATGGTGATGGTCGAACCATGCATCAGCCGCGAGTCGATCACAACGTCGACGTCGACGTCGGAGAGACGACCGATGACCGACTCGGCCAGGCCATGGCCAGGGCGGGGCAATCGTCGGCTGTCGAATCCGCATCCATCGTCGTGCACAGTGACCACAAGTTCAGATCGTTCGATTCTGGCCGAAATGGATGCCGCGTCGGCACCCGAGTGTCGTGCGGCGTTCTGCAGCAGCTCCCCGCAGGCTGTGTAGATCGCTTGGCGAACGGCGACCGGAACTCGCGGGGCCAAAAGTTCGAGCTCTTCGTCTGACACCCCACTTCGGATCACCGTCAGCGAATAGCCTCGAGCTGAGACAGGCAGGCGCCACTGGGCGACCTGATCTGATCGGTCGCCCATGATGACGGTCTCGAGCGCCTCGACGTCGTGTTCGCACCGATGACGAACCGCGTCGAGATCGTGCATGACATCGCCGCCTCCGGCAATTGCGCCGAGAGTATTGATCGCCGTGTCGTGCAGAGTGCGAGCTCGCTCGGCGGTGTCTCGTTGCGCCGCCAGCGCGGATGCCGCAGAACGGCGCACCTCCTCGGCGACGATCCCCTCAGCGTCGATCCTCGCCGCGAACGCATGAAGCGGACCGAGGGCGAGACGGGAGACGAGAAGGATGACGGCGGGCGTCACCCCCGCGGCGATCAAGAACGGCAGCGACCAACCGGGGTGGGCGAGGTGGATGACCGTGGGCATCACGATCGCCGCCGCAACGCACGCGACAGCTCCCACGCGACCGAGCAGCAATGCGGCCGCAATGAGTGCGAAGTCGGAGGCCCACGCCGTAGCCAATGACATCGGCCCACTCTCCTGGCCGATGACCGCCCACCCCAGCGCGACAAGAATCAGCTGGCTGAGCAAGGGAACAGCCGGCGGAATTCTTTGGGCAAGCGCCATCGGGATCATGACCAGAACGACGATATGAGCCAGGGCGACGACGAGTTCCCATCCGTTTTCAGAGACGGAGAATCCCACCAGGATCAGAACCACGCTCCACGCGAACGAGAGCGGTAGCAGGGCGACCAGCAGAGCTCGCTTCAGGCTCTGGTCTGCCCAGCCGACCGGGGACAGACTTTCCGTCGCCCCGCCGAGCAACCACACTGTCGCGGTGCGCCGAGCAGCTCGTGACCAGCTTTCGATGGGGCCGTCCGCCCGCGTCATGGTCACCAAGATCGCACTTTTCGAATCTCCCCTACGGGAACAGTAGCCCAGGTGGCGCGCCGGGCAACAGCGGCCCCCTCAAACTCGAATGCCGCTCCACCGATTCGACAGGACGGGCGGCCGAGCTGACCAGGTCAACCGGAATACCCTGCAGCGACTCAGTTCGTCTTCGAAGCGGAGCGGCAGAAAACGCAGCCACCCGACTCGGTCTAACCCGTTCCACTAGACCTGCCAACCTTTGGCCGATCCAGTACATGCCGCGTCGAGCAGTACCTCGACATCTACGTCGAGACGCAAAACCCCGAGTTCAGCCTCGTCTGACTCGGCGGCGGGATCGATGACACGGCCCGCTACTGCTCAGAATTCGGAAAAGACTCCATAAGCCAGCGCGCGATGCGCACGTCATCGTCGCAGGCATGATCGTGCCCGTTGAAGCGTCTGACATGTATCTGCTTGGCACCTGAGTACGCGTTGAAGGCGCCGAAGACTGTGGAGGGCGGGCACACAGTATCCATCAGGGCGGTTGAGAACAGGGCGGGCGCGGTGGCCCTCCGGGCGAAATTCACGCCGTCGAAGTAACTCAACGTCTCGTGCACCTGCTGCTCGAGATTGGGATGCACCGCGAGAAAGCGCCGGATCTCCGCGTAGGGGTCGCTGTCGGTGATCGTGATCGCGCGAGGGAAGTCGCAGAGAAAGGGAACATTGGCGACAAGGGCGGTGACCTTTTCATTGAGCGCCGCGGCCGCGAGGGCGACCCCTCCGCCCTGGCTGATCCCGTACGAGACGAGGGTGGAGGGGTGCACGAGTTGCTCCGCTGTGTCGATCGCTCGTACCGCATCCGTGATCAGTCGCCGGTAGTAGTAGGTGTGTGAATCCTGGATGCCCACGGTCATCATCCCTGGAACATGCGGCCCGGTCCACGCATCGTCACCGGTGTCTCCGGCACGCCCGGCCGCGCCTTGGCCGCGGCTGTCCATGGTGAGGTGTGCAAAACCGCACGATGCCCAGAACAAGGAGTCCTCGGCGTGCCCGCGACCGCCGCCGTAGCCGACGAACTCCACGAGGGTCGGCAGTCCGTGGAGCGCACCGTGCGGGGTACGGAGCCAGGCGCGCACCTCCTGGTTCTCGAAGCCACGGAACGTCACGTCGTAGACGTCGACCTGGCGCACTGGTGATTCTACCTGGGCGAACCTCACACTCACGTCGTATTGGCGCGACGTGGCGAGGGTGTCGGCCCAGAACGCATCGAAGTCGTCGGGATTGTGCTGTGTGCTGCGGTAGTCGGCGAGGTCGGCTTCGGGGAGATCAAAATGCATACTGGTCCGTTCAGAGTCAGGCGCTATGGGCGGCGTTCGTGGTGTGGAGGATCTGGCGCGCCTGCGGGTCGGCCAGGCTCATCCGGTGAAGTCGGTCGTTGTCTCATAGGCGATGCGGTTCAGCTCGGCCGCTATCGGTGCGCTGATCTCCAGGTCGGCCGCGGCGCTGCCCGTGCCTGTGGGCAGAGTGCGCGGGTCGAGCTGGGTGATGCGCGCGAACATCACCGCCGCCGAGAGGTAGCCGCCCCATCGGCTGGGGTGGCGGAGATCGGCCGTGCTCCAGAGGTTCACCATGCCGGCGGTGATTCCGTCGGAAGGGAGCCCGTCGGCGACCCCGTCGTCGACAGCGCGGAGGAAGGCGTCACCCACCGGCGATACGCTCGCTGCGCCACCCGCGCCTGAATTGGCGAGATACGCGGTTCGAAGGTCGGCCTGCATCGCTTGCAGCCCGGCGACCCCCGCCGGGTAGCTCTGCTCGGTCACCGAAGTCGGCGATGCCCAGGTCTCGTAGAGGTAGATCTCGGCATCCGCGTTACCGCTCTGCACCAGGCTCCTGAGGTTACCGACCGACGTCGCGAACGATGTCGGGTTGCCGCCGTGCGCGGTGGGAAGCGGCAGCGTGCTCTGCTCCTGCAGCACCACCGCCGTCCACGGCTCCCCGATCACCGTCGGGCGCGTCGAGTAGTGCCAGCCCAGGGTCTGACCGCTCGCGGCCTCGATGTCGACGTCGAACGACAAACCGGCCTGGTCTGTCATCTTCTTGAAGATGCCCGGGATTCCGCCAGCACCGCCGCCGTTGCGGTCGCTGACGGCCGCGTTGTTGTACGAGAACACCGGCTCCTCATTGCCGTGCGTGAAACTATTGCCGACGAACAGGATGCTCCCGCTGGTCACCGCGGGTCGGTATGCGGTGAGCGCATCGATCTTCAGTGATCCGGTGGTGCTGCCCGTGAGCGTGCCCCACTTGTCTACGACGAATCCAATGCGCGTGAGCGGCCCGTGCCAGACACCGTCGTTCGCGCCATCCCAGTGCACGTAGCCGGGGCCAGAGGTGAAATCGGCGATGGTGATGGTCTGCCAGCCCGTCGCTTCAGGGTCGAGTGCGACCTGCTGCTGATGCAGTTGCCCGGTGGAGTCAACGAGGCGAACGGCGACGGTGTCGATATTTTCAGAAAGCACTGAGAACTGTACGGCCGCAGCATTGGTGTGGGTGACGTTACTCGACAGCTCGACGGTTCCGCTCGGAACAGTCAGGTCGAGACGCCCTGCAGAGCTGCCGCTGACGGCGGCAGAGCCGTCGATCGCAAACGACGCGCTGGCGCCTCCGGTCGGGTAGAGTTCCCACCCCGTGCTCGCCTCGAAATCGTTGAGCAGAATGGGGGTGGGCGCGTGTGGGTCGGCCTGAGCGGATGCCGGCGCGAACGCCGCGGACAGCACCGACGTGGCGAGCACCAGTGCGGCAACCGCCGCGATCCTCACCGTCGAGCGCGAGCGCCGGCGGCGGGATGTTCGTTGTTTCATCATCGTTCTCTCCTCATCGAGTTGAGTGGGGGGCACACACGGGGTTGCTGCGGCTGGTTCGCGGAGACTCATCGATCGACGGGTTCACTAGGTCGAACCCGAAGATCCTCGGCCGTCGGGGCGCCCTCCCAGTCGCCCGGCGAGGCGCACGTCATCGCCGCCACCCTCGCCGCGACGGTGAGAGCCTCGACGGGCGCTTCCCCTCGAAGCGTCGCGGCGAGGAAGCCGGCAGCGAACGAATCGCCGGCGCCGACCGTGTCGACGACCTTCACCGTAACCGCGTCGATCGCCACGATCTGTTTTCCGATCGCCGCCACTGCACCTTTCTCACCGAGCTTGACCAGCACGGTGGCGGGGCCGAGGGCCTGGAGTGCCCGGGCCAGAGCGACCGAGTCATGGAGGTCTGGGAAGAGCAGTCGAGCCTCATCCACACCGGCGAAGAGGATGTCGGCGAGCGGCACGAGCCGGGCGAACACCTTTCCAGCGTCTTCGGCCGTCCAGAGACGCGACCGGAAGTTGAGGTCGAAGGAGACCGGGGTTCCTGCGGCGCGCGCGGCCAGCATGCCGCTCTCGATCGCGTCTCGCGGTGACTCTCCGAGAGCCAGAGTGATGCCGGTCACGTGGAGTGCACCATAGCTCCCGACATGCTCTAGCGGCAGGTCAGCGGCAGCGAGTCGCGACGCGGCGCTCGCAGAACGGTAATACGTCACCCGCACGTCGTCAGCACGGCGGCGCTGCTTGACCATCATGCCGGTCGGGCGGTCGGCGTCTGTCTTCGCCAGTACCGTCACGCCCTCGGCGCGGAGTTCGCGGCGGATCAGCTCTCCGAAGAGATCATCGCCCAGTCTGCTCACCCAGGTAGTCGGCACGCCGAGACGACTGAGACCGATCGCCACGTTGCTTTCCGCCCCACCGAATCCGATGCGTGCGAGGGGGTCATGAGCGAGTGCCGTACCCGAGGCCGCGTCGGAGGTGACCAGCCCCATGGTCTCGCCGACGGTGATCACACCACCGCGCTGCAACGCGAACGACGGGTTCATCGGATGCCCCGTTGCGCTGCGAAGTCGACGCCCTGAGCGGAGGCGGCGACCGCGCGTTGGGCGCGCGTCCGGAGCCCGGCGAGGCTACCCCCGTGGAGTGCGTCTCCGAGCAGCGGCCCGCCGATGCTGACCGCCACGGCGCCGGCGCTCAGCCAGGCGGCGATGTCGTCGAGACCGACTCCGCCGGAGGGCACGAGCGGCAACCCGGGAAAGGGTCCATGGATGTCGGCCACGTACCGCGGCCCCACCGCACCAGCCGGGAAGACCTTCACCGCAGCCGCCCCGTTCGACCAGGCAGTCCAGATTTCCGTCGGGGTCAGACTGCCGGCGATCATCGCAACACCCCGTTCTCTCGCCGCCACGATCACGTCAGGAAGGCAGACCGGTGTCACCAACAGCCCGACACCGGCGTCGGCGAGCACCTCGACCTCGCCGACGCGGGTCACCGTGCCGACGCCGATCCTGATTCGATCGCCGTATGCGGCCACTATCTCCGGCGCCCGCTCGAGCACGCCCGGCGTCGTCATGGTCAGCTCGATTGCACCGATGCCTTCGTCGACCAAGACGTCGATCACAGGCAGGCACGAGTCGAGATCCGGAGCCCGGAGCACCACGAGGAGTTTGCTCCGGAGGAGCCCAGGCGGCAACTCCACCCTTCTCACCGTCGACACGGTCAGCGCTCGATCGAGAAGGTGCGGGCGCTCGGTCCGTCGACGTCGGTGCGCAGCACCAGCGACACCGAACCGTCGCGCGCCGTGCGCCATGACGTCTCCCACCCCTGCGGATCGACCGGATGCAGCGCCTTTATCTGCCCGGTGGGGCCCGGCCACGGCAGGTCGATCACGTGACCCGCTCCGGGCGTAGTTCCGTGCTCTGGTCGATGCCAGACGGTGAGCAGCGCGCCTTCGTCCGAGTCCAAGACGAGCGCGAGCCATTCGTCGGTCCACCCGGGGAGCCCGAGCGGCCAGCGCGGCAGCGAGCGAGCGATACGGTGACGGATGGACTTGTGCGCGCTGACGGCGTCGCGCACGAGCGCGTGTTGAGCCTGCGTCATCCGGTCGATCCAGCCGGAGAGGTAGAGTCGGGTGAGCATTCCGTTCGCGAGGCAGAAGAGAATCTGCTCGTCGCTCATGTCTGGTTGCGGGTAGGCCCAATTGGCGGCTTGCTCTGGAACCATCGCGCTCGGGCTCGCGCAGGCGATCGCCGCGTAGCGCACGGCGTCCTGCTGGTCGGAGGTGGATTGCAGTTGCGACAACGCGAGCAGCCCGTAGTCGGCACGCATGGCGCCCGAACTGCACGACTCGATGACGAATTCGGGATGCCGGTCGAGGATACCCGATATCCACTCGTGCAGGGCCCGCTGGCTCTCGAGGCCACCCTGCCCTGTCGAACTCGCGCTGCGATCGGTGCCGCTGCCGAGATCGGCGTTGTAGTCGAATTTCGTGTATCCGATGCCGAGTCGGCCGATGAGATCGTCTATCGTGGCGTCGAGGCGCTCGCGCACGGCAGGGTGCCTCAGGTCGAGGTGGTACCGCCCCCAGTCTTTCAACCGGTGCCCGCCGCGGCCCCAGAACGCGTCTTCAGGCAACGAGGCAGCGAGGCGCGTCTGCACGCCGACGACCTCGGGCTCGAGCCACAAGCCGGCGGTCATGCCCCGTTCGCGGATGCGATCGAGCACCGCCGCGAGGCCACCCGTCGGGAACCGGTCGGGCGACTCCGTCCATTCCCCGAGGTTGTCGTGAAGATCGGCCGCCTTGTCGTACCACCCGGCGTCGATGCAGAATACATCTGCACCGATTTCTGCAGCCGCATCGATGAGGGGCAGCAGTTTCTCCTCGGTGGGATCGCCGGCGATCGTGTTCATGTAGTCGTTGTAGACGACGGGCAAGTCCGAATCCTGCGGGTGCGGGCGACGGATGCCGCGGCGCAGCGTCGTGAGCTCCCGGAGCGCGCCGTTCCAGCCACCGTCGGAGACGACGATCGAGGCCGGCACAGACACGAATTCCTCGCCCGGCGACAGCTCGAGACTCCATGATGAGTCGTGATCGGTCGGACCTGTCAGGGTCAGACCGATGCCGAGTTCACGCTCAGTCAGCTCCCACGCCCATGCGCCCGAGCTCTCGACTTGCCATGCGAAGCTGTGCCCGTCAGCGCGCTCGAGAATGCCCGACGGCAGAAACTCCCCCGTCGACCAGGTGCCTCGACCGACCAAAGCCATCCGACCTCGCGGATCCTGTCCAAAGGCGTTGATTCCGACATCCATCAGCAGACCCGGCGAGAGGGGTTCGCTGCGCCAGCGGTATTCGGCGAGCCATTCGCTGTGGGCACGGTACACCTCGAGCCGGGCACGCTCAGTAGCTGCGAACAGTGTCAGCGAGAGGCTCGAAACCGCCTCGAGCCGCACAGGCGTCGTTCCGTCGTGCCGTACTGTCGTGACCGCTCGGATGCCCGCAACACCCAGCAGGGCCGTGGCGCTCCAGATCGCGGTGAGCCCAGAGGCCGGGTCGTGCTGTTCGACGGTGAGCCGCTGGCCGCCGTCGACGGTCTCGACCCGGTGGTCGACGTAGCGCATCCGTTCCCCGACCGCCGAGGTCTGCCAGGCCAGATTCGTGCGCCCGTGGGCGTCGGCGGCATGAAAGACCTCCACGATGGGGGCTCCGGATGCCGCAGCGCCGACGGGTGCACCGGTCACAGCGAGCGCCGCAATCCGTACCGGCCGGTCGGGGTCGGCGGCGAGCAGCAGCGTCACCTCCGGTGTCTCGAGCACGAGTTGCAGAGTCGTTTCGAGCGCAGAGACGTAGGGCATGGGGTCCTTTCGTGGACGGGGTCGGAGACGATTCAGCCTTTGAGCGCGCCGGAAGTACCGGCGGCGCTGATGAACTGGCGCTGGAAGATGAGAAAAACCGACACCGGGATGACGATCGATGCGAACAGTGCTGCGAGGAAGACAGAGAGATCGGTGCCGGATTCCAGCAAGGGCAGGGCGACCGAGAGCGGTCGCACCGAGTCGGCGGGCAGCACGAGCAGGGGCCAGAGGAAGTCTTTGTATGCGGCCACGATCGACAGCAGCGAGACAACCCCGATGATGGGCTTCGACAGCGGAAGCACAATGCTCCAGAACACCCGGATCGGCCCGGCACCGTCGAGCTCGGCCGCCTCGTAGAGTTCGCCCGGAATGCCCGCGAAGAACCGTTGCACGAGCAGCACGTTGAACGCGTTCGCAGAGGCCGGCAGCCAGACCGCCCAGAAGGTGTTGACCAGGTTGATGCCGAGCAATGGTATGTCGACGATCGTGAGATACAGGCTCACCAGCGAGATCACACCTGGAACGAACAAGGTGGCCAGAACCGCCGCCTCGATCACCTTCGCGTACCTCGGCCGAAGTACCGCGAGTGCGTACCCGCCGGTCGTGGCGACGATGAGGCTGAAGAACCAGGTGCCGAGGCAGACCCACAGGGTATTCAGGAGGTATCCGCCGAAATGGATGCGATTGAAGGCCTCGGCGAAATTCTCCCAGTGAAGACTCGAAGGCCAGAGGCCGAGCGGCTGCGCCAGGGTCTCGGTGGTGGTCGAAGTCGCCGCTTTGAAAAGCCAGAACAACGGTCCGACGCTGATCACGACGAGGCCGCCGAGTACAAGCACTCCGAACACGATCACGACGATCCGCACCCGGGGTGAACGCCGATCAGCTGCAGAGATTATGCTTCGCGACGAAGCGAGCTCATTGCGCCGCTCGGCGCGACGAGAGAGCGGAGGCGGCACGATCGGGGCGATCGCCGGCGGCACATCGAGGCGGGTCATGCGCGGCTCCAACGACGGGTTGATAAAAGGAACAAAGCCGAGAGGATGCCGAGCGCGATCGCCAGCATGAGGCTGAGCGACGTCGCCTTACCGAAGTCGCCGTTCACGAAGGCGTAGCGGTAGATGAGCATCAGGATGCTCATCGTGCGGTTCTCGGGGCCGCCTCCAGTCATGACGTAGGGCTCGGTGAAGATCTGCACTGTACCGACCAGTTGCAGGAGCAGCAGCACCAGGATGACCGGACGCAGCTGCGGGAGGGTGACGTGCCAGACGCGTTGCAACACACCGGCACCGTCGATCTCCGCGGCTTCGTATAGTTCGGGTGGCACGGCAAGCAGTGCGGCGAGGTAGATGATAGTGGCCGTGCCGAACGACGCCCAGGTCGCCTGCACCACGATCGCCGGCAGAGCCAGGTTGGCGTCGTTCAGCCAGGCGAACGGACCAATTCCCACCAAGCCCAGGAAGCTGTTGAACACGCCCCCCGGCCCTGGTTGGTACAGGCTCTTCCAGAGCAGCACCGCGACCACGGGCGGGATGATCACCGGCACATAGGCGAGCACGGAGGCCGGACCACGCAGCTTCCGCAGTTCACCGAGAAACACCGCGAGCAACAGCGGAACGGGAAATCCGATGAGCAGCGCCAGCAGCGTGAACGCCACGGTGTTGAGTACGGCCGTCTGCAGCAGAGGGTCGGCGAGCACGCGCTGGAAGTTCTCGAGGCCCACCCAGTCGGTGGTGATGAAGTTGGTCTGCTGCAGGCTGAGCAGAAGGCTCTGCACGATCGGCCACCAGGAGAACAGTCCGAATGCAAGAAGCAGTGGCACGAAGAACGCGAATACCAGCAGGCGCGAACGCAGAGGGGCCTCCTTCTTACGTCGCTTCGGTGGGGTCGTGGATGCCCCCGGCGGCGTGCGCGCCGCAGAATCCGTCGCGCCGCGGTGCTCGAACGAGACCTCCGTGAGAGCCATCGTCTTTCTCCTTGTCTGTGTACTGCGGCGGGGGCGGGAGTCGTTGGGGCGCCGGATCGAGCATCCGAACCGGCACCCCCGGCGCTCACCCTGCGTCGATCGCTGCCTGGGCAGTCTTCTGCGCCTCCGTGAGCAAGCCGTCGATGTCTGCATCTTGGCGGGTCAGCACGGCCTGGACCACTGTGTCGAGCGTCGCGTAGATCTCCTGCGCCTTCACCGGCGGCTCAGGGTGCAGCGGCACGGTCGCGGAGGTGGAGAGGTAGGCGACGAAGTGTTCGCGGGGAACGTTGATGTAGTCCGCCACCCAGCCGAGGTAGCGATCTTGCACGCTCTGGCCTACGACGGGAAGGGTGGGAGCGCCTACGGGAGCACCGTCGGCAGCTGCGGCCTTCGCCTGCGAGACCGCGAGAGCCTGATCGGTGTACTTCTCGAAGTTGTGATACTGAATCCACTTCACGGCCGCGGCCGCCTCCCCGGGCGACGCCTTGGGGTTCACGACGGCCGCCGTGCCGCCGCCGAGGGTGCCGATGCCGTCAGCAGACTGCGGCAACGGGCCGAGGCCGAAATCGTCGGGATTCATGCCGAGGTTGGTGACGACGTTCTGGTACGCGTCGGCACCCATGACGAACATGCCCACCTGGCCGGCGGCGAAGGCGGAGTTCGCGTCGTTGTAGTCGAGCAGAAAATTGCTGCCGAACACGTTGTCGGTCCAGCGGAGGGTCTGGAAAAATTCCAGCGCCTGCTTCGTGGAGTCATTGGCGACGGTCGCCTTGGTGCCATCTTCACTCTCGAGCGAGCTGCCGAAACCGGTCGAGACAGCGGCGAGGGTCCAGCCGCCAGTGTTGTCTTTGGTCATGGACTGGAAGCCCTGCACTCCGGTCTTGTCCTGAATGATCTTGGCGTCGGCCTGCACCTCATCCCACGTGGCCGGCGGGGTGTCAGGATCGAGGCCGGCTTTGGTGAACAGTGCCCGATTGTAGAGCAGCCCCATCGTGTACGCGTTCCATGGCACTCCGTAGACGGCTCCGCCGTCGCTGACGACATCGACCACGCTGGGGTTGAGGGTAGAGAGCACCTCGCTGCTCGAGAACTCAGACGAGATGTCGGCCACCTGTTTGCGGGCGATCAGGCCCGAGATCTCGGTGAACGGAACATCGATAGTGGTCGGCATGGTGCCGCCGGCCAGCAACGCCTGGAAGGTGTCGGCCATCCACACATCCTCGGTCGGCGTCACGCTGATACCCGGGTTCTCCTTCTCGAAGGTGTCGATCTGGGCGAGGAAGTCGCTGCGGAGTTCAGGTTGGTCGGTGTGCGGAAGGCCGCCGACGGTGATGCTGGTCGTACCGTCGGACGGGCTGCCGCCCGAGCATCCGCTCAGCGCGGCGGCGGCGATGCCGACCACGGCGACGACCCCGGTGATCCGGGCTGCGAGGGGTGTTTTCACGAGTTACTCCTTTGTTGTGTGAATGGGTGAATTCGAGTGGTCATGACGTTGGATCGCCACGGCGGCGCCGCCAGAGGAACAGGAGCGTCATCCCCAGACCGAGGTGTGCGAGCACCGCGACGGCCGAGTCGAGTGCCAAGCCGCATGAGTGAATGGATGCATCCGGCATCGGGGTGATGTCGGGGTTGTGGTCGGGGTCGGGGTCGGGGTTGATGTCGGGGTCGGCGTCGGGGTCGGCGTTGGGGTCGGGGTCGGCGTAGGCGTAGACGCAGCCGCAGCATCGAGCCGCACGGTGTTGAACCCGGCAGGGTTCTTGGCCTCGGCAACCCCGCTGCCCCAGCTCAGCCAGCCCCGACGGCCCGAACCGTCATTCTCGTTGACGACGGCCGTCATGGCGAACAGCCGATCGGCAGGGTCGATGCCCAGGGTCGTCCACGGAATCGCGATCTCGTAGCTCGTGGTCGCGGCCTGATCGTCACGGGTGATGCGGGCATCCACACCCTCCGGGTGGGTGCTGACGTCAGCCGGCGACCATCGCCAGACATCGACCGGCCCTGCGTCGGTGAGCGCGGCGCCGAGTTCGCTGACCCGCGCGGATTCGCCGCTTGCTCCCCGCGTGATGCCGAGCTGGAGTCCATCTCCTCCCCAGATGTCAGCACCACGGTTGGGTTGCGACCGCTCGTCGTCGACGATACGAGCCGAAACGTAGAGGTTCTGCTGATCGTACGTGAGCCACAACTGCCCCGACAGGTCCGAGTCTCCGGCCCATCCGGTGACCGGTGGCGACGCGTCACCAACAAAGGAGTTCGAAGCGAGCGCCGTGACCGCGGAATCCACGTTCCCGTCGACGGTCACCGACTGCTCTGGCGCCGCGGTGATCGCTGCAACCGGCTGCAGGATGCCCGTGGCCGTGGCCGTGGGAGTGTCGCCGATTGTGACGCGGGCGTTCCATTCCGTACCCGCAGCGGCCGACACCGGCACGTCGAGTGTCGCCTTCGCGCCGGGCTCGACGATCGTGTCGGCAAGGCCGGAGCCCTGCTGATCGCCGACCGCCCAGGTGAGCTCGCCGAGAGTGGCCGCCACCGCGCCCGAGTTCATGACACGAAGGCGCAAGACCTCGTCGCCCTCCTCGGTCAACGCGTGGGTGCCGTCGATCGAGAACGGCGCGATCGACGTACCCGTGGCCTGCAAGAGGGCCACAGGATCGCCCGCAACCGAGACCTCAGCGGTGTAGACCCGGTCGCCGGGCACCGACTGCGCGGGATAGCTGACGGACGCCGAGCCGCTGGCTCCGGATGCGGCGGTACCCGTCGTCGTCGCGCCGCCGGCGGCCACCGAGAACTCGAGCGCGTTCGCACCGCCGTTCACAGCGGTGACCGTTCCGTCGGCAGGCTCGCCCACGACCTCCGGGTCGACGGCCAGAGCGAAGGCGTCGCTCGGTGCGACGCCGGTGACGACGCCCTCGACGTAGACGGGATCAGGGCCGACCGAGAGGTAGGCGTGCCCTCCCGCATCTGCTGTCAGAGTCGTCTCCCGCCCGTACAGATCGGTGACGGCAAGGTCGGCACCGGGCGCAGCGGCCACCGCAATCGTTCCCGGAGTGTCGGCCCACAGGGCGTGCAGCGTCGATGCTCCGCCGGCGTCGAAAGAGACGTCGTGCCCGTCAACGCCGAAGGTCGATTGCCCCGCGAGCGGCCGCTCATCGATCATCCGTCCGAGCACGGCGTTTCCGACATAGGCTGGCTTCGGCGTGTACGCGCCGCGAGGATCTGCCTCGTTGCGGATGATGCCGAATCGGTTCTCGATGTTCGCCGCGTCGGTGCCGTCGTCTTTGAAGTCGTAGATCGTGTACTGCGCGGCTCCGTCGGCGAAGGCGAGAAGTTGCGCCCGCACGATCGAGCGAGCCTGCGCTGTCTCGCTGATGCCCTGCGAGTTCGAACTCGTCGGCCAGCCCTGCTCGGTGATATAGAGCGGCTTCGTGACCCCGTGATCGGCCATGATCTGGTTGATCCGATCGAGGTAGACCATCGATGCCTCAGGATTCTGCGGAAAAACGTAGGGGTGAATGGAGACGCCGTCGACATAGTCGAGACCGCCCAGGTCGCAGAACTCCTGGAACCAGTCGTCCCAATCCTGCACGATGGCCAGCGCAGGCCCGATGATCTTCACGCTCGGATCAACGGCCCGCATGGCGTCGGCAGTGGTCTTCAGCAGGGCCACGTAGTTGGCGGGGGTCGCCCCCGCCGGGCCGTCTTGGTCGCGCCAGTTCCACTCGTTCCAGACCTCGTACTCGGTGTCGTCGGTGCCGAATTCGTCGAGCGACGCAACGGCATACCGGGCGAACGCTTCGCGCTGTTCGTCGGTCGACGGCGCCTCATCGGGGTAGTACGCCGCGTTGCCATACGACAGAATCTGCAGGTAGTCGACATTGGAGTCGCTGAGCGCGGTCGTGTAGGCCTTCACTTTGTCGCTGAACACGATCTGCCCCGGCGTGGTCTCCTGCTCGGCCCAGTATGCCTCGTCACGGGCCGTCGAGATGCCACCCTCGGAGATCAGGGAGGTGAGTGCCTGATCCCAGTTGAAACCGAAGTGCGTCGCCACGGCCATCCGCGTGTCTGTGGAACTCGCAAAGTCGTGGGAGGCGAGCACGGCGAAATCAGTTCCGCCCGTCGTGGTGGTGCCGTCGGCGGCCGTAGCGACGAGGTCGACCTGATACCAGCCCGGCTCCGTGATCGAGAGGGGCAGTTCTCCGGCGAGCGCCGTCGTCGCAGCCGATCCGGTGGCGACGGATGTTCCCGAGGAATCGCGAACCTGCCACGAGAGGGTCTCTCCAGAACTCGCGAAACCGAGCAGAACCGGGTCGCCGGCGGTGAAGACGTTGCCGAGCGTGCTGGGGGTGACGGCGAGCGCCGGAACGGTGGCAGGTGTGGTGATCGCCGTAATATCATCGATCTCGGCGCTCGCCGCGGCGAGATGGGTGACCGGGTTCCATTCGTCGAAGACGAAGGAGACCGCCGCCAGCGGGCCGTGCCACACGCCGTCGTTCGCGCCATCCCAGTGCGCAGCGCTGGCTCCGCCTGCCAGGTCGGTGACGCTGACCTGCTGCCATCCCGTCTGCGACGGGTCCAGAGTCACCAGCTGCTGATGAAGCTGCCCCGTCGAATCTCTCAACCGCAACGCCACCGCAGCGATTTCGGTGCTCTTCACTCGGAACGTCAACTCGGTCAGATCTACCGAAGGAACCTCCCGCACGAACTCGGCGACACCTCCGCTGGGAATGGTCATATCGAAACGGCCACTGCTCACCCCGCTCCCGCTGTCGCTCGCGACGCGGGTCAGCGCAGCCGTCGCACCGTTGTAGCTGACAGCCGACCAGCCCTCGCCATCGCTCTCAAAGCCGCCGAGCACAACGGATCCTGGGTCGGCGGCGGCGCTCGAGACGCCGGCGAGCGGCGCAGCAACCAACGCAACGATCGTCGCCACGACTGCTGCGGCGGCACGTGCACGACGTGCGAGCGGACGCGGTGCCGGGGCTTGATTCATCGGGCTCTCCTCCTTGAGATGTGCGAAACCGCTTTCGCATCGGTAATTAGCATCACCGGTCTGCTCGAAATTGTCAACCTGCAATTGCGACTCAGGGGCAGAAGGCGTAACTACGATGGGAAGATGATCGATCCCCCGGTGACCCTCAGCGAGGTCGCCGCTGCCGCAGGCGTCTCGGTCTCGACCGCATCCAAAGCCCTGAACGACACCGATCGGGTGTCGGCGAAGACACGGGCCCACGTGACCGAGACCGCACGAAGACTCGGTTTCCGCGGCAACGCGCTCGCTAGAGCATTCGCGAATGGCCACAGTCAGACCATCGGCGTGCTCACCCACCGTGTCGCCAATCCGTTCAGCCGCGCGGTGCTTGCGGGCGCGGCGACAACGCTGGGTCTGCATGAGCAGGCGATGCTGCTCTACGACGCGCGCTTCGGCGACGAGGCCATGGCCGAGAGCATCGCTCAGTTGCACGCACGCCGCATCGACGGGGTCATCGTGATCGGCGATGGAACGTCGTTCGCCACGAAGTCGATCACAGACCAGTTCGAAGTACCGGTGGTCTACGCATTCACGCTCTCCGATCATCCGAACGACCTCACCGTCACGGCCGACGACCACGAGATCGGCCGTCTCGCCGCCCAACGTTTCATCGACTCTGGGCGCCGCGGAATCGTACACATGACAGGCCCGGCCAGCGACCATGCAGCCATCGCCCGTGAGCAGGGCGCCCGGTCAGCCTTGAACGCATCCGGCCTCGACTGGGCCACCCCGCCTCGCTTCGGGTCATGGACAGAACTCTGGGGCGAGACGGCCCTCGGCGACGTCATCGCCGCCGTGCCTGATCTCGACGCGATCTTCTGCGGCAACGACCATATCGCGCGCGGCGCCGAACGCCGCCTGCAGAGCCTCGGTCGGTCGGTACCCGGCGACGTCGCTCTGATCGGGGTCGACAACTGGGAGCGGCTCATGGTCGACCAGGCCATCCAGCACCTGACCACCGTCGACGTCGGGCTCGAGCGAATCGGCGAGCTCGCCGCTCTGCACCTCCTCGAGCCGGGTGACGAGCGTGGGCTACACCTCGTGCCGCCCACGCTCGTGCTGGCCGAGACCGGATGACGAGTGCGCTGCCGCGCCGGACGCGATTCACGGGGCGCGCAAGGTGCCATCCGGCGAACGCACGCGTGACGCCCAGACGTCGTGCGCCGAGTGGCCGGGCGGATACGCTGCCGCCGCGCGTTCGTCGAGTTCGATACCCCAGCCAGGGGAGTCATTCGGTCGAATCCAGCCGTCGACGATGCGAAGCGTTCCGGGAAACACCTCGTGCACCACTTCGGAGAAGACGTAACCCTCCTGGATGCCGAATGCAGGCGAGGTGACATCCAGCGCTATATTGGCTGCGGCCCCGACCGGCGACGTGTCGCCCGGTGCGTGCCACGCGGTGCGCACGCCAGTGAATTCGGCGAGCGCCGCGAGCTTGCGACCGGGGGTCAGCCCGCCGATCGCCGAGATGTGGCACCGCAGGTAGTCGACAGCGCCGGTGAGCACCAGTCGCGCCGCGGCCTGCACAGACGTCGCCAGCTCGCCGACGGCAATGGGAACAGGCGACGCAGCGCGCACCTCGGGCAACCGCTCCCAATCTTCAGGCGCGAGCACATCTTCGAGGAAGAAGAGATCAAACGGCTCGAGACGCCGCGCGAGCAGCACCGCCTGCTTCGGAGTGAGACGCGAGTGCACGTCGTGCAGCAGTCCGGTACCCACCGGCAGCTCAGATCGCGCCCGGTCGAACAGTTCAGGTGTCTGGCGCAGGTACTCCTCGACGCTCCATCCGTCGGGGTACGGGGCGCCCGGATGTGCGCCGGCGGTACCCGGAGCCCCGTAGGCGCCGAGTCCCTTCTGCCCGGCCTGTATTCTCACGTTGCGCCATCCGGCCTCGAGCAGTTCGCCGGCGTGATCGACGGCGGCTCCGATACTCGGTCCGCTGGCGTGGATGTACGCGTCAGCGGCACCGCGCACCCGACCGCCGAGGAGTTCATGCACCGGCATGCCGGCACGCTTACCGGCGATGTCCCACAGAGCAAGGTCGATGCCCGAAATCGCGTTGTTACCCACGGGGCCTTCGCGCCAGTAGGAGCTGAGCTTGGCAAGCCTGGTGAGATCTTCGATATCGGCGGGGCTGCGACCGACGAGCAGCGGCTCGAGCGCCTCGATGTAGGCCACCACCGCCTGCCAGCGCTGGGTGAAGGTAGCGCAGCCGAGCCCGTGCAGCCCGTCGTCGGTGGTGTCGATGCACACCACGACGAGGGGGATGCCCTCCGGTGCAGTGACGATGCAGCGCACCGCGGTGATGCGCACACTATCGCGCGAGGGCCACGGCACCGGGAACGAACGGTCATCCGACATCGATCAGCCGCTCCGGGTCTGCGCCGTGGTCTGCATATCCGTCGTGCATGCTGTGATCCGGCTCGAAGTCCAGAAGCTCTCTGGCCCGCGTGGTATCGATTGCAGCCGATCGCCCCGGCAGCGAAGACCGCAACGGAACACCAGGTGCCCACCGAGCGAGGATTTCTTCTGTCGGCGCATTCAGCAGGGTGTCGGCAGCGCTCAAGCCCACGACGTGCGCGCCGGTGTAGCTGCGCGTGAGCCCCTGCTCCACCGCGCGAGCCGCATCGCGCACGTCGAGGTAACCCCAGCCCTCGCGCACCGATGCGGCCGGATCGGCACGGGCCTCCGCCGCCGCTCGCAGCAGCCGTTCCTGGTCGCCGACGTGTGGAAACCTTAGAGCCACACCGCTCACGTTCCACGCTCGTTCCGCCATCACCAGCGATCGCTCGTCGACGACCTTCGACAACGAGTAGGCGTCGGTGAAGTCGGCCGGCATCCGTTCGTCCAACGGAAAGTACGCGGGCATCACTCCCCGAGTGTTCATCGGCACCCCGAAGGCATTGATGCTGCTGGCGATCACCCCTCGACGCACATTCCGCTCCCCCGCCTCAGCGAGAACGGTGAACGTCGCCGTGACGTTTCGGCGGAACACCTCGAGCGGCGTACCCAGCGACGGGTGAGGTATCGCAGCAAGATGCACGAACGAGTCGACATCGGCAAAGGCACGATGCACCACATCGGGATCGAGGGCATCGCCTTCGATCACACGGTCGGCGGCTTCAGGGAATGGCCCTCGCAGAGAAAGGGCCGTGACCCGAGCGCCGGATGCGACCAGCCGCGCCACCACGGCCCTGCCTATAACACCGGAGGCACCCGTGACGAGTACTCGGGAAGTTCCCACTGCTGCTTCCCCTCATGCGAAACCGCTTTCGCATCTAGTCTGCCGAGAACAGTGCGCTTTGTCAATCGCCAACCGGGTCTGCAGCGCACGAACTCGGCGTCAGTCCGCCTCGATCCATAAGTCGGTTCGTCAGGATCGGGGCTGATCCGCGAGGTCCACGCGGCGTCGCGGCAAACGTATGGCTTCCGGGGTCAGCGAACGGCTCGTCGCCGTGTTGATGTCGATAACCGCCAACGCCGACATTCGAAACTCGGATACGTGACACCCATCACAACAACTAGAAGGGCCCGCACGATGTGCAGGCCCTTCTAGTTGTTGTGGAGCTGAGGGTGTGTAGGTTCATGACATATGTGACAGATGAGTCGCGACATCGTTGACACTGATTTCGGCAACGATGGGGAATGTCGAAGAACCGGGTCATAGTCTTATCTGTCGCTGAACAGGGCATGAGCGTCATCGACGCTGCCGAACGTTTTGGCCACCAAAACCATCCACTACCGAGTCCGCTACGACGTCGTCGACAAATTCGGCAAACTCACACTCCGCCGCGCGGGAACACTGCACCACCTCGGCGTCGGACACGAACACGCCCGAACACCAGTCATGATCCTCGCCACCGAAAACGACGTCACCATCGCCCACCAAAGCACCGGCGAGATCCGCGGCACCTACACAATCCAGCCCAACAAAACTACTGGCGCAACCAAAAAAAGGAACCCGGCCGATGGCCGAGCTCCTAATCTTCAACAATGTCACAACTCATCAGCCAACAATGTCACGACTCATCACAATGGTGGAGCTGAGGGGATTCGAACCCCTGACCCCCTGCATGCCATGCAGGTGCGCTACCAACTGCGCCACAGCCCCGAAGGAGCGAACCTGGGTTCAGCTCCGGGTATGAAATTGTGTGTCGCTCCGAGCTGAATCCGAAGGATTCCGGCTCCAAACAACTTGCCTAGACTACTACACGCCGAGGCGATCTGAGAAACCGAGCGGCGGCAGACCGTCGCCCGGACGGCCTCAGACCGAAACGAGCCGCCTCAGACCGAAACAGTGAGCGGAACGACCGGGCAGTCTTTCCAGAGCCGCTCGAGGGAGTAGTACATGCGGTCTTCTTCGTGAAAGACGTGCACCACGAGGTCACCGAAGTCGAGCAGTACCCAACGGCCCTCAGAGAGGCCCTCGCGGCGCAGCAGCGGCGCACCGGCGTCGCCGAGCTTCTCGATGATCTCTTCGGCGATGGCACGCACGTTGGGTTCGTTGCGGCCTGAGGCCAGCAAGAACACGTCGGTGAGGGGCAGAGGGCCGGTCACGTCGAGCGCGACCAGGTTCTCGGCCTGTTTGGCGTCTGCTGCGGTGGCAGCGACCTGGGTGAGTTCGACGGAACGAGTGGATGCAGTCAAAAAGGGGATACCTGTCGGTTAGAAGATTCGAAAGACGAAGGCGGCGAGCAGCAGCCCGACGACGCCGACCGCGAGCACACCGGCGGTGACCGCCAGAATGACGGGGGCGTTGGCACCGCGGCGCTTGGGGGGCGCGACAAGACCCGAACTCGGGCCGTGGGTGCTGATGGCGCGGGTGGCGCTCACCGGGGCGACGTCGGAACCGACCTCGCTCTCGGGGTCGAGAAAGGCGTCGAGCTCGGACGACTCGAGGCCGTCGGCGGGGGCAGCGCCGGTGGAGCCGAGGCTCATCGGCAGGTCGATCGATCCCGTGATGATGACCTCGCCGGTTTCGTCGAGCGCAGTGCCGACGTCACCGTGGTTCGGCACTGACGGCAACACCAGGGCACTCGTCGACGCGACACTGTTCGAAGCACCGACACCGCGGGAGGCGATGAGGTCGTCGAAGCTCGCCCTGGTGAGGTCGACCGTGTTGGCCGGCTTCTCGGGGGCGGCAGCGGCCTGGAACATGGGTGCCAGAATCGGCGCGCTCGGCGTCTCTTCGATGGTGACGATGTGCACCGGCTCGGGCTCTGGCGTGTCATCGATCTCGGCGAGTTCTTCGGCCTCTTCGGCCTGCACCTCGGGGCTGACGTATTCGTCGACGACCATGAGTTCTTCGACCATCGGCACCGCCGCGTCGGCGCTGCCGTCATCGGTCGCCTCGACGTGCTCGGACTCGACCGTCAGCACGTCTTCTTCGACGGGCTCGTCGTCGTGAACGATCTCGGCGATGATCGGGCCAGTGGCTTCGGCGAGAGGCTCGGGCTCAACGTCGGGCACCGGCACGGGCGGCTGCTCGGCGAGCGGATGATCGGCAGAAAGCGCACGCCTGGCTCGCCTGCTCAGAATCGGGGCCGGCGCCACGGTTTCAGCGGGCGTCGGCTCTTCGACCAACGGCGGTTCTTCAGCGGGAGCAACTTCGGCGGGAGCAACCTCGACTGGCGCGACCTGCACGGGGGCGACCTGCACCGGGGCATCCTCGACCGGAGCTACAGGTGCGGGAGCATCCTCGACGGGTGCAACCTCGGCATCTGAAGGCGCCGCATCAACGGGAGCCCCCTCAATGGGCGCAGCCTCAACGGGCGCAGCCTCAACAGGAGGCTCGACGACCGGCGTGCCGTTGACCGCACGGGCAGCGTCAGCCTCGAATTCGGCGCGCTCAGCAGCAGCGCGTGCCGCTTCGTCGGCACGTCGCTTTGCTTCGGCCTCTTCGGCCGCCTTGGCTTCTTCTTTTTGCTGTTTACGCGGTTTTTGACGCTCAAGGTCACGGAGCTGGCGCCTGGTCAGCGGCTGCTCGTCGTGAGGCACTGTCATTCAACACTCCGATATAGGTGATGCTTGGTGATGTATTGAACTACACCGTCGGGTACCAAGTACCACACTGGGAATCCCCGGCCTACCCGCCCACGACAATCGGTTGACGATATCGCAAGAGCCGGAACTTCCAAATAGCTTACGTCTTGTCGTGGCAAAGCGGAAATGGCGAGGGTGTGCCCCGGCCGCGACACCGCCACGAAGTGGGCGAGCGACCAGAGTTCCGCGGAGTTCTTCCAGCCCAGAATCTGCGCAATGGCGTCGGCCCCCGAGATGAAGAACAGGTCGGCGTCGGGATGAGCGGCCTGCAGGTCGCGCAGAGTATCGACCGTATACGTCGGGCCGCCTCGGTCGATGTCGACCCGGCTGACGGTGAAGCGCGGGTTCGATGCCGTGGCGATGACCGTCATGAGGTAACGGTGCTCGGCGGCCGTGACATCTGTCTTCTGCCAGGGCTGACCGGTCGGCACAAAAACGACCTCGTCGAGCTCGAAGAATTGGGCGACCTCACTGGCCGCCACGAGGTGGCCGTGATGGATCGGGTCGAACGTGCCACCCATGATGCCGATGCGCTGGCGGTGCGGCTCACCGTCGAGAGCCGGCGTCATGGCGGTCATTGGTCTGCTTAGTGGTCGGCGCCCGTTCGGTCACCGTGGCCGTGCAGGTCGTGCGTCTGAGCGAACTCGGCCGACTTCTTCGGGTGGCGGTTGGCGACGTCACGGTAGCTCCACATGACGAGGCCGAACGACATGAAGATGACGAAGGCGATCAGTCCGAAGAAAAATCCCGGAAAAGGCAGCTGGTTGACAACCTCGTCGGCCAGCACAATCGCACTCGTCGTCACAGACATTCGTTCTCCTGATGTGGTTTCGTCGACCCTGCGGGCCGTGCTTCAACTCTAGCGGCTCTACAGACTGTAGTGAATCAGTGGCGCCGAGCATCCGGAGCCGCGCACCGACAGCGGTCTGCAGTCAGCCGCGGATCTGGCCCGAGCCGCGCACGAGCCACTTGGTGCTGGTCAGTTCTGGCAGCCCCATCGGGCCGCGAGCGTGCAGCTTCTGCGTGGAGATGCCGACCTCAGCACCGAAGCCGAACTCGCCACCGTCGGTGAACCGGGTCGATGCGTTCACCATGACCGCCGCCGAGTCGACCTCGTTCAAGAACCGCTCGGCGTTGCCGAGGTCGTTCGTGACGATCGACTCGGTGTGGTGGGTCGAATACGTGCGAATGTGCTGCATCGCCTCCTCGATGTCGGCGACGACCTTTACGGCGAGGTCGAGGCTCATGTACTCGGTCTGCCAGTCTTCTTCGGTCGCCGGCAGCGCATCGGCGAACAGGGCGCGCGTCTCGTCGTCGGCGTGGATGATCACTCCCGCGCCGCGCAGCTTCGCGAGCACTGCGGGCAGCAGCCGTTCGGCCGCGTCGCGGTGCACCAGCAGCGTCTCGAGGGCGTTGCAGACGCTCGGGCGCTGCACCTTGGCGTTGTGCACGATGTCGACGGCCCACTGCTCGTTGGCGCTCTCGTCGAGAAAGACATGCACGACGCCGGCCCCGGTCTCGATGACGGGAACCTTCGACTCAGCGACGACCGTGTTGATGAGGTTGGCGCTGCCGCGCGGAATGAGAACGTCGACCAGCCCGCGAGCCTGCATCAGGTCGTGCGCGCCCTCGCGGCCGAACTCGTCGATGGTCTGAACAGAGTCGGCGGGCAGCCCGACGGAGGCCAGGGCCTGCTGAATCAGCGACACCAGAACCGCGTTCGTATTCTCGGCGGCCGAACCGCCGCGCAAGACAACCGCGTTGCCGCTCTTGAGGGCCAGCGCTGCGATGTCGACGGTGACATTGGGGCGGGCTTCGTAGATGACGCCGACCACACCGAACGGCACTCGCACCTGGTCTATGCGCACTCCGTTCGGCAGTACGCGGCCCCGCACGCTCTCACCGACGGGGTCGACGAGACCGATGATCTCGCGCACGGCCTCGGCGAGCGAGGCCAGGCGCGCTTCGCTGAGGGCGAGGCGGTCTTGCAGGGCGGTCGACAGGCCGTTCTCGCGGCCGTTGGCGAGGTCGAGTTCGTTCGCCGGCAGAATGCGGTCTGCGCCGCCTGCCACGGCGGCAGCGATGGCCTCGAGAGCGGCGTTCTTCTGGTCGGCATTGGCCGTAGCCAGGGTGAGCGACGCGGCCCGGGCGGCGAGAAGCTTGTCGTTCAGCGAGCGACCGGTCTGAACGGGGGCGTCGAGAATCGTTTGCGACATACCAAAAGTGTAGACGCGGCCGGTGACGCCGCGCCCGCTGCCCCCGCGAAAACAGCGGAGATTTCGACGGGGTGAGGCCGTATACGGCTTACCGTGTCGAAAACTCCTACGAAATCGACGAAGAGACGGGCGGTACGACGGGGTGCCGGGCTGCCGGGGCGTCCCCGGGCCGGGTGCTGGCGGGCTCGAAGAAGGTGCCGATGGGATGCCCGGCGAGCGCCTCACGCACGAGCGTCGCACTCGTGACGAGCACCGCTGTGCCCGCGTCGGCCGCGAGACGGGCGGCGGACACCTTCGTGGCCGCTCCCCCGGTTCCCACGCCGGCGGCGCCGATGTCGCCGAACGTCACATCGGCCAGCTGATCGCCGACTGGCACGTCGACGATCTTCACGGCACCGGGCTCCTGCGGCGGTCGCGTGTACAGCGCGTCGACGTCGGAGAGCAGCACGAGCAGGTCGGCCTTGACCAGAATCGACACCAGGGCCGCGAGCCGGTCGTTGTCGCCGAATCGGATCTCCTGCGTCGCGACGGTGTCGTTCTCATTCACGATCGGCAGGATGCGGAGGCCGAGCAGACGCTCCATGGCGCGCTGGGCGTTGCTGCGGTGGCTCGGGTTCTCGAGGTCGCCCGCAGTGAGCAGCACCTGCCCCGCGACAATCTTGTAGCGGTCGAGGCTGTCTTGGTAGCGGTAGATCAGCACGTTCTGGCCGACGGCAGCCGCGGCTTGTTGTGTGGCCAGGTCGGTGGGGCGGGCATCCAGGTGCAGGTACGGCATGCCGGTCGCGATGGCGCCCGACGACACCAGGATGACCTCGCAGCCGCGGCCGTGCGCCTCGGCGAGCGCCGTGACGAGCGGGCCGATCTGGCCGGCGTTGTCTCCGCTGATCGACGACGAGCCGACCTTGACGACGATGCGCTTAGCGGTGCCGATGTGGTCACGGCTGAGGGTTTGGCGTGCGGTCACGCCTTCTCTCCATCGACCTCGGCGGCATCAAGCTCGGCGGCATCAAGCTCAGCGGCATCAAGCTCGGCGGCGTCGCGCGACACGGCGCCGTCGGCGTCGAAGTCGGGCACCGTGAGTCCGTCGGCCTCGTCCATCCAGAGCCCCGCCTCTTTCTCGCGCACGAGTTCGGCGCGCGCGGCGGCTTTGGCATCCATCATCTCGACGTAGCGCTGACGACGCGTCTGGTTCGTGCGACGGTCGCTCTGATCGAGTCGCGGGTCGGTGCCGCGCGGCGCGGTGACGAGTTCGGCGGTGGAGGTGAGTGTCGGCTCCCAGTCGAAGATGATTCCGCTGCCCGGGCCGATGACCACGGTGGATCCCGCGACGGCGCCCGAGCGGAACAGCTCGTCTTCGACACCGAGCTTCGCGAGCCGGTCGGCCAAGAACCCGATGGCCTCTTCGTTCGTGAAGTCGGTCTGGGCGACCCAGCGCTCGGGCTTGGCGCCGAGAATACGGTACACGTTGCCGAACGAGCCACCTTCGACCCTGATGTGAAAGTCGCTCTCGTCGACGGCCTTGGGCCGAATGACGATGCGCGGCGCGGCCGCTTCTACGGCGGCCTCGGCGCGCGCTTTCTCGACGACCTCTGCGAGAGCGTACGAGAGCTGGTTGAGACCCTCGTGACTCACTGTCGAGATCTCGAACACGCGGTAGCCGCGGGCCTCGAGGTCGGGCCGCACGAAGTCGGCGAGCTCGCGCCCTTCGGGCACGTCGATCTTGTTCAGCGCGATCAGTTGCGGGCGATCGAGCAGCGGCACCTGGCCTTCGGGTACGGGATACGCGGCCAGTTCGCCCAGAATGACGTCGAGGTCGGTCAACGGGTCACGGCCGGGCTCGAGCGTAGCGCAGTCGAGCACGTGCAAGAGTGCGCTACAGCGCTCGACGTGGCGCAGAAACTCGAGGCCGAGGCCCTTGCCTTCGCTCGCACCCTCGATGAGGCCGGGCACGTCGGCCACGGTGTACCGGGTCTCACCGGCCTGCACGACACCGAGGTTCGGGTGCAGCGTGGTGAAGGGGTAGTCGGCAATCTTCGGCTTAGCCGCCGAGATGGCGGCGACTAGGCTCGACTTTCCCGCTGACGGGTAACCCACCAGCGCGACATCCGCCACCGTCTTGAGTTCGAGAAAGACATCGCCTTCGAAGCCGGGAGTGCCGAGCAGCGCGAACCCGGGAGCCTTGCGCTTGCTGGAGGCGAGGGCCGCGTTGCCCAGGCCGCCCTGGCCGCCTGCGGCGACCACAACGCGGATGCCCGGCTCGACCATGTCGGCCAGAACCTCACCGTCGGCGTCTTTGATGACCGTGCCGACGGGAACGTTCAGCACCAGCTCGTCGCTCGAGAACCCGTTGCGAAAGTCGCCCATGCCCGGTCCGCCGTTTTCGCTCGTGCGGTGCGGGCGGCGGTGAAAGTCGAGGATGGTCGTGGTGTGCGGGTCGGCCAGAAGCACGATGTCGCCACCGTTGCCGCCATTGCCGCCGTCGGGGCCGGCGAGGGGCTTGAACTTCTCGCGCTTGATCGACACGCAGCCGTTGCCGCCGTTGCCGGCGTTCACGTGGAGGGTCACTTGGTCAACAAACGTTGCCATTTGCTCTCCTAACGAAGGTTTTTCAAAACAAAACAGGGGCGAGCCGAAGCCCGCCCCTGCCAAAACAAGAGATACCTGACTAGGCAGATACCGCGACGGCTTCAGCCGCAACCGGAACGACGATGTTGATGACCTTGCGGCCACCCTTGTTGCCGAACTCGACCGAGCCCGCTGCGAGAGCGAACAGCGTGTCGTCGCCACCACGGCCGACGTTCACGCCGGGGTGGAAGTGGGTGCCGCGCTGGCGCACGATGATCTCGCCAGCAGAGACGACCTGGCCGCCGAAGCGCTTCACGCCGAGGCGCTGCGCGTTGGAGTCACGACCGTTGCGAGTGGAACTCGCGCCCTTTTTGTGTGCCATGAGTTTCTACCTCGCCTTACTTGATTGTGGTGACCTTGACACGAGTGAGCTCCTGGCGGTGGCCTTGGCGCTTCTTGTATCCGGTCTTGTTCTTGAACTTCTGAATGACGATCTTCGGGCCGCGGAGGTCTTCGAGAACCTCGGCGGTGACCGTGACGTCGGCAAGCGTCTTCGAGTCAGACGTGATCTTGTCACCGTCGACCAGCAACACCGCTGCCAGCTGGATGTTGCCGTCTTTGTCGGCCTTCTGGCGGTCGAGAGTCACGATGGTGCCGACCTCTACCTTTTCTTGCCGACCACCGGCGCGCACAACTGCGTAAACCACTTCACGTACCTATTCTCTGGGGGAAACAAACTTCGGGCAGCAAACACCGGGGGCGAATGCCTGAAAACTCTGGAAAGAATTCCGCTCTGAATGCGCGGGCAAAGCCATGCGCGCACCAACGGTCTACTTTAGCTGATGCAGCATGCCGGGTCAAACGCGCATCGGCGCAATCTGGTGCGACACGCCGTTGTGCGATCCTACATTCGTAAACTGAGTGGATGACCGTGCTGATCGATGTACCACGCTGGCCTGCGCATGACACCCTGTGGTCGCACCTGATCAGCGACAGCTCCCTTGAAGAGTTGCATACGTTCGCGGCAGGAATGGGCATCCCGCGGCGCGGTTTCGACCTCGACCACTACGACGTTCCGCTGGCTCGGTACGACGAGCTGGTGGCGGCGGGTGCCCGCCCCGCCAGCATGCGCGAGATCGTGCTGGCGCTGCGCACCAGCGGCCTGCGCGTGGCCGCCCGCGACCGAGCCGGCCACAACCGCCGCGCCTGACCCGCGCCCTCGCCCGCGCCGGCGGCCTCGTGCGAGGGCGACCTTTTCGGACGAGATGAGCCGCCTGGGCGGTCGCTCTCGACCGCAAGAGTCGCTTTCGTCGTGGACGCGGGTGCGGGTGAAGGTGGGCACCGGGGCGGCGGAGGTTGCGAATGGATGAGCGGGGTGGCGTCACAGGAGAGGGGCGCCACCCCGGTGTCAGTCGCCGCGGTCAGGCGGCGCGGGTCAGTCGGCGCGGGTCAGTCGGCGGGGGGCGGAGTGACTGGGGCGCTGAGGGCCGCCGTTGAGACGCGACGACTGCGCGAGCGACCCTGACCGGGCTGCTTGGGCTCGGGCAGGTGCTCGAGCACCGAGTCGAGCAGCTTGGCGGCGTCTTCGCGCTTCTGGCGCGGTGCCGTCACCGGCGCGACGGGCAGGTCGAGAATCGGCAGTTCGTGCGCCTCCACTTCAGCCTTCGCATCGACGCCCGCCTTTTCGGCGCCTTCCGCAGACGCAGCCGCGGGTGCAGGTGCAGACGCCCCGTGAGGCTCCGGCTCGCTCACGGCGTCGCGGTGGGTCTCGGGTACACGCGGGGCGAGCTCGGGGGTCTCAGCCGGGACCTCGAGCGAATGCTGCGCAGTGCTGCTCTCGAGCGCACCACTCTCGGCGGCGGCATTGGCGGCTGCACGCTGACCGCGCGAGCGGCGCGAGCCTCGACGTGAACGCCCTGAACCCGATGACGACTCCTGCTGACCCGTGCTCTCGCCCGTGCCTGCCTGATCGTTCTCAGCAGTGTGGCCCCGCCCCGAGCCGCCGTCGGCGACCTCGGGGGTGGCTTCGATCGTGGGGTCGACCGTCACGCTGTCGCCGCCGGCCGACGCCGATCCCGAACCCGAACCCGCCTCGATCGACGAATCGGCCGCGGGCTGCCCGGCTGATGCCGAAGCGACGGCGGGCGCCTTCTGGCCGTTCGCGGCAGCAATGGTGCTCGCCGCGATCTGGGCGAGGGCGTTCTGAGCGGCCGGAGTGATGCTGTGAGTCACACCGTTGCTGTGCGACGCACCGTTCGACCCATTCGAGCCGTTCGACGGGCCGCCGTTGCCGTTGCCACTACCGCCGCCGTTGGATGCCCCGCCCTTGCCGCGCGAACGGCGCTGTTCGGGCTGCGGCGTCTGCTGCTGGGTGCGGTGCTTCGAGACGGGGTCGTGATGGATGACCACCCCGCGCCCGGCGCACACCTCACACGGCTCGCTGAACGACTCGAGCAGGCCGAGGCCCAGCTTCTTGCGTGTCATCTGCACGAGACCGAGCGAGGTGACCTCGGCGACCTGGTGCTTGGTGCGGTCACGGCTGAGGCATTCGACGAGCCGGCGCAGCACGAGGTCGCGGTTGCTCTCGAGCACCATGTCGATGAAGTCGACCACGATGATGCCGCCGATGTCGCGCAGGCGCATCTGGCGAACGACCTCGTCGGCCGCCTCGAGGTTGTTCTTCGTGACGGTCTCTTCGAGGTTGCCGCCGGAGCCGACGAACTTGCCCGTGTTCACGTCGACCACGGTCATGGCCTCGGTGCGGTCGATGACGAGGGATCCACCAGAAGGCAGCCAGACCTTGCGGTCGAGCGCCTTCTCGATCTGCTCGCTGATGCGGAACTCGTCGAAGATGTCTTTCTGACCCTCGAAGACCTCGATGCGGTCGACGAGGTCGGGGGCCACCTGTGCCAGGTATGCCTCGATGGTCTGCCGGGCATCCGTGCCGCTGATGACCAGCCGGTGAAAGTCTTCGTTGAAGACGTCGCGAATGATCTTGATGAGCAAGTCGGGCTCGCCGTGCAGCAGGGCGGGCGCTGACAGCGCCTTCACGTTGTCGCTGATTGCCGCCCACTGGCTGATGAGCCGGTTGACGTCGAGCGTGAGCTGTTCTTCAGTGGCGCCTTCGGCGGCGGTGCGCACGATGACGCCGACCTTCTCGGGCAGCACCTCTTTGAGAATGCGCTTGAGGCGGCTTCGCTCGGTGTCGGGGAGCTTGCGCGAGATGCCGTTCATGTTGCCGTTGGGCACGTACACGAGGTAGCGGCCAGGCAGCGAGACCTGGCTGGTGAGGCGTGCACCCTTGTGCCCGACCGGGTCTTTCGTGACCTGCACGAGCACGGTGTCGCCGGGCTTCAGGGCGAGCTCGATGCGGCGGGGCTGGTTGCCGGTGTCGGCTGCATCCCAGTCGACCTCGCCGGAGTAGAGCACGGCATTGCGGCCGCGGCCGATGTCGACGAATGCGGCTTCCATGCTCGGCAGCACGTTCTGCACACGACCGAGGTAGACGTTGCCGATGAGCGAGGCCTCCGCGGCCTTGGCCACGTAGTGCTCGACCAGCACGCCGTCTTCGAGCACGCCGATCTGGATGCGGTCGTGGCTCGAGCGCACGATCATGGCACGATCGACCGACTCGCGGCGGGCCAGGAACTCGGCCTCGGTGATGACGGGGCGCCGGCGCCCGGCGTCACGCCCGTCGCGGCGACGCTGCTTCTTCGCCTCGAGGCGGGTCGAGCCCTTGACACGCTGCGGCTCGGTGATGAGTTCGGGGGCCTGCGCCTGCCGAGGTGCGCGCACCTTGACCACCGTGTTCGGCGGCAGGTCGTCGGGCAGGCGGCTCTCGTCGCCGCTGCGGCGGCGGGTGCGGCGACGGATGGTCGTGTCGCGGTTGCCCGCATCGTCATCACGATCGTCGCTGTCGTAGTCGTCGTCACGATCGTTCGCGCCGCGCGGGCGGGGCGGCAGCGGCTGAATGTCGGGCGCCTGGAACAGCAACGACGTGGTGGTGCGGGCGACAGGCGGCTGCGGGGCCGCCGGCGGCTGGCCGAGTTCGGGCTCGAGCCACGGCTCGCGCGGGTCGGAGCTCGAGGGCTCGAAAGCGCTGCGGGTCACGGTCGTCTGAGGAGCCGTGTCCGACTCGGGTGCCGTGGCCGTCTCAGGCGCCTCGGCAGCCGCTGTGGCCTCGGCTTCTGTCACCTCGGCCTCGGTCGTTTCGGTCGAGACATTGTCGTCGGGCGGGTTGGAATCATGAAAATCTGACACGGGGGCCTTCACATCTACTGAGGCCGAACCGGCACCGGTCGTGCGCGTGCCCGCGAGCGAGGCAGCCGTATCGGCCGCGCCCTCTCGCGTGGCTGCGCCCGGCTGCCGTTCGGCTGATGGAGCGAGCGGGGCAGCGGATGTCGCTGCCGAGGTGGAGCCAGAGGCGCCGACACGGGCATCCGGCGCGCTTGCAGCAGACGCCACAGGCGTCGCAGGAGCAACGCTCTCTGCCGCCTTACGCGCCGCTTTGCGCCCGCCGAACAACCTCGACCGTCGTTTGACCGGTGGCTCTTGCTCGCTATTGATACTGTCTTCCACCATTACTGGTGCACTCCTCGCCCTGGTGAAAGGCCGCGCCAGCCACCTGGGTACTCTCTCGTGCGAACCGCCGCTTTCGCGAAGCCCGCAAATCCTTCACGTGGACGGCCGGCCTAAGCTCTTACGCGGCTCTGGCTCTGGCTCGTCTTCGTGCATTCATACTCGAGCCCCACGGTGCGCCTCGGCGACCCCGCTCAAGCTCGAAAAGCTTTTTCTGCTGCCGGCCTGGGCGCGGCCCAGTCGACATGGCTCTATTATCGCACGCATTCCCCCAGAGGGGGTGGAGTGACTCCGAGGCGAGCTATGCGAGAATGCCACAGTGATGCGAGAGACTCCTGCCGAGATCGACGGTGACGAGACCGAAACCGACGAGTTCGAGGCTGAGCGCGTGGATCCTTCGAGGCGCCGACCACTCGGCCTCGCCGTGTTTCTCGTCGTCGCGGGCCTCGTGGGATTCGCGGCGTCGTTCGCCCTCACTCTCGAGAAGATCGAGACGCTCATCAACCCGTCGTACGTGCCCTCGTGCAATATCTCGGTGCTGGTCAGCTGCGGGCCGAACATGGCGAGCTGGCAGGGGTCGCTCTTCGGTTTTCCGAACCCGATCATCGGCGTCGCTTCGTTCGCCATCGTCGTCTGCGTCGGTGTCTCGATACTCGCCGGCGCGCGCTTCGCGCGGTGGTACTGGATGCTCTTCAACCTCGGCATCGTTCTGGCCCTGGTTTTCGTGATCTGGCTGATCAGCCAGAGCATCTTCGTGCTCGGCACGCTGTGCCCGTACTGCATGGTGGTCTGGGTCGTCGTGATCGCCCTGTTCTGGTACGTCACGGTGTTCAACCTCAAAGAGGGAAACATTCCGGTTCCGGCCGGCGTGCGCAACGTCGCCGCTCTCTTCTACCCGTTGCTCTGGCTGCTCGTGCTCGTGTCGTACCTCGTCGTGTTCGTGATCGCGCAATTGCGCCTCGACGTCATTCAGTCGCTCATCAACAGCTGAGCATCCGGTGCCCCGCGCACGCTGACTCCGTTTTGCGCAGAAGCACCCAATTGGGCGAATTCAGGTGCTTCTGCGCAAATCCGCGAGCGTGTCAGAAGAGTTAGGTGAGCGGGAACCAGAGGGCGAGCTCGCGGGCGGCGGACTCGGGCGAGTCGCTGCCGTGCACGAGGTTCTGCTGCACTTTGAGGCCCCAGTCGCGGCCGAGGTCGCCGCGGATGGTGCCGGGGGCCGCCGTGGTGGGGTCGGTGGCACCGGCGAGCGAGCGGAAGCCCGCGATGACGCTGTTGCCGGCAACGCGTGCGGCAACGACGGGGCCCGACTCCATGAACTCGACGAGGGGCTCGTAGAACGGCTTGCCCTCGTGCTCGGCGTAGTGCGCGGCCAGCAGCGCGCGCTCGGGCTCGAACAGCTTGAGGTCGACGAGCTGGTAGCCCTTGGCCTCGATGCGGCCGAGAATCTCGCCGATCAGGTTGCGGGCAACACCGTCGGGCTTGATGAGTACGAGGGTTTCTTCGACAGAGTCGGTCACGATGAGCTGCTTTCTATGGTTCGAGGGTGTCGTCTTCTGCCGCACGGGCAGCGGCAAGGGCCTTGTTGTCTCGGTCGATTCGGGATCCGCGGATCATGCAGAACGCCCACATTCCGCCGAACAGAACGGCGACGATGAGCATCTGCGGCACGAGCAGAGCCGTGGCGAGAAGCGCCACCTGCAGAACCCAGCCAATCACAAATCCGGCCCGGTAGCGAAGCAGCGGAATGGTCGCCAGCAGCAGAATGGTCGCCACCGCTCCCCCGCCGAGCGCGACGAGCGGCGGCAGCTTGTGCAGCCCGAACGCGACGAGCGCAGCGAGCCCCACGATGATGACCTGAAAGCCGAGCACGATAGAGCCCAGGCTCTCTTGCACCGAACGCTGGCGGCGCACACGCATGCGCGGCGTGCGCGGCGTGCGCGGGCCACGGCGGCCACCGGATGCCCGGCCTCCCTGGTCAGGCGCGCCAGAGTCTGGCGCGCCTGACCCGCCGGCGGGCTCGGTCACGGCTTCCACTCTTCCTCCGTTGCGAGGGTGATCATCTCGCCGACGAGCATGATCGAACCGGTCACCAGCACCGCTCCCCGCTCCGACTCCGCCGCCGAATCGCGGGCGAGACGCGCGGCTTCACGCGGGTCGAGTTCGACGATCACGCGATCGGCCCCCGCCACGCCGACCACGACACTCGCCAGCTCGTCCGCGTTCGTCGCGCGCTCTGACGACGACTGCGTCACGATGAACTCGCTGACGACCGGGTCGAGGGCACGAAGGATGCCCTCCGCGTCTTTATCGTCGAGAATGCTCACCACGGCCACGACCTTGTCGAACGAGAAGTACTCCTTGAGCGCCGCCGCGAGGGCGAGGGCTCCGCCGGGGTTGTGCGCCGCATCCACCAGCACCGTGGGCTCGGTACCGATCAGCTGCAACCGGCCCGGCGAGGTGACGGTGGCGAACGCCTCCGTCAGCACGTCGTCGACGAGCGCATTCGCTCCCCCGCCGAGGAACGACTCGACCGCCGCAACGGCAACCGCCGCGTTCTGCGCCTGATGGTCGCCGTACAGCGGCAAGAACAGGTCGCGATACGTGCCCGCGATGCCCTTGATCGACACCACCTGGCCACCGACGGCGACACTCGTCGAGAGCACCTGGAACTCCGCGTCTTCGACGATGAACGATGACTCGGTGAGTTCGGCCGCACGTTTCAGCTCCGCCAGCACCTCGGGCACCTGACGCGCCGACACCACCTGCGCGGCCGGCTTGATGATGCCCGACTTCGTGCGGGCGATCTCGGCCACCGTGTTGCCGAGCCGGCGCGTGTGATCGAGCGAGATCGGCGTGAACACGGCAACCTGTCCGTCGGCGACGTTCGTCGAGTCCCACTCGCCGCCCATGCCCACCTCGATCACGCCGACGTCGATGGGCGCGTCGGCGAAAGACGCGTAGGCCAGCACGGTGAGGGCCTCGAAGAACGTGATGCGGGGTTCTCCGGTAGCGGTGAGCTGAGCATCCACGATCTCGATGAACGGCTTCACATCGGCCCAGTTGGCGGCGAGCGACTCGTTGCTGATGGGCTTGCCGTCGATCATGATGCGCTCGTTCAGGCGCTCGAGGTGCGGGCTGGTGAACAGGCCCGTGCGCAACCCGTACGCACGCAAGATGCTCTCGACGATGCGGCTGGTGCTGGTTTTGCCGTTGGTTCCGGTGAGATGGATGATCGGGTACGCCCGATGCGGATCTCCCAGCAGCTCCACCACCTGCCGCGTGGCCGCCAACCGAGGCTGCGGCGACGCCTCGCCGAGGCGTGAGATCAGCTCCGCGTAGACCTCGTCGCCCGCCTCGACGAACTCGTCGGGGAGGTCGAGCTCGGCGTCGCGACCGTCGGTGCCGTCGCCGCCTTCGCCGGCGGGGCCGCCGACGACGAGCTGGCCGTCGTATGCCTCGGCGAGTTCGAACTCGTCATGTTCGTCGTCATCGTCGTCGTCACTGAAGATGTCGTCATCATCGTCGCCGTAGGCCGCGTCGTCGCCTGCGCCGCCGATCTCGCTGCGGTCGCGCGTGCTGGTGTCGCGGTGCACACCGTCGCCGGGGTCGTCGCCGTAGCCCGGGCCGGTGCCGATGGGCTCGTCGTAGAGCGTGGCGAACTCGTCGTCGGGGTTACGCGGAGGGCGACCGCCGTCGAGCTCACGCTCGTCGCCGCTGTCGTCGCCGGCGCCCTTGCGGCCCTTGGGCACGAGGCCGCCGTTGCCGGAATCAGACATTGGTCACTCCTTCTGGGCGGCTGACGGCCACGATGAACAGATCGGTGTTGGCGTAGCGGCCCTTCTCCACGCGAGCGTAGTGCTCGGGCGGGGTCGCCACCATGTTTCCGATCCATTCCGAGACCAGCACGTCGCGATATTTCTCGAGGTTTCTGAAGTCTTTCGGCGAGACGACCGTGAAGCGGGTCGCGAGAGTCTCGGCCGCGATATCGACGACCTCCGGCCCCGAGCCGGATTCGCCCGTGCCAGCGGCCATGTCGCCGTCTGCGGCCGCGCCACCAGCAGCCACCGCGGCCACGGCCGCAGGGCTCACGCTGCGCACGGCATCCGCGTCGTCGTCGGAGAAGAACACGAGGTCGAGCGTGATGCGATCGCTCACATCGAAGCCGGCCGACTTGCGCGTCTCCTGCACGGCACGGATGACATCGCGGGCGAGCCCCTCGGCCTCGAGTTCGGGCGACGTCGTGGTGTCGAGCAGCGCGAATCCACCGCCCGGCAGCAGCCCGAGGGCCTGCTCGTCGCCGTCGCCACTCGTCTCGAGCACGAGGTCGTACTCAGCGGGCTCGAGCTCGATGCCGCCGGCCGTCACGACCCCGTCTGCCTCGAACCACTCACCGGCGCGCGCGGCCTTGATGACCTGCTGCACGCTCTTGCCAAGACGCGGCCCGGCTGCGCGGGCGTTCACGGTGAGCTTCGACGTGATGCCGAAGTCGACCGCACTCGTCGGGCCCTGCTCGACGAGTGTCACAGCTTTCACGTTCAGCTCTTCACGCAGAATGTATTCGAACCGGGCCAGCGCCTCGACGTTCTCGGTCACGATGGTCAGGTTCGACAGCGGCAGCCGCACGCGCTTGCCCGCCTGCTTGCGCAGCGAAAGCGCGGTGGAGCTGATGGCGCGGATCTGGTCCATCGTGTGCACCAGCCCAGGGTCTGCCGGAAAAGCGTTCTCGTTCGGCCAGTCCTCGAGGTGCACACTGCGGCCTCCGGTGAGGCCCTTCCAGATGTACTCCCCGACCAGCGGGATGAGCGGGGCGGCCACCCGGGTCACGGTTTCGAGCACGGTGTACAGGGTGTCGAAGGCGGCGGTGGCCTGCTCGTCGCCCACTCCTGCCCAGAAACGGTCGCGCGAGCGGCGCACGTACCAATTGGTGAGCACATCACCGAAGTCGCGCAACTTCGCGGCCGCCAGAGTCGAGTCCAGGGCATCCAGATCGCTTTGAACATCGCGGATGAGCTCGCGCGTCTTGGCGAGCAGGTACCGGTCGAGCACGTCGCCCGAGTCGGTGCGCCATTGCGCCTCGTACCCCTCGGGATGCTCGTCGCTGGTCGCGGCGTTCGCGTAGAGGGTGAAGAAGTAATAGGTGTTCCAGAGCGGCAGGATGAACTGCCGAACCGCCTCGCGAATGCCCTCCTCGGTGACGATGAGGTTGCCGCCGCGCAGCACAGGAGAGGCCATGAGGAACCAGCGCATGGCGTCGGATCCGTCGCGGTCGAGCACCTCGTTCACGTCGGGGTAATTGCGCAGGCTCTTCGACATCTTCTGGCCGTCGCTGCCGAGCACGATGCCGTGACTGATCACGTTGCGAAAGGCCGGTCGGTCGAACAGCGCGGTCGAGAGCACGTGCAGCAGGTAGAACCAGCCGCGGGTCTGCCCGATGTACTCCACGATGAAGTCGGCCGGGTTGTGCGCCTCGAACCACTCGCGGTTCTCGAACGGGTAGTGCACCGAGGCGAACGGCATCGACCCGGAATCGAACCACACGTCGAGCACGTCTTCGATGCGCCGCATGGTCGACTGGCCGGTGGGGTCGTCGGGGTTCGGGCGCGTCAGCTCGTCGATGTAGGGCCGGTGCAGGTCGGTGGGGCGCACGCCGAAGTCTTGCTCCAGCTGGTCGAGCGAGCCGTAGACGTCGATGCGCGGGTACTCGGGGTTGTCGCTCTTCCACACCGGGATGGGCGAGCCCCAGTAGCGGTTGCGCGAGATCGACCAGTCACGGGCGTTGCCGATCCACTTGCCGAACTGGCCCTCTTTGACGTTCTCCGGCACCCAGTCGATCTCTTGGTTCAGCTCCTCCATGCGGTCGCGAAACTCGGTGACCCGCACGAACCAGCTGCCGACCGCCTTGTAGATGAGCGGATTGCGGCAGCGCCAGCAGTGCGGGTACGAGTGCTCGTAGCTCGCCTGGCGCAGCAGCCGGCCGTTGGCCTTGAGCAGCTGGGTGAGCGGCTTGTTCGCCTCGAACACCTGCAGGCCCGCGACCTCGGTCACGTTCGGCAAGAAGCGGGCGCCGTCGTCGACCGAGATGATGACCGGGATGCCGGCCTCGGCGCAGACCTTCTGGTCTTCTTCGCCGTAGGCGGGAGCCTGGTGCACGATTCCGGTGCCCTCGGTGGTCGACACGTAGTCGGCGACGAGAATCTGCCAGGCGTTCTGCGTGCCGTATTCTTCGGTGTCGGCGTAGTAGTCCCAGAGCCGGTCGTACGTGACGCCCTCGAGCTCGTGACCCTTCAGGGTGCGCGAGACGGCCGCCCGGGCATCCTCTGCCGAGGCGTAGCCGAGCTCTTTGGCGTAGCCGCCCACGAGTTCTTCGGCGAGGAGGTAGTCGGCGCTGAGCACCTCGGTTGCCGTGGCTGCAGGATGCTCGGCGGCGCTCTCTCTCTGAACCTCGGCATCGGCGGTGCCGTTCGGCCCCGACGGAACGACCGCGTACGTGATGTTCGGCCCGACGGCGAGCGCGAGATTCGTCGGCAGGGTCCAGGGCGTCGTCGTCCACGCGAGCGCCCGCACGGCAGTGAGGCCGAGGGCCTCGGCCTTCGTGCCGGTGAGCGGGAACGTCACCGTCACGGTCTGGTCTTGACGCATCTTGTAGACGTCGTCGTCCATGCGCAGCTCGTGGTTGCTCAAGGGGGTCTCGTCGTGCCAGCAGTAGGGCAGCACGCGAAAGCCCTCGTAGGCGAGGCCCTTGTCGTAGAGCTGCTTGAACGCCCAGATGACGCTCTCCATGAAGGTGACGTCGAGCGTCTTGTAGTCGTTCTCGAAGTCCACCCAGCGGGCCTGGCGGGTGACGTACTCCTCCCACTCCTTGGAGTACTGCATGACGGAGGCGCGAGCGGCCGCGTTGAACGTACCGATGCCCATCTCTTCGATCTCGCTCTTCTCGGTGATGCCGAGCTGGCGCATTGCCTCGAGTTCGGCGGGCAGTCCGTGCGTGTCCCAGCCGAAACGGCGATCGACACGCTTGCCGCGCATGGTCTGGTAGCGCGGAAAGAGGTCTTTGGCGTACCCGGTCAGCAGGTGCCCGTAGTGCGGCAGGCCGTTGGCGAACGGCGGGCCGTCGTAGAAGACCCACTCGTCGTTGTGCTCACGGTTGGCGATGGATGCCCGAAAGGTGTCGTCGTTCTTCCAGAACTCGAGAATCTGCTCTTCGAGTTCAGGGAACCGCGGCGAGGGCACGATGCCGAAGGCGGCGCCGGTGAACGTGCTGCCTGTGCCGGTTGAACCGTCGTGCTGCTGCTTGGGGTAACTCATCTACGCTCCTGGAGGGCTGAAATGCCATTTCCACGAGGACGCCCACTCGGACGCGGTACCACCCCGCTTGCCGACTTCGTCTCTCGACGGCGCCGGCCGCTTGTTCGTTGGCTGTGACGGGCCAGACCCGGCCGGTTCTACTGAGCCCCGCCTCGCGGCGGAACCGTTCTTCCGGCGACTCCCCGGTGATGGCCGGCTCATAGTCGTTGACGACAATCGTACACTGGGCGAATGGTCGATTCACCGGTGAAGCCGTCGCGGGGCCGGCCCCGGGCATCCTCTCGCGAACTGCTCGAAGACGCGGCCTTCGAGCTCTTTCTCGAGAACACCTACGCGAAGACGACGGTCGACCAGATAACTCAGCGCGCGGGCGTGGGCCGGTCGACGTTCTTCAACTACTTCGTGGGCAAGAGCGACGTGTTCTGGGGTGACGTCGACAGTGCCGCTCAGAGCCTCAGCGACGCGCTCGCCGCGCAGGCTCCGGATGCCCCGCCGCTGCCCGCAATGGGCGCCGCCCTGGCATCCGTCGCCGGCGGGTTCGGCCCGTCGAGGGTGCCGTGGATTCTGACGCAGTACCCGCACATCGGCGCCGCCGGAGAGGTGCAGGCCTCAGCACTCGCTCGCTTCGCGCAGTGGGCGGGCATCCTGGCGACCTTTGCGGGTGTACGCCTCGGTCTCGACCCCGCGTCGATGGTGCCGCGCTCGATCGCCTACGCGCTCACCGGCGCTGTCGTCGCCGCCGCGCAGGAGTGGGCGGCGGCAGGCACTGCTCGCGGCTCGCTCGAGCCCTACGTCGCTTCCGCGGTGGCGCCGATCGTCGCCGGCTACGGCGAGGGCGTTCGTCGGAGCTGACTCGACATGTCCGCAATACGTCGACATATCGCGTCAGCTCCGACGAAACTCCCGCGACAGGATGTCAGCTCGAGATCTGGTGGTTGTAGAAGCGCTGCAGGAAGGCAGCCATCGCCTGCCGCGTGACGGGGTCGAGCGGAGCATAAGTGCCGTCGGCGTTGCCCGTCGAGATGCCGTCGGCCTTCATCCACTCGATCTGACGGTAGAAGACGCTGTTCGCCGGAACGTCGGTGAACGACGGATTCGCGGGATTCGGCAGCGTCTCTTTGCTGTAGCGCGCGAGGAACGCCGCCATGTCTTGCCGTGTCACCGGGTCGTTCGGGTGGAAGGTGCCGTCGGCGTTGCCGGTCGAGATGCCGGCACTCTTCATCCACTCGATAGCGCTGTAGAACGGATTCGCCGTGGTGACGTCGCTGAACGACGGCGTGGCCGGTGGGGTGAAGGGCTGGCCGTTGTACCGGAAGAGAAACGCTGCCATCGCCTGCCGGGTGACCGGGTCGTTGGGCAGGTAGGTCTTCGTGCCGTCGGGCTGCACGTTTCCGGTGGTGAGACCGAGCCTGGCCATCCACTGGATGTTCGGGTAGAACGTGGCGTTCGTCGGCACGTCGGTGAAGAACTGGTCGGGGGCCGCCGTGGTGCTGCCGAACCAATCGGTGTAGAGAATCCAGAAGTTCAAGTTGCCGTAGCTCGAGCAGTCATCGCCCGTGCCGGCCAAGGCTGCGGCATTCGGCTGGTAGGGCGTGTAGAAGTACAACGCTGCCGTAGCCGAATTCTGAATGGTGACCGGAGCCGCGCCGCAGGTGGAGTCGGGGCTGTAGTCGACGTTCACCGTCGTGCCCGGCAGGTACGAGGTGAAGTAGTACGTGCGACCGGGCGGGTTCAGGTAACGCTTGAACTGCCAGGCGGCCCAATAGACCTGGTTGTAGAACCCGTTGTACGTCGCGTCGCAACCCGAGGTGTCGGGGCAGCCGTACCCGGTGGCATTCGTATAGTCGTCGGCCGCGGGAGCGTGTCCGTCGACGAGGCCGGACTCCTTCTGAATGAGCGCCAGCAGCACCTTCTGGCTGATTCCGCAGAGCTGGCCGACCTGCGCGATGATCGCGGCAGCCGTCTCGTTCGGCTTGCCCGTGTATTGACCGCACATCTGGTCTGCCGCACGGGTCGTGGTGGTCTGCTTGTAGTTCTTCAGACAGAAACTGCCTGCCGTGCATCCGGTGCCCTCGCCGTTCAGGAACGTCTGAACGGCTGACGCGGTCATGGCGCTGCCGCTGTAGAACAGGGCGTCATTGATGATGTGACCCGCAGAGAACCCGGTGGTCACGACGTTCGTTCGTAACTTGGCAGTAGCGGATGCCCCACCTCCCGGCACCGCTTCAGAGACCACATCGGGGTGCTTCGCGGCCAGCTCAGCCTGAACCGCCAACTGGGCCTGCTGCTGCGCCTGAATGCTCGCCACCGACGAATCCGGGCCGGATGCACTCGACCCGTCAGGCAGCCCATCGCTCGCGGTCGCCGTCAGTGCGCCGGTGCCGAGCACAAGGCCCGCCGCCAGCATGATGCCGACCAGTGCCGACCCTCTACGTCTCTTCATCTGCCAACTCCCCCTCTTCGGTGACTACCGTCGCTCTCAACCCGCCCTGCTCAGACGGTGAAGTATTTCATATCGACCTCGGTGCTCATGAATGAAACCGCCGTAGCCACGTTCGACACCGCATGGATGAGCGACGTACACGAGGCCATCACCTCGGCATCGCGCCAGACCTCCCACGCCAGTCGAGCCGACCACGACGAGGTGTCGGCGGCCATCTGGTGCTGCAATTGGTGACCGTCGTCGTGTTGCTCTTCTTCGCTGAGCGAGTCGAAGGTCTCGTCTGCCTCGATCGTCGTTCGGGTCACGTCGCGAAAGTTGATGATGTGGTCGCCGAACTCCTCGGCGAAAAGCGAGACGACGCGCTCTTGGTCGGTGGCGAGAAAAACGCCCCACTCGTCGCTGCTCTCGTTGATGCCGTTGGCGACCAGTTCTTGTCGAACCCGGTTCACATAGGCGTAGCGATCGGCCATCTGTTTGCCCGGCTGCTCGATGGCGTGGCTGGGGTGCTTCACATGCACGCCGACCGTGTACCGGCCTTCGATCTGGTCGGCGATCACGCCGTCGAGTTCCGCCCGGTAGCGCGGGAGCAGATGAACGTGCCGGTCGAGCACGGTCTTGTACTGACGACGGACGCGCTGAAAGTCGGGAGACAGGTACAGGTCGTGGGCGTTGACATAGGTGAGCATCGGCTCACGGTCTTCGTTCCACTCGGTGGTCGGCGGCACCGAGCCCGAGTACAGGAATGCTTCGTCGTTCATCTCTTCGGCGGTCAGGTCGTAGAGCGGTTCGAAGAGCTTCAACCACATATTGCCGTCGTCGGGCTTGCTGTAGCAGTAGCTGACGACCTTCTCGTCGGGGTGCGCGCGCAAGAAGCGCCCGGCATCCCAATCCGGCACCACCATCGTCACGTCGTCTTCGAGGTTGTGCCACACGAGTTGACTCAAGAAGACGTTGAAGATCGAGAAGAAGCCCGCATCCCGAAGCGGCACGACCACCTTCTTACCGCCGAGCCGCACGCCGTGTCGCCCACCGTGTGCACGAGCGAGCACGCCCGCTTCAGCCGGCAAGGCTGCGAACGGTGAATGCGGCCGTTCCGGCTTCACCGAGAGCGTATCGGGGTTGAGTAGCTCGTTGTAGACGGCGTTCAACCGCGTGTATGAGAAATCTGCCGCTCGGTCTCGGCGGGCGCGAACCGTAGCCGCGGCCTCGGGCGACTGCGCGAAGGCCCGGGCCTCGATCAGGGCGGCGCTGATGTCGTCGGCACGCAGAATGGCCTGATGGCCCATCACCCGGTTCTCGATTTCGGGGTACTGGGCGGGCCGGCGGCCGATCGGGTTCACGAACGTGACGCCGGGCAGCCCACGGAGCTCTTCGTGCGGGGGGATGCGGCTGAGCACCAGCGGTTTACCGAGGGCGAGCGCTTCACGCGGACCGATCGAATACCCTTCACCGGCCGAGACGTTCACATAGACATCGAACGACTCGATCAAACCGTTCTTGTCGGCGTCACTCAGGTCGCCGGTGCTCAACCGGATGTTCTGCACGGGCGCATCGGCCGCGAGCGCCGAAACGCGAGCGAGGGTGTCGCCCATCTCGAGATTGGAATGGATCACCAGTTCGACGCTCGAGTCCGTCGCGAACGCCTGCAAGAAGCCCTCGACAAGCAGGTCGAGACCTTTTCGCGTGTGATATGCCGAGACCGTACCGAATCGTGTCTTCTGCGGCAGCGCCGAACGAGCTCGGCGGGCCAGAAGCGGCTCGAGCTCCAGGCCGATCGGCAGTGTGCCGACCGGAATACGAACGCCCGACGAGCGGGCCACCTCTTCGAGGTAACCGCTCGAGAACAATGCCAGATCGAATCGCTCATTCAGAATGGTGACCCACTCTGCCGGCAGCTGGTCGGAGTCGTACGCCATGTGGGCGATACGAAAGCCGTCGGAGGGCAGGGCGGCGTAATTGGAATCGGAGTGCCCGTTCCACAGCACGTCGGTGAAGAAGTAGACCGACGCACCCTCAGGGCGAGCAACGGGAACGGTACGCCCCGTCGGCAGCGTGATCGTCGACCCCTCGTGCAGCCAGGTCTCGCGCGGCGACCAGAATGCTACATCGAACGAGCGTGAGAAAAGTTCGCACGCTGCGGCACTGACGGTGCCGATGCCCGTGTGAAAGTCTGAACGCCCAATGACGATGACCGAGGGTCGAACCGCCGCGTCGTCGGCCTCGACGGGGGCAGCTACTGCGCTCATCGCCTGCGCAGCTTTCGCACGTACGGGTCTGGATGACGAATGATTCGCATGGGCAAGGAGATACGCCACGACGTACTGTTGACCAGGTCGTCGATCTTCGCCTGCAAGTTACGAATGATTTCGCGGCTGTCTTCAAGCTGCACGCTCAGGCTGTCGACCGCTCTGACTTGGGCCTCCGACCCTTGCCCGGCTCTCCACACGGCCTCGTGCGCCTGGCGGCCCACGAAGGCGGCGTAGCGCTCACGCTCGAAGAGCTGTTGCTCGAGCGCCTCGATCTCGGCGAGCAAGGCCTGCTCGCGTCGCTGCAACGCGAGAGCGCCGTCGGCGGCGATCTGCTGCCCGGCCGCATTGTTCGGCGCGGCAGTCGCGGCGCGATACGAGGCGGCGAGCGCCTGCTCGTCGGCGTTCTGCTGGCGCAGCAATTCGCTCTGCTCGAGCTGCAATCGTTGCACGCTTCGTTCCGCCTCCGCGAGAGCATCGGCGACGGATGCCCGGGCCTCCGCCAAGCGCAGAACCTCTGCCGAGGCATCCCGAGCCGTGGAGTCGAGCGCGAGCATATAGCGCCTCAGCCGCTCGATACGTGCCGCGAGCGTCGGATCGGTCAGCTCGAGCTGCGCACCCACAGCCTCGGTGTCGCTTCCCACGGACACTGCACCGGATTCGGTGAGGGCGTTGGTCGTGTCGACCGTGAGGGCGGTCTCGCCCTCGGCCCCGAGGGCGGCCACGATCGTGTTCCACCAGGCACTCGCCACGACCCTGTCGGCCTGTGCTCGGTCAGCGAGATGGGCACGAATCTCGTCGCGACGACGCCAGGTCTCGGCCACGATGGCCTGCGCGTCGGGAGTCGCAAGAGCCACGGAGGGAAGAGCCCACGAAGCCGCGCCTGCTGCGCGGAGCGCGCCCTCGATTTTGCGATCCGTATACGAATCGACCGTCACGGCGAGAGCGGGAACGCCGGCCGAAAGCGCGAAGATCACCGGGTGATAACGCCCGGAGACCGACAGCGCCGCCCGCCGCGTCAGTGCCGCGATCTGCTTGGCCGTCAGCGCAGGAGCGAAGAGCACCTCGGCTCCGGCCAGGCGTGAAGCCAGGTTTTTGTGCGTCGTCTCGTCGCCGGCAACAGCATCGTACGGCTCGGGGGAACCTGCGACGGCAGACTCGTGCGCCACGAAAACCAAGGGCAGCCCGCTCTCATCGGAGACAGACTGCAGCAGCCGCGCGACATCGTCGAGATAGTCGCCCATCGGCTCGAGGCCGGCGAAGGGCGGAAAGCTGACGACGATGTAACCCCGGGCTTCGAGCGCGGCGAGCCGGGAATCCGTCGGCGCCTCGTCGGCGAGAAAGGCGGCGTCGTCGGGCACACGATGCAGCCGCTCGGGCGACACCCCCAGCGCGAGCGCGTCGTCGAAGGAGCTCTGCTCCCGCACCCCCACGACAACGGCAGAGCCGAGGATGCCCGTCAGCAGTTCGCGGTCGCGCGCACCCAGCAGCGGTCCGATCGACTGCCCGCTGACCACGAGCGGCTTGCCGAACACCGCGGCGAGTTCAGCAAGAGCGGCGCGTTCATAGATGTGCTCCACAAAGACGGTGGTGAGATTGCCACCACCCGAGATGATCACGGCGTCAGAATCGGCGACGGCCTCGATCACCGACCAGGCAGGGTCGAGAGCGTCGAGGGCTTCGGCGTGTCCGGCTGCCGCGCGAAGCACGGAGGCGAGACGCGTTTCGCGTTCTGCCCGCGTCGGCGTCATCGCGTCGCTGAACCCGATTCGGCCGATTGCACGGGCGTCATACCGATCGCTGGAGTCGGCGGGGTTCGCCGAGACGATGGTGGCGTCGACGTCGACACGCGCACGCAGCTCGTCGAGAAGGCATTCCAGCATCGCCTCGTCACCCGCGTGGTAGGTCGTCACGGCGCCCACGTCGCCGATAATCACGAGTCGCATCATGCTCCTTGTTCACTTTCTGCGGAGGCCTCGGGCTGCATTGCACCCGTAGCCGTGAGCAGAAGACCGAGCCGTGCGGCGGTTGCTTCTGCCGAAAAATCGTGGAGGGCCGACGCGGCGGCTCTGCTCTGCCGATCGCGGGCCGACGAGGCTCTCAGCAGCGCAGACAGTGCCCGCACGGAGTGGGCGAAGTCGGCGCGCCCGTCGGCGTCGAGGGGAACGAGGCTCGCGGTCGAAGAATCGGTCGCCCAGAGTTGCGCCGAGCCGCCACTGGCTACGACGGGAGTAGCGGCTGCCATCGCGTCGGCGACGACGAGACCGAGCGGCTGTTCACTGTGCAGAGAGATCACGATGTCGGCGGCGCGGGCAAGCACGCCCTTTTCAGCGGGAGTGACCTGCGACGACACGAGAATCACGTCTCGCCGGTCGGTGCCCACGGCGAAGGCCAGTCGCTCGCGATCTGCCACAGGCAACTGCGCAGTGAGAACGACCAGTCGGGAGGGCCACGCCACGGCATCGTTCGCGGCACGAAAGACCTCGAGAGTGAGCAGCAGGTCGTCAACTGTCGACCGGCCGGGACGGCCTGCATCGCAGAGCACGATGAGGTCGCCTTCGGCGCGGTCGAGCATCCATTCGCTCGTCGACACGGCCCCGGCCGAGCGAGTCGATTCGAGGGGGAACGATACCTGACGAACGGTCTGCACTGCGGTGCCGGCGCGCGTCTCGGCTGCCAGGCGCTCGGCAGCCGCGCGGCTGGTCACCCAGAGTTCGCCGAATGCGGCACGGGAGGCCGGCGAATCACTGACCGCCGGCGCGTCCCCGAGAACGACCGCGATCGACCGCCCGTGCCCGTGGTCGAGGGCGAGGGAGATCTCGCTGTTCACGGCCTGATCGGCCGCCAGCAGCACGATCATGTTGTCGCGATCGATCTGCTCGACCAGCCGGATGCCCGGGGCCTGCGCCGCCCGATCAGGCGCAGTATGCAATCCGATCACCGAGAACGGCCCGGGGGTGAGCAGCACGCTGTTGGCCAGGCGAACGGCGATCTCATGCTCATCGGTACCCGGAACGGTCGCCACGACGACTGCCCAGCCGAGCGAGCTGCGCTGCGGGGCACGACTGCCGTCGTCGATCTGCTCGACCGGGGCGAGCCGCGACTCGACAGCAGCTTTCGCTTGCTGAGCGGAGGGGTCGTGAGCGAACCAGTCTTTGTACGCTTGACCAGTGGAAACCAGCACGTCGCTGAACGCCGACCGCAGATCGGATCGACCGCTCCAGACGGCGAATTCGATCGCTGTCAGCGTGGCGAGGCGATCGCCGAACGCGGGCCGGAGCAGCCACGACGCAAACGCGTCGGGGTGCTCGAAGGCGTCGGGCGGAGGTGTCAGCGGTTCGATGTCGCCGCGCTCGACCGAGCGCACGAGCCGGCGGATCGATGATGTCAGCCGCACCCCGTTCGGCAGGGTGTCGAAGCGGTACGCCACGTCGCGTTGCTCGAGATACCCCGCGGCGATCAGGGCGTCGCCGTACTCGTCGCAGAGCGTGCGCAGCAATGGATGCTCGCTCAGAAGTACGCGCGGATTCTCTTGCGTATGCTTCGACAACAGCCACGGCAGGCGCGGGTCGTACCCGCTGAAGTGCAGAAAACGCAGCGGGAATCCGCCGGCCGTCAGCGCGCCGGCAACTCCGCCGAGGGGCCTCTCGTGCAGGTTCCAATGCGCAACGTTGAGCCCGCGGTCGCGTGAGATCGTGCAGGCGAACAGCGACGGCACCCAATCGATGAAGCGCTGGTCGGTGAAGAGCGCGTTCGCCGGATCGGAGATCGCGTCGAAGCGCAGCCGATCGTTCCACCAGGCGAGAAACCGGAAGGCGGAGGCCCCCACTGCGATGAAGCCGAGGTTGTAGATTCCGGCGGTCATGACCATCTGTTCGGAGACGATCTTTCCGTCGCGCGGAAACGGGGTGAGCACATGGGGGGTCAACACGATTCCGCCGGCCTCGGCGTCGTGCAGAACATCCGCCACCGAGGCGAACAGCTGAATGTCGGGGTCGAAGTAGGCGACCGCCTTGTGCCCCCGGCGAATGAGGTGCATCAGAAGGGCCGGCTTGAGCGAGGTGGAGAACTCCATGACGTCGTAGATCGTCATCATCGAGTGTAGTGTGCGGGAATCGAGCCCGAGATCGGCAGGTAAGACGACCTCGCCGATTCCCAGCAGTGACCGATCTGCTTCGTCGCCGTCGACGACCAGGGTGTAGAGCGGTACGCCCGGGTTGAGACTCGCGAAGCTGGCGCTGAGTACGCGCGCCTGTGCGAGATAGTTGCGTGCGATGATCGTGCACGCGCCGAACGATGTCATGCGGTCAACGACGCGCGGTCGTGTAGTGGTGGTCGTACCACTCGTAGGTTTCGCCGATGGCGTCGCCGAACGAGGTCGTCTGGCTCCAGCCGAGGCCGGTCAGTTTCGAGATGTCGTAGGAGCGGTTGCGCTGACCGTTCGGCTTGGAGGCATCCCACTCCACCTCGCCCTGGTAGCCCGAGGCGTCTTTCAGAACGTCGACGGTCTCACGAATCGACACCTCACGGCCCGAGGCGAGGTTGTAGACGCCGCTTCCGCTTTCGAGCAGCACGCGCAGCCCCTCGGCGGCGTCTTTGCTGTACAAGAAATCGCGACGGGCCGTGCCGTCACCCCACACCACCATCTGCTCTCCGTTGCGCACCGAACGGTGAAAGCGCGACACGAGCGACGGAAGCACGTGCCCCGACACCTCGTCGAAGCGATCGTTCGGCCCGAACAGGTTCGTTGACAAAGCGAAGGCGAAGTCGGTGTCGTACTGCTCTTTATACGCGTCGAGCTGAGCCAGCATGCCGCGCTTCGCGTGCGCGTAACCCGCCTCAGACGAGTGCGGCGGGCCGGCCCAGATGTCGGCCTCAGACATCGGCAGGCTCAGTCCGTCGGAGTACATCGCGACCGAGCCCATGGCCACGATCTTCGTGGCACCCGAGACCCGAGCGGCCTCGATGACGTTCGAGTTGATGCGGATGTTGTCGTAGTAGATCGCGCCCGGGCTTTTCAGGTTTCCCATCAGGCCGTGCACACGAGCCGCCAGATGCACGACGAACTCCGGAGCGACGGTCTGGAACAGCGCCATCGTCGCCGATTCGTCACGAAGATCGGCCTGGTCTGACGACGCCGCGTAGACCGAGTAACCATGCTCTGCGAGATTGTTTACAACCGCCGAGCCGATGACGCCGGTCGCCCCCGTGACCAGCACGTCTTTCTGTTTCACTTCTCTGCTTTCGAATTCGTGCGAACCCCACCAATTCGCAAAGACTTACACACCCTAATTCTTAGCGTTCGATAAGCAAAACCGACTCACTTACAGAGCATTGAATCGGCCGAGAAAGGCCGCGCCGGTTACGGGGAGGGCTTAGGTCGGAGCTGACGCGATATGTCCGCAATACGTCGACATAATGCGTCAGCTCCGACGAAAGTGCCGCGAGTTCTCAGCGGCGGCACGGCGAGCGCGGCGGGCCCGGAGGCAGCACGCCCGCGCGGCTTACGCCGACTCGGCGTGCGCCTGCAGGAACTCGTAGACCTCGCGGTCGTCAACACCGGGGAACTTGCCCGAGGGAAGGGGCGAAAGCACGTGGGCGTGCAGGCGCGCGCTCGGCCAGGCGCTCTCCGACCAGCGGTCGACGAGGTCGCTCGGCGGGCGCTTGCAGCAGGACTCGTCGGGGCAGCGCGAGAGCGAGCGCTTCTCGGTGTCGCGGCCGCGGAACCACTTCGCGTCGGCGAAGGAGGTGCCGAAGCTGATGGAGAACTCCCCCGCGGCGGTCGTTCCGGTCTGGGTAGCGCACCAGAAGGTGCCGCTCGGGGTGTCGGTGTACTGGTAGAACTCGGTCGAGCGATTTGTGCGAGTGAGCGCGATGCGCGCGGCCCAGTTGCGGCAGACGAACTGCCCTTCCACCGCGCCCGTCACGTCGTGCGGCAACGGCAGGCCGTCGTTCTCGTAGGCCTTCTGAATGGCGCCGTCGTCGGTGAGGCGAAGGAAATGCACGTCGATGCCGAGGTGCGAGGTGGCGAGGTTGGTCATCCGCAGCGCCGCGGCCTCGTGCGTGACACCGAACGCGTCGCGAAAGTCTTCGACCGACAGGTCTCGCCGGGCCTTGGCCGCCGCGAGGAACTTGACCGAGGCGGTCTGTGGCATCAGGCACGCCGCCGCGAAGTAGTTGATCTCGAGCCGCTGCCGCAAGAACTCGGCGTAGTTGCTCGGCGGCTGGTGGCCGAGCACGCGATGCGCCATCGCCTGCAGCGCCATCGACCGCAGGCCGTGACCGCCGGGAATGGATGCCGGTGGCAGGTAGATGCGCCCGCTCGCCAGGTCGGTGACCGACCGCGCCGAGTGCGGCAGATCGTTCACGTGGATCAGGCTGAAGCCGAGGTCTTCGGCCAGCAGGCTCACGGTGCGGTGGCTGAGCGCACCGCCCTGGTGCCCCACGCGGGCAAGCATCTGCTCGACGAGCTTCTCGAGGTCGGGCAGATAGTTGTCGCGCTCACGCATGGCGTCGCGCAGCTCGGTGTTGGCCCGGCGAGCTTCTTCGGGCGTCGCGATGGATTCGGTCGCGCGCCGGATGAGTTCGCGGTGCATCCCCACGAGGGCCTCGAGCGTCTCTTGAGGCAGGTTGCGGCTGGCCGGCACCCGAGGCAGTCCGAGCGAGGCGTAGAGGTCGCCGCTCTGCGCCCGGGCGAGTTCGATCTCGAGGGCGGTACGGGCATCCGGAGCCTCGTCGCTCAGCAGCTCGGCCAGCGGCACGTTCAGCTCGCTCGACAGCGACTGCAGCAGCGAGAACTTGGGCTCGCGGCGCCCGTTCTCGATAAGCGAAAGCTGACTGCCGACGACGCCGACACGCTCGCCCAGCTGGTCGAGCGTGAGGTCGGCATTCTTGCGGAAATGCCGGATGCGACGGCCCAGAGTGATGAGGTCGGTCGAGGTAGACGTGGGCATCTTTGCTTCCTGTAAAGAACGGGGAATCTTTCGGGGGAACAAAGAAGAATCTAACGCAAATTGGGCGCAAAGTTGAAGAACGCAAACAAAATTCCCCGAAAAGCCACCCGCTGATGCATTGTCATTGGCTGCGTCAGCATCGACGACGAGGAGACACACCATGAGCATTCTGCGCAGTGACCAGCCCGAGCCAGTCAACAACCGCGCCCCCAAGGCCAGCGCCCTTCGCCTCGTCGAGACCGGCGAGATCGCTGCCGTCGCCGGCCCCGCGAGCCCCTTTCGTATCGACGCAGGCATTGCAGCCTGGGTTTCTGACGTCGCTGCGTTGACGCAGCCCGACGAGATCGTCTGGTGCGACGGGTCGACCGCCGAGTGGGATCAGCTCACCAAGCTGATGATCTCGCAGGGCACCCTCATCCGGCTCAACCCGGAATGGCGCCCGAACAGCTTCTTGGCCCGCAGCGACCCGGCCGACGTCGCCCGTGTCGAAGACCGCACGTTCATCTGCTCGACCGAAGAGATCGACGCCGGCGTCACGAACAACTGGCGCGAGCCGAGCGCGATGAAGGATGAACTGCTCCCCCTCTTCGCCGGCAGCATGCGCGGCCGCACCATGTATGTGGTGCCGTTCTCGATGGGCCCCGTCGGCGGCGCGCTGTCGCAGGTCGGCGTGCAGCTGACCGACTCGCCCTACGTCGTGGTGAGCATGGCGCTGATGACGCGCATCGGCACCCCCGTGCTCAACCTCATCACCGACGACACCGAGTGGGTTCCCGCGCTGCACAGCGTCGGCGCTCCGCTGGTGGATGCCGCGGGCGTGCGCAGCGACGACGTCGCCTGGCCGCACAACCCCTCTAAATACATCGCGCACTTTCCGGAGACTCGCGAGATCTGGTCGTTCGGATCGGGCTACGGCGGAAACGCGTTGCTCGGCAAGAAGTGCTTCGCCCTGCGCATCGCGTCGGTCATGGCCCGCGACGAGGGCTGGATGGCCGAGCACATGCTGCTCATCAAGGTCACCTCACCCGAGCAGCACGTCTACCACCTCGCGGCCGCCTTCCCTTCGGCGTGCGGCAAGACCAACCTCGCCATGCTGAAGCCGACCGTTCCGGGCTGGAAGGTCGAGACCATCGGCGACGACATCGCCTGGATGCGCCCCGGCCCGAACGGCAAACTGCGCGCCATCAACCCCGAGCGCGGCTTCTTCGGCGTCGCCCCAGGTACGGGCATCGTCACCAACCAGACCGCGGTCGACACCATGTGGGGCAACACCATCTTCACGAACGTCGCGCTGCGCGACGACGGAGACGTGTGGTGGGAGGGTCTCACCCCGAACCCGCCGGCGCACCTCATCGACTGGCAGGGCAACGACTGGACTCCCGACTCCAAGACTCCCGCCGCGCATCCGAATGCCCGGTTCACCGTCACGGCCGACCAGTGCCCCTCGATCGCCCCGGAATGGGACGACCCCGCCGGTGTCGAGATCGACGCCATTCTGTTCGGCGGCCGCCGCCCCTCGACCGTTCCGCTCGTCGCCCAGGCGAAGAGCTGGTCGCACGGCGTGTTCGTCGGTGCCACGATGGCGTCGGAGACCACCGCCGCCGCTACCGGTGCGGTCGGCCAGCTGCGTCACGACCCGTTCGCCATGCTGCCGTTCGTCGGTTACAACATGGCCGACTACTTTCAGCATTGGCTCGACATGGGCGAGACGCTCGGTTCCGACGCTCCCCCGATCTTTCAGGTCAACTGGTTCCGCAAGAACGACGAGGGCAAGTTCATCTGGCCCGGATTCGCCGAGAATTCGCGCGTGGTCGAGTGGATCATCCGCCGCCTCGAGGGTGAAGTCGCCGCGCGCCAGACGCCCATCGGCGGCCTGCCGCTCGCTCACGAGTTCAACATCGAGCGCACCGACGTCACCGAAGAAGAGCTGCAGACCCTGATCGGTCTCGACAAGCAGGCGTGGCTCACCGAAGCCAACGAGACCGAGCAGTACTTCGGCACGCTCGGAGACGACCGGATGCCCGCGGCTCTGTACGCCGAACTGAAGAAGTTGCGCGCGGGGCTCGCCAAGCTGCCCAACTAGCGCGTCTCGCGCTGTCGCGCACGAAGGGCCGGTACTCGCGGGTGAGGGTGCCGGCCCTTTCTGCTGCCCGGGCTCCGCCTGGCGAGGCGCTCGCGGTCCCGTAGAATGGGTGCAACGACAATCAGGCACCTTCGACTCGGTGCCGCCCATATGCCTGGAGGCTCCACCATGACCGCGAACATTCCTGACAAACCCGCGCTGGAGGGCCTCGAGAGCAAGTGGGATGCGCTGTGGAGCGAACGCGGAACGTACCGATTCGACCGTGAAATGGCTCGGCGCGAGAACATCTACTCGATCGATACACCTCCGCCCACGGCATCCGGTTCTCTGCACATCGGGCACGTGTTCTCGTACACGCACACCGACCTGCACGCGCGCTTTCAGCGCATGCGCGGCAAGAGCGTGTTCTACCCGATGGGCTGGGACGACAATGGTCTGCCCACCGAACGCCGGGTGCAGAACTACTACGGCGTGCGCTGCGACCCGACCCTGCCCTACGAGGCAGACTTCGAGCCGCCGTTCGAGGGCGGCGACAACAAGAGCTCGAAGGCTGCCGACCAGAAGCCGATCAGCCGACGCAACTTCATCGAGCTCTGTGAGCGCCTGACCGTCGAAGACGAGAAGCAGTTCGAGGCGCTCTGGCACACGCTCGGGCTCTCCGTCGACTGGAGCCAGACCTACCGCACCATCGCCGACTCCTCGATGCGGGCCAGCCAGCTCGCCTTCGTGCGCAACGTGGCGCGCGGCGAGGCCTATCAGGCGCAGGCGCCCACGCTGTGGGATGTCACGTTCCGCACCGCCGTCGCGCAGGCCGAGCTCGAAGACAAAGAGCAGCCCGGCGCGTACCACCGGCTCGCGTTCCACCGGCACGGGTTCGGCGCGAGCGACGACGCCGCAGCCAACGCGGACATCTACATCGAGACCACCCGGCCCGAGCTGCTCGCGGCCTGCGTGGCGCTGGTCGCGCATCCCGACGACGAGCGCTACCAGCCGCTGTTCGGCACCACCGTGACCACTCCCCTGTTCGGCGTCGAGGTTCCCGTGGTGGCCCACCACCTCGCGCAGGCAGACAAGGGATCGGGTATTGCCATGATCTGCACGTTCGGCGACCTCACCGACGTGATCTGGTGGCGTGACCTCGACCTGCCGAACCGCGCGATCATCGGCTTCGACGGCCGCATTCTCGCTGAAGCGCCCGACGTCATCACGACCGAAACCGGCATCAACGCCTACTCGGCCATCGCGGGCAAGACCGTGTTCAGCGCCAAGCAGGCCATCGTGGAGCTGCTGCGCGACTCGGGCGAGCTGATCGGCGAGCCGAAGCCCATCATGCACCCCGTGAAGTTCTTCGAAAAGGGCGACCGCCCGCTCGAGATCGTATCGACGCGGCAGTGGTACATCAGAAACGGCGCCCGCGACGAAGAACTGCGCACGCGTCTGCTCGAGATGGCGACCGAGGTCGACTGGCACCCCTCGTTCATGAAGGTGCGTTACGACAACTGGGTCAACGGCCTCACCGGCGACTGGCTCATCTCGCGGCAGCGCTTCTTCGGGGTGCCGATTCCGGTCTGGTACCCGCTCGACGGTGACGGCAACCCGCTCTTCGATCAGCCCATCGTGGCCTCCGAGGCGTCGCTGCCGGTCGATCCGTCGACGGATGCCGCACCCGGCTTCGACGAATTACACCGTGGCACGCCGAACGGCTTCATCGGCGAGCTCGACGTGATGGATACCTGGGCGACCTCCTCGCTCACCCCTCAGCTCGCCGGTGGATGGGAGCGCGACCCCGAACTCTGGCAGCTCGTCGCACCCTTCGACCTCCGCCCGCAGGGCCAAGACATCATTCGCACCTGGCTGTTCTCCACCATGCTGCGCTCAGCCCTCGAAGACGGCCGCACGCCCTGGAAGCACGCTGCGATCTCCGGCTTCATCGTCGACCCCGACCGCAAGAAGATGTCGAAGTCGAAGGGCAATGTCGTCACGCCTTCCGACGTGCTCGAGTCGCACGGCTCCGACGCTGCGCGCTACTGGGCCGCCTCCTCGCGCCTCGGCACCGATGCCGCGTTCGACCCGCAGAACCCCACTCAGATCAAGATCGGGCGCCGACTCGCCATCAAGGTGCTGAACGCGGCGAAGTTCGTGTACTCGTTCTCGCTGCCAGAAGGGTCGCACGCGGTCACGCACCCGCTCGACCTCAGCATGCTGACGGCGCTCGACCAAGTCATCGTCGACGCGACGGCCGCCTTCGAAGCTTACGATCACGCCCGTGCCCTCGAGGTCACCGAGAGCTTCTTCTGGACGTTCTGCGACGACTACCTCGAACTCGTCAAAGAGCGCGCCTACAGCGACTCCTCCGACCCGGCCGCCAAGGCCTCGGCTGTACTTGCCTTGCAGGCGGCAGTGGATGTTCTGCTGCGCCTGCTCGCCCCGTTCATCCCGTTCGCTACCGAAGAAGTGTGGTCGTGGACGCACGGCGAGGGGTCGATTCACACGTCCGTCTGGCCCACGGGCGCGGGCACGGGTGACGGTGCGGCGTTCAGCCCCGAACTCGCGCCTGCGCTGCCGGCTCACGCCGGGCTGCTCGGGCTTGCCGGGCAGGCGCTGGTGAGCATCCGGCGGGCGAAGACCGACGCGAAGGTGTCGCAGAAGGCACTGGTTTCTTCAGCGACCATCGCCGGGCCTGCCGAAACGATTGCAGAACTCGAGCTGGCGGCCGCAGACTTGCGTGAAGTCGGCAAGATCGCGCAATTGTACTTCGTTACGGGCGACGATCTCGAGGTGCGCGAGATCGTGCTCGAGAACGGTAGTGTCGAGTAAAGCTCCGCCCCTCACTTCACGGTTCCGCCCGCAACACAGCAGCCGTGGCCTCGCAGCCACGGCACACATGGAAGGCACACAACAATGGCGTTGACGATCAGACCGATCACTGACCACGACTTTTTTCCGTGGTACGACCTCTACGTGGCATACGGCAAGTTCTACGAGACGGAGCTCGAAGGCGACCGCGCGGTTCTCGTGTGGAGCTGGCTCATCGACCCCGCCCACGAGACCGAAGCTCTTGTGGCCGAAGACGATGGCAAGCTCGTGGGGGTTCTGCATTTTCGCGAGTTCGCCCGGCCGCTGGCCGGTGAGCGCGGGCTGTACATCGACGACCTGTTCGTCAACCCGGATGCCCGGAACTCGGGTGTCGGCGCCGCGCTGATCACCGAGGCGAAGAAGATCGCCGCGTCGCGGGGCCTCGGCATTGTGCGCTGGATCACCGACGACAGCAACGAGACCGCCCAGCGGCTCTACGACAAGCTGGCCAGTCGTACGTCGTGGGTCACGTACGACTTGGTGGTGTAGCCGTTTTTCGTTTTGACGACGTTTTTGGAGTGAGTAGATGATCTCGGTCGGAACCCGCTGGTCGAGCGGCGACGAGCCACCCTCGCGGCTGCCGCAGGTCGTCATCGACGCCGTTCTCGACGTCGAAGGCGAACTCGCCGAGCAGAACGTCGACACCTCGATGTGGTATTGGACCCTCACGTGGCTCGAGGGCCGCCCCGTGGTCGAGTTCGACGACGGCACCCGCATCGACTACAACCCCGACACCGACGAGGCTACCGTCTCGCAGTCGGAGGAGTTCGGCGACTGACCCGTCGCGCTCGACGAGCTTTATTGACTATTGCTCGGATTTCGAGCACTATGGGCAGATGCTTGCTCACCCCGATGCCGTCGCCGCTCCTCCGCGCGCTGCAGCGGCCCCGCGGCTCTCGCGGCGGGAGCGTGGTTCGGCTCAGCTCGCCGGCGGAATCGGCTTCGCTCTGGTCGCTATTGGAATGAACCTCGCGACGCTGATCTTCGCCTTCATGGGTGCCGGTCTTCTCGCGGCAGCCTTTGCCGACGACTACCTCGACGGCAGCGGACACATCACCCAGACGGCATTCAGCGCCATCGTCGACGCGTACGGCGCTCCGGTCGGAGCCACAGCGGCCGGCGCAGTGCTTCTGGTCGCCGCAGGTCTGGTGACGAGCATGCTGATTCTTCGGGCGGGTGGGCACGTTCGCCGCCGAGCGATCACCGGGGCTGGAACCGGAATCTCGTGCATCCCGAACATCGTCGCCGCGCTTATCGCCTATTTCGGCGGGTGGGTCATTGCGGGGTCATTTCACCGGGCGCTCCGGTGGGATTCGAACACGACCTCGAGGCCATAACGATCGCGCTCGTACTCGACGCCTTTTTCGGTGCTGTGATCGGGGCGCTGGTCTGGTGGTGGATGGCGCACGTTTTTCGAGCGAGAGTCGGAGTCACTGCATGAGCACGGCCGTCGCGCCGGCGGGCGTGCTCGGCTTGGAGCAGCGTCGGGCAGCCTTGCGTGCCGGGAGTCTCGGCTGCCTCATCGTCTCGGGCGGCATGATCGTCGATGGAGTCGTCGTCACGATCATCGCCTTCGCGTTGGGCTTCCTCGACGCGCTCTCAGGCCTGTCGACAGGCGACGCAGCGCCCGAAGCGAGCCATGCGGCCACTGCGATCGCAATCGCGACGGTCTTGTCGATCGGCGGCCTGATCGGCGTGGGTCTCGTCACAATCGGTCTGGTCGTGAGCCACGGCATCCTGGTCAGATCTTTCGTACATCGCCCTCGTTCGGTTCTGTGGGCCGGGTTCGGAATCAGCTCCATTCCGACCGCATTCTTCGCCCTCATCTTTCTGGCCGGCCACCTCGTCACGAGTGCCGGTCAGCCGCCGGGGCAGGGCAGCGGTACGGCCATCGTCTCCATCTCGTTCGCGGCCGTCTTCGGCCTCATCGACGCGGTCATCACACCCCTCATCGCAGGCTATGCGTTCCTCTGGATGGCGCATGTCTTCCGGGCGAAGGGCACGCACTCCGTTTCGGGCCGGTCACGATGAAAACAGAGGAGATTCGACACCAGTGGGCGCTATACGGCGGCACACCCCTCGAATCTCCGCCGATTTCACGGCCACGGCACACGGACTGCCAAGCAGGGCGCCCCGTCAACACGGCGCCGCAAAGTCCCGGCCTCAGGCGCGGCGGCGGGGCCAGGGTGACGCCGACCAGAGCATGATGAGGCCGCCGGTGAGCAGACCCCAGAAGGCGCTGCCGACGCCGACGATAGCGATGCCCGATGCCGTCACGAGAAAGGTGGCGACGGCGGGAATGCGGTGCGGCACGGACTCGATGGCATTCGCGATGGCGCCGACGAGGGCTCCGAGCAGGGCGAGGCCGGCTACCGCCGTGATCAGGATGGGCGGCGACGCCGAGATGAGGGCCACTGCGAAGCCGGCGAAGAGCCCGAGCACGATGTACACGAAGCCTGACGTGAAGGTGGCGACCCAGCGCTTGGATTTGTCGGGGTGCGAGTCGGGCCCGGCCATGATGGCTGCAGTGATCGCGGCGAGGTTGAGGGCGTGCGCTCCGAAGAGCGCGCCGACGGCCGTCGCAGCGCCCGAGGCCACGAGAGCCGGCCGCGGCGGAACCTCGTAGCCGAACGTCGACATCACCACGAAGCCGGGCACGTTCTGCCCTGCCATGGTCACGATGAACAGAGGCAACCCGAGTGAGACGATCACAAGCGGGTCGAACGTGGGCGGCACGAACGTGAGTTGCGGCACGAGAGACGACGACGCAGCCGTCAGCCAGCCCGTGCCTGCCGACACACCGATGCCGATCGCCGCGACCAGCATCGCCGCCGGTACGGCCCACCGCGGCGCGATGCGAAAGAGCGCCAGCCAGACCACGACTACCGGAATCGCCAGCGCCGGAATCTGCACCACGGCGAGCACGGGTGCAAGGCAGATGGGAAACAGGATGCCCGCCAGCATCGCCGACGCGATCGACTTCGGTATGCGGGTGATCGCCCTGCCCAGCGCCGGCCAGAGCCCGCACAGCACGATGAGCAGTCCGCAGACGATGAACGCCCCGACGGCGGCGTTGAAGTTCTTCGTGGTGGCCGATGCGGCGATGAGCAGCGCGGCCCCGGGGGTCGACCAGGCGAAAGATATGGGCATCCGGTACACCCGCGCAAGCACGATGCACAGTATGGCGACGCCGAAGCAGAGGGTCAGCAGGCCCGAGCTGGCCTGGGCATCCGTCGCCCCGACCGCGTGCAGGCCGGCGATGACAAGCGCGAACGAGCTGGCGAATCCGGTGATTCCCGCAACGATGCCCGCCGAAATCGGTTGCGCGAGCGAGCTGGCTCGGCCCACGGGCGGTGGATGCCGGACGCCCTGAGCCTCGTGCGCGTCAGCTCCCTCGCGCGTCACTTTTTGCCCCTAAACAGTGGATATTGTGGCCGAAATCGACGCGCGAACTAGCGCGGAGTGGTGCACGGCCTCCGCGTCGAGGGAGCGTCGGCGCAGCCAGCAATACGCAAGCGCCTTACGCCGACTTCTCTACGCGACGAGTAGCCTCACGCGGAACGATGGTCGGGGCGGCGTTGTTGATGACGGCCTCGCGCGTGATGATCACCTTGGCGACCTCGTTGGTGGAGGGCACCTCGAACATGACCGGGCCGAGCACTTCTTCCATGATGGCGCGGAGCCCGCGGGCGCCCGTCTTGCGTAGCACAGCGAGGTCGGCGATGGCCTCGAGGGCCGGCTTCTCGAAGTCGAGCTCCACGCCGTCGAGCTCGAACATGCGCTGGTACTGACGCACGAGCGCGTTGCGCGGCACCGTGAGAATCTGCATGAGCGCAACCTGGTCGAGCGGCGTGACAGTGGTCACGACGGGCAGACGCCCGATGAACTCGGGGATGAGCCCGAACTTGTGCAGGTCTTCGGGCAGCACCTCGCTGAAGAGGTTGATGTCGTCGCGCTTGGAGTGCAGCGGGGCGTTGAAGCCGATGCCGCGCTTTCCGCTGCGCTCGGCCACGATCTCTTCAAGGCCCGCGAAGGCGCCCGCCACGATGAAGAGCACGTTCGTGGTGTCGATCTGGATGAACTCCTGGTGCGGGTGCTTACGGCCACCCTGCGGCGGTACCGAGGCGACCGTGCCCTCGAGAATCTTGAGCAGCGCCTGCTGCACACCCTCGCCCGAGACGTCGCGCGTGATCGACGGGTTCTCGGCCTTACGGGCGATCTTGTCGATCTCGTCGATGTAGATGATGCCGGTCTCGGCCTTCTTCACATCAAAGTCGGCGGCCTGCAGCAGCTTCAGCAGAATGTTCTCGACGTCTTCACCGACGTAACCCGCCTCGGTGAGCGCCGTGGCGTCGGCGACGGCGAACGGCACATTGAGCTGCTTGGCGAGCGTCTGTGCGAGGTACGTCTTACCGCAGCCGGTCGGGCCGATCAGCAGAATGTTGCTCTTCGCGATCTCGACCTCGTTGGCGACCGCGTCGGCCGAGGTGAGGGTGTTGCGCGCGCGAACGCGCTTGTAGTGGTTGTAGACGGCGACAGAGAGCGACTTCTTCGCCTGCTCCTGCCCGATGACGTACTCTTCGAGAAAGGCGAAGATCTCTTTGGGCTTCGGCAGTTCGAACTCGCTCGCGGCTTCTTCGCCGGTCTCAGAGAGTCGTTCTTCGATGATCTCGTTGCACAACTCGACGCACTCGTCGCAGATGTAGACCCCCGGGCCAGCGATGAGCTGCTGAACCTGTTTCTGGCTTTTACCGCAGAACGAACACTTGAGCAGGTCCGCGCTCTCCCCGATGCGTGCCATGTTCATCCTCCTCGTAAAAACCTGTGCAGTCAGCCTAACCCGTGGGGCCGACAGTCGTCGCCATTGAGCAAGTGATCGTCACATTCGCCACGAGCTGTTCACCGAGGGCGGAGTACTACGCCTTAAACAACGAAGTGGATGCCCAGAGGAACGGGCATCCACTTACGAAGTCAGAGCGGTAGAACTTCTACTTGACCAGCGCGGGAACGTTCTTTCGCGAGGTCAACACCTGGTCGATGATGCCGTACTCCACGGCGTCGGCGGCACTGAGGATGTTGTCGCGGTCGATGTCTTTGTTGACCTGCTCGGTGGTGCGGTTGGAGTGGAACGCGAGCGTGTCTTCGAGCCACGTGCGCATGCGCAGAATCTCGCGCGCCTGAATCTCGATGTCAGACGCCTGGCCGCCGCCCTGGCCGCCAGCGGAAGGCTGGTGGATGAGGATGCGCGCGTTCGGCAGCGCAAGACGCTTGCCCGGCGTGCCGGCGGCGAGGATGACCGCAGCGGCCGAAGCCGCCTGGCCGAGGCACACCGTCTGGATGTTCGGCTTGACGTACTGCATCGTGTCGTAGATGGCCGTCATCGCGGTGAACGAGCCACCGGGCGAGTTGATGTACATCTCGATGTCGCGGTCGGGGTCCTGGCTTTCGAGCACCAGCAGCTGAGCCATGATGTCATCGGCCGACGCGTCGTCGATCTGCACGCCCAAGAAGATGATGCGGTCTTCGAAGAGCTTGGCGTAGGGGTCTTGCCGCTTGTAACCATAGGCCGTGCGCTCTTCGAACGTCGGCAGAATGTAGCGGTTGGAGGGCGTGGTGCCGTTGCCGTAAGGCGAGGCGATCGGCATTCCGCCGAAGGTGGGGGTTTCCATCAGGTCTTCTCTGTTCGTGAGTGTGTGGTTCGCGGGCGGGCGGTCAGTTGCTGACGCTGGGAACGGCGTCGGACTCTTCGGTTCCGCCGCCGCCGGCGACGTCGGAGGCGAATTCGCGCACGTAGTCGACGAATCCGTACTCGAGCGCTTCTTGTGCAGTGAACCAGTTGTCGCGGTCACCGTCGATCATGACCTGCTCGGGGGTCTTGCCGGTCTGCTCGGCGGTGAGCTCAGCCATGCGCTTCTTCATGTCGAGAATGAGGTTCGCCTGGGTCTGGATGTCGGCCGAGGTACCGCCGAAACCGCCCGACGGCTGGTGCAGCAGAACGCGGGCGTTCGGCGTGATGTAGCGCTTGCCCTTCGTGCCCGAGCTCAGCAGGAACTGGCCCATCGAGGCGGCCATGCCGATGCCCACGGTGACGATGTCGTTCGAGACGAACTTCATGGTGTCGTAGATCGCCATGCCTGCGGTGATCGAACCACCGGGAGAGTTGATGTAAAGGTAGATGTCGCGCTTGGGGTCTTCTGCTGCGAGAAGCAGGATCTTTGCGCAGATTTCGTTGGCCATATCGTCACGGACCTCGGTGCCGAGCCAGATGATCCGGTCTTTCAGAAGTCGTTCGAAAACGCTGTTTGGCATCGCCATATCGGCCATGTGTGTCGCTCCAATTCACTTGCGGTAATTCGAATGTAGTGGAGCCCGGTGACGCTTATCGCCCTGTTCGCTTGCGGCAGAGCGAAGCGCCGCCGCAAGCGAAAAAGGGGTGCTGCCGCTTGCGGCAGAGCGAAGCGCCGCCGGGAACGCACCCGAAGGCGCTTTCGTCGGAGCTGACGCGATATGCGGGCGTATTGCGCTCGTGTTGGCTGTGCTCCGACGCAAGCGCCCTGCGGCCGGGCGGGCGGATGCCCGTGCGAGCGTTTGGGCGCGAAAAAGGGCCCCACGGGCATCCGCGGGGCCCTTCTCGGTGGAACAACTAGTGGGAGTGACCCGCGTGGTCGTGGCCCTCGTGGTCGTGACCGGCGTGCTCGTCGTCGGTGCCGGCGACGTCGACGAACGGGGCGTCGGCGTCACGGGTGACCGCGGTGAACTCGGAGACATCGACGGCCTTGCCGTTGCTGTCGGTGACCTTCGCCTTGTCGAGAACGATGGCGAGCGCCTTGTTACGCGCGACCTCGCCGACCATGGCCGGAATCTGGCCGTTCTGGTCGAGAACCTGAACGAACTCCTGCGGCTCCATGCCGTACTGCTGCGAGGCCTGGATGAGGTACTGGCTCAGCTCGTCTTGGCTGACCTTGACGCCCTCTTTCTCCGCGACAATGTCGAGCAGGATCTGCGTCTTGAAGGTGTTGGTGCTCGACTCGGTGACCTCGGCGCGGTGCACGTCGTCTTCGAGACGGTTCTCGTTCTCGAGGTGACGGTGCACCTCGTCTTCGATCAGCTTCGGCGGCACGGGTACGTCGACCAGCGCGAGAAGAGCGTCGAGCGTCTTCTGGCGGGCCTCGGAGACCTGACCGAACTCCTTCTGGCGCTCGACCTGCGTCTTCAGGTCGGCCTTGAGCTCATCGATCGTGTCGAACTCGCTCGAGATCTGAGCGAAATCGTCGTCGGCCTCGGGCAGCTCGCGCTCTTTCACCGAGTTGATCGTGACGGTGATGAGCGCGTCTTTGCCGGCGAAGTCGCCGCCGAGCAGCGGAGCCTCGAACGTGGTGGTCTCGCCCGCGGTCAGCGAGTCGATGACACCGTCGAGGCCCTCGAGCAGCTCGCCCGAGCCGACCTCGTACGAGATGCCGGTCGCGTTGTCGACCTCGGCGTCGTCGATGGTGGCCAGCAGATCGAGCTGGGCGAAGTCGCCCGTCTTGATGGGGCGGTCGACCGTGACGAGGGTGCCGAAGCGGGTGCGCAGGCGCTCGAGCTCGGCGTCGACCTCTTCGTCGGTGACGTCGAGAGCGTCGACGGTGATGGGCAGGCCGTCGTAGTCGGGCAGCTCGAGGTCGGGACGAACATCCACCTCGATGGCGAGCTCGAGGTCACCCGAGAAGTCTTTGTTGCTCGGCCACTCGACGATGTCGGCCTCGGGGCGGCCCAGCGGGCGCAGCTCCTGCTCGGCGATCGCTTCGCGGTAGAAGGTGTCGAGGCCGTCGTTCACGGCGTGCTCGAGCACGGCTGCCTTGCCGACACGCTGGTCGATGAGGGGCGGCGGCACCTTGCCCTTACGGAAACCGGGGATGTTCACCTGGTCGGCGATGTGGGTGTACGCGTGATCAATACTGGGCTTCAGCTCTTCGGGGGTTACCGAGATGGCGAGCTTGACTCGCGTGGGGCTGAGCTTTTCGACCGTGGTCTTCAAAACAATCTCCTGAGATACGTAACTGATGTGAAAGTCGTGCGAAGCATCCTCGGCGCCGATCGGCTACGCCGGGTTGGTACCTGTGGTCTGCATGTCGGGGCGACAGGATTCGAACCTGCGACCTCTCGGTCCCAAACCGAGCGCTCTACCAAGCTGAGCTACGCCCCGGGAAATAAACCTCGGCAAGCCTAGCGCACAAGCACTGAGGTGAACCTGCACGGGTGCGAACCTGTACTACGATGTTCGGGTGCCACTTCGGTGAGCGCGGGGATGTAGCTCAATGGTAGAGCCTCAGTCTTCCAAACTGATCACGCGAGTTCGATTCTCGTCATCCCCTCTCGGATTTTTTCGCTTTGCCGGTCCCCGCCCGGCAAAGCGCCATTACTTGCTCGGGGATCTCCTATGGCGGCACCGACGTGCGCCCGCTTTCATGCGTCCCCGCTACCTGCTCGGGGAGCTCCTTGTGGCGGCACCCATGCCACTGGCTTTGCCGAACGGGCTGGATTCGTCTCGCGATTAGTGCAGAATCGTGAGAGCGACGAAGGAGACAAGATGGCAGACGACGAGCAGATCGCGTACACGGCGCTGGAGCCGGAGACGCCGGTACTCGACACCGAGGGAACCGAGTTCGGCACTGTCGAGCACGTGCTGCAGGATGCTGATCTCGACTTGTTCGACGGGGTCTTGATCGCAACACCCTCCGGTCTGAAGTTCGTCGACGCCGGCCAGATCGAACGCATCTCTGCGAGCGCCGTAAACACTACCGTGACCCCCGAGCTGGTCGGCTCGCTGGCCGAACCAGACGGCGCTCCGCTGTTCACGGTCGACGGGTTGCAAGATGTGGGAAGCTCCCTCACCGCGCGCCTCGGCCGCCTCTTCCGTCGCGAGCACTGGAAGCCCACCGAGTAAGCCCACCTTCCAGGCGCCCAGACGCCGCCACGTAGGCTGTGCCGATGAGGGAATCGACGAACGAGCGGTACCAGGGCGTACTGCGTGACACGATGAAGACGGAGCGCCTGCAGTACTTCAGCGACGCGGTATTCGCCATCGCGCTGACACTGCTTGTACTCGAGATCACGGTGCCGATTCTCGCGGGAGACAACCCCTCGAACGCCGACATCACCGTCGCGGTGGCGGCACTGTGGCCCAAGTTGCTCGCCTACGTCATCAGTTTTGTAGTGATCGGAGTCAACTGGACGGGTCACCACCGCAAGTTCGCGGTCATGACGCGCATCGATGGCACGATCATCCGAATCGACCTGCTACTGCTGTTTCTGATTGCATTCGTGCCGTTTCCAACAGCGTTGCTCAGTGATTACCTGGGCGATGCGACGCCTGTGATTGTCTATGCGGCAACCGTGAGCGCCATCAGCCTCGTTCAATTGTGGATGTGGGTGTATGCCTACAAGCAGCGTTACCTGAATGCGCGCATCGACGGCGCGATGTATCGGATGATCGGGCGAAACCTGCTCGTGGTGCCTGTCGTCTTTGTGCTCTCGATTCCCGTCGCACTGCTGCCTTTCGACGAGGCCGGACTCGTGGCGATGTGTTTCTGGGTGCTGAGCATCCCGCTCGGCGTGGCTGTCGGGCGCCTCGGAGAGCGCCAGGAGACCAGGCGCCGGCTGCAGATCAGGCACGCCTAGCGCGCTCGCGCAACGCCTGCCGGCGCTCAGTAGGGTTGAGGCATGGCGGGGCGAGCGGGCACGGGCGCAGGAGCAGACGCTGGTGCTGGTGCAGACGAGCGGTACAAGGGAATACTGCGGGAGCACACGAACTCCGAGCGGCTGCAGTTCTTCAGCGACGCCGTGTTCGCCATTGCGCTGACCCTTCTCGTGCTCGAAATCGCGGTACCCGAGATCGAGCATCCGACGAACCTCGAACTGAACGACAGCCTGCTGCAGCTGATTCCGAAGTTCTATGCGTACGTGCTGAGCTTCGGGGTGATTGCGATCAACTGGGCCGGGCATCACCGCAAGTTCGCGGTGACGAAAGACTACGACGGCGGCACGATCTGGATCGATCTGCTGCTGCTCTTTCTGGTGGCGTTCCTGCCGTTTCCTACGGCGCTGTTCAGCGACTACCCGGGGTACGAGACCCCGGTCATCCTGTACTCACTGGTCGTGGCGAGCATCAGCCTGGTGCAGTACTGGCTGTGGGCGTACGCCTATCGGCGCGGGTTTCTCGACGAGCGCATCGACCTCTCGATCTACCGGATGGTCAGGGCGAGGCTGCTCGTGGTGCCGATCGTTTTTCTGCTGTCGATCCCCATCGCGCTGCTTCCGTTCGACGAGGCGCCCTACTTCGCCATGTACTTCTGGATCATCATCTGGCCTGCGAACATCGTCACCGAGCGCGTCACCGGCGGTCGGGCCGCGGCCCGCTTCTTGTGACGCTCCTTGGTACCTGAACAAATCCTCACAATGTAATCGTATTCAGGAGCTGACGGGCCTAGAATGATCACGCAGGACGCCACCGGCCTCCCGCACCCAGCCAGAACCCCGCGCCTTGTGCGCGGGTTCTGTGTTTAACTCGGCGCCCAGATGTAGAAGAATCTGCAGGCCTTCATGACGCTGCCGAAGATCTGCTCAACGGCCGCGTTGGCCCGCGGGTCAGACTCGGTCAGAGTTTCGCGCCGATTCACGAAGAAGGTTGCAACATCGGATATTTGCAGCAGTCGACTGGAATGCGATGGCCCGAAGTAGATCGTGTCGGCGATCCGCCGACACGGCTTGCTCGTGTAGCCATAGACGCTCGACGCCTTGAAACTTCGCAGATTTCTACGACTGTCGGGCGCGGAATGGTGTTCATCGGCGACCACCAGCGCCATCGCGCGCGATTCGTGATCCCGCACAAGCACTTCGTCGACGGACTCGAACGAGTGAGCAGTGCATAAAGAATGAGGCGCGAAGGGGCGCCGATACTTCGCCTGCTGAGCCTTGATGTCAATGCCGCGCAAAACGTATTTCGCTCCCGAATTCGCGAGCGTCTTCGCCACCAGCTTGCTCGCCTTGATTCGCCAGCCGATCGGAACGCCTCGCCAATCGCCCTCGCCATGAAACATGTCATATCCATGAAACTCCGTCATTGGGTCGAAGCCCGGCACGTCTGCAGCGATCATTCTGCCGATGTGGTCGAGACTCGTCTCGATCTTCACGATCGAATCATCGTCGACCACGACCGTACCCATGAAGTAGAAGTCATCATTACGAGCTGACTCATCGAGGAACGCGACATACACACGAGACCTTCTTTCATTTCACATGAGTTTATGTCATTAAAATCCAACATCCTTTCTGACCAGGGCTTCTGAGGTCAGGCTCACCTTCGTAAGTGGAGCCTTCGCTTGCTTGCGGAAGATTTCAGGCTGAGTAGCGTTGGAGTCAATGAAGACGAAGGGAGACGTCATGTCTGACGTTGTCACCAGTATCAAGAGTTCCGCCAACCCCGATGTGGCCGCGGCCGCAGCACAATTTCTGAGCCAGGTCGTCATCGACTCGCAGGCTCTGGTCATCAACGGCAAGCAGGCGCACTGGCACGTGCGCGGCGCCAATTTCATCGCCGTGCACGAGCTGTTCGACGACATCGTCGAGCGCGCCGAGGGCTACGCCGACGACGCCGCTGAGCGTGTCGTGGCTCTGGGCCTGCCACTGGATGCCCGCATCGGCACCGTCGCGGCCAAGACCACGTTGCCCGAGCTACCGGCCGGGTTCCAGCCCGCCGACGTCATGATCGCCGCCCTTGTGGCCTCGATCGACGCATTGCTCGTCAGCGTGAACAAGGCCATCACCGAGCTGGGCGCCATCGACGCCGCAAGCCAAGACGTGGTCATCCAGACCGCTCGCAGCCTCGAGAAGGACCGCTGGTTCTTGTTCGCGCACATCGCGTCGGTGTAGTCCGAACGGTTCGCTGAGAAGAAGGATCCCGAGAGGGGTCCTTCTTTTTTTGCACCGATGAGATAAACTGATAATCTCTCAGTATGATCTCGATTCCGCAGCCTAAGGCGCCGACGCCGGCGCTCAACGGCGCCACGCGCACCACGCGGCGGCCGATCGTGGTGGTCGCGGTCGTCGTCGGCGGCCTTGCGCTGCTGGCCGCCGTCGGGCTCGTCGTTGCGGTCGTTGCCTTCGGCCTGAATCCGCTGCTGATCATTCTCGTCGGGGTGATCGTGGTCTGCGCGGTGATCGGTGCTCTCGCGCGACTGCTCCCCCAGCGCCTGCCGGGCTTCGGCCTGCTGCGTTCGCTGCTCGGGTTCGTTTCGCTCGCGGCGGTAGCGGCGATTTTGTACCTGTTCGTCTACCCGGCCGTTCAGGGCGGCACCGGTACAACGTGGACTCAGAATTGGGGAATGCACGCGGCGGCTCCGCCGATCTCGTCACCGGCGACAGTGGTTTTCGCGGTGACCGGAAGCGCACCGGAAGCGTCGATCGGCTTTTCACCGGGCAGTTCCAACGGCGGCGCTCCCGCGCCGTATCCGCTTCCGTTCAGCCAGACAGTGACGGTCGATTCAACGAGCATGACGCCTTACATTCTGAATGCGAGCACGACCGATGCACCCGAGGGCTCCACCCTCACCTGCACAGTCACGGTAAACGGCGTGGTCGTCGCTACCGAAACCGACTCGGGCAGCCTTGCTTTCGCTGACTGTTTGGGCACCGGCTACGGTAAGGGTCCGTAGACGATTCCGTCACAGCGCGAAGTGGGTGGGCCGGCCGGCGAGGTACGTGGCCGCGACGGGCATGCCGCGCAGGTCAGACGCGTCGATACGAAGTGGATCGCGCTCGGTGACGGCGATATCAGCGGGCATGCCCACGCCGATGGAGGCGTAACCGTTCGTCGAAGCAGTCAGGGCGGCCTCGGCGGTGATGCGCTGCTCCGCGTGCCACGGCGAGCGAGCATCACGCGAGCGCGAGACGGCGGCCGCCATCGTCTGCCACGGGTCGAGCGGGGCGACGGGCGCGTCTGAGCCGAGCAGCAGCGCCGCGCCGGATGCCCGCAAGGTCTCGAAGGCGAAGGCGCGGTCGGTGCGGCCGTTCCAGTAGCGGTCGGCGATGTCACGGTCATCCATCGCGTGTTCGGGCTGCACACTCGCCACCACACCGAGCCGCGCGAACCGCTCGAAGTCGGTCGTGGCGACGAGTTGGGCGTGCTCGATGCGGCCGCCGGATCCGAGGCGCTCGAAGGTGTCGAGCGCGAGGGCGTTGGCGTGATCGCCGATGGCGTGCACGGCGGGGGTGAGGCCCGACGACGTCGCGCGTTCGAGCAGGGCGAGCAGAGCATCCGGAGCCACGGTCAGCAGACCCCGCGAATGCTCGTGGCCCTTGAGCCCTTCATACTCGTCGTAACAGTAGGCGGTGCGCGTGTTCAGCGACCCGTCGGTGATGACCTTGAACGGGCCCACCGTGAGCAACCCCTCCGTGCCCGGAATGATGTCGCCTGAACGCAGCCCAGCGCGGATGCTCTGCTCGAGATGCTCGGTGTAGATGCCGAATGAGACGCGCAGCGTGCGGATTCCGGCCGAGATGCGGCGAGTCCAATCGGCGAGATTGTCGCGCATCTCGAGATCGACGACGCCGACCACGCCGAGTCGCGCAGCGGCATCGGCCGCACCCGCGACCAGCTCGTCACCGACCTCGTTCGGCACGTCATCGAGTCTTTTCAGTACGGCGAAGCAGTCGTCTTCGCGCAGATGGCCGGTGGGATGCCCGGTCAGACCGATTTCGGCGAGGGCCGCCGAGTTGAGCCAGCAGCCGTGCAGGTCGGCACTGATGAGCACGAGAGGCTTGCCGGGCAGAACAGTGTCGAGCAACGAACTGTGCAGCGCGTCGACATCGGGCCACAGACCGTCGCGAATGCCGAAGCCGATGAGCGTGCGCGAGACGTCGAGCGGGCGCGCCTCGATGAGTCGCCGCAGCTGCACGACGAGCTCGCGGGTCGAACCGATTCCACTCAGGTCGAGCCGACTGCGCAGCAGGGCCCACTGGGTGAAGTGCACGTGGTTGTCGTAGAGCCCCGGAACGATGAAGCGGCCGTCGAGATCGACGACCTCGGCACTCGCGGGAGTACGCACGATTCCGGTCGGCACGATTGCACGGATGCGCCCGTCGGCGAGCAGAACGTCGCACACGGCGTCGTGGCCTGCCACAAGGCCGCCGCGCAGAAAAACGTCAGACACCCGCTTCGCCCAAGACTCCCGCGTTGCCAGGCGCACCCGCTTCGCCCAAGACTCCCGCGTTGCCAGGCGCACCCGCTTCGCCCAAGCCCGCTTCGCCCAACACACCCGCTTCGCCCAACACACCCGCTTCGCCAGGCGGCAGCGGATGTACGCGCCGCATCTCGGCGGCGAGCGCGGGGTGCCGGTAGAACGTCTCCCCCGCGGCGAGCTCGTGGATGACCCGCTCGACCGTCTCGGGTGACTTATTCTGGCTCAGCTTCGACTTGGCTTCGAAGCGCGTCGCGGTGAGGCGGAATCCCACCGTTCCCGCGCTGATGCGGGCCGCGTATTCGGCGTTTTCGAGCGTTCCGTTCATGCGCCGGGGCTCGGGCATACGGTCTTCGAAGTGGTCGACCAGGTCGCCGAGCACGGCGAGGTTCTCCGCAGCAGACAGAATCTCGGGCACGCCGTGCAGGTGCGCGACAACAAAATTCCAGGTCGGAACCGACGGATCACTCGGGTACCAGACGGGCGAGATGTAGCCGTGCGGGCCCATCACGATGAGCAGAATCTCGTGCTGGCCGAGTTCGTGCAGCCGTTCATCCGGTCGGCCGACGTGAGTGAGAATGGCGAGCTCGTCGGGCGCGGCGGCCGGGTCGAGCACGATCGGGTAGTGCGACGCGACCAGGCCCTTCGACGTATTGCTGACGAAGGTGCCGAAGCCGACCTCGCGGATGAGCCGACGCACCTCTGCCACGTCGTCGAGCCGGAACTCGGCGGTGTCTCTCATGACTCAGGCCTGGTCATGAGGGCACCAGTACAGCTTTCGCGCCGCCATGATCTCCATGACGATGTTCGTTCCGCAGATGCGGCACGGCAGGCCCTCGCGCTTGTAGACCCAGTGCCGGTCTTCGCGGTTGGCGAGCGCGCGTTCTTGGGCGTCGGGGTCGAGGCCGTCCATCGTCAGCATCTGGCCGGTGCGGATGCCGAGGTCGAGCAGGTAGACCCAGTCTTGCCAGAGCCCCCTGGCCTGCTCTTCGGTGACCTGTTTGCCCGGCGTGTGCGGGTTCAGACGCGCGCGGAACAGCATTTCGGCGCGGTACACATTGCCGATTCCACTCACCACGGACTGATCCATGAGCAACTGCCCGACGGCAGTGGGCTTCTTGCGCAGGCGGGTCACGAACCGGTCTTCGGCCTCGTGACTGTCGTCGGTGGCGGGATCGGGGCCGAGCCGGTCGACGACCTCTGCCAACTGCACGGGGTCGATGACCTCGCAAATGGTCGGGCCACGGAGATCTGCGACGCTCTCATCGGTGGCGAGGCGAACACGTACCGCACCGACGGGCTCGGGCGGAAACGTCTCGAGGTCGACGTTCTGCGTGTGCTCGGTCTCGGCCATTCGCACGGCCCGCCGTAGCCGCGGGGCGCCGATGGAGCCGAGCGCCTCGGACTCTTCGGTGATCGGCGAGATGATGCCGAAGAAGTCCCACGCGCCGTAAATGCCGAGGTGGATGCGCAGCCAGCGGTCGTGCTCGAACCGCAAGAACATCTGCTTGCCCACGGCGCGGGCCTCGAGCATCCGCAGCCCGTCGATCTGCGCGGCGCCTTCTGCGAATCGCCCCTGGGGAGAGCTGGCGGAGACGACGTGACCGACGACGTCGCGCTCGAACTGCAGCGCGATGCGATGTACGGAGTGGCCTTCAGGCATGTGGTACTCGGTTCCGGATGCTCGGCGGGGGTCTCAGGCGATGTCACCGGTCGCGGCGGCGCCCGCGGCCGCGGCCGGGTTGACATCGGCTCCCACGTAGATGCCCGCGATTGCGCCCGTCGCTTCGTATTCGGCCAGCTGGGCGATGCGGCGCACGTGCCGCTCTTCGAGCGAGAACGGCTCGTTGACGAAGGTGTCGATGAAGGCGACGGCTTCATCGACGGTGTGCTGGCGGGCACCGATGGCGATGAGGTTCGCATCGTTGTGCTGGCGGGCCAGCAGCGCCGTCGATTCACTCCAGACCAGTGCGGCGCGAGCGCCCTGCACCTTGTTCGCGGCGATCTGCTCGCCGTTGCCCGAACCGCCGAACACGATGCCGAGAGCCTCGACTCCCGCCTGCTGGTCGCGTACCACGGCGAGCGCGGCATTGATGCAGAACGACGGGTAGTCGTCGATGGGGTCGTACGCGGACGGGCCGTGGTCGACGACCTCGTGGCCGGCCGCCGTGAGGTGCTCGTACAAGTGGCGACTGAAGTCGAGCCCCGCGTGGTCGGTGCCGAGGTGAATGCGCATTCTCAGAGCTTAGTAGTTGACGAGTTGATGGGCTCGCTGATGCGAAACCCCGAGTACGGTGCCGATATCTCGAAGGGGCACATGCTGTAGGGCCAACCTCTTCGCGAGATTCGAAGCAGCGGCTGTCGCCTCACGCTCGAGAGCATCTGCTTCGAAGCGCTCTTTTCTGATCTGCTCGAGCGTCGAGACTATTCCGTCGACGTCTCCGACCGAGTCCACCGTCACCTCGACCCCCACGTCTCCGAGTGGAACCTCGAGCGCAGCAGCGATGTATTCGCACGCCATCTGACCGGCATCAGACAGCCTGCGCGCTTGCGTCAGGCCATCGATAGCGGGGATGCTGACCATCCACCATTTGCCCTCGCGCGTCGCGACGGCGTCAAACGTCATCAACTGCAGTCTCCTCAATTGCCTTCATCACCTGTCGAAAAACGCCCGGTGAGATCATTCGGTGGCCTTCCGAGACACTTCGCAGGCCGTCAGGGGAACGCCATTTTCGATGACTCCCGACGAACTGCTCAGAAGGATGCCACCCTGCTTGTTTGAGCATCTTGACCACCTTTCAAGAGGATTGCTCACTTACCATCAAAACAGTCTACATTTGCTGGACTATTCTAAAGGTCATTCACCCGAACCGGGTGTCAGCCCGACGCTCTAGGCTGGTTGGCGAGAAACCGCGGGCCACCCACGAGGCGTGCCGCGGCTCGACAACCACAACACGTACGGAGAACATCAGTGCCTGGAGAAAACCTCACCCGTCTCGAAGCCCAAGAACGCGCCGCGCTGGTGTCTGTTCAGAGCTACGACGTGACCCTCGACGTGACCCAGGGACCTGAGACGTTCTTGAGCACGACCACGGTGCGCTTCACGGCTACGGCCGGAGCATCCACTTTCATCGATGCCATCACGAAGAACGTGCACTCGGTGCTGCTCAACGGAAAAGACCTCGACCCGGCCCAGGTGAGCGACGGCGTGCGCATTCAGCTCGACGACCTGGCAGACGACAACGTTCTGACGGTCGTCGCCGACGCGCTGTACACCAACACCGGCGAGGGGCTGCACCGCTTCGTCGACCCGGTCGACGACGAGGTCTACCTCTACAGTCAGTTCGAGGTGCCAGACTCGCGCCGCGTTTTCGCGGTGTTCGAACAGCCCGACCTCAAGGCGACCTTCACTTTCACGGTCACCGCGCCCGACTACTGGCAGGTGGTGTCGAACTCCCCCACCCCCGAACCCGTCTCGATCGGTGAGAGCAAAGCCACCTGGAGCTTCGAGACCACGCCCGTCATCTCGTCGTACATCACCGCAATCGTCGCCGGCCCGTACGTAGTCGAGCGCAGCGAGCTGACCTCGAGCGACGGCCGCGTGATTCCGCTCGGCGTGTTCTCGCGGGCGTCGCTGTCGCAGTACATGGATGCCGACTACGTGTTCGAGAAGACCCGCCAGGGCTTCGAGTTCTACGAGAAGCGCTTCGACTACCCGTACCCGTTCGCCAAGTACGACCAGCTGTTCGTTCCCGAGTTCAACGCCGGAGCCATGGAGAACGCCGGCGCCGTGACCTTCACTGAGGCGTACGTCTTTCGTTCGAAAGTAACGGATGCCCAGCGCGAGCGCCGCGTCGTGACGATCTTGCACGAACTCGCACACATGTGGTTCGGCGACCTGGTCACCATGAAGTGGTGGAACGACCTCTGGCTGAACGAGTCGTTCGCCGAGTACATCTCCACGCTCGCCACAGCCGAGGCCACCGAGTGGCACGGCGCCTGGGCGACCTTCGCCTCCACGGAGAAGAGCTGGGCCTACCGCCAAGACCAGCTGCCCTCGACCCACCCCATCTTCGCGACCATCAACGATCTCGACGACGTGCAGGTCAACTTCGACGGCATCACCTACGCCAAGGGCGCCTCGGTGCTGAAGCAGCTCGTGGCCTGGGTGGGGCAAGACGAGTTTCTCGCCGGCGTCGGCCAGTACTTCAAGAAGCACGCCTATTCGAACACCGAGTTGAAAGACCTGCTCGCCGAGCTCGAAGACACCAGCGGCCGCGATCTCACCGAGTGGTCGAAGTTGTGGCTCGAGACGGCCGGCGTGAACACGCTGCGGCCCGAGATCGAGACCGACTCCGACGGGGTGATCACGAGCTTCGCCATCACGCAGACGGCGCCAGCCGAGTGGCCGACCATCCGGCCGCACCGCCTCGCGATCGGCTTCTACAACATGCACGAGGGTGCGCTCATTCGTAATCACCGGGTCGAACTGGATGTCGCGGGCGAACTCACCGAGGTGCCCGAGCTCGCGGGGCTGACCCGGCCCGACCTCGTGCTGCTGAACGACGACGACCTCGCCTACACGAAGATCCGCCTCGACGGGCAGTCGCTCTCGACCGCGATCTCGCACCTCGGAGCGATCGAAGACGGGCTCGCCCGCTCCATCGTCTGGGGCTCCGCGTGGGATGCGACGCGCGACGCCGAGAGCCGGCCGCGCGACTTCATTCGACTCGTACTGGGCAACATCGCGAGCGAAGACGAGAGCACGACACTGCGCACGGCGCTGAACCAGGTCGTGCAGACGGCGGCGATCTACGTGGCGCCCTCGTTCAAGGCCGAGGCGCAGGCCGAGGTCGCCGACGAGCTGTGGGGGCTGGCGCGAAACGCCGCCCCGGGCTCTGACGAGCAGTTCCAGTTCGTGAAGTTCTTCGCGGCAGCCGCGAAGACCGACGAGACTCTCGCCGTGGTCGAATCACTGCTCGAAGGCTCGACCAAGCTCGAAGGCCTCGAGATCGACACCGACCTCACCTGGGACCTGCTGACGTCTCTGGTGGCCGCCGGCAAGGCGGGCGAGGCGCAGATCGATGCCGCACTGGCGGCCGATAACACCGCATCGGGTGCACAGAGCGCGGCGAGCGCACGGGCATCCATTCCCACCGCAGACGCCAAGGCGAAGGCGTGGGCCTCGCTCGTCGACACCGACGACGCGTCGAACCTCATCGTGCGGGCGACAACCGTCGGTTTTCAGCGAGCGAACGACGACGCGCTGCTGCAGCCGTACATCGCGAAGTACTTCGACGCGGTGCAGACGCTGTGGGAGACCCGCACCTACCAGATCGCCGCGACGCTGATCACCGGTTTGTACCCGGCCGGGCTCGCGAGCCAGGAGCTGCGGGATGCGACGCAGGCCTGGCTCGACACCGACCCCCAGCCGGCCGCACTGCGGCGTCTCGTGGTCGAGAACCTCGCGGGCGTCGACCGTGCTCTCGCGGCGCAGGCCAAAGACGCCGAATAAGCCGTTTCTGCATCAGTTCTGCACGAGTGCCGGTCAGCTTCTGTTGATCGGCACTCGTTAGCATTGAGCGCATATGAGTGACTTCTTCAAGAACCTGAGCGACTTCTACGGCACCTACCAGCACCTGATCAATATCGTCATCATCATCGTCGGCGCGATCATCGTGCGGCTGATCCTGCTGAAGTCGGTCGATCGCGTCGTCAAACGCATCGTCACGGGCGTGAAGAACAAGCACGATGCGCAAGACACCCAAGCCCTGCTCGCCTCGCCGGTCGCGGCGGTGAGGGTGGTTCAGCGCACTCGCACCATGGGCAGCGTGCTGTCGAACTTCATCACCTGGGCGATCGTGATCTTCGCGTTCATCATGGTGCTCGGCGAACTGCAGTTTCAGGTCACCGCGCTCGTGGCTTCGGCCGGCGTCATCGGTGCGGCGCTCGGCTTCGGAGCCCAGAACATCATCAAAGACATGCTCAACGGGCTGTTCATGGTGGTCGAAGACCAACTCGGAGTCGGTGACGTCGTCGACCTGGGCCCGGCGACCGGCGTCGTCGAGGCCGTCGGAATTCGCGTCACCACCGTGCGCGACGTGAACGGCACGCTCTGGTTCGTGCGCAACGGCGAGATTCTGCGGGTGGGCAACATGTCCATGGGCTGGGCGCGCGTCATCATCGATCTCGCTATTCCCTACGACACCGATGTCGATGCCGTGCAGGCGCGCATGCTCGCCACCGCGAGCGATCTCGCCTCGAACCCGAAATGGCGTTCGCGCATTATCGAGAAGCCCGAGATCTGGGGCCTCGAGAGCATCTCTGCCGAGGCCCTCGTGATTCGGCTCGTGGTGAAGACGCGCAGCAACTCCAAAGACGATGTCGCGCGGGAGCTGCGGATGCGCTTGAAGGTCGCCCTCGACGAGATGGGCGTGAAGCTGCCGGCGCTCAACAGCATCGTGCTCACCGGCTTCGAAGGCGCGAACTCGATTGCCGGAGCACGGCCGCCGAAAACGAAGCCGGTGAACACCACGACAGAGGGCGTCGCCGGAGACGCCGCGACGACCACCAAGGTGCTGCGCGCGCCCAAGACGGGGTCTGCGAGGGCCGGGCGGGCGACCGGATCCGCGTCGGCTACCGGCTCGGCCGAGACACCGGGCTCGGGCGGCTCCACTTCATCCTCACCCACCGACGACAAGGCTTGACGATGACGAACGACAGTACAGCGCCCGGCGCCCCCAGCGGAATACCGCTCATTCCGATCATCCCGACGGCGACAAAGCCCGCCACGACGGGTAGCTCGGCGTCTGACGACGGTCTCGGCTCGGGTGACACGTTCTATGAGCAGGTCGGTGGCCGGGCCACGTTCGAGCGGCTCGTGCGCGCCTTCTACGCCGGCGTGGCGGCCGACCCCGTGCTCGTAGCGATGTACCCCGAAGACGATCTCGAGGGCGCCATTCAGCGGTTGACCGGGTTTCTCGAGCAGTACTGGGGCGGGCCCACCACCTACAGCCAAGAACGCGGGCACCCCCGGTTGCGCATGCGGCACAATCCGTTCAAGGTGAATCCGGATGCCCGTGACCGCTGGCTCTCGCACATGCACGCCGCCGTGGTTTCTCTGGCGCTGCCCCCGTTGCAGGAGGCGACGCTCTGGGACTACCTCGAGCGCGCCGCGCATGCCATGGTGAATACCTTCGACGAGTAGAGTCGCTTTTCTTCGCCCGAAACAAGGAAGTTTCCGATGCCCCACACAGTCACGACCGATGTCATCGTCGTCGGCGCCGGCCTCGCCGGTCTCGTCGCCACCGCCGAACTCGTGAAGGCGGGCAAGCACGTCACCATCGTCGAGCAAGAACCCGCCGCCTCGTTCGGCGGTCAGGCGTGGTGGTCGTTCGGCGGCCTCTTTCTCATCGACAGCCCCGAACAGCGCCGCCTCGGCGTGCACGACTCGCTCGAGCTCGCCCGGCAGGATTGGTTCGGCAGCGCCGGCTTCGATCGACCCGAAGACCGCTGGCCCCGGCTCTGGGCCGAGGCCTACCTGCAGTTCGCCGCCGGAGAGAAGCGCGCCTGGCTGCATGAACAGGGCGTGCGCTGGTTTCCCATCGTGGGCTGGGCCGAGCGCGGCGGTTACACCGCACTCGAGCATGGCAACTCGGTGCCGCGCTTTCACATCACGTGGGGAACCGGTCCCGGGGTGCTCGCGCCGTTCGTCGCGCGGGTTCGTCAGGGCGTGCGCGACGGGCTCGTCACGATTCTGCACCGGCATCGCGTTGACGAACTCGTGACGGAGGCGGCCGAGAGCGGCGCGGGCAGCGGCCGCAGCGCGGGCGGCAGCAGCAGCGCGGCCGGCGGGAGGCACGGCGCAACGCGCGTGGTGGGCGTGCGCGGAGTCATCCTCGAGCCCTCGAGCTCAGGCCGCGGCGTCAGCAGCTCGCGCGAGAGCGTCGGTGAGTTCGAGCTGCGTGCCAGCGCGGTGATCGTCACGAGCGGTGGCATCGGCGGCAACCACGACCTCGTGCGCCAGAACTGGCCGAAACGCCTGGGTGAACCGCCGGCATCCATGCTCTCGGGCGTGCCCGCGCACGTCGATGGGCGGATGCTCGGCATCACCGAGGCGGCGGGAGCCCGCTTGATCAACTCCGACCGCATGTGGCACTACACCGAGGGCATCACGAACTTCGACCCGGTGTGGCCGCAGCACGGAATCCGCATTCTGCCGGGCCCGTCGTCGCTTTGGCTCGACGCGACGGGAAAACGGCTGCCGGTGCCGCTCTTTCCTGGATTCGACACCCTCGGTACGCTCGAGCACATTCTCACGACCGGCTACGACCACACCTGGTTCGTGCTCACCCAGAAGATCATCGAGAAGGAGTTGGCGCTCTCGGGCAGCGAGCAGAACCCCGATCTCACCGGCAAGAACCTGCGGCTGCTGGCTAAGCGGGTCGGTCCCGGCGCTCCGGGCCCGATCGAGGCGTTCAAAGACAAGGGCGTCGACTTCGTGGTGGCAGATGATCTGCCCACGCTTCTGGCGGGAATGCAGCGCCTCTCGGGTGATGCCCCTCTCGACCTCAGGCAGGTGGAGAAAGAGATTCGCGGCCGAGACCGGGAGATCGGGCATCCGTTCAGCAAAGACCTGCAGATCACCGCGGTTCGAGGGGCGCGAACCTACCTCGGCGACAAGCTGATTCGTGTCGCCTCGCCGCATGAGCTGCTCGACCCTGCGGCCGGCCCGCTGATCGCGGTGAAGCTGCACATCGTCACGCGCAAGACGCTCGGCGGAATCGAGACCGACCTGGCGGGTCGAGCACTCGGGGCCGACGGCGAGCCCGTCGAAGGGCTCTACGCAGCGGGCGAGGCCAGCGGCTTCGGCGGCGGCGGGATGCACGGCTATCGTGCGCTCGAGGGCACCTTCTTGGGCGGCTGCATCTTCAGCGGCCGCCAGGCGGGCCGAGCGGTCGCGGCTGCGCTCTGACGCCGCGCCATCTGCGAGAGCGACTGTTGCGGACGAGAGCGACGGCCGCGGCGGCTCATCTCGTCCGAAAACGTCGCTATCGCTGAGCGGTGGCGAGGGCGCGGGCGCGGAGTGCGAGGCGCGGGGGCATCAGCGGCTGAGTACGTGGCCGCGGCGCGTAGTGAGACGGGTCCAGGGGCCCGACTCGTAGAGCGCAACCGGGTCGTCGTGCCGCAGAAAGCCGAGGCTGACGGCGGCGAAGGCGGCCCCAGCCGCCGTGGGCCGTTCGATCGAAGGGATGGCCCGGCCCCACACCTCCGAACGCACCTTGTGAACCAGCTGTTCACCGGTCTCGGGCGGCAGCGCTGCAGCTACCTCGGAGATGCCGTCGCCCGCCGACTTCTCGAGTACGGCCGCGTCGACCGTTCCGAGATTCTTCCAGCCTCCACGCGGCGGTGAGATTCCGGCCCAGGCAGCAAGACCCTCGGCGGGCGGAAGGCTGATATCGACGGGCCCCGTCTCGCCGTTGACCACGACAGAAAGCAGGGCAAGCCGATCGAGCAGTGCACGAATCGAGATGATCTCGTCGAACGCCAGTGCCTTGTCGGTCAGAGCGAATGTTCTCAGACCGAGAACGGTAGGTGCATCATCCAGCAGCCCTTTGGGTGCGAGCACAGAAGCGTAGACCGCGAGAACACCTTGACCGCCGATCAATCGCACCGAACCGGTGCCCACACGTGCGGCTCTGCCCAGAAAGACCTTGAGGTCTCCTAACGAGAGAGCGTCGACGAGCGAGAACGATTGAACCATCAGCTTCTAAACTACAGAAGGTAACGGGTCTTGCGCGCATTCTGAGCGCACCCGTTGTCGTAATGAGAAGGAGACGCTATGACCGATGAGGCGATCGAGACCTCGGCGGCGCCGCAGGGCCCCACAGTCGCAGACCCGGTCGGCGGCCTTCTCGCTGCCCTCGACCTCACCGACACCGGCGCTCGAACCAGCGAAGACATCTTCACCGGGCCCTCTCAATGGACGGCGCACGGGCGCGTGTTCGGTGGCCAGGTGCTCGCCCAGTCGCTGATCGCGGCGAGCCGCACGGTCGAGACAGATCGCCCTGCGCATTCGCTGCACGGGTATTTTCTTCGGCCCGGAGACGTCGCGCTGCCCATCACCTTTTCGGTCGATCGTATTCACGACGGCCGGTCGTTCTCGACGCGTCGCACCCAGGCCTACCAGAACGGACTCCCGATCTTCTCGATGATCGCCTCGTTCCAGACCGACGACCCGGGCATCGACCACCAGATCGACATGCCAGACAATGTGCCCGACCCCGAATCACTGCCGTCGATCGCTGAGACACTCGGTCACATCGAGCATCCGATTGCTCAAAATTGGGCCTACGCGAGACCGTTCGACATTCGGCACGTCGGCCAGCCGATTTATGTGTCGGCCGATTCGGCGCGCGTCGAACGCCAGGCGATCTGGATGAAGGCGTTACGCCCCCTGCCCGACGAACCGATTCTGCATCGGGCTGCCATGGCCTACGCAAGCGATTACGCCTTGCTGGAGCCGATATTCCGTCGCCACGGTCTCGCCTGGATGACGCCGGGCCTCAAATCGGCGAGCCTCGACCACGCCATGTGGTGGCATCGGCCGGGGCGAGCCGATGAATGGTTTCTCTATGTGCAGGAGTCGCCGAGCGCGCAGGGCGGCCGTGGGTTGGCCACGGGGCGCATGTACAGCCGCGACGGCGTGCTCTTGGCCACCGTCGCCCAGGAGGGCACGATTCGCGTTCCCCGGTAGGCACGGCCGCGGGTCGCCGTCTTCCGGCCTTCCGCGGCGGCCTGTCGTGCCGGCTATCGCGTCGGCCTCTTATCGCGTCGGCCTATCGACGCTTCGAGAAGACCACCTCGGGCTCGATGTAGGGAGCCCATGCCTCGCGCTCCGTATCGGTGATGCGTCGCGGGCGCTGCGTCTCTGCGTCGACGAGCACGATCGTCGTGGTAGCGCGGGTGTAAAGGATGCTCGGCTGCACACCCTCGGGACTCCACACCTCGTAGCAGAGCTCGAGACTCGCACCGCCCAGCTTGCTGATCCACAGGTGCAGGTCGAGCGGCTGCCGCAGATACGGAATCGGAGCGAGGTACTCGACCTCCTGGTGCGCGACCAGCGTGAGGGTAGCCGAACCGAGGTCGCCGTTGATCACGGCCATGCTCGCGCTGTCGACCGCGGTGCGACTTTCGGGCGAACCGCCCTGCGAGGTTGCGAGCGAGACACCAGGCTCGTCTGACGCCCAGAAGGCGTGCACCCGGGCTTCTTCGAGCAGCCTCGTGATCTGAACGTTGTTGACGTGTCCGTATGCGTCGAGGTCTGACCAGCGCAGCCGAGTGGGAACGTGCAATCTCATCGTGTGCCCGTGCCCCAGCCCTAGTCGCGTGTCAGCTTGCGGTACGCCGAACGGTGCGGCTTCGCCGCATCGGGGCCGAGTCGCTCGATTTTGTTCTGCTCGTAGGCTTCGAAGTTGCCCTCGAACCAGTACCACTGTGCGGGGTTCGCTTCGGTGCCCTCGTAGGCGAGGATATGCGTTGCGATGCGGTCGAGAAACCACCGGTCGTGTGTGATGACCACGGCGCAGCCGGGAAACTCGAGAAGGGCGTTTTCGAGGCTGCCGAGGGTTTCGACGTCGAGGTCGTTTGTCGGTTCGTCGAGCAGCAACAGGTTGCCGCCCTGCTTCAGGGTGAGCGCCAGGTTGAGCCGGTTTCGCTCGCCACCGGAGAGCACACCTGCCGCCTTTTGCTGATCGGGGCCCTTGAAGCCGAACGTGGAGACGTAGGCACGAGAAGGGATCTCGGTCTTGCCGACCTGAATGTAGTCCTGCCCGTCGGAGACGACCTCCCACAGCGTCTTCTTCGGATCGATGCCACCACGATCTTGGTCGACGTAGGAGATGTCGACCGTTTCGCCGATGGTCAGTTTTCCGCCGTCGAGGGGCTCGAAGCCCACGATCGTCTTGAACAGCGTCGACTTGCCCACACCGTTCGGCCCGATGACACCGACGATGCCGTTACGCGGCAGCGTGAAGCTGAGGCCGTCGATGAGCACACGTTCACCGAACGCCTTGTGTAGCTTGTCGGCGTCGATCACCTGCGACCCGAGCCGCGGGCCGACCGGAATCACGATCTCTTCGAAGTCGAGCTTTCGCGTCTTCTCAGCTTCTGTGACCATCTCTTCGTAGCGGGCCAGGCGCGCTTTCGACTTCGCCTGGCGGCCCTTGGCGTTGGAGCGCACCCAGTCGAGTTCTTCAGCAAGACGCTTGGAGAGCTTGGCGTCTTTTTTGCCCTGCACCATGAGGCGCTCTTGCTTCTTCTCGAGGTAGGTCGAGTAGTTGCCTTCGTAGGGATAGAGGTGTCCGCGGTCGACCTCGGCGATCCATTCCGCGACGTGGTCGAGAAAGTACCGATCGTGTGTCACAGCGAGAACGGCACCATGGTACTTGGCCAGGTGCTGCTCGAGCCAGAGCACGCTCTCGGCGTCGAGGTGGTTGGTGGGTTCGTCGAGCAGCAGCAGGTCGGGCTTCTGCAGCAGCAGCTTCGTGAGCGCCACCCGGCGCTTCTCACCACCGGAGAGGTTCTTCACACTCGCGTCACCGGGCGGGGTTCGCAGAGCATCCATCGCCTGTTCGAGCTGAGAGTCGAGATCCCACGCGTCTTCGGCGTCGATCTGCTCTTGCAGCGTGCCCATCTCTTCGAGCAGCTTGTCAAAATCGGCATCGGGGTCGGCCAGCTCTGCCGAGATCTCGTTGAAGCGGTCGACCTTGGCCTTGATAGGGCCGACACCCTCTTGCACGTTCTCGAGCACAGTCTTCGACTCGTCGAGTTCGGGCTCTTGCATCAGGATGCCCACGGTGTACCCCGCGCTGAGCTTGGCCTCGCCATTGCTCGGGGTGTCGAGGCCCGCCATGATCTTCAGAATGGTCGACTTGCCGGCGCCGTTCGGACCCACGACGCCGATCTTCGCTCCGGGCAGGAACGACATCGTCACGTCGTCGAGAATCAGCTTGTCGCCCACGGCCTTGCGGGCGCGCACCATGGAATAAATGTATTCGGCCATGGCTACCAGTCTATTGTGCGGGTTTCGCCCACCAGGCACTTGCCGGTTCCGAGCACGGGTGCGATGAGGCTGTGGTACGCGCCGAAGCCGTACTGGCCGATGAGGCATTGCCCCTTCATCGCGACGGAGAACTGAATCGAGTCGGCCTTCACTCCGACGGTGGTGACGTCGGGCGTGACCTGCATGTCGGTCACCGCGAACCCGCCGGAGCGCAGCGCGGTGGTGAACGCTACGCCGTCAGCAGTCTGGTTCTGTGCCGACGCCTGTGCGATGGTCTGGTTGTTGACGTAGTCGAAATACGCCAGGTTCTCAGCGGCAGTACCGCCTGGCACGAAAGCCGGTGCCACGGTCGGGCTAGGAGTCGCCGTGGCGACGCTCGCGCTGGTCGTCGCCGTGCTGGGCGCCGGCGTCGAACCCGTCGTGCAGGCCGCAAGCAGCACCGAGATCGCTGCTGCGGACACCGCGGCCATCACAGTCACCGCTGCTCGGCGACGCGTCGCACGAAAGCGCGTGGCGTGAAAGGGCATCAAAACTCCGCTCTTCGTGAATCCGGCCTCGGCGGCCGTCTCCCCCGGCTTCCGGGTCGAGTCTAGGCGAGCGGGGTCGGAGCAAACCTCAGAATGACCTGAGTGAGCCGTCGCGCGAACGTCACCGGAATAGACGGCAGCGATTTCGCGCGCCGGTTCAGAAGGCAACCGCCGCACTCTCGGTGCCCCCGCTTTCGTCACCGCTGCGCTCGTCGTCGGGCAAGAATCCGTCGCCGGAGTGCTCTGTTGCCGTCGCCGGCGCAGGAGCACCCCAGTCACCGCCCTGCGCCGGAGCCGGCGGAACCGCCCAGCTCTCGGCGGGCGCCGCACCACCGGCGGGTTCGAACCCGGCACCGCCAGCACCCCTCGAACTAGCGATCGACTTCGAAAAGCTGGCGCTGCCCCACGACAGATCGTGACCGACGGCCTCTGCTTCGACCTCGATCGTCATTCCGTTCTTCTCCGCGCTCGACCATTCGCGCAGTCGCACGCGGCCGGAGGCGACCACCCGGTCGCCCTTGTTCAGCGACACAGCCATGTTGGCCGCGAGCTGCCGGAATGCCGTGACGGTGTACCAGTTGGTACCGGCATCGACCCAGGAGTTCTTCGCCCGGTCGAATCGGCGTTGGCTCGAGGCCAGGCGAAAGCTCGTGATATCGAGACCATCGTTCGTCGTGATGTGGCGCGGGTCGGTCGCCACGACGCCGGTGAGTGAAATGTTGTCTGGCACGGTGTTCTCCTGATCGTTTCGGGCCACCATTGCGGCCGTCGTGCGGGGTCGTTGGCCCCGGTGAAACGAGTGTGCCCCGGCGCCGAAGCGTCGGGGCACACGTGCCGAGAGACTGTGCAGAACATCCACTGCCCGCACACTGTGCATAACGCACCGTGCGGAGCTCACGCCCGTGCGCATCTCACACGTCGCGAGCAGCGACGCTCAGGCGGCCCGAACGTATTGGGCGAAGCTCTTTCGCACCTTGTTCACCTTGGGAACGGCGACGGCCATGCAGTAGCCCTGACCAGGGTTCTTGGCGAAAAAGTCTTGGTGGTATTGCTCGGCGGAGAAGAACTCCGTCAGTGGCTCGAGGTCGGTGACGACGGGCCCGTCCCAGAGGTCGGCCGCCCGCACCAGACTCTGCTCGAACAGCCGTTTCTGTTCGTCGGAGGTGTAGAACATCGCGGAGCGGTACTGAGTGCCAACGTCGTTGCCCTGCCGGTTCAGCTGCCGGGGGTCGTGCAACGTGAAGAACACGTCGAGAATGACGTCTGCCGGAATGATCTCGGGGTCGAATGTCACGGCGACGACCTCGGCGTGCCCGGTCGTGCCGGTGCACACCTCTTCATAGTTCGGGTGAGCGGTGTGACCCCCGGTGTAGCCCGAGACGACGTCTGTGACGCCGTGCAGTGTGCGATAGACGGCGTCGAGACACCAGAAGCAGCCGCCGGCGAGAACGAAAGTTTGCATGCCTCAACCCTACGACGGGGCGGGTGTCAGTGGCCTCTCGTATCGTTCAGAGCATCAACCGACCGGGCCGGCGCACTGAACAGGAGGCATCTCATGACTACTTCGACTCGCTCTTCGTCTGCTCCCACGTTGCGGCAGGTTCGACCCGCACTGTGGCGGGTTCTTCGCGAAGACGGCACGCTCGCCGGCTACATCGAAGGTGCCGAGCCGGTGCGGTTCGAGTCGGTGCGCTTTGAAGCACGCCGGCTCGTAGCATCCACTCGCCAGGTCGTCGGCCTCGGGCATTTCGCGTCGATCGACGATGCGATGCTGTGTTTCAGCTGAATCGGCGCTCAGAGACGGGCATCGCGCCACACCCGGCGCCTTAGCCGCGTATCGATCGACGCGGGGTTACCCTTCTGGCATGGAATGGTGGAGCAACTTTCTCAACTGGGCAAACACCGACGGCGGCGCGTACGTCATCACGAGCATCGCGGTACCGGCGGCTTCGATCATCGTGGCGGGCTTGCTCGCCGCGTGGATAGCCAGCGGGTCGATCAAGCGCCTCATCGCGGGCCGCGACCGTGAGCTCAAGGTGGCCGCGATCGGTGCGCTCGTCGATGCCGCCGAACAAGCGTCTGTCTGGAACTCGCTCACCCCGCAAGAGCAGGTGCTCTCCGACCGGGCAACGGGGCAGGCTGACATTCAGGTGCGTCTGCTTCCTATCAAGGGTGCCGCTCTCGCGGCCAACTGGGCGGCATATTCGCTCGCCGAGATGAAGCGCAACTCTGCGACTTTCGGCTACCAGATCGAGCCGGCCGTCATCCAGTTCCGCGACCAACTCGTCGAATGGCAGCATCGCCCGGGCCGTTCGCGCCGCGCCTTCCAGGCCGACGTCGAGCGCTGGAAGGCCAAGTCCGCCGACTCGGAGAGTGCGCTGCGCGATCAGCAGGAGGCGTGGGTCGCCCAACAGCACCATGAGCAGCACGTCGGCACCGCTCCGGCCCCGCAGGGTGCGCAAACGGCTGTCGCAGCATCCTCTGCCGTTGCCGCCGCACCCGCTCCCGTTGCCACGCCGGCAGTCCCCGCCGCCGCCCAAGCCGTGCCTGCGGCTCCAGCTGCCCCGCACTATGATTCGCCGGTCTACACGGCACCGGCGGCTCCCGCTGGAGCGCTCGACACGCAGCGCGTCTTGACCGATGTCGACGCCGTCGAGCGTCAGATCGAGGCCGGCGTCGGCCGCTGAGCGTCGCTGACCGATCCGGCGGAACATCGGGCGAGTAGTAACATCGTCACGACGCCTCTGTCACCCAGTGGCCTCTGTAGCTCAGTGGATAGAGCAGCGGCCTTCTAATCCGCTTGTCGTAGGTTCGATTCCTACCAGGGGCACTCATGCTCTGCGAAATTTCTTACCGCGAGTGATGCGCGAGTGGCCTCAGGAGCGTTCGCGCACCAAACCGATCAGGCGGTCGAGCACGTCGCCACCCGAACTGCGGAGCCCGTTGTGGAGGTGCTCGCTGGTCACCCAGCGCTTCAGGGAGGGTATGAGGTCGGCGGTCTCCTCAGAGAACACCAGGTCGACGAAAGGGTCGTCGACGTAGATCGCGGCCGCGCACGGCACGTCGACAGAAGAGAGTACATCGGCGTCGAACAACCGAGGCCAGTCATGCTCAGCCAGAATCGTTGCTACCGCGCGGTACGGCCGCAGCTCGGCGATGTCGTCGAAGTGCCAGGAGAACAGGTGCTCGCCCGTGAACAACAGCGAGTCCCCGAGAAAGTCTGCGGGCTCTACTCGTTCAGCCGACCATCGGGTGCGGCCGCCGTCGGTGTAACTCGACTCGTGCAGCACCGCGTAGAGCGGATCTCGAGCCCCGAACGAAAACGCGGCAGCGAGGTCATAGCGGAACGCGGATGATGCGGGGTCCCGTTCGAGAAGATAGTGCAGCTGCTCCGCTCCTCCGTCCATTCCGAGCTGGTGCCCGATGGTGCGGAGCAGCCGCGGTGAGATCGGCTCCCCTGTAGGCGTACGGAGTTCTCCCGCCGCGCTGAGCTCGAGCAGCTTTTCGAAACGTTCGCGGTCGCCGGGGAACCGGTCGTAGAAGCGTTCGGTGAGGATGCGCATCCGGCCATACGTCACGGAGTACACCTCGTCGACGGGGCGCCCCACCGGCGGCAGCCCGCCCGTGAAGTAGACCTCGCGAAGACTGTCGGGGGCGACGCTGAGGTAGTGCAAGGAGCAGAATCCACCGAACGACTGGCCGAGCAGGCTCCACGTCGACGCCCCGAGATGCTTTCGCAACAACTCCGCATCCTGCACGATGGCATCGGCGCGAAAGTGCGTGAGCCACTCGGCGTCGGCTACAGGATCGGGCCCTGGCGCACCGTAGGGTGTCGAGAGCCCCGTGCCGCGCTGGTCGAGCATGACGACGCGATAGTCCTGCAGCGCCCGCCCCAGCCATCCCGGTGTACCGGGCAGGGCGATAGGGCGTGGCGCTTCGTGTCCCGGGCCGCCCTGAAGGAATAACAAGAACGGGCGATCCCGGCCGTCGGGCGCCGAGACCACCCGTGCGAAGATCTCGATCGTGCGACCATCATCACTTCCGTGATCAAGCGGCACCGTAAGCCGGTGCTCCGTGAGCTCAAATGACTGCCTGGCCGACATGACGCCGTCCTTGCGTTGGTATTCGTTCTACACAGGAATGATCAGCCTGCGACTTATAGCTTCTCTCACCGTCGAAGGGCTTGACCGTGTGAGCGATCTTTTCCCGCAGGATGTCCCGTGAATATCTCCCACTGAAGCTATATTTGGTACGAAGCTCATATTTCGGCTCTCTAGGCGATAGCGGTTCGATCGCGGGCCGGAGCGAACTCGACCGAGTCGGCGGCCGTTCAGTTCCCGCCGCATCCGCTCCCAGTGAGTGCGCGAGGTGCGGGCGGTAGGTCGGCTAGCCTTTCGGCATGACGAACGCGCCGATCGAAGACGTGCCGATAGGTGGAGACATCATCCGCCTCGGGCAGTTCCTGAAGTTCGCTGGACTCCTCGACTCCGGCGGGCAGGTGAAAGACGCCATCGTGGAGGGCCATGTGTTGGTGAACGGCCAGGTCGATCGGCGTCGCGGACGGCAGCTGCAGCTCGGCGATATCGTCAGTTTCTCTGAGCGCAAGTTCCGCGTCGGCGACTGAGGGGAATCGGTGATTCTGCGAACGACCCGGATTCTTGTGACTGTTCTCGCGGCCGTGGCCTTGAGCGCTTGCGCGAGCGCACCTCCTGCCAGCGAAACGTCTTCGTCGAGCCGAGCGAAAATCGGATTAGCTGTGTCCCAGACGTGTGAGACAGGTTCGAGCGCGCAGTGCGTAGTCGTTAACGGCGAAAACGTGTTGACTCCGAATGCTTTCGAGGATGCGTACGTAGAGGAGGCCACTGCCGTCGAAAGCAACGGCCAGCGCTTGGTGCAGGTCACGTTCACTGAGGAGGGCGGTGCTGTGCTGAGCAGCCTCACAACGCAAGCCGTAAAAGCCGGGAGCACAGCACGCCTGGTCATGAAGGCCGGAGACAAGATCATCGGCGCCCCTGTGGTGATGCAACCCATCGAGAACCGTGAAGTTTCGATAATGGTGCCGCCAGACGGCAATGCGAAAGAACTGACCGGAGCTATTCTCGGGCGCTGAGCAAGAGGTACTGCCGTGGTCCGTCGCGAATCAATTCTGTGGAAAGTCCGTCGTGGGTTGCCGCGAGCGATGTGGCAATTCTCGATCGGTTCGGTGACGCTCGTCGCGTACTATTGACGGCGCAGTACAGCGAAGATGGGCCGGTGGCGGGCTCCGGACGAATCTTGATCAGTGATCACTGTGAAACTGATCGCGCGCCAGGTCGGTGTGGCCAGAACGTGGTCAAGCGGCATCCCCGCGAAGACGGGTATTCGTGATGTTCGGCGATGAGCATTGCGTTTCGGCCCACTGCAGATCGGCGTTCCATTGTGTGTTGTTCGCGCCGCTCGCAGATGCGACGGCAGCGACGCGCTCAGCGGTGACGAGATCGCCGTTGATATTCCACGAGAGAACCCGCACGTCACCGTCTGATGCGAGGGCAGGGCTGTCGTTCGCCAGACCAAGGCTGAGGATTCCCGTTCCGCTGACAATGGTCACCAGCGCCAGGCTGGCGGCCACGATTCCGAGCTGAACTCGGCGCCGTACCCAGACGACGCAGACACCCCCGAGCGCAACCGCAAGAAATGCGGCGCCCACGGTAAGTGCGTTCCGCAAAGCGACGACGTCTTCGACCACGGGCAGGCGGGAGTATGCGAAATACCTCGCCGCGCACAGGACTACTCCGATGACAACGATCGCCGCGCCTGCTACCCAGATGAGCCATCCGGCTCGCATCGATGCGCCGGTCGGCTTCGGTTGAGGCGGGCGTGATGTCATTGAGCCTCAGTGTAGGGAATCTGCGCTCAGCAGGTCTGCCAACAGCAGGTCTGCGCTCAGCAGGTCTGCCAGCAGCAGGTCTGCGCTCAGCAGGTCTGCCTGAAGCAGGATCGGTGGAGATCATCCGCCGCCCTGTTCGATGCTGAGGGCATGACAGACGAGAACGCACGATTCTTTTTCACCGACCAGGCCAGGGCCGCGCTGCTTTTCAACAGGGTGGTGGTGCTCGACGGCGCACTCACCGACGACAACGGCATGCTGCTCGCTAGCCAGCTCATGACGCTCGCCGCAAGCGAACCGGGCGAAGACATCGCCTTCTGGATCCACTCACCGGGCGGCTCCGTTTCGTCGATGCTGGCGATCCGCGACATTATGCGCGTCATTCCCTGTGACGTTTCGACGGTCGCGCTGGGGTTGGCGTGTTCGGCTGGGCAGTTCCTGCTCACGTCGGGCACAAAGGGTAAACGGCTCGCGTTACCGCACGCGCGCATCCTGATGCATCAGGGCTCAGCCGGAATCGGCGGATCTGCCGTCGAGGTCGAGGTGCAGGCAAACGATCTGCGCTACACGCGCGATGTGATGCTCGGGCTGATCGCCGACGACACCGGCCAGCCCGTCGAGAAAGTCTTCGAAGACTCGTTGCACGACCGCTGGTATTCGGCAGAAGAGGCGATGGACTACGGATTCATCGATCACGTTGTCACCTCTTTCGACCAGGTTCGCCCCAGTCGTTTTCGCCCCGTCGGAATCGGGGCGACGCTGTGAGCAGCTACACGATTCCGAACGTTGTCAGCGAGAGCCCCCGCGGCGACCGCGTTATGGATGTCTTCTCCCACCTCCTGACCGAGCGCATCGTCTATCTCGGCTCGGCTATCGACGCGGGGGTGGCGAACGCCCTGATCGCACAGCTGCTGCACCTCGAGGCAAGCGCGCCGGGGCGGGAGATCAGCATGTACATCAACTGCGAGGGCGGCGACCTTTCTGCCGCGCTCGCGATCTACGACACCATGCAGTACCTGACATCGCCGATCGCCACGACCTGCGTCGGCGAGGCGATCGGCCCGGGTGCCGCATTGCTGGCGGCGGGCGCCCTCGGCCGGCGTGCGGCCCTGCGTCACGCGCGGGTTGTGCTTCATCAGCCCGCCGATCAGGGCCGCGGCACCATTCCCGACCTCATTCTGCGGGCGGATGAACTGGTCAGAGTTCGCTCGGACATGGAAGAAGTGCTGAGCGCACACACCGGGCAATCCGCCGAAACGCTGCGCCGGGACACCGACCGCGACCGTGTCTTCAGCTCCTCTGCGGCCAGGGACTACGGGCTCGTCGACGAGGTCGTGACAGTGACCCGCGAACCGGTGCTCACGATGTGACGGCGCGCTTCGGTGCGTGTCTGCGGGTGTCGTCGGATTTCAGGCGGCGATCGCCATGGCGGCAATCGACACCGAAACGTCGAACGATGAGCCGCCGTGCACGCTTCGCGAGCCTCCACGAGAGGTGGTCGACCTGATGTCGATGACCTGAGCGGAAGCGCGGCCCGTCGAGAGGTCGTCGGCGACGCGCAGCAGGATGTCGGCGAGACGGCTCTCCAGCGCACCGACGATGGCGCCGATCATCTCGCTGGAGGCGTCTTTTCGGCCGCGCTCGACTTCGGACAGATACTGGGGAGAGATGCCGGCCCTGGCCGCTGTGTCGTCGAGACGCTCACCACGCGCCAGGCGGAGTTCGCGCAGCTGTCGCCCGAGCGCTCGCCTCCAGAGTTCGTCGAGCGGTCGGCTCTGCGCGGTGGGGCGGCTCTGCGCGGTCGGGCCGCTCTGCGCGGTCGGCTGGCTCTGGGGCGTCAGGGGCTCGGCTGTCTCGGTCACATTCCCAGTGAATCATCAACCACGATCATCCGTCATCACGAATCTGCTCACAGCAGAATCACTCATGCGACGTCGGAGATTCTCTGCCCCGATGAGCAGCCCGCCGCACTGCCAACGAATCGGCCGCACTCCGGGTTGGCACCAGACGGACTCATTCGGGCGTTCGACGGCGCCGTAACGTCGTGAGCGCTACCGTCCGTCTGAGGGGTTCTTTCAGCGGGAGCCTTCGAGCGCGAGATCGACGGCCTCTTTCACTCTGGCGTCTTCGCGCGCCTGTCGATGAGAGGCCGCTCGGCGACGAAGGCGCACAGCGAGGATGATGAGCGCAACGATGACGAGGATGATCACCAGCAGCATCCACGGAATCGCCGGCCCGGTCGCGGCGGATGTCACGGCATCGAGGTTGGTCGTCGAGCCGGAGCTGTCGATCACGACGGGCACCACCGAGGCAGAGGCTGTAAGCCAGAACTCGGCGGGCACGTCGCGCACCGGCACCGAAACGTTCCACGTCTCACCGGGCAGCAGCTGGGGTGGAGCATCCAGTGTGCCCGCGTCGAGCGCGAACCAGCCGAAGGGGCCTGAGACGGTGGCGGCCTGCTGGGCGGAGACGACCGCGTTGCCCGTGTTGTGCAGCGTGTAACTGACAGTCGCGTCGCCGCCGGCGAAGGGGTTGAGGCCGCCGTTCCAGTCGACGTGCATATTCTCGATCGCGAGGCTCGGCTTGAGGTCGCCGCCGACGCGCAGGGTGATCTTCACGCCGAGACGGCGGTCGACGTTGATGCCGTTCGCGTCGTCGGGCTGAGTGAGGGTGGTGACGATTCCGCCGGAGTAGTCCCCCGGGGTGGCATTCGCGGGAACGGTGAGAGTGAAGGGATACTCGACGCTCTGGCCTGCCGCGACGGTGACGTGGTCGGTGCCGCCAGCGACCCAGGCGCCGACGCCCACAGACTTCGCTCCCGCGACGAGGAGGTCGAACTGCCCGCTCTCGGTCGTGTAGCCGTCGGCGGCATAGACACCGAGGTCGACGGGAGTCGCGCCGTGGTTCGACACGACAAGGGCATCGTCGACGGTCTGGCCCGGGTTCACGGCGTAGTTGTATGCGGTTCGCTCTGCTCCGAACTGGTTGGATGCCGTACGCACCGTCCACGTGACGTCATCGTCAGACGCTTGTGCGCCGATGGCCGGCAGCACCGCGAGAGCGAGCGCGGCGATGAGGGCGAGGGCCGCGGTGCGGGCGAGGGTTCGCGGGGACTTCAAGAGGTGATTCATGGCATTCCTCGGGTGGGGTGACGAGTGAAAACGAAATGCCGACCGGGCGTGAGCGAGGCACCGAAGTGCCGCACTCACGCCCGATCGGAGTCGAGCAATGTGCTCTGCTGAGCCTGTTAGCTGCTCAGCGTCAGCTGCTCAGCGCAGTGAGCGTCAGGGTCGCGCGGTAGCTGCCCTTGTCGATGGCGCTCGGAATCTTCAGATCCAGGTCGGCGCCGAGCTTCGCGGTTCCGCGAGCGTGACCCTGGTCTGCGGTTCCGAGGCCACGCGAGACCGAGAGGCCGTCGCCGGCGTCGTAACCGGATGCCACGGCGGCACCCGCAACTGCTCCAGCGCCGGGCGTGACGATCTTCGGGCTCCAGCCGAGGTACTTGCCCGAGAAGGTGTTCGTGCCGTCGCGGAAGTCGCCGACCGATGCGGAGATCGACCAGGGCGACTGAGTGTGCCGGGTGTCGGAGACCAGAATCGGGTTGATCTGGCCGGTCGCCTGGAAGTACTCACCGTTGTGCTCGACCGCGGTACCGAGGTCGACGAGTCCGTTGCGGCCGTCGATGGTCCAGCCGAACTCACCGGGAGCTGCGGTCGGAACGGTCACCTGGATGTCTTCGCCGTTGCCGTGGTTCGGGTGAATCGCGACGGAGTCGACGACCGAGCCGACGGGCTGGGCCGCGCTTGCTCCGCTGTTCGGGCCGCACCAGGCGACCTTACCGAGCTCAACGGCCGCGTTCGGCGCGTCGCACGTGCCGCTGCGGATGGTCTGCACGGTCAGCTGATCTGCCGCGACCTGCACCTTGACGTACGAGCGAACGTGCTCCTGGTTCTCGACGGAGTTGTACCAGTAGTCGCTCGGCTTGAGCGGGTCTGCACCGTTACCGGCGCCGCTGGTTCCACTCGAGTCAGGTGTAGTGAGGTCGTAGTACTTCGACCCCGACGAGCTGTTCGCCGTCACGTAGATGACGCCGCCCGGGCCCGGGTAGACGTCGGTCGCTCCGGGCTGCTCGTCAGGATTCGCCTTTGCGCCGTTCTTGATCTCGTAGCTTCGCGAGTAGCTGTGGTCGTGACCCTGAAGAACGAGGTCGACGCCGAGGTTCGAGAAGGCAGTCGGGTAGTCGACACGACGGGTCTTGTTGTCGCCGTCTTTCGCGTGATCGGCGGGTGAGTAGATCGCGTGGTGATAGACGAGAACCGTGTATTTCGCCTCGGCCTGGTGCTGGTTGACGACGTTCGTCACGTAACCGATGTGAGCGTCGTCACCGCCGCCGCCCTGCGCGGTGGAGTAGCTGTTGCTGTTCAGGTCGATGAAGAGCACGTCTTTGTAGATGTACCAGTAGTCGCCGCCCGAGGTGTTCGAGGTGGGGTCGCCGTTGGAGTAGTAGGCGCCCGATCGGTCGGTGTTCGGCGTGGCGAGGTGCTGCTCGTAGGCCTTGCCACCCACGTCGTGGTTACCGATGGTCGCCGCGAACGGAATCTGGCGAAGCGTGTCGGGTGCGAGGAACGCATCCCACTGCGCTTCCGTGTTGGCGGTCTCGACCTGGTCTCCGCCCGACACCAGAAGCTCTGCCGTGGGATTCGCCGCGACAGCCGTGTTCAGCGTGGCGGCCCAGCCGGCACCGTCTTTGGCCACGTTGCCCGATGAACCGATTTGCGGGTCGCCGAGGAACAGAAAGTCGTAGTTGCCGTCGAACGTCTGAGTGGTGAACGTATAGGCCGTCGACCAGTTGCCCTCGGAGCCGACGCGGTAGGAGTACGGCGTGTTCTCACTGAGGCCGGTGATGGTTGCGTGCCGGTTGAAGCCGCCGCTGGTCGCGATGTTCGCAGACCCGATGGCCGCGAAGGTCGTTGCTCCGGTCCGGAAGGCGCCCGCGACGAGAGAGGCGGTCGGTGCGAGCTGAATCGACTGGGCGGTGTCGGCCGAGGAATACCACGACACGATGCGCTGTGATTCGTTCGCACCGACGCCGAGAACGATGCCGGTGAGGTTGGCCTGGTCGGCGGCGATGGCTGGTGCGGCAGCGAAGCCGCTCACCGCCGCCGAGCCGGCCAGAAGGGCCGCTGCTGTGAGAATCACGGTCGCGCGGTGGCGATTTCGGCGCCGCGCTCCGTTGAATTCTGTTGGGGAGGACATGCGTCTTCCCTTTCTCTTCGGGTTCCTGAGTGGAACATGTGGGTGTTCACAGAATTCGCTCGGTGAGTGAACACCACTTGAACGCAAGACTCTCGGGCAGTTGCCCAGGAGCGAACCTTGGGAGCTTCTTCACACCTCCAGCACTCTCTGCACGAACCAGATGAGACCCGTCACAGAAACCGCGACAGCCAAGGCGCCCGCAGCCCACAGTCCGAGACGCGGCTGGCGTCGACGCAACAGAGTCAGCAACGGAAACAGCGCCACGATGATGGCGACCTGCACGAACTCGATTCCGAGGTTGAAGACGAGCAGTGACCAGAGCAGGGTCCACGACCAGGGCTCGTCAATGCCGAGGGCAGAGGCGAATCCGAGTCCGTGCACCAAACCGAACAAGAAAACGACGCCGAGCCGCAGCCATCCCGCGCGATCGAGACCGAGAGGCCCGCTCGTCGCGTCGAGTTCGTTCGCCGCCTCACCTCGTCGCCAGAGCCGCCACAGATACCAGGCGGCGACGATCGAGATCGACAGGGCGATGATCGGTTCGATGATGCGAGCCGACACCGAGATGACGCCCGTGGCGGCGAGGATGAACGTGACCGAGTGAGCGACCGTGAAGGTCGTCGCGGCGAGAACCACCTCCCGGAACCTGCGCGAACCTGCGATGAGGGCCAGCAGAAACAGTATGTGGTCGATTCCCGTCAGCAGATGCTCCGCCCCGAGGTGGAAGAATTCCCAGAACCGCTCGCCCGTGCTCTGCTCGGTCGAGAACGAACTCTGATTGCTGTCGAGCGCGGCGCTTCCCGACTGTCCGTCGAGCTCGTAGGTGAGAATCGTCTTGGTGCCTGTGACGAATCCTTCGGAATCGGCGAAGAGGGTGCTCGTCACCACGTGTCCGTCGCTGGTCTGTGGGCACGCCTGGTCGACGACGAACATCGCGTAGGGCACGCCCTGCTGCTCGGTCATCACGATCTCGCCTACGCTTCCAGGCGTGCACGCTGTGCCGCCCGACGAGACCGTCAGTCGGGGTTCCGCGTACGCCGTCACCGTGGCGAGGTGTGCATTCAGGGCTGCCGCCTGCGCGACGGAGTCGCCGTTTTCGAACGCCTCGGTTCCCTGCTGAAACAGCGTGTCGTCGTGCGCAGCATCGGCGGCCGAGACGACGAGAAGGTCGTATTCGAGCTGCAGGGTGGTTCGCACCTGCCCTGACTGGGGTGCTGTCACGTCGACGTAAGCGACCGACGAGAATCCGTGCGCCGAGGCAGCACTCGCGCTGCCGACCAGCAGCCCACCGGTCACGAAAGCGATCAAAATCGCCAGAACTGCGCGCCTCAGCCGATACGACATTCTTCTCCTTGGTCGACTACGTACGTTGTCGTGAGTCGGTAAACAGCAGACGTACCGTGCCCGAACGATCGAGGAACTGTCATTGCTGGCAACCGACCGACCCCCTCGTCTGCGGCAAGGTGGAAAAGTGCGTCCTCGAAAAGCTTTCGCTCCAGCCCGATTGATGGCCTCGCTCGGGGCGGTCGTGCTCGGCCTTGTGCTTCTTGCCGGATGCTCGGCGACCGACAGCTGGGCAGAGCCACATGCCGCTCCTGCCCCGCTCGGTGCTCTCGGGGACGGGTTTCTGCCCTCGGCCACGCCGAGCCCGGAGGCGACGATCAATCCCGCCCCGGAATCATGGACGGGCGTGCATCCGTCGCCGGGCTTTCGCGTCGTTCTGCTCACCGCCGGCGACGACGAACCGACCCGTGCACTGTTGACTGCAGTGAACGACTGGGCTGCAGCCGAGAACGTCGAATTGCGCACCGTGCACGCCGATGTCGACCCGATCACGTCTATCGTGCGAGCGATCGATATGAAACCCGATCTCGTGATCAGCGCGGGCAACGACCTGGTCGATCCGCTGGCCACCGTCACGGCGAGCCATCTCGACCAGCTCTTTCTCATCGTCGGCGCCGAAGTCGCCGAACCCACCCATAACGTGACGGCCGTCGACTGGACCGGCGCGTCGTTCCGCGGTGAAGGGCTCGGGGCGTCGTCGGACTACGACCCCTCTTCGTTCACGCCCTCGCGAACCGCCGCCGCCGTGCGAGCGGGTGCCGCAGCAGTGCTGCACGACGTGACCGGCATCGTGATCTGGATTCCGTAACGGGTCGGAGTCGCCGGTGCGTCTCGGCTTCTGAGCGCTAGAATAGGTTCGTCGGGGTGATGCGTCGGAACGCCTCGTGCCAGCATGGCTTCTCCGTGGCGCGCGATTGATACGCGCTATTGGAGCACTCTCATGCAGAACACCGACCTCAAACCCACTCTCGTCATGGGTGCCCGCGCCGGAATCGGTCGGCTCATCCTCGACCAGCTCCTTCTCGACGACATGCCCGTACGAGCGTCGACCCGGCGCCCGGAGCCGGGACAGCTCCCAACCGGCGTCGAGGTGGTTGCCGCCGATCTCACCGATCGCGCTAGTCTCGACAGGGCGTTCGAGGGGATCGGGCAAGCCTTCGTGTTCGCTAACCACGACGGCGTCGACGGTCTCATCGAGGCGGCCCGGAGTGCCGGTGTCGAACGTCTTGTGCTGCTGTCGTCGGGGTCGGTCATCCATTCGTCCTCGAGGGGCAACCGCATCACCGAAAAACACCGCCAGGTCGAGCAGTCGCTCTTCGCGGCCGACGACCTCACGGTCATCCCGGTGCGCCCACTTGTGCTGGCGACGAACAGCCTCGGCTGGGCATACCCGATACGCTCCCACGGCACCATCGCGCTTTACCGCCCCGAGGCTCTGACTGCGCCGATCGACGAACGAGACATTGCGGCTGTCGCAGTCGCTGCGCTGCACGGTCGCACCGACGTCAGCGATCTGCTCACCGGGTCTGAACGGCTGAGTCAGCGAGCTCAGGTGGCGGCGATCTCGGCTGCGATCGGCCGGCCGATCACGGTCACCGAGCTCTCGCGCGAGCAAGCCGCGACCAGTTACGGGCGGTTCATGCCCGAATGGGAGGCCGAGGCGGTGCTCCAGTTCCTCGACGACGCCGACGACGGCAATTCACCCGCGACGGGGGCGGTTCAGGCCATTCTCGGCAAGCCGGCGCTCAGCTATACGGATTGGGCTTCACGCCATGCCGACGACTTTCGCGAGGTGAAGGATCGTTAGAAGCGGGTGGAGAATCCGCCGTCGGTGTGCAGGAGCTGGCCAGAGATCCATCGGCCCCGAGGTGACACCAGAAACGCGACGATGCTGCCGATGTCGGTCGGTGTGCCGAGCCGGCCGAGAGGATGTTGCGGGGTGAGGTCTTCGCGGATCTGGTCGTTCATCCAGCCGGTGTCGATCGGGCCCGGGTTCAGGGCGTTGGCCGAGATGCCCAGCGGGCCGAGTTCGCGGGCTGCGGAGATCACGATACGATCCAACGCTCCCTTGGAGGCTCCGTAGGGCAAATTGCCGGTGGTGTGGTCGCTCGTGAGTGCGACGATCGCACCGCCGGTTTCGGGGATCTGCCGGGCGAACGCGGCGATCAGGAGCAGGCTGGCGCGGGCGTTCACTGCGATGTGGGTGTCGAAACTCTCGGCTGTGGTGTCGAGGATTCCGGACTCGACATCGTGTGCGTGGCTGAGAATCAGCGCGCTGATCGGGCCGTGACCGGCGGTGACGGCGGCGATGAGTTCGTCGGGACCTGTTGGGGAGGATAAGTCGGCGGGAAAGTCCGTGTCGGCGAGATCGCTCGTCGCGACCTCCCACCCGTCAGCGATCAGCTTCGGTGTGATGCCGGCGGCGATACCTGCGGGTCGTGCGGCGCCGGTGATCAGTGCGAGAGGCATGCCCTGACGATACCGGCAAGCTGGCGATCCAGCCCATCGCCGGCGTCGAGGGGATGGCCTAGCCTTGGCGCATGGAGTCGATCCTTCCGGGCAGCAACATGAACGCGGTTCGCCGAGAGGGCAACACCGTCGTGCGCACGGCGGGCCCGTGGACGCCGACGGTACACCAGTACCTGCGCTACCTCCGGGTTGCAGGAATCACCTGGGCGCCTCAACCGCTCGGGATCGAAGGCGACCACGAGCGACTGACCTTCGTCGAGGGCGAGGTGCCGTTGTATCCGCTTCCCGACTGGGTGTGGAGCGAAGACGTGCTCATCGAAGGCGCGCGACACCTCCGTCAACTGCATGATGCGAGTTTGGGGTTCGCTCTAGACGACAGCGTGTGGCAGTCTCGGGCGAAAGTGCCCAGTGAAGTGATCTGCCACAACGATTTCGCGCCACACAACCTCGCTTTCGCGAACGGTCACCTTGTCGGTGCGATCGATTTTGACATGTGCTCGCCCGGGCCGAGGCTGTGGGATGTCGCGTACTTCGCAACACGCGCAGTGCCCCTGACCGCCACGACTCCGCTCAACGCACCTGGGATGGAGCAGGCTCGACGCAGGGTGCAGATCATCCTCGACGCCTACAAGTCCGATGCCACCTGGAACGATGTTCTCAGAGTCGCGATCATCCGGCTGTACGATCTCGCGGACATGTCGAAGCTGAAGGCCGGCGAGCTCGGCAAGCCACAACTCCTCGATGACGCCGAGCAATACATCGTCGACGCCAACTACCTCGAAACGCTTCGAGAGACCCGCTGAAGGTTCCGCTCGGCGAGAACCGGCAACGTCACACAGGCTAAACACAGGGCGACTGCGAGGAGCACCCCAATGCCCGTCTCGTTACGGTAACCGAGAGCGAGCAGAATGGTCAAAGCGAGCAGGATCGCGGCGTAGACGGCGACGCGCTCCGGGTGGAGAACCACAACCCGCGGGATTGAGCACGCAGAGTGGCGAGGCTGCGGGTATCGTTTTTTCAAAGCGACGGAGGGGCTGTCACCATGCGCGCTGCCGAGTGGGCGCTACTCGAATGGTTAGTGCCCGCAAGCACATGGCTTCACCTGGAAGTTTTCTCGGTACCCAACACGATCATCCCCATTCTTCTTCTGGCAGCAATCGGAACTCTGGCCCTCGCCGTTGCAGTTGTCGTTCGACGATGCGTCGAGTCATTTACATCAGCGAAGGTCGCCCCGCTGACCAGAGCTCCGGCAGCCCGTGTAGCTCAGCACATACCGATCCCTCGCCGCGAGCCCGTGGGTGGGGTTGGGCCGCGTGCCCCGTCGGTCATGCTGCGTGCGCCGCACGCGCTGGCGCAGTAAGCCAATCTCCGCTTCTTCTCGAGAGAAGCAAGCTCGGGCGAAGGCCAACCGTTCGAATTCCCTGGATGGGCATCCGGTTGGCGTGCGCCGCTATCTGACTCGTTCTCGACCCCTCGCAGGAGTCTCATGTTTTTTTCACGCCGTCGTACAACCAACCGCGAACTCCGCACCCAGAACGGATCGGCGTCCCGAATCCTGTATAGAAGAACCCGACTTCAGCTCGTGCGAACGCGGCGCGCCTGCCGCAACCTGAAGACCCGGCTCATGCTGCTCAGCGGCTGGACCTGGGTTGCCGCCGCCTCCCTCGTCGGGTTCGAAATGCTTGACATCATCTTCGGCGCCATGATTCTCGCCCCGGAGTTCCTGCCGCTTGTCATCATCACGCTCGCACTGGTCTGGGTCTTCCGGGAGAAAATCCGGGGACACGCCCAAAATATGATGAGACAGTCATCGAAAGTTAGGAACACCGTCATGCGCGCCATCACTCACACCCAGTTCGGGGAGCCCTCCGATGTGCTTGCGGTCGAAGAGGTACCGCTACCCGAACCGAGCGCTGGTGAGGTTCGAGTGCGCACGATTCTGTCGCCGATTCACAACCACGACCTCTGGACGATTCGCGGCACCTACGGCTTCAAACCGGAGCTCCCTGCCCGCGCGGGTACAGAAGCGGTTGGCGTCGTCGATGCGCTTGGCGAGGGTGTGACGCACCTCAGCGTGGGGCAACGGGTCGCTTCCGGCTCCACCTTCGGAGTCTGGGCCGAGTACTTCATCGCCAAAGCCGGCGCTCTGATACCGGTCGACGACAGCATCTCAGACGAGGCGGCCGCCCAGCTGGTTGCGATGCCTTTCAGCGCTATCAGCCTGCTCGAAAGCCTCGACCTCGCAGAGGGCGATTGGCTCGTTCAGAACGCGGCGAACGGTGCCGTCGGCAGGCTCGTCGCTCAGCTTGCCGCACCGCGCAAGATCAACGTTCTCGGGCTCGTGCGCCGCGCTGCCGGGGTTGAGGAACTCGCCGCGCAAGGCATCGTCAACGTCGTATCGACCGATAGCACGAACTGGGTCGAACAGGTGCGGGCCCTGACCGGCGATGCGCCTCTTCGGGTGGGCATCGATTCGGTGGGCGGCACGGCGAGCGGCGATGTTCTCTCGCTGCTCGCGGAGGATGGCTCGCTGATTGTGTTCGGCGCTATGGCCTCACCGGTGATGGAGATCAGCTCCGGGGACATCATCTTCAAGAACGTCACCGTCAAAGGATTCTGGGGCAGCACGGTCGGTGCCACCATGCCAGCCGACACGCGTCGTGCGCTGTTCGCAGAACTCGTGCGCCGCATCCAAGACGGCGACCTCACCCTGCCCGTCGAAGCGACATACTCGTTCGAAGACGCACGTGAGGCAAGCGACGCCAACTTCGTTCCGGGCCGCGACGGCAAGATCATGCTCCGCCCCTAACGTACGAAGGGGGCCGGATGCCCGTGCACCGGATCGCCCTGACGAGCGGCGCAGTCTGAGGCGCACCGCATTCGATGTGTAGATGATCGCCGGCGTCAAGGGCTAGGGCGCTGACTTCTTCTGCGGTTATCGTGTTCTTGTTGCCATCGCGGCGGCGAGAATTCGGGCCGACAGGAATGGTTATTGATGTCTATCAATCAGGCGCTCGCCGTTTCGGATGATGATGACCCGCCCGCCGAACCGACTGTTCCAGCGCGGCGATCTCGTCAGGCCGGTCACGTTAGAGTTGCTGCTTCCGGCGGCTGGGCCCACGAGGAATCCGCGACCGACTTGTACCGGCGCGTCGCCCGAGGAGACCAGCAAGCGTTCTCCGACTTATATGACCTCATTGCCCCGGCCGTTCTCGGCATGCTGACGGGAAATCGAACCGCTCAGCCAGAGGCGGTGCTGCTGTCGGTGTTCCTCCACCTGTGGAAGATCGCCCCCACTCTCGCTGTTCAAGACAAGCCGATGGCCGAAATGCTCGACATTGCATTCGGGCAGGTGAGGCCGAGCATCCGGTGAGGCGGGAGGCCCCAGCCAGGCGAAGCCTCGGGCGTGCCGGTTAGGCTCGTATGCATGGCCACAGTGATTCTCGTTCGGCACGGCCGCACCACCGCGAACGCCAGCGGAACCCTCGCCGGCCGCACCGCGGGCGTCAAGCTCGACGAGACGGGGCGCAGGCAGGCCGCGCGCACCGCCGAGCGACTGGCGGTCATTCCCCTCGTGGCTGTCGTGTCGAGCCCGCTCGAGCGCTGTCGTCAGACCTCGCGCATTATTCTCGACCGACAAAGCGGCAGCCCGCTCACCCCCCTCGAAAGCGGCATCACCGAGTGCGATTACGGGCAATGGCAAGGCCGCCGGCTCGCTGAGCTCTCGAAAGAGAAGCTGTGGTCGGTCGTGCAGACGCAGCCCTCGGCCGCCGTTTTTCCGGGTGGGGAGTCGATGGCGGCGATGCAGGCCCGATCCGTGGCCGCAATCCGGCGGCACGACGCCGCATTCGAAGCCGAATTCGGCCCGGGCGCAGTGTGGGTTGCGGTGAGTCACGGCGACATCATCAAATCCATTCTGGCTGACGCACTCGGCATGCACCTCGACCTCTTTCAGCGCATCAGCGTGAACCCGGCATCCATTTCGATCGTGCGGTACGGGGCCCAGCGCCCCGATGTCGTGGCCACGAACACCGATGCAGGCGACCTCTCCTGGCTGCGCACAGCGGATGCCCCAGCCGACGCTCCCGTCGGCGGAGGCGCCGGCCCGGTTCAGCCCGCCGACAGCGAGGCCCTCGGGGCGAGCGACCCCGAAACAGGCTCCTAAAATAGAACATGCCCACAATCGTCCATGAGTTCGTCTGGCCCGACCGAGTCGTTGTCGGAACCGTCGGGCGCCCGGGTGAGCGCACCTTCTACCTGCAGGTGCGCACCAGGGCCGACGTGGTGAGCGTGGCGCTCGAGAAAGAGCAATCCGCTCTGCTCGCCGAGAAGATCGACGAGATTCTCGACGAGCTGATGACCGGCGACGGAAACCCGTTCAGCGTTCCCACCACGACACCGATCGAACTCGTCGACAACGAGCCCCTCGACCGCGTCGACGAGCAGTTCCGCACAGGCGCCATGAGCCTCGGCTGGGATCCGTCGACCGCGCAGATCGTCATCGAGGCCTACCCGCTGGTCGAAGTCGACCTCGAGCAGATCGACGACGACGTTCTCGAAGCCGGCCTGATCGAGGTCGAGGCCGAAGAGATGCTGCTGGTGCGCATTCCTGTCGGCACCGCCCGCGCGTTTGCAAAACGCACTCGCGAGATCGTCGGCGCCGGTCGCCCGATCTGCCCGCTGTGCGGCACGCCGATGGATGCCGGCGGCCACATCTGCCCGCCGCCCGCAGATCTCGACGACAATTAGACGCCGTGCCGGCTGACGACCCGTTCGACGACACACCCCTCGAGCTGACCGGACAGGTCGCCTCGGCATCGAACGCGGTCTTCGTGGGCACCATCGGCGAAGCGACGGTCGTCTACAAGCCGGTGTCGGGCGAGCGGCCACTGTGGGACTTTCCCGACGGCAACCTCGCCGAACGCGAGGCAGCCGCCTACCTCGTCTCCGAATCGCTGGGCTGGAACCTGGTGCCGCAGACCTGGCTGCGCGACGGGCCGTACGGCGTGGGCATGGTTCAGCTCTGGCAAGACGTCGACCCGGCGCAGGATGCCGTCGACCTCGTCGCTGCGCAGAAGGTGCCAGAACGGGGCTGGCGTCACGTCTTCGACGGAACCGATGAGCACGATCATCCGGTCGCCCTCATTCATGAGGACTCCCCCGGGCTGCGGCGGATGGCCGTCTTCGATGTCATCGTGAACAATGCCGATCGTAAGGGCGGGCACATACTGCCGATGGCAGGCGGTCATCGGTACGCCATCGACCACGGGCTGACCTTTCACGAGGATCACAAGCTGCGCACCGTGCTCTGGGGCTGGCGCGGTGAAGACCTCGAGGCCGACGAGCTGGCCGGCGTCGACCGCGTGCTCGCCGAGCTCGACGGCGAACTGGGCGCAGCGCTCGGCGAGCTGCTCACTGAAATCGAGGTCATTGCGCTTGCCGACCGGTGCGAACGCCTTCTTTCGCGCCGGCGGTTCCCTGCCCCACGCGGGCAGATGCCCGCGGTGCCCTGGCCGTTGTTCTGAACCACGTCACACCCGCGCAATAGGCTGATCGGCATGAACTCCCAGACGCCGCATGCCGCCGACAGCCACGACCTCATCCGCGTGCAGGGTGCGCGGGCGAACAACCTCAAGAACGTGAGCGTCGAGATCCCGAAGCGGCGTCTCACGGTCTTCACCGGCGTCTCGGGATCGGGCAAGAGCTCGCTCGTCTTCGGCACCATCGCCGCCGAGTCGCAACGGATGATCAACGAGACGTACAGCGCCTTCGTTCAGGGTTTCATGCCGACGCTGGCCCGCCCCGACGTCGACGTGCTCGAGGGTCTCACCACCGCGATCATCGTCGATCAGGAGCGCATGGGTGCGAACGCGCGCTCGACCATCGGAACGGCGACCGACGTGAATGCGATGCTGCGCATCCTGTACTCCCGGCTCGGCGAGCCGCACATCGGGTCGCCGCAGGCCTACTCGTTCAACGTCGCCTCGATCTCGGGGGCGGGCGCCGTCACCATCGAGCGCGGCGGCTCGACCACGAAAGAGCGCCGCAGCTTCAGCATCACGGGTGGCATGTGCCCGCGCTGCGAAGGCATGGGCAGCGTGAACGACATCGATCTCACCCAGCTCTACGACGACTCCAAGTCGCTGAACGAAGGTGCGCTGACCATTCCCGGGTACACCGCCGACGGCTGGGGTGTGCGCATCTTCACCGGATCGGGGTTTCTCGACCCCGACAAGCCCATCCGTGACTATACGAAGCGCGAACTCGACGACTTTCTGCGGCACGAGCCGACGAAGGTCAAGGTCGGCGACATCAACATGACCTACGAGGGCCTGATTCCAAAGGTGCAGAAGTCGTTTCTCTCCAAAGACCGCGAGGCGATGCAGCCGCACATTCGCGCCTTCGTCGACCGCGCCGTCACGTTCACCACCTGCCCCGAGTGCGGCGGCACCCGGTTGAGCGAGGGAGCGCGGTCGTCGCGCATCGACGGGCTGAACATCGCTGAGGCCTGCGCCATGCAGATCAGCGACCTGGCCGAGTGGGTGCGCGGTCTCTCGGAGCCGTCGGTCGCTCCCCTGCTGGGGGCGCTGCAGCAGACCCTCGACTCGTTCGTCGAGATCGGGCTGGGGTACCTCTCGCTCGACCGCCCGTCGGGCACCCTCTCGGGCGGCGAGGCGCAGCGCACCAAGATCATTCGGCACCTCGGGTCGTCGCTCACTGACGTGACGTACGTCTTCGACGAGCCGAGCATCGGGCTGCATCCGCACGACATTCAGCGCATGAACGAGCTGCTGCTGCGGCTGCGCGACAAGGGCAACACCGTTCTTGTGGTCGAGCACAAGCCCGAGATGATCGCGATCGCCGACCACGTGATCGACCTCGGCCCCGGTGCCGGGTCAGCCGGCGGCTCGGTCTGTTTCGAAGGAACGCTCGACGATCTGCGCGCCAGCGACACTCTCACCGGGCGGCACCTGGATGACCGGGCCGCTCTCAAGGCAGACCTTCGCACACCGAACGGTGCCTTCGAGATTCGCGGAGCCACCTCGCACAACCTGCAGAACGTCGACGTCGACATTCCGCTCGGCGTTCTGGTCGTCGTGACCGGAGTCGCCGGCTCGGGCAAGAGCTCTCTGCTGCACGGGTCGATCCCCGATGCATCCGGAGTCGTCTCGATCGACCAGGGCGCCATCCGCGGCTCGAGACGCAGCAACCCGGCGACTTACACCGGGATGCTCGACCCGATCCGCACCGCGTTCGCTAAGGCCAACGGGGTGAAGCCCGGCTTGTTCAGCGCGAATTCCGAGGGCGCCTGCCCCAATTGCAACGGTGCCGGGGTGATCTTCACCGACCTCGGAATGATGGCGGGTGTGGCGACCACCTGCGAGGTGTGCGAAGGCAAGCGGTTCCAGGCCTCCGTTCTCGAATATCGGCTCGGCGGTCGCAACATCAGCGAGGTGCTGGCGATGTCGGTGACGGATGCCGAGAGCTTCTTCGGCTCAGGCGACGCGCGGCTGCCGGCCGCGCACGCCATTCTGAGCCGCCTCGTCGATGTCGGACTCGGCTACCTCAGCCTCGGCCAGCCCCTCAATACCCTGTCTGGCGGGGAGCGCCAGCGGCTGAAGCTCGCCACGCACCTCTCGGAGAAGGGCGGAATCTACATTCTCGACGAGCCCACCACGGGCCTGCATCTCGCCGACGTCGAACAGCTGCTCGCCCTGCTCGACCGTCTGGTCGACGCCGGCAAGTCGGTCATCGTCGTCGAGCACCACCAGGCGGTGATGGCCCACGCCGACTGGATCATCGACCTCGGCCCCGGCGCCGGCCACGATGGCGGTCGCATCGTCTTCGAGGGCACCCCCGCCGACCTCGTCGCCGCCCGCTCCACCCTCACCGGCACTCACCTGGCGGCCTACGTCGGCGCCTGACCCCTCGCCTGTGTTCGTTCGATGTCGGGACGGCTCACAGAGGAACGAGGTCGCGGGCTATTGTCTCCGCGATCATCGACTTCAACCCGGCACGAGGCACAAGGTCGACCGGCACGCCGAGAAGATCTTCGGACTCGCGTTTCACTGCCGCCAGAGCGAACAGGCCAACTCCGTCGGGCACGTCTACCAGCACGTCAAGATCACTATCGGGGCGATCGTCGCCTCTCGCTATGCTGCCGAAAATCTCTGGACGCTCAAGATTGCGCTGCGCAAGGAGCTCTCGAAATTCTTGACGTTGTCGCTGCACTTTTCGGCCGGCTGGCCCAGAAAATCCTGGAAGGACGGTGGCTTCGGTCGGGTTCAACACGATAGAAAGGGAGAATCCGGCAGAGCCGACAATTCTGGTGAGAGCCTGAAACGAGGGCTGCTTTCGCCCGCTCTCGTAAGCGCTGATCGCACTCTGCGGAATGCCGGCCAGAATTCCGAGATCTCGTTGACTCAATGCCGAACGTTCACGAGCGCTTCGAATGATGCGAGCCGCTGATTCTGCCATGGGTAGAGACTATATACAATAAGAACTATTTAGCAACTATTGCTCATGATGCATGCTCGACGGCGGGGGCGCGGATGCCCGCGAGCAGGAGGGCGAGCATGCGGTCGGCCTGGGGGCGCTGGCCGGGGTGGGGGGTGGCCAGAAACACTCCGACGAGGCTCGCCGCGACGTCGTCGGCGCGAACATCCGGTCGCAGGGTGCCGGCGCGAGCGCCGGCGTCGAGCAACGCCGCGATGGTCTCGGTGACCCGCGCACGAGTCTGCGACGACGTGATGGCCCCGGTCTGCAGCAGGCTGCGCAGGCTCTCGGCCATGCCGCGCTTGGTCGAGACGAAGTCGGCATAGGCGAGCATCCACTGCCGCAGGGCCTCTGCAGGTTCGGTGCTCGCCAGCAGCTCTGCGCCACGGGCGAGCACGGTCTCGAGTTCGGTGCGGTAGACGGCCTCGACGAGGGCGTCGCGGGTGGGAAAGTGCCGGTACAGGGTGCCGATGCCGACGCCGGCATCGCGCGCGATCGCCTCGAGCGAGACGGGGGCAACGGCGCCAGAAGCGGCGCCAGGCGCGGCTCCCGCTGCCGCGCTGACGCCCGTGACGCCCGCGGCGCCGGTTACGCCGTTCGCCCCCGCCGAGGCTTCACCGCCAGGGGCCGCCGACAGCGCCCGCCGAGCCGCCTCGATGAGCCGTTCGCGGTTGCGCTGGGCATCCGCACGCACGCGTGTCGGCTGAGAAGTCGCTTCATCCATGTATCGGAGGAACCTCCGTTTCTGCTAGTGTCGGCAATACGGAGGTTCCTCCGGTACTGATCAGCGTAGTACGACGAGAAAGGCGCGTCATGACGACACCCAGTAAAGCCGCCAACAGACCCGGAGGCGAATGGCTGCTCGCCGGGCATCCGGTCGCCCGTATCGGGTACGGCGCGATGCAACTGGTCGAGCGCCCAGGCCTGCCGCCGGTCGACGCCGACGACGCCATTGCGCTTCTGCACCGCGTGGTCGAGCTCGGCATCACGCACATCGACACGGCCGAGTTCTACGGGCACGGCACCGCGAACGACTTGATCCGCAGAGCATTCGGCGACTCCGATGAGGTCGTCATCGTCAGCAAGGTCGGCGCAAACCGCGTCGACGCCCCGGTTCCGCTTGTTGCCGCTCAGAAACCGCAAGAGCTGCGCGCCTCGATCGAGGCCAACCTGAGGAGCCTGGGCCGCGACCGCATCGCCGTCGTCAACCTGCGGCGAGCAGATGCCCAGCCCGGCATCATCGCCACCGGCGACCAGGTCGTCGACCTCGACGACCAACTGGCCGAACTGGCGGCCCTGCGCGACGAAGGCCTGATCGGCGCGTTCGGTCTGAGCAACGTGAGCCTCGAGCAGCTGCAACAGGCCCTCCCTGCGGGCATCGCGTGCGTGCAGAACAGCTACAGTCTCGTCGAGCGCTCGGGTGAACGGATGCTCGACCTCTGCCGCGCGAACGACATCGCCTGGGCACCGTTCTTTCCGCTCGGTTCCGCCTTTCCGGGTCGCCCCAAGGTCGTCGAGCAGCCGGCAGTTCTCGCGGCTGCGCAGCAGCTCGGGGTCACGCCGAGCCAGGTCGGGCTCGCCTGGATGTTGCAGCACGCCCCGAACACCCTGCTCATCGCCGGAACGAGTAGCATCGCGCACCTCGAGCAAAACGCTGCCATCGGCGACATCACGCTCAGCGACGACCTCATGGCGCAGCTCGACGCCGTCTCGGCTGACGGAAAGCAGACGTCGATAGGGTGAGCACTATGACTTCGGTGCTCGACGACCTGACCGCTGTGACCGCCCCGCTCGTGGCGCTGTACAAAGACCTGCACGAGCATCCGGAGCTCTCGTTCCACGAAAACCGCACGGCCGGAATCGTGGCCGCACGCCTCGCCGAGCTGGGCTTCGAGGTCATCGAGGGGGTCGGCACCACTGGGGTCGTCGGTCTGTTGCGCAACGGCAACGGGCCCACCGTGCTGCTCCGCGCCGACATGGATGCTCTGCCGGTGCTCGAGCAGACCGGGCTCGAGTACGCCAGCACGGCGCGAGGTCTCGACCCGGCCGGCATCGAGCAGCCCGTCATGCACGCCTGCGGGCACGACGTGCACGTGACCTGTCTGCTCGGCGCGGCCGAGGTGCTCTCGACTGCGCGCGACGCGTGGTCGGGAACGCTCGAGGTGGTGTTCCAGCCGGCCGAAGAATTGGGCGCGGGAGCACAGGCGATGGTCGACGACGGCCTGTTCGAGCGCGTTCCGGTGCCCGATGTGGTGCTCGGGCAACACGTGGCACCGATGTATGCCGGGGTGCTCGGACTGCACGCCGGCCCTGCGTTCGCTGCGACCGACGCGTTCGACGTGCGTATGTTCGGGCGCGGCGGCCACGGCTCGCGGCCCGAAACGACCATCGACCCGATCGTGATGGCCGCAGCAACCATTCTGCGCCTGCAGACCGTTGTCTCGCGCGAGGTGGCCGGCGGCGAGACGGCAGTGCTCACCGTGGGCCAGATACACGCGGGCAGCAAGAACAACATCATTCCCGACGAGGCGACGTTCGGCGTCGCCATCCGCAGCCTCGACGCGGGCGTTCGCGATCGGGTCGTCGCCGCCGTGCACCGCATCATCCACGCCGAGTCCGCTGCTTCTGGCGCCGAACGCGAGCCGCAGATCATTGCCGTCGACACCTTTCCGGTGCTGGTGAACGACATCGACGCGAGCGCCCGGGTCTTCGGCGCCTTTCAGCACGCGTTCGGCGCGCAGCGCGTCATCGACCCCGGCCCGGTGACCGGAAGCGAGGATGTCAGCCTGCTCGCGACGGCCGTCGGCGCACCGCTGGTGTTCTGGCTGCTCGGGGGTACGGATGCCCGTGTCTACGGCGCCGCCGCGGCGGCCGGCACGGTCGAGCGTGACATCCCGGCGAACCACTCCCCGTTCTTCGCCCCGGTGCCGCAACCCACGCTCGACGCCGGTGTGTCTGCGCTCACCGTCGCGGCGCTGCAGTGGCTGGGCGGTCAGAAGTGAGCGAGCAGGGGCTGGGCGCTGGCGCGGTCGGCGCTGACGCCGACCAGGCCGCGGTCAATGCCGACTCAACTGTCGCCGCGGCCGCGATCGATGCCGAACCTGGCGCCGCCGACTCGATGTTCGCTGTTCAGTACGCCGAATTCGGGCCGCCCGAGGTGCTCACGGCGGGTCGTGCTGCGCAGCCGCACGCCGAGGCCGGTCAGGTGCGCATCGCCGTGCGAGCGGCGGGCGTCGCCCCGGTCGATCTGTCGATTCGTTCGGGCCGGTCGCCGTCGGCCTCACGATTGACCCTCCCCCACATTCCCGGAATGGACGCCGCCGGAGTCGTCGACGAAATCGGGCCCGGCGTCCAAGGGGTAGCACTCGGCGACGAGGTGTTCGGATCGGTCGACATCGCGAAACTGGGCGGCGCGAGCGCCGAATTCGCCGTGCTGTCGTTCTGGGCGAAAAAACCTGCTGCGCTGCCGTGGGCGCAGGCCGGGGCATCCGGCAGCAGCATCGAGACGGCCGCGCGCGCGCTCGATCTGCTCGGCATTGCCGAGGGCACGACTCTGCTGATCGACGGCGCCGCCGGCGGCGTCGGAAGTGCCGCCGTGCAACTCGCTCTGGCGCGGGGCGCGCGGGTCATCGGCACGGCCAGCCCGGCCAACCAGTCGTATCTCGCCTCACTCGGCGCCGAAGCGCTGACCTACGGGCCGGGGCTACCCGCCCGGGTGGCGACGCTGCTCGGCGCTGCCGATGCGGATGCTGCGGCTGCGCCCGCGGCTTCAGCGCAGCCGGGCACGATCGACCGTGCGCTGCACGTATCGGGCGCAGACGCGCTGCCCGAACTGATTGCGCTCACCGGTTCGCCCGACGCAGTCGTGACCCTTTCGGACTTCACCGGCCCCTCTCTCGGCGTGCGCGTGTCGGTCGGAGAGATCGGCGGCGAAGCCGACGGCCGTCACGGGCTGGCGACCGCCGCGGCGCTCGCGACCCAGGGGCGCTTTCACGTTCGCATCGAGCGCGTTCTGCCCTTCGAACAGGCTGCTGAGGCGCATGCCGCGGTTGCCGCGCACTCACCGCGCAGCGGCAAGATCGTGCTCGTCGTGCCGGGCGAGCCACTTCGCTGATCACCACGAAGACAAGAACGCAGATCACGCCTTCGCGGCTTCACGGCTTCACGCGTCACCGAGCGCCGCGAGACGCCCTCGCAGGTGCTGCTGTTCGGCCGGGTTGGTCGCCAGAGTGAGAGCACGTTGCACAGCGAGGATGGCGTCGGCGGTCCGACCCGAACGGCTCAGCAACTCGCCGCGCACGGCCCAGTAGAGGTAATACGCGTCGAGGCCGTTAATCGCATCGATCAGACGCAGACCCGCTTCGGGCCCCTCCACCATCGACACCGCGACCGCGCGGTTCAGCTCGACCACAGCCGAGGGCATCATCACCACCAGCTGATCGTAAACGCGCACGATGGCGCGCCAGTGGGTCTCGACCGAACTGCGCGCCTTCGCGTGATACGCCGCAATGATCGCCTGCAGTTGAAACGGCCCCGGAGTCATGCGCCGCAGCGCCCGAGCCAGAACGGCGTCACCCGAGGCGATGAGCCGGGCATCCCACCGGCTTCGATCTTGAGCATCGAGAAGCACGAGCTCGCCGGCTACGAAGCGCGCCTCGCTGCGCGCGTGCGTGAAGAGTTCGAGAGCCAGCAGCCCCTCGACCTCGGCCGAATCCGGCAGCAGCTCGGCCGCCTGGCGAGTGAGTCGTATCGCTTCGTCGACGAGGTCGATGCGGATGCCCGGGGCTCCGCCGCGCGCGAGGTAACCCTCGTTGAACACGAGGTAGAGCACCGTGAGAAGTGCTTGCACACGATCATCCAGTCGCTGCGGGATGCTCAGCGGAATGCCCGCGTCACGGACCTTGCGTTTGGCTCGCACGATGCGCTGCGCCAGTGTGGCTTCGGGCAGCAGGAAGGCCGCCGCGATCTCGGGAGTGCTCAGGCCACCGACCAGGCGCAGCGTGAGCGCGACCTGGGTGTCGCGATCGAGGGCAGGATGGCAGCAGAGCAGCATGAGACGAAGCTGCTCGTCGCCGACCTCGGAGTGTTCGACGATCATCGGCTCCTCCTCGAGGGCGGCGTGCTCAGGCTCGGCGAACGAGACTCGCCCCGTGAGGTCGGGCGCGGCGGCGAGCAGGCGCCGGCGTTCTGCGGCGGCGCGGCGCAGGCGGTCGATGGCGTTGTTGCGCGCGACGGTGTAGAGCCACGCCGGTGGATTGTCGGGAACGTGCTTCCATCCGCTCGCGGCGAGCAGGGCATCCTGAACTGCCTCGTCTGCGAGATCGAGGTCGCCGAACCGGGCCGCGAGCAGCGCGAGTACACGCCCGCTCTGCTCGCGGGCGAGGCGGGTGACGGCCTCTGGAACGTCAGTCACGCATGACTCAGAGCGACTCGGACCGGAAGGCGAGGGGGCGCACTTCGAGGGCCGCGTCGTCGATCGGCATCGCTGCCGCGAGCCGTAACGCTTCATCGAGGTCGGTCGCGGAGATGAGATAGTACCCGCCGAGCTGTTCTTTCGACTCGGCGAACGGCCCGTCGATGAGAGTGTCGGCGCCACCCGAGCGGCGGATGGTCGTGGCGGTGTCACCCGGCTGCAGACGGCCGCCGCCGATGAAGTTGCCGCCGTCCATGAGCGACTGGTTGTAGGCCATCCACGCGCCCATGTACTGCTCGAATTCCGCGGTTCCGGGGGTGTACTGCTCGTGGGCGACGGTTTCGGCGATCAGAATCATGTATTCCATCGGAGTTTCCTTACTGAGGTCGTGGGCTGATGGTATCGAAGGCGGGAATTTCTCGCTTCGGAACCATGACGCAGAGCTCAGCGGCAATCGACAGCTGACGGCAGACTTTTTTTCAAGCTCCGATCCTTTTTCAAGCCCCGATCAGGCCCCGATCGAGTCGAGTTCGGCCACATCGTCGGCCGATAGCTCAAGGGCTGCACCGGCGACGTTCTCGCGCAGGTGTGCGACCGACGACGTTCCCGGGATGAGCAGGATGTTCGGCGAGCGCTGCAGCAGCCAGGCCAGCGCAACGGACATGCGTGTCGCGCCGAGCCGGTTCGCGACGCCGGCCAGCGTGTCGGACTGCAGCGGCGAGAACCCGCCCAGCGGAAAGTACGGCACATACGCGATGCCTTCTTCGGCGAGCACGTCGATCAGCCGATCATCCTGCCGGTTGGCGATGTTGTAGAAGTTCTGCACCTCGACCACCGGGGCGATCGACCGGGCCTCGGCGACCTGCTCCATGGTCACGGTGCTCACACCGAGGTGCTTGATGAGGCCTTCGCTCTGCAGTTCGGCGAGCACTTCGAACGGCGCCGCGAGCGACCCCGGGGTCGGGCTGTCGAAGCCGCCGACCCGCAGATTGACGACGTCGAGCGTGTCGAGCCCGAGGCGGGTGAGGTTGTCGTGCACCGCCTGGCGCAGTTCGTCGCGCGACAGCGCCTTGGGCCAGTTGCCTTCGGCGTCGCGCAGCGACCCGACCTTGGTGACGAGCCGCAACTCGGCGGGGTACGGATGCAGCGCCTCTTTGATGAACTCGTTCGTCACGAATGGCCCGTAGAAGTCGCTCGTGTCGATGTGCGTGATGCCGAGTTCGACCACCTCACGCAGCACGGCGAGCGCCTCGTCACGATCGGCCGGCGGCCCGAAGACGTGCGGCCCGGCGAGTTGCATCGCACCGTATCCCATGCGCGTGAGGGTGAGATCGGGCGCTGCAGTGAAAGTGCCGCCGGGCAGGAGCGTTGTGGTCATGTGAAATTCTTTCGACGAGAAGTGGCGGCGCGGGCGAAACCGTGCCGGTGTGCATCCACTCTCCCTCGTTGCGGCGGCCACAGCGAGGGCCCCCGCGATACTGGGAGTAGGAGTACCATCATCGGTCGTGCCGCGGCACCGCAACCGCTAACATCGAGTGAACAAGCGGGGGGTCGCGGCCGACGTCGATGACGCGTCCCGCCCGAGCAGCAAGGGGGCACAAAACGTGACAGACGAACCATCCGCGGCGCAGCCGTTCGAGTCGGCAGCTTCTCCGACCGCATCGGTCGCACCTCCAGCATTTGCCATCACTCCTCCGCCATCGACACCACCCCTTTATGCGCCCGTACTCACACCCGCCCCGCGGCGTTCACCGAAGCTCGGCCGGGTGGCCCTGACTATTGCCGTCTGTGTGCTCATCGCATCCGTCATCGCGTCGGTTCTCATCGGTCTGTTCGGCACGACGATCTACCACTACACGAGCGTCACCACCGGTGGCTCCAACGCCGGCCCGAAAACCGGCTTCAATGCCCAGCCCAACCAGTTCGCCTTCGGAGTGCAGATGGTGCTCGGATCAGCCTTCGGCCTGTGGGCGCTCATCCAAGGGCTCGTCGCAACGATTCAGAACCGCGGTCGGCGGTTCGGTATCGTCGCCATGATCATCGCAGTGCTGGCCCCCATCGTCAGTCTCATCGTCTGGACGATCGTCGGCCTGGCGGCCGGTCAGAACGTGACCCTCTAGGCTCCGCGTGGTTCGGCCGCGGTTCGGCCGCGGTTCGGCCGGCTGCCGCACAGGCGCGCCACTGCTCGCCGCGTCGTCTCCGGGCAGCCGTCAGTCGGTGGGAGCCGCACGGGCATCGATGGCGGCGGTGATGCCGTCGATGCGCGCGATGGCGTCGTCGAAGCGGGGTACGGTGCCCCAGAGCACCGGATGCTCGAGGCGCACCTGCTCGAGCGACTCCCCCGAGGCGGTCAGGGCCGCCAGGTCGAAGCTGAGGTTCGTGCGGGCCGCCGTGAGCGCCGCGCGCAGGGCTCCGCATGCCACGGCGAGGTCGGCGATGAGTGCCGGATTGCCGTTCTGCGCGAGCCACTGCAGATCATCCACCGCCCCGATCGCCCGTTCACCGAGCGCGGCCGACGACCGTGCGCCGTCGACGGATCCGTGCCGAATCGCCCGGTCGCGCTCGTCGCCCTTCGGCAGCCGGAACGCTCCGCCGAACTCGCGCGAGGCCACTGCGTCGTCATCGGCCAGCCGCAGCGCCGCCACCCGCAACTCGTGAGCGCGCTCGAGCACGGCGTCGCGTTCGTCGGCGAGGGCGGAGCCCGTGTCTGCGTGCGTGTACCCCGCGATCATCGCTGTGAGCGCCGCCGTTATCGCGAGCATCACCCCCGCCGCCGCCCCTCCGCCCGGGTCGCCGCGCGTCTCGCCCAGCCCGTGCATCCACTCGCCGACGCTCGCCCGCTGCGTACCCGCATACTCGCTCTTGGCCATGCCTCCAGTCTGCATGGCCGGTGGTAGCCTCGGGGCATGACTCCGCAGGAGCTCGAGAATCTGGCGCATCTGCGGCGAGCGCGTGATCTCATCGACCGCGACTACGCCAAGGCACTCGACGTGCCGACGATGGCTGCGCGCGCCCTGATGTCGCCCGCGCACTTCTCGCGGCAGTTCAAGGCGGCCTATGGTGAGACGCCGTACGGATACCTCATGACCCGTCGTATCGAGCGAGCGATGGCCCTGCTGCGCGCGGGAATGAGCGTCACGGAGGCGTGCATGACGGTCGGCTGTACCTCGCTCGGGTCGTTCAGTTCGCGCTTTACCGAACTCAACGGCGAGACGCCAAGCGCCTACCGATTGCGCGAGCACGACGCGGTTCGCGCCATGCCGACCCGCGAGGCGATGCTGCGCACGCGGCCGAGCAGCCTGCGTTCCGCGCGCACGCCCAGGTTGTCATCGTCATCGTCATCGTCATCGTCATCGTCATCGACGTCGCCGTCATCGGTCGTCGCGCCCGTCAGTTCGGCACTGCCCCGTTCGGCCGATGAGAAGCCGGCCTCGACCGATCGAGCAGAATCGAAGAAGCAGCTGCCCAGCCCCGCGATCTAGCGTTGGAGTCATGACAATTCGACTCCAGTACTGCCAGGTAACCGTCAACGATGTCGACGAATCGCTCGGGTTCTACCGCGACGCCCTCGGTTTTACGGTGGTGAACGACGTATCGAACGGCGAATATCGCTGGCTGACCATCGGCAGCAACGATCCATCAGAGCTGCAGCTTGTACTCTCCGAACCGCATGCCGGCCGCTCGCAGGCCGACGGGGATGCCCTGCAAGAGCTGCTCACCAAGGGATCGCTGCCGATTCTGGTGTTCACCACCGACGACGTCGACGCCACCTTCGAGAAGGTGCGGGCATCCGGAGCCGAGGTGCTGCAAGAGCCGATCCAGCAGCCCTGGGGGCCGAAAGACTGCGCCTTCCGCGACCCGTCGGGCAACACCGTGCGTATCGGGCAGCGGCCCGCGGCGTAGCCCTGGCCTGTCCCTGGCCTGTCCCTGACGTGGCTCGGGAGTTACGTCGGAGAATAGCCGCCGTGGGCACGTATTGCCCGCATGGTCGCTGAGCTCCGACCGAAGCACCTCGGCCTCGGCGAGTGGATGCCCGGCTCCACGGTCGCGCGCAGGCCCACCGGGGCATCCGCTCGGCCTCGGCGAGTGGATGCTCGGCTCGCCGATCGCGCGCAGGCCCACCCGGGCATCCGCTCGCCGACGCGGCCGTCGGAGCCCGCCGATAGACTCGGAGCATGAGTGCATCAACAGACCGTTTGGTCTGGATCGACTGTGAAATGACCGGCCTCGACCTCAGCGTCGACGAACTCGTCGAGGTCGCGGTGGTCGTCACCGACTTCGAGCTCAACCTGCTCGACCCCGGTTTCACGATCGTCATCAAACCCGACGACTCTGCCCTCGAGCACATGAACGACTTCGTGCGCAACATGCATGCCACGTCGGGGCTCGACAAGCTCATTCCGAACGGCGTCAGCCTGGCCGAGGCCGAGTTCGAGGTGCTGGAGTACATCCTGAAGTTCGTGCCGAACGAGCTCAAGGCGCCGCTGGCCGGCAACACCATCGGCACCGACCGCATGTTCCTCGCCAAGTACATGCCGCGAGTGGATGCTCACCTGCACTACCGCAGCGTCGACGTCTCGTCGATCAAAGAGCTGGCACGCCGCTGGTTTCCGCCCATCTACTTTCACGCTCCCGCGAAAGACGGCGGGCACCGGGCGCTGGCCGACATTCTGGAGTCGATCCGCGAGCTCGAGTACTACCGCAAGGCCATCTTCGTGGCGCCCCCCGGGCCGCCGTCGGCCGAGCTGAAAGACATCGCGGCAGCGGTCGTGAACGAATTCGACGCAAAGCTGTAATAGAATCGTCGAGTTGCCTCGTTAACGCGGGGCCGCAGCCCCGCTTCGGTGGGGCGCCTGGTGGGTATAGCTCAGTTGGCAGAGCGCCTGGTTGTGGTCTAGGAGGCCGCGGGTTCGAGCCCCGTTACTCACCCCGTGTTAGTAACAAGCGTTACTAAAGAAAACGAATGGCCCGGTATACACCGGGCCATTCGTCTGTGCTAGTAACAAGCGTTACTAAAGAAAACGAATGGCCCGGTATACACCGGGCCATTCGTTTTATCTGGCGCGGTACCCTGAGGGCTGGCGTGGCGGTGTATTGGTCAGGAGGTTCCGGATGCTCGAGGTCGACGCCGAGGCGTTCGAAGCACTGGTGGTGGCCGAACTCGACCTGCTGCCCGACGAGATGGTCGACGGGCTCGACAACGTGGTGTTCGTGGTCGAAGACAGACCCGAGAACGGAACCCTCGACACGCTCGGCCTGTACGAGGGAGTCGCCTTGACCGAGCGCGACGATTACGGCTTCGGCGAGCTGCCCGACCGCATCGTGCTGTTCCGTGAACCGCTGCTGACGATCTGCGCCGACGAGGCCGAGCTGCGCGATGAGATCCACACCACCCTCGTGCACGAGATCGGCCACTTCTACGGCATCGACGACGCCCGCCTGCACGAGCTCGGCTGGGCCTGAGCGTCGGGCGCTGATGACGGGCGGTCATGACAGGCTCGACCCCGCGGCCGTGACGGCGTGACGGGTGACGGGTTACGGGTCGGTTACGAACGGCGGGGCGAGGCGGCGAGCGAACGCAGAGCCGCTTAGCCTGAACCCATGGCCTCGACCGTTGCACGACGAATCCGGCGCGGTATCTTCATCGGAGTAGGTGCGCTGGTCATCCTCGGAATCGGCCTGTACGGCCCGGTGACCCTCGTCGGCCCGCTGCCGACCGCCACGGCGACCGTGGTCGATGCGACCGGCACCCTCACTCCCCCGCCTCTGCCGACGCTGCCCGAGACGGGTGCCAGCGGCATCACCGCCGACGGCGCGACCGGAGTTCTGGCAACCGCCGGCATCACCGATCCGGTGCCGCTGGGCGGCACCGCCAAGGTCATCACCGCCCTCGTGGTGCTCGACGCCAAGCCGATGCAGTCGGGCCAGCAGGGCGAGTCGATCGTCATCACGCCCGCCGACTACGCCGACTACATCACTTATATCTCGCAGAGCGCCCGCGCCGTGTCGTTCATCGCCGGCGAAACGTGGACCCAGCGCGACATGCTGCAGGCCATGCTGATGGGCTCGAGCAACAACCACGCCGACGCGCTCGCCGCGTGGGCGTTCGGCTCCACCGACGCGTACGTCGAGGCCGCGAACGCATGGCTCACGAAGAACGGATTCAGTGGCACGACAGTCGTCGACGCGACGGGGCTTTCGAGCAATTCCGAGGGCACGGCATCCGATCTCACCCGCATCGCTCAGCTGGCGTTCGCCAACCCCGTCATCAGCGAGATCATCGCTCAACCAGCGGCCACTGTGAACGGCGGGCGCTACGTGAACAACCTGGCAATCTACCTGCCCGACAAAGGGGTGACCGGGCTCTCGCTGAGCTATACCGACCAGGCGGGCCTGTGCTTCTTGTACAAAGCCGACGTGTCCGTCGCCGGAACCACCGTGACCCTCTACGGAGCGATGCTGCGCGAGCCCGACTACGACACACTCAACGGCGACATGACCACGCTGCTGACGAGCGCCGCGACGAACCTCAAACCCACCACCGTCGTGACGGCCGGCGACGTGTTCGTGCACTACACCACTGCCTGGGGCCAATCGGCCGACGGCGTGGCGATCGCCGGCGACTCGCGGATGCTCTGGGCAACCACGCCCGTCACGCACACTGTGGCGGCGGCACCCGTCACCACAGCTCTCGGCGGAACCTCGGCCGGCACCGTGACGTTCGATCTTCCCGGCGGCCCGCTGACCGTCGCCCTCAAGCTCAGCAACGCGCTCTCCGACCCGGGACCGTTGTGGCGGCTCACCAACCCGATTCCGGTCATCCAGTCGTTCGTCGACTCCCGAACCGGGTCGAGCGATGCCCCCGCACCGAGTGGGCCGGCCACGTCACCGGCAGGTACGCCGACCCCCTCGGCCACGCCTGCGTCGAGCGGGCCCGCCACGCCCGCAGGCTGAAACCTCGCGCAGTTCGGTACAAACGCGCCCGCTCGAGCAGGGGCAGTTACACCGAACTGCGCGTGCAGGCAGGCGAAACGCCCCCGGGCTCAGAGATCAGATTCAGGGCTCACGCTGAGGGCTGAGAGCTCAGGTTCAGGGCTCACGCTGAGGGCTCAGAGCTCAGGCTGACGGCTCAGACGAGCGCCTCGCCGAGGTCGGTGTCGTCTCCGCTGACAAAGGGATCGCTCTCTTGGGCCTCGAACGAGTAGCTGACGTGCAGCTGTCCGTTCAGTTCACGGGTCGAGACGGCGGTGTATTCGAAGTTCGACTCGATTCCGTCGACGAGGGCGATGACGCCAAAGGTCTTGTCGTAGTCGCCGCCGATGAGAATGCGCTCGTCAATCTGGCCCTTGAGGGGGCCGTCGGCGTATTCGACGGTGTACGTGGCGGGGGTGGAAGCTGAGTCTGTCATGACTCCACCGTAGCGCGACCGGCCGACACGGGCATCCGGATGCCCGCGGCTGGCGCTCGCGCCCCACACCGTGGTACCGCGGTGGCGGGTCGCGGCCAGCGCTGCCAGCGGCAGCAGCGCGTGCGAAAACGGAGGCGATTCCGCACCAGTGCCGCCGTATTCGCGGCACGCTTTCGAAATCTCCTCTGTTTCAGCGGCCACCGCGCGCACCTTAGCCGCCGATGAAGTTCCAGTGCCCCGTCGACACCGACACCGCGACCGCCGTCAGCGCAACGGCCGCCGCGATGACGATCAGCAGCGTCTCGCGCCAGCCGAACGTCGACTCGCGGGCATACGTTCGGCGCCCCGGGGCGCCGAATCCGCGCGCCTCCATGGCCGTGGCGAGCTTGCTGCCGCGCCTGATCGACAGCACCAGTAGAGCGAACCCCAGGCTCAAGAACCGGCGGATGCGCCCCGAGTCTCCGACTCCGCGCGCCCGCCGCGCGAGTTTCAGCGAGCGCCAATCGTCGAGAAACAGCCCCACGAGACGCAACCCCGCCAGCCCGCCGAGCACGAACCGGCTCGGCAGATGCAGCACCTGCGCGAGCCCGTCTGCGAGGTCGGTCGGATCGACGGTGACGAACAGCACGATGGCAGGCAGCCCGATCGCCAGCACCCGCAGCATTGTCGCAACGCCGAGTTCGATCGATCCGTCGGTGACGTGCACGAGCCAGAACTGGGCGTAGGTCTGACCCGACGGCCGGCCGTACAGAACGGTCGTCAGGCCGGCGAGCGGCGCGGCGATCCAGACCGGAAGCGTGCGCAGAAAGAACACCTTCGGCGTCAGCCCGGCCCAGAAGAAAAGGATGCCCTCCAGCACCAGCGCGACCGACGCCGACACCCAGTCGATCGAAAGCAGCAGCGTCAGGCTCAGCACGAATGCCGCACCGATCTTGGCGACCGGGTTGATGGAGTACACCGCCTGCGTGCCGCGATGCGGGGTCAGGATGCTCATGCCCCTCCACCCTCGGGCGCCGCCGTGGCAGCCGGCGTGAGCCGCGCGGCAGAGAGAGAAGGAGCATCGGCTGCAACGGGCATCCGGAACTCGCGGTCGGCAAGCGCGTCGACGAAGTCAGAGTCGTGGGTGACAGCAACCACGGCCGTACCGTCGTCGAGCAGTTCGGCGAGCAGGGCGAGGAGTTCGGCCCAGGTTCGGGAGTCTTGCCCGAACGTCGGCTCATCGAGCACGAGCAGCTGCGGCCGCGTGGCGAGAACGGTCGCGACAGAGAGCCGGCGCTTCTCACCGCCCGAGAGCGTGAAGGGGTTCGCGGCGGCGAGTCGGGTGAGCCGCAAGCGCTCGAGCAGCTCGTCGACGCGCTCGTCGATCTGGCGCTGCGCAACCTTGAGCGCCCGCGGACCCACAGCCAGCTCGGCCCGCACGGTGGCGGCGAGAAACTGGTGTTCCGGGTCTTGAAAGACGGTTCCGATGCGGCTGAGCAGCTGTCGGGAGCGCCAGCGAATCGGCTGCGTACCCGCGCCTGCAGCAAACGCCGGGCTCGCCTGCAGGGTGCCGCCCGCCGGCGACAGTAGCCCGGCGAGCGTCAAGGCGAGGGTCGATTTGCCCGATCCGTTCGCCCCTGTCACCGCAGTAGCGTTGCCCGCGACAACGTCGAGGCTGAGGTCGCGGGCGACCGGCCGCCCTTTCGCACGCGCCACGGCGAGGTCGGTGGCGCGCAGCAGTACGGCGCCCGACGCATCGGCGCCTCGTGTCGCACCCGTCTCGTGAGTCACGTGCGCCGTATTGAGGTCGTTGTAGCGACCTCTCCTCGGCGCAGCTGTCTCACCGAGGGCGCGCACCGGACGCGCGGGCGGGTACTCCGGAACCCACACCCCCGACGCCGCCAGCTCGGCCCCACGGGCGCGAAGCACGTCATCCGGCGCGCCGTCGGCGAGCACTCCCCCGCCCGGCGCGAGCACGATCACCCGATTCACCAGATGCCGCCAGATCTCGACCCGGTGCTCGATGACGACAAACGTCGCCTCCGAATGCTGCAGCACCCGCGCGACAGAGTCGCGCACCTCCACAACTCCCTGCGGGTCGAGGTTGGCGGTCGGCTCGTCGAGCAGCAGCAATTGCGGGCGCATGGCGAGCACCCCGGCGAGCGCGAGGCGCTGTTTCTGCCCGCCCGACAGCTCCGATGTCGGATGCTCGTGCGGCAGGTACAGCCCGACCGCCTCCAGCGCGTCACCGACCCGCCGCCAGATCTCGTCGCGAGGCACACCGAGGTTCTCGCAGCCGAAGGCGACGTCGTCGCCGACCCGCGCGAGCATTACTTGGGAGTCCGGATCTTGCAGCAACAATCCGACCCTGCCCCGGGCATCCTCGGGCCGGCCCCCGCCGACCAGCAGCGAGCCTTCGTCTTCGCCCTCGTCGGCGCCGCCGAGCACCCCGGCGAGCGCCGAGATCAGGGTCGACTTGCCGGCCCCCGAAGCCCCGAGCAGCAGCACGCGCTCGCCCGCCCCGATCTCGAGGTCGAGCTCACGAACGGCCCACGCCGCTCGCCCGGCGTGCCGCCACCCCCATCCGCGCGCGCTGACGTCGGCGCCGCCGCCGGCACCGGATGCCCGGCCTCCGCCTGGCGCCACGGGTTAGACCCGCACCGCGGATTCCCGCCCCGCCGCGAACCGTGAGAGCGCCCCCGTGCGAGCGAGACCCTTCACGGCCAGCCACGACAGCAGACCGGCCAGAACGATGCCCGAGATGATCGACGACACGGTGTAGATGATGATGAACGGCGTGTCCGATCCCGGGTACGACACCAGCAGATCGTTGATGGCGAGCGCCAGGCCCGCCCCGGCGCCGGCGAGCAGCGCGACGTACAGGCGGTAGTTCACGTAGAGGAACAGCGCGAAGACCACCTCGGCACCGATGCCCTGCACGACCCCCGAGAGCAGGGTCAGAATGCCCCACTGGGTTCCGACCAGCATCGACACGACGGCGGCGAGCACCTCGGTATAGAGGGCTGCGCCGGGCTTGCGGATGATTAGCCCGCCGAGCACGCCGGCGAAGAGCCACCCGCCGCCGAGCAGCGCCCCGAGCCCGGGAGCGAGCGCTTCGAGGGGTGCGCTGAGCGGATTCCACGCCTGCCCCCACGCCCAGAAGATGAGCCCGGAGGCGACGCCGACGACGCTCGCGACGACGATATCGACGACGCGCCAGCGGAAGCGGCCTGTCGCGACCCCGGATGCGACCTTGAGTGATGCGGTTGTTGTTTGCACTGTTCGTGCCCTTTCGTTAGACGAATTTATTAGGGCACGGGTTGTGAGACGTCGCGATCGGTGCGGGGCCTGCAGAGCATCCATTCGGCCGCGCACCAATAACGACGGCTCGAGAGTGTCTGCTCCCTGCGCTGGCATGATCCAGATCAGGTTAGACGGTCGAAGGTTGAGAACCTTCCTCTCAGCCCGGCTCACCGGACTCCCGTGTTGCCGCAAGTATCCCATATTCTGAGTGATCATGCCTTTGTTCATTCTCGCGATCGCCGTTTTCGCGGCGATACTGGTTCTCGCCGTCTATGCGCATCGCCGCATGACCGAGAACTGGCTGAGCCACAACGGCACAAGAACACGAGGCCAGGCCATCACTGTCGCCCCTCCACTGTCGGCTGGCCTGATTTCGCGCCTCACCAAGACGGTGACCATCATCTCCTTCACCGCGACCGACGGCGTCTCGCGCAGCCTCATTCCGCGTTCGGGGGCGATGACCTTCACCGTCGCCCAGGCGCAGGGGGCGGTCACCGTGCTCTACGACCAAGCCAAGCCGTCGAACCACGACCGGATGCGCGTGGGATTCGGGCCCGCACCCACCACGTGGCACCGGGTGCGGCTGCGCGACGGCTGAATTATCCACAATCCACTCGACTTCCCACATCTGCACAGCTCCCGGCAACCCCACACGACCGCCCGTCGAAGTGTGTCAGGCTGAAGTCATGCAGTTGCGCATCTTCACAGAGCCCCAGCAGGGCGCCAGTTACGACGATCTTCTCGCGGTTGCGCAGGCCACCGAACGCCTCGGCTTCGACGCCTTCTTCCGCTCCGACCACTACCTCGCCATGGGCGGCGAAGGCCTGCCCGGCCCCACCGACGCCTGGACGAGCCTCGCCGGGCTCGCCCGCGAAACGAGCCGCATCAAGCTCGGCACGCTCGTCTCGAGCGTCACCTATCGTGTTCCGGGCATCCTGGCCATTCAGGTTGCCCAGGTCGACCAGATGTCGGGCGGCCGAGCCGAACTCGGGCTCGGCACCGGCTGGTTCAAGGCAGAGCATGAGGCCTACGGCATCCCTTTTCCTGAAAAGCGGTTCGGCATGCTCGAAGAGCAGCTCGAGATCGTGACCGGTCTCTGGTCGACACCGCCGGGTGAGAAGTACAGCTTCAGCGGTGAGAACTACACGCTCATCGACTCGCCGGCGCTGCCCAAACCGGTGCAGAGCCCCGTGCCCGTCATCGTCGGCGGCAACGGACCGAGTCGCACGCCCAAACTCGCCGCCCGCTTCGCCACGGAGTACAACCAGGCGTTCCCCGAGTTCGAGACCATCGCGCCGCAGTTCGGGCGAGTGCGCGCAGCGTGCGAGACGCTCGAGCGCGACCCTGCCAGCCTCATCTACTCGGCCGCGCTCGTGGTCGCCACCGGTGCCGACGAGGCGGAGTTCACTCGCCGCGCCGGCGCGATCGGCCGCGAACCCGCAGAGCTGAGAGAGCACGGCGTGGCCGGTACGGCAGCTGAGGTCATCGACCGCATCGGCTGGCTGAAGCAGCAGGGCGTCGAACGGCTGTACCTTCAAGTGCTCGACTTGTCAGACCTCGACCACCTCGAGTTCATCGCGAGCGAGATCGCTCCACACGTCGCCGGGTAGCCGAATAGCCGATTACCGGCTGCCGTGAACTGCGCGTAGCCTGCCCCGACCGACGATCACCGAACCAATACATCAACTGGAGTCATTTGTGGACAGCTGGCCAGGATCCGCCTACCCGCTCGGAGCGACCTTCGACGGCAGTGGTACCAACTTCGCGATCTTCAGCGAGGGTGCAGAGAAGGTCGAACTGTGCCTGTTCGGCGAGAAAGGCGCAGAGACCCGCATTCTTCTGCACGAGGTCGACGCGTTCGTCTGGCACTGTTACCTGCCGCAGGTTCAGCCGGGCCAGCGTTACGGCTACCGCGTCTACGGGCCGTACGACCCGAAGAACGGGCTGCGGTTCAACCCCAACAAGCTGCTGCTCGACCCGTACGCGAAGGCCACCAGCGGAACCATCGACTGGGACCAGTCGCTGTTCGCCTACAACTTCGGCGACCCTGACAGCGAGAACGACCTCGACTCCGCCAAGCACATGATGTACGGCGTCGTCATCAATCCGTTCTTCGATTGGTCGGGCGACCGGGCATTGCGTGTTCCCTACAACGAGACCATCATCTACGAGGCGCACGTGAAAGGGCTCACCGAGCTCAACCACGAGATTCCGAAAGACCAGCGCGGCACCTACGCGGGCATCGCGCACCCCGCCACCATCGAGCACCTGCAACGGCTCGGTGTCACGGCCATCGAGCTCATGCCGGTTCACCAGTTCGTTCAAGACTCGACGCTGCTCGACAAGGGTCTGCACAACTACTGGGGCTACAACACCATCGGGTTCTTCGCACCTCACAGCGCGTATTCGTCAGCCGGTGAGCGCGGCCAGCAGGTGCAAGAGTTCAAGGGCATGGTCAAGGCCTTACACGCGGCCAACATCGAAGTCATTCTCGACGTCGTGTACAACCACACCGCCGAGGGCAACCATCTCGGCCCCACAATCTCGTTCCGCGGCATCGACAACGAGGCCTACTACCGCTTGATGGATGACGACAAGCGGTACTACATGGACTACACCGGCACGGGCAACACCCTCAACGTGCGTCATCCTCACTCCTTGCAGTTGATCATGGACTCGTTACGCTACTGGGTCATCGAGATGCACGTCGACGGATTCCGCTTCGACCTCGCCTCGACCTTGGCGCGCGAGTTCTACGACGTCGACCGGCTGTCGAGCTTCTTCGAGCTCGTGCAGCAAGACCCGGTGGTCTCGCAGGTGAAGCTGATCGCCGAGCCATGGGACGTCGGGCCCGGCGGCTACCAGGTGGGTAACTTCCCTCCGCAGTGGTCGGAGTGGAACGGCAAGTATCGTGACACCGTGCGTGACTTCTGGCGTGGCGAACCGTCGACGCTGGGTGAGTTCGCGTCGCGGTTCACAGGCTCGAGCGACCTCTACGAGCATTCCGGTCGCCGCCCTGTCGCCTCAATCAACTTCGTCACGGCGCACGACGGATTCACCCTGGCCGACCTGGTGTCGTACAACGAGAAGCACAATGAGGCGAACGGCGAGAACGGCAACGACGGCGAGTCGAGCAACCGCAGCTGGAACGGCGGGGCGGAGGGTCCCACCGACGACCCGGCCATCCGGGCCTTGCGCGCGCGTCAGCAGCGCAACTTCTTAGCGACGCTGTTGCTCTCGCAGGGTGTGCCGATGCTGCTGCACGGTGACGAACTCGGGCGCACCCAGAACGGCAACAACAACACCTACGCGCAAGACAACGAGCTTTCGTGGGTGCACTGGAAGCGCGCCGACGAGCCGCTCACCGAGTTCACCTCGGCCGTGATGCGTCTGCGCAAAGAGCATCCCACCTTCCGGCGCAGCCGGTTCTTCGACGGCCGGCCCGTGCGGCGCGGGCGCGGCGAGCCCCTTCCCGACATCGTGTGGCTGAACCCCGAGGCGGGCGAGATGGAGCCGGAAGAATGGGATGCCCCGCTCAGCCGTTCCGTCGGTGTCTACCTCAACGGTCAGGGAATCCGCGGTCGTGACTATCGCGGCGAGCGGGTCACCGACGTGAACTTCTTGCTCTACTTCAACGCGGACGACGTCGAGGTTCCCTTCACCCTGCCCAGCGCAGAATACGGAGTCGCGTGGGACGTCGTGATCGACACGGCGGGTCAGGCGACCGACGAGGCGCCCAGCAAACCGGCAGACATCGTCACCGTGCATCCGAAGTCGATGATGGTGCTGCGTGCACATCGCGCCGATGTGCCAGACCCCGATCACTCGGTCGCCGCTTCGCTTAGCAGCATGACCGGCGCGGTTCCCGTGATTCCCGCCAACCGGCCGTCAGCGGGCTGACCCGGCCGCCGAACTCCCCTCCCACGCCTCGTGAACGAGAGAAGACCTTGATGCGCGTTCCCCGCTCGACCTACCGATTGCAGATCACCTCGGAGTTCACCCTTCAGCAGGCTGCCGACGTCGCTGGGTACCTCAAAGACCTCGGCGCCGACTGGCTGTACTTCTCGCCGATTCTGAAGGCCGAGCCCGGCTCGAACCACGGTTACGACGTCGTCGACCACTCGCAGATCGATCCGGCCCGCGGCGGTTCCGCCGGCCTCGATCAGGCGGTCGGCGCGGCACGCGAACTCGGCCTCGGAGTGCTCATCGACATCGTTCCGAACCACGTGGGTGTTGCGACGCCCGCAGAGAGCACCTGGTGGTGGGATCTGCTGAAGCACGGGCAACTCTCGCGATTTGCCGTGGCCTTCGACGTGGACTGGCAGTTCGGCAACGGCAAGGTGCGCATTCCAGTGCTCGGCGACGATTCCCTCGACGGCCTCGAGATCGTCGGGGCTGAGCTGCACTACTACGACAACCGCTATCCGCTTGCTCCGGGCAGCTACGAAGACGGGGCAGATGCCCGCACCGTGCACTCTCGTCAGAACTACGAATTGGTGAACTGGCACCGCGCCGACTACGACCTGAACTATCGGCGTTTTTTCGCCGTGAACTCGCTCGCGGGCATCCGGGTCGAAGACGCCGGCGTGTTCGACGAATCGCACCTCGAGATCGCGCGCTGGTTCGACGAGGGTCTCGCCGACGGTCTGCGGGTCGATCATCCCGACGGCCTTCGCGACCCCGAGGGTTACCTCGAGCGGCTCGGTGGCCTCACCGGCCACAGCTACGTTCTCGTCGAGAAGATTCTCGAAGGCCGTGAGCCGCTGCCTGCCGAGTGGGCAACAGCGGGCACGACCGGGTACGACGCGCTTGCCGACTTCGACCGCGTGCTGGTCGACCCCGCAGGTCAGCAGCCGCTCGACGAGCTCGACCGAAGGCTGGCGACGGGTGCCCGCCCGGCACCCTCGTCGTTCGCTGACCTGATCCACACGACCAAGCGCGGGATCGCCGACGGCATTCTGCGCTCCGAAGTACTGCGCATCGTTCGTGACCTCGCCGCGAGTCGAGCAGTGGATGTCTCGGGCACGGTGTCCCCGGGTGGGGAGCCGTTCCCCGCGGGGTTGCCGACGCTCGATGCAACCTCGATCGCCGATGCGATCGCCGAGCTGCTGACCTGCTTTCCTGTGTACCGTTCCTACCTTCCGCTGGGTGTGGAGCAACTCCACGAAGCGGCCGATCTTGCAGAGACCTACCGCCCCGATCTGTCAGCGACGATCGACGCGCTGCTGCCCGCCCTGAGCGATTCCTCCAACATCGCGGCGAAGCGCTTTCAGCAGACCTCGGGAATGGTCATGGCGAAGGGTGTCGAAGATACAGCGTTCTACCGTTTCAACCGGCTCACGTCGCTCAACGAGGTCGGCGCAGACCCCGCCGAGTTCGCCATCTCGGTCGCTGAGTTCCACAAGCGGCAGGTGACACGGCTGCGGTCGTACCCGAACACGATGACCACCCTGTCGACCCACGATACGAAGCGAGGCGAAGACACCCGCGCCAGAATCAGCGTCATCTCCGAGTTGCCCGAGCAGTGGGCATCCACTCTCGGCCAGTTGCGCACACTCGCCCCGCTCGGCGACGGGCAACTGGAGAATCTGCTGTGGCAGGCGATTGTCGGTTCCTGGCCCGTATCGCGGGAGAGACTTCACGCCTACGCAGAGAAGGCGGCGCGCGAAGCAGGCGATTCGACCGGCTGGCTCACCGTCGACGAAGAGTTCGAGTCTCGAATGCACCGTCTTGTCGACAGCGCGTTCGACTCGCACGAGGTTCGGCGGGTGCTCTCGGGGTTCTTGAAGCTCGTCGAGCAACCCGGCTGGTCGAACTCGCTCTCGCTGAAGCTGTTGCAGCTGACCGCACCGGGCTCACCCGATGTGTACCAGGGCAGCGAATTGTGGGAGACCTCGTTGGTCGACCCCGACAACCGGCGTGCGGTCGACTTCGACGTGCGGCGCGCAATGCTGGCGAGGCTCGACGCCGGCGATCTGCCGCCGATCGACGAGACCGGGGCGGCAAAACTGCTCATCACCTCGCGCGCCCTTCGGCTGCGCCGCGACAAGCCCGGACAGTTCGAGGGGTACCGACCGCTCGTCGCCGTCGGCTCGGCCGCACATCACGTTGTCGCCTTCGACCGCGACGAGGCCATCACCGTCGTCACGCGCCTGCCCGTCGGGCTCGCTGAGCGCGGCGGCTGGGGCGAAACGACGATCTCAACGGACTACGAACGGGTGCACGACGTGATCACGGGGCGCTCGTACCCGGGTGACGGCATCCGTCTCGCCGACCTTCTCGCGACCTACCCGGTCGCCCTGCTCGTACCGATGACGGAAAGCTGAATCATGGCACTCAAACAGTTCGATGTCTGGGCACCGCGGGCCTCCTCGGTGACGCTGAGGTATCGGGAGCTCTCGGCCGACCTGACTTCGGTCGTGATGACGCCGCGTTCCGGCGGCTGGTGGAGCGCGCCCGAACTCAGCGGCTTCATCGAGGCGGATTACGGCTACGTGATCGATCCCTCAGGTTCGACTGACGACCTGACGTTGCCCGATCCTCGCTCGCGGCGGCAGCCGACGGGCGTTCACGGTCTCTCACGCACCTATGACTCCTCCCGCTTCGTCTGGAGCGACGGCTCCTGGAAGGGCCGTCAGCTTGCGGGCGGGGAGATCTACGAGCTGCACATCGGCACGTTCACCCCCGAAGGCACCCTCGACGCCGCCATCGACAAGCTCGACCACCTCGTGTCGATCGGTGTCGACTTCGTCGAGCTGCTGCCCGTCAACGCGTTCAACGGCACGCACAACTGGGGCTACGACGGCGTGCTCTGGTTCGCGGTGCACGAGCTGTACGGCGGCCCCGAAGGGTACCAGCGTTTCGTCGATGCCTGCCACTCCAAGGGACTGGCGGTCATCCAAGACGTCGTCTACAACCACCTCGGTCCGAGCGGCAACTACCTCCCGCTCTTCGGCCCCTACCTCAGCGATGCCAGTGCCAATACCTGGGGTTCGTCGATCAACCTCGACGGCGACGACTCGGCCGAGGTTCGCCGGTACATCATCGATAACGCGCTGATGTGGCTGAATGACTACCACGTCGACGGGCTGCGCCTCGATGCCGTGCACGCGCTGCACGACGACTCCGACCCTCACCTGCTCGCCCAGCTCTCGAGCGAGGTCGAAGCGCTGTCGTCGTTCGTCGGCCGCCCGCTCACGCTGATCGCCGAGTCCGACCTCAATGACCCCGTCATGTTCACTCCGCGCGAGAGCGAAGGCTACGGGCTCACGGGGCAATGGAGCGACGACTTCCACCACGCCGTGCACGTCGCGCTGACGGGCGAGACCACCGGGTACTACGCCGATTTCGAACCCATCTCGGCGCTGGCGAAGGTGCTGACCGAGGGCTTCTTTCACAACGGAACCTACTCGAGCTTTCGCGAGAAGAACCACGGCAAACCCATCGACACCGAGCACACCTCCTCGTGGCGCCTGGTCGTGGCGAATCAGAACCACGACCAGATCGGCAATCGTGCCACAGGCGATCGGCTCAGCGCGTCGCTGACTGACGGTCAGCTCGGCATCGCGGCAACACTCACTCTGCTCGGGCCGTTCACCCCGATGTTGTTCATGGGCGAGGAGTGGGCGGCCTCGACTCCGTGGCAGTTCTTCACGTCGCATCCCGAGCCCGAGCTCGGCGAGGCCACCGCGAAGGGCCGCATCGCCGAGTTCGCGAAGATGGGGTGGGATGAATCCGCCGTTCCCGACCCCCAAGACCCCGCAACGTTCGAGAACTCGAAGCTCGACTGGGCCGAAGCCCTCTCTGGCCGGCATGCGCGGCTTCTGCGCCTCTACCGCCAGCTCGCGACGCTGCGCCGCAGCTCACCCGAGTTCACCGACCCGCGCTTCGGCGAGACGTCGGTGCGCTTCGACGAGGCTGCGCGCTGGTTTGAACTGCGCCGCGGGGCGGTGAGCATTCTCATCAACTTCTCTGGCGCGCCGATCGACGGCGCAGCCCTCGACGCCGAGGTGGGCGAGGTGCTGCTGTCGACGCACGATGTTCTGGCCGACGCCCCCGACCCCGCTGTCGCCGCCTCTGCTGATGCCGCCGCGTCCGGCACCGCCGCCTACACTGATGCCGCCGCGTCCGGCACCGCCGCCTACACTGATGCCGCCGCGTCCGGCACCGCCGCCATCTCCGGCACCGCCGCCACCTTCGGCACCAACGCCGACGCTGCCAGCGCTGATGCCGACACCGCCCCGGCCGGCAACGCGTCACCAACCCTTTCGCCCGCTCTCACCAGACTGCCGCCGCATTCGGCCACCGTTTTCCGACGCGGCTGACCCGCTGCGCACACAGCGCGCCGTCGTTTCGTAGGAAATGTCGACAGGCTGACGGCCATAGCGACACTCCCCCCTCCCATCTCCTACGAAATGGCGCACGGACCGAGACAGGGCGGGGCCGAGCCGGGCACGTGCTGCTACGCGCACCCGTGGCGACAGGCTGCGGGCGCGGCGGGGGCGGCAGGTGCGGCGAAGCGGCTACGAGTCGGGTGAGAACGGCGGCGTCACCGGATGCTCGCTGGCCGACCGCACGAGAGAGGCACGCCGCACGGCGCCTGCGCCGAACTTGGCGGCCACGCGGTCGACGGTCACCTCCGCATCACGCCAGCCGTCTGACGGGGCGGACTCGTCTGCCCACAACGACGGCTGATGCACCACATCGGCTGCCTCGACGAGGTTCTCGACGCGAACCCCGATGAGTCGCACGCGCTGAACCATCGGGCCGAGCGCGTCGAACAGATCGCGCGCCGCGTCAGAGATGGTCTGCGCGAGATCGGTCGGCTCCGACAGAGTGCGTGACCTCGTGATGGTCGAGAAGTCGGTGAAGCGCAGCTTCAGCGCCACGGTCTTGCCGGCCAGTCCCGCGCGGCGCAACCGAACGGCGACCTGATCGGATTGGCGCAGCAGTTCGAGCCGCACCTGCCGGGCATCCGCCACGTCGTGCTCGAACGTCATCTCGTGCCCGATGCTCTTCTCGCTGCGGGTCGTGACCACCGCGCGCGCGTCGCGACCGTGGGCCAGATCGTAGAGCTTCTGCCCGTTTGCCTCACCCACGCGGTTTTTCAGGGTGGGCAGCGGCGTCGCGGCGAGATCGGCTACCGTGCGGATGCCCAGCCGCGCCAGCGCGTCGGCCGTCGTCGCCCCGACGCCCCAGAGCGCCGAGATCGGCAACGGATGCAGAAAGTCGAGCGTCGCCCGCGCCGGAATGACGAGCATGCCGTCGGGCTTGGCCCGGCCAGAGGCCATCTTGGCGATGAACTTGGTCGATGCCGCTCCCACCGAACAGGTGAGCCCCGTCTCGTCGAAGACGCGCTGCCGAACGGCGGCGCCGATGGTCGACGGCGAGCCGAGCAGTCGGCGGGCTCCGGCCACGTCGAGAAAGGCCTCGTCGATGCTCAACGGCTCGACCAGCGGAGTGACATCGCGAAAAATACGCATCACTTCGCTCGAGTAGTGCGTGTACTTCTCGCGGTGACCCGGCAGCACGACCGCGTGCGGGCAGAGCTGCAGAGCGCGAGCGACCGGCATGGCCGAGTGCACGCCGAACCGGCGCGCCTCGTAGGTGGCTGACGTGACGACTCCGCGGCCACCGGCGTGGCCCACGATGACGGCCTTGCCGACGAGCTCCGGATGCTCGAGCAGTTCTACCGACGCGAAGAACGCGTCCATGTCGATGTGCAGCATGGTTGCCGTGCCGTCGTCGTCGAGGCCGCCGAAAACCGTCGGGCGCGCGGAACCCGCCGCGGGCACCGGTTTCGGCGCCCAGTCGGCCGCTCGTTTCGCGCCCTCTGCCACTCCCCCAGCCTAAGCCGCGCCACCGACATCGGCACTGCCACCAGCACTGTCATCGGCACTGCCACCGAGGCCGGTCAGCGCGGCCGCCCCGCCAGCACTACCGCGCCGTCAGCGCGCCAGCACCGCCAGCACTGCGTCACCGCTGCAGCACCGTCAGCACAGCAGTCCGGTCACGGCCATAGTCCGATCACTCCAGCAACCGCGCCCGCACCATCTCGCTCAACTTGCTCGTGGTGTTCAGGTTTCGCGCGGTGTAGACAGGGCCGACACGCTTCCAGAACGCCGCGGGAACCTTGCTCTTCGAGACACCGTTGGGGCACCACAGGTACACAGCGCGCTTGCCGACCGCCATCACCTCGGGTGCCAGCCACTCGGGGTCGGGCGGTTCGAGTTCTTCGGCTGCCAGCGCGGAACGGGCATCGGCAGTCGGCGGCACGTAGGCCACGAGGCTCTGCGCTGGGTTGACGGCAATGTCGAGCAGAGGGTTCTCGTTAGTGATCTCAAGGAACTCACGGCCGCTCAGCACCACGAACCCGGCGGTGAACCCGGCAACTCGCTCGAACTCGGCTTCGATAGCAGTGACCTCGGCCGGCCCGATCGGCGCAGCGGCCGAGAACACGACGTTGCCGCTGCGCAGCAGGGTGCGCACCCCGGTGTAGCCGAGATTCTCGAAGACGCCCCGCAGATCATCCATGGTCACCTGATGGCTCGTGCCTACGTTGATTCCTCGAGCGAGGGCAACGTGAACGTATACGTCTTCGGGCATACGATCAGAGCTCCGTAACGATTCCGTCGCTCACGCTGAGCTGGCGCGTGAGCCGCACCGTTTCGAGCATGCGCCGGTCATGGGTGACGAGCAACAGCGTGCCGTCGTAGCTGTCGAGCGCTTGCTCGAGCTGCTCGATCGCGGCGAGGTCGAGGTGGTTCGTCGGTTCGTCGAGCACGAGCAGGTTCACGCCCCGCGCCTGCAACAGTGCGAGTGCGGCACGAGTTCGCTCGCCGGGCGACAGGCTCGAAACGGGCCGGTCGACGTGGTCGGCCTTCAGCCCGAACTTCGCCAGCAGGGTGCGAACCTCGGCCTCGGGCAGATCGGGCACCTGGGCGGCGACGGCTTCACGCAGCGGCATCTCGCCGTCGAGTAGCGCACGCGCCTGGTCGATCTCGCCGATGGCAACAGTACGGCCGAGACTCGCGGATCCCTCCGAAGGCAGCTGGGTGCCGAGCAGAAGGCGCAGCAACGTCGACTTGCCCGCACCGTTCGGCCCCGTGATTCCGATGCGGTCGCCGCCGTCGATCTGCAGCGACACCGGGCCGAGGGTGAAGTCGCCTTGGCGGGCCGTGACGGCGCTGAGGGTCGAGACGACCGCGCTCGATCGTGGCGCCTGCCCGATCGAGAACTGCAGCTGCCACTCTTTGCGCGGCTCGTCGACCTCGTCGAGGCGTGCGATGCGACTCTCCATCTGCCGCAACTTCTGGGCCTGCTTCTCGCTGGATTCGACGGATGCCCGGCGGCGGATCTTGTCGTTGTCCGGCGCCTTTTTCAGCGCATTGCGCACACCCTGCGACGACCATTCCCGTTGCGTTCGCGCGCGGCCCACGAGGTCGGCCTTCTTCGAGGCGAACTCCTCGTATTCGTCGCGGGCGTGGCGCTTGGCCGTCTCGCGTTCGTCGAGAAAGGCGTCGTACCCGCCGTTGTAGACGCCGATACTGTTCTGGGCGAGGTCGAGTTCGACCACCGTGGTGACGCAGCGAGCCAAGAACTCCCGGTCGTGCGACACCAGCACGACGCCTCCGCGCAACCCGCGAACGAAGGACTCGAGGCGGGCGAGGCCGTCGAGGTCGAGATCGTTGGTGGGTTCGTCGAGCAGCACCAGATCGAAACGCGAGAGCAGCAACGCCGCGAGCGCCACGCGGGCGGCCTGGCCTCCCGAGAGTCCCGTCATGAGAGCGGTGGGGTCGGCCTCGAGACCGAGTTCGGCGAGCGTAGCGGGAATACGGTCATCCAGATCGGCGGCACCGCTCGCCAGCCAGCGGTCGAGGGCGACCGAATAGGCGTCGGCCGCCAGGGGGTCGTCACCGCCGAGCTCGACCGAGGTTCGCTCCATGTCGGCGGTCGCCTCAGTGCAGCCGGTGCGCCGACCGATGTACGCGGCGATCGTCTCGCCGCCGACCCGCTCGTGCTCTTGCGGCAGCCAGCCGACGAAGGCATCGGGCGGCGCGAGCGCGACGGTGCCGGCGAGCGGAGCATCCACCCCCGCCAACAGACGCAACAAGGTGGTCTTACCTGCGCCATTCGCGCCCACCAACCCAACCATGTCGCCCGGGGCGACCGTCAGGTCGAGCCCCGTGAACAGCACCCGGTGCCCATGGCCGCCCGACAGGTTCTTTGCGACGAGTGTTGCGGTCATCTCACCATTCTCGCCCATCTCGCCCGTTCGCCTGCATGCCGACCGCCTCCGTTTTGCGCAGACGCACCTTCCGGCCGCCATAAAGGTGCATCTGCGCAAACCCGGCGGGGATAGCGGGGCGGCAACGCGGCACCTGAGCCGCCTGAGGTGCGGCGGGCGTCAGCGCGGGTGCCGGCGTCAGCGCGGGTTGTCGGCGAGAATCTGGTCGACGTCGATGCGCTTGAGCAGGGCATCCCAATCGATGGCGCGGGCCTCGGCCTCGAGCTCGCGCTCGGCGAAGGCCTTGCCGTTGCGGTGCACGACGATGCCCTCGGGAAGCATCGAATTGAGCTGGGCGAGCACCGCGTCGTCGACGGCTTCGGTGTCGAAGTCGGCACCCACGGTCGCGTAGTAGTCCGCTGAAACGGTGTAGGAGACGGTTGTGATCTCGACTTGGCTCATGAGCTAAAGAATAGCCCCGGGCACGCCCTTACTATGGTGATTGGCCGCAGCAGCAGGACAGCAGCTCGAGCAGCACCAGTAACACCAGCAACACCAGCAGCACCGAAGGCAGGCCGACGACAAGGGGCGAACAGTGGACCAGTGGCTCGCGACGATTCCGCCGCTGCTCATCATGCTCACTGTCGCCGGGTTCGTCGCCGTCGAGAGCATCGGGGTTCCGCTGCCGGGCGAGACCGTGCTCATCGCGGCCACGATCGTGTCGCTCGACGGCCACATCTCCCCGTGGCTGGTCTGGGGCTCGGCGGTTGTGGGAGCCGTGGTCGGAGACTCCGTCGGCTACCTCATCGGGCACCGGTTCGGCGTGCGGTTGCTCGCGGTCGGCTCGCGCCGGTTTCCGAACAGGTTCAGCCCCGAGGTCATCCACCGCGCCATCGGCACGATGAACCGGTGGGGCGCGCTGGCCGTCGTCGGCGGTCGTTTCGTGGCCATTCTGCGCATTCTGGTCGGCCCGCTGGCCGGTACGCTCCGGATGCCCTACCGCCGTTTTCTCGCAGCCAACGTCACGGGCGCCATTCTGTGGGCCGGAGCGATCGTGCTGGCCGTCTCGATGCTCGGCCACGCCGCCATCGAGCTGATTCACCAGTTCACGTGGATCGCGCTGCTCGTGGTGCTCGTCGCTGTCGTCATCATCGCCATCGTCGTCGTGTACCGATCGCGCCGGGCAGCCGTCCGGGCGGCGGAGCAGTCGGCAGCAGACCAGTCGACAGCGCCAGGCTCCCCCGGCAGCGAACGCACCGTCGACCCGGCCGACACCGCGACCGGAACCCTCGAGTTGAGCGACCTGTTCGAGCCCGACGGCAGCCTCAGCCCGCTCGCGGCGCGCGCCGGACTCGAGACGAACGCCTCCGGCGTCGCCGCCGTTCCCGGCCTCGCCGGGGTCTCGGGGCTCGCCGGCATCGCCCAAGCGGCAGGGGTCGTCGTGGGGCCGATCGGGCGCACCGCACGACGCTTTCCGTTCACCACCGGCTTGTTCGGCATCTTCTTGATTCTGGGCATCGCCACCGGCGCCCTGTGGGATCCGGTGCATCGTCAGCCCTGGTACCACAGCATCGCCTACGGGGTGCCCTCGTTTCTCGACGGGCAGTGGTGGACGCTGATTACGGGCACGTTCTTCTCGCAGCTGCCGATCCATTACGCACTTGTGCTCGTCGGGCTCATCGTGGGCGTCGGCTGGGCGGAGCGAAAGTTCGGCTCACGCCGGGCCTTCGGCATCTTCGCGGCCGGGCAGATCGTTGCGGTCGTGGGCAGCCTGTTCATCCTGCTCGCCGCGCGCTCGTTCGACAGCTCGTGGGCGAACGACCTCGCCACCCAGTACGACGTCGGGCCGTCGGGCGGCATGTTCGCCTGTCTGGCCGCCGCCATGATCACGCTTCGTGCGCCCTGGCGGCTGCGCCTTCGGTTCGCGCTGTTCGCTGCGGTCACGGTGGCGCTCATCTACATCTCGTCGCTGGCCGACCTCGAGCACTTTCTCGGAGTGCTGGGCGTCGTGGTCGCGGCCCCGTTCATTCAGGGCTTTCACCGAAAGCAGGGTCGGCCCTCGGTGCGGGAGTGGCGCATTCTGGCGTTCGCCAGCCTGGTGATTCTCGCCGTGGTCGAGATCATCGGCACGCTCTTGCCTTCTGACGACCCCGCGACCAGCGCGAGCCCGGGGGCGAGCACCTGGATCGACCTGGCGATCGACGTGATCATCATCGCCCTCATCGCGAATGGCATCAGGCAGGGATACCGTCTGCCGTGGGTGATCGCCGTGTGCCTCTGCGCGTTCAACGTGCTCGAGTTCGTCGCACTCACCGTCTACGCCATCGTGGCGGTCGATTTTCCGCCCAGCTTGTTCGAGGCGCTCACCAACTCGTCGCTCTGGATCGCCCTTCTCGTGGTCTTGCTCCTCGGCCGTGGCGCCTATCGGGTGCCCTGGCGCCGATCGAGGCGCGTCGTTCGGCAAGTGGATGCTCCCAAGAGCCCGCTCGACATCTTGACCGAAAACGGCGGAGGCACCCTCTCGTGGATGACCATGTGGAAGGCGAACTCGTACTTCATCACCGCAGACGGGCAGAGTTATGTCGCCTACCAGCGATACTCGGGCGCGGCGATCGCGCTGGGCGACCCGGTCGGCCCTGCCGAGAACCTGGCGCAGACCGTGAGCGAATTCGTCGCGGAGTGCGAGCGGATCGGTCTCGTGCCGTGCTTCTTCTCGGTCTCTGACGAGACGCTCGCGGCAGCCCCCGAAGGCTGGACGAACCTGCAGGTCGCCGAAGACACCATCATCGACCTGCCGACCCTCGAGATGACGGGCAAGAAATGGCAGGCCATCCGCTCTTCGCTGAATCGGGCGACGCGCGAGAACATCACCTTTCGCATGACGAATCTGGCCGACGAGCCCTGGTCGATCGTGTCGCAAGTGCGCGCCATTTCTGAAGAGTGGGTCGGCGACAAGGCTCTGCCGGAGATGGGATTCACGCTGGGCGGGGTGGATGAAGCACTCGACCCGCACGTGAAGACCGCCCTTGCTCTCGACGAGTCGCAGACGGTGCAGGGAGTGTTGTCGTGGTTGCCCGTCTATGGCGCCGGCGACACCGTGCGCGGCTGGACCCTCGACCTCATGCGGCGTAAAGACGACGGGTTCAAGCCCGTCATGGAGTTCTTGATCGCCTCGTCGTGCCTGTACTTTCAGGCCGAGGGTGCGCTCTTCGTTTCGCTCTCGGGCGCACCGCTCGCCCGGGCCGACGACCAGGGTGAGCCCGAGGGCATCGACGCTCTGCTCGAATCGCTCGGCAGAATTCTCGAGCCGCTCTACGGGTTTCAGTCGCTGCACAACTTCAAGACGAAATTCAACCCGCGCTACGAGCGGATGAGCCTGCTGTATCGCGACGAGGCAGACCTGCCGAAGATCGCTCTCGGGCTGACGCGGGCGTTTCTGCCGAACGAGTCGCTCGTGGGCATCGCGCGCATGGGGCTGCAGCGCTGACGGTCTTCGCCGAGCATCCGTCGACACGGGCGACGCTACGCTGGAGACATGGAATTCAGGTACCTCGGAAACAGCGGCCTCAAGGTCTCAGAAATCACCTACGGCAACTGGCTGACCCACGGTTCCCAGGTTGAGAACGAGATCGCCCGAGAGAGCGTGCAGGCCGCCCTCGAGGCCGGCATCACCACGTTCGACACGGCCGACGGCTACGCGAATACCGCGGCAGAGAAGGTGCTCGGCAAGGCGCTGAAGAACGAGCGCCGCGCGTCGCTGGAGATCTTCACCAAGGTGTACTTTCCGACCGGTCCGAAGGGCCCGAACGACACCGGCCTCAGCCGCAAGCACATCATGGAATCGATCGACGGCTCGCTTCGCCGGTTGCGTACCGATTACGTCGACCTCTACCAGGCGCACCGCTACGACTACGAGACGCCACTCGAAGAGACGATGACGGCCTTCGCCGACATCGTGCGGGCCGGCAAGGCGCTGTACATCGGCGTCAGCGAATGGACCGCCGCGCAACTTCGTGAGGCACACGCCCTTTCTACGAAACTGGGATTTCAGCTCATCTCGAACCAGCCGCAGTATTCGATGCTCTGGCGAGTGATCGAGGCCGAGGTGGTTCCCGCCTCTGTCGAACTCGGCATCTCGCAGATCGTCTGGTCGCCGGTTGCACAGGGCGTGCTGACGGGCAAGTACAAGCCCGGCGCCGCACTGCCCGAGGGATCGCGCGCCACCGACACTAAGGGCGGCGAAGACATGATCAAGAGCTGGCTGAGCGATGAGACGCTGACGCGGGTGCAGAAGCTGCAGCCGATCGCCGACGACCTGGGGCTGACGATGGCCCAGCTCGCGGTCGCGTGGGTGCTGCAGAACCCGAACGTCGCGTCGGCCATCATCGGGGCCTCCAAGCCCGAACAGATCGCCTCGAACGTGGTCGCGGCCGGCGTGAAGCTCGAGCCAGAGGTGCTGACACGCATCGACGAGGCGCTGGGTGATGTCGTCGAGCGCAGCGCCGACAAGACCACGTCGCCTTCGCACCGGCTGGCCTAGGCGGGCCGGCGATGGATCGGGCCACCCGCTTCTCTCTGCTCGGCCTCGGCGGCTCGTTCATCGTCGTGGTCGCCGCGGTGATCGATGCCATCACGCACGGCGCCTATGGCACGGTGCTGCTCATCATCATGCTCGCGGGCATCGTCTTCGCGCTGGTCATGGTGGTGTCGGCTCGGCTGGAACGCCGCCGGGTACGCAAGCTGTCTGAGCCGCCCAAGCCGATGCCGCCGACTCAGCGCCTGCGCTGAGTGCGTTCGCGCGTCGCTTTACGCCGCTTCGTCGAGCGCATGGCGACCAAAAACGACGCGCGAGACTAGGGCGCTGCGACTCGTTCGAGGCGCGCGAGGCGGCGGCGAGCGGCGAGTTCGCTCGGTCCGGGCCCTGTGCCGAGCATGTCGCCCACGACCTTCAGCACAAGCCGAGTCGCGGTGACGCTGGGAAGCGGAACCCGCCACAGATGGGCGGGCTGCAGCCCGAGCATCCGGCGGTATTCGGGCGCGATCGACGCCACAGCACCGTTGAAGAGCACACGATAACCCGGCATCAGCCCGCGAGCCAGGGGCGGCCGGCGGATGAACCGAACCGCCTCGGCGACTCGCTCGTCGCTCTTCAGAGTGCCGGAGGTGAGAAACGCGCGGATCTGAGCGTGCAGCTCCGCCTCAGACCTCGGCGGGTTCGGCACCCCCATCAGCTCACCGGCCTTCGCCCACTCGCGAACATAAGCGTCGGGCCCACCGGGAATGGGCGTGCTCCAGAGCTTCGCTGTGGCGAGAAACGAGTCGGTGAACGCCAGGTGCACCCAGCTGAGCAGTTCGGGGTCGTTCGCGGCGTAGTCACGCTCACGGCCCTGGGCGTCGAGGTAACTTCCGACCACGCGCTCGTGCAGCTTCAGCACCCAGTTCGACGCAGAAACGGCTGTCTCGGTGTCGGCGTAGGTCACGGTGAAGATCCAGCGGATCGTACCTGCGAGCCGGCCGAGCGGGTCTTCGCGGTACCGCGACCAATCGTGCACGCCCGCCATCGCACCCGGGTGCAGCGCCTGCATGAGCAGGGCACGAACGCCGGCCGCGATGGTGGCCGTCTGGCCGTGCACCGCCCAGGTGGCCGACGCGGGGTCGAAGAAGCCCGCGTCATCACCCTGGTCGAGGGCGAGCACCCACTCCGGCTGCCCCTCGAGCTGCCCGGTGAAGGTCGACCGCAGTCGGTTGCGCATGCTCTCGGGAAAGATACTCACGCATCAATTCTGCGCCCGGCGGATGCCCGTAAGACCCCCTTGACGGAAAACTGCCAGCACTGCATTTCGTTGCACGCGTGCCGGCGTCAGGCCCCCGCCCGGGCATCCGGTGCCTGCGCGAGCCCGAACGCGAGAGCTCGCTCTTCGACAGGAATGCGAAAACGCAGCAGCAGTACCAGATTGATGACCGTGAACACGGTCGCCGTAATGTACGCATTATAGACCAACGGCAGGGCGATTCCCTCAGCGATGACCGCGACGTAATTGGGGTGGTTGAAGAATCGGTAGGGCCCCCGGTCGACCAGCGGCAACCCGGGCACGACGATCACCCGAGTGTTCCAGCGCTTGCCGAGGGTGGCGATGCACCACCAGCGCAGGGCCTGGCTGGCCAGGGCGATGACGAGCATCGGATAGCCCAGCCACGGGGTGAACGTGCGGTTCAGCAGAAACACTTCGGCCAGGCAGGCGAGCAGCATTCCCGTGTGCAGGCACACCATGAACGCAAAATGTCTCTTGCCGAACTCGACTCCGCCGCGCTTGAAGGCCCAGGCGGCGTTGCGCGACGAGACACCGAGTTCGACGAATCGTTCTGCCCCCGTTGCCAGAATCAGCGCCGCGTACCAGAGCACTAGCGGGCGGCCTCGGCATCGTCCGGCCACTTCAGCAACACGATCTCGGCGCAGACCCCCGGGCCGAGCGCAAACAGCAGACCGAGGCCGCCGGCCTCGAACTTGTCTTGCTCCAGCGTCTCGGCGAGCACATGCAGAATGGAGGCCGACGACATGTTTCCTTTGTCGGCCATCGACTGCCAGCTCACGTCGAGCGCGCCCTCGGGCAGATCGAGCGCCGACGAGAACGAGTTGAGCACGCGCGGGCCGCCCGGATGCGCGAGCCACACTTCGATGTCGGAGACCCCGATTTCGTGGGCGTTCAACATTCCTCGCACGTCGCTTTCGAAGTGCTCGTCGATCACATCGGCGACACCGGCGGTCAGCACGATGCGAAACCCGCTCGCGCTCGGGTTGAAACCGAGCACCTCGCGCGTGCCCGGGTAGAGCCGGCTTCGCGTGTCGATCACGTCGGGGCCGGTCACGGGCATCCGTTTCGCCCGTTCAGAGCCGACCATGATGACGGCGGCAGAGCCGTCGCCGAACAGGCCGGTCGCAACGAGGTTGCCCATCGAGTCGTCGCCACGCTGAACGGTGAGCGAGCAGAGTTCGACAGAGACCAGCAGGCCGACCTCGTCGGGATGCCCGAGCAGATAGTCGTTCACACGGGCGATGCCCGCCGCTCCTGCTACGCACCCCAGGCCGAACATCGGCATGCGTTTGATGTCGTCACGAAAACCGAGTCTCAGCGCGAGCAGAGCATCGACAGAGGGAGCCGAGATGCCGGTGACCGAGGTGAAGACGACAAAATCGATGTCGGAGGCGTGCAGGCCGGCCTTGAGCAGCGCCGCCGCCGTGGCCTCTTCGGCAAGCTCTAACGCTTGCACGATGAAGGTGTTGTTGGTCAGCGTGAACGTCAGCTCGTTGTCGCGGTACCACTCGTACGGCATCACCAGGTGGCGGCTGTTCACTTTGCTGTTGGCGTGCAAGCGGCGAACCAGCGCCATCTTGCTGGGATTCTCGGTGATGATCGAACCGAGTAGCTCCGTCAATTCATGCTGCGGATAAGAACGTGAGGGGAAGGCTGCGGCTACTCCCGCGATACGTGGCATTTTTGCACGGTACCACGCGCGCGCGGCGTTCGTTCGACGCCCGAACCGGTGCGGCGAACGGGTCTAGAGTTTCTTGCCGGATCGCTTGTCGACCAGCGGAACGAGCGGAATGGCGACGAGAGGCAGAAGGGCCGTCAGTCCGAAGGCGGCAGCGAAACCGAAAACCCCGATCAGCGCGCCCATGACAGGTGCGGTTGCCGTCGCCGCAACAAATTGTGCCGTGTTCTGAGCACCGAGAGCGCGGCCCGACCATCGGCTGCCCGCGATCTCGGCGACAGCGGTGAAGGCCAGACCGTTGTCGGCGACAGTGATGGCCGAGGCCAGAATCACCGCCACGGCAGCAATCCCCGAGAGGCCCCACCAATCGGTCAGCGCCAAGACGATCATCATCAGCGCGGCAGCGCCTGCCACCACGCGCAACGGGAGCATACGGCTGCCCACGCGATCGGAAACCAGACCCACCACGATGCGCCCGAGCGCCCCGACGAACTGGGCAATGCCCACCACGAGGCCCGCCGCCAGCGGCTGCCAGCCCTCATCGGTGATCAGCCAGACCAGAGCGAACGTCGACACGACGAACTGCGGAAAGACGAGCAGCACCGACACCCCGTGGATGCGCCAGAGCAACGAGGTGGTGCGGTACGGGTTCTGCGGCTTCTGACCGACGGGCAGCACGTCGTGCGGGGCGCGTTTGGGGTCCACGATGAACACGGCGCTCAGCACGGCGGCCGCGGCCGTCATCACAAACGGCAGCAGCAGCGCTGCGCTCAGCCCGTTCGCGGCGGCGATCGGCGGTACGACGATGGCCGCGACGGCGACGCCGAGCGGCTGCGCCATCTGCCGAATGCCCATGGCGAGGCCACGGCGCTCCCGAGGAAACCAGCCGACCACCAGACGGCCGCCCGCCGCGTTGGCGCTCGCTGCACCCATACCGCCGATCACGAAGAAGATCGTGATCGCGGTGAGGTCGCCGGCCACCAGGGCGCCCAGCGCGGCGAGTGCCGTGATCGTGAGGCCGGCCGCGATCACCCAGTGCTCTCCGACGCGGTCGGCGAGGGCTCCCCAGGCGATCAGGGTGAGCACCATGCCGAGCGAAGGAGCCGCCACCACCAGTCCGGCCTGCGCCAGCGAGAGGCCGCGCTGGTCGTGCAGCAGCGTGACGAGAAAGGCGGGAGTCGTGACGGCGATAGTTCCGGCGACCTGGGCGAAGAGGCCGAGCGCGAGCATGAACCAGGGGCGCAGGCCGAGCGGGGGCGCCGCGAGGGTCGCGCCGGTGGCGGCGGGCGCGGGTGCAGCGACGGCGGTCGGGGGCGCAGCGGCGGCGAGCGCGCGTGCGGCGGTAGACGCGGTCGCGGTCGCGGGTGGCGTCTCGGCCGCGGTCTCGGTCTCGGGTCGCTCAGTCATGATCCGGTTGCCTTTCGGTTGGTATACCACCACGGTATACCAACCTTGCTAGACTCGCAGCATGGTAGAGATATCGCAGACCGTTCAGATCTACGCGCGGCTTCGGGAGGGCATCCTGAGCCTGTCGATGGCGCCGGGCGAGCGACTCACCGAGCGGGGCCTCGAGACAGAGCTGCTGGCGTCGCGCACCCCGGTGCGGGCCGCGCTCATGCGTCTCGAATCCGAAGGGCTGGTTCAGCGCGAGGGGCGCGGGTGGATGGTCGCTCCCATCGATCTCGCCGAGATCGCGCACCTGCTCGAGTACCGCGAAGTCATCGAATCGGCGGGGGTGCGACTGGCCTGCGAGCGCGCGGTCGACGCCGACATCGAGGCGCTCGACGAGTTGCTCGCCTCGTTCGACATCAGCCAGTCGAGCGAAGAGGGGTTACGCTCGGGCACCGACTTTCACGTGGAGTTGATGCGGCTGTCGCAGAATCCGTTTCTCGTCACCGCCACCGAGGGGTCGATGACCCGACTTTCTCGCACGCGCTGGCTCGAAGTGCAGACCGAGCAGTCGCGCGCTCTGGCGGTGTCGGAGCACCGAGCGATCGTGGATGCACTGCGGCACCGCGACGCCGACGTCGCCGTTCGGCGGGTCGTCGCCCACATTCACGACACGCGCGACCGGCTGCTCGCGGCCATCGACTCGGATCGACGGATGCTGCGGGCCCGCGGCGTCGCGATCGTGTGAGAAGGCGTTCGGGTCAGCTGTCTCGGCTCGCCGCTGCCGGCTCCGTCACTGACCCGACTACTGGCCCCTCCGCCGGTGCCGCCAGCGGTGCCGCCAGCAGCGAAACGACGAACGCGCCGCCCTTCGTTGCCTGCTGACCCACTTCGACGAAACCCAGGCGGTGGTGGAATCGTAGCGACCCCGGGTTCGGCGGCGAGAGGTTGACCTCGCAGAACACTTCGGAGACACCCTCGGAGCGCGCGGAGTCGAAAATCGTGGTGTAGAGCATTTGCCCGACGCCCGCGTCGCGCGCGCCCTCGGCCACGACGATGCGGTCGACGTAGAGAAAATCGCTCGAACGGCTCTCGAACCAGCGATAGTTCTCGCTGTGGTAGTCGGCGCCCGAAACGAGGGTGAGCGCGAATCCGAGCACGCCGGCGGGCTCAGCGTCGTCGACGACCGTGAACCCGAATCGCACCTCGGCCAGAATTGCTCGCAGCGCCGGCTCGTCGAGCTTGTTGACCGCGGGCACGGCGAGATTGTTCAGGGCGAGCAGCTGGGCTACGTCGTCAGATCGGGTGGCGCGAACGTGAAGTGTCATGACTCGAACCTACACATCCACAGGCTGCACACTGTGGGAGTTGTGCACAGGGCGAGGCTGCCGGAATGGATGCCAGACGGTTGCGCTTTACTGTAAAGACATGAACGGAGACCCCATGAGCATCGACTGGCTGAGCCTGCACGGGACGGCACACGACGAGTTCGGTGCGCGCCTTGCGGCCGTCACCGACTGGTCGGCGCCGACGCCCGACACCGAGTGGAATACGCATCAACTGGTGCAGCACGTCATCGAAGAGCAGCAGTGGGTTCCGCTGCTGCTCGAGGGCCGCACGGTGCGCGACGCGCATCCCCTCATTCGGCCGCTCGGTGACGACCTCATCGGCGAGTGGCATCGCTACTCCGCCGCGGCCGCGTCGGCCTGGGCCAAGGCCGCCCCCGAGACGCCCGTACATGTGTCGTACGGAACCATTCCCGCGAGCGAGTACCTGCGCGAGCAGGTTTCTGACGTGACAATCCACACGTGGGATCTCGCGAAGGCCACCCATTCGTCTGACTCGATCGACCCGGCCTTGATCGAGGCCGTGTACACCGTGTTCGAGCCGCAGAAAGACACGCTCGAGGCGAGCGGGTTGTTCGCCTCGCCCGTTCCGATCGCCGACGACGCTCCGCTGCAATCGCGGCTGCTCGCGCTCACCGGTCGCGACGACCGCGAGTAGTCGGCGCGAGAGTAACCGAGGCGACAGGCGACCATGGCGAAACGCGGTGACATCAAGCTTCCCGATTTGACGGGCCGGCGGGCTGTGGTGACGGGAGGCAACTCCGGGCTGGGCTTCGAGACGGCTCGCCGACTGCTCGCGGCCGGTGCCGATGTGACCATCACCGCGCGCTCGGCAGAGAAGGGCGCCGAGGCTCTGCGCCGTCTGCAGAGCGGCGCCGCGGGCCGCTCGGGCGACGCGGAGCGCGAATCCGGGTCGTTCGAGGCCGCCGCCGCGGCGGTGACACCGGGCACTCCGAGCCTCGCCTCGCTCGACCTCGCGAATCTCGGCTCGGTGCGGCGGCTCGCCGACGCGATCGTGGCCGACGGGCATCCGCTCGACCTGCTCTTCAACAATGCCGGCGTGATGGCCGTGCCGCGTCGAACACTCACCGACGACGGCTTCGAGCTGCAGTTCGGAACGAACCATCTCGGCCACTTCGCTCTCACAGGCCTGCTGTTGCCGGCCTTGATGCGTTCCGACACGGCCCGCGTGATCACCATGTCGAGCATCATGCACTGGATCGGGCGCATCGATTTTGAAGACCTGCAGAGCGAAAGTAAGTACAACGCGTGGGGCGCTTACGGTCAGTCGAAACTGGCGAACCTGATGTTCGCCAAAGAGCTCGCCAGGCGCAACGCGACGCTCGGCTGGGGCGTGCTGAGTGTGGCCGCTCATCCGGGCTTCAGTCGCACGAACCTGCAGTCGTCAGGCCCGAACCTCGGGCGGGCGAAGCCGTCGCGAATGATGAGCGCCATGAACAGCGTGCCCAAAATGACGCAGAGTGCCGAGCAGGGCGCACTGCCCGAACTCTTCGCGGCCACGAACGATGAGGTTCTCGGGGGTGACTACTTCGGCCCGTCGGGGCCGGTCGAGCTCACCGGTGAACCGAACTTCGCGCATTTCGCCCGTCGCGCCGAGAACGAGAAGCAGCTCGCGCTGCTCTGGTTGCGCTCAGAAGAGCTCACGGGCGTGCACTTTCCCACCGACTGAGCTTCGTCACGCGGCGGGGCGGGAGAGCGGGCGCCCCATGATGGCGGAGGTGAGTGCCTCGACGGGCGAGGCGGCCGCTGCCGGGTTCGCCAGCAGGCGAAAGTCGACGTAACCGAGTTCGGGCAGGCCGAACCGCGCGCCGACCGGCACCAGATCGTCGGGAATCAGCGACTGCGGAAACACTGCGATGCCGATTCCGGCCCGAACGGCAGCGAGCAGCCCGTTTACCTCGCGCGTATTGCACGTCACCCGCCACGTGCGCCCCGCTGCCTCGAGCGCGTCTATCGCGCTCTGCCGGCTGATGCTCGGAGCCTGGTAGACGATGAGCGGCACCGGCTCCCCCGGGTCGACGACCGTCTTCGGCTGCCCCACCCACACCTGCGTATCGCGCCGAACCAGCGCACCCTCGTCTGAATCCGACATGCGCTTGATGAAGATGAGGTCGAGCCGGCCCGCCTTCAACTGCCGGTAGAGCGGCGTGCTCTGGTTCACCGTCAGCTCGAGGTTGATCTGCGGGTACAGCTGACGAAAGTGCCGCAGAATGCGCGGCAGCTGCGTAATCGCGAGGTCGTCCGCGGCACCGAACCTCAGCTTTCCGCGCATGGCGGATCCGCTGAAATACGCGGTCGCTGCCGAATGGGCCGCAAGGATGCTGCGCGCGAACCCTGCCATCGCGTCACCGTTGTCGGTCATCCGCACGTCTCGCGTGTCGCGAGCCACGAGCTGACGCCCCGCCGCGTCTTCGAGCTTGCGAATGTGCTGGCTCACGGTGGGCTGACTGATACCGAGTCGATGCGCGGCAGCCGTGAAGCTGTGGGTCTCAGCGACCGCTAGAAAAGTAGTGAGCAGCACCGGGTCGAACATGAGCCGAACCTCTTCATTCGATTTCGTAATAGGAGTAATAGCCTCAATTTAGCAAGATAATGGATGCCCGCGAGATACGGTCGAAGAACACCACTCATTACTACGCAACTCAGGATCCATACGTGACTGCTCCACCGCCCACCCGCCCCATTCCCATCGTTCGAAACGAAGCGCCGGTCCGTGCGGCGAATTCGGCTCCCGCCACGGCCCCGGTTCCGATCATCCAGCACCGCCCGCCGTGGCGCGACACACTCGTCGCTCTGCGCATCCGCAACTATCGCCTGTTCACGTTCTCGAACATGGTCTCGATGACCGGCACGTGGATGCAGCGCATCGCCCAAGACTGGCTCGTTCTCGAACTCACCGGCAGTGTGACCGCGGTCGGCATCACCGTTGCCATGCAGTTCACACCGATGCTGCTGTTCGGACTCTTCGGGGGCGTGTTCGTCGACCGGCATTCGCGCCGCCTGTTGCTCATCACGACGCAGATCGCCCTGTTTTTTCTCGCCGCCGCCCTCGCCGCACTCACTTTGAGCGGGGTCGTGGTGGTCTGGGAGGTCTATATCATCGCGTTTCTGGTCGGGGTGGTGACCGTGTTCGACAACCCCGCGCGCCAGGTGTTCGTGAACGAGCTCGTGGGTCCGAAGTACCTGCACAACGCCATCGCCATCAACTCGTCGGTATTTCAGCTGGGCGGGCTGGTCGGGCCCGCCGTGAGTGGCGCTCTGCTGGTGGCCGTGGGCGCCGGATGGTCGTTCGCCATCAACGCCATCAGCTGTCTGTTCGTCGTGGCGGCGTTGCTCCGGTTGCGCGTGGCCGACTTACACAAGACGACGCCCGCTCCGCGGGCTCCGGGTCAGCTGCGCGAGGGGCTGCGCTACGTCGTGTCGAAGCCGTCGATTCTCTGGACCATGGTCATGATGGCCGTGCTGTCGCTGTTCACCTTCTCGATGCCGGTGTTGCTCGCCGCCTTCGCGAGCAACGTCTTCGACGTCGGGGCCGGCGGGTACGGCCTGTTCAATACGCTGCTCGCGATCGGCGCCTTCACGGGGGCCATCGCCTCGACGCGGAGGATGGGCATCCGGTTGCGCACCGTGATCGCAACCGCCGCTCTATTCGGCGGTCTGCAGGCGCTCGCCGGTCTCATGCCCAACCAAGTGTTCTTCTCGGTGGTGCTCATCGGAGTGGGGTTCGCGAACCTGCTCTTCATCACGGGTGCAAACTCGCTCGTACAGATCTCGTCGAACATGGCGGTGCGCGGGCGGGTGATGTCGGTCTACGTGCTGGTGCTGCTCGGCGGGCAGGCCATCGGTGGGCCGTTCATGGGTTTCATCGTGGAGACGTTCGGGGCGCACCGGGCAATGGCGATCTCGGGGCTGGCCCCCGTCGTCGCCGCGGCCGTGATCGGCGCCATTCTGGGGAAGCAGGGTCGGTTGCGCCTGCGGCTCACCCTGCACTCCGGCCCCCGATTCATGAGCATCGTCAGAGCTGACGACTGAGCGGTCTGGGCGCGTGCGATGATCGCAAGGTGAGTACTAGCAGTCAATCCGTTCCCCTGATGCGCAGATCAGCCACGCGTGCCGTCATCATGCTTCTCGTCGGAATAGCGGCCGGGTTCATCGCCGGGGCCTTCGGAGGCTGGGCGGATTCCGCCGTCATCGGCTGGATCTGCGCGGCCCTCGTGTACAACATCTGGACCTGGGCTCGCACCCACAACAAGAATTCCGCCGACACCGCTAAGCACGCAACCCGAGAAGACCCCTCCCGTGCGGCCGCCGAGCTGCTGCTGCTGCTCGCGAGTCTCGGCAGCATCGCTGCTGTCGTCATCGTCATTCTCGGCTCGAGCGACGAGCACGGTGCAGACAAGTTCGGAGCCGGGGCGCTCGGCGTGCTGAGCCTGACCCTCTCGTGGATACTGGTGCACATCTTGTTCACCCTGCGCTATGCGTCGCTCTACTACCGCGGTACACCGGGCGGCGTCGACTTCAACCAGAAAGAAGACCCGCGGTACAGCGATTTCTACTACCTGTCGTTCACCATCGGCATGACCTACCAGGTCTCCGACACGACCTTCGAGAACAGCGCGTTCCGGGCGCAGGCGCTCCGCCACGCCCTTCTCTCGTACCTCTTCGGCGCGGTCATCCTCGCGTCGGCCATCAACCTCGTCGCCGGCCTGGCGAGCCACTAGCCTGGTGCGTCGCCATCGCAGGGGCGGCGTACCAGACGGGTTCAGAGAAAGCGGCGACCGCGCTCGTCGCTTTCTCTGTTGGTAGCGGCCAATACAGCGATACGTTTCACCAGTCGCATGGTGCGCCGCAGGGGCGGCGGCGCACCAATCAATTCAGGCGCTTGCGCGTTCTAGCACGAGTTCGCGAACGCGGGCGGCGTCGGCCTGGCCCTTCATGGCCTTCATGACGGCACCGATCACAGCACCGGCAGCCTGAACCTTACCGTCGCGAATCTTCGCGAGAACATCCGGTTGCGCCGCCAGTGCCTCATCGATGGCCGCGATCAGCGCACCGTCGTCGGACACGACTGCCAATCCGCGGCCCGCCACGACCTCGTCGGGCGTGCCTTCACCCTCGATGACGCCCTCGAGCACCTGACGCGCGAGACGGTCGGTGAGGGTTCCGGCGTCGACGAGCGCGATGAGCTCGGAGACGTGCAGCGGCGACACCAGCGTTGAGGCGTCGACCCCGCGCTGATTGGCCACGCGAGCGATCTCGCCGGTCCACCACTTGCGTGCGGACTGAGCGGATGACCCAGCCTTCGTCGTCTCCACGATCTCGGTGAGCAACCCCGAGTTCACCACGTCTTGAAACTCGAGATCGGTGAAGCCCCAGTCGGCCTTGAGACGCCTCCGCCTGGCAACCGGAGCCTCGGGCAGCGCGGCCCGCAGTTCCTCGATGAGTTCGGGCGACGGCACCACGGGCAGCAGGTCGGGCTCCGGAAAGTACCGGTAGTCGTCGGCGTCGCTCTTCGGGCGCCCGGCCGAGGTCTGGCCGGTGTCTTCGTGCCAGTGCCGCGTCTCTTGGATGATGGTTCCGCCCTTGGCCAGAATGGCGGCCTGACGCTGAATCTCGTACCGAATGGCCCGCTCGACAGAACGCAACGAGTTCACGTTCTTCGTCTCGGTGCGCGTGCCCAACTTCGCGGCCGGCTCGCCCGGCGCCGTGCGCGGGCGCAGCGAGATGTTCGCGTCGCAACGGAGGTTGCCGCGCTCCATCTTCGCGTCGCTGATACCGAGCGCCACGACGATGTCGCGGATCGTCGACACATAGGCCTTCGCCAGCTCGGGCGCGTCACTCTCGGCGCCGTAGATGATGTCGGTCACGATCTCGACGAGCGGAACGCCGGCCCGGTTGTAGTCGACAAGCGAATACTCGGCGCCTTGAATACGGCCCGTGGCACCGCCCACGTGCGTGAGCTTGCCGGCGTCTTCTTCCATGTGCGCACGCTCGATCGGCACCGTGAAGAGGCGGCCGTCGGGCAACTCCACCTCGACAGAGCCGGTGAACGCGATGGGCTCGTCGAACTGCGAGATCTGGTAGTTTTTCGCCAGGTCGGGGTAGAAGTAGTTCTTGCGCGCGAAGCGCGAGGTGGGTGCGATCGAGCATCCGAGGGCCAGCCCCAGGCTGATGGCGTACTTGACGGCCTGCTCGTTGACCACGGGCAGCGACCCCGGCAGGCCGAGGTCGACGGGCGTCACATTCGTGTTCGGCTCGCCGCCGAAGAAGTTCGGGGCGTCAGAGAACATCTTGGTCTTGGTGTTCAGCTCGACGTGCACTTCGAAGCCGAGCACCGGCTCGAACAGCTCGAGGGCTTTGTCGTAATCCATCAGCTCGGGCTTGGCCATCAGACGGCCCCTTCTTCAGACGCGAACATTTCTTGCGGGGCGAGGTCGGGCGCTTCGCTGAGCAGCGGATGCCCCCACTTCTCTTCGAGCAGCGCCTCGAGTGTTGCGCCGAGCTTGTAGAGCCGGGCATCCTCTCGCGCAGGCGCCATGAACTGGATGCCCACCGGAAGCCCGTCTTCGGGAGCAAGCCCGACGGGCAGGCTGATTCCGGGGACGCCCGCGAGGTTCGCCGGAATCGTGGTGAGGTCGTTCAGGTACATCGCCAGCGGGTCGTCGAGCTTCTCGCCGAGCTTGAACGCTGTGGTGGGCGCGCTCGGGCTGACCAGCACGTCGACGTCGGCGAACACCCGCGCGAAGTCGCGCTGGATGAGCGTGCGAACCTTCTGTGCGGAGCCGTAGTAGGCGTCGTAGTAGCCCGCGCTGAGCGCATAGGTGCCGAGGATAATACGGCGCTTCACCTCGGGACCGAAGCCGGCCTCGCGGGTCGCCGACATGACGTCTTCGACCGTGCCACCACCGGGCGGGTTGACCCGCAGCCCGAAGCGCACCGAGTCGAACTTCGCGAGGTTGCTCGACGCCTCGGCGGGAAGGATCAGGTAGTACGCCGAGATGGCGTACTCGAAGCTCGGAGTGCTGACCTCGACGACCTCGGCGCCGGCTGCGGTGAGCAGCGCGACCGCTTCTTCGAAGCGCTGGGTGACACCCTTCTGGAAGCCGTCGCCCTGCAGTTCTTTGACGATGCCGACCTTCAGGCCCTTCAAGCTGCGCGTCGCCGCGCCCTCGCGAGCGGCGGCGGCGAAGCTCGGCCACTCGTCGCGCAGGCTCGTGGAGTCGCGCGCGTCGTGGCCGCCGATGACGTCGTGCAGCAGTGCCGCGTCGAGAACGCTGCGGCTGACCGGCCCGACCTGATCGAGGCTGGAGGCGAGGGCGATGGCGCCGTAGCGGCTCACTCCCCCGTAGGTGGGCTTCATGCCGACGCTGCCCGTCACCGCGGCCGGCTGGCGAATCGAGCCGCCGGTGTCGCTGCCGAGTGCCAGTGGTGCCTCGAAGGCGGCGACGGCCGCGGCGCTGCCGCCACCGGAGCCGCCGGGGATGCGGTCGAGATCCCACGGGTTGTGCGTCGGACCATACGCCGAGTGCTCGGTGGAGGAGCCCATGGCGAACTCGTCCATGTTCGTCTTGCCAAGCGGAATGAGGCCGGCTCGCCGCAGCTTGGCGACGACGGTCGCATCGTAGGGCGGAACCCAGCCCTGCAGAATCTTCGACCCCGCGGTGCTCGGCATATCGATGGTGCAGAGCACGTCTTTGATGGCGATCGGCACGCCGGCGAGTTCACTGCCCGCGCCGCGAGCGGTTCCGCTCTCGTCGGCGGTGAGGTCACCGGATGCTCGGCGAGCGTCGATCGCGCGTGCAGTCGCCCGGGCCTGGTCTGCCGCCACGTGCAGGAACGCGTGCACGTCGGGCTCGACGGCGGCGATGCGGTCGAGGTGGGCATCCACTGCTTCGAGGCTGCTCACTTCGCGCGTGGCGAGCTTCTCGGCCAGCGCGGAGGCGCTCAGGCGGGTCAGGTCGTGGCTCACTGTTCTTCTCCCAGAATGGCCGAGACGCGAAAGCGGCTGCCGTCGTGTTCGGGTGCCCCCGAGAGCGCTTGCTCTTGGGTGAGGGTGACGCCCACGACGTCTTCGCGGAACACGTTCTGCAGCGGAATGGGGTGGCTCGTAGCGGGCACGTCGGGGGTCGCGACCTCGGTCACCTTGGCCACGTTGTCGACGATCGCCACCAGCTCGCCGGTGAGTTTCGTGATCTCGTCGTCGGTGAGGTTGATGCGCGCGAGGCCGGCGAGGTGCGCGACCTGGGCGGTTGTGATCTCGCCGGGGCCGCTAGCGCCTTCTGCGGGCGCAGGCCGACTGTTGGCGCTCGTCGCAGGGCGCGCACTTTCGCTGCTCGCGACGCTGGCGCTGTTCGCGTTCGGGGGTGTTTCGGTAGACATGCGACTCCGTACTGCTGGGTTCGGGGCGGCGCACAACGGCGCGGCTCGGTGCGGTGCGCTGCCGCGCCCCGGGAACCCATCAAGTGTATTCGCTGTCGCTGACCTTCAGTTGCGCCGCCGTCTCCGGCTCGCCACTGCGTTTCCGCGCCACAGCGCTCGAATAAGCGCCGGCCGCAGCGAACCCGCATCAGTGCACGGCCGGCACCAACTGGTTGAATTCGATAGTCAGTCGGCCCAGTTGTGATGAGGCTACTCGGACGCGCACGGTGGCGCCCGGCACAATCGCATCGACCAGCACCTGGGGAATCGCTTGGTTCGTTCGCGGCGGAAAGGAGTCATGCCCCGGGACCGAGACCAGCAGGTCGAGATGACGGCCGGATCTGCATCGAATTGAGTTCCGAACGCGACATTCGTCGACTGCATTCCCCGCACCACGGCGATGAGGTCCGCTGAAGTACAGATCTGCGGCCCCAGTCGACGGTCGAGGCTACACTGCGGGCCAGTCGATCGTCCAGAGGTCGGGCACCGCCGGGTTGCCCTTCAGCGGAAACGTCGCGCCCGGGACCACGAGCGGGTACTTATCTCGCGGGATGCGCTGCCCGTTCTTCGAGATATACGGGGCGCCACCGGGATATGTGATGCTCATGATGAGACCGAGCACCGGGTCTCCGTTCGGTGCCGTGATGCTGCCCACGCTGAACGTCTGCTGCACCACTCCCGTGGCCGCCGTTCCACTCTCGCGAAGAGCGTCGCCAGACATCGGCTGCCCTCCCGGCACGGCACCTGCCATCGCAGCCGCGCCGATTCCGGCTCCGCCCATCATTGCCCCGCTCATTCCGCCCCCGCCCAGGGCGTTCGGGATGATCTGACTGAAGTCAATGCCTAACCGGCCGAGATTGGTGGGGTCGACGCGAACGAATACGGTGGAGCCCGGCAGGATCGAGCCGATGAGCATGAACGGAACCGTTTGATTCGTTGTCAGTGGATATGGCTCGTGATCGGGAATCGTGACGATGAGTTCAAACGAGACGACGTGATTCGACTGGAAGTCGGCACCGAACGACACGTTCGTCGATGTCATTCCGCGGACGAGAGCGGTTCCTTGAATGCCGCTCGCCTGAAGGTCAGCCGGCATCGTGCGCGGCGTACTCATTTCAGCAACGATTTTGCCCAGGCCCAGGCCGTTTACAAAGTCACGGAAGCCCATCATCTATCTCGATTCAAGTCGGACTCGTGAAATTCGACTGAATCTCACATATTGTCAACTTCGAGAGTAGCATGAACTTATCTCAACTAAAGTGGATCTTCTTCGGCTTCAGGCTCGGCCAGAGCCGCGGGGCCTTCCTTAAGCAACAGGGCGAACTGCTCCGCGTTGATGATGCGGAGGCCCAGGGCCTCGGCTTTGGGGAGCTTCGAGCCGGCACCAGGGCCGGCCGCCACGAAGTCGGTCTTCTTCGAGACCGACGAGGCCGCCTTGCCGCCGGCCGCGATGATCGCCTCGATGGCGCCTTCACGGGTGAAGCCCTCGAGCGAGCCGGTGGCGACGACGGTGAGGCCGTCGAGGGTTCCGCCGGCGCCGACGTTTGCGCCGGGGCCCGGATGCCCGGGGGTGCTGAACTGTACGCCAGCCGCCGCCCAGCGGTCGATGATCTCGACGTGCCAGTCGACCGAGAACCAGTCGATGAGCGCATCGGCGATGATGCCGCCGACCCCGTCGACCGCCGCGAGCTCTTCACGGGTCGCGGCACGGATGGCGTCGAGCGAACCGAAGTAGTCGGCGAGCGAGCGCGCCGCGACGGGCCCGACGTGCCGGATGCTCAGCGCGACGAGGATGCGCCACAGCAGACTCGTCTTCGCCTTCTCAATGTTCTCGATGAGCTTGATCGCACTCGCAGAAGGCACGTAGAACTCGTCGCCGGCGAAGGTGGTCGAGGCAGTACGAGCGGTAGAGGCGGTGACAGATTCAGCAGTGAGAGTAGCCTCGCCAGACCCTTCGGCGGTGTCCGAAGTGGCAGGTGCGCTAGCGCCGGGAGGCACGAAGAGCCCGTCTTTCTTCTGCCGACGGCGACGGAACGGCGCCTCACGTTTGGGCTCGCCGTTGTCGTCGAGTTTCTCGAGGCCGGTCTCGTAGTCGCGCACAATGGTCGTGATGGGGAAGATCTGCTCGAGCGTGAGGTCGAACAACCCGGCTTCGGTGTCGAGCGGCGCCCGGGCGGGCTGATCGGGCTGAGTGAGGGCGGCCGCCGCGACCTCGCCGAGCACCTCGATGTCGAGCGCACCGCGCGAGCCGACATGCTCGACCCTGCCGCGCACCTGAGCGGGGCAGCTTCGCGCGTTCGGGCAGCGCAGGTCGATGTCGTTCTCTTTCGCGGGAGCGAGACGGGTGCCGCACTCGGGGCAGAATTCGGGCATCACGAACTCGCGTTCGGTTCCGTCTCGCAGCTCGACGACCGGCCCGAGCACTTCGGGAATCACGTCGCCGGCCTTACGCAGGATGACCGTGTCGCCGATGAGCACACCCTTGGCCTTCACGACGTCTTGGTTGTGCAGGGTGGCCTGCCGAACCTCTGAGCCAGCGACGCGAACCTTCTGCATCACGGCGAACGGCGTCGCTCGACCGGTGCGCCCCACACTCACCACGATGTCGAGCAGCTTCGTCTGCACCTGCTCGGGCGGGTACTTGTAGGCGATGGCCCAGCGCGGCGCCCTGCTAGTGGCGCCGAGCTCTTCGTGCAGCGCGAGCTCGTCGACCTTGATCACGATGCCGTCGAGCTCGTGCTCGACGCTGTAGCGGTGTTCACCGAAGTACTCGATGAACTCCGAGGCGCCGGCGATGTCGGGCTTCACCTGGTAGTGCGTGCTGGTGGGCAGTCCCCACGACTTGAGCAAGTCGTAGATGCCCGATTGGGTGTCGACGGGCGGGTTCGGCCAGGCGCCGATGCCGTGCACGAGCATCCGCAGGCCCGTGAGGCGCCGATGCATGAGGTCGAGGCCGGCAGCGGTCTTGTTCTCAGCCTTCTGCCGCAGCGATCCGCTCGCCGCGTTGCGGGCGTTGGCGAACAGGCGGTCGCCCGCAGCGAGCTGCGCGGCGTTCAGTTCGTCGAACGTGGCGACCGGGAAGAAGATCTCGCCGCGCACCTCCATGAGAGGCGGATGCCCGGTGCCTTCGAGTTTCGTCGGGATTCCCGGAATGTACGCGACGTTCTCGGTGACGTCTTCGCCGACGACGCCGTCACCCCGAGTCGCCGCCGAAACGAGCCTGCCGTTGACGTAGCGCAGGTTCATTGCCAGGCCGTCGATCTTCAGCTCGCAGAGGTAGTGCACTGGCCGGCCGGAATCGCGTTCGACCTTGGCCGCCCACTCGGCGAACTCGTCGAGCGAGAAGACGTTGTCGAGGCTGAGCATGCGTTCGGCATGCTGCACCGGGGAGAACAGCGTGGTCTCAGCGCGACCGCCGACGGTCTGCGTGGGGCTGTCTTGGCTCTGCAGCTCGGGAAAGAGCCGCTCGAGCTCGCCGAGCCTGCGCAGCATGCGGTCGTAGTCTTCGTCGGAGACGAGCGAGGCGTCTTTGTCGTAATACGCGTCGCGAAGCTCTTGGATGCGCGTAGTGAGCGCCGAGGCTTCGTCGGCCGCCTGCTCGAGCGTCAGCTCGTCGGCCGCAGCCGTGCTCGCCACCGTGCTCGCCGAAGTGGCCGCCACTTGCGCGGCACCCGATTCACGCTCGGACTTCGTCGTCGCTGAGGATTTCGCCATCATGCTCTCCGTGTGGTGGTTCTGCGCGGTTCGGTGGCTGTCGTTCGGTCTATCGTTCGGGCGATCTGGCGATCGGTCGGGCTCAGCCTGCCGCCACGGCGGCGGCGGCCGAAACCGAAGCCACCGGAACGGCACTCGTGGTGCGGTCGATCGTGGTCTGCCCCAACACGCGCGTGCCGACGTAGACGACCGCCGTCTGCCCGGGAGACACGCCGATGAGCGGCTCGTTCGGCCGGATAACCAATTCGCGTGACCCGTCGTCAAGGTCGACCACCTGCGCCACGGCCGGCACCGGGTCGGCGTGCGCCCTGATCTGCACCTCGCAGTCGAACGCGGCCTCCGGATGCTCGGGGGCATGCCCCGCCCAGGTGAACCGCGACCCGGCGATCTCTGCGATGGCGAGCGCCTCCTTCGGACCCACGACTACGGTGTTCGTGGCCGGCTTCACCTCGAGCACAAACCGGCGGCGGCCGTCTTCGGCCATGATGCCGAGATTCAGCCCCCGCCGCTGGCCCACGGTGTAGCCGTGCGCGCCCTCGTGCGATCCGATGACGGTACCGTCGCGCTCGACGATGTCGCCCGTCGCGGTGCCGACCTTCTCGGCGAGCCAGCCGCGCGTGTCGCCGTCGGGAATGAAGCAGATGTCATGGCTGTCAGGCTTGTTGGCAACGCTGAACCCGCGCTCGGCGGCCTCGGCGCGAACGAGCGCCTTCGACGGAGTCGCTCCCAGCGGAAACATGGAGTGCGCGAGCTGCTCTGCCGTGAGCACACCCAGCACGTAACTCTGGTCTTTCGCCCAAGCGCTCGCCCGGTGCAGCTCGCGGTTGCCGTGATCGTCGGTGACGATGGTGGCGTAATGCCCGGTCGCGACGGCGTCGAAGCCGAGATCGAGCGCTTTCTCGAGCAGGGCGGCGAACTTGATGCGCTCGTTGCAGCGCATGCACGGGTTCGGGGTGCGGCCCGCGGCGTATTCGGCGATGAAATCGTCGACCACGTCGAGCTTGAAGCGCTCGGAGAAATCCCACACGTAATAGGGAATGCCGATGATGTTGGCCGCACGCTGGGCGTCGGAGGAGTCTTCGATGGTGCAGCAACCCCTGCTGCCGATTCGGAGGGTACCGGGCATCCGGCTGAGGGCGAGGTGAACCCCCACGACGTCGTGCCCCGCCTCGACCGCGCGTGCTGCGGCCACTGCGGAGTCGACGCCGCCACTCATTGCTGCCAGAACCTTCATGCCACAAGCATAAACGGCGCCACTGACGCCCCGCCGGGAATGCGCCAGACTGTGCATAACTGCGCGACACGCACGCGCTGTGGAGTATTCATTCACGAAAGCATCAGACACGTAGACGAGACTGATCACGATGTCTTTGCTCCTCCCCACTCGTCCCATCCCGACGGGCGGCGTGCCAGCCAGCCCCGTGCGAACTGCCCGCCACCCGCGGCTCACGGCGCTCACCATCGTGTTCTCGTTCGTGCTCGCCGTGCTTGTGTTGTTTCATACGGCGGTGCCCGACATCGGTGGTATCGGGCTGCTACTCGACACGAGCATCCCGTGGTTCGGGCTGTTCGTGATTCCGCTGGCGGTGATGGCGGTCGTAGCGCGGCGGGTGAGCGCGCTGGTTTTCGTGCTGCTTGCTGCGGTGGTGTGGGGGGCGCTGTTCGGGCCGGGGCTCGTGCCGTTGAAATGGAGTGCGCCCGCGGCATCCACCGCCGACGGAACGCACCTCACCGTGGCGAGCCAGAACATCGAGGCGTCGTCGGGAACCGGCCGGCAGTCGGCGCAGACGCTGGCCGCAACCGGGGCAGACGTCATTGCGCTCGAAGAGATGACGTCAGACGATTTCGACAGCATCTCGGCCTCTCTCGCGGCGGCGTATCCCTACTCCTATGGCGTGGGCACCGTGGGAGTCTGGAGCAAGTACCCCGTCGTCAACGCCCAGCCGCTCAACCTGGGGCTCGGCTGGAATCGTGCACTCGCTGCCGATCTGCAGACACCGCAGGGGCTGGTGAGCATCTACGTCATCCACGCCGCCTCGGCCAGGCCCGGTGACGTTTCGGCTCGCGACTCGATGCTCGCGGCCCTCGCCCAGACGCTGCCGAACGACGAGAACAAGCGAGTCATCGCGGTCGGCGACTTCAACGCCGCCTCGACAGACCGCGCGATGGGCGGCATCGAGTCGCAGCTCTCCGAGGCGAATCAAAGCGAAGGGATGCTCGGCAGCACCTGGCCGTCGAACCTCCCCGTGACGCGGCTCGACCACCTCCTGCAGCGCGGAATGACCGTCACGTCGAACACCACCCTCGCCGCCGGCGGCAGCGACCACCGCGCCATCCTGACGTCGCTCAACCTCTAGCCCGCCTCACTCCCGCGGCGTCGAGCGCGACTCTTCCGGACGAGAGCGGCCGCCCCGGCGGTCGCTCTCGTCCGGAGCCATCGCGGTGACGGGGCTTGCGCCTCCCGTGGCGGTGCGGCGTCGTTCGTGAGCGTCACGCGCAGGGGCCTCGCGGTCACACGTCGAGGTTGCGCAGATGCACCTAAAGCCGCTGCGCGCGGCGCTTTTGCGCAACCCGGCGGTCGAAGAGCGTCGAATCGGAGCCGAATGTGCGCGCCGCTGGTCTCCGAGTCAAGGGCGGCTCCGACCGTGGATACCGCGGCGCGCGCGGAATAGGCTGACCACATGACCGACGATGCTCTGCGAATTGCTCAGGAAGAGGCCGCCGCCGCGGTCGAAGCGGCCCGCCAGGCCCAGGCGGCCGCGGAGGCAGCGCTCAAACGGGCTCAGGATGCGGCCCTCGCCGCCGCATCCGCGCCGTCACCCGCGGAAACTGCTGCGGCTGCGGCTGGCGCTGCCGCGACACCCACCCCCGCAAACACCCCCGCCACCCCGCCGGTCGACACCCCCGCTCCGGCAGACACCCCCACCCCCACCGCCGCCCCCGCGCCGCAGGCCGGCCCCCTCGACCCCGCCGCGGTCGACCTCATCCGCGCCGGATACGCGTTCACCGGCCCCGCCCTCGAGATGGGCTCCCTCGTCAACGGCGACGCCGACCCCGCGACCCAGGTGCGCATCCCGCTCGCCATGACGAACCGCCACGGACTCGTCGCCGGCGCCACCGGAACCGGCAAGACGAAGACGCTCCAGGTGCTCGCCGAGCAGCTCAGCGCGGCCGGCGTTCCCGTCTTCGCAGCCGACATCAAGGGCGACCTCTCCGGCATCGCGACCGCCGGCCAGCCGAACGACAAGCTGCTCAGCAGAACCCAGGGCATCGGCCAGAACTGGGTGCCCGAGGCCAGCCCGACCGAGTACTTCAGCCTGGGTGGCAGAGGAAAGGGCATCCCGATCCGCGCCACCGTCGCCGGGTTCGGGCCCCTTCTCATGAGCAAAGTGCTCGGCCTGAACAACACGCAGGAGTCGAGCCTCGGCCTCGTCTTCCACTACGCCGACAAGGCCGGCCTCCCACTGCTCGACCTCAGCGACCTGCGGGCCGTGCTGAGCTACCTCGCGAGCCCCGAGGGCAAGGCCGAACTCACCGATCTCGGCGGCATCTCGTCGCAGACCATCGGGGTGATTCTGCGCGAGCTCATCACCTTCGCCGATCAGGGTGCCGACGTCTTCTTCGGCGAGACCGAGATCGATACGGCCGAGTTTCTGAAGACCACCGCTGACGGTCAGGGCATCGTGAGCCTGCTCGAGGTTCCGGGCGTCGCAGACAAACCGGCCCTGTACTCGACGTTCTTGATGTGGCTGCTGGCCGACCTCTACAACGATCTGCCCGAGGTCGGCGACCTCGACAAGCCCAAGCTCGTGTTCTTCTTCGACGAGGCGCACCTGCTCTTTCGCGACGCGTCGAAAGACTTTCTCGCCTCGATCACGCAGACCGTGCGGCTGATCCGCTCGAAGGGCGTCGGCATCTTCTTCGTGACGCAGACCCCGAAGGATGTTCCGGGCGAAGTGCTGGCGCAGCTCGGCTCGCGCATCCAGCACCAGCTGCGCGCCTTCACTCCCGACGACGCCAAGTCGCTGCGGGCCACGGTCTCGACCTTCCCGAAGTCGGGCTACGACCTCGCCGAAGTGCTGCAGAACCTCGCCACGGGCGAAGCCGTCGTCACGGTCATGAACGAGAAGGGCGCCCCGAGCCCCGTCGCGTGGACCCGTCTGCGCGCCCCACAGGGGTCGATGTCTCCGACACCGGATGCCCAGATCGACTCCGCCGTAGCCGCCTCCCCTCTGCTGCCGATCTACGGCGCCGTCATCGACCGCGAGTCGGCCCGCGAGATGCTCACCGCGAAGCTCAATCTGGCTGCGGAACAGGCCGCGGCAGCCGTGCAGGCCGAAGCCGACGCGAAGGCCCAGGCCGACGCGGCCGCGGCGGCAGCCAAGGAGCAGGCCGCGGCCGAAAAAGCCCAGGCGAAGGCGCAATCCGACCACGAGAAGGCGCAGGCTAGGGCCGAGCGTGAGGCCGTGGCAGCCGCTGCCTCCGCGGAAAGGGCCCGCCGGGCATCCGGAACCCGCACCACCGCCCAGGCCGCGCCGAACATTCTCGCCGACGTGCTCGGCTCGAAGGCCACTCAGTCGATTCTCACCAGCGTCGTCTCGGGCATCTTCGGCACCCGTCGCCGCCGCTGACGCGAAGGGCGGCGCCCGGCCGCGACGGGTCGCTGCTCGGCTCGGGATCCGCTCCCACCCCGCCGCTCCCGCTCCGCTGCCCGCGCCGCCGCTGCCCTCGGGCCCGGTCGGCGCGCCCGGCTCCCCGTCGCTGAGGTCGTTACCGCCGTACTGAGGCCGTCACAGCGACCTCAGTCGAGTCCTAACGACCTCACAAGGCCTCGCGAGCCGGCGGCGCGGTGCGGTGCGGTGCGGTGGGACGCAGCGCTAGGCCACGGCGCGGTCGGCGAAGCCGGCCTTCGTCGCGCGAGCGACTGCCGCGGGCAAGGCTGCCACCAGAGCATCCACCTCGGCCGCCGTTGTGCCGTGCCCGAGCGTGAACCGCAGAGCCCCGCGGGCCTCCAGCTCGGGAACGCCCATCGCCACGAGCACGTGCGACACCTCCGGCACTCCGGCCTGGCATGCCGACCCAGTCGACACCGAGAACCCGGCCACGTCGAGCAGAAACAGCAGCGAATCCCCCTCGCATCCCTCGAACGTGAAGTGCGCGTTGCCCGGCAGCCGACCTTCCGGGCTCGGGTCTCCGCGCAGCACAGCCGTCGGCACCGCCGACCGGATGCCCGAAACCAGCCGGTCACGCAACTCCTCGAGTGCTGGCGCAAAGGTGGGCAGCGTCGAAACCGCGTTCTGGGCTGCCGCCGCAAACGCCACGGCGCCCGCCACATCTTGCGTTCCGGATCTCCCGCGCTGCTGCCCCCCACCATGAATCAGCGGCACCACATCGGCCGTTCGCGACAGCAGCAGCGCCCCCACCCCGACCGGGCCGCCGATCTTGTGGGCCGAGACGCTGAGCGCGGCGACTCCGATCGCATGAAAGTCGATGGGCACATACCCGTACGCCGACACCGCGTCGACGTGCACCGGAACGCCGTATTTCGCAGCTACCGCGGCCAGCTCGGCGACGGGCTGAATCGTTCCGACTTCGTTATTCGCCCACAGAAACGACACGAGCGCCACGTCGTCGGCCGCGCCAGTCCCGCTCGCAGCAGTCACATCGTCGACCGCACCAGCCTCGCTCACAGCAGACCCACCGTCGACCGCACCAGCCCCGCTCACAGCAGACCCACCATCGACCGCGCCCGCCACGTTCGCCGCGCCGGTCACAGAAACGCCACCCCCAGCTGCGTTACTGCCGACAGCCGCGCCTCCGCTGCCCCGCGCCAGCGCCGCCTCGAGCACCTCAGGGTGCAGCCGCCCCACCGAATCCACCGGCAGCCACTCGATGACGGCGCCCTCGTACTGCGCGAGCCACTCCACGGCGTCGTTCGTCGCGTGGTGCTCCCCGCCCGGCACCAGCACTCGGGGCCTCCGTGGCATGCTGCCACCGGCACCACTCACGCCCGCCGCACCAGCACCCGCGCCCGCCGCGCCGCCTTCGGCACCCGCTCCACCACCGGCACCCGCGCCACCCGCGCCACCTCCGGCACGCGCGCCCGTCGCACCACCCGCGCCGCCCGCCGCAGCGCCCTGCTGCCGCTTCCAGTACAGTCCCTTAACCCCGAGGTTGATCGACTCCGTACCCCCCGACGTGAACACCACTTCAACCGGGTCTGCCCCGAGCGACGCCGCCACGACCTCGCGGGATTCCTCGAGCATCCGCTTCGCCTGCTGACCCTGCGAATGAATCGACGACGGGTTGCCCACCACACCGAGCGCCGAGACGTACGCCGAGAGCGCCGACGGCAGCAGCGGCGTGGTCGCCGCGTGATCGAGATAAATGGCCATAACGGGCAGCACTACTCCAGTTTTCATTGCCGAAACAACTACTCACTACTCTAAGACGCATGACCCAAGCCGATCCCCTCGCCAACCTCGGTATTCGACAGACGGCGTCGGGCGGCGAACTGAGGGTGTGGTCTGAGCACGCCACGCAGATCGACCTGTGTCTCTTCGACAACAAAGACCCCAAGTGGATCTTCAAGACCGTCAGCCTCGTGCGCGACGCGAACAACGTCTGGTACGGCAAGACCAAGTCGCTCGCGCCCGGTCGTAAGTACGCGCTCAAGGTCAGCGGACCCGACGGACCCATGAACGCCTTCGACCCCAACCTGCTGCTGCTCGACCCCTACGCCCGCGGGCTCACCCGCACCGGCCCTGACACCTGGCGCGGGGTTGTGGTCGACGACTCCTTCAACTGGAACGGCGTCACCAAGCCCAACACTCCGCTCGACCACACCGTCATCTACGAAGGTCACGTCAAAGGCCTCAGTAAGCTGAACACCCGCATGCCCGAACACCTGCGCGGCACGTACGCGGGCCTCGCACACGAGACCACCATCGGGTACCTGCAGAAGCTCGGCGTGACCGCCGTACAGCTGCTGCCGGTGCACGCCTTCGTCTCCGAGCGCCGCCTCATGAAGCAAGGCCTCACGAACTACTGGGGTTACAACACCCTGAATTTCTTCAGTCCGCAGAACTTCTACGCCACCCGCGAGGCGCAGGCCGAGGGTCCGAGCGGCGTGCTGCGCGAGTTCAAGGGCATGGTGAAGCTGCTGCACGAGGCCGGGCTCGAGGTGATACTCGACGTCGTCTACAACCACACCGCCGAAGAGGGCCGCATGGGGCCGACCACGAGCTTTCGCGGCATCGACAACGCGAACTACTACCGGCAGACCCGAACGGGCAACTATATAGACGTCACCGGATGCGGCAACAGCGTCAATACGTCGGTGCCCGCCGTGACACGGTTGATCCTGGATTCGCTCAAGTACTGGGCGAACGACGTGCAGGTCGACGGATTCCGGTTCGACCTGGCCGCCACGCTCGGGCGCAACGCCGACCACTCGTTCGACCCCGGGCATCCGCTCATACAGGGCATCATCAACGACCCAGACCTGACCGGCGCCAAAATGATCGCCGAACCGTGGGATGTCGGCATGGGCGGCTGGCAGACGGGCAACTTTCCGGGCGGCTGGCAGGAGTGGAACGACCGCTACCGCGACCGCATGCGCAAGTTCTGGCTGCGCGACATCCGATCGATTCGCGAAAACGGCTCCCCCGGCGACGGCGTCGGGATGCTCGCCACCCGACTCGCGGGTTCGTCGAACACCTTCTCTCCCGCGCGCGGGCCGCTCGCCTCGGTCAACTTCATCACCGCCCACGACGGCTTCACCATGGCCGACCTCACGGCGTACGACGTGAAGCACAACGTCGGAAACGGCGAGTCGAACCGCGACGGAACCGACAACAACATGTCGTACAACCACGGCGTCGAAGGCGCAACGCCGAACCGCGCCGTCGAGGCCAGCCGGCGCCGCACCATCCGTAACCTCATGGGCACGCTGCTGCTCTCGGCCGGCACGCCCATGATCACGGCCGGCGACGAATTCGGCCGCAGCCAGAAGGGCAACAACAACGCCTACTGTCACGACTCCGAACTGACCTGGCTCAGCTGGGATCGCCGCAAGTGGCAGAACGGACTCTGGCAGACCACGCAGCACCTCCTGCGACTTCGCCGCGAGAACCCGGCGCTGCGCCCGGTGCGCTTCGGAGTGTTCGGCGAGACGACCCCGAGCGCCAGCCAGATGGACTGGTACGACGGCGGCGGCAACTCCATGAGCGTCTATGAGTGGAACTCGGCCGAGAACCGCACCCTGCAGTTTCTGGCCGCGTCGACCCCCGAACACGAGCCCTTCAACCGCATTCTCGTGGTGATCCACGGCATCGAGTCGCCGACCACCGTCATTCTGCCCCACCACGAGGGCGTCACCCAGTACACCCTGCTCTGGGATAGCTCGTTCGACTCGCCCCCTTCGCTCGAGGCCCCCGCGGACATCCGGATGCCCGGCGGCGAGTACGACGTGGCCGCCAGCTCTCTGCAGCTCTTCCGCGCAGACTGAGCCGACTGATCCGCCCGTCGCGGTCAGTGCGCCGACGCGATGAGCCCCAGCTCGGCCGAGGAGGCCAGGTTCGCGTGCTTGGGCACGACGCGCACGGTGTAGCCGAACGAGCCGGCGTGCTCGAGAACGACGGTGCCCGAGAAGCCCCAGAGGCCGTCGGAGTCGGTGTGCTGCGATCCCGGGTTGATGATGGTGATCGGCGTGGTCGTGGTGGGGAGCTGCGCTGGCGAGAGTGCGACAGAACTCACCGCGGTGAGTACATCGCCCGCGACAGCGTGCCCGTAACAGACCTCGACCGACACGTCGTCGGGCGTCAGCGATCCGAGCTGGATGCGCGCCCGCACCTGCAACTCGTCGCCGACCTGGGGCGTGTCGTCGAGCCCGCCGGACTCGACGTGCACCACGGCGACCGATGACCAGGCGGCGCGCTCGCGCGATTTCCACTCGGCGAGTTCCACGGCCGGCGTGTAGTCGTGCCCCTCGATGACCCGGGCAGCAGCGGCCGCAGGCACATAGAGGCGCGAAACGTACTCCGAAACCATGCGCTCGGCCGACAGCGCCGGCGAGAGTGTCGCGAGGGTGTGCCTGATCGACTTGGTCCAGCGCACCGGCAGCCCTTGCGCGGTGCGGTCGTAGAACCGCGGTGCGACTTGGTGCTCGATGAGGTCGTAGAGCGCCTCCGACTCGAGCTGGTCGCGCTCTTCGGGGGTGTCGGCCGAATCGGCCGTCGGAATAGCCCAGCCGTTCTCGCCGTCGTAGAACTCGTTCCACCAGCCGTCGAGAATCGAGAGGTTGAGCCCGCCGTTGAGGGCCGCCTTCATTCCGGATGTTCCGCAGGCCTCCAAGGGCCGCAACGGGTTGTTCAGCCACACATCGGTGCCCGGGTACAGCTTCTGCGCCATGCCGATGTCGTAGTTCGGCAAGAACGCCATTCGGTGGCGCACCTCGGGGTCTGACGCGAACTGCACGAGCTTCTGGATGAGCCGCTTGCCCTCCTCGTCGGCCGGATGCGACTTGCCCGCGATCACCATCTGCACGGGCCGCTCGGGGTTCAGCAGAATCGCCTTCAGCCGGGCCGGGTCGTGCAGCATGAGCGTGAGCCGTTTGTAGGTGGGCACGCGCCGGGCGAATCCGATGGTCAAGACCTCGGGGTCGAGCAGGGTGCGATACCAGGCCGGCGGAATGGAACCCGGGCTGCGCTCGAGCCAGGCTTCGGTGACGCGGTGCCGGGCATCCGTCACCAGCTGCCGCCGCATGTCGTTGCGCACCGCCCAGATGTCTTCGTCGCTCACATCAGACGAGAGCCAGTTCGCGTGGGCCGTGTCTGAGGTGCCGAGCTTGTTCTCGGCGAGTTCGATGAGCAGCGGGTCGGTCCAGGTGGGGGCGTGCACGCCGTTGGTGACCGAGGTGATGGGCACCTCGCCCTGGTCGAATCCGGGCCAGAGCCCCGCGAACATCCCCCGGCTGACCTCGCCGTGCAACTGAGAGACGCCGTTGGCGCGCTGCGCCAGCCGCAGCCCCATGACGGCCATGTTGAAGACGTCGGGGCTTCCACCATTGGCGACCTCATTGCCGAGCGCCAAGACCTCGTCGACGTCGACCCCGGGCAGCAGGTCAGTCGAGAAATAGCGCCGCACGAGCGACGCGTCGAAGCGGTCGATGCCGGCCGGCACGGGCGTGTGAGTAGTGAACACCGTGCTGGCGCGAACGACCTGCAGTGCCACGTCGAACGAGAGCCCCTCGCCGATGAGGTCGCAGATGCGCTCGAGGCCCTGAAAGCCCGCGTGACCCTCGTTGGTGTGAAACACCTCGGGCTCGTCGGTGTGCGTGAGCTCGGCCAGAATCTTCAGCGCACGAATACCGCCGATGCCGAGCAGCAGTTCTTGCAGCAGCCGGTGCTCTCCCCCGCCGCCGTAGAGCCGGTCGGTGACCGAGCGCAGGTCTTCGTCGTTGTCAGGAATGTCGGTGTCGAGCAGCAGCAACCGGATGCGCCCCACCTGCGCCTGCCAGATGCGGGCGTACAGCGCGCGGTCGTCGGGCAGCGAGAGCACGATCTGGGCGGGCGACCCGTCGGCTAGCCGCAGCACGTTCAGCGGAAGCCCGTCGGGGTCGAGCACGGGGTAGCTTTCTTGCTGCCAGCCGTCGCGCGAGATGGCCTGCCGAAAGTAGCCGGCCCGGTAGAACAGCCCCACGCCGACGATCGGCACGCCGAGGTCGGAGGCCGCCTTGAGGTGGTCGCCGGCCAGAATTCCAAGACCGCCCGAGTACTGCGGCAACGCTTCCGCGATGCCGAACTCGGGCGAGAAATACCCGATGCTCTTTGGCTTCTCGCCCTCGAGCCCCTGGTACCAGCGGGGCTCGTGGATGTAGCGGTGCAGGTCGTCACGCAGGCTGTTCGCCCAGGCGACGAACCCCTCGTCGCGGGCCAGCTGAGCGAGGCGCTCGGGGCTCACCGCACCGAGCAGCGCGATCGGGTCTCCGGTGGTCGCCTCCCAGTCGTCGGGCGAGATGTGGGCGAGGAGCTTGCGGGTCGGTTCGTGCCACGACCAGCGCAGATTGGCGACCAACTCGCCCACAGCGCTGAGCTCCGGAGGCAGTACAGACCGAACGGTGAACTTGCGAATCGCTTTCACGGGTGTGAGCTCCTTCTGGGTTCCGTGGCGCCAGCCTAGAACAGGTCGATCCTGTCTCCCAATTGGGCACGGCCGCGAGATAGCTTGCCGACCGCCGGGCGCGCAAGGGGCGATGTTTCTGAAGCCCCGTCGCGGCTTTGTTGGTACGGTCGAACCGTGGCTAAGTCAGTGGTTAACCCAGCAGCGAAAAGCACACCCCGAACGACCGTGAAGAAGCCGGCGGCACAACCGGCAGCGGGCGCGATCACCGCGCCGTTCGAGCCGATCATCGGGCGCATCCCTATCATCGACGTGTTTCCACAGGTCTCCGGAGGCCGCTGGCCGGCCAAGGCCTACGCCGGCGAGGTCGTGCCGTTCGGCGCGACGGTCTTTCGCGAAGGCCACGACGCCGTCGGCGCCCAGGTCGAACTCGTCGACCCCGCAGGCGTCTCGTCGTCGTACGGATTGCGGATGATCGGGGTCGGCATCGACCGCTACCAACGCCTCGCCCATCTTCCCACCGCGGGTACCTGGCGCTTTCGTATTCGCGCCTTCAGCGACGATTACGCCACCTGGCACCACAACGCCGAAATCAAGGTGCCGGCAGCAATCGATGTCGAGCTGATGTTCCTCATCGCCAGCGAGCTCTTCGTGCGCGCCGGGGCAGAAGCCGCGCGCCCCGCTGCCGATCGGTCGCTCTTCGACGATCTCGCGCTGCTCGTCGCCGACACCCTGTTGCCCGCCGAAGACCGGCTCGCAGCGGCGACGTCGGAGACCGTTCTCGACGCGGTCGAGCGCTTTCCGATCGCCAGCCTCGACACGTTCTCAGACTGGCAGACGGTCAAGGTCGAGCGTGAGCGCGCCGGCTACGGCGCCTGGTACGAGTTCTTTCCCCGCTCGGTGGGAGCTATCGCGAACGCCGACGGCAGCATCACGAGCGGCACGTTCCGCACCGCGGCCCGGCGGCTACCGGCCGTCGCCGCGATGGGGTTCGACGTGCTGTACCTGCCGCCGATCCATCCCATCGGCGAGGCCTTTCGCAAGGGCCCGAACAACTCGCTGACGCCAGAACCCGGCGACCCCGGATCGCCCTGGGCCATCGGTTCGGCGGCGGGCGGCCACGATGCCGTGCACCCCGATCTCGGCAGTGTCGCGCAGTTCAAGATCTTCGTGCAGGCCGCGCAGAAGGCGGGTCTCGAGGTGGCGTTGGACTTCGCGTTGCAGGCCAGCCCCGATCATCCGTGGGTCACAGAGCACCCGGAATGGTTCACCACCCTGCCCGACGGCTCGATCGCCTACGCCGAGAACCCGCCGAAGAAGTACCAAGACATCTACCCGATCAACTTCGACAACGACCCCGAGGGCATCCGTGCCGAGGCGCTGCGCATTCTGAAGTTCTGGATCGCCGCCGGCGTGCGCATCTTTCGGGTCGACAACCCGCACACGAAGCCGCTCGACTTCTGGGAATGGATCATCACGACGATCAACCTCGAGTTTCCCGACATCGTCTTTCTCGCCGAGGCCTTCACCCGCCCGGCGCTCATGCAGACGCTCGCGAAAGTCGGCTTTCAGCAGTCGTACACCTACTTCACCTGGCGCAACAGCAAAGAAGAGCTCGAGGAGTTTCTCGACGGGCTGGCGCACGAGACGGCTGCTTTCTTTCGCCCCAATCTCTTCGTGAACACGCCCGACATTCTGCACGCCTATCTGCAGTTCGGGGGGCGCCCGGCCTACAAGATCAGGGCAGCGATCGCCGCGACAGGCTCACCGACCTGGGGCGTCTACTCGGGCTACGAGCTGGTCGAGAACGTCGCGCGCGCCGGATCCGAAGAGAACATCGACAACGAGAAGTACGAGATCAAGCCGCGTGACTTCGCCGCCGCCGAGGCCGCGGGCACGTCGATCACGCCCTACATCACGCAGCTGAACAAGATCAGGCGCGAGCATCCGGCCCTGCACCAGCTGCGCAACCTCGACATTCACGCCAGCGACGACGACTCGATTCTCGTCTACAGCAAGTACATCTCGGGCGAGTTCACCGCCGACGGCGAGGCCGACGGCATCATCGTGGTGGCGAATGTCGACCCGTGGTCGGTACGCGAGACCACCGTGCGGCTCGACGTCACGAAGTTCGGGCTCGAGCCCGGGGCGCAGTTTCGCGTGACCGACCTCATCACCGGCGTCACCTGGCAATGGGGCGCCGACAACTACGTGCGCCTGAACGCGTTCGGCGAGCCCGTGCACATTCTGCGGGTGCACTACGGCGCCGAACCGGATGCTCCCGCCGACGCCCCGATCGTCGCGACGCCGTGATGGCAGCCACCGTGCACGCGGCGCCGATGGCAGGTCGCCCCGCCGCCACCTCGAACTCCGCGCGGGCGCCACGCCACCGCACCACCACCCTGCTTGTCACCCCGAACGAAAGCGACTTCTGATGTCACAGATCGACGGGCTCACCACCCTCAGCCTCCCCCAGGTGCCGGAATCCGTACTCGAACAGGTAGCGGCCGGCTCATACTTCGACCCGCACAAGGTGCTCGGGCAGCACCTCGTGCATGGGGAGGGTGTGAGCGACCCCATCACGGTCATCCGCACCCTGCGCCCGCTCGCCAGCGAGGTCGTGGCGGTGCTCTCGAACGGGGCCCGGGTGCAGCTCACTCACCTCTGGGGCGGCATCTGGCAGGGCTACACGCTCACCGGGCTGAACGACTACCTCATCGAGGCGACGTATGACGACGGATCCGCGTGGACGGCCGACGACCCCTACCGCTTCTCTCCCACGCTCGGCGAGCTCGACCTGCACCTCATCGGCGAGGGCCGGCACGAGCAGCTGTGGGATGTTCTGGGCGCCCACTATCGCACCCACTACGGCGCCGAAGCCGCGTTCGCCGGCACCGCCTTCGCCGTCTGGGCTCCGCACGCCCGCGCCGTTCGCGTGATCGGCGACTTCAACGGCTGGGACGGAACCCGTCACTCCATGCGCAGCCTGGGCGCGACAGGCGTCTGGGAGATCTTCATTCCCGACCTCGAGCCCGGCAGCAACTACAAGTTCGAGCTACTCGCCCAGCACGGCGGCTGGGTGCAGCACGCCGACCCGATGGCGCGGCGCACCGAGGTGCCCCCGCTGACGGCATCCGTCATCACCGAGTCGTACTACGAATGGGCCGACGGCGACTACATGCGAGCGCGGGCGGAACGCGACCCGCACAACTCGCCCATGAGCGTGTACGAGATGCACCTCGGCTCGTGGCGCCCCGGCCTCGACTACCGCTCGATCGCCGACCAGCTCATCGACTACCTGAACGAACTCGGCTTCACCCATGTGGAGTTCATGCCCCTGGCCGAGCATCCGTTCGGCGGATCCTGGGGCTACCAGGTCACCTCGTACTACGCTCCCACAGCGCGCTTCGGCACACCGGATGACCTGCGGTACCTCATCGACCGGCTACACCAGGCCGGGTTCGGTGTGCTGCTCGACTGGGTTCCGGGCCACTTTCCGAAAGACGAGTGGGCGCTGGCCAAGTTCGACGGGGAGGCCCTGTACGAGCATCCGGACCCCCGCCGGGGCGAGCAGCCCGACTGGGGCACGCTGGTCTTCAACTTCGGCGACTCGAAGGTGCGCAACTTTCTGGTGGCGAACGCGCTGTACTGGCTCGAGGAGTTTCACATCGACGGCCTGCGCGTCGACGCCGTGGCGTCGATGCTCTACCTGGACTATTCGCGCAAGGCCGACGAGTGGCTGCCGAACCAGTACGGCGGCCGCGAGAACCTCGAGGCCATCAGCCTGCTGCAGGAGGTCAACGCGACGGCCTACCGGCGCTACCCCGGCATAGTGATGATCGCCGAGGAGTCGACGAGCTGGCCCGGCGTCACCCACCCCACCAACCAGGGCGGCCTCGGCTTCGGCATCAAGTGGAACATGGGCTGGATGCACGACACCCTCGCCTACATCGAGACCGACCCGCTGTACCGGTCGTACCACCACGGCGAGATCACGTTCTCGTTCTTGTACGCGTTCAGCGAGAACTTCATCTTGCCCATCTCGCACGACGAGGTCGTGCACGGCAAGGGCTCGCTGCTCTCGAAGATGCCCGGCGACCACTGGCAGAAGCTCGCGAACCTGCGGGCGTACCTCGGCTTCATGTGGGCGCACCCGGGCAAGCAACTGCTCTTCATGGGCCAGGAGTTCGGTCAGCCCTCCGAGTGGAGCGAGGAGCGGGGCCTGGACTGGTGGATTCTCGACCAGCCCGTGCACCGGTCGCTGCTGCACCTCGTGTCGTCGCTCAACCGCGTCTATCGCGAGAACCCCTCACTCTGGCTGCGCGACAACGAGGCCGGCGGCTTCGAGTGGATCGACGGCGGATCGAGTGAGAAGAACCTCGTGTCGTTCCTGCGGTGGGATGACGCGGGCAACCCCATCGCGGTGCTGATGAACTTCAGCGGCGCCCCCGTCGGCCCCTACCGCGTCGGGCTGCCCTTCGGCGGCCAGTGGAACGAGATCATCAACACCGACGCCACCGAGTACGGCGGCTCGGGTGTCGGCAACTTCGGCGCAGTGCAGGCCGAATCCGTTCCGTGGTCGGGCCGCCCCGCCTCCGTCGAGCTCACCCTCCCGCCCCTGGCCGCGCTCTACCTGAAGCCGGCCCCCCGCTAGCCCGTCGCCGCATTTCGCGGAGTGGCGTAAGCGCAAGCCGTGTTCGGTGTCTTTGTTCACGAGGAGCCCGCTCGGGGCACTTCTGACGAAGGGACCATCTTGACGAACATCCACTCGCTCTCGCGGAGCCGGAACACCCGGCGCAGAACCCTGACAGCGGCCGCAGCGCTCGCAGCCGTCGCGCTGGCCCTCGTCACCGGCGCCGCGAGCGCTGAGGCCGCACCCGCGCCGCCCAAGCCCACCCTCGTCGCTCAGGTGCCCTTCGACGTGCCGGCTTCGTTCACCGCGGGCGTGGCTGTCGGCGTCACCGCCACGATCTGGCACCTGCCGGCCGCGGTCGACGCCGACGACGTCATCGCATGGGTGACCTGCACGGGAACCCGGGTGCCGTCAGCGTATCCGGTCACCAAGATCGTCGATCACACCACGCGTCGCATCCTGCTCTCCACCGTCATCGAGAGCTCTCGAGACGACAGAGACTGCGTTCTCAACGCGGTGCCCACCGCGCTCGGCACCCATGTCGCGTTCTCTCCCGCGATCACCGATGCCAGCACCGGCGCCATCCAAATCGACGGCGACTACGTCGTAGAAGGCGTCATCGCACGCTAGGCCCACCGGCTCGCCCGCTGCGCTCGACCCTTATTTCGCGTCTTGCTTCGGGAAGACGACCTTTTCGATGATGATGATGGCCGAGGCCGCGATGGGGATGGCGACGAGTGCACCGAGCACCCCGGCAATCGCCGCGCCGGCCACGGCCCCGATGACGACGACCGCACCTGGCACAGCAACCGCGCGGTTCATGATGCGAGGGCTGAGAACGTATGCCTCGACCTGCATATAAATGAGGTAGTACACGGCCGCCACGATAGCCGTGAGCGGCGATGCGAGCAGACAGACGAGCACGATGATGACGGATCCCGACACCGTTCCGACGAGCGGAATGAGCGACAGCAGGAACGCGATGAACGCGAGCAGCACCGGCAGCGGCGCCCCGATGATCGTCAAGAAGATGAAGCTCAAGATTCCGTTGACCAGCGCCAGGGCGATCTGCCCCACCACATAGCGCCCCACGGCCCCGGTGATCTGCTCGGTGATGTCGGCGAAGTTCGCTCGCTTTGTGGCCGGCACAAAACGGTAGGCGACGCGCTTCATCGAGCGCAGCGAGGCGAGAAAGTACAGCGTCAGAATCAGCACGATGACCGTACCGGTGATGCCGCTCGCCACGCCCGCGCCCACCGCGAGCAGCCCGCCGCCGAGCGACAGCACCTTATCGGGGCTCAAGAAGCTCTGCAGGTTCTTCACCACGTCGTCGACGCTCACCACGCCAGAGAGTTGCTGCTCCAGACTCTGGAACCAGTCCGAATTCTGCAGGTTGGTGACATACGTCGGAAAGTTATTGATGAGGTTGCTGGTCTGGGTCACGATGATGGGGATGATCGTGAGCAACAGCCCCGCCAGCACCAGTACCACGACACCGAACACGATGGTGATCGCCAGCGCACGCGGCATTCGGCGGGCGAGCCGTGAGACAAGAGGATCAAGGCCGAGCGCAATGAACAGTGCCACGCCCACGTAGATGAGCACGGTGCCCAGCTGGGTGACCAACCCACCGATGACGAGCGCGACCAGCACACCGAGGCCGCCGAGCAGGCCGATCTTGAAGGCGTTGATCTGCGCAAACGTCTCGCCACCGGTGGTCACCGACTGGATCTCGGGCGAGACTTTCATCTGCGGCGTGATGGCCGCCTGCGATGCGGCCTTGCGATGGAAAATGCTCATAACCCGACTGTATTGCTAATGAGGCGCACTCGCCCGCAACGGAGCCACCGATTGACAAGGGCTCGCAGATGTGGCTGGGGCAGCCGGTGTCGTCAGTACAGCAGCATGGTCAGGCGACGACGCGCGGCGGTCACGCGCGGATCGTCGAGCCCGACGACCTCGAAGAGTTCGAGCATCCGTGCGCGAAGCAGGTCTTTGCTCGCCTGGTCGGCCTTGGTGAACAGGGCGAGAATGCGGTCGAAGGCGTCTTCGACGTGACCGCCCGAAACGTCGAGGTCGGCGACGGCGAGCTGAGCGTCGATGTCGTCGGGCGCCGCAGCACCGGCCGAACGAATCTCGTCGAGCGACTTTCCGTCGAGCCTGTCGAGCAGCTTCACCTGCGCCAGGCCTGCGGCGGCGAGGGCGTCGCGCGGGTTCTGCACGATTGCCTTCTCGTACTCAGCGATGGCGGTCTTGTAGTCGCCCTGCGAGATGGCGTCGAAGGCCTCGGCGTGGTGCGGCGGCAAGGGCTCTTCGACGGGCTCGGCCGGGGATTCACTGTCGGCTTCTGCCCCCGCGCGGCCGTCTTGCGGCAAGGCACGCCCCGTGACGCCGTTCTGCGCCGCCAACTGCACGACCTGGTCGAATACGTCGCGGATGCTCTGCTCCGGCTGCGCGCCCTCGAAGAGCGCAACGGGCCGGCCGGCGATGATCGCGGCGACCGTCGGCACCGACTGTGCCTGAAAGGCCGCAGCAAGCTGCGGGTTGGTGTCGGTCTCGACACGCACGAGCACGAACTGACCGCCGTACTCGAGGATGAGCTTCTGCATGAGCGGCGCGAGAATTCGCGAACCGTCAGACCACGAGGCCCACAGTTCGACGATGACCGGCACGGCGTTCGACAGATCGAGAATCTGCGAGAAGGTGGCGTCGGTTCCGTCGAGCAGCAGACTCGGAACCGCGACACCCGCTCCTGGTGCGGCACCCGGGGCTCCTGGCGCTGCGGCCGGGCCGCCGGCGGCAGGCGAGCCCGCGGGAGCAGCGGCACGATTGACCAGCGACGAGAGGTCGACGGCGCCTCTCAGACTGGCGGCAGAGGGGGGAACGTTACTCATGGCAGCTCCTTGGCAGACAGCAGGCCCTGGGCGAACCCGAGGAGTTGAACCTTCGAGGTATCGCCCGACGCCGGAACGTAGAACAACAATTGATAATCGTAGATCGCTTCGGTGCCCTTGGTGGTGCCGCCGGCCGCGACTCCCGAGAGGGCCTGCACCGCGCCCGTCGGGGTGACCGTGGCGCCAGACTCGACCGGCTTCACCGTCACCGATTCACGGATGTTCGCGGTCACGATGGCGCCGGACTGATTAGTGGCGAGAGCAATGGTCTGCCCGGGCGCCGGCACCTTTGCGAAGTCGATGCTCGCCGTGTTCGGCAGATTGGCCTTCTGCTGAGCCTTGTAGTCCGCGCCGACGCTTGTGCGCAGCGTGTCGCCGGTGGCATCGAACTTGTCGAAGTATGGGCTCTGTTGACCGACTGCGAGGATGTCGGCGTAACCAGTGGCCACATCGGCGGGCGTCATCGACAACAGCTTGGTGTCATTGTCTAGTACGGCAGTGCCCACCGTGGCCGGGGCGACCGGCGGAAGAGTGGTCGACGGCTCCAGCGGCACGGCGTAGTAGACCTTGTACTGACTGCGCGGTGTGTCTTGAGTGAGCATCAGCGACAGCGGAGCGATGGTGGGGTCGGCGGGGTTCTCAACGATGGTGAAGACAGTACGTGGCCAGTCGTCTGTCGCCTGCGGCAGAACGACCGAGGAGGGGCCGGCGGGAATCGCCGCCTGCGCCGGGTAGTCGGCGTCGGTCTTGCGAATCGAGTAGGTCGCGGTGCGCAAGTCGAGCGCAGGACCGGTCATTCGCACAGCGAGGCCCGTCGCGGCAGCGGTGGGGTCGGTGGCAGACGCCGCATCAGAAGCAGTGACGACCGTCGACACCTTGCCGAGAATCGTGTCGAGCTGGGACTCGGAGACGACGGGCGGTGGCCCCGAGTCGGGCGTCGGAACCGGCGTCGGCACGTCGGTCGCGCTCGGCGTAGCGGTGCTGGTCGTCGTTGCCGTGCCGCTGGTCGCGACGGGCACGGGCGTGGCGGTGTCGGCGATAGCCGCCGGAAGGGACTGCGACGAGAGGGGCAGAACCGAGCATCCGCTCAGCGCAGCGACGCTCAACACCGAAACCGGCACCAGAACGGCGATCGACTTGGTGATGGAGCGACGACCGCGCCGCACGCCCGATTCGATGCCGTTCGTTCGAGAAGACGAGAAGCGCTTGCCCTTCGGCAGAGCCGGCTGCTTACGACGGGGGCCTTGCGACTTCTTCATCTGCCGCAGGCCCAGCAGCAACAGAATGAGGCCCACGATGAGAAAAAACGCCCCCGTCAGCAGCAGCGGCACGGCCATGGGTGTGCTGTCGTCGAGCGGCCACGAGATGGTCACACTGGTCGGCGCGGGCGCAGTGCCGTCGTCGGCGATGATGAGCGCGTACCCTGCCGGCAGATTGAAGGTGCGCATCATCGAACCGTCGGTGCTGTACTGATCGAGCCAGAGGTCGGAGCCGGCCGGGTCGGCCGAGCCGCTCGCCACGTTCGCTGCACCTGCCGGGTCGGCGGCGACGATGGTCGCGTTCAAACTCGGTTTGTCGCCCGGCACCACGCTCAGATCGGCATAGGTCGAGCCGTTCAGCCAGGACTTCACGTCGTCGGTGCGCCCGTACGCCACGAAGGTCTTCGCGCTGCCGGTGAAGGTCACGGTCTGGTCGCCCGACTCGGCCAGCAGCGAGTCGCTGCCGAGAAAGAGGTAGGGCGCCCCGCTGGTCTGGGTGGTCTGTACACTCACCGACGACGGCGGAAGAAACACCGTTCGTTGGGCGATGCCGATGCCGATGAGCGCCAACGCAATGACGAAGGCGATGATGGCAAGAATAAAACGCACGAATGAACTCCAGACAAGACATTAAAAGATAGCCGATCCTGCTTGTGAATGCTCCCAGACTTCTGGGTTGTCATGTGCAGGCGCTAGATTTGCTGGCAGAGCACGACCTGAGGAGCAACGGTGAAGATTCGGAACGCCTTCACCCTGGGACTCGTCGGTACGCTCGGTGTCGGCCTCGGAATCGTCATTCTGATGGCCATCGGCAACCTGGCCACCGTGCTCACCTACGTGGGCATCGCCATCTTTCTCGCGCTCGGCCTCGACCCGGTCGTGTCATGGCTCGAGTCTCGGCACGTCAGGCGATCGCTCGCGATTCTGATCGTGATCGTCGGGGTGGCGGCGATCATCACCGGGCTCGTCTTCGCCGTGCTGCCGATCATCATCGACCAGCTCACTCAGCTGTTCGGCCAGATTCCCGTGCTGCTGCGCGGCTTTCAGTCGTCGACCTGGGCGTCTGACCTGAGCGATCGACTCGGCGGTTTCATCGACGTGCAGGCGGTGGTGGATGCCGTGACGAAATATCTGCAAGACCCCGGCAATATCACGACCATCGCCGGTGGTGCGCTGGCGGTGGGAGTCGGCATTGCGAACGGCATCTTCGGAACCGTGATCGTGATCATTCTGACCCTGTTCTTCACGGCGAACCTGGCCATGATGAAACGCACGGTGTATCTGCTCGTTCCCGCGTCGAAGCGCGAGCGGTTCGCCGATCTCGGCGAGCAGGTCACCGACGCGGTAGGGCGTTACGTGATCGGGCAGGTGGTGCTCGGCATGTGCAACGGAGTGCTCAGCTTCATCTTCTTGTCGATCATCCAGGCGCCCTATGCCGCCGTGCTGGCGTTCATCGCCGGGCTGCTCTCGCTGATTCCGCTCGTCGGAACCATCTCGGGATCGGTCATCATCGTGGCCGTCTGCCTCATCCCCGGAATCGGATCGCCGCTCACGGCGTTGGTCGCGGCGATCTACTACCTCATCTACATGCAGGTCGAGGCGTACTTCTTGAGCCCGAACATCATGCGGCGAGCGGTCTCGGTGCCAGGGTCGGTGGTGGTGATCGCCGCGTTGGCCGGCGCCTCACTACTGGGCGTGCTCGGGGCGCTGATCGCGATTCCCATCGCGGCGTCGATCATTCTCGTCGTGAAGCAGGTCGTGATTCCCCTTCAGAACGAGCGCTGAGGAAGAACGAGCGCTGAGGACCGGTAACAGTGCTGCGGCGACTGGCTGGCTGCGCCGGGCGAACGGATGCCCGCCAGAACCTACTCGAGTTCGTACGTCTCGGGCAGCGGCGCTGCGGCGGGATTCACGTGCGCCACGATCTCGTTCAGCACACGTTTCACTTGCGTCTCCCCCACCCACAGATGCTTTCCGCCCGCGATTTCGACGAGGTCGATGTCGGGCACGACCGAGAAACGCTCTCGAGCCTCCTCCGGGCGCAGAAAGTCGTCGAACTCGGGAATGAGCGCGACGAGCGGCACGCTGTTCGTCGCCCACGCGGCGAGCTCGGCCTCCGTCGCGCGGTGCAGCGGCGGCGAAAGGAGAATCGCCCCGTCGATGTTGTGCTCCAGCCCGTATTTCAGGGCGAGTTCGGTGCCGAACGACCAGCCGACAAGCCAGGGATGCGGCAGCTGGTGCTCGGTGACGAAGCGCATAGCCGAGTCGAGGTCGAGCCGTTCATCCGTTCCCTCGTCGAAGGCACCCCCGCTTCTGCCGCGCGGAGACGACGTGCCCCGCGTATTGAAGCGCAGCACGGCCAGATCGGCTAGCGCGGGCAGTCGGTTCGCCGCTTTGCGCAGCACGTGCGAATCCATGAATCCGCCCGCAGTCGGCAGCGGATGGAGCGTGACGAGAGTCGCTACGGGCGGCTTGTCGACGGGCACCGCGAGTTCGCCGACCAGGGTGAGCCCATCGGCGGTGTGCAGCTCGATGTCGGTGCGGGTCGCGGGCAGCTCGACGCCGCTTCGTACCTCGACGGTGGGTGCCACGTTATGTTCCGATCTTCCAGCAGTGAGTGTGCCAATGGCGGCGCGCGGCGAGGTCGGCAGCGTCACCCAGAACTCCGTCGGCGCGCCAGGCGACGAGGTGCGCGGTGCCGGGCGTGATGGCCTGCAGGCAGCCGGGGCACATGTACTCTTTGGTCGCCTGCAGCGCCGAGATGGGCTGCACGTTCCAGTCGCCCGAGCGGCGGTGCTCGGTGCTGCGCCAGCCGGTCAGCAGTCGCTCGATGCTCGGCTCGTCGTCGTCAGCGCCCCCCGCCGAGCCGCTGCCCGCTGCCGCGCCGACGCCCGCACGGCCCGGTGTGGCGCGCTTCGCCTTTCGGGGGTGATTGCTGCGGGGCATGCCTTCCATCCTACGATCGTGCGGGCGGGTAGCCGCCGGGCATCCCTCGGCCCTCGGCCAGCGCTTCAGTCGGCCAGACCTTCGTTCTGCACCAGCCGCGACTCCTCGAGGTCAAGCATCTCGTGCGCCTTGGTGATGGCGTGCGAACTGAACGACTCGCGGTCGCGGGCATCGAGCAGCGTTTCGCGTTCGACCCGCAGCACCTCGAGGCGCAGCTCGCGGTACTGCTCGCTCGACGGGAGGGCACCGGGAGCCACCGCAGCGTGCTCGGCGGTCTGCGCGAGCTCCCACGCCGACTGGCTGCGCAGCAGTGCGTCGTGGCGCACCCGCTCAACCACCTCGGGGTCTGGAACGGTGCCGTCTGACAGTACGAGGGAGGGGTTCTCGAGCATCCCCCTGCCCGCCTCTTGCAGCTCGTCCACGAGAGAGGCGAACTCCTCCCGATCGGCGACGGGGCTGGCCAGCCGGATGCCCGACCACCGAATCACGAACGGCAAGGTCGTGCCCTGCAGCACCAGTGTCACGATCGCCACCGTGAATGCGATGAGAATCAGTTGTGGCCGGTACGGAGTGTTTTCGGGCAACGATTGCGCCGCAGCCAGCGTCACGACACCCCGCATGCCGCTCCACGACAGCACCAGGCCGCCAGGAGCACCGGCCGGGGCGTCTGGAGCACCCGGATCGAACGCGACTCCCTGCCGCGCGAGCCGGCGCCGGTACCGCCACGACATCAGCACCGCAGGAGGCATGACGAAAACGAAGCGCAGGATGATCAGCAGAACCGTCGCGTACAGCCCGAACAGCACGGCTTGCTGCACACTCAGCTTCTGATCGACCACAGACTCGAGCAGGCCCTTCAGCTGCAGGCCCATGATGAGAAAGACCGCGTTCTCCAGCAAGAACGACAACGTGCGCCAGGTGAGCCGCTCGCTGATGCGCGACGGCGCGGAGAAATATTTGGCTCCGAAGTGCCCGGTCAGCAGGCCTGCGGCCACCACCGCCAACACGCCCGACGCGCCGATCTCCTCGGCGGGCACGTAGGCCAGAAACGGCACCGCGAACGAGATGGCGGTGGTGAGAACGGGGTCGCGCAGCTTCGATCGCACCCACACGGTGACCACGCCGACGATACCGCCGACGATCGCGGCGATGACCACCGAATACACGAACGAACCGCCGACCTGCCAGATGCTCACCGCTCCCGCCGTGGCTGCCACGGCCGAGCGCAGCAGCACCAGTGCTGACGCATCGTTGACGAGGCTCTCGCCCTCGATCACCGCTACCAGCCGGTGCGGCAGGCCGAGCCGCTTGGCGATCGAGGCTGCAGACACCGCGTCGGTTGGGCTGATCACCGCGCCGAGAGCGATGGCCGAGGCGAGGCTGAGCTGCGGAAAGAGCCAGAACAGCAGGAGCCCGGTGCCGAAGGCGCTCACGAACACGAGGGCGACCGACAGCCCCGTGATGCTCACGATGTTCTTGCGAAAGTCGCTGAGCGGCAGATTGATGGCCGAGGCGTAGAGCAGCGGCGGCAGCACAACGGTGAGAATGAGCGCCGACGGCACGACAACCGGTTGAACACCGGGAATGATCGAAATGCCGATTCCGATCAGAACCAGGATGATCGGCGCCGCAATCTTCAGCCGCGGAGCGAAGACCGAAACGCCCACGATGACGATGACGCCGATGACGGCCACGACCTCATTGCGCATGGTGCCTCCCCCGAATCATCGCCCCGATCATCCGCAATCCGTGCGGGTTTACTGCACCGAGAGCATCACGTCGACGACCGCGTCGAGCACGGCGTCGACCTGAGCCTCGTTGTAGCCGCCCAGCTTCGGGCGAAAAATGGCGTTGCGCACGTCGTCGACAGTCACGGTCTCGGTGCCGCGAAAATAGCCCGCGACCGTCTCGCAGAAGTCGTCGACGTCGCCGCGATCGTAGCCGCCGGTGAGAATGCCCACCCGCCGGAACTTGTGCCCGCGCCCGCGCTCGAGTCGCCCGACGATCTCTCGAGCCCGGTCACGGCTCAAGGTGTACCACTTCTCATCGCCGATTTCGTGCTTGGCCCGCGCACGCTCGCGCGCAGAAAAGGCGTCTTCGAGCCGCTCGAGGGCCGCGTCGACGTGACTCGTCGAGTACCCGCCCTTCTGCAGCGAGAACGAGGTGCGACGGATGCCCCGCGAATCCAAGTCGACGTCGGATGTCCCGCGCGAGGGGTCGCCCTGCGCCTCGTAGGCCGCGCGTGCGTCGCTCAAGAACTTCTCTACCTCGTCGACGTTGTAGCCCATTGCTGACTTGCGACTGACCGGAAACGTTTGACTCACGCACCCATTGTGCCAACTCTTCTGGTGCCAAGCTGACCGAAGGCCGCACGGAGTGTCAGTGGAAGATCACAAAAAGTGCGTACGCCGCGACGGCGGAAGGCAACATCGAGTCGAGCCGATCGAGAAAACCGCCGTGCCCGGGCAGCCAGGTGCTCATGTCTTTGATGCCCATGTCGCGCTTCAGCAGAGACTCGGCCAGGTCGCCGAAGGTCGCCGTCGCAGTGATGACCGCCCCGAGGATGAGGCCCACCCACCAGGGCTGCTGGAGCAAGAAGATGCCGAGAATGAGGCCGGCGATGAGGGCCAGACCGGCGGCGCCGGCAAAGCCCTCCCACGTCTTCTTCGGGCTGATTCTGGGCGCCATCGGGTGTTTGCCGAAGTTGAGCCCTGTGGCGTACGCGCCCGTATCGACGCAGATCACCACGATCATGAACGACAGCACCCACCAGCGACCGTCGGGCTGAGTCACGAGCAGAATCGAGATGCTGCCGAGAAACACGACGTAGGCCTGAACGAAGAACCCCGCCGCGAGATCGCGGAACACCGACGCCGAGCTCGTGCGATACTTCGGCACAGCGAGCTCCACCAGGCGCCAGAGTAAAACGAACACGCTGCCGGCGAGCAGAATGAGCCATTGCCCCTGCTGCCCCCAGAAGTACGCCGCCACCGACACGGCCGCCGCCGAGATCAGCGTTGGAATCAGGGGAACGTGACGCCCCGATTTACCGAGGGCACCGACGAGCTCAGCGGATGCCAGGCACGTCAGTACACCCACGAAGATGAAGAACACGACCGGAAAGAACAGCAGGCTGAACAGCATGATGAGCCCGAGGCCGAGCCCGATGGCTATCGCGCTGACGAGGTTTCGCCCGGTGCGAGCAGCAATCTTCTCATTGACCTCGTCGAACTGCTCTCGGCGGGCTCGCACTCGCTCTTCGAGTTCGGCCCGCGAAATGCCCTGCCCGGAACGTTTCGGCTTCTGAGGCTTCGCCGCCTGATCAGCCGCCCCGGGGTCATTGCTCATGGGTGACCTAGATTTCCAGCAGTTCGGTCTCTTTGCGCTTCAGAGCATCGTCGATGGCATCGACCGTTGCTTTCGTGTTCGCCTCGAGTTCTTTCTCAGCACGCCCGACCTCGTCGTCGCCGACTTCGCTCTTCAGGGCGTCGAGATCGTCTTTCGCCTTGCGGCGGATGTTGCGCACCGAGACCTTGCCGTCTTCGGCCTTGCCCTTCACGAGCTTGACGAACTCTTTGCGGCGCTCTTCGGTGAGGTCGGGCAGCGTGACACGAATGATGTTGCCATCGTTCGTGGGGTTCGCGCCCAGGTTCGGCATGTCGCGCAGTGCCTGCTCGATGTCGCGCAGAGCACCCTTGTCATAAGGCGTGACGATGATCGTGCGAGCCTCGGGGTTCGCGAGCGAGGCGAGCTGGGCGAGAGGTGTGGGCGAGCCGTAATAGTCCACCAGCACCTTCTGGAACAACGACGGGTTCGCACGGCCGGTGCGCACTGTCGAGAAATCTTCTTTGGTGGCCTCGAGGGCCTTTTTCATGCGTTCGGCGGCATCGGTCAGCACATCGGCAATCACGGTGGAACTCCCTTACTTCAAGCCCTAAGTTTAGAGGTCGTGCGAATGTTCTGCTTGCTCGAGCGTCTCTCGTGGCGGTCTACTCGTGCGAGCTGCTCGAACCAGCTACTCGTGCGAGGTGTGAACCAGCGTGCCGATCTCTTCGCCGAGAATGGCGCGGGCCACGTTGCCGTTGGGCTCCATGCCGAACACCACCATGGGCATCCGGTTGTCCATACACAAGCTGAACGCTGTGGAGTCGACGACCTTGAGCTCACGCTGCAGCGCGTCGATGTAGGTCAGCCGGTCGATCTTCTTGGCGTCGGGGTTGGTGCGCGGGTCGGAGTCGTAAACGCCGTCGACACCGTTCTTCGCGACCAGCACGACATCGGCGCCGATCTCGAGGGCGCGCTGGGCGGCGACCGTGTCGGTCGAGAAGTACGGTAGCCCGGCGCCGGCGCCGAAGATGACCACACGGCCTTTCTCGAGGTGCCGCTCGGCACGACGGGGGATGTACGGCTCAGCCACCTGGGTCATCGAGATGGCCGACTGCACCCGCGTCTCGGCCCCGGCCTGCTCCAGAAAGTCTTGCAGCGCGAGGGCGTTCATCACTGTGCCGAGCATGCCCATGTAGTCCGCTCGGCCGCGATCCATGCCCCGCTGGGAGAGCTCTGCACCACGAAAGAAGTTGCCGCCCCCCACAACGACGGCGATCTCAACGGTCTTTGCAGCCTCGGCTATCTCACGAGCCAGTGCTCCGACGACATCGGGATTAACACCGAGTGCGCCACCGCCGAAAGCCTCCCCCGAGAGCTTCAGCAGTACACGCCTTTTCTTGGTTGTGTCTGTCATGTGAGGCAGATTCCCTTCGTCGCTACGTTCAACAGGCTACCGGTAAACCGGGTGACCTTTCGGGCGCGAAAAAGGGGCGACTTCCGCCGCCCCTTTTTGATGTTTGTGGCTACGCGCCGACCTTGAACCGGGCGAAGCCCGTGATGGTCAGGCCTGCGTCGGCGACGACCTTGCCGACAGACAGCTTGTTGTCTTTGGCGTAGTCCTGGTCGAGCAGTGCGACCTGCTTGAAGTACCCGGTCAGGCGACCCTCGATGATCTTCGGCAGCGCCGCAGCAGGCTTACCCTCGTTTTCGGCGATCTCGGTCACGATCTTGCGCTCGGCCTCGACCGCGTCGGCGGGAACACCCTCGCGGTTCAAGTACTCGGGGTTCGCGAACGAAATGTGCTGCGCGATGCTGCGTGCAGTGTCTGCATCGTCACCGATGTAGCCCACGATGACGCCGACCTGCGGGGGCAGGTCTTTGCTCGTGCGGTGCAGGTAGATCGCGAAGTGCTCGCCGCCCACCTGGGCGACACGACGCAGTTCGAGCTTCTCGCCCAGAATCGCGGCCTCGTCGGTGATGACCTCGGCGACGGTCTGGTGCGGGCCGCAGGCGGCGCCCAGAGCTTCGGCGACGGTGCTCGCGTTCGCGGCGACGGTCGCGTCGAGAACCTTCTCGCTCAGGTCGATGAACTTCTGGTTCTTCGCCACGAAGTCGGTCTCACAGGCCAGCTCGATGAGAGTGGCACTGTTGCCGTTCTCTTTAGCGGCTACAAGGCCCTCGCTGGTGGCGCGGCCTTCGCGCTTCGCCACGCCCTTCTGGCCCTTGAGACGCAGAATCTCGATGGCCTTGTCGATGTCACCATCGGCCTCGACCAGAGCGTTCTTGCTGTCGACCATTCCGGCACCGAGGCGGTCACGCAGGATCTTAACGTCGGCAACGTTGAAATTTGCCATGTGCTTTTTTTACTCCTAGCTAAATGACTGTGCCCGAGTCACCCCGGGCACAGCTTGTTGTCGTTTCTCGAGTCGCAATCGTGGTTGCGACCAGTGGTTCTATTCGGAGAGCGTTTCGCCGCGCGACGGGGCGACGGGGTGCGCCACCGGGTCGCCGATGTTCTTGCCGATGAGCTGCGCGTCAGCGTCGTTCTCTTCGGTGTTCGGCTCTTCGGCAAGCTCGACGATGTCTTCGACGATCTCCGCAGCATCGGTTGCAGCAGCCTCGACGACAGCCTCAGGCTGGCCCTCGACCTCGAGCTCGACGGCTACTTCGATTTCGGTCGCAGCCAGCTCGACGGTGCTCGTCTCGAGCAGCTCGCGCTCCCACTCGGCGAGGGGCTCGACGGCCGAGACGTTACCGGCCTCTTCGGGCTTCTGGTGACGCTGGATGAGGCCTTCGGCCGCAGCGTCGGCGATGATGCGAGTCAACAGGCCTACCGAACGGATGGCGTCGTCGTTACCCGGAATCGGGTACTGAACTTCGTCGGGGTCGCAGTTCGTGTCGAGAATGCCGATGACCGGGATGCCGAGCTTGCGGGCCTCGTCGATGGCGAGGTGCTCTTTCTTGGTGTCGACCACCCAGAGCGCCGACGGGGTCTTCGTGAGGTTACGAATACCACCGAGGCTCTTGTGCAGCTTGTCGAGCTCGCGCTTCTTGATGAGCAGCTCTTTCTTCGTGAAACCGCTCTTCGCGGTGTCTTCGAAGTCGAGCTCTTCGAGCTCTTTCATGCGGGCGAGACGCTTCGACACCGTCTGGAAGTTGGTGAGGAGCCCACCGAGCCAGCGCTGGTTGACGTAGGGCTGGCCGACACGGGTCGCCTGCTCGGCGATGGACCCCTGAGCCTGCTTCTTGGTGCCGACGAAAAGAACGGTGCCGCCGTGCGCCACGGTCTCTTTGACGTAGTCGTAGGTCTTGTCGATGTAGGCCAGCGACTGCTGCAGGTCGATGATGTGGCTGCCCGAGCGCTCGGTCAGAATGAAGCGCTTCATTTTCGGGTTCCACCGGCGGGTCTGGTGCCCGAAGTGAACGCCGCTGTCGAGCAGCTGGCGAATGGTTACAACGGCCATGGCCGTTCTCCTGTTCTGCGGGCCGCGGCGCACGGATGCACGGCGAACCCAAATCGGTTGCTAGCGACGACCGGATGATCGCCTCTCCTGGTGCCCGGCACAAACCCGCCGCACTTCGAACGCCGTTTGGGCGTCTGATTCGCAGACCGAATGGATTTGGCGGCCGAAACGGCACGCGTAGTCACCGCGACAAGCGCGGCGCGTCTACAAGAATAGCACCTTCGAACGGAATTTACGCCGGGGCATCCGCCTTGAGGGCAGCGGCTGCCTTCGCCGCTCGTCCGCCGCGGTCGACCTTCAGATCATCCATACTCTCCAGCGACCGGCCCTTGGTCTCGGGAACGGCGAAGAACACGAAGAAGAACGACACGAGCGCGAAGAACGCGTACATGCCGTAGGTGAAGGTGAGCGAGAAGTCAGACAGCGCCGGGAAGGTCTCGGTGATGGCGAAGTTGGTGAGCCACTGAGCCGCAGCCGCAACGCCGAGCGCCTTGCCGCGAATGCGGTTCGGAAAGATCTCGCCGAGCAGAACCCAGACCAGCGGACCCCAGGTCGCACCGAAGCAGATCACGAAGAGGTTCGCGGCGACCAGCGCAATGGGCCCCCAGGCGCCCGGAAGAGAGGGGCTGCCGTTGACCTGAACCGACTGCGCGAAGGCAAGCGCCATCACACCGAGCGAGATGAACATGCCGATCGAACCGCTGAGCAGTAGCGGCCTTCGACCGACCTTGTCGACGAAGAAGATCGCCACGAAGGTGACGGCGACGTTCACCACCGACGTGACCACCGAGATCGTGAGAGACGTGCCCGGATTCGTGGTGTCGAAGCCGACCGAGGCCCACAACGACGTCGAGTAGTAGAAGATCACGTTGATGCCCACAAGTTGCTGGAACATCGAGAGCAGAATGCCCACCCATACGACAGGCAGTAGACCGAACAGCTTGCCGCGTAGCGAGGCCGTTCGAGCGTTCTCCTTGTCTTCCTTCAGGGTGCGTTCGATCTCGTTCAGGGCATCGTCGACCTGATGCTTCGGCATGACACTGGCCAGAACGTCTCGCGCGTCATCCTGCCGCCCCTTGTTCGCCAGATACCTCGGCGATTCCGGTAACCGCAAGGCAAGCAGGCCGTAAACGATGGCCGGAATGGCGCACATCACGAACATCCACCGCCAGGCGTCGGCGCCGAACCAGAGCGGACTGTTGGCGTCGCCGGCCGCATTCGCGAGAATCGCGTCAGAGAGCAGGGCGGCGAAGATACCGAGCGTGATGGCCAGTTGCTGCAGCGACGCGAGACTGCCGCGCACGGCCTTCGGCGCGATCTCGGCGATGTACGCCGGAGCGATCACCGAGGCGATACCGATGCCGAGGCCGCCGAGCACGCGCCAGAGCACCAGATCCCACACGGCGAAGGCGAAGGCCGAGCCGATGGAGCTGACCAGAAAGAGCCCGGCGCCGATGAGCATGACCGGAATACGGCCCATGCGGTCGGCCAGCCGGCCGGCGAAGTAGGCGCCGATCGCGCAACCGAGCAAGGCTGAGGCGACGACAAAACCGCTCAGCAGCGGAACGCCGCCCAGGTCGAAGTCGCTCTTGATCGCGTCGACCGCGCCGTTGATGACCGAGGAGTCGAACCCGAACAAGAAGCCGCCGAGGGCCGCCGCGATCGAAAGGCCGATCACCTTGCGATTGAGTTTTTTCTGCAGGTCTTTCTCTGAAACGCCAGACCCCGTTGTGCTAGCCGTGCCAGACATTGCTACCCCTTCGAACAGTGAAGCCGCGTCAGATGCCGCGGTGGATGGTTCTACTCACATCTCCGATCTTGGCACGATGATCCACAGATCGGGCGAAATGGCTCGGGGGTTGCGTTCGCGGCGACGACGCTGTTCGCATGCGAAAAAACACAGTATGGGTGCGGGTTCTCCTGATCGTCGCTACGGTCGTCGTCGGCGGCGTCTGGGCGCCGGCGGCGAGCGGTGATCTCGCTGAGGTCGGCGGCGGCGTGCTAGCGGCGCCCGTGGGCGACCGGATGCACGGGGTGTGGCCCGTCGGCCCGCAACACGTGGTTCTTCGGGGCTTCGAAGCGCCAGAGACCCGCTATTCGGCCGGGCACCGCGGAATCGACCTGGCGGCCGACGTGGGCGAGCCCGTCGTCGCCACAGCGGCGGGGGTGGTGTCGTTCGCGGGAGTGGTTGTCGATCGCCCGCTGGTGTCGATCGTGCATCCCGGCGGTTTTGTCAGCACTGTCGAGCCCGTCTCGCCGATCGTCGCGGCAGGCGACGTCGTTGCTGCCGGAGAGCAGATCGGCGTTGTGGCGGCGTGGGTGCACTGCCCGGTGGCGTGCGTGCACCTCGGAGTGCGGCTGAACGGAGAATATGTGTCGCCGTTGTTGTTGCTCGGCGCGGTGCCGCGCGCGGTGCTGCTGCCGAATGCTGCGGATCCCGGCGCTGGCGCCGAACGAAGACGTATCGCCTTAGGCCCTCGGGTGGGCAGCGAGGTACGTCTGGCGAAGCCGCTCGGTCGTGACGTGGGTGTAGATCTGGGTGGTGCCGAGGCTGGCGTGGCCGAGCATCTCTTGTACCGCCCGAAGATCGGCTCCCCCGTCGAGCAGGTGCGTTGCCGCGGTGTGCCGAAACGCGTGGGGGCCCTCGGGGCCTGATCCGGGAACGCCCTGAAGCAGCTTCGAGACGAGGGCGTAGACCGAACGCGTGCCCATTCGCGCCCCGCGAGTGTTGAGAAACAGCGCGGAGGCCGCCGGCGCAGCTGCGACCGCCGCCTTCGCCCGCGCCGGCGACGGCACAGCCGCTGAGTCAGGGGCGCTCGCGCGAGCGAGCAGAGCGCGTCTGCCGTGTTCCCGATACTGGGCGATCGCTTCTGCCGCAGGCGCTCCGAACGGCACGACGCGCTGTTTCGAGCCCTTGCCGGTCACGAGCACCGTGCGCCGCGAATCGTCGAGGTCGTCGACGTCGATGCCGACGAGTTCCGACACGCGCAAGGCTGAGGCGTACAGCAGTTCGACGATCGCCCGGTCACGCTCGGCAACCGGGTCGCCCTCCGCGGCCGCGATTTCGAGAGCGTCGAACAGCACCTGCATCGACGCGCGGCTCAGCACCCTCGGCAGAGACCGCTCGGGCTTGGGCGCGCGAAGTCGAATGGCGTTGTCGACGGGCTGCCGGTGGGTGCGTGACAGCCAGGCCGAGAAGCTCTTCGTCGTCGCAGATCGCCGCGCCAGGGTGGCTTTCGAGAACCCCCGGTTCGATGCATCCCACAGCCAGTCGCGCAGCAATTCGAGCGTCAACTCCACATCGGAGGTTGCCGACGGCACGCTCGCGGCGGCAGCGGGAGCGGGGGCCGCAGCGGGAGCAGCGGACACAGCTCGGGCGGCAGCTTGTCGCTGCGCGGCGAACGCGCGAAGCGTCGCGAGGTCGGAGGAGTACGACCGGATGGTGTTCGGCGAATAGCCGCGCTCAAGCGCGAGGTACGACACGAAGTCGTCGATGCTCTGCCCGAGATCCATTCCTTCAGCATGCCCCACACGCGCCGTCGCACGCCTCACCGACGACAGGCGCGCCGCCAACCGATCACTCCGCTGGCGGAACCTGGCGGGAGAAGGCGTTTTTCTGCTCGGCAGGCGAGAGCGCTTCGACCTTCGACACGAATTCTGCCGGGAACGACGTGACGACCTCGTAGTCGCCGATCGGCACGGCCGAGTGAACGACCTGGTCGTCGTAGACCGTGACGACGTTGATGGATTGGCCGCCGTTCATCCCCGCGAGCAGACCACGCTCTGAGACGGTATCCATCGTGTAACACGTCGCGGCGGCCACCGAAATCGGAATTCCCGCGAACAACGAGTGGGTCGAGTAGTGCAGGTGGCCGCCGAGAATGCCCCGAACATCCGTCGCCCGAACAACGTCGGCAAAGCGCTGCTGCTCCTGCAATTCAAGAATGGGCATCAATGGGAGTGTCGTCGGAATGGGCGGGTGATGCAACGCGATGAGCGTGCCCTTCGGCGCGGGCTGGGCCAGCACGTCGCCGAGCCAGGCCAGCTGCGCATCGGTGAGCTCGCCGTGATGAAAGCCGGGAACCGAGGTGTCGAGCGCAATGAGCCGCAACCCGTTCAGGTCGAAGACACGGTCGACGGGCTCGTCGCTCGCCGCGATGTCGAGCAGGTCGGTGCGCAGACGCTCGCGAGAGTCGTGGTTTCCCATCACCCAGACGAGTTGCGCCCCGAGGCGATCGGCCACCGGTTCGACGATCGACCGGATGCGCGCGTAGGCGTCACTCTGCCCGAGGTCGGCGATGTCGCCGGTGAAGACGAGCGCGTCGAACCGAATGCCCGACGCCTCCAGCCTCGCCAAAATGCGAGAGAGCGTGGCGTCGGTGTTCACTGCACCGTAGAGCAGTGCCTCGTCGGCGAGAAAGTGCGTGTCGCTGATGTGCGCGATCGTGTGGCTGGGTTGGGGGCTCGTCGTCATGGTTCTATCTTCTTCCACCCGAGATCGACTTCGATCACATCACCGGCGACCTGCAGCACCCCGAGCATGGCCCTCGTGCGATCGATTCCCAGACCCGCACGCTTGGCCAGCTCCTCGGTTCTGCGTGCCGAGCGGTTGCTGAGAGCATCCATCAGCCGCAGTGTCTCGCCCGAACGGCGAGCCGCGCCATCCGCACCCCGCACCTCTTCGCCCGCGCCTTCGGCGCCTCTCTCCCCTCCTGTGCCCGACGCCGCACCCCGTTCGTCGCCCCGGCGAGGGAGAGCCTCACCGACGGCCAAGAACAGCCCGATGACCTCCTCGGAGTTCGTGACGCACTCGGCGTTGTACTCGCGCAGTAAGCGATGACAGCCCGCCGACGATGCAGACGTCACCGGGCCCGGCACAGCACCGAGCGGCCGGCCGATTGCCGCCGCGTGGGCTGCCGTATTGAGCGAACCGCTGCGAGTGCCCGCCTCCACCACCACGGTCGCGCGCGACAGAGCGGCGATGAGGCGGTTGCGCTGCAGAAACCTCCACTTGGTCGGCGGCGAGCCACAGGGCATCTCTGAGACCACCGCTCCCACCGACGCGATGCGCGTCAGCAGTGCGTCGTGGCCGCTGGGATAGAACCGATCGACCCCACCGGCCAGAAACGCGACAGTGAAGCCCGAACTCGCAAGGGCGGCTCGGTGCGCCATGCCGTCGATTCCGTAGGCCGCGCCCGAGACCACACCCACACCCCGGTCGCTGAGGCCTGCCGACATCTCCATGGCCACATGCTCGCCGTAGCCGGTCGCGGCCCGCGCGCCGACGAGGGCGACCGAGTGGCTTGCTCGGCGAAACTCGGCCGGCCTTCCGCGCACCCAGAGCGCCAGGGGTTCATGTTCACCGAGGTCGGCGAGCGAGGTGGGCCACTCGGCATCGCTCGGCACGATGAGACGAGCACCGCACCGTGCCGCCGACTGCATGGAGTTCAGCGCCGCGGTCGAGCCCAGGCGAGGAGCCCACCGATCCAGCGCCTGGGACAGAACCGTAGACGACACCGTTTCGACACCGGCCTCCGCAAGCGCTTCGAGAATGCGGGCGTTCTTATGGCGCTCGAGCAGGGCACCAAGAGCTGCTGGCGCCCCGAGCGCACGAACCAGCGTGCCGGCCACGACATCTCCGGGCTCGGCGAGGCCGCTCCACGTCGCCCGCGCGAACCGCTCGGCAATGTCAAAGCGGGCGCCATCGTTTGCGGGCTCCTCGCCGTCGCGGTGGGTGATCGCCTTGACGGCGGTCGAGACGATCGTTTCATCGAGCGAGAAAATGGTCATGTCGCTAGTGACTTTCTGAGGTAGAGGGCACGGCCCACGTGGTCGAGATCGGGCTGGTCTGCGTCGTCGAGGTCGGCCAGAGTCCAGGCGACGCGCAGAATGCGGTCGTATCCGCGCATTGTGATGCCGCCCCTCTCGAGGGCCCGATCGAGCGAGGCTGTCACATCAAGACCGAGCCGTCGCGGGCCTGCGCGCAACCACTCGCCCGAAACTTGGTTGTTAAGACTCCAGGGAGTGTCGACGAGCCTTTCGGCCATTCGCCCGCGCGCGGCGGCAACCTGAGAGCGCGCCTTCGCCGTGGTCAGGCGCGGCTCGAGCTGTGCCGTGCGGAGTTCGCCCGCCGTCACGCGGCGCACCTGCACCTGAATGTCGATGCGGTCGAGCAGCGGCCCCGATAGCCGGGCGAGGTAACGCCGTCGGGTATTCGGTGTGCACACGCAGTTCGTCTCTGCGGCGCCGTACTGACCGCACGGGCACGGATTCGCCGCGAGCACGAGCTGAAACCTCCCGGGAAACCGTGCCACGGCGTTTGCGCGATGAATCGAGATGATGCCGGACTCGAGCGGTTGCCTCAGACAGTCGAGCACGTTGGTGGCGAACTCGGGTGCCTCGTCGAGAAAAAGTACCCCGTGACAGGCGCGCGCAGCCGCGCCCGGGCGAATCTGTTTCGATCCGCCGCCGATGAGCGATGCCGCTGTTGCGGTGTGGTGTGGACTCTCGAAGGGCGGCCGAGTGGCCAGCGTACGTGGAACACCGGCACCGGCAAGTGACCGGATCGAGCTCACCTCGAGCGCCTGCGCGGTGTCGAGATCGGGCAGCAAGCCGGGCAGCCGAGCGGCGAGCATGGTCTTTCCGGCGCCAGGCGGGCCCAGCATGAACATGTGGTGACCTCCGGCCGCGGCGGCGACTAAGGCGAGCACGGAGTCGGGATTGCCGATGACGTCGGCGAGTTCGTAATGCGGTTCGTTATCGGTAACGAGCTCGCTGCCCTCGATGACCTCGAGGCCGACCGGGTCGAACGACCCGCCATGATAGATCGCCGCGTCACGCATCGAAACGACCGGCACTATGGTCACGTCGGGTACCAGCTCGGCCTCGTGCCGGTTGCCGGCCGGCACCATGAACGTGCGGAAACCGGCCCGAGCCGCCGCCGCTATCGCAGGTAGCACCCCGTTCATCGGCCGCAGCCGCCCGTCGAGACTCATCTCGCCGAGATGCACTACGCCCTCGACCGATCGAGCCGAGATGCTGCCCGACGACGCCAGAATGGCCATGGCGATCGCGAGGTCGAACGTAGAACCGTGCTTGGGCAGCGCCGCCGGGCTGAGGTTCACGGTGATCTTGCTCACCGGCAGCGGGCAGCCGGAGTTGCTCGCTGCCGCGCGCACCCTGTCACGGGCGTCAGCGAGCGCCGTGTCAGGCAACCCGATGATCATCAGCGTGGGCAACCCGTTGCCCATGTCGGCCTCGACCTCGACCATCGACCCGGTCATTCCGAGCAGCGCCACCGAATACGTGCGCGCCACCATCAGAAGATGCCCTCGAGGTGCTCGATCGTTGCCGGGCGCCCCGTCGGTGCAACGACGCCGATCGCATCAATGCGGATCTGCCGCCGCGCGCGACGACGATTCGCCGCCGCCGCGTCGACGCCGCCGTCGCCGTCGCTGTCGCCCGAGTTGCCTTCAGCCGTTGCCTCGGCCCCGTGCGCCTCGCACCATGCCGCGCTCAACCGTTTCAATCGCGCCAGCTTCGCCACCGTGATCGCCTCGAACGGATGCCCGTACCGCAGCCCCGATCGGGTCTTCACCTCGACGAAGACCACGACTCCACGGCGCTCCGCCACGATGTCGATCTCGCCCTGCGTGCACCGCCAATTGCGCTGCACGATGGTATACCCCGCGCCGACCAAGTGGTCGACGGCAAGTTGCTCGCCGCGTCTGCCGAGCTCGTCTTTCGCTTTCATCACTGCCTCCGCCAGCAACTCTGGCGGCAGGCGAACGGCTCAGGCCCGCGAAAACATCAAACGGTGCACAACCCGCAGGGATGACCGGTTGTGGAGAACGACCTACTCGTCGAGCGCGAGCTCTTTCGGCAGCTCGAAGTCTTTCGACGAAAGCTCTTCGATGTTGACGTCTTTGAAGGTCAACACACGAACAGACTTGACGAACCGGTCGGAACGATAGACGTCCCACACCCACACGTCGCTCATCGTGAGTTCGAAGTAGAAGTCGTGCTCCGTATCGCGCCTCACGAGGTCGACGTCATTGGCCAGATAGAACCGGCGCTCGGTCTCGATCACATACTTGAACTGCGACACGACGTCGCGGTATTCGCGGTAGAGGGCCAACTCGACCTCGCGGTCGTAGTCCTCGAACTCATCTTCTTCCATGGTGCGACAAGTCTATGCCCGGGCCCGGCGGTCGCAGGCAGAGTTCACTGCACCTGTGCAGTCTCGGCGGCAAGAGCCAGAACCGAACATCCACTCACGCCTCTTCGAAGAGCCTGAGCATCCGATCGGTCTTGAGCCACGTGTGCCGATGATGTTCGCTCGGCCCCAGAAGATCGAGCGCCTCGAAATGCGCAGCAGAGGCGTACCCCTTGTTGCTCGCCCACTTGTACCCGGGAACCTCGCCATCGAGCGAATTCATCAGCCGGTCACGATGCACTTTGGCCACGACTGACGCGGCCGCCACCGAGGCGCAATCACGGTCGGCCTTGATGCGCGTCGTCACCCGCACCGGCGCGCTGAGGTGCCGACTGAGGTAGTCGTAGTTGCCGTCGAGCACCAGCACCGCATCTGACACGTCGACCCCCGCCGCGAGCAGCGTCTCGAGCGCCCTCGCGCCGGCCAGCCCGAGGCACACCATGATGCCGAGTTCGTCGACTTCGTTCGCACTCGCCAGGCCCACAGCGGATGCCCGCGCCCACGCCGCGGCCAGCGGAGCCAGTTGCTCCCGCCGAGGCTCGGCCAGCAGTTTCGAGTCGCGCAGCCCGGGCGGGAATTTGCCCGGGCGAACGGGATCGATCACGCACATTCCCACCGCGACGGGGCCCGCCAGCGCGCCGCGCCCGACCTCGTCGACACCGATGACCAGGCGTGCGCCTTGGCGCCCGAGCGCGCGCTCGTGCTTCAGAGTCGGGTCGGCGACGGGCGTCATCCGGAACCGCCGCTCGGCGGAGAGCTGGCGGGCGGGCTCGTGGGAGCGGCGTCTTTGGCACCGCGGAAGACGGCCGAGTAGTTGTCGAGATACGTCCAGCGGCTCGACGGCCAGGTGATCCACAGCGCGCGACCGACGACATCGCTGATCGGTACGAAGCCACCGTCGGGTTTGTCTTGGTTGTAGCGCGAGTCGGCCGAGTTATAGCGGTTGTCACCCATCACCCACAGAGAGCCGGCGGGCACGGTGACGTCGAAGGCGAGGTCGGAGACCTTCGTGACGCCGTCGGGAAGCTTGATGTACGGCTCGTTCAACGGCACGTCGTTCACCGACATCTGCCCCAGAGCGTTGCAGCAGGTGACGTGGTCGCCCGGAAGCCCGATCACCCGCTTGATCAAATGGTCGTTACTGTCGGTCGCTGCGAGGCCGACGGCGTCGAGGGCCCAGTTGATCGCGGTGACGATGGGGGTGGTCGGCGGCTCGTACTGGGGCTGCAACCAGCCGCCCGGGTCTTTGAAGACCACGACGTCGCCGCGGGAGACCGGGATGATGTTGGGTTCGAGCTCGTTGACCAGAATGCGGTCGTTGATCTGCAGGGTATTCTCCATCGACCTCGACGGAATGTAGAACGAGCGCACCAGAAACGTCTTGATGAGCACGGAAGCGAGCAACGCCACCAGGAAGATGATGATGATGTCGCGCGCGAACAGGGCAGCACTGCGAGACCGCCGCCCCCCACGCCTACCGCCGCGTTGTCGCGTCGGTACCGGTGTTTCTGTCATTGAGTTGTTTCTTGTCTTAAATGGTCTGAGCCCTCGACCCATTTTATGGGGCGAGGGCTCAGAAGGCCGTTCACGACTCCGCGCTCACGCGGCAATTTCACAGTCGCTTTGCCTAACCGTCAACTCCTGCATGAATTAATCATGCAATTGCCAAGTCGTATGGCAGGCCGGTGCTCGGTGAAGCCGGCTATTACGCGTCGCGCTTCTCTTTGATCTTGGCCTTCTTGCCACGCAGCGAACGCAGGTAGTACAGCTTCGCGCGACGAACGTCGCCGCGGGTCACGACCTCGATGTGGTCGATGATGGGCGAGTGCACCGGGAAGGTACGCTCGACGCCGACCTGAAAGCTCACTTTGCGAACGCAGAAGGTCTCGCGCACGCCTTCGCCGGAACGGCCGATGACGATGCCCTGAAAGACCTGCACACGCGAGCGAGTACCTTCGATGATGTTGACGTGAACGCGAACAGTGTCACCGGCGCGAAAGTCGGGAATGTCGCTGCGCAGCGAAGCTGCGTCTACGGCGTCAAGAATATGCATGATGTATCGCTCTCTGTAACCGCCACAGGTCGACTACGGGTTATGTAGAAAAAGGAGTGTGTGCCCACTCGTTACTGCAGAACTCCCCTGTGGCAGAGTCTGGCGGTGGCACAATCGTCAATTGTGCCACGAGACGGCCCACTTAAGCAAAGGCGAGCGGATGCCCGTGCCTGGCCTCCCCCGAACATCCTGTGCCCGCGGGCGGATGCCCGTGCTGCAGCTGGCGCGAACGCCCCTAGTTCTGCTGGCCCCGGCTCGTCTCGATGACGATGTATTCGTGCTCGTCGACGATGGGCGGTCGGGGCGCAGCGCCCACTCCGGCGGCAGCCCCGGCCGGGGCGCCCATCTGTGCCGCGTACTGGAATGACTCGTAGACGCCCTGCACTCTGCGGCGGGTCTCGCGCGCCAGCTCTACGATCGACACCCAGAAAGCGGCGAGCCCGAGCACCACCACGGCCACCGACAGCAGCGGGGTCGCGGCCGTGAGAAAGCCGGTCGCGACGATGGCGGCGTGCCAGCCGGCGGCGAGAGCGACGTCGGGCCAGGAGAGCGCCCGCTCGGTGCGCACCTTCTTGCGAGTGAAGTTCAGCAGCCCGACACCGGCCAGCGCGAGCGCGAGAACACCGCACGAGAGCAGCACCAGAAGGAACTGCCAGGCCGACCCCCCGAAGATCGACCAGCCGATCAGAATCCAGAGCGGAAGCACAACGACGGCAGCTGGCTGCCAATAGTAGAAAGCTCGACGAACGAACATGAATCAAGGGTACGGCGGGTATCGTGGGTTCGGCCCATGTGGCCGAGAAAAACACAGTCAAATCAAAGGGAACGCAGTGATCGAGCTCAAGACGCCAGCCGAAATCGACAAGATGCGAACGGCCGGCATCTTCGTGGGCGAAGTGCTGACCGAGCTCGCCGCGCACGCGGCCGTCGGCGTGAACCTGCTGAAGCTCGATCAGATCGCGCACGACATGATCAGGGCGCGCGGAGCCGAGTCGTGCTACATCGACTACCACCCGTCGTTCGGCGCGAGCCCGTTCGGCAAGGTGCTCTGCACTTCGGTCAACGACGCCGTTCTGCACGGCCTGCCGCACGACTACCGCCTGCGCGACGGCGACATGGTGTCGCTCGACTTCGCGGCATCCGTCGACGGCTGGGTCTCCGACTCGGCCATCACCGTCATCGTGGGCACGCCCCGGCCCGAGGATGCCCGGCTCATCGATACAACACAACGCGCCCTTGCGGCAGGCATCGCCGCCGCGCAGCCGGGTGGGCGCCTCGGCGACATCTCGGCCGCCATCGCCGCGGTCGCCACCGCCGACGGCTACTCCATCAACACCGACTTCGGCGGACACGGCGTCGGGCGCACCATGCACGGCGACCCGCACATCCCGAACAACGGCCGAGCCGGCCGCGGGCTGCGCCTCGAGCCAGGGCTCACCGTGGCGATCGAGCCGTGGTTCCTCGAAACGACGAACAAGCTCGTGACCGACCGTGACGGCTGGACCCTGCGCAGCGCCGATGGCTCGCGCGGCGCCCACGCCGAGCACACCGTCGCCATCACGGCCGACGGCCCGCTCGTGTTGAGCGCTCGCTCGTAGGGTCGACGGCGAGTATTTCCTTATTTATCGACGCTCACGGGCGTCACTCGGGCAGCAGGTCGGGGCGCACGCGGCGCGTGCGCTCGAGCTGGGCATCCCGTCGCCAAGTCGCGATGGCGCCGTGGTTGCCGCCCATCAGCACCGGCGGAACCTCGTATCCGCGCCATTCGGCGGGCTTGGTATAGCTCGGGTATTCGAGCAGGCCGTCTTCGTGTGACTCTTCGACGAGACTCTCGGGGTTGCCGATGACGCCGGGAATCAACCTGCCGATGGCCTCGATCATCGCCATAACAGCGACCTCTCCCCCGTTGAGCACGTAGTCGCCGAGACTCACCAGGCGAACGGATGCTCGGCTCTCGGCATACTCGAACACCCTTTGGTCGATTCCTTCGTAGCGCCCGCACCCGAACACGAGGTGGTCGGCGGTGCTCAGTTCGCGCGCCATGGCCTGGGTGAAGACTTCACCGGCGGGCGAGGGAAAGATGACGAGGGGGGCGTCGCGAGTGAGCTGCTGGGCATCCGGCCCGACCGTCGAATCGAGATCGAGAATTGCATCGAGGGGATTGGACGCGTTGGCCGCACCGTCGAGATCGAGAATTGCGTCGAGGGCCTCGCCCCAGGGTTCCGGCTTCATCACCATGCCGGCACCGCCACCGTAGGGCTTGTCGTCGACCGTTCGGTGCCGATCGTGTGTGAACGCGCGCAGGTCGTGCACCTGGACGTCGAGAATCCCGTCTTCGCGCGCCCGCCCCAGCAGAGAGACGTCGAGCACGCCGAAGTACTCCGGAAAGATCGTCACGATATCGATGCGCACCCCCCGACTCTAACCTGCGATTTCGCCGACAAATGCTCGGCGTTGGCTGGCTCATTGCTATTCTGATGTTTTCTCACTAATGAAATCAGGTAAAGCAAATGACTCGAGGCGGGCGCGCGGTGCTCATCACTCTGATCGTGGTGCTCTTCGTCGGCGGCGGGCTGGTGAGCGCGGCCTTCGCGTTCATCCCAATGCTGACCGGCGGCTCCGGCGGAATGTTCGGGTCGATAGCTGGCGGGTGTTCGGCTTCGCAGAGCTTCACCGACGCCGACGGCACGAACACGACCAACGTCAGCGACTGTCTGCCGCCCGGCCTCCCGTCGTCGATACCGCTCATCACCGGGCGCGCGGTCAGCGGCGACTCGGTGACCGGCCAGAACGGTTACGCCGAGTACGACGCGATCATTGTCGTCACGAACACCGATTCCGCGACGCAGCAGATCACCAAGCAGCTCACCGACGCGGGCTTCACCGTGGTGCCCTACGACCAGTCCGACTACGACCTCGAGTTCACCGGGTTCGGCTACGACGTCGCGATGACGATGACGTCGACCGGCCCGCACGGTCCGACCGTCGAGTACTACATCACCCAGTCGACCAACGGGTCGGGGGCGCCAGCACCGTCGCCCGCGTCATCGACATAGGCGTCGACACCATGAATCGTGAGCAACTGCGCGACATTTTCGCGCCGCTGCGACCACCTCGCGCACTCGACGCGTTGACCGAGTTCGACGAGGCCGTAGGTGGATGTTACGCAGAAGGGTTCGCCTACGAACGCCGAAACGGGCATCGTCTGCGGCAGCTCTCGTCAGACCCTCGAGTCACCGACAGACTCATCGTCTTCGGCCAGGCAAACGAAGACGGCAGCGAGTTCGCCGTGTGGAATGTTCCGCCTCGCAGCGCAGAATCGACGGCGCCCGAAAGCATCCTCGAAGAAATGCCCATCGTCATTCTGGGAGACGAAGGCGGAATCCACCCTGTCGCCTCGAACGCGGTCGAATTTCTTCGGCTGCTCTCGTTCGATCGTGACCTCGCAGTGAGCGAGGAGCGCGTCTGGTTCTCTCAAGACGAGCTTCACGACGACTCCCCGTTCCATGCGGCCTATCGAGTGTGGTTCGAGGCACATTTCGCGGCCACACTGACAACGCGTGACGAAATCGCGCAGAACGCCCAACGCCGGTACGGACGGGCCCTGACGGCCTTCCTCTCCGGCCCCACGAACACATCGCACTAAGGGCGGCGTCGACGACGGAGGTCACCGCCGGGGCGGAGGGCGCCGCGCTCAGAAAAAACGTAGGAGCGTTCGGCGGCGTGACGCCAATGGCGCAGCACAGTGCCGAAAACTCCTACGTTCTGACGAGCTACTCCGTCGGGGCGCTGGTGGCAGCGGTGCGGCCCGGTGCGGTGGGCGCGACGGCATCCGCATCGCCAGCGAGGGCCTCACGCGCATCCGCTTCGCCCGCAACATCGTCGCGTGCATCCGGGTCGCCCGCAACACCGTCGCGTGCATCCGCATCGCCCGCGGCGCTGTCGCTCGCATCGCCGGCCTCGCTGGCGGGCAGCTCCTCGAAGAGGCCGGGAGGCGGCGTCACGGTGAGGGTGCCGGCGTCGATGTCGACCTCTGACACGATCGCCTTCACGAAGGGAACGAGCACCTCTCCGGCGTCGGTCGACACGTGCAGAAGGTCTTGCGCAGACAGGTGGTCGATCGCGCTGACAGATCCGATGCGAACCCCATCACGGATGACCCCGAGTCCGACCAGCTGATGGTCGAACCAGGCGTCTTCCTCGTTGGTCTTCTCATCGAGGTCGTGGTCGATCCAGAGTATCGCCTTCGCGAGCGACTCGGCGGCCGTGCGGTCGGGCACGCCGACGAAAAAACCGACCGGATGCCCGTTGTACCAACGGAGCTCGGATAGCTCGAGCGTCTTGCCGTGCCACGGCGAAGACGGGGGGACTTGCAGCGTGAACACCGCGCCCGGAACGAAGCGTCGCCCCGGGTCGTCGGTGAACAGCTCGAGTTTGATCGCGCCCTTCAGCCCGTGGGCTTTGGTGAGGCGACCGACTCTCAGTTGCGTTTCGTTCTTAGAAATCGGTATCAACCACGTCGACACGAACGCGCTTGCCATCGGCGAGCGCTGCAACGAGGGTGCGCAAGGCTTTCGCCGTGCGCCCGGAACGACCGATCACGCGGCCGAGGTCGTCGGGGTTCACACGAACCTCGAGAACCTCGCCGCGTGGTGAGTTCTTTGCCACGACGTGCACATCGGCAGGATGATCGACGATCCCCTTGACGAGGTGCTCGAGTGCTGGTGCGAGCAAGACTTACGCCTCGGTCGATGCAGCGGCGTCAGCGTCGTCAGACGACTCCGCGGCAGCAGGTGCAGCAACCGGAGCCGCGGGAGCCTCGGTCTTCGGGCGCAGAACCGGCTTCTTCTTCTCGTCTGCGATGTAGGGCGCCTTAGGCTCTTTCACCCGAACGGTCGAAACCGCGTTGGGGTCACCCTTGAACTTGCCCCAGTCACCGGTCAGCTTGAGAATGGCCTCAACCTGCTCGGTCGGCTGCGCGCCGACGGAAAGCCAGTACTGCGCACGATCGCTCTTGACCTCGATGTACGAGGGCTCTTCGGTCGGGTGGTACTTGCCGATCTCTTCGATGACACGGCCGTCGCGCTTGGTGCGCGAGTCGGCGACGACAATACGGTAGTAAGGAGCGCGGATCTTGCCCAAGCGCTTCAAACGGATTTTTACAGCCACAATTCTCCTGAGTAATTTTTATGGGGCGAACTGTCGGCCGTGAGCGTGGGGATGCACACTCGGCCAAGAATAAGTTCTGGGGTTCTCCAGCCGCGCCTGATTAGAGGGTCGGGCGGGCAGAGACTCGACAGACCATTCTGTCAGATTTTGCGGCCAAGCAGTAATCCCGGCGAGAATTATCTGCCGACTTCCCAGAATCGGTCAGAAGAGATGCCACAGTTGACCCATGCAGATCTCTTTTGCCGAATCGGAACGGTCCACTCTCGGCATCGAGTGGGAGATCGCACTCGTCGACCAGCAGACCGGCGACCTGGTCTCGGTGGCCGGCGAGGTGCTCGATGCGCTTCGCCAAGAAGACGGCTCCGAGCATCCGCAGATCACCGGCGAATTGTTGCTCAACACCGTCGAGTTGGTCACGAAGGTGCACCACCGAGTTGAGGATGCCGTCGCCGACCTCTTGGCCCAGCTCGACGAGGTGCGCGCCATCACCGATCCGCTCGACGTCGAGCTGATGTGCGCCGGAACCCACCCCTTCGCCCAGTGGTTCGACCAGCAGGTCACCGACAAGGAGCGCTACCACAAGCTCGTCGACCGCACCCAATGGTGGGGGCGCAACATGCTCATCTGGGGCATTCACGTGCATGTGGGCATCGAGTCGGTCGACAAGGTGCTTCCGCTGCTCGACGGGTTGCTCACCTACTACCCGCACCTGCAGGCGCTGAGCGCGTCGAGCCCGTTCTGGGGCGGAGTCAACACGGGGTATGCGTCGAACCGGGCGCTGATGTTCCAGCAGCTGCCCACGGCGGGGTTGCCGTACCAGTTCTCTGAGTGGAGCGAGTACGAGAAGTACGTGGCCGACATGACCACGACGGGCATCATCGACGACTACACCGAAGTACGGTGGGACATCCGCCCCTCGCCGAAGTGGGGCACGGTAGAGATGCGCGCGTGCGACGGGCTGTCGAGCCCGCAGGAGATCGGGGCTGTGGCCGCGCTCATCCAGTGCCTCGTCGAGCACATGTCGTCGGAGCTCGACGCGGGGCGTTCACTCGTCACTTTGCAGCCGTGGTTCGCGCGCGAGAACAAGTGGCGGGCGGCCAGGTACGGGCTCGACGCCGAGATCATCCTCAACTCCGCCGGCGACGAGCGGCTGGTGACCGACGAGATCCGCGATCTGCTGGTGCTGCTCGCGCCCGTCGCTTCGCGCCTCGGATGCTCGGCGGAACTCGCCCAGATCAACCTCATTCTCGAGCACGGCGCCAGCTATCAGCGCCAACTGCGCGTCGCGGCCGAGAACGGCGGCAGCCTGCACGCGGTGGTGTCGTCACTCACCCACGAACTCCGCCACGGCCTGGCGGGCTGACGCGCTGGCCCACCGCGCGCAGCATGCAGGTGAGGCCGCTCGCAGCTAGTGAGGCCGATGGGCCGCTAGTGAGGCCGACGTGACGACCTCAGCAGGGCTACAACGACCTCACGTCTCAGCCCCTGGTGGTCGGCGGGAGGGCAGGCTGGCGCGGGCGCGGTGCAGGCCGAAGCGCATCGACTGGCACGATCAATGCCTCAGCGGGCGTTGACCTCGTCGCGCCAAGCGAGCAGGTCGATGACCGGAGACGGGTCGAGGTCGGGGCCCGTGATCCCGAGGGTGAAGAGCGTCGCGCCCAGGCCGAGCTGTTGCTCGAGGTCGCTCGGGTCGAGTGAGCCCGGGGTGTGCGGCCGAGTGCCGGTCGAGATCTCGATGTCGCCGAAGTCGCGGCCGACCGCCTCGCAGTGCCCGCGCAGAATGCCGAGCTTGCGCTCGAGCGTCTCGGTGTCGGCGAAGCTGTGCCAGATGTCGGCGTGCTGAGCCACGATCCGCAGCGTCTTCTTCTCTCCCCCACCGCCGATGAGCACGGGGATCTTGCGCGTGGGAGCCGGGTTCAGCTTGGCCCAGCGCGACTCGATGCGCGGCAGAGCTTCGGAGAGGGCATCCAGTCGCTGACCGGCGGTACCGAACTCGTAGCCGTATTCGTCGTAGTCGCGCTCGAACCAGCCCGATCCGATGCCGAAGATGAGCCGGCCTTCGGCACCGTTCTTCGCGCTGATGTGGTCGACGGTGCGCGCCATGTCGGCGAGCAGGTCGGGGTTACGGTAGCTGTTGCAGGTGACGAGCGGGCCGAACTGGATGCTCGTGGTCTGCTCGGCCCAGGCCGCCAACATGCTCCAGCCTTCGAAGTGCAGGCCGTCGGGCTCACCGCTGAGCGGATAGAAGTGGTCCCAGTTGAAGACGACGTCGACGCCGAGCTCTTCGAGCTTAGTGACCGTGTCGCGGATTTCGGTGTAGGTGGAGTGCTGGGGAGCGACTTGCACTCCGATTCGTACGGGGCGCGTGGCTTCAGAGGTCATACTCCGAGCCTATTCCTGCTTACGAGCACCGCATGCCGCGGCCTGCGCCTGCCGCAACCGCCGCCCGCACATCCGCCGCCCGCACTCACGCGTCACTTTTGACCGCAAAGCATCAGGATTGGTGGCAGAAATCGACGCGCGAAAGAGACTAGGGTGCAGCAGAGTCGCTGTCAGCCTAGCGACGCAAGAACTTCTGCAAGGTCTCGAGTTCTTGCTCGCTCGGGGCACCCTCAGGCAGGCCCGCGCGGCCGCCGAGGCCGAAACCCGAGCCCTTCGGTGCGGTCTCGGCCGAACCAGCACCGACCTTCTCGCCCGACGCCAGCGCCGCGTTCTCGACGGCACGCTTCGCCGGGTTGCCCGACTTCGAGCCCTTCTTCTTCGCCGGCAGCTGCTTGCCGCGACCGCCACCGAAACCGGCGCCGGGAACCGGCCCCATGCCCGGGATGTTCGGCACCCCGCCGCGCGCGACGGTCTTCATCATCTTGGCGGCCTGCTCGAAGCGCTGCACGAGCTGGTTCACATCGGTCACGGTCATGCCCGAACCGCGCGCGATGCGCACGCGACGCGAGCCGTTCAGCAACTTGGGATTCTGGCGCTCGGCCTTCGTCATCGACTGGATGATGGCCTCGGTGCGCACGATCTCACGCTCGTCGAAGTTGTTGAGCTGCTCTTTCATGGCGCCCATGCCGGGCAGCATGCCGATCATCTTCTTGATCGACCCCGCGCCACGCAACTGCTGCATCTGCCCGAGAAAGTCTTCGAGGGTGAACGTGTCGGTGCGGAACTTCTCCGCGACCTTCGCGGCTTCTTCTTCGTCGAAGGCGCCCTGCGCCTGCTCGATGAGCGTGAGAATGTCGCCCAGGTCGAGAATGCGCGACGCCATGCGGTCGGGGTAGAACGGCTCGAAGTCGTCGAGGGACTCCCCCGTCGAGGCGAAGATGATGGGGCGGCCGGTCACCGACGCGACAGAGAGCGCGGCACCGCCTCGCGCGTCACCGTCGAGCTTGGTGAGCACAACACCCGTGAAGTCGACGCCCTCTTGGAACGCCTTGGCCGTAGCAACCGCGTCTTGACCGATCATGGCGTCGATGACGAACAGCACCTCGTCGGGCTGCACCGCCTTACGGATGTCTGCGGCCTGCTTCATCATGTCGGCATCGACACCGAGACGACCGGCGGTGTCGACGATGACCACGTCGTACTGCTTGTCGATGGCCCACTTGATCGAGTCTTTGGCGACCTTGACGGGGTTTCCGACGCCGTTGCCGGGCTCGGGCGCGTACACCGCGACACCGGCCTGGCCGCCGACGACCTGCAGTTGCTGCACGGCGTTCGGGCGCTGCAGGTCGGCCGCGACGAGCAGCGGGGTGTGGTTGTCTTTGGCGAGCCACTTCGCGAGCTTGCCGGCGAGCGTCGTCTTACCGGCACCCTGCAGACCCGCGAGCATGATGATGGTCGGCGGCTTCTTGGCGAAGTTGATGCGCCGCGCCTCGCCGCCCAGAATGGCGATCAGCTCTTCGTTGACGATCTGCACGACCTGCTGCGCCGGGTTCAGCGCCTTGTTGACCTCGTCGCCCAGGGCACGCTCGCGCACCTTGCCGGTGAAGTCTTTGACGACGTCGAGCGCGACGTCGGCGTCGAGCAGCGCACGACGGATCTCGCGCACAGTACCGTCGACGTCTGCGGGGCTGAGCTTGCCCTTGGTGCGCAGGTTTCTGAAGGTATCGGCGAGGCGGTCAGAGAGGTTTCCAAAAGTGGCCATGGTGCAACAATCTTAACCGCTCCCGCCGAGCACATGCTGCGAGCGACGGCGTGTACGCGAACGCCGCTGGCGAACGGATGCCCGGCAGAGGCAGCTCAGCGCAGAATCTCCACCAGCATGACCCACGCGTTCACGACCGCACCGATGATCACGAACAAAATGCCCGCTGCAATCCACGACAACCCGGCGGCCAGGCCCCCACCCACAACCAACAGCACACCGCCCACGACGAACGGGACGACCTGCAGCACGCTCATCGCGCCGTTCACGACGAGGTTGCTGAGCGGCCTTCGGTACCCTCCGGCGTCGGGGTGTGTGCTCTCTTGCGTCAGGCGAACTGTGGAGTCGACGGCGAAGGCCAGCGCGATGAGTCCGAAGACGAGTGACTCGAGCCCGAGCATCCATTCGGCCTGAATGGGAATGAGGGCCCCGATCGACACGACGACCACCAACACTAAGGCGGCGATCGACGACCCCGCCCGCGAGGGCATCGATGTCGTGGCCAGAATCTGCTTGATGTTGACCGACATCGACACGATGATCAGACCTGCCAGCGCAGCGGCCGCTCCTGCCGAGGCGACGAACAAGTCGTGCCACGCCTCCAGCTCCACCGTTGCCCCCATGTTCGCCCCCGCGGATTCGCCCGGCTCAGCCGATGAGGTTCTGCACGAACACGTGCGGGGTGAACCCGGTGAGGTCGTTGATGCCCTCACCCTGGCCGATGAGTTTGATGGGGATGCCCGTCTTCTCTTGCACCGCGAGCACGAACCCGGCCTTCGCCGACCCGTCGAGCTTCGTGAGCACGAGCCCGGTCACGCCGGCGTGCTGGATGAACGCCTCCGCCTGCGCCAACCCGTTCTGCCCTGTCGTGGCATCGAGCACGAGCAGCACCTCGGAGACCGGCGCCTGCTTCTCGATGACGCGGCGGATCTTGGTGAGCTCGTCCATCAGCCCGCCCTTGGTCTGCAGCCGGCCGGCGGTGTCGATGATGACGATCTCGATGCCGTTCTTCTGCGCGTACTCGATGGTCTGGTAGGCGACGGATGCCGGGTCTTGACCCTCGTGCTGCGGGCGCACAATGTGCGCGCCGGCCCGCTCGGCCCACGTGGCGACCTGCTCGACGGCTGCGGCCCGGAACGTGTCGGCCGCGCCGACCACGACGCTGCGGTTGTAGTTGCGCAAGAACTTCGCGAACTTTCCGATGGTCGTCGTTTTGCCCACGCCGTTCACCCCGACGACCAGCACGACGGCGGGCCGCTCGGTGAGCTTCAGGGTCGAGTCGAGCTTGGAGAACCGCTCTTCGAGGGTCTCGCGCAGCATCCGCTGCAGGTCTTTGGGGTCTGTGGTGTTGTAGCGGGCGACCTTGGCGCGCAAGTCGTCGACGATCTCGTCGGTCACGTCGATGCCGAAGTCGCCCGTGATCAGGGCCGTCTCGAGGTCGTCCCACGTGTCTTGGTCGATGAGGCGCTTCGAGAACATGCCCCGCAGGGCACCCGAAAGCGACCAGGGGGTGCGTTCAGCCATGGCTCCAGCTTAGGCGCACGCACCCCACAGGCCGCGGATGTTCGCCCCGGGCAGCCGGCAGCTCAGACCGCCTGCGCGAAACCGAGCTGGGCGTTGGCCAGCTGCGCCTCGGCGAGTGCCTCGAGGCCCTCGGGGATGGCCCAGCCCTTGCGGTGCATCGACTGCGCCCAGAGGCGGCCGGCGCGGTACGACGAGCGCACGAGCGGGCCGGCGAGCACGCCCAAGAAGCCGATCTCTTCGGCCTCTTCTTTGATTTCGACGAACTCTTCGGGCTTCACCCAGCGGTCGACCGGCAGGTGCCGCGGCGACGGGCGCAGGTACTGCGTCACCGTGATGATGTCGGTTCCCGCGTCGTGCAGGTCGTGCAGCGCCTGACTGATCTCTTCGCGGGTCTCCCCCATGCCGAGAATCAGGTTCGACTTCGTGACCAGCTGGGCCGCACGGGCCTGTGTGATGACGTCGAGCGAGCGCTCGTACCGAAAGGCGGGGCGGATGCGCTTGAAGATACGCGGCACGGTCTCGACGTTGTGCGCGAACACCTCGGGGCGCGACGAGAACACCTCGGCGAGCAGGTCGGGATTGCCCGAGAAGTCGGTCGCGAGAATCTCGACCCCGGTGCCCGGGTTCTGCTGATGGATCTGCCGCACGGTCTCGGCGTGCAGCCAGGCCCCCTCGTCGGGCAGGTCGTCGCGGGCGACTCCGGTCACGGTGGCGTAACGCAGGCGCATCTGGGTCACCGATTCGGCGACGCGGCGCGGTTCGTCGCGATCGTAATCAGCGGGCTTTCCGGTGTCGATCTGGCAGAAGTCGCAGCGGCGCGTGCACTGCGAGCCGCCGATGAGAAAGGTCGCTTCACGGTCTTCCCAGCACTCGAAGATGTTCGGGCATCCGGCCTCTTGGCACACCGTGTGCAGGTCTTCGCTCTTCACGAGCTCTTGCAGCTGACGGTATTCGGGGCCGAAGCGGGCCTTGGTCTTGATCCACTCGGGCTTCTTCTCGATGGGCGTCTCGGCGTTGCGCACTTCGAGGCGCAGCAGTTTGCGGCCCTCTACAGGCGCGCTCACGCGTTGACTCCGGCACGGGCATCCTGCGCCGCGGGCACCGGATGCCCGGGGCTGGGCGCCTCCCGAACCGGCGAGCCCTCCGCGGCGAACGCCGCGTACAGGTGCCGTTGCACGGAGTCGATCACGTCGGCGGGGTCGACCGTGCGGCCGAGCACGTCGGTGATCGTGGTCACGCCGGCGTCGCGGATTCCGCACGCCACGATGTGCGCGTACGGCTCGAGGCTGTTGCTGCAATTGAGCGCGAAGCCGTGCGAGGTGACCCCGTCGGCGACCCGGATTCCGATGGCGGCGATCTTGGCGTCTTTGGCGAACGGACCCTCGCCGATCTGCACCCAGACGCCCGAGCGTCCCTCGACGCGCCGACCGGTGACACCCGCCTCGGCGAGCACCGCGATGAGCACGGATTCGAGCGTGCGAACGTAGGCGACGACATCCATCGGCTCGCGCAGGCGCACGATGGGATACCCGACCAGCTGCCCCGGGCCGTGCCAGGTGAGCTTGCCGCCGCGATCGACCTCGATCACCGTCGAGCCGTCGGTGGGGCGCTCGGAGTCGTCGGTGCGTCGGCCGGCGGTGTAGACGGCGTCGTGTTCGAGCAGAATCACGACGTTCTCGGCACCCTCGCATACCGCCTTGCGCCTCGTGCGCTGCAGCACCAGGCCCTCTTCGTAGGGAACGGTTCGGCTACCGACGTCTGCGACGAAAAATTCGACCATGGCGTCCACTATACATTTTGTGGACTCAGTCCAGGAATGCGCATCGGCGGGGAACCTCCTCAGTCGTCGACGAGAGTGCCCTCGACCACCGAGCGCAGGCCTTTCAGGGCGAGCATCCAGTTCTCTTCGGAGTGCGCAGCCGCTTCCATGGTGGGATTCTTGTCTTGGGTGAGGGCGACGCGGGTGCCCTCGGCGACTTTCTCGAGCGAGAACGACACCGTGTGATAGTTCTCGGCAACGTCAGGCTGGCCGGTCATCGGGCTGAAGTGGGTCATGCTCAGGGCGTGCGGCTCGTCGAACTCGAGAATCGTGCCCTTGTCTTCGTAGTCGGTGCCTTTGAAGGTGCCTTTCCAGGAGATCGGATGACCGACCTGCCAATCGGTCACGATCTCGGCGCCGAACATGATCTCGGGATTCGACCCTGTGGCCGTGAGCGTCTGCCACACTTCTTCCGGAGCCTTTCGGATCAGAATTTCGGCCCGAGAAACGTAGTCAGACATGAAGACTCCCCTGTCGTTCGTGTGGTGTGCTCATCATTCTGCAACGCACGACGCCGCCGGTCTACGGTCTGGTTCGTACAGTCGCGACGTGCTACAGGCCGACGTGCCGCTGGCGCAGGCGCTTCGGGCGCAGGCGGTGCGTTGCGGGTGCTACGGCCGCAGATGGTGAGTTGCGGGTGCTACGGCCGCTCGAACGTCGCCCAGGTGCGTCCGCGGGCGAGGATGAGCCCGTAGGTCGCATTGGTGACCTCGCTGCGCCCGGCCGAAGCGGGCAGCGGCAGAGACTTCGAGAGCGCAAAAAGCTCGAAGACGTAGCGGTGCGGGCCGTGCGCCTCGATCGGCCGCGGGCCCGCGTAGCCGTAGCGGTTGAACGAACCCGGGTGCAGCACGATTCCGGTGTTCTCGGCCTCTTCGTTCAGCTCGCCGCGGGCGACGCCGATGCGGCTCGGATCGAGACGGGCGATCAGGTGGATGACCGGCCTCAGCAGGGGAACATCAGGGTCTTCGATCATCAGCAGCAGCTGCCGCGTGCCCACCGGAACCCCGCTCCATTCCAGCGCGGGCGAAATGTTGTCGCCGACACCGTCACCGGCGTGGAGGGCCGGAATCGCACCGCCCTCGGCGAAGTCGGGGCTGGTGACACGGATGCTCGTCGGCGCTTCTGGCGCCAACGTGCCCCAGGCGAGCATGTGCTGCCCGGCATGCACCCGCCGAATCACGCGCCCGGGCTTGGGCAGTTTCACGACGCGGCCTCGATGCGCTGACCGATCACGGCAGAGACGCCGTCTTGGCGCATCGAGACGCCATAAAGGGCGTCGGCGATTTCCATCGTGCGCTTCTGGTGGGTGATGACGATGAGCTGCGACGTCTCGCGCAGGTCGCGAAAGATGGTGAGCAGACGCCCCAGGTTGGCGTCGTCGAGGGCGGCCTCGACCTCGTCCATGATGTAGAACGGGCTCGGGCGCGCCTTGAAGATCGCGATGAGCAGCGCCACGGCCGCCAGCGAGCGCTCGCCGCCCGAGAGCAGCGAGAGCCGCTCGATCTTCTTGCCGGCGGGCTTCACGCTCACCTCGACACCCGTGGTGAGCAGGTCTGCCGGATCGGTGAGCGAAATGCTGCCGGTGCCGCCGGGGAACAGGATCGGAAACACCTGCGCGAACGCCTCACGAGTGTCGTTGAAAGCACTCTCGAAGATGAACTTCATCTTGTCGTCGATCTCGTCGATGATCGTCAGCAGATCTTTGCGGGTGTTCGTCAGATCGGTGAGCTGCTCGGTCAAGAACTTGTGACGCTGCTCCAGCGCATCGAACTCTTCGAGGGCGAGTGGATTCACGCGACCGAGCTCCGCGAGCATCCGCTCGGCCTTGGCGAGCCGGCGCTTCTGCTCGTCGCGGTTGAACGGCACCGAATCGTCTTCGTCGCTCGGCTCGGCAGACGGGCCGCCGGATGCCGGGCCACCGGATGCTCGGCCACCGGATGCTCGGCTCTCCACCGAGGCGTCGAGAGGAATGCGCTGATCGGGGCCGTACTCGGCGACCAGGTCGTCTTCGACCAGACCGAGCTCCGAACCGACCCGCTCGAGCACGCTGGAGAGGTGCAGCTTCTTCTCGTAGATCTGCAGCTCGAGCCCGTGCACGTTCTCGGTGATGCCCTGCAGGCGCTCGCGCAGGGCGGATTCCTCGCGGCGCAGTTCGGTGAGCTCGGCGTTCTGCTCGGCGCGTTCGGCCTCGCGCTTGCCGAGATCGAGTCGAGCCTCGGCCACGGAGGCGTCGACCGAGGGCAGAACGTCGGGAAGGGCATCCACGACCGAGGTCGCCGCGTCGACCTGACGCCGGCGGATCACCGCCCGCCGCGCGGCCTCTTCTGCGGCGGCGCGCTCAGTCTCGAGCTGACGCTCGAGATCGACCACTCGTGCCTGCTCGGCGCGAACACGTTCGCGCACGGTCTCGAGCCGCAGGCGAGCCTCGAGCTCACCCTCACGGCCCTTCTCGAGCATTTCGAACAGGTCGTCGCGCGAACTCACGTCGAGGATGGGGCGGGGCCTGGCGCGGGCGGACTCGAGTTCGGCACGCGCCTTCTCGGCGGCCGCAAGCGCGGTGGCGACGGTCTCACCGGCGGCCGCGCGGCTGCGCTCGAGGCGCTCGAACTCGCCGTGACTGGCGTCGACTTGCGCGCGCAGACGCGAGAGCCGCTCGGCCTGTGCCGCGAGCCGCGAGTCGAACTCGCGCAGGGCCGTCAGCGCCGTGGCCGACTGCTGCTTGGCGTTCTGCAGAATGCCGCGCTGCTCGGCGAGCGCGAACTTCGCGCGGTCGATCTCGGCGGTCACGATCTCGAGCCGGTCGGCTGCCGCGTCGCGCTCGGCGACGAGCTCGAGCCGGGAGCGCTTCGCGCCGGATCCGCCGCGCAGCACGTACTCGGTGAGCACGTCGCCGCCGCGCGTGATGATCGTGAGGGTGCTCGTGGCGGCACCCGTCGCAGCGACGCCTGTCACGGCGGCACTTGTCGCGTCGGCCCATGTCGCGGCGGCACCCCTCGCGCCACCGCCTGTCGCCGCGGAGTGGATGCTCGGCCACGCCTCTCGCGCCGCCTCGAGATCATCGGCGATCAGTGTGTGCGCCAGCAGCGCTTTCACTCCCTCGGGCGCCGTCACGACATCCACCGCACGCACCAGCCCCGGCGCGCCCCGCGCGCCCGCCGCCGAGAGCGACGTTTTCGGACGAGAGGAGCCGCCGAGGCGCTCGCTCTCGTCCGGAACCGTCGCTCTGGCAGAGGCGGTGGCGTCGGTAGCGGCAGCAGCGGCGACGCCGCCCGGGTTCGCCACGACGACTTCGACGCGACCCATGTCAGCGTCGCGGGCCGCCGCTAGCGCGGCGAACGCCGCATCGGCGCTGTCGGCGAGCACGCCATCGGCGAGGGAACCGAGCGCGGCCGCGATGGCCGCCTCGAAGCCGGGCTCGACCTGCACGTGATCGGCGAGCAGCCCGCGAACACCCGGGACTCCGGCGGCGGCGAGCTCGCTCGATCCGTCTTTCTGGCCCAGCGCCATCGACAGCGCGCTGGTCTTGCCGGCCAAGGCGTCGCGCTCCCGCTCGTGCACATGCAGGGCATCCCGCAGCTGTTCGATCTCGGCCTCCGCCTCGAACACGGCGGCCTGCGCGAACTCGTACGCCTCGTCGAGGTCGGTCTGGCCGGTGTCGTCGAGAGCGGCCTGCGCTTCGAGCGCCACGAAGTCTGCCTGCAGGCGTTCCCTGCGATCGCCGGCCGCATCGAGCGCATTCTGCTGCCTCAAGTCTTCGCCGCGTACCGCCGCGAGTCGCGAATTCGCCGACTCGAGCTGACCGCCGAGCTTCGACAACTCCAGATCGTGCTTCGAGACCAGGGCACTCTGTACGGCGATCTGCTCGTCCACCGCGTCGAGCGACTGCCGCGCGGCCTGGGTGCGACCTTGCGCGTCGAGCCAGCCCTGCTCGGCGGCCGCCACGGCGGCGACCAGGCGTATGGCCTCGTCACGGGCATCCTGAACCATCGACGGCGACACGCTCGGCGAAACGTCGTGCGCGCCCTGCTCCGAACCCAGCAGCGCAAGGCGCTGGTTCGCGAGGGTGAAAAGTCCGCGCAGGCGTTCTTGAACCGATTCGAGGCCGAAAGCCGTGCGGCGGGCGAGGTCGACGGCGTCGCCGACCTGCTCCTGCTCGATTCGCGTGATGCGCAACTGGTTCTGCTCGAGGCGCTCCTGCAGCACGATGCGCTCGGTGCGGCGCTCGTTTTCGCTCTGGGAGTGCGCGTCGAGGGCCTGGCGCAGGGTCACCACTTCGTCGGCGAGCAGGCGGGCGCGGGCATCCCGCACGATCGACGCGATGCCCTGGGCCTCTTTGGCGACCTCGGCCTGGCGCCCGAGAGGTTTCAGCTGCCGACGGATCTCGCCCGCCAAGTCACTCAGCCGCGTGAGATTCGCTTGCATCGCCTCGAGCTTGCGCTGCGTCTTCTCTTTGCGGCGGCGATGCTTCAGGATGCCCGCGGCCTCCTCGATGAACCCACGCCGCCCCTCGGGGCTGGCGTGCAGAACGGCATCGAGCTGACCCTGCCCCACGATGACGTGCATTTCCCGCCCGAGGCCGGAGTCACTGAGCAGCTCCTGTACGTCGAGCAGCCGGCACGAGTCGCCGTTGATGGCGTATTCGCTGCCCCCGTTGCGGAACAGCGTGCGGCTGATCGTCACCTCGGAGTAGTCGATCGGCAGGGCCCCGTCGGCGTTGTCGATGGTGAGAATCACCTCGGCGCGGCCGAGCGGGCCGCGGGTCGAGGTGCCGGCGAAGATGACGTCTTCCATCTTGCCGCCGCGCAGCGTCTTGACGCCCTGCTCGCCCATGACCCAAGCCAGGGCATCCACCACGTTGCTCTTGCCGGAGCCGTTCGGGCCGATGACACAGGTGACGCCGGTCTCGAACGCGAACGTCGTGGGCTGCGCGAACGACTTGAACCCCTTCAGGGTCAGGCTCTTCAGATACACCGGTGACCCTCTCTGCGCGCTCACGGTCGTGCTCTACGGTACCCAACAACCCCTTCGGTTCGGCCTCGCCGCACGTGCTGGGCTTCACATGGGTGCCCAAAAACGCCCTCCCGGGCCCTTTTCGGCGCCGCCCGCGCCATCGAGTTGACGAAAAAGCCCCCAAAATCGCGCGGGAACGGGCTTTTTCGCAAAGTCGATCGCCGCGACGGGGCTTCAGGGGGAAGGGAAGGAGGGATGCGCGCGAACGGCGGAGGCACGCGGCGGCGTCAGCGCGCGGCAGCAGCCGCCACGATGGAGTCACGGGTAGCGCCCGAGACCGCTGCCGCGCGCAGGGCCCGTTCGACGAGGGCCGCGTCACGGTCGATCTGCGGAGTCGTCGAGATGCACACCAGCGCCGCCGGCATGCCGGGCTGCGGCCAGGGCACGGCCACGCACGACACCTCGGGCATGAGTTCGGCCCGATCGATGAACACTCCGTCGCGCACGATCGTGTCGAGCTGAGCGTCGAGCTGTGCGCGGGAGGTGGCGCGGGTCGTCGACTGCACCACGTACCCGCCCGGCGTCGGCCCGAGTCCGAGCGAAACGCGAAACTGCTGCACGACGGCCGACGGCGCCACGCCCGACACGGCATCGGTGGGCACGGGCAACGGATCGTTCGGCAGGTAGCGCTGCCGATCATCCGCCGCCAACTGCGACGCAATGGTCTTACCGGCCGCGCTGACCCACAGCGGAAAACTCGTGGTCAGCCCATAGGGAATCTTCGCCCCCACCGGGTCGGCAGAGGCCAGCACCACTCCGACTCCGCCGACCAGCCCCACGGCCTGCGTCAGCATGCCGGTGACACCCGAAACCGCGTGGATGATCGGCTCCGCGAGCCGCAACGACACCCCTGCGGCGGCACCCTGTCCGAGCAGAGTCGAGCGAGGCCCGATCAGCACGTGACCGCCGTCGTCACGCACCAGCCAGCCGTCGGCTTCGCATGCCGACACCATGCGCGAGGCGGTGGCCTTGTCGACGCCGAGTTCGCGCGCGAGCTGCGAGACGGTGAGCGGGCCCGAGAAATCGACGATCTCGAGCAGACGGAGGCCGCGCAGCAGAGTCTGTGACACGAGTTCACGATACTGCACTCCGGGCGCAAAATAGGGCTGTTATTTGCATTCAGTGAGCACTATCGTTGCAATTAGTGCAACGGATGTTGACAATAACGACCTCAGTGAGGAGAACACGATGAATCGAGCAGCAGCGATTCGAGCGACAATCACCGGTGCGGCGGCCCTGCTCTTGGTGGCCGGATGCACGGCGTGCAGTTCGAGCTCATCGACAACCAGTGCCGGGTCAGGCGCCGGGGCAGGGTCTTCGGCATCAGCCTCCGCCTCGGCAGCGGATTCTGGCGGTCCCTCCGCGGCCCCCGCCGCGGCCAGTGGATCCACCGACCCGTGCACCCTCGCCACCACCACCGAGATCCAGGCGATTTTCGGCGGCACGGTTGCAACCGGTGCGCCCGACACCGACCCTTCTCAGGTCAATCCCACCTGCGTCTGGCCGGTGACCGGGTCGAATCTCGGCGGGTCAGGCCAGGTCGACATCTTCCTGCCCACGGCTATGCAAGACGCCACGAAATTCGGCTACGCCAAAGACGGAACCCCGGGTGCCATCGACCTTCCGGGCATCGGCGATTCGGCCTTCTACAGCGCACAAACAGATGCCGTCACCTTCGCGTCGGGTGACACCGTCGTCACCGTGCAGAGTGTGTTCATTCGCGGCGACGGCAACACGCTCGACCCCGCCACCACCCAGCAGCAGGTGACCGCCCTCGCGACGAAGGTGGCCGCGGGGCTCTAGCCGCCGGGCCTTGGCTCTCGACATCGAGAGGGCGATTTCGCTCCCAAGTTCCACAGTTTGGGAGAGAAATCGCCCTTTCTATGGGGCAATCTGCAAACGAGGACGCGGGCAAGCACGGGAGGAGCCGCGCGCAGGCGCGTAGGGTTGGAACATGGCACGCACCCCGCTCGTCGCACCCGGGCGGGAGCTGACGGCGAGCGAGCTGGAGCGCTATTCGCGGCAGATCCGGTTGCCGCAAATCGGCATCGAAGGGCAGCGCCGTCTGGCGAATTCGCGCGTCGTGGTGCTCGGCGCAGGTGGGCTCGGCTCGCCGGTGCTCACGTCCCTCGCGGCCGCGGGTGTCGGAACGATCGGCATCGTCGACGAAGACGTTGTCGATGTGTCGAATCTGCAGCGTCAGACCATCCATACGACAGCCGCCGTGGGTACTTCGAAGGTGCATTCTGCGGCAGCGGGCATCCGTCGGCTGAACCCGCACGTGAACGTCGAACTGCACGACGAACGCCTGACCGGGCGTAATGCCGCCCGCATTCTCTCGGCCTACGACCTCGTCATCGACGGAACCGACAACTTCGCCACGCGATACCTGGCAAACGATACAGCCGCGCTGCTCGGCATGCCTTATGTGTGGGGGTCGGTGCTGCGATTCGACGGGCAGGCGTCGACGTTCTGGAGCGCCGCGGGCGCACATGGCGAGCTCGGACCGAATCTGCGCGACGTCTTTCCCGTGCCCCCCGGCGACGACGAAGTCGAGTCGTGCGCCGTCGCCGGGGTACTGGGGCCGCTGTGCGCCACCGTCGGAGCAACCATGGCGAGCGAGGCGCTGAAGCTCATCGCGGGGTTCGGCGAGCTGCTGTTAGGGCGCATTCTGGTAGTGGATGCTCTCGACGGCAGCTACACGAATGTGCCGTTTCACCGTGCGGCGGCCGACGACTCGACGCCCCCGGCTGACGCGGTAAAGGGTTCGGCTTCGGGCCCGGCTTCGGCTTCGGCTTCGACTTCGGCTTCGGCTTCGGGTTCGGGTTCGGGTTCGGGTTCGGCGCAAGGTTCACCAATCGAAAGAAGCACAATGCCTGACGAATCAACTCCCGCCACTCCGGCGGCACCGTCGATCACCGCGACCGAACTCGCCGCGCGACTGGTCGCGCGCGCGGCAGGCACCGACGACTTCGTGCTCGTCGACGTGCGGGAGCCCTGGGAACGTGAGCTCGTCGCGATTGAGGGCTCAGCCCTCGTTCCGCTGCAGTCGATTCTCTCCGAAGCGGCCCAAGAGGTCATGCCGCGCGACGAGACCGTCATCGTGCACTGCCACTACGACAACCGCTCCCGCTACGCCCGCGAGGTGCTGCTGCAGTCGGGCTGGACCAACGTCACCTTCGTCGAAGGCGGCATCGACGCCTGGGCGACCGAGGTCGACCCCACCCTCCCCCGGTACTGAGTTGTCTGGTGCGCCGCCGCCCCCTCGCTGACCAGATCGACTTTGCGAAAAAGCACCTTCCCGGCACGTTTTGGGTGCTTTTTCGCAAAGTCGATTGCAGCGACTGCAGGTAGCTCAGCCGCCGGCGAAGGGAGGGAGCACGTCGAGTTCGTCGCCGTCTCGCAGGGGGTGGGAGCGATCGGTCGTGGTCACGCCGTTGACGAGAAAGCTGCTGCGGCCGAAGACAGGCACCGCCGCCAATCCCGCGCCGACGAGTAGCTCGTCGATCGTGCATCCTTCGGCCACCGTTCGCGTCTCTGCGCCAACACCGGCGGCCGCCTTTGCCGCCGCGAAATAGCGCACATGAATGTTCGCGGGCGCGGCCGATGCCGTCGTCGAACCACCAGCGCCAGATTGCACAGTCGGGGCCTCCGCCGAGTTATCCACCGATCGCACTCATCGGCCGATCGGGCTGCTGGAAGCCTGCGAGGCTCATGCCATGTCCAGATTGCTTCGCCCACATCGCCCCGCGCCAGAGATCGGCCACGGTGTCGTCGTCAGCGCCTGCGCGCATCGGGCCGAGCAGATCGGTCTCCGTGTGCGAGAACAGGCAGCTGCGCACGGCGCCCTCCGCCGTGAGCCGCGTGCGTCGGCAGTCCTCGCAGAACGCCTCGGTGACCGAAGCGATGATGCCCACGGTTCCCAACGGCGCACTGTCAGCGGCCGCACCGCGCTCGCGAACCTGGTACAACTCTGCCGGGGCGCCATCGCGCGGCGCTTCGTCTGGCGTGAGGTCGAATCGCGACGAGAGCCGCCGGCGAATCTCGGCGGCCGTGATCATCACGTCACGATTCCAGATGTGGTCGGCGTCGAGCGGCATCTGCTCGATGAACCGCAGTTGGTGCCCCCCGGCGAGCGCCCACTCGAGCAGGTCGGGGCCCTGCTCGTCGTTGATGCCCGGAATCAGCACGGCGTTGATCTTCGTGTGCCCGATTCCCGCCTCGCCCAGTGCGTCAATGCCCTTGAGCACCCGCTCCAGAAACGGCCGCCGGGTGATGATGGCGAACGTCTCGGGGCAGATCGAGTCGAGCGACACATTCACGCGGTCGAGCCCCGCGTCGGCCAGCGCAGCAGCACGACCAGAGAGCCCGATGGCGTTGGTGGTCAGCGAGATCTCGGGGCGGGCATCCAGTGCGGCGACGTCACGGATGATCTCCACCAGGTCTTTACGCAGAAGCGGCTCACCGCCGGTGAAGCGCACCTGGCGCACACCCAGGTGCTCGGTCGCCAGGCGGGCCAGGCGCACGATCTCGTCGCGCTGCATGAGCTTCGAGGTCGGCAGAAAGGGCAAGCCCTCTGCCGGCATGCAATACGTGCAGCGCAGATTGCACTTGTCGGTCAGCGAGATGCGCAAATCGGTGGCGACGCGACCGTAGGTGTCGAGCAGCCCGGGCACTGCGGCACTCGACGGGCGGCCGGTCGACGCGTGCGCGACAACCCCGACCCCCGAATCCGGGTTCGCAGAAAGGCGAACCTGCGGAACTCCGAGCATGACGGTCATGCAACCAGCCTACGAGCAGTTGTCGTGACATCCTGCCCTAGTCACGCGAATTTAACAGCAGACAGCGTTCCTCGGCCCACCGACTGCAGCTCCCGAGCCCGTGGCAGTATTGACCGTGTGAGCACCAGGCGAAGCGTCAACGACCATCGTGAGGCAGTGGATGCCCTGCTCGCCCCGCTCGCCGAAAAAAGCGCGATCGAAACCCTCGCCGTCACCGCAGCGGCCCTCGCTGCCCGACCCGGCGACTACCGAAACCGCCTTCTCGCGGCAGACCTCATAGCTCCCGCAGACCTGCCGACCTTCGACAATTCGCAGATGGACGGCTACGCCGTCAGCTGGTTCGACCTCGTCACGGCCTCACCGAGCGAGCCTGTGACGCTGGCGATTGCCGCCCAGATCGCGGCCGGCGACGACGCATCGGCACTCGTTCCCGGAACGGCGGCCCCCATCATGACGGGCGCGCCGGTTCCGCCCGGCGCCGACGCAATCGTTCCCATCGAGCAAGCGGTTCCGCCGCGGTTTCAGCACCTGCACGCGCCTGAGACAGCCGCCCGGCGCGCTCCCCTCACCGTCGATTTCGTCGAACCTGTCGTTCCCGGCACCTTCGTGCGCCGGGCCGGCAGCGACGTCACGCGCGGCGACCTGCTGCTACGGGCCGAAAGCCTGCTCGGCCCGGCGCAACTCGGCGTGATCGCCGGCACCGGGCTCACCGAAGTCGAAGTGCTGCGCCGCTTGCGCGTGCTGCTCATCTCGACCGGCCACGAAATCCGCGACGCCGGCAGCACCCTGCAGCCGGGCCAGATCTTCGACTCGAACAGCGTCTCGCTCAGCCTCGCGCTCGCCGACGCCGGGTGCGTGGTGACCGCCGTGCCGTGCCGATCCGATGACGCCGACGTGCTGCTGGGCATCCTGAGCCAGCACGCTGAGCAGGTAGACCTGGTGATTACGATCGGCGGAGTCAGCGCCGGTGCCCGCGAGGTCGTGCGCGACGCGCTCGGCCCGCTCGGGGTGCAGTTCGGCAAGGTGGCTATGCAGCCCGGTGGGCCGCAGGGTTTCGGGCTCGCCACAATTCCGCTCGAAATACCCCCCGACGCTCGGCCTGGTGCTGACTCGCCCGACGGCGCCGATTCGGGCAACACTTCAGTGCGCGACGTGCTGCCCAGCCCTGCTCCACCCGGTGCCGCGCGAAGCGTCACTCTGCCTGTGCTGACGCTTCCGGGAAACCCCGTGAGCGCCTTGGTTTCGTTCGAGATGTTCGTGCGCCCGGCCCTCCGCCGACTGGCCCACGCGGAACCGGCCGAGCGGGTGCGCGAGGTTGCGATGATCGCGGAGCCAGTCGACTCTCCCGCGGGTGTGCACCAGGTGCGTCGCGGTTTCGTGCACGAAGACGGCACCGTCGCATTCGTCGGCGGGCCCAGTTCGCATCTGCTGCACTCGTACGCCTCGTCGAACGCCCTCGTTCATATTCCCGCAGACGTCGAGCACCTCGACGCCGGCGACCCCGTCATGGTGTGGAGAATCGATGACTGACCACGAACCAACCCTCGTCACACACATTGCGCAATCGGAGTCTGCACCGCCACAGCCTGTCGCGCATCCGCACGGCGCTCACGCGTCGCACGGCGCGTCGCACTCGCAGGCCCCGCAGCTCACGCACGAACGTCCCGACGGCGCCGTGCTCATGGTCGATGTCAGCGACAAGCCCGTCACGAAGCGCACCGCCCGCGCCACGGCAACACTGATCACCCGTCCAGACGTCATCGCGCTGCTCGTTGCGGGAGACCTGCCGAAGGGCGAAGCTCTGGCCACTGCCCGCATCGCCGGCATCATGGGCGCCAAACAGACCTCGTCTCTCATCCCGCTCTGCCACCCGCTTCCGCTCTCGGGAGCCACCGTCGATTTCGAGACGCACGACGACCGGGTCGTCATTCTCACAAGCGTCAAGACCACCGGGGTCACCGGCGTCGAGATGGAGGCGCTTACCGCCGCCTCGGTAGCCGCCCTCACGCTCTACGACATGATCAAAGCCGTCGACAAACATGCGCAGATCACCGACCTCCGCGTGCTCGAGAAGACCGGCGGCAAGAGCGGCGACTGGGTGCACGAATGACTCCGGATGCACGAAAGACACTCGATCAACAGAAGACACTGACGGCGGCGGTGCTCATCGTGTCGACCCGCGCAGCGGCTGGCGTCTACGACGATCTGACGGGTCCGCTCATCGTCGACTGGCTGACGGCCCGCGGATGGTCGGTGCAGGGCCACCACGTCATCGCCGACGGCCCCGGGGTCTCCACCGAGCTGGCCACACTGCTCGCCGCGCGGCCCGACCTCGTGCTCACCAGTGGCGGAACGGGCATCCACCCGGGCGACCGCACCCCCGACCAGACCCGCACGCTGCTCGACTATGAGATTCCGGGGTTCGCCGAAGAACTGCGCCGCCGGGGTTCTCTGAAGGTCGCGAGCGCACTTCTCTCGCGGGGAATCGCGGGAGTGTCGGGCTCGACGATCGTCATCAATCTGCCCGGTTCGACGGGCGGCGTGAAAGACGGTCTCGGTCTGCTCGACGAGGTGCTCGACCACATGATCGACCAGCTGAGAGGCGGCGATCATGCCCGCTGACACTACCCGCGACGACGCTCCCGCCCATCGCGCTCACGACGCCGACCGCTTTGACGACTCCGACAGCACGCCCTCCGGCGCGCAACCCGAGCGCAGCGCCGTCGCCCCCGAGCGCACCGTCGCCCCCGAGCGCACCCTCGTCGCTCCCAAGCACACCGGCGCCGCTCCCGAGCACACCGGCGCCGCTCCCGAGCACACCGGCGTCAGTCCCGAGCGCACCGTCAGTCCCGACCGCACCGTCAGTCCCGACCGCACCGTCAGTCCCGACCGCACCGTCAGTCCCGACCGCACCGTCAGTCCCGACCGCACCGTCAGTCCCGACCGCACCGTCAGTCCCGACCGCACCGTCAGTCCCGACCGCACCGTCAGTCCCGACCGCACCGTCGCGCGGGGCCGTGACGTCGCGCGGGGCAGTGACGTCGAGCCCCGGCGCACCGTCGAGGGAATCGAAGGCACCTTCGCGCTCGACGACGCCAGCGCTCCCGCCGAAGTGGCGTTCGCCTTCGTGAGTGAGACTCCGATCACGATCGAGTGGTGCGTCGACAACGTCACGTCTGACCACTCCGGCGCCGTCGTCACCTTCAGTGGCATCGTGCGCGATCACGACCACGGGCGCGGAGTGCTGCGACTGAGCTATTCCGGGCATCCCACAGCCGACGAAGTCATGCGCCAGGTCGCCGAAGAGGTGGCCGCCTCCCACCCCGGCACCCGCATCGCCGTGGCACACCGCGTGGGCGAGCTGGGCGTCGGTGACATCGCCCTCGCCGCCGCGGTCGCGAGCGCCCACCGCGCTCAAGCCTTCGCCGCCTGCGCTCAACTCATCGACGAGGTGAAGTCGCGGGTTCCCATCTGGAAAGAGCAGTGGTTCACCGATGGCACCACCGAGTGGGTCGGCGCCACCTAGGAGCAGCGGCACCCGACACCCCCACAACGGCACCACCGAACCGGTCAGTGCTCCCCAGAGCACCGGCACCCCACACCCCCATCCGCCGCCGCCCCAGCCCGAGTCGCCGCACGCCGCGCCGCACACCGCCAGAGCGACACATGCGGACGAGATGAGCCTGCGCGCTTGTCCCTCTCGACCCAAAAGGTCGCACTCGCACGCGCAGCCGATCACGTGGGCAGCCGAAAAGCTGCGAGCGGGCGCGAAACGGCTCCCCACCCCGCCCCGGTCTCCCCGCCCGGCCCGGCCCCACGCCACCCCGCCTCGCCCCGCCCCACGCCACCCCGCCTCGCCCCGCCCCACGCCACCCCGCCTCGCCTCACCCCACCTCGCCCTACTCCACCCCACCCCGCCTCGCCCTACTCCACCCCACCCCGCCTCGCCCTACTCCACCCCACCCCGCCTCGCCCTACTCCACCCCGCCTCGCCTCACCTCACCTCACCCCGCCTCGCCCTACTCCACCCCGCCTCACCCCACCCCACCCCGCCTCGCCTCACCCCACCCCACCCCGCCTCGCCTCACCCCGCCTCGCCCTACTCCACCCCACCCCGCCTCGCCCTACTCCACCACGCCTCGCCCCACCCCACCCCACCCCGGCGCGAGCCGTTACACGCCCGACACGTTCATGGTGTCTACTTGCAGCGTGGATCTGAATACTGTCACCGACGTCAGGCTGGCCCGCAGCCGCGCCGATCTGAGCGCCCTCGGCCCAACCGTCGCACCTTTCGCCGGCGGATCAGCCCTCTTCGGCGAACCGCAGGCCCATCTCACGGGCCTCGTCGACCTGATGACGTTCGGCTGGCCCTCGCTCACGGTCACGTCCGAAGGCCTCGAGATCGCCGCCACCTGCACCCTCGCCGAGCTCTCGCGCCTGCCTGCTCAGCTCGGCTGGCAGGCGCACCATGTCTTCTTCGAGTGCTGCACGTACCTGCTCGGCTCGTTCAAAGTCTGGAACGTCGCCACCGTCGGCGGCAACATCTCCGCCTCACTTCCGGCCGGCCCCATGACCTCTCTGACCGCCGGCCTCGACGGAATAGCCCTCGTCTGGCGCGCCGACGGCTCCGACGAACGGATGCCCGTGACCGAGTTCGTCACCGGCAACAAGTCGAACGCCCTCGCTACGGGCGACATTCTGCGTTCCGTTACCATCCCGCTCGACTCCCTGCAATCGCGAGTCGCCTCGCGCAAGATCGCTCTCTCTCCTCTCGGCCGCTCCGGCCTCGTGCTGCTCGGTCGGCGCGCCGCCGACGAGACCTTCGTTCTGACCGTCAGCGGCGGAACAGTACGCCCGATTCAGCTGCGCTACCCGGATCCCCCAGACGCCGCAACACTTCGCGACGATGTGCTCGCCATCGAGGCCTGGTTCACCGATCCGCACGGCGCCGCGGACTGGCGCCGCACCGTGAGCACCGTTCTCGCAGAAGAAATCCGACAGGAGCTCGCATGACTTTCAGGGTGAACGGTTTGCCGCTCGAGAAGACCCCGCGCCCCGGGCAAGTACTGCGCACCTTTCTGCGCGACAATGAGCACTTCGAGGTCAAGAAGGGCTGCGATACCGGCGACTGCGGTGCGTGCTCGGTGCTCGTCGACGGCACGCCGGTGCACTCCTGCGTCTTTCCCGCGTACCGCGCCGACGGCCGTGAGGTCACCACGGTCGCAGGCCTCGGCACGCCCGACGATCTGAGCCCGGTGCAACAGCACTTCGTGAACGCCGCGGGGTTCCAGTGCGGCTTCTGCACCGCGGGGATGGTCGTCACGGCATCGACCCTCGAGGGTCACGACGTGGATGATCTGCCGCGCATGTTCAAAGGGAACCTCTGCCGCTGCACCGGTTACCGCGCGATTCACGACGCCCTGGCCGGCGTCGCGAATGTGGTGAGCTCATCTCTTCCAGCCGATCCCCGCGACGACGATGGCGACGACGATGCCGATGGCACGACCATCTCCGCGACGGGTGCCGCCGGCCATACGCCGTCCGGATCGCGCGGCGCCCCCGCGCCGGGCGCAGGCCCCGTGCCGCACACACAGCCCCACGCACACGGCGGCGGCACGGCAGTGCTCGAGCGAACGCTGCCGACCACCACGGGCATCCGCTCGGTCGGCCGCTCGCAGAAGTCGCCGGCCGGCTCGCGCATCGTCAGCGGAAGGGAGCCGTACACCCTCGACATCGCCGTCGCCGGGCTGCTGCACCTCGTGGTGTTGCGCAGCCCGCACGCCCACGCGCGAATCGTGTCGATCGACACCGCAGCGGCCGAAGCCCTGCCGGGCGTGGTCGCCGTCTTCACCCACGCCGATGTGCCGAAGACCCTCTTCTCGAGCGCCCGCCACGAGAACCGCACCGACGACCCCGACGACACCCTCATCCTCGATGAGGTCGTGCGTTTCGTGGGCCAGCGGGTTGCGTTCGTCGTCGCCGAATCCGTAGGCATCGCCGAGGCCGCCTGCCGCCTGCTCGACGTTCAGTACGACGTGCTGCCCGCGAACTTCGACCCCGCGCGCGCCCGCGAAGCCGGTGCACCGCTGCTGCACGCCGAGAAAGACGCCGCAGCGTCGCGCATCGCCGACCCCTCGAGCAACCTCGTCGCCGAGATGCGCGGCGAGTACGGCAGCATCGCCGAGGGACTTGCTCGCGCCGATGTCACCGTCACCGGAACCTGGCAGACCCAGCGCATCTCGGCCAGCGCCCTCGAAACGCACGGCGCCATCGGCTGGCTCGACGCCGACGCACGCCTCGTGCTGCGCACCAGTTCGCAGGTGCCGTTCCTCGTGCAGAAAGAACTCTCGCGCATTCTCGACATCGACATCGAGCGCATCCGGGTCTACACGGCGCGGGTCGGCGGAGGTTTCGGCAGCAAGCAAGAGATTCAGACCGAAGACCTCGTCGCCCTCGCGGTTCTGAAGACCGGCCGGCCCGTTCAGTACGAGATGACCCGCACCGACGAACTCACCGTGGTGCCGTGTCGTCACCCCATGCGATCGACCGTCACCCTGGGCGCCACGGCCGACGGGCGACTCACCGCCATCGACCTCACGATGCTCAGCGATACGGGCGCGTACGGAAACCACGGGCCGGGCACGATGTTCCACGCCTGCGGCGAGTCGATCAGCATCTACAACGCACCGAACAAGCGCGTCAACGCCGAGTGTGTGTACACGAACAACATGCCCTCGGGTGCATTTCGGGGCTACGGCCTCGGCCAGGTGATCTTCGGCGTCGAGTCGGCGATGGATGATCTGGCCCTCGCCCTCGGCATGGATCCCTTCGAGTTGCGGCGCATCAACGCCGTGCGCGCCGACGATCCGCTCGTCGTAACGCACGTGGAGGGCGACGACCTTTCGTTCGCCGGAAGCTACGGGCTCGACCAGTGCTTCGACCTCGCCGAGTCGGCGCTGCGCCGCGGAAACGGCGTGGGAGCGCCGCAGGGCGACGTGTGGAAGATCGGCGAGGGCGTCGCCGCAGCCATGATCGCCACCATCCCACCACGCGGGCACTTCGCCGAGGCGTCGGTGACGCTCGCCCTCGACGGCGTCTACGACCTCAACTTCGGCACCGCCGAGTTCGGCAACGGCACGTCGACCGTGCACGCACAGATCGCCGCCGAGACCCTGGGCACCTCACCCGAGCTGCTGCGCATCCGCCAGTCCGACACCGACGCGGTGCCCTACGACACCGGAGCCTTCGGCTCGGCCGGAACCGTGGTCGCGGGCCGGGCGGTGCTCGCCGCAGCGACTGCCCTGGCCGAAAAACTGCGCGAGACCGCTGAGGTCTTGACGGGCGTTCCGGCAGACAAATGGATGCTCGCGCCCGACGGCCTGCGCACCCACAACCGGCTCCTGCCGCTCACCGAGGTGGCAGCCGCTGGTGCCGCCGCGGCCCGGGCCGCGACCGCAGCCGCTCGCGTTTCGGACGCACCCGGTGCGCTCCCCGCTGCGCTCCCTTCCCCGCTCGCGGAACTCGACGCCGTCACCAGCATCGCCATCACCGAAGGTGTCGCCTCTGCCGAAGCCGAGCTCGCCGGCATCACCGCCACCGGACACCATGCCGGAGACCACCGCTCGATCGCGTTCAACGTGCAGGCCTTTCGGGTCGCGGTGAACACCGACACCGGCGAGGTGCGCATTCTGCAGTCGGTGCAGGCCGCCGACGCCGGCTTCGTGATGAACCCCGAACAGTGCCGCGGTCAGGTCGAAGGCGGAGTTGCACAGGGCATCGGAACCTCGATGTACGAAGAGATCATCGTTGACGAAGGTGTGGTGACCACTTCCGTGCTGCGTAGTTATCACCTGCCGCAGATGGCCGACGTGCCCCTCACCGAGGTCTACTTCACCTCGACGGCCGACGACCTCGGGCCCTACGGCGCGAAGTCGATGAGCGAATCGCCCTTCAACCCGGTCGCTCCGGCGCTCGCAAACGCCATTCGCCGAGCCATCGGCGTACGACCGTACGAGTTGCCGCTCTCCCGCGATCGTGTGTGGCGCCTGCTGCAGCCGGCCGATGCGGTTGCGATCGACGCCGTGCAGCTGCCCGCCGACTGAGGCCCTAGTTGCGTTCGCTGGCCCAGACAAACGTCGCTTGAGGGCTGACGTGCTATATGCCGCTTTCGGCATGTAGCGGCTCGCGGGCAGCCGTCGTGCGATGAATCGGCCCGCTGGCGTGCCTCAAGAGCCCCCCGGTCGCCGCATTCTTCACCGCCAGCACCTCCGCAAGAATCGACACAGCAGTCTCTTCGGGAGTACTCGCCCCGATATCGAGGCCGATCGGCGAATGCAGCCGCTCGAGCGCCTCGGCAGGCACCGTCTGGCGCAGCGCCGCAAGCCGGCGAGCGTGAGTACGACGGGAACCCATCGCTCCCACGTACGCGATCGGCATTCCGAGGGCTACTTCGAGCAACGGAATGTCGAACTTGTCGTCGTGTGTCAGAACACAGACCACCGTGCGGGAGTCGATCTCGGTGCGCGCAAGATACTCCGACGGCCACTCGACCACGACCTCGCTCGCCGCGGGAAATCGTTCGGCGGTCGCGAAGACGGGGCGCGCGTCGCAGATGGTGACGCGATAGCCGAGCAGCGCCGACGCGTTCGCAAGAGCCGCGGAGAAGTCGACCGCTCCGAAGATGATCATTCGCGGCGCCGACGCCGCCACCACGAACAACGCCTCGACGGGCCCGTCTTCGCAGTCCACGACAGCGAGCCCACCGCGACCGCCCGAGATGCGCGCCGCGAGCTCGCCCTGAAGCCGCCGAATGCTGTCGGCGCCGAGAGCGTTCGCACCTGCGCCCACCAGCCCGCCCGGCCCAAGGTCGTCACCCGCCGCGAGCGCAACCCCGAATGCGCTGCCGCCCACGATCAGCGCCACGCCCGCCGGCAGACCGGCCGCCGCCGCAACGAACTCGGCCCGCAACGGGCTCGCCGACCATCCCGCGCCCGGCGAAAGCCGCTGCACCACAACCTCGATTCGCCCTCCGCACGCGAGCCCCACGGCGAACGCATCGTCGTCGGAGTAGCCGAACTCCTGCCGCGACGCCTCACCGGTTCGAAGAACTTCACGGCAGGCTTCGTACACCGCGCCCTCGACGCAGCCGCCCGAAATACTGCCGATCACGGCGCCGTCATCGTCGACGGCCATGGCGGTTCCGAGGGTGCGCGGAGCGCTGCCGTTGATGCGCGTCACAGTTGCGAGGGCGAGCCGATGCCCGGCGTCGAGGCGGGGCAGCAGCGTGGCGGCGAGCTCGATCATCCGTTTCCCTCCCTGTCGAAATCGGCGACATCAGCCTGACACAAAAGCATGTTAGAACTCATTCATGCTCACCATCCGCGGCGCCGTGACCACGTTCATCGATGAAACCACAGAATACGCCGGTGACTTGTTCCTCGACGCCGGGGTGGTGACCGAACCGGATGCCCGGGGTGCCGCCGACCCGCAACTCGAGGTGATCGACGCCTCGGGCTGCGTCGTGACCCCCGGTCTCGTGAACGCCCATCACCACTTGATGCAGACCGCTTTTCGCACCCTGCCTGGCACTCGGGGTGTACCGATGGCCACGTGGCTGCCCACCATGGCTGCGGTTTATGCCGAAGTCGGCATAGACGCCGAACTCGCCTTCACCGCTGCCCGAGCCGGGCTCGCAGAAGGGCTGCTCAGCGGCGTCACCACCATCGCCGACCATCATCTCAACTGGGGCACCGCCGGCGTCGAGGACTCGGTCGCCATCGCGAGCGGCACCGCCGCTGCCGCAGAAGAGCTCGGCGCGCGCCTCGTGTTCGTGCGCGGTTCGGCACGAGACGATGCCGAACTCGCCGCCGCCTCAGCCGAGGCGATCGTCGGCGCGCTGGTCGCCGGGGCGCCCCAGGGCATCCGTGCCGACGGTCTGCTCCAGGTGGCGGTCGGCCCGGCCGGAGTGCACAGCGACAGCCCCGAAACCTTCGCGCTGCTCGGCGAGGTTGCGGCGAAATACGGGTTGCGCCGCCGCACCCAGGCGAACGAACAGGTCGACGTGGTGATCGCCCTCGAAAAGTACGGCAGACGGCCGATCGACCTGCTCGAAGAATGGGGATGGCTCGCGCCCGACGTCACGGTCGCCCACCTCTGCGCCGTCACGCCCGACGAGATTGCGCGCCTCGCCGCCGCCGGCGTCACCGGCACACACGCACCCGCCTGCGACCTGCCGATGGGCTGGGGAATCGCGCCTGTCGCGGCCCTGCGCGCGGCAGGCGTCACCATGGGTCTCGGCACCAGCGGCGGCGGCAGCAACGATGCCGGTCACCTGCTGGCGGATGCTCGGCTCGCCATGCAGGTCGCCCCTCTCGTCGGCCCGCCGATACCGGCGCGCGAGGCGCTCAGTATGGCGACGAAGGGCTCTGCGCTCGGCCTCGGACGCCCCGAACTCGGCTCGCTCACTCTGGGCGACGCGGCCGACGTCTGCGTCTGGGACGTCTCCGGGGTCGCCGACGCCGCCGTCGCCGACCCCGTGGCCGGCCTGCTCTGGGCGAACCCCGGTCGTCGCCCGAAACACGTCATCGTGGCGGGCCGCGTCGTCGTGCGCGACTACCGCCTCGTCTCCGCCGACGAGCGCACCGTCACGACCGCCCTCGAAGACCTCCTCGCCTCTCGTCGCAAACATTCCGCCCACTGACGCGCATCCGCCGAAAAAAGGTGCCCACTAGCGCCCCCGGGCTCCTACGCCATGCGAGATCGGCAGAACGCGGCGACCGCGCTCGTCGCGTTCTGCGAGAGTAGCGGCCAGAACAGTGGCATGAACGGCCAGTCGCAATGTGCGCCGTCCCCACCGGGCCACTCCGCGCGCCGCGAGCGGCACGCGGAGCCTCGGGCCGGCGTGGGCCCAGAGGCGGCGGCGCACCTATAGATCCAGAACGAGCCGCGGGCACGCGGCACGTGAAACGCAGATCATCATCGTGTCGTTCGCTTCTTGCTCCTCGGGCGTCAGCACCGAGTCGCGGTGGTCGATCTCGCCCGACACGACGGGCGTCTCGCACGTGCCACAGGTTCCCTCGCGGCACGACGACAGCACAAGCACGCCCGCCTCCTCGGCGACCTCGAGAATGCTCTTCTCGGGCGGAACCGTCAGGGTCATTCCGCTCAGCTCGAGTTCGACCTCGAACGAGTCGGCGAACACCGGCTCGCCGGCGGCGACGGCCTCGAACCGCTCGAGGTGCAGCGCGCCAGACGGCAGCGAATCCGCGAGCGCGAGTGCGGCATCCAGCAGCCGGGCCGGCCCGCAGCTGTACACGAGTGTCGAGGGCGTCACGGCAGCGAACAACGTGGGCAGCGCCAGGCGTTCACCCGCGTCGCCGGCATAGATCGTGACGCGCTCCGGATGCTCGGACTTGAGCTCGGCGGCGAACGCCATCGATCCGTGCGAGCGCCCCGCGTACGCGAGCGACCACTCCGCCCCGGCAGCTTCGGCGGCAGCGATCATCGGCAGCAGCGGCGTGATGCCGATGCCCCCGGCGACGAACAGATACGCGGGTGCCGCAACGAACTCGAAGTGATTCAGCGGCCCCCGCACATGCACCGACGAACCGATCGATAGCGACCCGTGAACGAATTCCGACCCGCCCCGGCCGCTCGGCTCACGCAGCACGGCGACCTTCCACGCAGAACGATCCGCCGGATCCGAGCAGAGCGAGTACTGCCGTTCCAGCCCGGGCTGCAACACCAGATCGATGTGCGCGCCCGGCAGCCATTCCGGCAGGTCGCTGCCGTCCGGTCGAGCGACGGTCACGAGTACCACGTCGTCGGCGACGACAGAGAGCTCTGTCACGACGGCGTCGAAGTCGGCGAGTGGATGCACGGTCACAACAGGCTCATTTCAGATTCATTCGGCGCGTCGGTGCCCGATGCCCACTGCGGGCACCGTCTCGAACGACGGCGGCGTCTCGACCGCTGGCGACCACTCGTCCGCCGGCACCGTCTCGTCCGCGGGCACCGTCTCGAACGACGTCGCCGGAGCGAACGTGGCCGCCGTCTCCGCCTTGCTCCAGAGCGTCACCCGCGCGGGCACGCCGTTCTGCCCCGGCGTGAAGCGCTGCTTCACGATCAGCAGCCGGTACGGACTCGGCGTCGCCGACCGCCAGCGGTGCGCGGTTCCGCCGACGAAATACAACGAGTCGCCGGCGGCCAGCGTATTCAGCCCCGCCTCGTCGAGATCGACCACGATCTCTCCGTCGATCACGGTGATGAACTCGTCTTCGGCGTGCCGGTAGAAATCGCCGAAGGTCTGGTTCTGCCCGCAGAACTCCATGGGCTGAAACTTCGCCCGGGCATCCACCAGCAGCCGCCCCTGCCCCTCGGCATACGGCCCGCGGGTGCCCTCGGCGGCTCGAATCAGCGTCGATGCCGTCGACTCGACCCCGGCCGTAGCAGACGGCGAACCAGCAACCGTGCCGCCGGCGCCCGCACCACCGACCCCCACGCCACTCTCTGCCGCACCGGCGAGCAGGTCGAGCTGGCTGGTTTCAAGCGCCCGCGCGATGCGCTCGAGCGACGTCATGCTCGGCCGCGCGTGCCCCCGCTCCAGCTGCGAGAGAAACGGATGCGAGAGGTTCGACAGCCGCGCCAATTCGACCAGCGTCATCGACTTCGAGAGCCGTGACGCACGAATGGCCGCGCCGAGTTGCAGCGTCTGCAGATCGAGCGCTTCGGTGATGGCGGGAATCTGGTGCTCCTTTCGAGACCTCACGACAGACAGTAATCGCTTCGTGCACCGATTCTGCAATCCGTGTCGCCCAGGCTTAACACGTCGAAATGTTCGCGTTACACGCCCGAAACGCGCCGAACGTAGATTTTCACATGTTGAGCACATCAACATCAGCACGATCTCCCAACGTCGAGACGATCGATCACCCGATCAGCACACATCATTCTCAGGAGGCGAGCACGATGAGCCGCCTGCCCCTGCGCTTGAGCCTTCTGCAGAACGCAACACTCGCCGACGGATCGACCTGCGACGTCTCCCTCGCGAGCGGTCTCGTGACCGGCATTTCGCCGGCGAATTCCACTCCTCCGCAGCCCGGCAGCACCCTCGACCTCACCGGCTTTCTGCTGCTGACGGCCCCTGCCGAACCGCATGCCCACCTCGACAAGGCCCTCTCGTGGGACGCGATCAACCCCCCGATGGGCGACCTGGTCTCGGCCATCATGGCCTGGCGCGAGTACGCCGCCACGATGACCACCGAATCGATCGCCGAGCGCGCCCGGGCCGCAGCACTCCTTGCGCTGAGACAGGGCACCACCGCCATTCGAAGCCACGTCGACATTCTGCTGAGCAGCGATCCGCTGCGAGGAGTGAAGGCTCTGCTTCAGGTTCGGGATGAACTGCGAGGCCTCATCGACATCGAACTCGTCGCGCTAGCGAGCTCCGACGCACCCGACGCCGACATCGAAGCGGCCATCGACCTCGGCGTCGACCTGGTCGGCGGCGCCCCTCATCTCGCGCCCGACCCCAGTGCCGATCTGCAGCGGTTGCTGCGCATCGCGGAACGCAAGGGCGTCGGCGTCGACATCCATACCGACGAAGGCCTTGGCGGTCCGCTCACCCTGGGCGAGCTGGCGACCGCCGTGCGCGACTGGCCGGCGGACCGCAACCGCAGCGCCGGGCACTGCGTGCGTCTCGGCACGCTCGAAGCCGCTGAACTCGGCGAGGTTCTGACCGAGGTGAAGGCGGGCGACGTCGGCATCATCAGCCTGCCGATCACCAACCTCTACCTGCAGGGCTGGGAACACCCGGTGGCCACCCCGCGTGGGCTCACGGCTATTCGCGCCGTGCTCGATGCGGGCATCCGGTTCGCCGCCGGCGCCGACAACGTGCGCGATCCGTTCAACCCGGTCGGTCGCAGCGACGCGCTCGAGACCGCTTCACTGCTCGTCACGGCCGGTCATCTCACCCTCGACGAGGCGTACACCGCCATCAGCGACGGTGCCCGATCGGTGATGGCGCTGCCTCTGGCCGGCGTCGCCGTCGGAGCGGCCGCCGAACTGCTGGCCGTTCGCGGCGTCTCGCTCTCTGATGTCATCGCCAACGGCTCCGCCGACCGCTATGTGATCCACGCCGGCAACCTGGTTGCCCAGAGCTCGGTGTCGTACGACGTCGCCGAGCCCTCGCTGCTTACCGCCCCTCCCGTGCTCCACCCGTCTCTCAACGAAACCGAGGTGATGCTGTCGTGACCGTCACAGCACCCGCACCAACCAACACGCAGACATCGGCAACCGATGTACTGCTCGACTTCTCGAATGTCGAGATGACCTTTCCCGATGGCACGATCGCGTTGCACGGGGTCGATCTGGTCGTCAAGCGCGGTGAGTTCGTCACCGTGGTCGGCCCCTCGGGCTGCGGCAAGAGCACGCTGTTGCGCATCGCATCAGGGCTCGAAACCGCGTCGAACGGCGTCGCCGAGGTCGGCACAGACCGCATCGGGTACGTGTTCCAGGATGCGACACTGCTGCCCTGGCGCAACGTGACCGCTAACGTCGAACTGCTGGCCGAACTGCACGGCGAGACGAAAAAAGACCGCGCTGCGAAGGCACGAGAGGCCATCGAGCTGGTGGGCCTCGGCGGCTTCGAGAAGCACCTGCCCAAGGCGCTCTCTGGCGGAATGAAGATGCGCGCCTCGCTCGCCCGCTCCCTGACGCTCGACCCGGAGCTCTTCTTGTTCGACGAGCCGTTCGGCGCCCTCGACGAGATCACTCGCGAGCGCCTCAACGACGAACTCATCGGGCTTTTCAATGCCAAGCAGTTCGCCGGGCTGTTCATCACACATTCCGTCTCTGAGGCGGTCTACATGTCGACGAAGGTCGTGGTGATGTCGGGCCGACCGGGCACGATCGTCGAGACATTCGACGTTCCGTTTCCGCCCACTCGCGATCCGGAGGTGCGATTCACTCCCGAATTCGCTGCGCTGGTCGGAGAGGTTTCTCACGCCCTCCGGAAAGGACACGGCCACTCATGACCACCATCTCGAACGAAACGACCGTGGGCGACGGCATCGATAACATCGAAGGCCACCCGACTCCCGAACTGCCCGCAACGCTCTCGACGACACCCGCCAAGAAAAGGAAGCGCGGCCTCTCGCGCTGGCTGCCACCAGTTCTCGTCTTTCTCGGCATCGTCGTCGTCTGGTACATCATCAGCCTCTTCGTGCTCGACCCGCATCTGCGCTTCTTGCTGCCTCTACCCCAAGACATCCTCTTCAAGGGGTTCCTCGACCCGCTTTCGTTCAACGCGCTGATTGTCGCGCTGTACCAGACCATCATCGTCGCCATGCTCGGGCTTGCGATCGCCATCGTGATCGGTGTCATCTGGGCGATCGCCATGTCGCAGGCGAAATGGGTGGAACGCTCGCTGTTCCCGTACGCGGTGATTCTGCAGTGCATCCCGATCCTCGCGCTCGTTCCGCTCATCGGATTCTGGTTCGGCTACGAGTTCCCCTCGCGCGTTCTGGTCTGTGTGATGATCGCGTTGTTCCCGATGGTGAACAACACTCTTTTCGGTCTGCAGTCGGTCGACAAGGGCCACAAAGAACTCTTCAAGCTGCAGGGCGCCAGCCGCTGGACCACGCTCGGCAAACTCTCGCTGCCCGCCGCGCTGCCCGCCATCTTCGCCGGCATGCGCATCTCAGCAGGTCTCGCCGTCGTCGGTGCGATCGTCGGCGACCAGTTCTTTCGCCGGGGAACACCGGGCCTGGGCATTCTGATCAGCAACTACAGTTCACGCCTGCAAGGTGAGCAGTTGTTCGCGACCATCATCACCGCTGCCCTGTTCGGCGTCGTCGTCTTCTGGCTGTTCGGCCTGCTCGGCCGGCGCGCCGTCGGCAAGTGGTACGACTTCACCTAAACAAGCGCATCGCACCGCACACGACGCACCCCCACGCATTCCCTACCACCACGCACGCGGCACCCCCACAGATGTTCCACCCGCACCAACAGCACCGCACCGCACCTGCACACATCCCGAAGGAGTAGTAAATGCACAAACGTTCGAAGAGGGTCGCCTTCGCCGGCGGCCTCGCCGTTCTCAGCATGGTGGCCCTGGCCGCCTGTAGCTCGGGCTCGTCGACCAGCACTCCGGCCGCGACTGCCGCCTCCGGTGGGGTCGACCTCGCCGCAGCCGGATGCCCGGCCACTGTCGTGATTCAGACCGACTGGAACCCCGAGGCCGAACACGGTCACCTGTACCAGATGCTCGGCCCGAACCCGACGATCGACGCCAACAAGAAGTCGGTCTCCGGACCCCTCTACGCTGACGGCGCCCCCACCGGTGTCAACCTCGAGATCCGCTCGGGCGGCCCGGCCATCGGGTTCCAGACGGTGACCAGCCAGATGTACGCCGACACCAGCATCACCCTCGGCTACGTCACCACCGACGAAGCGGTTCAGCTCTCGGCCGACCAGCCCACCACGGCCGTCTTCGCTCCGCTCGACAAGACGCCGCTCATGATCATGTGGGACCCGACCACCTACCCGAACGTCAAGACCATCGCCGACTTGGGCAAGCAGCTCCAGCCCGGCAAGGTCGTTCGCTACTTCGGCGGCTCGGCGTACATGGACTACTTGACCAGTTCGGGCATCCTGAGCAAGAGCCAGGTCGACGGCAGCTATGACGGCACCCCGGCGAGCTTCGTGGCCGACCAGGGAGCGTCGGGCCAGCAGGGCTTCGCGAGCGCTGAGCCCTACCAGTACCAGTACGAGGTGCCGGCCTGGGGCAAGGCCGTCAACTACCAGACGCTGAACGATGCCGGTTACCCGGTCTACGCTTCAGCAGTCTCGGTTCGCACCGCCGATGTGTCGACGCTCTCGAGCTGCCTCACCAAGCTGGTTCCGATCATGCAGCAGGCCGAGGTCGACTACTTCGCGAACCCCGCGCCGGTCAACTCGCTGATCTTGAACCTGGTCACCCAGTTCAACACCGGCTGGGTCTACTCGCAGGGCATGGCCGACTACTCGGTCAAGACCCAGGTCGACAAGGGAATCGTCGGCAACGGCGACAACTCGACGCTCGGCGACATGGACACGGCTCGCGTTCAGAAGATCATCGACATCGACACGCCGATCTACGCGGCTGGTGGAAAAGCGGTGAAGGCCGGGCTCACTCCTGCCGACATCTTCACCAACCAGTTCATCGACACCTCGATCGGAATGAAGTAACTCCATCATGACCACGACTCCGCCGGTGACGAATGCGCGCCTTCAGGGCAAGCGCATCATCGTCACCGGCGGGGCCCGTGGCATCGGTGCCTCCATCGCCGCCCGCGTGGCGGCCGACGGCGCCGACGTCGTGATTCTCGACCTGCTCGAAGAGCAAGGCGTCGCCACCGCCGAGCGAATCGGTGGCCGTTTTCTGCGTGTCGACCTCAGCGACGAAGCGGATGCCCGCGGTCAAGTCGGCGCGGCCATCAACACGCTCGGCGGGGTCGACGTGCTCATCAACAATGCGGGCATCCTGCGCTTCTCCCCCTTGCTCGACATCTCGGTGGCGGACTGGGATGCGATGTTCACCATCAACACCCGCTCGATGCTGCTCACCACCCAGGTGGCGGCGAAGTGGATGATCGGGGCTGGCCGCCCCGGCAAGATCATCAATATGGCGAGCATGGGCGGCAAGTCCGGCGGGGCGGGCCAAGCGCACTACGCCGCCTCGAAGGCCGCCGTCATCGCCCTCACCCGGGTCACCGCCCTCGAACTCGGCTGCGAGTCGATCACCGCCAACTGCATCTGCCCCGGTTACGTCTTGACCGAGATGGGAGCAGCAACCCGCACCGCAGAAGACATCGCCGAATGGAGCAGTTACTCGCCCCTCGGGCGCTTGGCCGAACCCGACGACGTGGCCGGAGTCGCGGCTTTTCTCGCCTCCGCAGACGCCGACTACCTCACCGGGCAGGCCTTTAACGTCACCGGCGGAATGATCATGCACTGACGCTTCAGCTTCACAACCACGCATCGCCCCCACAGCAAGGATTCACATGTCACGCAACCTCGTCGAGCTCTCTAGCATCGCCGCCGTCGAGGCACTGCGCCACGACTCGGTGATTGTGCTGCCCACTGGCGCCATCGAACACCACGGCCCCCATCTGCCGCTCTCGACCGACTTTCTCGTCGCCGAAGAGTCGGCGAAGGCCGCCGTCGACCTCGCTGCCGAGGCCGGAGTGAACGCCTGGCTGCTGCCGGGCCTCGCCTATACCAAGTCCGACGAGCACCACTGGGCTCCGGGTACCGTCTGGCTGAGCTGGGAGACGCTCATGCAGACCATCGTCGAGATCGGCGAATCCATCGCACAGACGCCCTGCACCCGGCTCGTTTTCTACAACGGCCACGGCGGCAACGTCGCCCTGCTGCAGGTCGCCTGCCGCGAGCTACGGCGCCGGTTCGGTCTGCAGACCTTTCTCATCGGCGGCGGCATGCCGGCCAACGGCGGCGCGAAGTCGGGTGAGAACGAGTTCGGTCTCGGTATCCACGGCGGCCACGTCGAGACCAGCGTCGTGCTGCATCTGCGCCCAGAACTCGTCGATATGAGCCGTGCGGTACGCAGCGTGCCCGAGCATTTGCTCGACTACCAGTACGTCGGCTTCGGCAAACCCGTCAGCTTCGGCTGGGTCAGCAACGATTTCTCGCCCGGCGGGGTCATCGGCGACCCGACCGAGGCCACGGCCGAATTCGGCAAGGCGCATTTCGAAGCGAACGTGGCCCAGGCGGCTGCCGCTCTCGCCGAGATCGCCGTCTTCAGCCCGGCGCCGACAAACGCGCGCATCGGTTTCAGCCCGGCCCCCGTTGTCGAATCGCCCCCCGCCCCGCCCAAACGCATCGGCTTCAGCGCGGTCTGACCGACCCGCCCTCACTTCGCAAGACTCTCCGCTCACGATCGCAAGGAAGCACAGCATGACCGACCACACCCCCGACATCGACGCTCTCGCGGCTGAACTGCGCGAACTCCTCGGCGACAGAGCCGTCACCACCGAGCTCCGGGCGCGCGAGAAGGCCTCGGTCGACGGCGCCTACCTCTCCCCGATTCTCGCCGAGCAGTTGCCGCTCGGTCTCGCCGACCTGGTGGCCTTTCCTACCTCCGCCGAACAGATCGCCGAGACCATCGGTGCGGCGGTGCGCCACCACGTGCCGATCACGCCGCGGGGCAAGGGCACGGGCAACTACGGCCAGGGCATCCCGATGCAGGGCGGCCTCGTGCTCGACATGTCGAAAGCGCGCGGCGTCATCGAGGTGGGCGACGGCTTCATCACCGTCGAGGCCGGCACCCCCATGGTCATGATCGAACAGGCGGCGAACGCGGCCGGCCAGCAGATTCTGATGTACCCCTCGACCGCGCAGTCCACCATCGGCGGTTTTCTCTCCGGCGGCTCGGGCGGCACGGGGTCGATCAAACACGGCTCGAACCACATCGGTTTCGTTCGCGCCCTCGACGTGGTGCACGCGGTTCCGGATGCTCGGCTCATCCATGTCGAAGGCACCGCCGCTGAGCCCTACGTTCACACCTACGGAACGCTCGGCATCATCGCCAGAGCCACCCTGCAGCTCGAACCCCTGCAGAATTGGCGAGGACTCTACGCCAGCTTCGATACCTTCGACGACGCCCTCTCTGTCATCCGCGAGATCGGCCTGCTCGAGCCCACTCCACGGCTGGTCTCGGCCGACCTGCCCGTTCTGGCCAATGCCCTGCCCGACGACCCGGCGATTCCGAAAGACCGCGCGAGCCTGCGCGCGATTCTCGACGCCGACACCGTCGAGGCGGCCAGCGCGCTGATCTTCGGCGCCGGCGGACGCATCGAAGACGTTCGCGAGGGAGCGGCCGCATCGATGAAGATCAGCATGCTTTCGTACAACCACCCCATCGAGTGGCTGCAGAAGAGCGACCCGGGAAAGTACTTTCACGTCGAGGTCGCCGGAGACGCCCTCGTCGAGCGCATCGACGAGGTTCACGCGATCTACAACGGCGGAATGCTGCACATCGAAGCGCAGCACGGCCGGCCGATCGGAATGCTCGCGGGCATCTACGAGAGCAAAGAGCAGGTCTACGCGGGCTTCGACGCCCTGGCCGCCATCGGTGTCGGCTCCCACAACCCGCATCACTGGGAGGTCGATCACGAAGTCGAGCGCACTCGCCGTCTCGCCGCCGACACCGATCCCGAGGGCCTGTTCAACCCCGGCAAGCTGCCCGCCGAGGGAGTCGCTCCGGTCGCGGGCGCCGGAAAGGTGACCTGAGGTGACAGCGCCTTACCTCGACGAGCTCGCCGAGTGGCTGCCCGCGAACGACGTGCCGGCCAGGCCGCTGATCGCGCTCTCGACGATCTCGCCCGACGGTTACCCCGACACCCGGCACGTGCTGCTGAGCGAGTACACCGACGAGCGGTTCTCCTTTCATACAGATGCCCGCTCCCGCAAACTCGCTCAACTCGAGTTCGCCCCCCGTGCGTCGTTCGCCGTCGCATGGCCCGAGCTCGGGCGTCAGCTGATCGTCGTCGGCGATGTCGAGGCGGTCACTGACGAAGAAGCGCAGCGCGTCTACCAGCACCGCTCGTACTACCTACAGGTGCTGGCCTGGCTGAACGATGCCGAGTACGCGGCCCTGCCCCTGGCCGAACGGCAGCGCATCTGGGCGGAGTTCGAGGCCGAGCATCCCGTTGGCACGCTCACCCCGCCGCCGACGTGGGCCGGCACAGCCATTCGACCGAGACGCGTCACCTTGTGGCACGGACGCCCCGACGCCGCGAGCCGCCGCACCGAATACACCCGCGCCGACGACGGAACGTGGTTGACCACGATTCTGCCCGGCTAGACCCGCCCATGATCATCGAACACCCGCAGTCGAGTGCCAGCCGCCACGAGCACCATGGCTTCGGCGAAGTGCTCTTCGCGCCCGTCGGCCGGGCCCCCAGACAGGTTGACTCCGACCACGCCATCGAGCGCGAGCAGTTCTTCGCTCAGGTCGATGGCCGCCGCAATGCCTTCAGCGAAGACGTCGCGTGCGCCGAGAATGCGCTCGAGGTAACCCTCGGGCAGCACGAGCGTCGTGAACGAAGCGAGCAGCTCGGCACTGCCGCGATCCACGACGAGCGGAACACACGCGATGAAACGCACCGGTTGTCTCGCACCGGCCGGCGAGTGGGAGGGCGCATCGGACTGCGGTTCGGCCTGCGTTTCGGCCGCCTCGAGTGCGCGAACCTCGGCGATGAAGCGCTCGACCGGTCCGGCCCCGCCGCAATGGTTGACGAATGCGAGATCGGCGCCCGCCTTGACCTTCTCGATCAGCCGGGCCGCGCGATGCGTCGTGGGCGGAGTGGCCGGGGCCTCCCCCACCGACACCAGGTGACCGGATGCCCGGGCGAGAGCCGCGACCCGCGTGGAGTCGAGGTCGAACACCGGCTGGGCATCCGGCCTGTTGCCGGTGAGAGTATGGTCGCCCGTGACACAGTGCACGGCGGCCACACCGACGGCGGCCAGCCCCGCGAGCTCACCCTCGATCGCCACCCGATTGCGGTCTCGGCAGTTCACGCCGATGAATGCGGCGAGCCCGGTCTCTTGGATCAGTTGAGCCCGATACGTCGGAGCGAATTGCACCCGCTGCGCACCGGAGTCGCCCGAGAGCGCCGCATCCACTGTTCTCGTCATGATCTCGGCGCAGCGCCTGGCCGACTCGACATCGAGTGCCCGAGCCGGAAAGTCACCGACCACGATCTGACGCCGGCCGAGCACCGCGCGCAGCCGCGCTCCGACCGATTCGGCGCCTCCGGATTCGGTGTCTCCCGACGAACTCGGCGCCGCCGCACCAGCCCGGCCCTGGATCCCTCGTGCAACCGGCTCCCCCGGCCACCGCACCGTCGGGGCATCCAGAAACACGCAGCGGTTCGGTGCCACCTCGCACGAACCGTCGAATTCCACACCGCCGCACGGCCCGAACTGCATCTTCTTCGGGCAGGTGAAATCGTCGATGGCGGACTTCATCGAGAGCGTCTCCTTGCTGCAACCGGTGATGGCCTCAGGCTAGCGTCGCCGTGTGTCGGCCACGTTTCACACTCTCGAAATACCGGCAGGACCAAAAAGTTAGGCTGGAAAATGCGCCACAGCACGACCCGAACCACCTGGAGAATTGCGTGAGTGAACCCTACGACCTGGTCGTGCGATCGACGCGAGCCTACGTCGACGGAGCCTTCCGGCCTGCCGCACTTGCTGTGACGAACGGCGTGATCGTCGCCATCGGCGAAGTGGATGCTCCCTTCGACGCCCTCGAAGACATCACCCTGCCCGATTCCCGCGTTCTGCTGCCGGGCGTCGTCGACTCGCACGTACACGTCAACGAACCCGGGCGCACCGATTGGGAGGGCTTCGCCAGCGCGACAAAAGCCGCCGCAGCGGGCGGTGTGACGACCATCATCGACATGCCGCTCAACAGCATCCCGCCCACCACGACGCCAGAGGCACTCTCCCTCAAACGCGAAGCGGCCGCCCGCCAGGCCACGGTCGACATCGGCTTCTGGGGTGGCGCCATTCCGTCGAGCCTCACCCACCTCGAACCGCTGCACGACGCCGGTGTTTTCGGCTTCAAGGCGTTTCTCTCGCCCTCAGGTGTCGACGAGTTCCCTCATCTGAGCACCGAGCAGCTGCACGCGGCCCTGCAGGAACTCGCCGCCTTCGACGGGCTTCTCATCGTTCACGCCGAAGACCCCGGAGTTCTGGCCGAGCACGAGAACGCCGGCGGCGTGGGCTACGAAGACTTCGTCGCCAGCAGGCCCGAACAGGCCGAGAAGACAGCGATCGAACACGTCATCGAGGGACTTCGGGCGACCGGCGCTCGCGCGCACATTCTGCATCTCTCGTCGGCAGGGGCGCTGCCGATCATCCGTGCCGCCAAGGCCGAAGGGTTGCGACTCACCGTCGAGACCTGCCCGCACTACCTGAGCTTCGCGGCCGAAGGCATTCCCGATGGCGCGACACAGTACAAGTGCTGCCCGCCGATTCGTGACGAGGCCAACCGCGAACTGCTCTGGCAGGCGCTTCTGGCGGGCGACATCGACCTCATCGCCTCCGACCACTCGCCGAGCACCCGGGAGCTCAAACTGGGGCACGGTGGAGACTTCGGTCTCGCCTGGGGCGGAATCTCCGGTCTGCAGGTCAGTCTTCCGGCGGTGTGGACTGCCGCGCGCGCCCAGGGCATCGATCTCGGAAAGGTGATCGAGTGGATGAGCGTGTCGACCGCTCGCTTAGCTGCACTTTCGACGAAGGGCACGCTCGCGGCCGGCTTCGACGCCGACTTCATCGACTTCGCACCCGACGAGACCTTCACCGTCATCGCCGAGCATCTCGAACACAAGAACAAGCTGACCGCCTTCGAAGGAACCGACCTGCACGGTGTCGTGCACACGACCTGGTTACGCGGCACTCCGGTCTTCACCGTCGACGACCTCGTCACCCCGGTCGCGCTCGCAGGCGCACTCGTCACCCCCTATTCCTCTACCCCTCACTGACAGGAGAACACCCGTGGCCATTGTTCTGGGCTCAAACCGTTACGGCAAAGCAGAAAACCGCGTCGTACGCATCTACCGCGATTCCGAGCGGCACGAGATTCGCGACATCAACGTATCGAGCGCACTACGCGGCGACTTCGCCGACGCGTACCTCACCGGTGATCAGTCGAAGATCCTGCCCACCGACACGCAGAAGCAGACGGCGTACTCGTTCTCGAAAGAGAAGGGTCTCACGTCGATCGAGACCTACGCGCTCGAGCTCGGCGCGCACTTCGTCGACAGCGTCGAATATGTGAAGAGCGCGCGCATCGAAGTCGAAGAATTCGAGTGGCAGCGTGTGCTCGTCGACGGCACCGAGCACAACCACACGTGGGTTCGCAAAGGGCAGGAGACGCGCACCGCAGCGGTGACGGTCACGGGCTCGGGCGACGACCGCAGCAACATCGTCATCGGCGGATTCAAAGACCTGATCATCCTGAAGTCGACCGGTTCTGAATTCTCCGGGTTCTACGAAGACCCGTACACCCTGCTCGAGCCCACGACCGATCGTGTCATGGCGACGTCGCTGGTGGCCAAGTGGCGCTTCACCTCGACCGACGTCGACTGGGAGGCGACGTATCTCGGCATCAAACAGATCATCATCGAGACCTTCGCCACGCTGCATTCGCTCGCCTTGCAGCAGACCCTTTACGAGATGGGCAAGGCGGTTCTCGAAGCCTACGACTTCATCGCTGAAATCCGTTTTTCAGCGCCGAACAAGCATCATTTCTTGTACAACCTGGCACCCTTCGGCGTAGAGAACAACAACGAGGTCTTCAATGCGGATGACCGCCCCTACGGCCTCATCGAAGCAACCGTCATTCGCGACGAGGTGCCGCCGGCGCCCGAGGCCTGGGATACGTACACCGGTCTCGTCTAGCCTGCACGATCAATACTGCGGCGGCCAGTCGAACGCGGGGCTCGGTACTGCAACCGCGCCCCGCGGTGTGAACACCAGGTCGATGTCCATCCTGTTCGTCAGAACGATCTGTGCTGGATCTCCTGAGTAAGGCGCCTGGTTCACGAAGACGGTGAAGTTCTCTGTCGACGACTGCTGCACCCCGCCCACCCCGGAAGGCTGTAGGGCCAGACCCCACTCATCGAAAAATCGGCCGAGCTCGAACGTCTCCTGAACGGGCGACTCGACGTGCAGGATGCCCGTGGTGTCGTGCGTGTGCAAAGGCTGTGTCACGCCCGTCACCGCGTTAATACCTGTATTCGCGGGCACGGTCTGCTCGACGCCGTTGATCGAAACCGTCAGATGAGCGTGGATGTGCTCGGGCACCGGAGCAACTCGCACGGCAAGCAGTAGCACGGCCGCACAGAGCGCAGCGAGCAGCACCGCGATCGCCCAGAACGGAAGGTGCCACGCTTTTGTCATGCGGTAACGCTAGCCGTCGCAGCCGTATTCGCACTGTTAAAGCGAAAGAGCCCAGCTCCCGAAGGGGCTGGGCTCTTTCTCAAGTTGAGTCCGGCGGTGTCCTACTCTCCCACAAGGTCTCCCTTGCAGTACCATCGGCGCTGAGAGTCTTAGCTTCCGGGTTCGGAATGTTGCCGGGCGTTTCCCTCTCGCTATGGCCACCGAAACATGTTCGACCTTTTTTACGGTCATTGAATGTTTCTGCAGTTGCTGCAGTATTCAGTTGTGTTGTCACCACAGTATGTGTGTGGTGGGTTACCCGACCGTATGTCGGGAACCACAGAGTGGACGCGAGTGCCTTTGAGGCAGAAGTTTTTTCAGCCACCCTTTGTGGGGGTGGTGGTGTTGTTGAAGTTGTTGGCTTATTAGTACAGGTCAGCTACACACCTCGTTAGTTGGTGCTTCCACATCCTGCCTATCAACCCAGTAGTCTCCTGGGAGCCTCTCACCATGAATGGTATGGAAATCTCATCTCGAAGCCGGCTTCCCGCTTAGATGCTTTCAGCGGTTATCCGTTCCGAACGTAGCTAATCAGCGGTGCACTTGGCAGTACAACTGACACACCAGAGGTTCGTCCATCCCGGTCCTCTCGTACTAGGGATAGCTCTTCTCAAATTTCCTACGCGCGCAGAGGATAGGGACCGAACTGTCTCACGACGTTCTAAACCCAGCTCGCGTACCGCTTTAATGGGCGAACAGCCCAACCCTTGGGACCTACTCCAGCCCCAGGATGCGACGAGCCGACATCGAGGTGCCAAACCATGCCGTCGATATGGACTCTTGGGCAAGATCAGCCTGTTATCCCCGAGGTACCTTTTATCCGTTGAGCGACAGCGCTTCCACAAGCCACTGCCGGATCACTAGTCCCGACTTTCGTCCCTGCTCGACTTGTCAGTCTCACAGTCAAGCTCCCTTGTGCACTTACACTCGCCACCTGATTGCCAACCAGGTTGAGGGAACCTTTGGGCGCCTCCGTTACTCTTTAGGAGGCAACCGCCCCAGTTAAACTACCCACCATGCACTGTCCCAGAACCCGATCAGGGTTCGTAGTTAGATATCCAGAGTGACCAGAGTGGTATTTCAACAATGACTCCACCAGCACTAGCGTGCCGACTTCACAGTCTCCCACCTATCCTACACAAGCCACACCGAACACCAATACAAAGCTATAGTAAAGGTCACGGGGTCTTTCCGTCCTTCTGCGCGTAACGAGCATCTTTACTCGTAGTGCAATTTCGCCGAGTTCGCGGTTGAGACAGCTGGGAAGTCGTTACGCCATTCGTGCAGGTCGGAACTTACCCGACAAGGAATTTCGCTACCTTAGGATGGTTATAGTTACCACCGCCGTTTACTGGGGCTTAAATTCTGGGCTTCGCATTGCTGCTAACTCTTCCTCTTAACCTTCCAGCACCGGGCAGGCGTCAGTCCGTATACATCGTCTTGCGACTTGGCACGGACCTGTGTTTTTAGTAAACAGTCGCTTCCCACTGGTCTCTGCGGCCCTATCACGCTCCCGGAGTAAATCCGTTCACGATCGGGGCCCCCCTTCTCCCGAAGTTACGGGGGCATTTTGCCGAGTTCCTTAACCACGATTCTCTCGATCTCCTTAGTATTCTCTACCTGATCACCTGAGTCGGTTTGGGGTACGGGCACATGGAACCTCGCGCCGATGCTTTTCTTGGCAGCAGACGATCACTGATTTCCCCACTGAAGGGTACCCATCGAGTCTCAGCCTTATACGAGAGGCGGATTTGCCTACCCCTCGGCCTACATTCTTAGACCGGGACAACCATCGCCCGGCTCAGCTACGTTCCTGCGTCACACCTGTTAATACGCTAACCGCACCACATCGGGTCGCACGCTACGCCGGCACGCCTCACCCCGAAGGGATCGGTCTAACCGGTTTCAGATGCTTAGCATTAGTGGATTGGCTTGGACGGTTCTTCTGCGGTACGGGAATATCAACCCGTTGTCCATCGACTACGCCTGTCGGCCTCGCCTTAGGTCCCGACTTACCCAGGGCGGATTAGCCTGGCCCTGGAAACCTTGATCTTTCGGAGGACGGGTTTCTCACCCGTCTTTCGCTACTCATGCCTGCATTCTCACTCGTGTGGCCTCCACGGCTGGTTTACACCGCCGCTTCGCTGGCCACACGACGCTCTCCTACCCATCCATACGGCTGGACCACGAAGGCCTGCCAAAAATATAAATGCCACAACTTCGGTGGCGTGCTTGAGCCCCGTTACATTGTCGGCGCGGAATCACTTGACCAGTGAGCTATTACGCACTCTTTCAAGGGTGGCTGCTTCTAAGCCAACCTCCTGGTTGTCTATGCAACTCCACATCCTTTCCCACTTAGCACGCGCTTAGGGACCTTAGATGGTGGTCTGGGTTGTTTCCCTCTCGACGATGAAGCTTATCCCCCACCGTCTCACTGCTGCGCTCTCACTTACCGGCATTCGGAGTTTGGCTAACGTCAGTAACCTTTTAGGGCCCATCGGCTATCCAGTAGCTCTACCTCCGGCAAGAAACACGCAACGCTGCACCTAAATGCATTTCGGAGAGAACCAGCTATCACGAAGTTTGATTGGCCTTTCACCCCTATCCACAGCTCATCCCCTCCATTTTCAACTGAAGTGGGTTCGGTCCTCCACGACGTCTTACCGTCGCTTCAACCTGGCCATGGATAGATCACTTCGCTTCGGGTCTAGAACCAGCGACTCAAACGCTCTATTCGAACTCGCTTTCGCTACGCATTCCCCTCACGGGTTAAGCTCGCCACTGATCACTAACTCGCAGGCTCATTCTTCAAAAGGCACGCCGTCACACCAACAAAGGGCGCTCCGACGGCTTGTAAGCAAACGGTTTCAGGTACTATTTCACTCCCCTCCCGGGGTACTTTTCACCTTTCCCTCACGGTACTTGTTCACTATCGGTCATCTGGGAGTATTTAGGCTTATCAGGTGGTCCTGACAGATTCACGCGGGATTTCTCGGGCCCCGCGATACTTGGGATACTCTCCAGGCCATAACCGCATTTCGACTACAGGGCTGGCACCTGCTATGGCTGGGCTTTCAATCCCATTCGTCTATACGGCGCTGTAACCACCAGAACACGGCAGTGCTCTACGGAAAGTCCCACAACCCCGCCCATGCAACCCCTGCCGGGTATCACACACGAACGGTTTAGCCTGATCCGGGTTCGCTCGCCACTACTAACGGAATCACTATTGTTTTCTCTTCCTGTGGGTACTGAGATGTTTCACTTCCCCACGTTCCCTCTACCCGCCCTATATATTCAGGCGGGAGTCACCAGGTCACCTCACGGGCCTGACGGGGTTTCCCCATTCGGAAACCCTCGGATCACAGCTCTATTATCAGCTCCCCGAGGCTTATCGCAGATTTATACGTCCTTCTTCGGCTCCAGATGCCAAGGCATTCACCGTTTGCTCTTAAAAACTTCAAAACAAAACATACACATACAAAGACCAATGTTTATCCCGATCCAAAGACCGGGGAACATTGATTATCAGTCCACAAAACAAGACCCCGAAGGATCAAAATTTCGCGGCTGATGATGCTCGCGTCCACTGTGTAGTTCTCAAAATACGGGCGGCACCCCACACCACAACTCCCCCAAAAGGAAGCCGGCGTGAGGCCCATAAGTTACAAACAACCCTCCATCCGAAGACGAAGAGATGCCCGGTCCCTCAGGACCCAACAGCGTGCACCACACCCACGACACGTGAACATTCCGTTCCAAACCCCGAAGGATCGTACTAAAAACAACCACGCCGTTAAGCGCTTGTCATATGTTCCACCCATGAGCGCCACCAACACATAACTTGCGTTGAAATGACTGTCACTGCAACTCCGCTGTATACAGACGGACAGTGAACGTGCTCCTTAGAAAGGAGGTGATCCAGCCGCACCTTCCGGTACGGCTACCTTGTTACGACTTAGTCCTAATCACCGATCCCACCTTAGACAGCTCCCCCCCTTACGGGTTAGGCCACTGGCGTTGGGTGTTACCGACTTTCATGACTTGACGGGCGGTGTGTACAAGGCCCGGGAACGTATTCACCGCAGCGTTGCTGATCTGCGATTACTAGCGACTCCGACTTCATGAGGTCGAGTTGCAGACCTCAATCCGAACTGAGACCGGCTTTTTGGGATTCGCTCCACCTTACGGTATTGCAGCCCTTTGTACCGGCCATTGTAGCATGCGTGAAGCCCAAGACATAAGGGGCATGATGATTTGACGTCATCCCCACCTTCCTCCGAGTTGACCCCGGCAGTCTCCTATGAGTTCCCACCATAACGTGCTGGCAACATAGAACGAGGGTTGCGCTCGTTGCGGGACTTAACCCAACATCTCACGACACGAGCTGACGACAACCATGCACCACCTGTAAACGAGTGTCCAAAGAGTTGACCATTTCTGGCCCGTTCTCGTTCATGTCAAGCCTTGGTAAGGTTCTTCGCGTTGCATCGAATTAATCCGCATGCTCCGCCGCTTGTGCGGGCCCCCGTCAATTCCTTTGAGTTTTAGCCTTGCGGCCGTACTCCCCAGGCGGGGAACTTAATGCGTTAGCTGCGACACAGAAACCGTGGAATGGCCCCTACATCTAGTTCCCAACGTTTACGGCATGGACTACCAGGGTATCTAATCCTGTTCGCTCCCCATGCTTTCGCTCCTCAGCGTCAGTTACGGCCCAGAGATCTGCCTTCGCCATCGGTGTTCCTCCTGATATCTGCGCATTCCACCGCTACACCAGGAATTCCAATCTCCCCTACCGCACTCTAGTCTGCCCGTACCCACTGCAAGCCCGAGGTTGAGCCTCAGGATTTCACAGCAGACGCGACAAACCGCCTACGAGCTCTTTACGCCCAATAATTCCGGACAACGCTTGCACCCTACGTATTACCGCGGCTGCTGGCACGTAGTTAGCCGGTGCTTTTTCTGCAAGTACCGTCACCCCGAAAGGCTTCTTCCTTACTAAAAGAGGTTTACAACCCGAAGGCCGTCATCCCTCACGCGGCGTTGCTGCATCAGGCTTTCGCCCATTGTGCAATATTCCCCACTGCTGCCTCCCGTAGGAGTCTGGGCCGTGTCTCAGTCCCAGTGTGGCCGGTCACCCTCTCAGGCCGGCTACCCGTCGTAGGCTTGGTGAGCCATTACCTCACCAACAACCTGATAGGCCGCGAGTCCATCTCCAACCAAAAAATCTTTCCACCAACAAACCATGCGGCTGAAGGTCGTATCCGGTATTAGACGTCGTTTCCAACGCTTATCCCAGAGTCAAAGGCAGGTTACTCACGTGTTACTCACCCGTTCGCCACTAATCCGCTAGCAAGCTAGCATCATCGTTCGACTTGCATGTGTTAAGCACGCCGCCAGCGTTCGTCCTGAGCCAGGATCAAACTCTCCGTAAATGCTTACGCGCCACACCACCCACGGGAATCGAAGGCAATGCGACAAGTTTGATGCTGACAGAACAAATCATTACTGACTTGCTTGTCCGCAACCACCCCAAAGGGCAGCTGCTAATTTCAATTTCCCAAAGGAACCCGGACACCACCAAAGCGATGCCACGGGAATTTGGCATATGACAATTGTGCACACTGTTGAGTTCTCAAAGATCGGACACACCCGAACCATCCCCCACTCACGCAGGACCCGGCTCCGGGGCAACTTCACTATCTTATCACTTGCCGCATCCGTGTCAAATCGAGGCATTTGGCCAACCTCTCGAGAGAGGCGTCGCCAAGAACCCAGAACTGAAGGTTGCGGAAGGTGTTTTACATCTCCCGCCGAGAGACAGAGTTCTACGAGAGAATCTGTACTGCTTGGGGTTTGATGGCCCCCGCTTGAGGCCCAGAAGCGCTTCGGCTTTCCGGCACCTTTGGGGTGACGAGTAGTTACTCTATGGGCTTTTTGGCCACCATGCAAATCGAGGCCGAGAAGCCCGGAATCACGCGGAATTCGTCAACTTCCGCGGTACGTGGAGTACGCGAATGGGCTCAGCAGAAGAGGGATGTGATAGTGCTCCGCTTCGTTCTGCAAGACGAACGTGATGGCCACTTCCGGGTAGAAGGCGCTCTGACCTTGTGCGCTGAAATAGCTGGCCGTATCGAAGGTCACTCGATAGAGACCCGCCGCCAGAGCCTCGGGGCCGAGGTTCGACACGCGTCCGTCGGCGTCGGTGATGCCTGAGGCAACGATCATCCACTGCCCGCCGGCGGCGGATTCGAGAGAGATCGGCACACCCTCTGCCGGTCGGCCGACGGTCGAGTCGAGAACGTGCGATGTGACATGGCTGCGAGTCATAACGAATGCTCCTCGTAGATCGAGCGAAGGCGTAGCTGCGCGATGTCGAGCAGCTCAGAACCGACGATAACCCGTTCGGTCTGGTCGTCGAGGCTGAGACGGCGGCGCAGCTCGCCGAGAATCTCGGGCCTGGTTCGGCCCGCAGCGCGGATGAGAAAGACCCGGCCGAACCGCTCTTCGTAGGCGACGTTGCCCTCGGCTATCGCCAGATTCACGCTCGCATCGTCGTCGCCCAGCGACGCCTGCTCCTTACGGGAGAACTCGGCTGCGGCCGTATCTGCCGCGTGCCTCTCGCCGATGCGCGGATGATCGGCCATCGCCTGGTCGATCTCGCTCGTGCTGAGCGGGCCTGCGTCTCGCGCGGCGGCGAGCAGTGCATCCAGATCGCCGAATGGCGCCTTTGCCGACACCTCGTCGACCCAGCGATCCACATTCAGGCACGAACGCAGCAAGTCACGCAGCTCTGGGGGCGGCAGGTTCAGCACGGCTCCTCCTTGCGTAGACGAGTGTCAGCCGCTTTCAGCCTAGCGGGGCGATCTACGATGAGCAGGTGACAGACCACCGCGTGACCGGACTGCTGCTGGCTGCGGGCGGCGGCAGCAGAATGGGCATGCCGAAAGCGCTCGTTCGGGGCGGTGACGGCGTGCCGTGGGTAGTGCGGAGTGTGCGGCTGCTGATGGCCGCCGGATGCTCGCCGGTCGTGGTGGTCGTGGGAGCCCGCGCTTCCGAGGTCGAGGCTTTGCTCGCGCTTGAGTTCGGCCCTCGCTCTGCGGTTGTCGTGGCCCATGCAGAGGAGTGGGCCTCGGGCATGGCTGCGTCACTGCGTGCCGGCTTGGCAGCGGTCGCGCACGAGAAATCGTCGCCGATCGGGGTGCTGGTGACCCTCGTCGATCTTCCCGAGCTGACCGTCGAAGCGCTCGAGCGCGTGTTGTCACGGGCACGCGCGAACGAGCACCCTGAGAGCGCGCTGGTGAGGGCGGCGTACGACGGAATGCCCGGGCATCCGGTGTTCATCGGGCGCCGACACTGGGCCGCCGTGGCCGCCGACGTCAGCGGCGACGCGGGAGCCGGGCGCTACCTCCGCGCGCACAATGCTCAGCACGTCGATTGCAGTGACCTCGGCGGAGGGGACGACCGGGACACCGCGCGCTGAGAACGCGAAAGCTACTCGAGCTCGTTGAGGTCGCCGTAGAGGCGGTTGATGGAGGAGATGCGGGAGCGAGTACCGCGGGCCGCGACTCCGAGGGTCTCGCTGGCGAGCAGGGCGACGAGGCTGTTCGCGGCGGCATAGCTGTCGAGGGCTGTGACGCTGTCGACGGGGCAGTCCAGCCAGACGGTGGAGTGGGGGGCGTAGCGTGCGGCGGAGGAATCGCCGATCAGCACGACGGGTACGCTCAACTGCCGCAGGGCATCAACTACGCCGGTGAAGCCGTGCGGACGGCGGCGGAAGCCGACGACGATGGCCGCGTCGTCGGGGCCGAGGCCGACGAGCTCTTCACCGATCGACTGCGCGGGCTGGGGGGCGAGGCGAACGTCGCCCAGTCCTTGGATGAGCTGCTGCCGCAGGTGCAGGGCGACGGGGTACGAATTGCGCAGGCCGATCACCACGACGCGGCGGGCACGGGCCAGCAGGGCGGCCGCGGCATCCAGTCGGCCGTCGGTCACGGCTTCGAGGGCGCGCTGGATGTTCGACCGCTCTTGCTCGAGGTGCGCCTCGAGCGCCGCTCTGCCGTGATCCAGTTCGAGGTTCGGGCCGCCTGAGCCGAGGGCGATTCCGCCGAGGGGGACGCCCTCGCTACGCAGGGCGCGAGCGTGATCGCGCACTTCTTGCGCGTCGGTGAAGCCGAGGCTGCGAAACAGTCGGCTCACGGTCGCCTTCGAGACACCGCTGAGGCGGGCGAGCTCGCTGGCGTTGTACACGGCGAGATCGTCGATGTGATCGAGAATGAAGTCGGCCGCCCGCTGCTCTTGCGGCGAGAGCTCGGCGTACGAGTTGTCGATGCGCTGCCCGATCGGCGCCGCCGCCGACTGCGCTTCGGGGGCGGCGGTCACCTCTGCGCTCCGGCCGCGGGGCTAGATCGAGCTGCGGGTTTGTGCGGGTGGCGCGGGTGTAGACCCGCACAAAGTCGCAGCTCGATGAGGTGGAGAGGTGCCACGAGGCTGGTTGGGCGAGTCACGCGAGCACCGGGGGGTCGACGGCGAGGGGCATCTGCGCGGCGAGCGAGAGAACGGCCTGCTCGAAAGCATCGGTGGCGAGGGCGACGTCGGCCGCCTCGACGTGCTCGTCGGGGTGGTGGCTGACGCCGCCGCGGCAGCGGATGAACAGCATCGCGATGTCGGTGACGTCGGCTACGGCCATTCCGTCGTGCCCGGCGCGGCTGAGCAGCAGTTTGGGCTCGGGGTTGCCGGTCGAGTGGATGCCAGCCGCGATCGCCTCGCGCAGGTGCGGGCTGCACACCACGGCTGGGGCGTTATGCGTCTGCCGCACGGTGAAAGTGAGGTCGCGTGCCTGGCACGTGGCGGCGATGTTCGCGTTGATCTCGGACCACACGTGGTCGCGCTCGTCGTCGAACTCTCCGCGCAGGTCGAGGCTGAGCTCGACGCGGCCGGGGATGACGTTGACCGCGTTCGGGAACACCTCGAGGTGGCCGACGGTCGCGATCAGGCCTGCGAAGCGGGCGGTGGTCTCGATCATGGTGACGATCTCTGCGGCGCCGGCCAGGGCATCCTTTCGCCGGTCGAACGGAGTGCCGGAGTGACCGGCGTGGCCGTTGATGGTGATGGCGAAGCGGCGGGCGCCCGCGATCGAGGAGACGATGCCCAGAGCGTGACTCGCCTCTTCGAGATAGGGGCCCTGCTCGATGTGCGCTTCGAGGTAGGCGACGAGAGATTCGGGGGTGCGTGCCGCGTCGGTGAGCTTCTCGGGGTCGAGCCCGAACGCACGATAGGCCTCGCGCAGGGTGACGCCCTGCTCGTCGGTGAGGTCGAGCCAGTTCGGGTCGAAGGTGCCCGCGAGCGCGCGGCTGCCGAGCAAAGCGCGGCCGAAGCGGGTGCCCTCTTCGTCGCCGAAGGCCACGACCTCGAGCGCAAACGGCAAGCGGATGCCCGCCGAATGAATACGATCGACCACCGCGATGGCGGTCAGAACACCGAGAATGCCGTCGTAGCGCCCCGCGGAAGGAACGGTGTCGAGGTGCGATCCGAGCAGAACGGCGGGCAGACCCGGAACGGCGCCCTCGAGGCGGCCGCACTGGTTGCCGGCGGCGTCTTGCCAGGTGGTCATGCCGGCCTCGATCATCCAGCCGGCGGCGAGCGCGTTGACCGCGCGGTGCTCGTCGGTGAGGTAGACGCGGCGGATGAGTCCGTTCGGCAGGGTGCTGTAGCTCGCGAGCTCGTCGCAGCGGGCGAGCAGGGAGAGGGCGCCGGTGCGGTCGACTACGGCGGCGGTCGCCGGGGCGCTGACGGTCGTGGGCCTGGCGTCGGTCGTAGACGCGGCGCCGGAGGCGTCGGTGGCGTCGGTCGTAGACGCGGCGCCGGAGGCGTCGGTGGCGTCGCTCGTAGACGCGGCGCCGGAGGCGTCGGTGGCGTCGCTCGTAGACGCGGCGCCGGAGGCGTCGGTGGCGTCGCTCGTAGACGCGGCGCCGGAGGCGTCGGTGTCGGTCATACGGCCTCGGCTTCGGTGAACTCCGGGGCGGTCGCCGCAGAGTCGGCATGGGCGTCGGTGTAGAAGTCGTAGGCGGCCCCGACTCCCCCACCGGCCGCGACAGGTGCGCCCGCGCGGCGCAACACCTGCTCGAGTGCCGAAAGCGTGGTGAGCACGGTGTCTTTGCGGGCGTTGTAGCCCATGGTTCCGATGCGCCAGACCTTGCCGTGCAGCGGGCCGAAGCTGGTTCCGATCTCGATGCCGAAGTCGTCGAGCAGCTCGCCGCGTACCGCGTCACCGGCGACTCCCTCGGGGATGTAGACCGCGGTGACGTTGTTCATGAGGTACCGCTCGTCGCCGAAGATACGCAGGCCGAGCCCGCGGAGGCCTTCGCGCATGGCGCCGCCGTGCATCCGGTGCCGCTCGACGGCGGCATCGATGCCTTCGTCGACGAGCAGCCGCGCGCATTCGCGTGCGCCGTAGAGCATGGAGGTGGCCTCGGTGTGGTGGTTGAGGCGTTTGGCGCCCCAGTAGTCGAAGATCATTGAGAGGTCGAAGTAGTTCGAGCGGATGGGGGTGGCCGATCCAAAGGGAGACAGCACAGGGTCGCCCTCCGAACGGATGCCCGCCTCGATGCTCTTGCGCGAGTTGATGAGCTCGACGGCTTTGGCCGAGAAGGTGGCCGGCGCAGATCCCGAGGGGCCGCCGAGGCACTTCTGCAGGCCGGCGGTCACGGCGTCGAGGCCCCAGGCGTCGGTCTGGAAGGTGTTTCCGGCGAGCGAGGCGGTGACGTCGGTGTAGAACAGCACTCCGTGTTCGCGGCAGATGGCGCCGAGTTCGTCGAGCGGCTGAGCGACGGTCGTGGAGGTGTCGCCGTGCACGATAGCGAGCAGCTTCGGCTTGGTCTCGATGATGGCTTGCTCGATCTGCTCGGGCGTGAAGACGGTGCCCCACTCGACTTCGCGCACGTGCACTTCGGCTCCGCAGCGCTCAGCAATTTCGCGCAGCAAGTGCCCGAATCGGCCGAAGACGGCCACCAGAACGCGGTCTCCGGGCTCGATCATGCTCACGAGCGCGGCCTCGATGCCGGCGCGCGAGGTGCCGTCGATGAGCAGCGTCTGCTCGTTCTGCGTCTTGAAGACGTCGCGGTAGAGGCCCATCGTCTCGGTCATGTACGCCGTCATCGCCGGGTCGTATTGCCCCACGAGCTGCGCTGACATCGCCCGCAGCACCCTCGGGTCTGCGTTGATGGGGCCGGGGCCCATGAGCAGGCGCGCGGGTGGGTTGATGGGCTGACTGGTGATGACGACTCCTCGTGCGATGTGTGAAGGTTGTGCGGCTACCGGATGCTCTGAATCAGGTGTTTCAAGGTTCTAGTATATGCAACACGTGTTTCACGGGTGTTACGCGGAGTGCAACGGCGTCACGTGAAGTCAGCCACGCGGATGCGGGCGTGCACTCCCTTCACGATGTCGACCACCTGCGAGATGTTGAAGTCGGTCGCCGCGCTGAGGTACGCGTAGGCCAGGTGCGAGTCCATGCCGTAGCGAGCGCCGAGCAGCGAGATCGCTGCGCGAACGCAGTGCTGCACGGCCTCGTCGAGGTCCACGCTCATGCCTGTGGGTACGAGAAACTCGGAGGTTTCGGCGAGCGGGCCGACCAGGTGGCCGAACTGCTGCAGAGCATCCGCTTGGGTGACGACCTCGAAGCGCACGGTGACGCGCAGCGACGCCTCCATGGCGGTGAGGGCGACCTCGCCGTCGCCCTGTGCGAAGTGCGGGTCGCCGACGTAGGCGAGTGCGCCCTCGACCTGCACCGGCAGGTACAGCGAGTTACCGGCGGTCAGCAGGTTGATGTCGATGTTGCCGCCGTGCGGGCCGGGCGGTACCGAGTGCGGTCGGGTGTCTCCCGAGACAGCGACGCCCATGATGCCGAGGAACGGGGCGAGCGGGAATCGCACCGAGCGGGCGCCGCCTACGACGAGTGGAAGTGCTCCGACCCGGCGGCCGTCGGGGTCTTCGTCGACCTTGGCGAACGCGCTGACGGTTTCGAGCCCGACGGGGAATTCGCCGGGAAGCGCGCCGCGCCCGTGCCGGTTCGAGATGACGCCGTAGGGCACCCGCGGCAGGGCCTCGACGAGGGTCATCTTGAGCAGGTCGCCGGGGCGGGCTCCGCGAATGCGGATGGGTCCGGTGATGACGTGCGGGCCGTCGACGGCCCGATCGCGCGGGTAGTCCGAGGCGGCCAGGGCGACGGCATCGGCGAGCACCCCGTCGGGGTCGACTCCGTGGCTGCCGAAGTAGCGGCGCGGATCGCGGCCCTGGTCTTCGAGCACACCCTCGTGACTGAGGGTGTCGATGGTGACCTCGTCGCCCGAATCGACCTCGAGCACGGCAGCGTCGGCCGCGCAGGGCAAGCGGCCCCAGAGAACATTGCGACCGGTGGCGGGCAGATAGTGTTGTGAGCGGATCGCGCCGGCCTCTGGCTGGAGTGGATCGAGAATCATGTCAGATCTGCCTTCTGGTCTGCGTCGGTCTGCCCCGGCCTTCGCAGGCCTGCGCTTCTGCCTCTGATCGGGCTACTCGCCCGACGTTTCGACATTACCGTGACAAGGATTCGCCCGTGTTTCGACGCCTCAGCAGCAACACCGACAACCTGCACCTCGGACTCATGCTCGCGCTCACGTTCTCAACCGGCGTGGTCGACGCTGTCGGGTACCTCGGGCTCGACCGGGTGTTCACAGGCAACATGACGGGCAACGTCGTGATTCTCGGTATGGCGCTGGCTGGGGCGGATGGTCTGCCGATCATCGGGCCGGTCATCGCCTTGCTCAGCTTCATGCTGGGTGCGGTGATCGCCGGGCGGGTTCTTCGGCCGGTCAAAGACGGCTGGACTTCGCGCAGCACCGGGCTCTTGACGACCGTCGCCGTGATCATGGTGGCGCTGGCCATCACGCTGATTGTCTACGGCAGCACTCCCCCGCAACCGCAGGAGTACATCGTCACGATGTTCTTGGCCATCGGAATGGGAATACAGGCCGGTACGGCACGACACCTGGGCGTGAAAGACGTGACGACGGTGGTCGTGACGTCGACGATCACGGGGTTCGCTGCCGATTCACGTCTGGCCGGCGGTAAGGGGCAGCCCTGGTTTCGTCGCGGGGCCGCGATCGTGCTGATCGCCTGCGGCGCGGCGACGGGTGCCCTGCTGCTCCGGCTCGGGCTGGGGTGGGGAGTGTCGCTGACGGCGCTGATCACGGTGATCGTGGCCATCCTCGGCCACGTCGGCGCGCGCGAGACCGCGCGGCGCGTGGCAGCCGACGTCGACGCTCCCACCCCCGCCCCCTAACGATCTCGCGCGTCGATTTCGGCCGGTTCATCGGCGGGATAGCGGCAGAAATCGACGCGCGAGATTTCTCAGCGGGGGTTGCGGAGGCGTTGACAGTGGGGGCAGAAGTGCGAGCCTCTGTTCATGAAGTTCTCGCGGACGACGAGGGTGCCGCAGCGGGGGCAGGGTTTGCCCTGCTGGCCGTAAACGTTGAGCGAGTGCGAGAAGTACCCTGACGCACCGTTGACGTTCACGTAGGTGGCGTCGAAACTCGTGCCACCCTCGGCCAGCGCCTTGGTGAGCACGAGCCTTATCTCCGTGAGCAGCAGCCGCGCACGCCGTGTGCCGAGCGAAGAGGTCGGCTGCGCGTAGTGGATCTTCGCCGCCCACAGCGCCTCGCCGGCGTAGATGTTGCCGATGCCGCTGACCAGCGTCTGGTCGAGCATCGCGCGCTTGATGCCGGTGTTCTTGCGCTTGAGCGCGGCGAAGAAAGCGCGGTCGTCGAAGGCCGGGTCGAGTGGATCGCGGGCGATATGGGCGACCTGGCTGGGCACCGCGGCGAGCCACGCGGGGGGCTCCGTCAATGATGTGCTGGCGGCCGCGGAAGAGGGGGGCCAGCCGCGCTCGAGACCGGGGCCCGAGTAGCCGCCCGCACGGGCATCCGGTGTCGGCAGCAGGGTGTCGACCGCCATCGAGCCGAAGATGCGCTGGTCGACGAAGTTGACCCAGTACTCTCCGAGCTGCGGATGCTCGATGCCGAGCCGAATGCGCAGCAGGCCGTTCTCGGCGGTGCCCGGTTCGCGCAGAAGTACTTGCCCGCTCATTCCGAGGTGGGTGACGAGGGCGGCGCCCGAGCTCAGCGGAAACCAGAGGAACTTTCCGCGGCGCACGGCCGCGAGCATCCGGTTGCCTGTCAAGAGCGTCTCGAACTCGCCGGCCGCGGGTGCGTGCCGCTTGAGCGAGCGCTGGTCGAATACCTCGACCCCCGTGACGAGGGCACCGGTCACGGCGGGTTCGAGGCCGGCGCGCACGACCTCGACTTCGGGCAGCTCAGGCACGGTCGACCGGTGCGCTCACGCGCGGTCGGCGAGCAATTGCTGCGCCTGGCGCGCGGCTACCGACTCGGCCTGCTTCTTGCTCGAGCCTTCGCCGACGCCCGTGACGAGGTCACCGATACTCACGGTCGCGACGAAGACCTTGCGGTGATCGGGGCCCGACTCGGTGATCTCGTACTGCGGGGCCTCTTCGCCGAGTGTCGCAGCGAGTTCTTGCAGGGTGGTCTTCGGGTCCATGGACTCGCCGAAGGTATCGGGGTTCTCGATGAGAGGCTCCACCAGACGCAGCACCAGCGCCGTTGCGGTGTCACCGCCGAGGCCGAGATAGGTGGCGCCGATCAGCGCCTCGACCGTGTCGGCCAGAATCGACGCCTTTTCGCGGCCGCCGGTCAGCACCTCGCCGCGGCCGAGGTGGATGTACGCGCCGAGGCCGATCGTCTTGCCGATGCCGGCGAGAGCCACCGTCGACACGAGGCTCGCGCGGCGCTTGGCCAGCTCACCCTCGCCGAGGTCGGGGTAGCGGTTGTAGAGCATCACCGTGACGGCCTGGCCGAGAATCGAATCGCCGAGAAACTCGAGGCGCTCGTTCGTGGCGACGCCGCCGTGTTCGTACGACCAGGAGCGGTGGGTTAGAGCGAGGTGCAGCAGATCATCCGGAATCTGAACCTGCAGGGTCGCCAAAAGGCGCGTTCTGTCTAACGCCGTCTCGGACTTGGCCGCCGCGGATTTTTCAGAACGCGCCATTCGGTAGGAACCGAAGCCTATACGTCGGCGACCTTGCGGCCCTTGTATTCAAGGAACAGCGCGGTGCCGGCGGAGTCTTCGACAACCTTGGCGCGGTGCGGAAGGCTGTAGGTGGTCTTGCCGTTCTCGATGGTCTTGACGAGCGTGGGGGCGGTCGCCTTCCACTGTGCGCGGCGCATGCGGGTCGAGGCCCGCGACATCTTTCGCTTGGGTACAGCCATGAGCTAACTCTTCTCTATCTCGGCCCCGGACGGCGATTCTGCGTCGGGCGCGTGGTTTGTGGATGCTTCTGACTCGTTCGGTTCCAGCAGACCTGCGAGCGCAGACCAGCGGGAATCAATGAGCTCCTGCGGCGGGCGTTCGGGCAGATCTTCGAGTCGCTCACCCGTGACGGGGTCGAGACCAGGGCAATCTGGCCGGCAAACCGGTTGGAACGGGAGTGCGAGAACAACCGCATCCCTGATCAGAGGTTCAAGGTCGACGTGGTCGCCGATCACCTCATAATCAAAAGCTTCGTCATGAGAATACGCGAAAAGCTCCGCAAACTCGACTCGAACGGGCAAAGTGATGTCTTTGAGGCATCTGCCGCACACTCCGACGGCCTCGCCATCGACTCTGGCCGTGGCCAGAATGCCGTCGTGCAGGGACTCCAGACGCAGGTCGATGTCGAGCACACTGCCCTGTTCGACCGCCACGAGGCCCTCGCCCAGTTTCTCCGGCACAACGAGTTCGAGTTCGCGTTCGCGCAGCTCGCCGGGCTGATGCATCAGATCCCAGACGTTGACCGTGAACGGGGTCTTGTTGAATTTGTTCACGGTCATTGAGTTTACATTGGTGTTGCTGGTGGTCGGCGGGTGGGGTCAGGTCTGGCCTGGCCTGGTCTGGTCTGGCCTGGTCTGGTCGGTGCGCGTCAGGTCTGGTCGGTGCGGTGCGGGTCGGGTCACGGGATGATCGTGGGGTTCGCCTCGCGGATCGCTGCGGATTCGGCTCGCAGGGCATCCACTACCGTTCGCACGGCGAGGCGCTCGGCGCGGTCGGGGCGCATCAGCGCATAGATGTGACGCTCGGCGCGCACTCCGGTGAGCGGTTTGAGCGAGATGCGTTGCGACATGGTGCTCGAGGTGAGGTAGGCGCCGCCCGCGGTGTAGCGGGGCAAGATGGCGATGCCGAGTCCCGCGGCCACGAGCGCCTCGGTGACGCGGGTGTCGGCGAAGCGCTGCACGATGTTCACCGGAGCGCCGGCCGCAGCCGAGATGTCGTAGAGCGTCTGTTCGAACGGGTAGCCCCAGGGCACGCCGATCCACTGGTCGCCGACGAGATCGGTGGGGCTCACGCTCGGTTCGCCGGCAAGCGGATGCCCGGGCGGCAGTGCCACGTCGAGGGGCTCCGTCATCAGATGTACCACCTCGAGGCCACGGCCCTGCCAGAGCGCCGGCGGCCGGGAAGGGGCGTGCGCGATGACGATGTCGAAGTCGTTCGTGAGGTCGGGAAAATGCTCGGAGACGGGGTCGCGGTCGCTGGCGTGCAGGGTCAGCCCGGACTGGCGGGAGAGGCGGTGCAGCACGCCGGGGAGCAGCATCTGGCCGCCGGTGGGAAAGGTAGCGAGAGAGACCTCGCCGGTGGGGTCGTGGCGGAACTCGTCCCACAGAGCGTCGGCGCGCTCGATGGCGACGGCGATGTCGGCGGCGCTGCGGGCCAGGGCGCGGCCGGCGTCAGTAAGCACAATGCCGCGGCCTGCCTTCTCGGTGAGCGGAAGCCCGGCCTCGCGCTCGAGCACGCGCAGCTGTTGCGACACGGCGGAGGGGGTGCGATGCGTCGCGCGCGCCACCTCAGTGATGCTGCCGCGCTCCGCGAGCTCACGCAGCAGCTCGAGTCGGCGCACGTCCATGTAGCGACGCTACCGCGTCGCGGCGGCTTGCGCGGGCGACGCTACCGCGTCGCGGCGGTTCGTGCGGGCGACGCTGCCAAGTTGAGGCGGTTCTGCGTGCGGCGACAACGACGCTTTACGCATCCGATCCCAACTCGCTCCACGCCCGAACCCACTCCGCGCCCCACCTGGCGCGTGAGAGCGAGTGTTTCGGACGAGAGCGACCGGCGCGGCGGCTCATCTCGTCCGAAACACTCGCTCTCGGCAACGACGGGCGAGCTGCCGCGTACGGGTGGCCAGCGAGAGATGCTGGTGCGGACGAGAGAAGCTGTAGCAACGGCTTCTCTCGTCCGCACGAACTTCTCTCACGGGGTGGGGCGGGTCGGCGGGTGGGTCAGGGCGGGCGCGGGCCGGCGGCGAAGCGGCGGCCCGGGGTCAGGCGTGGGCGGGGTGGCGGCGAAGCGGCGGCCGGGTCAGGGCAGGCGCGGGTCGGCGGCGAAGTGGCGGGCAGGTCAGGCGGACGCGGGGTGGGGGCGGATCAGCGGGCAGGTCAGGCGGGGGCGGGGCAGGGGCGGATCAGCGGGCGGGTCAGGGCGGGCGCGGGTCGGGGGCGAAGCGGGGGCCCGGGGTCAGACGGGCGCGGGTCGCCGGCGAAGCGGGGGCCCGGGGTCAGACGGGCGCGGGTCGACGGCGACGCGGGGGCCCCGGGGTCAGGCGGGGGTGGACAGAGCGGCGAGGGCCTCGTCGACGATGGCGAGGGCCTGGGCGCACTCGGCGTCGGTGACGACACAGGGGGGCACGATGTGCAGGCGGTTGTCGGCGAAGAACGGCAGGAGGCCGCGCGCGAGGAGGGCCGACTTCAGCTCGCCGATGACTGCTGCCGACACCGGCTCGCGGGTCGTCGCGTCGGCGACGAGGTCGAGCGCCCAGAACACTCCGAGGCCGCGCACCTCGCCGATGATCTCGTACTTCGAGGCGAGCTCGCGAAGGCCCGGGCCGAGCACGTCGCATCCGATGCGCGCGGCGTTGTCAACGATGCCCTCGTTCGCCATGGCGTCGAGTGCCCCGATGATCGACGCCATGGCGAGCGGATGCCCGGAATAGGTCAAGCCGCCCGGGAACACCTGCTCGTCGAACTGTTCGGCGATGAAGGGCGGAATGATGACCCCGCCGACCGGCACGAAGCCGGAGTTGACACCCTTGGCGAACGTGATGAGGTCGGGAACGACCGGCTCGTCGACGAGCCCCAGCGACTGGAAGGCGAACCAGCCGCCGGTGCGCCCGAACCCGCTCATCACCTCGTCGAAGATGAGCAGAATGCCGTATTTGTCAGCCAAGGCGCGAACACCGGCGAGGTAGCCCGGCGGCGGTACGAGCACGCCCGCCGTGCCGGGAATCGTCTCGATGAGAATCGCCGCGATCGACGATGAGCCCTCGGACTGGATGACGCGCTCGAGGTGGTGCAGCGCGCGCTGCGACTCCTGCTCGGGCGAGGTCGACCAGAACTCCGAACGGTAGGCGAAAGGCCCGAAGAAGTGCACGTGGCCGCGCGCGTACTCGTTCGGCACCCGCCGCCAGTCGCCGGTTGCGACCACGGCAGCCCCGGTGTTGCCGTGGTACGAGCGGTACATCGACAGCACCTTGTCGCGCCCGGTGTGCAAGCGCGCCAGCCGGATGGCGTTCTCGTTGGCATCGGCGCCGCCGTTGGTGAAGAAGACCTTGCTGAACTCGTCGCCGGCTCGCTCGAGAATGCGCTGCGCCGCCTGCCCTCTGGCGAGGTTCGCATGCGCGGGGGCGACCGTGGTGAGGATGTCGGCCTGCTGCTGGATCGCCGCGACGACCGCAGGGTGCTGATGGCCGATGTTCACGTTGACGAGCTGGCTCGAGAAGTCGAGGTAGGTGTTGCCGTCGAAATCCCAGACGGTGCTGCCGAGACCGCCCGCGATGACCATGGGCTTCAGCGCGGCTTGAGCCGACCAGGAGTGGAAGACGTGCGCGCGGTCGAGTTCGAGGGCGAGTCGGCCGTCGTCGGGTGAGAGGTTCACGGTGGTGCTTTCTTTCGATGGTGGTGAGTTCGGGCATCCGCTGCCCTGCAGCGAGTGGATGCCCGAACCCGGGTGGTGACGGTGAACTTACTTGCCGCCCTCGGTGAGGGTGACCGTGATGGGCTTGAACGAGGTGCCGGTGACGTCGACGCCCTCGGACTTCAGCGCGTCGAGCGCCTTATTCACATAGGTGTTGTCGTACGCGTCGGCATCGGGTTCTTTGGTGATGACGGTGCTTCCTTCGAGGTTCTTGGCGTTCATGGCGACGTTCACAGTCTGCGCCCACGAGTCGGCGTTGACCACACCGATTCCGTCAGGGGAGGGCCAGATGAGCTTGTTGATCTCGTTGGTCATCCAGAGCTGGTGGCTCGCGCCGAGCTGAGACCCCGCCGCCACGACGATGTCGGACGCCTTCTGGGGGTTGTCGCGGGCGTAGACCCAGCCTTTCAGGCCCGCGGTGAGGAACTTGACCGTCGTGTCTTGGTACGCCGGGTCGCTTTTCAGCTTCTCGGTGTTGGCCCAGATGGCGTCTTGCAGCATCGCGGTGCCCTCGGTATTCCAGTCGATGACGTTGAGGTCGCTCGGCTGGTAGAGCTTGCCCGTGGCCGGGTTCACCGTTTCGAGAATCTGCGCATACTCGTTGTAGGTCTCGGCCTGCGCCGCGTCGATCGACCCGTCGAGCAGGCCCGACTCGTCGAACGCCTGCTGCACGAGCTGCACGTCGGTCGCAGGGTCGAGCCCGGCCTTGGTGATGCCGGCGAACATCTCGAACTCGTTGCCGTAGCCCCAGTTGCCGACGATCTTGCCCTTGAGATCGGCCGCGGTCTTGATGTTCTTGTCGGCCATCGAGACCTGCAGGGTGCCCGAGCGCTGGAAGATCTGGCCCACATCGGTGATGCCGGCGCCCTGCTCGCGCGAAGCCAGCGCCTTCGGCACCCACGCGACGGCGTAGTCGACCGCGCCATCGGCGAGTTGGGTCTGCGGCACGATGTCGGTGCCGCCTTCGACGATGGTCACGTCGAGACCTTCGTCTTTGAAATAACCCTGGTCGAGAGCCGCGTAATACCCGGCGAACTGCGCCTGGGTGAACCACTGCAACTGGAGCTTGACCGGGGTGAGGGCGCCACCGCTGCTGCTTGCGGCCGGGGTGGAACTGCTCGAACTCGAGCAGCCCGAGAGAATCAGGGCTGCCGAGGCGGCGATGGCCGCCACGCCGAGGGTGATGCGTTTGCTGTGTTTCATTTCTCCTCCTTCAGTGATGATGCTGGGTGTGGGGGTGATCCTTTTGGTGCGATGGAACATCTGTGGAGAACCGCGAGTGAGCGGTTGCTGTGCAAACGGGGCCGGCGAGCGCTCAGCCGCCCGACGATCGCCGCCGGGTGACGAGCCATTCGAGCAGCAACGTGGCCCCGTAGAACACGAGCCCGAGCACGATCGCGCCGAACACGTACGCCCACGCCCTCGGGTACGCGCTGTTCGCCGCCGCCGAGGTGATGCGCGAACCGAGCCCGTTCTGCAGGCCGCCGAAGTACTCGGCCACGATCGCCGAGATCACCCCGAGCGGTGCCGCGATGCGAAGCCCGGTGAAGATGAACGGAATCGCGCCGGGCAGCGTGACGGTTCGCGTCATCTGCCAATTCGACGCCGCATAGGCGCGCATGAGATCGCGGTGCACGGGCCGCACCTGCCGAAGTCCGCGCAGGGTGTTGATGAAGATGGGTGCGAACACGACGATCAGCACCACGATGCGCCGCGGAGTGTCGGAGGTCGACCCGAACATGGTGTTCAGAATCGGCGCGAGGGCGACGATGGGAACGACGGCGACGGCCGCGACCAGAGGCACGATCATCCGGTCGAAAATGGTCAGCCGCGAGGCCAGCAGAGCGAGAACGATGGCGAGCACGGCGCCGACGACGACACCGATCAGCGCATTGAGGCCCGTGGCGAGCAGCGACGACCACAACAGCGGAAAGACGAGCACGATCTGGCCCGCGATGTCGGTCGGTGCCGGCAGCAGGTAGGGCTTGAGGTCGAAGACGATGACCGCGAGCTGCCAGAGCAGCAGAAAGGCCAGGCCCAGGATGATCGGCGGCAGTATCGAGCGCGCGATCCACGCACCGCTGCCCGGCCCGGTCGCGGGCCGTCGAGTGCTGGCGAGGGGCACCGACTCCCCCGGCAGCGCGAACAGCGCAGGGGACGTCGGTTCGACGAGGGTTTCGTCGCTCATCGCAGGTCAGCCCCGGCGGGAACGGCGGGCGACCCGTGCAGCGCCTCGCGCACGGCGGTGACGGCCGTGAAGAAGCCCGGGTTCTCCCGCAGCGCCTCCGTTCGCGACGTTCCCGGGCCCAGCGGAACATCCACGATACCGACGATGCGCCCGGGCCGCGGTGACATGACGACGACACGGTCGCTCAAGAAGACCGCCTCGGGAATCGAGTGCGTGACGAACACTACTGCGGCGCCCGTCTCGGCGCAGATGCGCACCAGCTCCTGCTGCATCCGTTCGCGGGTCATCTCGTCGAGGGCGCCGAACGGTTCGTCCATCAGCAGCAACTTCGGGCGCTCGGCCAGCGAGCGGGCGATGGCGACCCGCTGCTGCATTCCGCCCGAGAGCTGATCGGGAAACCGGCTGCGAAAGTCGGTGAGCCCCACGAGCTCGATGAGCTCTTCGGCGCGAGCCGTTCGTTCGGCCTTGCCGACGCCGTGCAGCTCGAGCGGCAGCTCGATGTTCGCCTGAACCGAGCGCCAGGGCAGCAACCCCGCACTCTGGAACGCGATGCCGTACTCCTGGTCGATGCGCGCCTGCCGGGCCGACTTGCCGAACACGAGAACCTCGCCGCTCGAGGCTTCGTCGAGGTCGGCGATCAACCGCAGCAGGGTGCTCTTGCCGCAGCCCGATGGCCCGATGAGCGAGACGAACTCCCCCGGCGCGACCGTCAGATCGATGTTCTCGAGAGCGCGCACCTCGGCACCCTTCGCGACGGCGAAGACCTTGCCGGCGTTGGTGATCGTGATGGCGGCGTTCGTTTCGGTCACGACGAGATCTCCTGTCGATTGAAGCGTTTGAGGCCGAGCCCGAGCAGGGCCACGAGACCGGCGGCGACGAGGCCGAGAACAACCGCCCCGGCGATGGGCGCGTATGCCTTCGCTGGATCTGACGTGCCCGACTGCGCGAACTCCACGATCATGCGGCCGATACCGCCCTTGTAACCGGTGGAGACCTCGGCGACGACGGTTCCGACGATGGCACTCGCGGCTCCGAGGCGCAGCGCGGGCAGCAGGTACGGCACACTCGCCGGCAGCCGCAACCGCAGGAGCGTCTTGAACCAGCCGGCGTCGTACGAGCGCATCAGCTCGAGATGGATGGTGTCGGGCGACTGCAATCCCCGCAATGCACCGACGGCCACCGGGAAGAAGGCCAGGTAGGCGGCGATGACGGCCACGGACATCCACCTATCCCAGGAGAAGGCACCGATCTGGATCTTGCCACCCCAGGCCACGATGAGCGGCGCCAGCGCGATGAGGGGAACCGTCTGACTGAGAATGAGCCACGGCAGCACCGCACGTTCGGCGACGCGCAAGCGCTGCATGAGAATCGCGAGCAGCAGACCGACGACCGAGCCGATGGCCCAGCCCACGGCGGCGACCCCGAGGCTGTTGAGCGCAGCCCCGATCACCGCAAGCCAGACCGGAGGTGAGCCGGCCGACGAGTTGACGGGCTCGGCGGCGCGCTGAACCATGGCCCACAGGTGCGGCATCGAGCGATCGTCGGTCTTCGGCAGGATGCCCTGGCCGAAGAGTTCGAAGCCGGTCGATGGCCCGAGCGCCTTATAGCCCTCCCACAGAGCAAGCAGGATGATGACACCGATCAGCCCCCACAGCACTGCGTAAAAACGCCCCCCGGCCCGGATCATGCGCTCGTGAGCCTCACGACGTCGCCGTGATGTGGTCGCGAAGCGCGGGAATCACCGTCTCGCCGTAGACCCGCAGCGTCTCTTCTTTGTTGTCGTGCTGCAGGTAACCGGCGAACTGGTCGACACCCAGCTCTTTGAGTGCTTTGAGCTTCTCGATGTGATTCTCGGCAGGCCCGAGCAGGCAGAATCGGTCGACGATCTCGTCGGGCACGAACTCGGCGTGCGTGTTGCCCGCCTGCCCGTGCTGGTTGTAGTCGTAGCCCTCGCGCCCGGCGATGTAATCGGTGAGCGCCTTGGGCACCGAGGAGTTCGACCCGTGTTTGGCGACGATGTCGGCTACGTGGTTGCCCACCATTCCGCCGAACCAGCGGCACTGGTCGCGCATGTGCTGCCAGTCGTCGCCGATGTACATGGGCGCTGCCACGCAGAACTTGATCGACATCGGGTCGCGACCGGCCTTCTCGGCCGAATCGCGTACGGTTCTGATCATCCACTCGGCGATATCGAGGTCGGCGAGCTGCAAGATGTAGCCGTCACCCACTTCGCCCGTCAGCTTGAGGGCGAGCGGGCCGTAAGCGGCGACCCAGACGTCGAGCGTCGAGCCGTGGCTCCACGGAAACTGCACGGTGGCGCCGTTGTATTCGACCGAACGAGAGTTGGCGAGCTCGCGGATGACGTGAATCGACTCGCGCAGCGTCTTCAGCGTGGTGGGGGCGCCGTTGGTGGCACGCACCGCCGAGTCGCCCCGGCCGATGCCGCAGATGGTGCGGTTGCCGTACATCTCATTGAGGGTGGCGAAAATGGATGCCGTGACCGTCCAGTCGCGGGTCGCCGGGTTCGTCACCATGGGGCCGACGATGACGCGGTTGGTCTCGTCGAGAATCTTGCTGTAGATGACGTAGGGCTCTTCCCAGAGCAAGTGGGAGTCGAACGTCCAGATGTACTCGAAGCCGTGCTGCTCGGCGAGCTTGCTGAGCGCGATCGTGCGCGCCGCCGGTGGATGGGTCTGCAGTACTGCTCCGAATTGCATCTGTGGTGCTTTCGTTAGAAGGAATGAAGAGAATCAAATGAGGTATTGAGACAGGCCGCGCTTGAAGTACTTGCCGTCGCCCTTGGTGCCGAGGTACTGGTTGTCGTCGACGATGACCTTGCCCCGCGAGATGACCGTATCGACGTGACCGTCGATTTCGAAACCCTCCCACGCCGCGTAGTCCATGTTCATGTGGTTCTTCTTGCCCTCGCCCATGCCGATGGAGGTGTGCCCGTTCGGGTCGTAGATCACCACATCGCCGTCGGCTCCCGGCTGAATGACGCCCTTCTTGCCGTACATGCCGAACATGCGAGCGGGGGTGGTCGAGGTGAGTTCGACCCAGCGCGGCAGCGAGATCTCGCCCATGACGACACCTTGGTAGATCAGGTCCATGCGGTGTTCGACCGAGCCGATGCCGTTGGGAATCTTCGAGAAGTCCCCGATTCCCATGTCTTTCTGGCCCTTCATGCAGAACGGACAGTGGTCGGTGGAGATAACCTGCAAGTCGTTCGTGCGCAGGCCCTGCCACATGTGGTGCTGGTGCCCCTCGGCCCGCGAGCGCAGCGGAGTCGAGCACACCCACTTGGCGCCTTCGAAGTCGCCCCACTCGGCACTGGATGCCCCGAGCTGTTCTTCGAGCGAGAGGTACAGGTACTGCGGGCAGGTCTCGGCGAACACGTTCTGGCCATTGTCGCGCGCCAGGGCGATCTGCTCGACCGCCTGCTTCGCACTCACGTGCACGATGTACAGCGGCGCCCCGGTGAGGTTCGCGAGCATGATCGCGCGGTGTGTCGCCTCTTCTTCGGTCTGCCACGGGCGCGTCGTTCCGTGGAAGTACGGGCTCGTGTCGCCACGGGCGATGGCCTGCTGCACGAGTACGTCGATGACGCTGCCGTTCTCGGCGTGCATCATCATGAGGCTGCCGTTCTCGCTGGCACGCTGCATGGCCTTCACGATCTGGCCGTCGTCGCTCAAGAACACGCCCTTGTAGGCCATGAAGAGCTTGAAGCTCGAGACGCCCTCGTTCAACAGTTCATCCATGGCGCTGAGCGAGCTGTCTTGCACGTCGGAGAGAATCTGGTGAAAGCCGTAGTCGACGGCACAGTTGCCCGCCGCCTTCTCGTGCCAGAGGTTGTACTGGTCGAGAACGTTCTCGCCGGCGTACTGCACCACGAAATCGACGATGCTCGTCGTGCCGCCCCAGGCCGCCGCGCGGGTGCCCGTTTCGAAGGTGTCGCTCGCGAAGGTGCCGCCGAACGGCATCTCCATGTGCGTGTGGGCGTCGATGCCACCGGGGATCACGTATTTTCCGCGGGCATCGATGACCTGGTCGACGTTTCGGGCCACGTCGAACCCGAGCAGGCTCGAGCCCGGCGCCAGAACGGCGGCGATCGTCTCACCGTCGATCAGAACATCCGCTTCGGCCGTACCGGTCGCGTTGACGACCGTTCCGTTGGTGATGAGGGTCTTCATGAGTGCTCCTTCGCGCTGATTCGTTGGCGCAGATTCTGATTGGCGCAGATTCGGTTGGCGCAGATTCGAACGTGTCCTTGTCGAGAGCCTAGGGCTGCGGGATGGCCGTGTACGACTCCGGCCGGCGGTCGCGGTAGAACTGCCAGTCGTCGCGCATCTGCTGCACCATGTCGAGGTCGAGGTCGCGGATCAGAATCTCTTCGTCGCTGCCCGAGCCGCGCTCGCCCACGAAGTTGCCGCGCGGGTCGATGACCTGGCTGGTTCCGTAGAAGTCGACGGCGAGCTCGCCGTACTCGTTGTCTTCGCGGCCGACCCGGTTGGGCTGCAGCACGAAGTATCCGTTGGCGACGGCCGCACACGGGCCCTCGACCTCCCACAGCCGGTTGGAGAGACCCGGCTTGGTGGCGTTGGGGTTGAACACGATGTGGGCGCCGTTCAGGCCGAGCTCCCGCCAGCCCTCGGGAAAGTGCCGGTCGTAGCAGATGTACAACCCGATTTTGCCGACCGAGGTGTTGAACACGGGGTAGCCGCCGTTGCCGGGGCGGAAGTAGAACTTCTCCCAGAAGCGGTCGAGGTTCGGAATGTGGTGTTTGCGATACTTGCCGAGAATCGTGCCGTCGGCTTCGACGATGACGGCCGTGTTGTAGTAGACGCCCGTGATGTCTTCTTCGTAGATCGGCAGAATCATCACGAGGTTCAGCTCTTTCGCGAGCGCTGCAAAGCGCTGCACGATGGGGCCGTTGGCCGGCTCGGCGTACCGGTAGTACTTCTTGTCTTCGGTGATGCCGAAGTACGGGCCGTAGAACAGCTCTTGAAAGCAGATGACCTGGGCGCCGTCGGCGGCAGCGTCACGTGCGAACTGCTCGTGTTTGTCGAGCATCGACTCTTTGTCGCCCGTCCAGGTGGTCTGCGTGATCGCTGCTCGAATGACCGTCATCGTGAGTATTCCTTTCAAAGCCGGTTTTGTTATTATTCGTTGTGAACATTTCTCTTGTGTTTCAGCCTGTGACGCGAGCGTAAATAAGTCAAGAGGTGTGCATGATCGACCTCATAGCGACGGCTGTGGAGAAAAAGACGCCCGAGGCGATCGCCGCTGCCGTCTCCCGTCTCATCCGCACGGGGCAGATCGCGTCGGGCGATCGTCTGCCCACCGTGCGCGAGCTGGCGTCGGTGCTCGGCGTCAGCCCGGCCACCGTTTCGAACGCGTGGCAGGCGCTCGCCGGCGTGGGCCTGATCACCTCGCGCGGGCGCGCCGGCAGCTTCGTGCTGCAGGCGTCGACAACGTGGATGCCCGCGCACTTCGCCGAGCTCGCCGGCTCCCATGTGGAGGCCCGACTCGACCTCTCGTCGGGCACTCCCGACGCCGAGCTGCTGCCCGACCTCGGGCCCGCGCTCGCGCGGGTGCCGACCCGAGCCGACACGTCGAGCTATCTCGCGGGCCGAGTGCTTCCCGAACTCGAACGGCATCTACGGGCATCCTGGCCCTACCCGCCCGAAGCGCTCACGATCACAGACGGCGCCCTCGACGCCGTCTCGAGAGCGCTCGACGTCGTGCTGAGATACGGCGACCGGGTCATCGTCGAAGACCCGTCGTTCCCGCCGTTCCTCGACCTGCTCGACCAGAACGGGGCCGAGCGGGTGCCGGTGGCCATCGACGAGCACGGTCTGGTTCCGGATGCCCTGGCCGCAGCCCTGCGATCGAACCCCGCGGCGATCATGCTGCAGACCCGCGCGCAGAACCCCACCGGAGCGTCGATGACAAGCGAGCGCGCCCATGAGCTGGTGCGGGTGCTGCGAGCGCATTCGCACCTCACCGACCCGGTGATCATCGAAGACGACCACTCGGGCGAGATCAGCACCGTGGGAGCCGTCAGTCTCGGGTCGTGGCTGCCGCACCGCACGCTGCACATTCGCAGCTACGCCAAGTCGCACGGCCCTGACCTGCGCATCGGGGCGCTGGCCGGCCCCACCGAGCTGATCGATCAGATCGTGGCGCGGCGCATGCTCGGCCCGGGGTGGACGTCTCGCATGCTTCAGGTGATTCTGTACGAGCTGCTCACCGCGCCAGCATCCGTCGCCCGAGTGAGCGAAGCGCGCGAGACGTACCATTCGCGGCAGGCGCAGCTGGTGGCGGCGCTCGCGCGCCACGGATACGTCTCACCGTTCGGCAGCGCTGCGGCGCGTGCCGCCGACGGGGTGCCTGACGGCATCAACCTCTGGATGCCCGTGGCCGACGAGCGCGCGGCGATCGTGTCTCTGGCGGCCAGCGGTATTCGGGTCGCGGCCGGAACACCGTTTCAGGCTCGGCTGGGGCCGACGCGGGTCGACGACGGGCCGGAGGGGATGCTGAAGGTCGTTGCGCCCGAGCATCCGCAGGCCATCCGGGTCACAGCCGGATTGGTGCGCGGCGACTTCGACGAGGTGGCGGCGCTGCTCGCGACGGCGGCGCGGGCTTGAGGTGGGCGGCGGCGCGGGCTTGAGGTGGGCTCACGGGTCGGTGTCGGTCGGCGCTTCTAGACTGGCGGCATGCGCTTCGGAATCGTGATTCTGCCCCAAGACCCGTGGTCGATCGGGCGTCGAAAGTGGATGCTCGCGGAGGAGCTCGGCTTCGACCACGCCTGGACGTACGACCACCTCTCCTGGCGATCGCTCGCCGATGAGCCGTGGGGTGCAACGCTGCCGACGCTCACCGCCGCGGCGGTCGTCACCTCGCACATTCGTCTCGGAACCTTCGTCTCGTCGCCGAACTTTCGGCATCCCGTGCCGTTCGCGAAAGAGATCGCGACGCTCGACGATGTGTCGGGCGGGCGGTTCACCCTCGGGGTCGGGTCGGGCGGCACCGGGTTCGACGCGTTCGTGCTGGGGCAGGCGGCCCTCTCGCCGCGACAACGGCACGAGCGGTTCACCGAATTCGTGGAGCTGCTCGACGAGTTGCTGCGGTTCGAGCCGGCAGGCGACGGCTCGGCAGGTGACGGCTCGGCAGGTGGGGGCTCGGCAGGTGGGGGCACAGCAGGCGGCCCGGCGGGTGACGGCGCGGCAGGTGACGCCACGGCGGCCGCCGAGCCCTGCGGCATCTCCCGCAGCGGCGAGTGGTTCACCGCGCACGAGGCGCGCATGGTCGGGGTGCCCGCGCAGACACCACGAGTGCCGTTCGTGCTCGCGGCCAACGGGCCGAAGGGGCTCGCGCTGGTGAGCCGCATCGCCGACGGCTGGGTGACCACCGGAGCCGACGGCGCGACCGGCGAAGACTGGTGGCGCGCGGTGACCGAGCTGAGCGGCCGGCTCGACGATGCCGCAGCGGCCGCCGGGCGAGACCCGCGCTCGATCGACCGATACTTGTCGCTCGACTCGGGTGGCGTGTTCTCGCTCGAGAGCGTCGGGGCGTTCGAGGAGCTCGCGGGGCGGGCATCCGATCTCGGATTCACCGACGTGATCAGCCACTGGCCTCGCGCCTCCGGCATCTACGCCGGCGACGAAGACGTGCTCGTCGAGGTGGCGTCACGATTGGCCACCTACCGCTCGCTCTGATGCTCGCTCTGACGCCCCGGGTTGCGCTCGAAATCGCGTGGGAGGATTGAGCCTGTGCGAATAACAGTGTTAGCGGGCGGCGTCGGCGGGGCCAAGTTCTTGCGGGGGCTGCGTGACCACCTGCGGCAGGTCGCGCCCGACGGTCTCGGCGGCACGACGGCCGAGGTGACGGTGGTCGTGAACACGGGCGACGACGTGTGGCTCACCGGGCTTCGAGTGTGCCCCGATCTGGACTCCATCATGTACACGCTCGGCGGCGCGAACGACGAGGTGCGCGGCTGGGGCCGAGTCGGCGAGAGCGAACGGGTCAGCGCCGAGCTCACCGAATACGGGGTCGGATGGCCGTGGTTCACCCTCGGCGACCTCGACCTCGGCACACACATCACTCGGTCGCACCTGCTGCGCGAAGGGCTGACGCTGAGCGAGGTCACCACACGCCTCACCGCGCGCTGGAATCTCGGCGTGCGGCTGCTTCCGATGAGCGACCACGAGGTCGAGACGCATGTCGTCGTCGCCGATCTCGACGCTCCCACCGGTGAGCGCTCGATGCACTTCGAAGAGTGGTGGGTGCACTACCGCGCCGGCCTTCCGGCGCTGCGCTTCGAGCAGCACGGGCTTTCGTCGTCTGTCGCGGCACCGGACGTAGTCGAGGCCATCCTGAGCGCCGACGTGGTGCTGTTCGCCCCGTCGAACCCGGTGGTGTCGATCGACACGATCGTGGCGGTGCCGGGCATCCGCGACGCCCTGCGCGCGACCGCTGCGCCGGTGGTCGGCGTCTCGCCCATCATTTCGGGGTCGGCCGTTCGGGGCATGGCTCACGCCTGCCTCAGCGCGATCGGTGTCGAGACCGCCGCCGACGCCGTCGCACTGCACTACGGAGCACGCGACGCGGGCGGGTTGCTCGACGGCTGGCTTCTCGACGAGAGTGACGCCGCACTCACTCCGGCGCTCGAGCAGGCCGGGCTGCGCGTGGCTGCGGTACCCCTGTGGATGAATTCGGTCGAGACCTCGGCAGCTCTGGCCGCCGCCGCTCTGGCCGAGGCCGCCGGGCTCTCTGTCTGAGGCGAGTATCGGCCGGAGGAGCAGTCGCATGGGGTTCGTCGAGAGGCTGGAACGGGCATCCGCGGCGCTGGGCGAGGGCGCACTGGGCGAGGGCACGCCGGCTGGGGGCGAACTGGGCGAGGGCCCGCCGGATGAGGGCACGCCGGCTGGGGGCACGCCGGCGGATGGCACGCTGGCCGAGGGCGACAGTGAGGTGGGCGACGCGGCAGGCGTCGGCGCGCGGGGGCGCGGGCGCGAGACCCTGGCGGCCGCCTGGGTGGGGCAGATGCTCGCGGCCGAGCTGCCCGAACTGCTGGCCGGCATCGCGCACGACCGCTCTTCCGGAGCTTTCGCGCGCTGGGGGCTCTCGACCGTGGTCGACGAGAACCTGCGGGAGCCCGTGATCGGCCGCGCTCTGTTCGAGTTTCTGCACGAATACGCGGGCGTTGCGGCAACGTGGCCGATCGGCAACGCCGGCGTGCTGCACGTCTACGGGTACCTGCTGTCGGCCGTCTCGACTCGGTACGGGTTGAAGCGAGAGCGCTGGCTCGGTGCTGAGTTGACGACGGCACTCGGGATGCCCGAGGGGGCGTTTCTCGATGCGCTGACGAGTGCCGGCAGCGGTGCGGGCGCGGGGGCTGGCAGCGGTACGGGTGCCGGCGCGCCGGCTGGCGGCGCTGCCGACAGCGGTACGGTCGCCGGGGCGGGGGCTGGCGGCGCTGCGGACAGCGGCACGGTGGCTGGCGGCGCTGCGGACAGCGATGCGGGGCTGGGCGCTGGCGGCAGTGCGGGACTCGCGGGCTGTGTGGCCGATGTCGTGATGTCGACCCTGGAGTCGGCAGTCGTCACGGTCGACGAGTTCGCCGGCGAGGAGCGCGAGGAGGTGTTCCGCGCGGCGTACCTCTCCGCCACCCCGGCGGCCGGTGGCGCGAGCGGCAGCGAGGCGGCGAGCGGTGACGTGGTGGCCGGCGGCACAGTTGGCAACGGCGCGGCGCGAGGCGACGCGGCCGGCAGCGGCGCGGTAGGTGGTGGCGCAGTGGCCTACGTCGCGCTGCTCGGTGACGCGCATCGGCTCGTGACGGTGTTTCCGGTGGCGGCGAGTGCCGAGGAGTGGCTCGCGGCTTTCACCGCGGAACCGCCTCGTCTGAGATACAACGCCGCCGCACACGAGCTGGCCCCGCGCGCGCCGCTGGCCTCCCGCCGGATAGAACGCGCCGGCAGCCTGCCACCGCGCTCCGGGTAAGACGACGCGAAACAGCGGAGATTTCGAAACCGTAGGCGCTATAAGGGGTTACAGTCTCGAACGCTCCTACGTTCTGACGGGCGGTGGCGGCAGGCGAAGGCGGCAGCGGGTGGCAGCCGCCAGAGGGCGGGCCGGCGGCCGCGGGCGCGCAGCGTCAGACGTCGGGGTGGGCCAGGGCGCGAGCCGTGTGGGGGCCGACGCCGCTGCGCAGGGCGGCCTCGAGATCGGAGGGGGTGTCGACGTCGCGACGCAGCGTCGACTCGGGCGGCACGGCGAGCGAGACGAGTCCTGCCGCGGCATGCCGAGCCGCGGAGTGCTCGCCGAACTCCGGCACGATGTCCAACCCCGGCTGGGCCGCGATGGTCGTTGTACCCAGCCCCAACGCATCGGCCACGAACGAGAGCGGATGCTCGGCGGCGAGTCCGAGCGCAAAGACGACGTCGGCCGTGGCGAGTGTGGGCAGGTCGGCGGTGATCACCACACGGGCGGCTGCGGGGTGGGTGCGGGCGGCATGATCCAAGCCGGCGCGGATGGCCGCGTTCAAGCCGTCGCCGGGGTCGGGAATCGTCACGGCGCCGAGCTGCGTGACGGCGTCGGCTGCCACGGGGTCGCTGGTCACCACGAGTAGCTCACGAACATCCGGTACCGCCTGAATCGCGGCGATCGAGTCGAGGGCGAACGCGAGGGCCAGCCGGCGGCGCTCTTCGGGTGCGAGCGGAAAGTCGGCGAGGCGCGTCTTGGAGGCGGTCGATCCCTTGACGGGCACGACCACGACCCACTCGGTCACGCGGTGCCTGCGACTGCAGCGGCGGCGTCAGATCCGGCGGCCACGTCAGGCCCAGCAGCGGCCGTCCCCGTGACTCCGGTTGCGGCGGGCGCGTCAGATCCAGCAGCGGCGGGCGCGTCAGATCCGGCAAATCCGGTTGCGGCGGCAGCGGCAGCGACTCCGGCAGCAGCGGCGGATGCGTCAGATCCGGCAACTCCGGCAGCGGGGTCTCCAGCGTCTCCGGCAGCGGCGGCTCCGGCAGTGGCGGCGGCGGCCGCGCCGGCGGCCGCCAGCCCCGCTTCGTACCCCGAGGCGAATCCCTCCGCCCGGCCCAGCTCGAGCGCCTCGTCGGTGCCGAGCCGGAACATGTCCGTCGGCCCCGTGCGGTTCAGCGCCCGGGCCGGAGTGTCGAGCGACTCGACCACGAACCGCCCCGCGCCGCGCACCAGCGCCACCGGCACTCCCGTCGCCTTGCCTTTCACCAGGTCGGCTGCGGCAGCGAGTTCGTCGGCGACCGAGATCTGTGTGACCTCGAGTGTGGTGCCGAACGTGTCGACCCCGCCGCGCAGATCGTCGACAACCGTCACGCCGGCCGAACCGATCGCCGCGTCGGTCTGGCCTTCGCGCCACGCGCGCCCCAGCGTGTCGGAGATCAGGATGCCGAGCCTCACCCCGAACCGCGTGCGCAGTTCGGCGGCGAGCGCGCGCGCCGAAGCATCGGGGTCGAGCGGCAACAGCAGCACGGTGCCGGCGGGGGTGTTGCTCGCGTCTACTCCGGCGGCGGCTTGCACGATTCCCTGCCGGTTCTCGACGATGCGCGTCACGCCGCCGGGATGCGCCCGAGTCGCAACCACGCGAACGGTCTCGGCCGTGATGGCGGCCTCACGGTCATCCGCTCGCACCGAACGGCCTTCGGCCTTCGAGACGATCTTGCTCGTGACCACCAGAATGTCGCCGTCGACCAGCGTGAGCCCGCTCGCTTCGACGGCGTCGCCGATGAGCCCGGCGAGCGAAACGCCCGCCTCAATTTCGGGTATGCCGTCGACGGCATATACCTCTAACGATGCCGCGCCCATGTCAGCGGCGCAGCTTCGGGAGCACATCGCGGCCGAAGACATCGATCCAGTCGGACTGATTGCGGCCCACATTGTGCAGATAGATGCGGTCGAACCCGAGGTCGGCGAAGCGCTGGATGTAGGCGCGGTGCACGTCGGGGTCTGAGGAGATGAGCAAACGCCCTTCGAAGTCTTCGGCACGCACCGACTTGGCCAGCTGCTCGAATTCGAACGGCGAACGGATGTCGGCCTTCGGAAACCGCATGCCGCCGTTCGGCCACTCGACCATCGCGTTCGAAAGGGCCTGCTTGTCGGTTTCTGCCCAGGACACGTGCAGCTGCAGCACCTTGGGCATGCTCGAGGGATCTTTGCCCACGTCTCGGGCTCCCTCGTCGAACTTGGCGAACAGGCCCGCGATCTTCTCCAGCGGGGCGCCCACGGTGATGAGCCCGTCGGCCTGACGGCCCGCGCGTTTCGCCGTGACCGGCCCGGCCGTCGCGACCAAGATCTCGGGGGCTTTTTCGGGCATGGTCCACAGACGGGTCGATTCGAGCTTGAAGAACTCGCCGCGATGTTTGACGTCTCGGCCGGCGAGAGAGGCGCTGAACAGTTTGTTGATGATGTCGAGGGCTTCGAACATCCGGTTGATGCGTTCGGGCGTTTCGGGCCAGTACTGCCCGACGATGTGCTCGTTCAGCGCCTCGCCCGACCCGATGCCGAGCCAGTGCCGACCCGGATACATTGCGGCGAGTGTCGCGCTCGCCTGCGCCACCATCGCTGGGTGCCAGCGGAACGTCGGCGCCGTGACGCCCGGGCCGAAATCGCCTTTCGTTCGCTCGCCTACGGCGGTCAGCACGTTCCAGACGAAAGAGGCCTGACCCTGCTGCGGCACCCAGGGCTGGTAGTGGTCGGCCGCCATGACTCCGCTGAACCCGTGATCTTCGGCGAGTGCGCTCAGCGCGACGGCTTCACTCGGGTGAAACTGCTCGAGCGCGGCAGCGTAGCCGACGGTGAGTTCAGACATGCCTCAATCCTGCCACTCGAGGCGAAGCGCCCGCCCCGCGTCAGTTGGGGCTGGCGAGAAACTCCGCGACGGCGACGGGAACGTAGGGCGCGACGTCTCCGCCGAGCCCGGCGACTTGGCGCACGAGCGAGCTGGACACGTGGGCGTGCGCGGGGTCGGGCAGCAAGAAGATCGTCTCGACGCCGGCCAGGTTGCGGTTGACGATGGCCATCGGCGTTTCGTAGGCCACGTCGACCTGCGAACGGATGCCCTTGACCAGCACTTTCGCGCCGACTTCGACGCAGTAGTCGACCAGCAGACCCATGCTCCACGACGTGACCAGAATTTCACCCTCGACGTTGCCGTCGGCGATGGCGCGCTGAATGAGGGAGACCCGCTGAGCGATGGGCAGCAGCGCCGATTTGTCGGGGTTGTGCACAACGACGACGTGCACCTCGTCGAAGATCGAGGCGGCGCGCTCGATCACGTCAATGTGCCCAAGTGTCACGGGATCGAACGAACCGGGTACAACGGCGATGGTGTGCATGCTTTCAGGCTATCAATGCGCAGCAGGGGCCGTAACCGCCGGCCACCGGCACCGTAACACCGAGACGCAGCCTCAGCTCTTGGCGAGAAACGCGCGGTCGCTCTCGTCGAGTCGGCGCACGAGCGCGCCGGCGAGCTCCGGATGCCCGGCGAGCGTGGGGTCGAGCTCGAGCACCTCGGCCGCCGCCTCGCGCGCCTCGCCGATGAGATCACCGTCGTGGATCACCCGCAGCAACCGCAGGGATGACCGGCCACCCGATTGGGTGCTGCCGAGCACATCGCCCTCGCGCCGCAGTTCGAGATCGATCTGGGCGAGTTCGAATCCGTCGAGGGTCGAGGCCACGGCATCCACTCGCTCACGGGCGAGGGACTCGGGCTCGGCGTGGGTCACCAGCAGGCAGAGCCCGGGCACTCCCCCGCGGCCGACGCGGCCGCGCAGCTGATGCAGTTGTGAGACGCCGAACCGGTCGGCGTCCATAACCACCATCGTGGAGGCGTTCGGCACGTCGACGCCGACCTCGATGACCGTCGTCGCGACCAGCACGTCGATCTCGCCCGCGGCGAAGGCCTGCATGGTCTGGTCTTTCTCTTCGGCCGACATGCGGCCGTGCAGTGGCTCGATGCGGGCGCCGGCGAGTGCCGGGTTGGCGCGGGCCTCGGCGAGAACGCCGACCACGGTCGCCATGGTGTGCTCGGGTGGCTCCGCACCCGCAACAGCAGCACCAGGAGGCCCGCTGCGGGCTGCTGCCGCGCCCCGTGCCGCCGCACTGGCGCCGGTCGTTCGTTTGGGTGCCGGCCGGGCATCCATCTCGTCGGATTCGAGGGTGTCTGCGGTCTCAGCGACGGTCGATTCGATGGCGGGGCAGACGAAGAACGCCTGCCGCCCTTTCGCCAGCTCTTCGGCGGTGCGCTGCCAAATGCGCCCGGCCCAGCCCGGCTTCTCGGCGAGCGGCACGACGAAGCTCGAGATGCCCTGCCGGCCGGCGGGCAGCTCGGTGATGGTGCTGATGTCGAGGTCGCCGAACACCGTCATGGCGACGGTTCGCGGAATCGGTGTGGCCGTCATCACCAGCACGTGCGGCGGCACCGCGCCCTTGGCCCGCAGCGCATCACGTTGCTCGACGCCGAATCGGTGCTGCTCGTCGACCACGACGAGTCCGAGGTCGTAGAACTGCACGTTGTCGCTCAGCAGGGCGTGGGTGCCGATGACGATTTTCGCCTGCCCCGATACCATGCGCAGCAGGGCCTTGCGTCGCACAGCGATGGGCAGCTGACCCGTATGCAGCGTCGGCATGAGCTCGGCCGAGAGATCGGGGCCCAGCACGCGCACGATCGAGCGGAGGTGCTGCGCCGCCAGCACCTCGGTCGGCGCGAGCAGGGCGGCCTGACCGCCCGAATCGGCGACCGCGAGCATGGCGCGAAGCGCTACGAGCGTCTTTCCCGAGCCCACCTCCCCCTGAATGAGCCGGTTCATCGGCTCGGGCTTGGCCAGATCTGCCGTGATCTCGCTGCCGACGAGGTTCTGGTCGGCCGTCAGGGTGAAGGGGAGCGCCTTGTCGAACCGCTCGAGATACCCGCCCGGTTTGGCAACGCGCGGATTCGCGTGCTGGGCGTGCGCCGCCTGGCGCTGCTGCAGCAGGGCCGTCTGCAGCACAAACGCCTCCTGAAACTTCAGCGCCTCTCGCGCTCGCATGAAATCGCTGTCTTTTTTCGGCTGGTGGATGAGCTGCAGCGCCGTGCCGAAATCGACCAGCCCGCGCTGCTTTCGCAGGGCCGCGGGCACGGGGTCACCGACCGTGCCGACCGCCTCGAGCACCATCGCCATGGCCGCCTGCACCTGCCAGCTCGACATCGTTCCGCTCGCCGGGTAGATGGGAATCGGCGACTCCGCCCACTTCTTGGCCTTCTCGTCGACGCTGCCGTCGAGTTCGAGCAGGTCGAGTTCGTCGAAGAGCTGGTAGTCGGGGTGCGCGAGCTGAAGCGCGCCGCGGTACTCGGAGACCTTCCCGGCGAAAATTCCGCGCAGACCTGGGCGCAGCTCGCGCGAACGCCAGGCCTGGTTGAAGAACGTCAGGCTCAGGATTCCGCGGCCGTCGGAGATCGAGACCTCGAGAATCGAGCCGCGCCGGGCCTTCATCGGCCGCTCGACCACCTTGCGAATCTCGGCGACGATCGTCACCGTCTCATTCAGTGGCAACTCGCTGAGGGCGGTGAGCTCGCCCCGGCGCGCATAACGCCGCGGGTAGTGCTCGAGCATGTCGCCGACGGTCACGATTCCGAACGACTTCTGCAGCACTCCGGCCGTGCGGCCACCGACGATACCCGACACCTTGTCGTCGAGCGGCGACCCGGTTCCGAGGTTGGCGCGCCGCTCCCCCGCCGTGAGTTCGCGTACCGCCCGGTCGTCACCCTTCGTCCACGTCGACCCTCGCGCCGCGGAAGAACTCGCAGCAGATTGGTCAGAGGGGCTCATACGCACGATTCTAGGCTCAGCGACCGACAGATCGGGCCCAACGTGACGCACTCTGAGGAGTGCACCCGACCCGCTGTGGATAACATTCAGCCATGACCCGCATCATCGCCGGCTTCGCCGGTTCGCAGCGCCTGGCCGTTCCCTCGAGCGGCACGCGCCCGACGAGCGACCGGGTTCGAGAGGCCATCTTCTCGGCCCTGGAGTCGCGCGATCTGATCGCCGGCAGTGCCGTTCTCGACCTGTTTGCGGGCTCCGGTGCGCTCGGCCTCGAAGCGGCGAGCCGCGGGGCCGCCGAAGTGACGCTCGTGGAGAAGAGCAGTGCGGCGGCCCGCGTGGCCAAAGGCAATGCAGCGGTCATCCTGAGCGCCGCGGCCGCGTCGAAGGTCACAAAGCCGCGGATTCACGTGGTGCCCCAGGCGGTTTCGGCCTTTCTCGGCACGACCCCCTCGCGTTTCGACGTCGTGTTCATCGACCCGCCGTACGACCTCGGTGAGCCAGAGCTGGCCGACACTCTGCATCGCCTCGTGACTCACGTCGTGCCTGGCGCTACCGTCGTCGTCGAGCGCACCTCTCGCTCGCCCCAGCCCACGCTGCCGCCCACGCTCGAGCTCGACCGCCGCAAAGACTACGGCGAGACGACGCTCTGGTGGTTCACCGCTCGCTGACGCATCAGGCGAGGATGTTCACGGCGCGGGAGACGACGAGGGCGAGCAAGACGAAGGCGCCGATGGATTGGAACGCCATGATGAGTTTGGCGCGGGAGGTCATCGGCATGGTGTCGGTGGGGCTGAAGGCGATCATGTTCGTGAAGGCCACGTAGAAGTAGTCGATGTAACCGGGCCGCCACTGCCTCGAGTCGGCAGGGCTGCCGTCGGTGCTACCGTCAGCGCCGCCCTCGTCGCCGCCGTCGTTCTGCGGAAACCTGAAGTCGGCCCCGGCAGCGTGCCAGCCACCAGCCTCTCGACGGGCGACGGGGCCGCCGTGGTCGAGTTCCCAGTAGACGAGCCCGAAAGTGATCACGCTGCTCAGCCAGACCTGCAGGGCACTGAGAAGCACGTCTTTGCCGTCCGCGTCGCCGTTCAGCAGGTTCTCGATCGTCACGAGCACCGTGATCTGGTTGGCGAGCACGAGGAACGAGGTGAGAACGATCGAGATCCATCGGGAGAGAGTCGTCTCGCGGCACAGCCGACGGGGGTTCTGGATCACGAGCGGTATGAGCAGCGCACCAGCGATCGCCGGCACGAGCCAGCTCGGCAGCACCTGGAATTTCTGCGGAATGAAGTACAACAGCGCCAGATTCACGAGCACCGCGATGAGCACCGGCAGGCGGTCTTCATAGTCAGACATGAGGGATGCTCGTAACTCCACGATGACGAGTGTAGCCCGACCCGGGCATCCGTGCGCAAGCATCCCGGGCCAGATTCATTCCCTGCAAGATTGCATCACAGCAAACTTGCAGGTACGCAACGTTGCAGTTGCGAAAGTTTGCACATAGCGCAATAATTGAGATATGGAAATCACCGCCCCCCTCGGACTACGCGACAAGAAGCGCGCCGAGACCCGGGCCAAGCTCGAACGAGCAGCAGTCGAACTGGTGCTGCGCGAGGGCCTGGCCCACGCCACGGTCGACGCCATCAGTGAGGCCGCCGACGTGTCGAGCCGCACCTTCTTCAACTATTTCGATAGCAAAGAAGACGCCGTACTCGGCATCCACGACCTGGAGCTGACCGAAGAAGCGGTCACCGAGCACCTGCGTAAGAACGACGGTGCCGGTCTCGTCGAGTCGATCGTCAAGCTGTTGTTCTGGGTGATCGGCCCCTCCATTACGACCACCGACCTGCACGCGCTTCGCATGCAGGTCGTTAAGGCCCACCCCGAGCTGCTGAGCAGGCATGTCACGCAAATGACACGCATGGCCGATCAGCTCACCGCGGCCATCCAGACCCTGCTCGCGAGCGATCCCGAATTCGCCGCAGACCCCGTACAGACCCGTTCGGCCTCGGCCGACATGCTGCTCACTATCTGCAGCGGTGGCGTTCGCGTCGCCGTCAAAGAGTGGGTCACCGAGGGCAGCACGGTCAGTTCAGACCCGGCCACGACAGACCAGTTGGAACAGCGAGCCATCGAGCTCGTCAGAGAGGTAACGAAAAAAATCCAATGAGTGCCACAACCGCTCCGGCACCGACCGCATCAACGGCCGCGCCGACTTCGAAACGCAACATCCTTTTGGTGTTCGCCGGCCTGATGGTGACGATGCTTCTCGCATCGCTCGACCAGACCATCTTCAGCACCGCACTGCCCACCATCGTCGGCCAGCTGCACGGCGTCGACCTCATGCTGTGGGTGACCACCGCGTACATCCTCGCGTCGACAATCGTGCTGCCCGTCTACGGCAAGCTCGGTGACCTCATCGGCCGCAAGGGCCTGTTCATCATCGCGATCAGCCTCTTCATGCTCGGCTCGATCATCGGTGGGCTCGCCCCCGACATGGGCCAGCTCATCGCAGGCCGGGCTATTCAGGGCCTCGGTGGCGGTGGTTTGATGATTCTCTCGCAGGCCATCATCGCCGACGTCGTGCCCGCTCGTGAGCGCGGCAAGTACATGGGAATCATGGGCGGCGTGTTCGCCCTCTCGAGTGTCGCCGGCCCGCTGCTCGGCGGCTGGTTCACCGAAGGGCCCGGCTGGCGCTGGGGTTTCTGGATGAACATTCCCCTGGGCATCCTCGCGATCCTGTCTGCCGTGATGTTCTTGCACCTGCCGAAGGGTCAGCAGGGCAAGCCCCGCATCGACTTCGCCGGCATGATTCTGCTGGCACTCGCCTCGACCGGCCTCTTGCTCACCACGACCTGGGGTGGCAACACCTACGACTGGGATTCGCCCACGATCATCGGCCTCATCGTCGGTACCGTCATCGCGGCGATCGCCTTCATCATGGTGGAGCGTCGCGCCTCTGAGCCGATCATGCCGCCGTTCCTGTTCAAGCAGCGCAACTTCGTGTTCACCACGATCGCCGGTCTCATCATCGGAATCGCGATGTTCGGTGCGCTCGCCTACCTGCCGACCTACATGCAGATGGTCACGGGTGCCAACGCCACCCAGGCCGGCCTGCTGATGATTCCGCTGATGGCGGGTCTGCTGATCACCTCGATCGGCTCGGGTCAGCTGGTGAGCCGTACGGGTCACTACAAGTTCCTGCCGATCGTCGGCACGATCATCACGGCCGGCGCGCTTCTGCTGCTCTCCACGATGACCGCCGGGATGCCCGTCTGGATCATCTGCGCCTACCTGGCCATCATGGGTATCGGCCTCGGTATGTGTATGCAGATCCTGATCCTGATCGTGCAGAACACGTTCCCGCTGCGTGTGGTGGGTACGGCTACCGCGTCGAACAACTACTTCCGCCAGATCGGTGCCTCACTCGGCACCGCCATCGTCGGCAGCCTGTTCACCGCGAAGCTGACCACCCTGCTGGCCGAGCGGATGCCCGCTGGAGGAACCGGTACTGCCGGTGGAAACAACTCGCTGACGCCCGACCTGGTGCGCGCCCTGCCCGCCTCGGTTCGTGACATCATCATCGGTTCGTACAACGACGCTCTCACCCCTGTGTTCCTGCTGATGGTTCCGCTGGTGCTCGCCGCTACGGTGCTGCTGTTCTTCGTCAAAGAGAAGCCGCTTGCCACCACGCTCGACCGCGGCGAGGTGCTGTCGGAGTCGCTCGAGGTCGACGGTGCATCGCGAGTCTCCCTCGCCACCGGCGCTATCGCGCTGGAGGAGATCCGGGCCGCGGGGTCGGCAGATCCCGATGCAGAATTGGCTCAGCTGACCGACGACGAGTCGGAAGCAGCCAAGGCTTCGGGGCCACGGCACTAGCTGTAACCCGCATTCGCGTCTGAAGACGAAGAACGCCGGCCCGACCATCCAGTGGTCGGGCCGGCGTTCTTTTGTGCTTGTGGCCGTGTCTGGCTCCTACATATCGGGTTCGGGCAAGAGCTGCAGACCGACGGTCGTGCTGGCGCCGAGCATGAGCGCCTCGATCCAGGCGCGGTTCAGCGCCGGCTCCTTGCTGCCGTAGAACTTGAACTGCAGCGGAATCGACGGGTGCATCCAGAGGCTCGCGTGCCCCGCACCGGCCTCGGGGCCGTAGGCGTACTGCATCGTGAACGATTCGCCGCGGCGCAGCTTCGTGACGATGACGACCCGCAAGTGGGCGAGCACGCGGTCGTCGAACTCGATCTCGACGCCGGGTGTTCCATAGATGAGTTTGCCCATGTGGCAGGAGCTCCGTTCGTCAGAGCGCGGCGGCCGGTGCTCACCACCGGGGTCGGGTCGCGGCGCGTGCCTCAAATTCTACTGGGAGCCGATCAGCCCTCGGCGCCGTTCCAGTCGCTGAAGGGATCCCACCCGCCGGGCTTCACGTAGGCCTCGCCGCCCACCGTGACCAATGGATGCCCGGCAGCACGCTCGAGAACGACCCCGATCCGGCGGAACCCCGCCGGCAGTGGCACGCTCGGCGCGAACGTGGCGAGAAGCGCATGGTCTTCTCCTCCACAGAGCACAAAGTCGCGGGATTGTGCACCGATTACGTCGTCGACGGCCCGCAGCGCTGCCGCCTCGGCTTCGATGGCGGCATGAGAGAAGTCGATCGAGCACCCGCTCGCCGTCGCAATTCGCCCGGCGTCGAGAACCAATCCGTCAGAGACGTCGAGCATGGCGGTAGCGCCGCCCTCGGCTGCTGCCACGCCTGCGTGCAGCGGCGAGGTGGGGGCGAGCTGAGCCTCGATGAGCGCCGGGTGGTGGTGGCGCACGGCTCGCCCGAGCGTGGCGTCGGGGTGGCGGGTTACGGTGGGTGACGTGGTCGTCGGCGACGAACTCGCGCTGGCGGAAGCCGTGGCAACTGACGACATGGCTCGGTCGAAGAGCAGCCAGATGCCGGCACCGGCGCGGCCGAGGTCTCCGGCCACGGCGACCACGTCGCCGGGGCGGGCACCTGACCGCACGACGGGCGCGCGGCCGTCGAGGTCGCCGAAGGCCGTGACGGCGAGGGTGAGAGTTCTCGAAACCGAGAGGTCTCCCCCGACGACCCCGGCGCCCGGGGCGAGCGCCGCGCAGGCGTCGCGGAGTCCGTCGGCGATTCCCTCGAGCGTCGCGACCGGGGTGTCGAGCGGCGCCGCGATAGCGACGACGAGGGCCGACGGCCTTGCGCCCATCGCCGCGACGTCGGCGAGGTTCGTGACCGCGGCCTTCCAGCCCAGATCGTGAGGCGTTGACCAGGCGAGGCGAAAGTCGGGGCCGTGAATCATCATGTCGGTCGTGACCACGAAGCGGGCATCCGGAGCCGAAATCACGGCGGCATCGTCGCCGGGGCCGAGAAGCGCAGAGGCCGCGGCGGGAAGCCGCGGAAAGATTCGCTTGAGCGCCTCGACCTCGCCGACGCTCTCGAGCGTGTCGCTCGGCGGCGACAGGACCGGCGCCCCAGGTGCGGCCTCGCCGCGGGCATCCGGCGCCTGCGCTACCGCCGGAAGCTGAGGGTCGGCCCCATGAGTTCTCACCTGTCAACGGTAGCCTGTCAGTGATGTCTGCCCGTAAACGTCTTCTGGTTCCCGCCGCCCTGGCGGCCGCTTTTGTGAGCATCGTACTGTCGGGGTGCGCCTCGACCGTAGCGCTCGATCCGGCTGCCAGTGCGACCGCGCCCGGCTGCGCGGAGATCATGGTGCGTCTGCCGACAAGCGTGGCGAGCCAAGACCAGCGGCAGACGAATGCCCAGGCGACCTCCGCCTGGGGCACGCCGGCGTCGGTGCTGCTGCGCTGCGGCGTGCAGCCCTACGGCCCGACAACGCTGCCGTGCGTCAACGTGTCGGGCGTCGACTGGATCGAAGACGACTCGCAGAAGCCGTCGTACACCTACACGACGTTCGGCCGCGACCCCGCCACCGAAGTCATCGTCGACTCGAACGCCGTCTCAGCATCGACCGCCCTCATCGACCTGCAGACCGCGATCTCGGCCATCCCCGAAACCGGTCGTTGCCTCGACGCCAACGACCTGCTCGGCACGGGGGATGGAACCTCGACCGGTGCCCCCACCGCCTCCCCCACGGCCCCCGCGGCTTCGGTCGCCCCCTAGCCGCTAGCTTGATGAGGCCGTTCCGACACTGCTGAGGCAGGTGTGGCGACCTCACAAACGACACAAGAGCCTCACGCGGAACGAGAGCCCGAGCGGCCGGCACGGCGCAAGACATTGCAACGGGTGGCGCCCGAACCGGCCGACGGTCGAGAATGGGGATATGTCACTTCGTTGGTACAGCGTGGTCGTCGATTGCCGAGACGTAGCCGCCCAGGCGCGGTGGTGGGCCGAGACGCTCGGCTGGCGCATCGCGTTCGAGTCGGGCGACGAGGCTGCCGTCGTGTCACCGGTTGCGCTCGACGCCGACCGGGTCGTTCCCATCGAGGAGCGGCAGCAAGGACTCGTCTTCGTGCAGGTGCCCGAGGGAAAGACGGTGAAGAACCGCCTGCACATCGACCTGGCTCCGCGTGCCGACGACGATCAGGCCGCCGAGGTCGAGCGCCTTATCGCCCGCGGAGCATCGCGGGTGAACGTGGGCCAAGACGAGTCGAGCGTTGGGTGGGTCGTGCTGGCCGATCCCGAGGGCAACGAGTTCTGTGTGCTCAGCCCCCGCGACAACCCGTGACATGAGTGTTGCGTGCAGGCACGACCGACCATCCGCGGTATTTCGGCGCGTCTGCGGTGGTTTGGCGCGTCCGCGGTAGTTCGACCCTCTGTGTCAGCCTGTGGTGAGACAGATTGGTGGTGTGCTGGTGGTGAGGTCGATGGGTTTGAAGTGGCATCGTCCGGTGGGGTTGAAGCTGGAGATCGTGTCGGCGTATGAGTCTGCTGAGCGGGGTGCTCGGGGTGAGGTGCTGCGCCGGTATGGGGTGGATCGTGGCAGTGTGGCGCGGTGGGCGTTCGCTCGCGATAATGAGGAGTTCGGGCCCTCACCGACGGGCCATCGGGTCTTGGGACGGGCGATGACACCACGCACGCAGAGCGCTGAGATAGCCAGGCTCCGCAAAGAGCTCGCGAAAGCGCAGGCCGACAGGGACATTCTGGAAGCCGCGTTAGAGTCCGTGGGAAAAGCGCACGCGCTCTTGGAGAAACTTGCCGAGAGCGCGGAGCCGGAACCATTGCAACCAGCATCCAGGAAACCGCCGTCGCCGAACTCGTCGCCGCCGGGTTAAGCGTGTCCGCCGCCTGCGCGGCCGCGGGGGTACCGCGAGCGTCCTGGTATCGGCGCAGGCATCGACCGCGAGGACATCGAGCACCGGTACCGCAGTCGGATCGGTTCCAGCCAGCGGCTTTGTCAGTTCAGGAACGCGCCCGGATCGTGGCGTATCTGTGTGACGAGGAGTACGCGGACCTGTCCGTGACGGCGGTGTTCTATCGGCTCTTGGACGAGGGTATCTACATTGCGTCCCAATCATCCTGGCACCGAATCGCGCGCCAACGGCAGCTCACCGGTGACCGGCGTCGTCAGGCCACCCATCCGCCGGCCGTGATCCCGGTGCTCTGCGCGACGGGACCGAATCAGGTGTGGTCCTGGGACATCACGATGCTGCCCAGCACCGATCGGGGCCGCAGTTTCAAGCTGTACCTGATCCTTGACGTGTATTCCCGGTACGTCGTCGGCTGGCGCGTCGAAGACGCTGAACGCGCCACCCTCGCCGTCGCCATGCTCACCGACGCGATCGCTGCGAACAGCGTCCCCGAGGTGCTACACGCCGACCGTGGACCCTCGATGACCTCCGATCTGATGACCGAAACACTAGGCACCCTCGGGATCGTGAAGTCACATTCCCGCCCTCACGTGTCTAACGACAACCCATTCTCCGAAGCCCAGTTCAAAACCATGAAATACGCCCTCGACTACCCCCGCAGGTTCGACACCCTCGAACACGCCAGACACTGGATCGACGCGTTCATCCGCTCCTACAACACCGAACACCACCACTCCGGGATCGGCCACTACACACCCGAGACCGTGCACAACGGCACCTGGCGGATATACCGCAACCGCCGCCAGAGCCTCCTGAACACCGCCTACCAGCAACACCCCGAACGCTACAACCGCCGACCACAAGCCGAAATCATCAACATCCGCACCTGGATCAACCAACCCACCACCGAACTGTCCCACACAGGTTGACAAACACCGCGAACCACCGCGGACGCGCCGAACCACCGCGCATTCACCGACCACCGCGCATTCACCGAGCTACCGCGCGCCGGAACGGGTGGGGCGCAACGGGTGTGGCCGGACATCCGAGACGGTGAACAGGAGCTCAGGCGTTGAGGCCGCGGCGGTCGAGCAGGGGGCCGATTTCGGCGGGGCGACCGCGGAAGTCGACGAACGCCTCGAGGGGCGGAACGGAGCCCCCGACGCCGAGCAAACGTTGGCGAAAGCGGTCGCCGTTGGCGCGGGTGAGGCCGCCGGTGGAGCGGAACCACTCCACCGTGTCGGCGTCGAGCACCTCACTCCAGATGTAGGAGTAGTAGCCGGCGTCGTATCCGCCCGAGAAGGTGTGCGCGAAGTAGGTGCTCGCATACCGGGTGGGCACCGCAGGGTTGTCGAGCCCGAAGGAGGCGAGGGCTGCCGCCTCGAACGCAGCAACGTCGTCGACGGCAGGCGAATCGACCGAAAGCGAGTGCCACGCCTGGTCGAGCAGCGCCGCAGCAAGGTACTCCGACGTGGCGAACCCCTCGTTGAAGCCGGACGAGTCCTGCAACTTCTGCACCAGAGCAGAAGGCATCGGCTCACCGGTCGAGTTGTGCACCGCGTAGTTCGCCAGAACCTCGGGCCAGAGCATCCACATTTCGTTGACCTGGCTCGGAAACTCCACGAAGTCGCGAAACACCCGGGTGCCGGCGAACTTCGGGTACGTCACCCGCGCGAACAACCCGTGCAAGGCGTGCCCGAACTCGTGGAACAGCGTCGTGACCTCGCTGTACGTGAGTAACGTCGGCCCCGACGACGGTTTGGGCACGTTGAGGTTGTTGGTCACGACCACCGGATGCCCGAGCAGCGAGCTCTGCGAGGTGAGCGAGTTCATCCAGGCCCCACCCCGCTTCGAGTCGCGCGTGTACAGGTCGAGCAGGTAGAGCCCCACGACCGAGCCGTCTTCGTTACGGACCTCGAACACGCGAACCTCCGGGTGGTACGCCACCAGATCGAACCGCTCGGTGAACGTCACGCCGTACAAGCGATGGGCGGCGAAGAACACGCCGTCGTTCAGCACCCGCGACGCCTCGAAGTAGGGCCGCATCTCGGCGGTGTCGACGTCGTAGGTGGCCTTGCGCACCTTCTCGCTGTAGAACGCCCAGTCCCAGGCCTGAAGCTCGAATGAAGCGTCGCCCGTCTCGCGCACGGCGAGCTGCTGAAGCGCGGCCTGCTCGGCGCGGGCGTTGCGCGCGGCCGGGCCGGCGAGCTGGCGCAGCAGGGCATCCACTGCCTCGGGCGTCTGGGCGGTCTCGTCGCTGGTCACAAAAGCGGCGTGGGTCGCGAACCCCAGTAGTGCCGCGCGTTCGGCACGCAACCGGGTGATCTGTAGCACGATCTCACGGTTGTCGTGCTCGCAGCCGTGTGTGCCGCGTGAGCGTGAAGCCGTCATGATGCGCTCGCGCACCGCGCGATCGGTGAGCGAAGCGAGGTACGGATGCCCGGTGGGCAGCACCAGCGTGATGACGTACTTTCCGGGCATCCCCCGCTCGGTTGCGGCCGCGGCAGCCGCCGAGATCTCGCCCTCTCCCAGCCCGTCGAGCGAGGCGACGGTGTCGATGACCACGGCGAGTTCGTTCGTATCGGCGAGCAGGTTCTTCTCGAAGCGGGTGGTCAGCGTCGACAGTTCGCTGTTGAGGTGGCGGAGGCGGCTCTTGTCGTCGTCGGAGAGCCCGGCACCGGCCTGGGTGAACTCGGCGTAATACCGCTCGGCCAGGTAGCGCGACTCGGCGTCGAGAGTGTCGCGGTTCTCGTACACACCACGGATGCGTGAGTACAGCGCCGAGTTCAGCCGAATCGCGTCGGAATGCGCGGCCAACTGCGGCGCGAGCTGCTCTTCGAGCTCGTTCGTGAAGTCGGTGCTGTCGGCCGAGGCCTTGTTGAAGAACACCGCGGAGACGCGAGAGAGGGTCTGACCTGCGCGCTCGAGCGGAATCAGTGTGTTCTCGAGGGTCGGCGCATCCGTCTCGGCCAGGATCTCCTCGATCTCGGCCAGGTGCTCTGCGAAACCACGTTCGAAGGCGGGCGCGTAGTGCTCGTCGCGAATGTCGGCGAAGGGCGGCAGGCCGAACTCGAGCGGGCTCGGTTCGAAGAAGGGATTGGGCATACGTCGAGCCTATTGCGACCCGGGCAGGCCGCCGAGCGCAAGCCCCGATGGCGGATTCGGCAGCGTCAGTGGGCGCGCGTAGCGTTGGAGTATGACAGTTCCTAACGTGACCCTGAACAACGGCGTCGAGATTCCCCAGCTGGGTTTCGGCGTCTTCCAGATCAAACCGGCCGACACCAAAGAAGCAACCCTCACCGCGCTCGAGGTCGGCTACCGCCACATCGACACCGCCGAGATGTACGGCAACGAGAAAGAGGTCGGTCAGGCCGTCGCCGAGTCGGGCCTGAAGCGCGAAGACGTGTTCGTCACGAGCAAGCTGAACAACGGCTTTCACGCGCGCACGGATGCCCTGCCGGCCTTCGACAAGACCCTCGACGCCCTCGGCTTCGAGTACCTCGACCTGTTTCTCATCCACTGGCCGCTGCCGGGCATCGGTGACTTCGTCGAGACGTGGCAGGCCATGATCGAAATGCTCGCATCGGGCCGGGTGCGTGCCATCGGCGTCTCGAACTTTCAGCCGCACCACCTCGACAAGCTCTTCGCGAAGACCGACGTCGTTCCGGCGGTCAACCAGATCGAGGCGCACCCGTACCTGACGCAAGACGACGTGCGCGACTTCGACCGCGAGCACGGCATCGCCACCGAAGCCTGGTCACCCATCGCTCAGGGCAAAGTGCTCGACGACCCCACCATCGTGGGCATCGCCGAGAAGCTCGGCAAGACTCCCGCCCAGATCACCCTGCGCTGGCACATCCAGCGCGGCGACATCGTCTTTCCGAAGTCGGTGACGCGCGAGCGCGTGGTCGAGAACTTCAACCTCTTCGACTTCGAGCTGAACGACGACGACATCGCGGCGATCACCGCCCTCAACCGCGACGAGCGCACCGGGCCGAACCCGGACGAGTTCAACTACATCCCGAAGGGCTAGACCTCGAGCGCCAGAGTGATGAGCTCGTCGATGATCTCGGGGTAGGTCAGGCCCGAGGCGATCCAGCACGTGGGGAACATCGAGATGGGCGTGAAGCCCGGCATCGTGTTGATCTCGTTGACGACGAAGCCCGAGGGTGTCAAGAAGAAGTCCACACGGGCGAGGCCTTCGCAGCCGATGGCGGCGAAGGCCCGCACCGCGAGACTCTGCATCTCGGCGAGCTCGTCTGCCGTCAGAACGGCGGGGCAGACGAGATCGATTCCCGGGGCATCCAGGTACTTCGCTTCGAAGTCGTAGAACTCGCGCGCGGTCATCACGATCTCGCCGGCGACGGATGCCCGGGGGGCCGCCCCCGCACGACCCTGCAGCACGCCGCACTCCACCTCGCGGCCCACGATTCCCTCTTCGATGAGAACCCGGTTGTCTTCGGCGAGCGCCACCGTCATCGCCGCACAAAGCTCAGACCACTGCTTGACCTTACTGACGCCGACCGACGAGCCGGCCCGAGCGGGCTTGACGAAGACGGGCAGCGTCAGAGCGGCGGCCGCCACCGCTTCGACCTCAGCGGGAGCCGCGGCCCACTCGCGCGCGGTCACTGTGCGCCACGGCGCCACTTCGATGCCCGCCTGCTGCAGCACGGTCTTGGTGAAGTGCTTGTCCATGCCGAGAGCGGAGGCGAGCACACCGGCCCCGACATACGGTAGCCCGACGAGCTCGAGCAGACCCTGAATGGTGCCGTCTTCGCCGTACGGGCCGTGCAGGATGGGAAAAACCACGTCGACGGCGCCCAGCGAGCGAACAGCGCCCCGGGCATCCGTTACCGTCAGCTCACGCGAGAGCGCGCTCTCGGGCCAGTGCACACGGGTGCCGTTATCGACGACCGACGGCAGGTTCGCCGGGTCGAGTGTGAACTTCGATGCGTCGTCGTCTTCGAGCACAAACGCGCCGTCACGCGTGATGCCGATAGGTACGACCTCGTACCGCGAGCGGTCAATCGCCTTGAGCACCCCGCCGGCCGTCGCGCAGCTGATCGAATGCTCGCTGGAACGGCCGCCAAAGAGCAGAGCCACCACGGTTTTGTTTGCCATCGTTCGGCCTTTCGCCCTGGGGTTCGAGTGAATCGGTTGTGAGGTGCGGTGCAATATCCCGGGGGTTCAGCGTACCGGCAAGCACCTGGCTGACCTGCTGAACGATAGGCATGTCGACACCGCGTGCCGCGGCGAGCGTGAGGATCGGCGCCACCGACGCGAGCCCCTCGGCGGTCTGCTGCATGCGGCCCACCACGTCGGCGAAGCTGTAACCCTGGCCGAGCAACCGGCCCGCGGTGTTGTTGCGCGAGAGCGGCGAGCTGCTGGTGGCGATGAGGTCGCCGAGCCCGGCGAGCCCGGCCATGGTCTCAGGATGCCCGCCATACGCCACCGCGAACGCCGTCATCTCGGCGAGCCCTCGCGTGATGATCGACGCCTTCGTGTTCTCGCCGTAGCCGACGCCGTCCACGATGCCGATGGCCACGGCGATGAGGTTCTTCAGCACGCCGCCGAACTCCGTGCCGATGACGTCGGTATTGACGTATGAGCGAAAGTAGCGGTTGGTGGCGACCATCGCTACAGCCTCGGCGGTCGAAAGGCTGTCAGACGCGATGACGGCGGCCGTCGGCTGCTCTTTGGCGATCTCGAGCGCGAGGTTGGGGCCAGAGGCCACGGCCAGCCGATCGCGGTGAAGATCAAGACCGTGCTCGAGCACCTCGCTCATGCGGAGCCCCGTGCCCTTTTCGACGCCCTTCATCAGACTGACCACGATGGTGTCGTCGCCCAGCGCGGGCCGCAACGCATCGAGATTCGAGCGCAGCGACTGGCTCGGAATCGACACGAACACGATCGACGACCCGGCGACGGCCTGTTCGAGGCTGGCGGTGGCGCGGATGCCCGGCGGCAGGTTCACGCCCGGCAGGTAATCGCTGTTGCGCTTGGCCTCGTTGATCTCGCGCGCGAGTTCGGGGCGCCGAGCCCAGAGGGTGACGTCTGCTCCCCCGTCGGCGAGGATCTTGCTGAACGTGGTACCCCAGCTGCCGGCCCCGAGCACGGTGACGGCCTTCTGCGGGGCGGCCAGCGCCGCGGCGCGCGCGGCGGCCCGGCTCGCACGAGAGGAGCGAGGCGTGACTGATCGGGGCGTCACAGCGGTCTTCCGAATTCGGTCTGGTTGTGGTCGGCCGGGTTGTACCGCTCGGCGGGTGCGCTCTCGCCACGAAGCTGCTCGAGCAGAGTGGTGATGGCGGTCATGACCTGGTCGGTCGCTTCGAGCAGAGCGCTCTGGGTCAGCGGCTTGCCGCGAAACCGGTCGAGATCGACCTCGTCGCCGTAAAGAACGTGAACGGTCTTTCGCGGGAAGAGGCTGATCTTCTTGCTCCAGCGCGGCAGAATGTGCTGGTCGCCCCAGTGCGCCACCGGAATCAGCGGCACGCCGTTCTCGAGCGCGATGCGCACGGCCCCCGATTTGCCGCGCATCGGCCAGAGGTCGGGCTCGCGAGTCAGGGTTCCTTCGGGGTACACGATGACGCCCGCACCCGACGCCGCCAGATCATTTGCGGCCGACATGGCTTCACCGCCGGAGGTTCGGGTGGTGCGCTCGACGGGTATCTGCTTCACCTGGCGCAGTGCCCAGCCGAGCACCGGCACGCGGAAGAGAGACGCCTTCGCGAGAAAACGCGGAGCACGGCCCAGGCGCCACACCGACCATCCGATGACCACCGGGTCGAAGTCGCTGAAGTGATTCGGGGTGAGCACAAAAGAGCCGGTCTTCGGCAGCTTCTCACCGTGCTGAACGTCGAGCCGGCAGATCGCCGCCGTGAAGGCGATGACCGGCGCAGCCATTACCCGGAACGCGACATTCTTCTCGTGCGCCCTTGCCTGTTGCGGCATGAAGAAGGGTTACGACTCGAAGGAGAAGTCTGCTCCGAGCTTCTCGAGCTTGCCGGTGAAGTCACCGTAGCCGCGGCTGATGAGCCCGACGTTGCTGACCCGCGACTGACCCTGAGCGGTGAGAGCCGCGATGAGGTGGCTGAAGCCGCCCCGCAGGTCGGGAACCTCGATGTCGGCACCGTGCAGCTTGGTAGGCCCGACGATGACGGCGGCCTGCTCGAGCGCACGACGCGGAACGCGGCGGCCCTCGCCCTCGAGACCGTTCTTGTGTACCGTGATGTCGGCGCCCATCTCGACGAGCGCCTCGGTGAAGCCGAAGCGGTTCTCGTACACCGTCTCGTGCACGACAGACGTACCGATGGCCTGGGTCAGCGCCACGATGAGCGGCTGCTGCCAGTCGGTCATGAAGCCGGGGTGCACATCGGTCTCGATGACGACAGGCTTGAGGTCACCGCCCGGGTGGAAGAACCGAATGCCGTCTTCTTCGATGTCGAAGTCGCCGCCGATCTTACGAAAGACGTTCAAGAACGTCATCATCTCTTGCTGCTTCGCGCCCACGCAGAAAATGTCGCCCTTGGTCGCCAGAGCAGCGGATGCCCAGCTCGCGGCCTCGTTACGGTCGAACAAGGCACGGTGGTCGTAGCCCTTCAGGCTGTCGACGCCCTCGATGAGAATGACCCGGTTGGGCTCGATCGAGATGATCGCGCCCATCTTCTGCAGCACGGCAATGAGATCCATGATCTCGGGCTCGATGGCCGCGTTCTTCAGCTCGGTGATGCCCTTGGCACGAACACCGGTGAGCAGAACCTGCTCGGTGGCGCCGACGCTAGGGTAGGGCAGCTCGATGTTGGCGCCCTTGAGGCCGTTGGGCGCCGTGATGTTGATGCCGCTCGGCAGCTTGTCGACGACGGCACCGAAGGCGCGCAGGGCGTCGAGGTGAAAGTCGATGGGGCGGTCGCCGATGCGGCAACCGCCGAGGTCGGGAATGAACGCGTGCCCCAAACGGTGCAGCAGCGGCCCGCAGAACAGGATCGGAATGCGGCTCGACCCCGACAGAGCGTCGATCTCGGCGCTCTGGGCGATGGCCACGTTGGCCGGGTCGAGAACGAGGATGCCCGATTCGGGGCTGCCCGTGATCTCGACGCCGTGAATCTCGAGCAACCGCGAGACGACGTGCACGTCGCTGATGTCGGGCACGTCACGCAAGACGCTCTTCGTGTCGCCGAGCAGAGAGGCGACCATGGCCTTCGTGACCAGGTTCTTCGCCCCGCGCACGTCGATACGGCCGCGCAAGGGGCGCCCGCCGTTCACGATGATGGTGTCAGAGAGAAGACCCACGCGAGCCGCCGCCTTCTGTGCATCGAGCAGGAGTGATGCGTCTTGGAGGAGTGTGTTCATAAAGGGTGCTGCCTACTTCACTGGGAGTGTCTTCGGCCGCCATGATGCTCGGCGGCTCTCGAATTCTGTGATCTCTGCTTCATTGCGCAGAGTGAGCCCGATGTCGTCGAGACCTTCGAGCAGCCTCCACCGAGTGTAGTCATCGATGTCGAACGGCAGCCGGAGGTCGCCCACAGACACGGTTTTCGTGTTCAAATCGACACTGATCGAAAGGCCCGGCTCGGCGTCGATGGCCGACCAGATGGTTTCGATGTCGGCTTCGCTCAGGGTGGCGACGAGCAGGCCCTGCTTGCCCGAGTTGCCGCGGAAGATGTCGCCGAAGCGCGAGCTGAGCACGGCGTCGAATCCGTAGTCGCGCAGCGCCCAGACGGCGTGCTCACGGCTCGAACCCGTGCCGAAGTCGGGGCCCGCCACCAGAATCTTGGCGCCCTGGTATTCGGGCTGGTTCAGTACGAAGTCGGGGTCTTGGCGCCAGGCATAAAACAGGGCGTCTTCGAAGCCCGTCTTTGTGACGCGCTTCAAGAACACGGCGGGGATGATCTGGTCGGTGTCGACGTTCGACCGGGTCAGCGGCGCAGCGACTCCGGTGATGACGGATACGGCGTCCATGCTCAGGCCACCCCTTCGTTCGACGACGCACCGACGAGCGAGTGCTCGTTCTGGGTGAGATCCCAGGGGCTCGACAGCGTTCCCCTGATCGCAGTCGCGGCGGCGACGAGCGGCGACACCAGATGGGTGCGCCCGCCCTTGCCCTGCCGGCCCTCGAAGTTGCGGTTCGAGGTGGATGCACAGCGTTCGCCGGGCGCCAGCTGGTCTGGGTTCATTCCGAGACACATCGAGCAGCCCGCGAAGCGCCACTCGGCACCGAACTCTTCGACGATCTTGTCGATGCCCTCGGCCTCGGCCTCGATGCGCACCCGCGCTGAGCCCGGAACGACCATGACGCGAACATTGTCTGCCTTCTTCTGCCCCTTGATGACCGAGGCGAACGCGCGCAGGTCTTCGATGCGGCTGTTCGTGCACGACCCCATGAACACGGCGTCGACCGCGATCTCTTTCATCGGAGTGTTCGCGGTGAGCGCCATGTACTCCAGCGCCCGTTCGGCGTTGGCGCGGTCGTTCGCGTCGATGATCAGCGACGGGTCGGGCACGTTCTCGCTCAGCGAGACGCCCTGGCCGGGGTTGGTGCCCCAGGTGACGAACGGCTCGAGCTCGTCGGCGTTCAAAAAGACCTCGGCGTCGAAGATCGCGTCTTCGTCGGTGGCGAGCGTGTTCCAGTACGCCACGGCCTCATCCCAGTCGTCGCCCGCGGGAGCGTGCGGGCGACCCTTGAGATACTCGTACGTCGTCTCGTCGGGTGCGACCATACCGGCGCGTGCGCCCGCCTCGATCGACATGTTGCAGATGGTCATGCGACCATCCATCGACAACGACCGGATGGCCGAACCGCGGTACTCGAGCACGTAACCCTGCCCGCCGCCGGTGCCGATCTTCGCGATCACCGCGAGAATGATGTCTTTCGCCGTCACGCCGGGGCGCAGCGTGCCCTCGACGGTGATGGCCATCGTCTTGAAGGGCTTCAGCGGCAGGGTCTGCGTGGCGAGCACGTGCTCGACCTCGCTGGTGCCGATGCCGAACGCCATCGCGCCGAACGCGCCGTGGGTCGAGGTGTGCGAGTCGCCGCAGACTACGGTGATACCCGGCATCGTCAAGCCGAGCTGCGGGCCCACCACGTGCACGATGCCCTGCTCGACATCGCCGAGCGAGTGCAGCCGAACGCCGAACTCCTTGGCGTTGGCGCGCAGGGTGTCGATCTGCAGGCGGCTCGTCGCGTCGGCGATGGGCTTGTTGATGGCCAGCGTCGGCGTGTTGTGGTCTTCGGTGGCAATCGTCAGGTCGAGGCGGCGCACCGGGCGGCCCGCGGCGCGCAGGCCGTCGAAGGCCTGCGGGCTGGTGACCTCGTGCACGAGGTGGAGGTCGATGTAGAGAAGGTCAGGGCTGCCGTCTTCGCCTTTGACGACAACATGGTCATCCCACACCTTTTCGGCGAGGGTGCGAGCCCTGGTTTCTGACATGATTCTTCCTTCTCGAACGCGGTGCTACCGCGTGCTGATGTATCCGCTCATTCTAACCGCGCGGGTTGGAATTGATTCCCGACGGCTACTTCGGTGCGTCGTTCGAGGTGACGGCTCGCCGAGCATCCACTCGCATCTTGATGAGGCTCGCTACGGTGGCGACGGCCATCGAGAGGATGATCACCGCGAGCGAGGCGAAGGTCGAGATGTCGGGCACCCAGTCGATTCCCTCACCACCGTTGATGAACGGCAGCTGGTTGTCGTGCAGGGCGTGGAACACGAGCTTCACCCCGATGAAGGCGAGGATGAACGCGATGCCGTAGTGCAGGTAGACCAGCTTGTCGAGCAGGCCACCGAGCAAGAAGTAGAGCTGGCGAAGGCCCATCAGGGCGAAGATGTTCGCCGCGAACACGATGAACGGGCTCTGCGTAATGCCGAAGATGGCCGGAATCGAGTCGAGCGCGAACAGCAGATCGGTCGACCCGATGGCGATGAACACGATGATCATCGGCGTGAAGAAGCGCTTGCCGTCGATGGTGGTGCGCACCTTGGTGCCGTCGAAGTCGGGCGAGATCGCCACGCGCTTGCGCAGCACACGGGTGAGCAGATTGTCTTTCTGGTCTGCCTCGTCGTCGTGCTTGCCGAAGGCCTGCTTGATGGCGGTGTAGAGCAAGAACGCGCCGAAGATGTAGAAGATCCAGCTGAAGTTCTCGATGAGGCTGGCGCCCAGCACGATGAAGATGGCGCGCAGAATCAGGGCGATGATGATGCCCACCATCAGCACCTCTTGCTGCAGCTTTCGGGGCACCGCGAAGCGCGCCATGATGATCACGAACACGAACAGGTTGTCGATACTGAGGCTGTACTCGGTGACCCAGCCGGCGAGGAATTCGACGGCGTGCGTGCTGTCGCCGATGACCCACATGAGGCCCGCGAAGATGAGCGCCAGCAGCACGTAGAACGCGACCCAGAGGGTCGACTCTTTCGTCGAGGGGATGTGCGGGCGCTTGATGACGAGCAGCAGGTCGCCGATGAGAATCAGGGTCAAGACGACGAGAGACGTGATCTCGAACCAGAGGGGCAGAGCGGTCATTCGAACCTTTCGCACGACAAAGCGGCGAAAGTCTCTCCCGCACGAAGAATCGTGCCACCGCGCCGGGCCTTCGATGACGAAGACCGTATTGACGACAACGGTGAAGTGGGATACTCCCCTTCATTGAGAGAGTGTACAGGAAGCGTCTCGTACCCTCGAAGCATGGCCAAACCCGATTCGACCATTATTCGTTCCTACCGACCCCAAAGCGCAGGCGTGAAAGGCATCGGGTACCTGATCTTCTTCAGCCGCTGGCTGCAGGCTCCGCTGTACCTCGGGCTCATCGTGGCCCAGCTCATCTACGTCGTGGTGTTCGTGATCGAGCTGATCCACCTCGCCGAGACCGTGATCCACGACCCGCTGAAGATCGACGAAGCGAAAATCATGCTCGCCGTGCTCGGCCTCATCGACGTGGTGATGATCGCGAACCTGCTGATCATGGTGATCATCGGCGGCTACGAGACGTTCGTGTCACGCATCGACATCGACGGGCATCCGGATCAGCCCGAGTGGTTGTCGCACGTCAACGCCAATGTGCTGAAGGTCAAGCTGGCGATGGCCATCATCGGTATCTCGTCGATCCATCTGCTGAAGACGTTCATCGAGGTGGGCGACATCGGCTCGCCCGAGTCGGAAGACGAGAGCATCACGGGCGAGACATACACCAGCGAGGGGGTGTTCTGGCAGGTGATCATTCACAGCGTGTTCATCTTGTCGGCGCTAGCGCTGGCGCTCATCGATCGCATGTCGAAGGGGCGCGGCGGATCCGTTGCGCTCGGCGCCGGCGTCGGTGTCGGGCTGCATCTTGGCACGGACGGCACGGCGGCAGCTGGCGCGCCGACCGCCGGGCCTTCAAGTGCGACGCCGACCGGCGGGCCCACGACCACGAGTTCGGCGCCCATCGCGGGGCACCTCGTCAACGGGGTCTTCGTGCCGATGGAGCTCGAAACCCGCCACTGAGGCCCGTGCCCCGTCAGGAGCCGAGGCTGGCCTTCAGCTCGGCCTGAATGCGCTTCAGCTCGGCGGTGAAGTGCGAGACGGCAGCCGCCGGAACAGCTCCGCGAGCGGCGTGTTTACGCAGGTCGACCCGCACCGCACTGCGGAAGGAGTTGATCGCCAGCTCGACGTCACGCAGGGCATCCGCGTTGCTGCGGCGCTGCTCGTCGCCGGGGTTTTGACGTTGCTCTTCGGCCGAGGGGGTGGGGTTGTCGCTCTGCTCCTCGCTGCCGGTGCTGCTGTCGCTGCTGCTGTCGCTGCTGCCGGTGCTGCTGTCGCTGCTGTCGGTGCTGTCGCTGCTGCGCGGATCGGCGGCGGGAAAGCCGTAGTTGACCGGGCGGCCTTCGGAACGGGTTCGCGCAGAGTCGGGGCGCGACGCCTGGGCGGCGGCGGCGAGGTCGGCGCGCAGGCTGCGCATGGCTTCGTTCACGCCGGCGCGTAATCCGTCGGCGAGGGTGCGCAGCGAGTCGCTCACGTTGTTCTCGATGGAGTCGAGGTCGTCTTGCCGGGCATCCAGTTCGGCTCGGCCGGCGTCGGTGATCGAGTAGACGGTCTTGCGGCCATCGGTCGATTTGGTGACGAGACCCTCGTCTTCGAGCTTCGCCAGGCGCGGGTAGATGGTGCCGGCGCTCGGGCTGTAGGTTCCGCCGAAGCGAGTGCTCAGCTCTTGGATGAGCTCGTAGCCGTGGCGCGGCTGCTCGGCGAGCAGCTTCAGCAGGTACAGCCGCAGGTCGCCGTGGCCGAAGACGGTACTCACGCCGTCGCCTCGGCGGGCTGCTGGGCGGTGGATGCCGCGGCGGGCCGGCGCACGGCCGTGATGTTGCCCGCGACCGAGTTGGCGTGCACCTCGGCGAAGCGCCCGTCGAGCGAGCCGGTGGTGAAGTTCTTGCCCTTGCCGTAGGTTCCGCGGAACACCGAGCCGTCGAGACTCAGCACACCCGAAACGGTGTTCACGTTGTAACGCGCGCCCAGCCCCTCGTCGAGGCGCACGGTGAACTCACCCGAGACGGTGTTGTTGTCGATGGTGTCGACGTCGCCGTCGAGGTCGAGAAAGACGCTCGCTGCGACGCCGTCGGCGGCGAATTTGGTGACGGATCCGCTGACCGTGATGTCGCCGGTCACGGTGTGCGCGGCGACCGCGCCGCGGTGGTCGCTGATGGAGATCTCGCCGTTCACGGTGTTGATGTCGACGCTGCCCTCGACGCCGTCGATCACGATGTCGCCGTTGACGGAGTTGGCCTTGATGCCGTTGGTCACGCCCGAGACGAACGCGCTGGCATTGACGACGCCGAACTTGAGAGCGACCGACCGCGGAACGAGCAGGCTGATGTCGGCCTTAGCGGTGCCGCGGAACGATGCGAACACGTCGATGAAGTTGTCCCAGCGCAGCTGCGGGTGGTCGATCTCGAGCTCGTCGCCGTCGATCTGCACCTTGAGGTCTTTTCCGCTGACCGAGTGCACCTCGACCCTCGCGCCGGGTTCGTCGTGGGCGATGATGTCGATCTTGCCCCCGATGAGACTGATCTTCACCGAACGCACGAGGTCGAGGTCGATGACTTTCGGCTCACTGACGAGCCACTTCTCCAGCGCCATGCTGGGCTCCCTTCGGTGTCGCGGATGCTCGGCGGCGGCCTTTCGGCACATCGAGCTATATCGCGTTTCTACTTGGGCACCATCGTAGGCAGGCGATCGTGGCAAAGTCAAGCTATATCGCGTTTGCTGGGGCTGTGAAGTCGCTGCAGAGGGACACGCACACTTCGGCGCATGCGCGCTCGCTCGAGCAGGGGCGCATGCGCCGAAGTGCGCGAGTCAGCGGGCGAGTCGTGCGAGTCAGCGGGCGAGTCGTGCGAGTCGGCGGCCGAGCCGTGCGAGTCGGCGGCCGAGTCGTGCGAGTCAGCGCGCGACGACCCGCGGATGATCGTGCCAGGCCGGCATCGTGGCCAGGTAGTCGAGCGTCTCTTTCTCGACCTGCTCGCGCGACTGGTCGGGGTGCGACCTCGCCTGCCAGAGCGACATGCGCCGAAAGCGCTCGTCGAAGTTCTGCAGCGCACCGGATTCGTCGGTGCAGTGGTCGCAATAGGGCCCCGACTCGATGGGCATGCCGCAGCTCTCGCAGGTGAGCATGGTGGTGGTGTCGGTGTTCTCGGTGTTCTCGGTGCTGTCGGTGGTGGTCATGGTGCTGTCCTTTCGTGAGGGGTGGGGTGCGGGGCGGTGGGGTGCGGGGCGGTGGGGCGCGGGGTGGTGGGGCGCGGGGTGGTGGGGCGCGGGTGATCCTGGCCGGGCGTCGAGGCGGCGGCAGCCACGGGTGGAGGCAGGAGAGGAACGGCGGCCGAGCGCTCGACGACCGCCACGAGCGACCGCAACGAGTCGAAGAGCCTGACGCGGTTTTCTTCGGTAAGGTGCTGCAGGGCATCCGTCAGCCGGGTCTCGCTGAGCACTGACTCGTCGCTGCGCAGGCGGTCGACTCCGGCGGGGGTGAGCCAGACGAGCGAGCGCCGGCGGTCGGCCGGGTCTGCCCGGCGCTCGAGCAGACCTTTACGTTCGAGCTGGCTGACCATGTCGCTGACGACCGATTGAGCACGCTCGAGGTGCTGTGCCGTTTCACCGATCGTGAGCGGGCCGGTGAACGCGAGGTGCGTCAGAATCGCGCGCGACGGCCCGCTCAGAGCGGACCGTTTCTCGTCACGGCGGTGCAGCCCGAGATATACGGCGCGAAAGAGCCGTTCAAACTCTGCGGCGGTCGTCTCTGCGCCGGTCTTCTCTGCGCCGGTCGTCTCTGCGCCGGTCGTCTCTGCGCCCGTCTTCTCTGCGCCGGTCGTCTCTGCGCCGGTCTTTTCCGCGTTCATGCAGACAACTTTCGACCTGTTCTGAAGCATCGTCAATGCCGATGTATTCCGCTGCCGGAGATGCCGGGGTGCGGATGCTCGGGCAGAGGCGCGGCGGATGTCGCAGGCTCTCGTTACGGTATGTGCATGGCATTTTCAACCTCGACCTCCTTCATCGACATCGACGCCGGCGCCGACCGGGTGTGGGCGGCTGTCACGCAGCCCGAACTCGTTGCGCGCTGGCAGTACGGCAGTCGGCTGCTCACCGATTGGCGGGTGGGCGGGCCGATTCGGTTCGTCTCCGAATGGGAGGGGCAGCGATTCGAGCAGTGGGGCACGGTGCTGTCGTACGAGGTTCCGCGCGAGTTGTCGTACTCGCTGTTCGCGCCTCGGCCCGACCTCGCCGACGTGCCGGAGAACTACTTCACGATGACGTACACCGTTTCGCCCGTCGCCAACTCTTCTGGTGCGCCTCGAACGCGGTTGACGATCGTGCAGGTCGATCCGCGGCCTGCGGCGCCGGGTGACGAGGGCGCTGACGAGCAATTCGATGGCGAGTTCGATGAGCAGTTCGACGGCGATGACGAGGTGCAGGGCGAATTCGCCGACGACGGGGCGGTCGAGACCGAGAGCCCGGTGCTGATCGCGCTGAAAGAGCTGTGCGAGGAGTAGCCGCATGCCGACCGAAATGCGCAATACTTCAACGCCGAAATGCCGCGATGAAGACCTACACGACCGCCGAGGTGCGGGCAGCGGAGCAGCCGCTGCTCGACGCCGGAGTGCCGCTGATGGCACGGGCGGCGGCAGTGCTGGCAGCCGAGACGCGAGCGTTGCTGGCCGAGCACGGCATCGAGGTGCGTTCGGCGAGGGTACTAGTGCTCGCGGGCGCGGGTAACAACGGCGGTGACGCACTCTTCGCGGCGGCGGAGCTTGCGCGCGGTGGCGCGTTGGTGACCATCGTGAAAACGGCCGACCGGGTGCACGACGAAGGGTTCGCGGCGGCGATCGGCGCAGGTGCGACCCTGCTCGCGGGTGCGGGTGCGGGTGCGGGTGCGGGTGCGGGTGCGGGTGCGAGTGCGGCTGCAGGTGCAGGTACGGGTGCCGGTGCAGGTGCAGGTGCAGGTGCAGGCGACACACTTGCGGCGGCCCTTGCGCGTGTGGTTGCCGCGGCGCAGCAGAGCGACGTGGTTCTCGACGGCATTCTCGGCACGGGAACGAGCGCCAACCCCGCGCTGCGCGGGCGTGCGCGCGAGCTCATCGCGGGCATCCGCCTGGCTGTTGAAATCGACGAGTCAGCCGAGGGCGCGGCAGCCCAGGCGGCGGGTGCGGTAGCAGCCCGCCGGCCGCTCGTGGTGGCCGTCGACCTGCCGAGCGGCATCGGGGCCGACGACGGCGCAGTGCCCGACCCGACGGTGCTGCACGCCACCCTGACCGTCACGTTCGGCGGCTGCAAGGCGGGGCTGCTGCTCGAGCCGGGGGCGAGCTACGCGGGCCGAGTGGTGGTCGCCGACATCGGTCTCGGCCCCGAACTCAAGCGCGTCAGGCTCGGTCGAGAATCTCGGTGAGCCGGATGCCCGGCGGCAGCTCACCGTAGAAGCGTGCCCGGGCATCCGCGAGCCGTGAGCGCACGAAAGCTTCGCTCACGGCGGTGGGGGCGTGCCGCAGCAACAGTGAACTCTGAAGCGCGAGCCCGAGGGCGGCGACGAGACGACGGGAACCGAGGGCTGCAGCGGCGGAGTTCGGGTCGAGACGCGCCTCGCGCACGAGCTCGCGAGTGGTCGCCAGATGCGCGTCGAATGCGGGCGCAACGCCGGCTGCGAGGCTCAGCTCGGCATCGAACGCGTCATACGCGGAAGGCTCCCGCGCCAGGGTGCGCAGAACGTCGAGCGCGATCACGTTGCCCGAGCCCTCCCACACCGCCATCACGGGTTGCTCACGATACCGGCGCGCCAGCGGAAAACCTTCGGTGTAGCCGTTGCCGCCGAGGCACTCGAGCGCCTCGTACGCGTGGGCGGGGCCGAGCTTGCAGATGTAGTACTTCGACACGGCCGTAGCCAGGCGACGAAAGGCCCGATCCTGGTCTGACGCGTCGGCGTCGTGGGCGCGGGCGAGCCGCAGCGCGGTCTCGGTGGCGGCCTCCGACTCGAGCGCGAGGTCGGCGACGACATTCGTCATGGCCGGCTGATCGACGAGCAGCGCTCCGAATGCTGCACGATGGCGCACGTGCCAGAGCGCCTCGGCGCTCGCCTGCCTCATGCCCGCCGCTGTGCCGAAGATGCAGTCGAGGCGGGTGCGCGAGACCATCTCGATGATCGTCTTGACGCCGCGGCCTTCCTCCCCCACGAGCAAGCCGCGCGTCTGATCGAACTCGATCTCGCTCGACGCGTTCGAGCGGTTGCCGAGCTTGTCTTTCAGCCGCTGAATGCGAAACACGTTGCGGCTGCCGTCGGGCAGCACCCGGGCCACCAGAAAACACGAGAGTCCGCCCGGTGCCTGCGCCAGCACGAGAAACGCATCAGACATGGGTGCGCTGCAGAACCACTTGTGCCCGGTCACGAGATACTCGCCTCCGCCGAGCGGGGTCGCTTCGGTCGTGTTCGCCCGAACATCCGACCCGCCCTGTTTCTCGGTCATGGCCATGCCGATTTGCGCCGAGGTCTTGCCCGGCACGAGGGCAGCCTCGTACGAGGTGCTCAGGAGCCGGGGCATCCACTCGGCCACCACCTCGGCAGGCGCCGACGACTGGATGACCGGCACCGCCGCATGCGTCATCGACACCGGGCAGGCGTGCCCCGGTTCGACCTGCGCGAAGAGCATGAACGTCGCGGCGCGAGCCACGTTCGCACCCGGGCGCGGTTCGGCCCACGCACTCGTGTGCGCGCCGTGCGAGACGGCGGCCGAAAGAACGCGGTGATACGAGGAGTCGTACTCGACCTCGTCGATGCGGTTGCCGTACCGGTCGTGACTGTGCAGCTCGGGTTCGACGGTGTTGGCGCGCTCAGCATCGTGCTGGAACTGTTCCGTACCCACGTGCCGGCCCACGTCGCCGAGCGCTTCGATCGCCCACCCGGCGTCGTACCGGCTTACGGCCTCGACGAGCGGCACATTTGTGGTGAACTCGTCGACGTTCTCCCGCGGGGGAACCTGGTTGAAAACCGAATGCGTCGCCATCGACGTACCTCCTGCCTGCCTCCAGACTAGGACGTGTCTCGGGCCCCCGGGGGTTGCTCGTCAGAGGCGTCGCCAGCTAGAGGGATCGCGGGCTAGAGGGATCGCTGGCTAGAGGGGGTCTCCCCCGCGCGATTCTGCGGCCACAGCATCCGGCTGAATCGCAGCCTCGGGCTGAATCGCAGCATCCGGCTGATGCGCAGCGTCGGGCTGATGCGCAGCGTCGTCGATGATGTTCATTCGCCGCGTCACCGCGAGCAGCTCGTTCAGAACCGCCTCGCGATCTCGACCGGCACCGGCGCGAATCGCGTGCAGCGTCTCGTCGTAGCGGTCTGCACGATGCGACTGTTCGTCGAGCTGCAGCTGAGCCTTGGCGAGTTCCGCCCGCAGCTCGTCGAGGTCGGCTGCCTGCCGAGTGCGCACGACCGTCAAGAGCGCCAGCCGGTCTTCGAGAGCACTTGCTCGCTGACGAAGATCGTCGAGTTCACGACCGTGCTGCTCGAGCGGCGCGGTGGTCGCCGCGACGGCGATCGAACGCATTCGGTCACGCAGCCAGATCTTGGGGCTGGTCAATCGGGCCACTCGCTGCTCCTTCTCGGTACGACCAGGTCGTCGGATACTCCCCGGGTTTCGGCCAGCCAAGCAGAGAGCACTCGGCGGGCCTTCTTGTCTTTGTCGTCGATGTCACTTTCGCTGTCGATGTCGCTGTCACCCTCGACATCGAGGTGCGCGCTCGCCGCCGCAGCCGTACGCGGTCGCGTCATGAACTCGAAGACGGCGTCGACATACGTCTCGAACGAATAGTTCTCGTTCATGAGCCGTTGGGCCCGTCTGCCGAGGGTGTCGACGTCGACCTCGCCTGCGACCACCCTGCGCATGGCCTCGGCGAGACTCTCGACGGTACGATCGATCTTCAGGCAGTGTGCTTCGTCGCTGAGCCACTCCGAGACACCCGCTTGGGCGGTGACGATGGGCGTGCATCCGAGGGCCGCTGCCTGCAGCCCCACTTGGCCGAGCGCCTCGCGCTCGGCCGTCGGAAACAGGAACGCGTCGGCGGTCGCGAGCGAATCGTAGAGAACCGCGCGATCGACGTTGCCGTGGAACCGCACAACCCCAGAGAGGCCGAGCTCCTCGGCGCGACGGCGGTAGAACGCGTCGTCGCCGGCACCGAACATGTCGACGGTGAAGGCACCGGATGCCGGCGATCCGGCCGATGCTTGCGATGCCGCCGATGCCGCCGACGCCTTCGACGCCTCCGTCGCCTCGCCCAGAAGCGCGGCAGCAGCGTCGAGCACCAGGTCGACCCCCTTGTGGGCGAACAGAACGCTGGCGAAGACGAAACGAAAGGTTCTTTGCGCGGCAGCAGGCACGCCCGCCGTGCCTTCCGCGGCGCTCGCGGGCAAGGCCGTCTCGCCCGCCGCGCCCGAACCGCGCCGAGTAAGCCCCGCCGGCACCCGGATGCCCCGCGGAACAATCAGGCGATCACCCGACAATTCGACGCCGAACCTCGAAATCTCGGTAGCGAGTTTCGAGCTGACGGCCACTAAGGGAATGTCGGCGAAAAACGCCTCGGCCGCGACCCCCGGAGCGGCGTAAACGTCATGCACCGCCCGGGGCAGCTCACGGAGCACCTCGACGGGGATGGCGTCGCCCAGGTTCAGGCTGAACGGCACGCCGGAGTGCCGCAGAACATCCAGCAGCGCCGCGCCGCCGATCCCGATGACGTTGAAGACCTGCACAGCATCGGGCTGGAATTCGCGCAGGGTCTCGAGCACCAGGTGCGAGTTGACCGGCTGCGAGATCATGTGCTCGAAGTGCAGCTTCAGCTCTTCTTCGCGGGTCAGCTCCATCGCCGGCCCGTAAGCCGTCAGCCGCAGCTCTCGGCGCACATCCACTCCGGCTCGGGAGGCGTCGGTCTCGGACTCGTCGGGGGACACGGCCAGCGCGCCGGTACCAGCACTCGTCAGTACCCGAACCGTATGCCCGCGCTCAGCGAGGGCCTGCGCCAGATCGTGCGCGGCCAACTCGTACCCGCCCAGAATCTTCGGCGGAAACAGATTTGAAATCAGCAGCAGGCGCATCGTTCGTCAACTTTATGTGAAACCTCGAAGAACGCCTGCCAATTGAAAGGGCGCGGCCAGACATCCGAAATGATTATCAGAGCCCCACACTGCCCTGCATAATGCCGCCGTCGACAAAGACGGTCGTCGCCGTCATATACGCCGAGCGCCCCGACGACAAGAACACCACCAGATCGGCGATCTCGTTCGGCTCGGCAAGGCGGCCGAGCGGTATCGCATCGTTGAGATCTTTCAGCTTCTCAGGATCGGCCATCGTGCTGGCGTTGATGGGGGTCGCGACGGCGCCCGGGGCGACGTTCACGCTACGGATGCCGTACTTACCCAGCTCGACGCCGGCGGTTCGGGTGAGCATCCGCGTGCCGCCCTTCGAGACGCAATAGGCGATGTTGCCGGGCATCGGCCAGTCTTCGTGCACCGAGGAGATGTTGATGATGAGACCGCCGTCACCCTGGGCGATGAACTGTTTCGCCGCGAATTGGGTGCCGAAGAAAGCGCTCTTGAGGTTGATGTCGAGCACACGGTGGTATTGCTCTTCGGTGGTGTCGAGGATGCCCGTGCGGGTCTCGACACCGGCATTGTTCACCATCACGTCGAGTCGGCCGAAGGTGTCGACGGCGACCTGAACCATCTTGTGCAGGTCTTGGGCCTTGCTCACGTCGGCTTGCACACCGACCGCGTGGCCGCCGGCAGCCTCGATTTTCGAGATGATCTCGGTGGTCTCGTCGGCATTGCTGATGTAGTCGATGACGATGTTGGCACCCTCCGCGGCGGCCGCGACGACGATGCCTTCTCCGATGCCGCTGTTTCCGCCAGTGACGATGATGGTTTTTCCTGAAAGCAGCACCCGAGACCCCTTGGTCGACAGCGGCTCAAGCGCGACCCGCGCTGCACAGAATATCGGCTGCTGCTGGTTCACGGGGCTACGATTCAGGTATTCAGCGGGTATACGACACCCGCCGAGCCCGTGCGATCAAAGGATGCCCGTGACAACCCTGGAGCCCACCCCGCCGACACCTTCTTCTCTCCCCGTTGCGGCCGCTCCAGCGGTTTCGCTCGTGGCGCCGACCGGGGCGGTGGTCGCCGCCGTTCCCCCCGTCGTCGTCACTCCGGCCGCGCCCGGCTCGTCGACCACGACCGTGGTCTACGTGAACCCGCCCGCCATCGCAGGTTCGGGCGGCGCGGGCGCTGGGGCAGCCGGTGGGCTGGATGCCACGCTGCCCCGCCCCTCACGCAAGGGCGCCTCATTGCTCACCGCCTACGCCTTGTTCTTCTTCTTCGGCTGGACCGGCATGCACCAGGTGTACCTCGGCAATACTCTGCGCGGCGTGAGCTACATCTTCACGTTCTCGTGGTTCACCCTCGCGCTGTGGATCGATCTCTTCACCCTGCCCTCGCAGGTGCGCCGGGTGAACACCGAGCGGCTTCTCGGCCTGCGCTGACGCCGTCAAGCCCCCGCCCCTCGCGCGCCGAAGCACAATCCAGTCGATACGGTAGCTTCCAGGGCTTCGGGAGTTTCGAGGGCTTCGGGAGTTACGGGAGTTTCGGGAGTTACGGGAGTTTCGGGAGTTTCGGGAAGGAGCGAACATGGCGAACCAGCACTACCTGCTCTCGTCGGGTCGCGCGCTCGGAATGACCGCACTCGGCGACCCGTCGTCGAGACGCTTGGTTGTCGTGTGTCACCCCACCCCCGGGGCGGGCGGGTTCGACCCCGATCCCCTGGTCACGGCCGCGTCCGGCCTGCACCTGCTGATGATCGATCGGCCCGGCTACGGGGCCTCCGACCCACTGCCGCGCGACGAAGACCCCGCTGTCGAGCGGCACGCCGACGATGTCGCCGAAGTGCTGCGACACTCTGCCCGGGCATCCGCAGGGGCGACCACCGCCGACTTCGACAGCGTCGGCGTCATCGGCTGGGGTGCCGGTGGCGGCGCCACCGCCCTCTCGCTCGCTGCGCGGTACCCCGATCTCGTCGACCGGCTCGCCGTCGTAGCCACCCCTCGTGTCGACGGCCCTGGCCTCATCGACCCCGTGCGACGGATGCTCGGCCTCTCCCGCATCGAAGCGTTCTCCCCGCGCTCACACCTCGACCGCGTCATCCGCTCGCACAGCGACCTCAGCGCCGAATCGCTCGGCATCGACGAAGCCGAACTCAGCCGTGCCGCGCCCGAGAACAAGGGGCTCTCCGGCCGCTTCGCCCGGATGCTCGCCGACGCGTCGCGCCAGGGCGCAACCGGTCTCGCGAACGACATACTCTCGTTCAGAGACCGTTCGTGGGCCATCGATCTGCCCGCCATCACCGCGCAGACCCTTCTGGTCTACGGCACCACCGATGCTCTGGTCGGCGCCCGTGACGGCAACTGGTACCGCAAACGCATCGCCGCTTCGCGTGTTCTCGAGGTGAAAGACGCCGGCGAGTTCGTCTACGTGTCGGAGTGGCCGCGCCTGCTCGAGCACGTCTCGCGCCCGGCTGCGTAACCTCGGTCGCGGTGCAGCCCGCGCCGTTCGGTGCAGTCGTGCCGACGGTGCAGCCCACGCGGTGCGATGCAGTCCTGCCGACGGTGCAGCCCGCGCCAGTGCAGGGGCAGGGGCAGGGGCAGGGGCAGGGGCAGGGGCACCTTCGTCCCCTGTCCGCGTGCATTGCTGGTGCTGTTGCTGTTGCTGGTGCTGGTGCTGGTGCTGGTGCTGGTGCTGGTGCTGGGATTATCAGGCTTCGGCGCGAAAACGTTCGGCGAGGCGCACGCGCGACTTCGTTGTGGTTGTCCACGTTCGGTACCGCCGGTCGAGCCAGGGAGGAGCCTTGATCTGCGGAGCACCACCACGCATTCGAATCTGCCAGCCCGACACTTCTATCGTTCGATGGTGGAACCAGCACAGGAGTACGCCGTTGTCGATGTGAGTCGCGCCACCGTCGGAGTGTGGTGTCACGTGGTGAATCTCGCACCACGACGCCGGAATGTCGCACCCGGGAACGATGCACCCTCCGTCTCGAAGGGTTATCGCTCGGCGCTGCCACCCCGTGAAACATCGCTGCTCAGTGGAGAGCTGAAGCACTCGACCCGCTCGGTCGAGCAACACCTTCTGCACGCCGCCTGCGCAGACCATCTGGCGCACCGTTCGCATCGAGACCGGTAGTTCGAGGCCTTCGATCCAGCCGATACCCGGTGCAGCTGAGACGAGCGGTATACGATCGCCTGGGTCGGCATCTGCGCTTGGGTCGGCATCTGCGCCCGTTTCATCACCTTGGCCTACGTCATTGTGCGCGTCTGCGACTATCTCCGGCTCGCTCCGGTCGCCGGGGCCGGTGCCCCCGGGATCGAGGTCACTCTGCGTCACCGTGACGAGCACTGTCGGAGCCGCACCACCGATACTGGGCGTCTGCGCAGACCGAGCGGAACAGTCGAGAACGGCGAGAAACACATCGTGCTGCTGCTGAACGCGGGAACGAGGATCGGAGACCGCTCCTGCCTCGGTTTGCGTGCCTTCGGAAGCGGAGCCAGAGAATGGGAACGCCACCGGCCGCGAGACCGGCGAGAGGTATGCGTCGAAAAGCCTCTGCAGTCGAGCAGCCGCCTCGGGAATCAGCACTCCCGACAGGGGCACGCCTGACGAGGTCGCCCTGCCCAAGCTGAGACTGCGGTGCTTCATCGCGCGTTCTTCGTCTGGTTCCACACCGTCGGGGTCGATCAGCGTTCGCCACACCGCCGCCTGCATTCTGAGCTCGTCGGGAGTCGCGGGCACCGGACACTCTGGACTGCTGCCGAGCGCGGCGTCGACGAGTTCGTGCTCGGCGGCGCGAACCGCGTCGTCTGATGCCCGCAGAGTCGGCACGGAGAGCCCAGAGACGATCGCTGTGGCCGTATCGAGCCCGAGCGTGCCGGATTCAACGGCCGCCGCCAGCACAGGAAATCGAGGCGGAAGCGGCGAGCCCGACAACGTCGCACCACCTCGCACCGCGCTCGCCACTCTCTGCAACCGCGCGACTGACGCAGATGACAGCTGCGTCACGCGTTGCAGCAGTTCGCAGGCAGTTCGACAGCCCTTTTTCACACAAAGCCGGTCTGACCCCAGCCCAGCCCGAGACCGATCGCAGATTTCGCCCGTCGCCGAAATCTGCACCGATTCAAGGCCCCGAGCTGCCTTCGCACCCGCTGCCGCGAGGATAAGCAAATCTTCATCGGCTCTCGCCTCGGCGTGAAGTTCTCTTCTGACCTGCATGGCACGCTCGGTAATGGCGTCGAGTTCAGCGACGAGCTGCTCGACGTCAGGAGCGATTGTGCAAGAACTTGACATGCCTCAATTCTCGCACATATATTCGAGTAATGCTCACTCAATTATCAATCAGTTTCGAACACCGGTGCTTCGGCGCCTTCGCGCACCAGTTCAATAACCTTCGAGTCAATAACCCCGGAGTCAATAACCCGCGTGCCCGATTGTTTTTCGCAGTACTGGCATGCGTTCGACTGGCATGTGTTCGGTCTGTGGCCAGTCAGGGCGTGGTCGCGGTCGCCGGGTCGACGTCACCGCCGAGATGCGGCTCGACGTGGGGCTCGACCATCGGCTCGAGGTGCGGCGCGAGGTGCGGCTCGGCGATCGGCTCGACGATCGGCTCGACCTCGACGCGGGCATCCACTCGCTCGGAACGCACAAACCCGATTCCGACCAGAATGAGAGCGCCGCCGACGAGTTGCAGCGGTGAGAGCTTTTCGCCGAGCAGCAGCCACGCGTAGAACGTCGCGGCGACCACCTCGAGCAGGCCCGCGAACGACGCCAGCCGCGAGCCGAGCATCTCGCTTGCGGTGATGCTCGCCGCGTAGGCGACAGCGGTGCCGAGAATGCCCACTGCCACGAGCGGAATCCACCAGGCGACCGAGGAGCCGAACAGGTCGACGTTGGTCATGCTGAAAGTGAACGGTATCAGCCCGGTGAGACCGACGACGAGCAGCATGACGCCGCCGATCAACAGCCCGAATCCCGCCAGAGCCACGGTCGGCAAGCCATCGCTCGGGCGCGCGGCGATGACGTAGTACAGAGCGCAGCCGACCATGGCCATCAGGGCGAACGTGAATCCGAGGGCGTCGAACGCTCCGCCACCGCCGGGCGACACCACGAGAAAGAGGCCGACGAGAGCAATCACCGAACCGACGAGTACGACGACCTTCGGCATGCGGCGCGTGCGCGCCCAGACGAAGGCGACGAGCAGCAGGGGGGCCATGTATTCGATGAGGATGCCCGTCGAAACCGGGATGCGCTGGATGGCCGCGAAGTAGACCAGCTGGGTGCCGGCGACGCCGACGCTCGCCATGGCCAGGACGCGCCAGCGCGAGTGCCACAGCGCACCCCAACGGCCCCGCAACGAGAGCAGGGCGAAGGGCAGCAGTGCGACGGCTCCGATCAGCACTCGCGCGGTGACGGCGGCGGCCGGGCTCCAGCCGGCCTCGAGCAGGGGTTTGATGAGAGCGCCAGAGGTGCCGAAGGTGGCCGCGGCGAGAACCGCCACGGCCAGGCCGGCCGTGGTCGACGAACGCCGTGGCGAAACGGCGACCGAAAGGCTCGACGGCGCCGTCACTGCGGCATCGGAGGAGCGGTTGACTGCACTCATGGCTTCGACGCTAGTCTGGTACCGAGTAAGGAGTCAATTTGCATTTTGCCCCTGACACCGAGGTCACTCTGGAGTTCACCGTGGCGCTCGCCAATACCGTCGCCGGCGCGACCAAGAGCGGTCGCGACGAGATCTCCACGCCCTCAGAGCTGACCGCGCTTCTTGACGCCTACGGCTACACCGGCCGCTTCGATCGTGACCAGGCCGAGTTGCTCGATGTCCGAGACACGCGCAGCCGCCTGCGTGAGGTGTGGCTGCTCGAGAGAGATGCAGCCGTCGCCGAGGTGAACGGCATGCTGCAGGCAGCGAAAGCCCTGCCCCATCTCGTTCGCCACGACACGTTCGACTGGCATCTGCACGCCACAGACCAACAGGCTCCGTTGGCCGAGCGCATCCGAGTCGAAGTGTCACTTGCCCTGGTCGACGTGATCAGAACCGACGAGATGAACAGGCTGCGCGCCTGCGAAGCCGACGATTGCGACGGGTTATTGCTCGACCTGTCGCGCAACGGGTCGAAGCGATTCTGCAGTGTTCGCTGCGGCAACCGGATGAACATGGTCGCGTTTCGACAACGAGTGGCCGGGTCGGCGTAGGGTCTGTGCATGTCGACCCCAGAGAACGGTGCGCACGGCACCGACGAATCGCCCACCGAAAGTCGCTCCGCGACTTTCCGCACGCCTGCGCGGGTGGACTACTTCGAGATCGGCACCCCCGATCCCGTAGCGGCTCAGGCGTTCTACGGAGACCTGTTCGGCTGGCAGTTCGACGAGCCATCCGAGCCCGCGCAGTACAGCATGGTGAACGGCGGCGCGGGCGGTCTCTGGAACACCGAGGCTCTCGGCGGAGCGAGCTGGGCGGTGTTCTATGTGCACGTCGACGACGTCGCGGCGAGCTTCGCGCAGGCCGTCGGAATCGGGGCGACGGTCGCGCTTCCGGTCATCAATAACGGGCAGATCGAGTTCGCCCACCTGATCGACCCAGCAGGCAACAGATTCGCCATCTGGAACGAGGCGCCGGCCGCCGGCTGAAAACGAGAAACGCGCACGGAGGCGCACGTCTATTACGCTCAATCACTAAGGAATCATTCAGATATCGATTCTTCTAGTGACGAGAGGTAGGGCAGCGAGTTGGCAATCGACAGAAGTCAAGCGTTGGATGAACCTGTCATCACCGCGCTGTTGCGCCCCGACCACACCGGAATGCTGAATGTCGACGGCACGGCGCGTGCTCTGCGCGGCACCTCGGAAGGGGAGGCGCTGCAGGCACTGATCGGTCTGATTCAGGATGAAGCGCTGAAGTTCCGTCGCCCGGTGCGCGTGACGGTGCGCGCCCGAACCGGGCTCAGTATTCTGCTCGCCGCACCCGACGGATCGATCGAAGAAGAGAGCTTCGTTCCGTTCGAAGACCTTCCGCAACCGTGGCCGCCGCCGGAGTCGGCCCCAGAGGGAGAGGGAGAGGCAGCGGCAAAGGCAGCGGCAAAGGCAGCGCCAGAAGTAGCCCCAGAGGCAGAGCCGGCGCCAGCGACGGCCGGGCCGCGGGCGGCTGCGGCGTTGACGATCGACGAAGACGTCGACGATGACGCCGACGACGAGCTCGACTACGACGACCCCGCGTTCGGCGGCCCCGTTTCAGCCGCTCCGGTCGCCGCCGCGGCGCGCGACCGCGAACCCGCGGCGGAGGTAGCTCCAGAACCCGAGGCGGATTCCGAGCCCGAGGCTGATTCTGAGGCCGAGGCGGATTCCGAGCCCGAGCCACACCCAGAAGCGGCGACCGCACCCGAGCCCGAGCCTGAGCCGGAACCCGACGCCGTCGTCGAGTCAGACGCGCAATCAGAGGCAGAGCCGACGCCCGAAGCCGAGAAAGAGCCAGAGTCGACGCCAGCCGAACCGGCGCCAAATCCCGTGACGGCGCCAAATCCCGTGACCGAACCCGAACCCGAACCGCAACCGCAACCGCAACCGCAACCGAACACGGCCGCCGACCCAGAGGCGGATCCCGAGCCCGTACCTCAGCCCCGGGCATCCACCGCCCCGCCTGCACCGCCCGCGCCACCCGCAACACCCACCGCACCGAAAGAACCTATGTCTGAGCAAGCTCGTCGTGATTTGCTCGACGCCCCCTCTTTTCTGGCCACGACAAGCGTCGACGAGCCCGCGCAGCGCGGATTGCCGGGGTTCATGAACCGGTTCGGCTTTCATTTGGCTCCGGGCCCGGCCGAGCTCAGCGAACGAAACGACATTCAGGGCGTCTCGCGTCACTTCGACGCCCACCGCACCATCAGCGTCATCAACCGAAAGGGCGGCGCGAACAAGACGCCGACCGTCGTCAATCTCGCGGCGGTCTTCGCCCGCTACGGCGGAGGCGGCGTACTCGCGTGGGACAACAACGAGACCATGGGCACGCTCGGCTGGCGCACCGAACCCGGCGCACACGGTTCGACGGTGCTCGACGTTCTCGGCAGCGCCGACGAGCTCCTGGATGCCCGGGCAGAGTTCGGGCAGATGTCGGGCTTCGTGCACCACCAGCAGGCCGACAAGTTCGACGTGCTGCGTTCCGATGAAGATGCCACGGGCATCCATGAGATGACGGCAGACGAGGTCGACGTGGTGCACAGCATCGCGGCCAAATACTACCGACTCATTTTCATGGACTCGGGCAACAGCGACCGCGCCGAGAATTGGCTTCGCATGATCGACCATACCGACCAACTCGTGGTGCCGACGACAACAATGGAAGACCGTGCCCAAGCGGCCCTGCTCACCTTGCAGGCCGTGCAGAGCCGCAGCGAGAAGGCAGCCGAGTTGGCGCGCAATGCGGTGGTCGTGGTGTCGGAGTGGCAGCCGAAGGAGTCGAGCATCTCGCAGCGCATGGCCGACGATTTTCGGCCGTACGTGCGCGACGTGGTCATCGTTCCGTTCGACCCGGCGCTCAAGGCCGGGCGCATCCAGTACGGAGCGCTGCAACCCGCCACCCGGCGCGCGTGGCTGGCGGCCGCGGCGGCGGTTTCGCGGGGGCTCTGAGCCGGGCATCCACTCGCCGGGCCGCCGGCTCGCCGACGGACGCACGCGCGGTACAGCGCACGAACGCACTCAAAGCACTCAGAGCGCAGGAAACTGCGGCCCGAAAAGCGCACGCAGTCGATCACCGACGATGGTGTTGTCGCCGTCGATCGAGGCGTTGACCGCGGAGCGCAGCAGCGCGGCGGCCGGCTCGACGAGGTAGCCGCCCTCGATGCGCCGAGCGAGGCTCGCCGCGGCACGCACCCCCTGCCGTGGCACCGGGCTCGAGATGTCGGTCAGCGTCATGAGGTCGTCGGCGGCGAGTTGCTCGAACGTCCAGCACAGATCCCACAGCACACTGAACGAGGGCTGCTGCAGGGCCTGACGAATGACAGCGGTCTCGAGATAGTACGACGACATCGAGGCCCGTACGCGGTGCTTCCACGCCAGAACGAGACGGATGAGCGGGCGTAGGCCGTCGTCGTCGATGCGGCTGAGCAGCGTCTCTCGGGCGCCGATTCGCGTCGCGACCCAGCGCTTCGCCGGATCGGCGAGCACCACGACGTCACCGCCGGCGGCCGAGATCGACGACGGCGCTTCGAACGCGGGAATGAGCCGCAGGCCGGGTGGCCCGTCGTCTGGCGCGGCGCCGACGGCCCAACGCCCTGCGCCACCGAGCGCTATTTCGTCGAGCCCAGCGTCACCGAGCCCCGCGTAACCGAGCCCTGTCGCACCGGGCCCTATCCCACCGGTCTCAGGATCGCCGAGCGGCGCCACAGCGGCCGCCACCAGCTCTGACGCTTTGGCCGCGCTGGTCGGTTTGCCCGACAGCACCACGAGAACGTCGAACCAGCTGTGTTGGCCGACCTCGGTGCCGTGCCGGTACGATCCCGCGTCGACGACTCTGAGCACCCTGGGCTCGGTCGCCAACACGTCGACGGCCCGATTGCGCAACTGCACCAGACGCTCTTTCTCGTCGGTCGACGCGCGGATGCTCTCGTCGAAGCTCCGGAACACGGATTCGATGTTCTCCAGCACGAGTACTCCCAGCAGACGCCTGAGCCGAGACTACGTCACTGACAACCGGGATGGGCAACGAATTTGCCGGGCCGAAGCGGGCTCACTAATGTAAGTGAATGGTCACAAACAAAGCAGAAGCCGGCGAACCGACCCGTCGCCCGGTCAGCGCTCTCATCACCGTTCTCGGTGCTACCGGTGCCGTCGGCCGCCCGCTCGCGGCCGAGCTCGCCTCTCGCGCGTCGACGAACGGCTGGCGACTGCGGTTCGTCGGGCGTAATCTCAGCACTCTGCGAACTCTGGCAGAGCGGTTCGACGCCGAATGGTGGCGGGTGAGCGAGTTGTCGCTTCACGAACTCGAACCCGCACTCAGCGGGAGTTCGGTGGTGGTGAATCTGGTCGGTCCGTTCGCCGCGACCGCCCAGGTCGTGTCGGGCGCCGCGCTGGCCGAAGGGTGCCACTACATCGATGCCGCGAACGAATACGCGGCGGTCGCGGCCGTTCTCGCGCGCGACGCCGAGGCCCGCGACCGGGCAGTGACCCTGATGCCGGCGGTCGGCTTCGGAACGGTCGCGACCGAGGGTCTGGCCGCGTCGGTCGCCGAGCACCTTCGAGGCGGAGGCGGTGCTGACGTCGCGCGCGGCGGTAGCGCCGCGAATCCGCTCAGAACCGGGCGACGGAGTGGCGCTGCGACCACGCTAGGCGGTGATTCCTGGTACGGCGGCGTCGAGGGCGGCGCCAGCGGTGGCGGCAGCAGCGGTAACAGAAGCGACAGCGGCAGCGGCAGCGGCAGCGGCAGCGGCGGCGAGCACGTTACGCGGGTCAACGTCGCCATGTTCCCGCAGAGTGCGGCGCGCAGTCGCGGCGCGGCGACCAGTGTCGTCGGAGTGCTGGCCGACGGTGGCGCCGCCGTCGAGAACGGTCGGCTCACCCGTTTCGCCCTCGGCCACCGCGCCCATCGGCTGGTCGGACCGAACGGACCCACCACGCTCATCCCGGCAGCGACGGGCGACCTCGCGGCCATTCCGGCGACCCTCGGCGCTCGATTCGTCACCAGCTCCGTCGGCCTCCCTCTGCCGCGGTTCGGCGCCGCGGCCGCGTTGCCCCTCGTCTCTGCGGCGATGCGTTCGCGCCTGCTGCGCCGGCTAGTGGATGCTCGTGCGGCAGATACGGCGCCGAAAACGGGTGAGCTCGTGTCGTACTCGTGGGCGCGGGTGGCGGGTGAATCGGGTGACACTCGTGAGGCGTGGCTGCGCGCTGGCGAAGGATACGCCTTCACCGTGCACGCCCTCGTGTCTGCCCTCGAGCAGCTGCTCGCGCCGAGAACACCAGCGGGAACAACGACTGGAACGCCGGCTGGAACAACGGTGGGAACAACGGCTGGTGCACTGACGGCGACGGCCGCCTTCGGGTCGGGATTCTTGCGCGGGTTGCCAGGCGTGAGCACCCACTCGTCGCTGGCCGACGCGCTGGCCCACGGTGCTGCTGCCGACGATGCCGACGCCCCGGCCGATGCCGGCGCCGATGCTGATGCTGATGCTGATGCCCCGGCCTAGCCGCAAGGCCGACGTGCTCGCGGCCGCGACCGCCTGCTTCGCCGAGCTCGGCTACGACAACACACGTGTTCGGCACATTGCAGAGCGCTCAGGCATGTCGGAGGCGTCGATCTACCGACACTTCGCTTCGCTCGACGACCTGGCGACGCAGGTCTATTCGGCGAACCTGGCCGCGTACGCGCGGCTCGTCGCCGACGCCATCGAGTCCACCCGCGCCGAGCGTGCCGTGCACTCCGAACGCCCCGAACGCTCCGAAAGCTCCGAAAGCTCCGAAAGCTCCGAGATCGGCGATGCGACGGTGTCGGGCGCATCGGCAGCCTCCGATAACGCGGAAGAACGTGCGCTGCGTGCGATCGTGCAAGAAACGATCGCGCGGTACCGCAGCGACCGCGTCTCGTTCGTGGCGACGCTCGTTCGGGTTCCCACCTTTCTGCCGAAGTTACCGGCGGGCACGGTTTATCCGCTCGAACTCATCGAAGCGGTGATCCGCCAGGCGCAAGCGTCGGGCGTTGCGCGCGAGGGCCAGCCGAACCTGCTCGCCGCCCTTTTCATGGGCGCTCTGCTGCGCCCGTTTCTGCTGGCGGAGCTGGCCGCTCCCGGCGCGTTCGACCTGCTCTCCGAGAGAAAACACGACCTCGTCATCGAAGAGGCCGCCCTCGCGACCGTCATCGTGCCGCGGTAATACGAACGGCCACCGGCGCTCCCTCAGCCGCCGCGAGAACCCGCTAGCAGCGAGAGAACCAGCTAGCGCCGAGAGAAGGTGGTGCACCGTCTTCTCTCGGCGCGAGAGGCTTCTCTCGCGGGCGGTGAGGTGCCGGCCGAGGCCGAGATGCCCGGGTGATCAGCGATCTTCGCCGATGGCGCGGATGCTGCGCAACTCGTCTGCGAGGTCGGGAGCCGCATCTGCGGGTGGGGCTGCCGACACACCGCCGGTCGCACGTGTCGCTGCGGCGTCAGCGGCGGCGGCGCCAGCGGCGGCAGCAGCGGCGGCGGCAGCAGCGGCGGCCGCGGGCGCGACGGCCCCGCCGCCGGCACGGTTCGCCTGGCCCGCGCGCAACGCCGCGAGCAACGCCGTACCGCTCGGCACACCGAGCCCGGTGCACGCATCCCAGCCCACCCCGGCGTCGAAGGCGCCGTTGTCACCGACCGTCACGTCGCGCAACCCAGCTCGTGCCGCGTACAGCGAGGGCTGCAGCAGCCCGAGCGGCGACCCCAACGACTCCACGAACCGCGCGACCAGTGCTGCCCACAGTGGAGCGACCGCGCTGGTTCCGCCGTAGACGGCCCGGGTGCCGTCGACCAGAACCTCATAGCCGGTCTGCGGGTCGGCATTTGCGGCCACGTCGGGCACGCCGCGACCACCGGAGCGCGCCGGCGACGCGGGCACTCCCGCCCCCTGCTGCCACACCGGCAACGCGAACACGTCGCTCACCCCGCCGCCCGTCGCGCCCTTGCCCGACCCGTTGTTCCAGACCGTCTCTGAGGTGACCGTGCTGCCGCTGGCATGCAGGCTTGTGCCGCCGCAGGCCAGCGCGTGCGGGCTCGACGCCGGAAAGTCTGCGTGGTTGGCGCCCGCGCTGTCGCCGTCGGAGCTGCCATTATCGCCCGCGGCGACGGTGACCGTCACGCCGAGCGCCGCCGCGTCTTGCAGGGCGTCGTCGAGGGCCGTGCGGGCCTGGGCAGTCCACTGGTCTTCGCTCTGACCCCAACTGATGCTGATGGCGGCCGGCGTAGGCTTCGCGTGTGCGGCCGTGGCGACCGCATCGAGAAACCCGGCGTCGGTGTTGGGTGCGAAATAGACCAGGATGCTCGCCTTCGGCGCGAGCGCGCCCACCACTTCGATGTCGAGCAGCACCTCGCCGTCGGCCCCCTGGGCGTTGTGCTCGGGGGTGTTCGCGGCGCCGTCGACGCCGACCGCCCGCACCGCCGGAACGTCGATGCCGAGACCGCCGAAGTACGTGTCGAGGTCGCTCTGGGTGAACCCGCCGCCGAGTTCGACGATCGCGACGGTCTGGCCTGCACCCGACGTCTCCGCCGGAAAATCGTAGAGACGCCCCAGCTCGACGGGCGTGTAGCTCACGCTCGCCGCATGGGCTTCGGCCAGGCGAAACTGCGCACGAGCCTGCGGTCGGTCGTCGAGCCCGAGCACCGCCGTCACCACACCGTCGAGGGCGGCCGGGATGCTCAGCCCTCCACTGCGCCGCCGACTCTGCACGAGGTCGCCCCCGCCCACGCCGCCCGCGCCAGCCGCCTCGCTCACGTCACCCGCCGCGCCGCCGACCCCGCCCACACCGCCGCCAACCCCGCCCGCGCCGGAACCGGACCCACCTGCACCGGAACCGGACCCACCCGCAGCAGAACCGACCCCGCCCGCAGACTCCCCCACCTGCAGCGTGGTGCCGAACACCCGCTCGACCGTCGCCACGCTTGCCGCGATGCGAACACGCCGCGAGGGCGGATCGACCTCGAGAATGTCGAGCCCGAGTTCTCGAAACGTGCTCGTGACGAGCTCGACATCGGCAGGCGCAGCCCCGACACCGGCAGCCGCCTCGCCCGTCACCTGACCCACCGCCCCAGCGCTCGCCCGGCGCAACACCACAGTGGCCTCGACCACCGAAGCGCGCGCGGCCGGCTGAGCCGCCGCCGCGAATCCGTGCGCCGGAGGCCGTTCACTGCCGGCGAGCGGCACGAGGTCGAGGGGCGGCACGAGGTCGAGAGGCGGCACAGAGTGCTGAGGCGATTCTGAGGATTGTACGGATTCGGTCATGCATCCGGTTTACCGCCAACCCCCGACACCGGGCAAGTGCTTGCACCAAGCCCGATTCGGCAACCCCCGGCATTCCCCGAGAATCGCCCGATAACATGAAGGAACGGCGGCCGGACCACACCCCCGGCGACGCCGCACCACCGCACCACCCTCATTCTTCGCTCGAGTTCACCGCTGCTCTGGAGCATCGCCCCTGAAGCGCCGCCCGTAAAGCACCGACCCCGAAGCACCGACTCCGATTGCCCCGCCGCCCATGCCTCTGTCACCCTCTCGCGCCGCCGACGCGTCTGCGTCTGCGGATGCGCCTGCGCCTGCGCCTGCGCCTGCGTCAGCGTCAGCGTCAGCAGCATCTGCAGCGCACTCCGTCGACCGTACTTCGACGCCGGCCGCGCGGCACCTCCGGGTCTCCGTGGTCGGCCACGTCTGCATCGACGAGAACACGGCCGACCGAGGCGACGTGCTGCGCTCCGCCGGCTCGCCCGCCGTGTTCATTGCGCATCAGTTCGCCGAGTTCACGGGCGTGAGCACGACGGTGCTCGCTCCGCGCGGCACCGACTTCGACCCGCTCGCCCCCGAGATCTCGTTCTTCGACGCGGCCGAGGGCGACACGACGCTCGTCTATCGCAATTCCTTCGTCGACGGCGTGCGCCACCAGCAGTGCCTCTACACCGACAGCGCCGTTCCGAAGCCGGTCGATGCGCACACGGCGAAGCGAATGCGGGATTCCGACGTCGTGATCGTGGCCCCCCTGCTCAGCAACCTTTCTCCGACCTATCTGAACGACATCTTCGAGAACGTTCCCGCCTCCGCCCTTCGCCTGCTGTTGCCCCAGGGCTACATGCGCCGCGTCGGCACCGATCACATCGTGCACGAGCGCGAGTTCACCGAATGGGCTCACGTGCTCCCCCACTTCGACGTGGTGGTGTTCTCTGACGAAGACTGTACCGACGCGCTCGACACGGCTCGCGGATGGTCGCGGGCACTCCCGCACACCGCCATCGTCGTGACGCAGAACCGGCGCGGAGCCACCATTTTCGAACGGGGTCGCTCGCGCCGGGTCGCGGCGGCACCCATCGCGGCCGTGGATTCCGTCGCCACCATCGGCGCCGGCGACGTATTCAGCGCCCACCTCGCCCTCGGCCTCGCCGGACGACGCGATCTTGATGTCGCCGTGGCGAACGCGAACAACGCGGCGGCGAGCTTCATCGAGGCCGCGAACGTGCGCGCGTCGGCGCGCGACGAGTCGTCGCAGCTCGTCTGACCGACCAGCTCCGCGGCCCCGGTCATCGGGGCGTGCCGCGAAACCGTCGGGGACGTGTCGCGAACCCGCCCGGCGTTTGTCGCAAAACCGAACATACGAGCGTCGCAGAGCCGAGCATCCGCATCCCGTACGAACAGACCCCCGATATGCTGATGCGATGAGCCGTCTGGGGAGTGCGACACTATGACGATCACCATGCCCGGCGGCGCTGCCGCGAATGCCGTTCTGACGAGAAACAACGTCTCCGTTCTCGGTGCCGACACCGCCCCGACCATGATCTTCGGGCACGGCTACGGCACGAGCAAGCAGATGTGGCGCCTCGTCGCCCCGCAGTTCGCCGACGACCACCGGGTCGTGCTCTTCGATCACGTGGGCTCGGGCGACTCCGACCAGGCGGCGTACGACGCGAGCAAGTACGACTCGCTCTACGGCTACGCCGACGACCTGCTCGAAATCGCTCACGCGCTCGACCTGCACGACATCGTGTTCGTGGGTCACTCGGTGAGCGCCATGATCGGCGCCCTCGCCGCCATCGCCGAGCCCGAGCTGTTCGCGAGCCTGATTCTGGTGGGCCCGTCGCCGCGGTACATCAACGACTCCGACTATGTGGGCGGTTTCGAAGCGGCCGATGTGGATGCCCTGCTCGACTCGCTCGACGCGAATTACCTGGGCTGGGCATCGACCATGGCCCCCGTCTTCATGGGCAACGCCGAGCGCCCCGAACTCGCGGCCGAATTGGTGGACAGTTTCGCGAAGGCCGACCCGGCTGTGGCCAGCCAGTTCGCCCGCGTCACGTTCTTGTCAGATGTACGGGCCGAGCTGCCGAACGTGACCACTCCGACGCTCATCGTGCAGTCGACGGATGACATCGTGGCTCCCGTCATCGTGGGCGAGTATCTGAAGGGCGCCATCGCCGGCAGCGAACTGGTGGTACTCGAGGCCGACGGCCACTACGTGCACCTGGCGAACCCGGGCAAGCTCAGCGACACGATTCGCGCCTTTCTGTGACAGAAACCGATTCTGGGACCGGAACCGATTCTGTGACCCAAGCCGAATCTGTGACCCAACACAAGTCTGTGACCGACGCCGAGCCTGAGCCTGCGCCCGCGCCCGCGCCCGCGCCCGCACCGACGGCAGACGGCCCGCACCAGCACGACGACGCCTTCGACCATGCGCCGTGCGGGCTGCTCTCGGCGACGGCGAGCGGGGTGGTGACCACGGTCAACGACACCTTCGTGCAGATGGTGGGGGTACCCCGCGAAGAGGTGGTCGGCCACTACCTCATCGAACGCCTCACCCGCGGCAGCAAGCTCTTCTACGAGACCCGGTTCATGCCGCTACTGCGCGACCAGGGGCGGGTCAACGAGATGGCGCTCGACCTGCAGCTGCCCGACGAGTCGGCGCTGTCGGTGTTCGTCAACGCGGCCGTCGACGACTCGGGCGGCGAGCCGAGCATCCGGTTCGCCGTGTTCGACGCGACCGTGCGCCGCAACTACGAACGCGAGCTACTCGCGGCGCGGCGGGCGGCCGAGCTCTCTGAGAAACGCGTTCGCATTCTGCAAGCGGCGACCACCGGATTCGGCACCGCCGACACGGAGTCCGACCTGGGCGCTACCCTCGCCGAGGCGGCCCGGGCCGCCACCGATGCTCCGCAGGTGACCGTGTACTTCAGCAACGACGACGGCGATCTGGTGCCGGCGGCTGCCGATGCGACGATCATCGCCGCCGGGCAGAGCTCGCCCGCGACACTCGCGCTGCAGAGAGCCGTGACGCAGACCTGGTCTGATGCGGCGACACTCTCCGCCGCGTTTCCGCAGGCCTCCGCGTTTCCACAGGCCTCCGCGTTTCCACAGGCCTCCGCGATTCCTCAGACCGGCGCGGTCTCCGCAAGGCGCGCCCGAATCGAGTCGCTCGTGGCGGTGCCGATCGTCGAGGCGGGCGTCGCCACCGGCGCGCTGCTCTGCGGCTTCGGCCGGCCCAGAATTCTCGAGCCGAGCACGATCGAACTGCTGGAGTCGCTCGCCGAGCAGTCGGTCGGGGCGCGGCAGCGCATCCGGTTGCGCGAGCAGATCGTGTTCCAATCGCTGCACGACGCCCTCACCGGGCTGCCGAACCGGCTCTACCTGCAGCGCCGACTCGACGATCTGCTCGCCGACAACACACCGGATGCCCGGGCGATCGCCCTGCTGTTCGTCGACCTCGACGGGTTCAAGGCCGTCAACGACAAGCTCGGCCACCAGGGCGGCGACCTCGTGCTGCGCGAAGTCAGCGCGCGGCTCACATCGGTGGTGCGGGCCGGCGACACCGTGGCGCGCCTCGGCGGGGATGAGTTTCTGATCATCTGCGAGAACGTCAGCGAAGACCAGATCGTGGACATCGCGGAACGATTACGCGAGTCCGTTCGCCGACCGCTCGACGGCGAGGCGGCGGGGCTGCCCGTCTCGGCGAGTGTGGGCGTGAGTTTCTACAGCGCCGACGAGTCGCGCAACGACGTGACCGGTGAGACGCTCATCCGTTTCGCCGACGAGGCCATGTACGAGTCGAAGCGCGCGGGCAAAGACCGTTTCACCTTCGTGCAGGTCTAACCTCTGGCACACGCGCTGCCGACTTTGCGCAGAGGCACCCAAAACCGCGACGATCGGTACTTTTTCGCAAAATGGAGCGAGTCAGCGAACCTGAGCCGCGAAGGCCGGCTCCGCCGTGCGCCGGCGAATGAGGTACCCGAGCTGAAAGAGCACGAGCGCGATGAGCACCGCGCCGGCGCCCACGTCGGGCACCAGCTGCGCACCCCCGACGGCGAGCGCCGCGCCCCCGAGCAGAGGTGCCAGCGCGATTCCGGCATACATGGCGGTCGTGTACCACGACAGCACGATTCCCGACGCGGCGGGGTCGATGGAGATCAGCCGATGCTGCAGCGGCGGCACGGCCGAGAAAGCCGCCAGACCCCACACCGCGAAGACGACGGCCGTCACCAGGTAGTTGAGGTCGATGATCGGCAGCACCACCAGCGCGAAGAAGTGGATGATCATGAACGCGCTCGCCGTGCGCCGGTTGCCGAACCGGTCGGTCAGAAAGCCAGACCCGAGGTTTCCCACGGTGCCCGCGAGGCCGTAGACGAGCAGCAGCACCGCCAGCAGTGTGCCATTGCTGTTCGTCGCGCCCGCCGTGATCTCTGAGCTGAAGATGTACACCACGTTGAATCCGGCGGTCATGAAGAGCGTGGCGCCGAGCACCACCACGATGCGGTGGTCACGCAGCGGCGCGAAGCGCTCCGCGATGCTCACCGGATTTCCGAGCGGCACCCTGCGCAGGAAGAACGCGACGAGCACCCCGAGCACCGCCGCCATCGCTGCCACGACGTACAGCGGCAGCTGCCAGCCGCCGGATGCTCCCAAAGCCGTTCCGAGCGGAGAACCCAGTGCACTGGCCAGCGTGAAGCCGAGTGTGACGAAGGCGATGGCCTGACCGCGCTTGACCGGAGGCGCCAGCGAGGCCGCAGCAGCGGTCGCGGCGGGAACGAGCGCCGCACCACCCAGGGCAGCCACGATTCGCCCGACGGTGAACACTCCGAGCGTCGGTGCCGCTGCAGCGATCACCGTGCCCACGGCGATCAACCCGAGGCCCGACGCCATCAACGTGGTTCGCGAGACTCTCGGCAGCAGAATGGCGACCGCCGGTGCCGCAACGGCGACCACGATGGCGTAGAACGTGATGGAGTAGCTCACATCGGCCGGCCGCACGTCGAGCGACGCGGCGATGTCGGGCAGCAGCCCGGCGATGACGAAGGCGTTCGTTCCGACCACGAAGAGACCGAACGCCAGCAGCGCGAGCCGTGGGTAGTAGCGCGCGGAGTACGATGGTTCGATGGTCGTCATACTATTAGCGTATCGTATAGTTTGATGATCATCGAACAATGAACCCACGTGGATGACCGACATGTCTTTTCCGCAGCCGAACGCCGACGACATTCGACTTACCGACATTCTGCGCGCACTCTCTGACCCGGGGCGCGTGAAGATGCTGCAGGTGCTGGCCGACGACGGCTACCATTCCTGTACGGTCGACGAGTTCGGGCTCGACATCACCAAGTCGACTCTCTCGCACCATTTCAAGACGCTCCGTGAAGCCGGGCTCACAACGGTGCTGATCGAGGGGCGGAATCGCCGTATCGCCTTGCGCCGACAGGAGCTCGACGAGCGTTTTCCCGGCCTGATCGATTCGCTGACCAGCGCCGCTGCGGTGGCCGACGTCGATGCGGCACACTGACAATTCGCCAGGCTAACTGCGCGGCGAGCTGACCTTGTCGGGCGAGATGATCAGCATCACCCGCGTCTGGTCGCGCCCGCCGTACCAGGGGTAGTCCGTTCCGAGGTATTTGTGCGCCAGTTCGTTGATGTGATCCGCGGCGCCCTCGGTGCGGGTCTCGATCACGGTACCGCGCACCTGCACATAGCGCGTGGGTTCGTCGGCGTCGGCGATCGCCACGGCGACCCGCGGGTCACGTTCGATGTTGCGCAGCTTCTGAAAACCCGCCACCGTATTGATCACCACGTTCTCTCCGTCGGTGTCGACCCAGGTCTCCGTGAGCTGAGGCGACCCGTCGGGCATGGTCGTGGCGATGAAGCAGAGGCTCGGCTTACGAAGCAGGTCGAGCAGTTCGGGTGAGAGTGTCATAGCTTCAAGTATTGCCGTTCATCCACGGCCCGATCGATTCACCACCGATCGATTCACCACCGATCGATTCACCACCGAGTGATTCAACTACCGAGGGGTAACCATGCTGGGTCTCGAAATACTGGTGATCATCGGCCTCACCATCTTCGGTGGCGGCGCGCTGGCGCACAAACTGCGGCTGCCGCCGCCGCTCGTACTGCTCGTGGCCGGTGCCGTGCTGGGGTTCATTCCGTGGTTCGCGGGTATCGCGCTGCCGCCCGACCTCGTGATTCTGCTGTTTCTGCCGGCCCTGCTGTACTGGGAGTCGCTCAACACCTCGCTGCGCGAGATCCGCCGCAATCTGCGCGTCATCGTGCTCAGCGCCATCGTGCTTGTTCTCGTGACGGCGGGCGTCGTGGCCGCCATCGCACACGGGTTCGGGATGCCCTGGCCCATCGCCTTCGTACTCGGAGCCATTCTGGCCCCCACCGACGCCACGGCCGTCGCCTCGGTCGCCGGGCATCTGCCGCGCCGTAACGCGACCATTCTGCGGGCCGAGAGCCTCATCAACGACGGCACGGCTCTCGTGCTCTACGCCATCGCCCTCGGAGCCGCCGTGAGCGGCACCCCCATCTCGATCGGCGCCGCCACGCTGCGCTTCATCGCCTCGTACGCGTTCGGCATCGCCATCGGGCTGGCGGTCGGGCTCATCGTGGTGCTGCTGCGCCGCCTCGTGCGCGACCGGCTGCTGGTCAACACGCTCAGCGTCGTCACCCCGTTTCTGGCCTATCTGCCGGCCGAGTACTTCGGAGTGTCGGGCGTGGTCGCTGTCGTGACGTGCGGACTCTTGATCTTTCAGACCGGGCCCCGGCTCATCACGGCGAGCATGCGTGAACAGTCGTACGGTTTCTGGCAGCTCAGCACCTTCATTCTGAACGGCGCCCTCTTCGTGCTCATCGGATTCGAGTTGCACACCGTGACCGCGGGCCTTGGCACAGGTTGGGCGCAGACCCTGGGCTTCGGCCTGCTGATCGCAGTGGCCGTGTTCGCCACCCGGCTGGTCTGGTCGAACACCATTCCGTACGTCATCCGGGCGCTCGATCGGCGACCGACCCAACGGCTGCGGCGCGTGCGCTTTCGGCAGCGCATTCCCAACGCCTGGGCGGGGTTTCGCGGTGCGGTGTCGCTCGCTGCGGCGCTGGCGTTGCCCACCACCACGAGTTCGGGCGACCCTCTGCCCTACCGCGACCTCATCATCGCAACGACTTTCATCGTCATTCTGTTCACGCTCGTCGTGCAGGGGCTCACCATGCCCGCGATCGTTCGGTGGGCGCACCTCGACCCCGACCCGACCGAGTTCGACGAAGAACTGCTGGCCGACCAAACGGGCCTGCGCGCAGAGCTGGCCGCATTGCCCGAGGTAGCTGCGCAGTTGAAGACCCCGAAGGAGTCGTCCGATGCCGTGCGGCACATGCTCGAGGTGCGGCTGGCGCGCATCCACCGCGAAGACGGCAATCCTGCCGCGGCCAGGCGCGAGGCGAGCGAGATCGACGCCAAGTCAGACCTGCAGGCCGCGTTGCTGCCGAAAAAGCGCGAGGCGGTCTACCGGTTGCGGCACGAGGGCGTCATCGACGACGTGGTGCTGCGGCGCGTGACGGCTCGGCTCGACCTCGAGGAGCTGCGCCTGGCCCCGCCGCCCGAGGACTAGTGACGGCCGTGGATGCTCGCTCCGGGCATCCACCTGCCCGGCGAGCAGCGCCGCGGCTCAGGCGCTCAGCACAGCGGGCTGGCCGTCGGCCTCTTCTTCGTGCTCGAGATCTTCTTCGACCTGTGCCACGACGTCGTCGGCCGACATGCGGCGACTGACGGCGAAGTAGAAGATCACCACAGCAAAGGCGGCCACGATCAGGGTGTCCCAGTCTGTCGGCAGAATGTTGAGTTCGGTGCTGCCGAAGTTGCCGAGCAGACCGAGCACACACATGCCGAGCAGCCACGGCCAGATCCACAGTGCCGCCTGCCAGCGCGTCTTTGCCAGGTTGATGTTCTTCGCCTTCACCAGGGCCGCGATCACGAACAGAATCTGGCCGATCAGCACGGCGACCGAGAGCCGCCATGTGGCGTCCCAGCCGCCCCAGTAGATGATGAGGTTCGCGAACACGAAGCCGAGCGGCAAGAGGAACATCGGCGCCGGCGCCTTGTAGGGGTGATGGCGTTTCAGGTCGGCCTTGCGCAGCGCCGCCAGCGAGATCGGCGCGAACGCGTACATGATGGCGGTCGCACTGGTGATGTACCCGACCAGCTGCAACCAGCCGGAACCCGGCACGAGCAGAGCGCCGATGCCGAGCAGGCTCGCCAGCACCAGCGACCAGATCGGCACGCCCCGTGCATTGATGCGTGTCAGGGCGTTCGGCAGACCCAGGGCGTAGGAGATGCGCGCCGTGGTGCCGACGTAGATGAGGCCGGTTCCACCGGGGGAGATCACCGCGTCGATGATCAGGATCGCCGCGAGCCAGCCTGCACCGGCCGCGAGCGCGAGCGTGTAGTACGGGCCGTAGTCGCCGGCACCGATGGGGTTCGCCCAGCCGTTCTGAATAAGCGTGGCGGGGTCGAGCGAACCGATGAACGCCACCTCGAGCAGCAGGTACAGCAGAGCACCGATGGCCATCGCCAGAATGATCGCCTTCGCGACATCCTTCTTCGGGTTCTTCGCCTCGCCCGCCATCTGCGACGCCTGTTCGAAGCCTTGCAGCGCGAACACCACGCCGGCGGGGAGTGCGGCGAAGATGCCGTGGAAGCCGAAGGGCGCGAATCCGCCGTTCGCGGTGAAGTTCGCCGGGTGAAAGCTGAGCGTGATGAGTACCACGATGGTCAGGAGCGGAACGAACGTCTTCCAGATGACGATGCCCGTGTTGCTGTCGGAGAGCCAGCGGGCGCCGCCGAGGTTGATGAAGGTGAACAGAATCATGGCGAGGATGCCCACGACGATGCCTTGCGTGGTCAGCGTTCCGTCGACGTTGACGAGCGGAAAGTCGTTCTTGATGTTGCCCACCGAGTTCACGTAGCTCAAGCTGGCCTCGACCTCGAGCGGGGCGATGAACACCGCCTGCAGGTAGGTGACCCAGCCGGCCGTGAAGCCCGCAAAACCGCCGAAGGCGTAGTGCGGGTACCGCGCCGTGCCGCCCGCAACAGGGTACGCCCCGCCCAGATCGGCGTGGATGAGTGCGAGCACCATGAGCATGATCGCGGCTATCACCCAGGAGATGAGCGCCGATCCCCCGGCGAACTTCGCGGCGGTGAGCGCACCGAGCAGCCAGCCCGACCCGATGATCGATCCGAGCGAGACGAACGTGAGCCCCCAGAACCCGACGGTTCGCTTCAGGGCGGGAGAGGATCCGGTCGCCGTGGAGGCAGAGCTTGAGGCGGCGGATGGTGCAGCGGAAGTAGTCATGGCAGCCACCTCAGGTAGGTGAATCACGGGCCGTGCAGAGTTCGACCACAGTACTTCTCTCGATGCCGCGCCGCCAGACTTCGTGCCTGAGAGAACTCACACCTGACATTCGCGAGGAGGGCGCGTATCCTCCGCCCCGTTTGGGGGTGTCTGCCCGCACGACGGCGGTTCGACACGGCGCAACTCCCCTGCGGCCCGGGGCGGGCTTAGGCTTCGGCCATGAAGGTCGTCGCTGTCTACAGCACCAAGGGTGGCGTCGGCAAGACGACGACGGCCGTCAACTTGGCGTGTGAGGCCGCGCGCGACTTTCGGGTGCTGCTGTGGGATCTCGACCCGCAGGGCGCGGCGACCTACCTGCTCGACGTGAAACCCAAGCTCAAGGGCGGCGTCGAGTCACTCGTCGCCGGGCGCACGGCGACGGCGGCTGTCATCCGACCCACCGCGAACCGGCGGCTCGACGTCATTCCCGCCGACGCCGGCTACCGCGAGCTCGACCTGGTGTTCGACGCTGCGAAGAAGTCGGGTGAACGCATCTCGCGAATTCTCGAACCGGTCTCTCGACAGTACGACGTGGTCATTCTCGACTGCCCGCCCGGCGAGTCCGTCGTCGCTCGCAACGCTCTGCACACGGCAGACGTCGTGGTCGTTCCGCTTGTTCCCTCGCCGCTGTCGATGCGCTCGCTCGACCAGGTGAGGGCGATCGTCGCCGAGGCCGACGAACCGGCGCGGATGCTCGCCTTCTTGTCGATGGTCGACCGCCGCAAATCGACCCATCGTGACGCCGTGCGCGACCTGCCGAGAGAGCACGCCGAGGTGAGCAACATCGTCGTGCCGTCGACCGTGGTCATCGAGCGCATGGGCTCCGAACGCCGCGCCGTCTCCGACTACGCCCCCAACACCGAGGCGGCCCGGGCATACAGCGAGCTCTGGGTGCGCGCCGCCTCCCTCGTCAAAGCCAAGCACCGCAAACACTAGCCCGAGAGGCCGTTGACGAAGGCGACGGCCGCCGCGGAGATCTGGGTGCGGGCGGCGTCGTGGGTGATGGTCGGGGTGCCGTCGCCCTGCTGGGGGCCGTAGTCGCCGAAGAAGGCGTGCACTCCGCCTTCGACCACCACGTAGTCGGTGTCGGGCGGCAGCGACGACTTCGAGGCGTCGATCTTCGCGGGAGTGGCGAGTCCATCGTTCGAGCCGGAGATCGAGAGCACCTGGGCGTCGAGTCCGCTCATGTCGGTGGCGGGATACGAGGCGAAGAGCAGCAGCCCCACGACCGGCTCGCTGGCTGCGCCGGCGTAGGCCTGGGCATCCATCGCCGCCACCGTGCCGCCCAGCGAGTGCCCGCCGACGACCCACTGTGTCACCTCGGGGTACTGCGAGCGCGCGGCGTCGAACGCCCCCGTCGAGAGGAACGCGATGCCGAACGGCTGCTTCGGAATCACCACCAGGCGCCCCGCCTCGGCCAACGGTCTCAGTACCGCGGCGTAGGCGCGGGCATCCACCTTCGCGCCGGGCTGAAAGAACACACCGGTGTCGCTGACGGAAGCGCCCGCTCCCGAGGGAGTGAGCACGATCTCGGTCGGCGTCTCGCTGACGGTCACCGCCGAATCGGAGGTCGCCGCATCCGAGGTCATCGCGGCGAGGGCCGGTTGCTGCGCCGACGACGGCACGAGCCACGCGACAATCGCCACCATGATGAGCGACAGAACGAGCAGGATGCCCGTGATCACCTTGTGCCGCCGGTGCACCGGTCGCCGCCGAAGCCACGCGCGCACCGCCACCAGCACGGCCACCACCAACGTCACCGCCAGCAGTACGACGTACGCCGGATGCCCGTGCACGAGCATCGCCCCCGTCGACACCGCCGCCCAGACGGTGACGACCACGGCGAGCGTCGCGACCACCCGCACCGCCCAGAACATGACGGTGTCGCCCCGAGTGACTCGAGGCGACACCGCGACAGACTGTTGGCTCATGCAGCTGAGCCTAAGGGGTTTCTACTTCGGGTCGAGGTTGATGCCCGCCATCGCGAGGTGCCCCGAGTCGACCGGCAGTGAGATTCCGGTGACGTTCGAAGCCAGCGACGAGTTCAGGAACAGCGCAGCGTTCGCGATCACCTCGGGGTCCATGAAACCGGAGCCCTTCAGAATGCCGTACGAACGGCCCGCAGCGAGCAGGTCTTCGCGGGTACCGCCGGGGTGCCCGGCCATCATGTCGTAGCCCTGCTGGTTGTTGGTCATGCCGGTGAGAATCGTGCCCGGGTTCACCGTGTTGGCCCGGATGCCCTGCGGCCCCAGTTCGACCGCGATCGCCTTCATGAACCCCACGACCGCGAACTTGGCCGCCGTGTAGTGCGAGAAGAACGGACCACCCTCGAGACCGTTCACCGAGCTCGTCATGACGATCGAGCCCTGCTGCCGCTCGATCATGTGCGGCACCACGGCCTTGACCGACTGCCAGACGCCCGTGATGTTGATGTCGAGCATCTCCTGCCAGGTTTCGCGGCTCATCTCCTGAACGGGCCCGAGGGTCCAGATGCCCGCGTTCGCGATGAGACAGTCGATCTGGCCGAACTGTGCGATGCCTTCCTCCACGGCGGCATCGAGAGCGTCTTGGTCACGAACATCCGCCTCGATGCTGAGCACCCGGCGGTCGAGCGCCTCGACCTGGCTCACCGTCTCTGCGATGTCGTCGGCGGTGGTGTGCGCGTACGGAACCGTGGCGAACGGTTTTGTCGTGTCGACGAAGACGATGTCAGCGCCCTCCCGTGCCGAGACCACGGCGTGAGCCCGGCCCTGGCCGCGGCCGCCACCGGTGATGAATACTACTTTGCCGTCGAGAAGACCCATATTCGTTCAAACTCCCTTGTGTCATCGTGAGCGCGAAATCTCTTCGCGCGCGCCGCATGTGCTGGCGCACAGGGCACCCCACGGCTGGTCACACAAGCAGCGATCGTCATTGAGGCACTCGGTGCCAAATAACTTACTCCTGCCCCCTCGGGGGCGGTAGCCCTCGTCAGCGCGACGCGAGAAATCAGCGCGACACTCAAAATCAGCGCGACGCGAGAAACGTCAGCGCGAAGCCGCCGAGGGTCACGAGCACCATCAGCACCCCGAACGCGATTCCCCAACGGATGCGCGGCGGCGCCGCCTCGGCACGCACCGACCCCCACATGTAGGCCACCTGGTGCACCCGATGCGCCTGCGCGATCACGTCTCGAGTTCCCGGCAGGGACTCGTCGAGCAGCCCGTCGCGGGCCCGCGCCTCGATGGCGAGCGCCTCCTCGAGCGTCATGGCGTGCTGCTTCGACCGGCTCATGGCTCTCAGAACCCCTCGGTACGCCGGGCACGACGCCGCTCGCGCCACGACATCGCCCGCAGCTCGGCCTCCCGGCGTTCGCGGGCCTCGTGCGCCGCGGTCGCGCGGGCGGAGCGGCGCTCGCGCCAGCGCGCCAGTTCGTCGTCGACGTCGCGCATCGGCGTGATGACCGGAGGGCCGCCCTTCAGCTGCCGGCGCGCCTCGACGATGCGGGCGTTGAAATCGGTGAGCAACTGCCGTGCGGCGTGTTCTGACGGCGCAGCGTCGAGCCGATCATCCAGGGTCTGGTTCTCGGTGCGCAGCGTGAGGGCCGGCGGGCCGAGACCGGTGATGTTCTCGCGCTCGATCTTCTTGCGAATCCACCAGTCGGGGTCGTAGGTCTGCTCGAGCCCGGTGAGCGGCTTGCCGGCGCCCGGCAGGTTGTCGAACGCGCCCGCGCGCATGGCCTGCTGAATCTGGATCTCGACGTATTGCGCGCGTGCCTCCATGCGCGTCTGGCCCGCCACGTCTGCTTCGTTCTCGTCGACCTCAGCGCCAGGCGTGCTGCCGTCGACCTGGTAGCGGGCGACGTTCAGCCGCGTATCGCTGCGCTCGTTGTTGCGGGCCATGCCTCAAGCCTAAATTCGGATTCGCTCGCGCGCACCCCCTTGCGCCTCAACCGCGGTACTTTGGCGCATCCGCAGTGGTTCGAACTACCGCGGGGGCGCCGAAGTACCGCGCCTCGGGCGGGTCACGCCGGCAGCAGCGAGAGTTCCCGGGCACGGCGCACCGCGGCTCCGCGACTCGAGACGCCGAGCTTGGCGTAGATGTGCGCCATGTGCGTCTTGACCGTGCTCACCGAGATGAAGAACTGCGCGGCGAGTTCGGGGGCTGTGAGATGAGTCGGCAGGCACGACAGGATCTCCAGCTCCCGCTCGGTCAACGGATCGGCCAGCGTGACGCTGAGCTGCGAACTGCGCGACTCTGCAACGGTCTGACGCTCGCTCGCGAGCGCTGCGAGCCGATCGACAGCAACACGCGGCGCCGGCCCGGCAGGCGGGTCGAGCGCCACCGACTCATCGGTTGCGGCGGGCGAGGGCAGGGCATCCGGAGCGAAGCGCTGCTGCAGCATCGTCGACAGCACGAACGCGACCCACTCGAGCTGCGTACGCCCGTTCGCCCGGATGCGGGCTACGCCCTCGTGCAAGAGAAGCGCCGCCCGCCCGAGTTCACCGCGCTCGATCGTGACGAGCGTCAGTGCGAGGTAAGCGTCGGCGATCGACGGATGCGCCAGAGATGCCGCCTGGCCGGCGATCGCGAGCGCCTCTCGGCTCAGCCGCTCGGCCCGGGTCTGGTTGCCGATCCACGCCTCGAGCAGCGCGAGCGACCCGAGACCGCTGATGCGCCAGAGCGAATATGCGGCACCCTCGCTTACGAGGCTCCGATCGAGCCACCCTCGGGCCTGCTCGAACTCGCCGGCGAGAAACGCGGCCCGACCGCCCGAGAACAGCACAATCGTCTCGAGGGAACGCCGGTCGCTCAGGTTCAACAGGTTCGGTGTCGGCGTCGGCCCGAGCTCGGCCAGCATCGTCAGCGCCTGCCGTGCATATCGCATCGAGATCTGCGGATGCGCCCGCCACTGCGCGAGCGAGGCGAGAAAAGCCTGTGCGGTGGCCACGAGGCCCGCCGACATCGTGGGGTCGGCGACCACCCGGCGCAGAATGTCTTCTGCCTCGACCGCCTGCCCGTCGACGCCCTTCAGAATGCCCAGCAGCACCAGAATGTCGCCCCGGGTGGCGCGGATGCTCGCGGGCACCTGCTCGATCCACCGCACCACAGTGGCCATCTCACCACGCTCGAACACCGCGGAGCCGCCGGCGAGAATCACGTCGAAGACGCGGTTCCACTCGGCGGCACGCACCAGGTAGCCCACGGCCGCATCGGTCTCGCCCCGGGCCAGGTGCCAGTCCGCGGCACCGAGCACCAGTCGCCGCTCGGCCACGGGGTCTTCTGCCCGCGCGCGGTAGCGCAGCATCTCGCCGAACAGGTGGTGAAAACGAAACCACTCGCGCCGGTCATCCAGTGCCACCACGAACATCGAGCTACGTTCGAGCTCGGCGAGAAGGCTCGTGGTGTCGGCGTCGTCGAACAGAGCGCCGACAAGTTCGACGCTCATCGTGTCGAGCAGCGACAGGCGCAGCAGGGCCTGCCGTCGCTGCGGCGCGAGGGCGGCCAGCACCTCCTCGCCGAGGTAGTCGGCCACCAGGCGGTCGGAGCCGGTGAACGCGGCGACGAAGGTCTCGGAGTCGAGCCGAGTGCGCAGGGTGACTCCGGCGAGCAAGAGTCCGGCCATCCAGCCTTCGGTGCGGCTCACGAGCGCACGCACGCTGTCGGTGCCGATGGTGCGCCCGGTGACGCGTTTGAGCAGTTCTGACGAGTCGGCGAAGCTCATCGCCAGGTCGGCCTGCCGTAGTTCGACGTGGTCAGGGCGCAACCGGTGTCTCGAGGCGAAACCGACATCAGAGCGCGACGCGACGACCGTGTGCACGTTCGGTGGCGCGGAGTCGACGAACCGCCCCAGATCGGTCAGCAGCTTCTGATTCGAGAGGTGATGCAGATCGTCGAGCACAAGTACCGTCTCGCCGACCTCGCTCAGGGAGAGCGTCAGCGCCTCGATCAGCGGCTGGCCGAGCCCGCCATCGCCGAGCGCCACGAGGGGCGCCAGCTCGGAGAAGTCGGGGGTGCTGCCGTCGAGATCGCTGCCTGCGCGCCCGCCGCCTGCGGGCCCGTCCCCTGCGGGCCGGTTGCCTGCGCGCCCGCTACCGTCGAGCTCGGCGAAGAGCCGGCGCGCGAAATGAGCGGCGTCGTCGTCAGCCTCGTCGAGAGCGAGCCACACCACTCGCAGCTCCGGATGCCCGGCCACCCACTGCGCGAGCAGCACGGATTTGCCGGAGCCCGCCTGCGCCACCACCACCGCGAGGGGCGCGCTCAAGACCGCATCGAGCCGCTGGCGCAGCGGAATACGGTCGATGACATGTTCTGGCATGACGCGGGAGGTCACGAGCAAGCGGCTTTCTGATGGCGCGGGTGCCTCCAGTGTGCCAGATGTCGTACCTCTCGTACGATGCGTGGCGCGCGGGCCGAACGTACCGTCTACTTCATCATCCCTTCTGGAGGCATCATGGCTGCGGCACCCTTCGACTCGGCGGAGTTTCCCTTCGCAGATACTCGTGACTTCGAAAACGCCGAGCGCGGTTACCTCGGCACCCTCGACTCGGGTCAGATTCTCAACAGCGCCGGCGAGGCGGTGTGGAACGCCGACTCGTATTCGTTCATCACCGGCGAGGCGCCGCCCACCGTGCATCCGAGTCTCTGGCGGCAATCGAAGCTCGTGGCGATGCACGGCCTCTTCGAGGTCATCCCCGGCATCTACCAGGTGCGCGGGTTCGACCTCTCGAACATCACCTTCGTCGAGAGCGACAGCGGCGTCATCGTCATCGACCCGCTGATCTCCACCGAGACGGCCGCCGCCGCACTGGGGCTCTACCGCGCACACCGAGGCGAGCGACGCGTGGTGGCAGTCATCTACACGCACTCGCACGCCGACCACTTCGGCGGAGTAAAGGGTGTGACCAGTCAGGCCGAGGTCGATTCGGGTGACGTCGCGATCTACGCTCCCTCTGGCTTCATGGAGCACACCGTCGCCGAGAACCTCTACGCCGGAACCGCGATGGGCCGCCGCGCCGGGTACATGTACGGCGCCGCCCTGCTACGAAACAAACGCGGCGGAGTGGGCGCGGGCCTCGGCCAGACGACCTCGACCGGAACGGTCACACTGATCGCACCCACGGTCGAGATCACCACAACGGGCGAGACGCACACCATCGACGGCGTACGCGTGGAATTCCAGATGGCGCCGGGCACCGAAGCGCCGAGCGAGATGCACTTTCTCTTTCCCGACCTGCGAGCGCTGTGCATGGCCGAGAACGCCACTCATACGCTGCACAACCTGCTCACGCTGCGCGGCGCCCTCGTGCGCGACCCGCACGTCTGGGCCGGCTACCTGACCGAAGCCATCGTTCGATACGGCGACAAGGCGGATGTCGCGTTCGCGTCGCACCACTGGCCCACCTGGGGCGAAGAGAACATCGTCGAGTTTCTCGAGACGCAGCGCGACCTCTACGCCTACCTGCACGATCAGACTCTGCGCTACCTCAACCAGGGGTATAACGGGGCCGAGATCGCCGAGCTGATAGAGCTTCCGCCGGCACTGGCCGCGAGCTGGAGTACGCACGGCTACTACGGCAGCATCAGCCACAACGTGAAGGCGATCTACCAGCGATACATGGGCTGGTACGACGGCAACCCGGCCCGCCTCTGGCAACACACCCCCGCTGAGAAGGCCGTGCGTTACATCGATTTCATGGGCGGCGCCGACGAGGTGGTTCGTAAGGCGCGCATCGCCTTCGACGAGGGCGACCTGCGCTGGGCCGCCGAAGTGCTCGACCACGTGGTGTTCGCCGAGCCCGGGCATGCCGCCGGCAGCGCGCTGCTCGCCGACACACTCGAACGGCTCGGATTCGGCAGCGAGAACGGAACCTGGCGCGACGCGTACCTCTCGGGTGCGATGGAGCTGCGCACCGGCAACTTCGGCACGCCCGTCTCCTCCACCTCGGCAGACCTGCTCGCTGTGCTGTCGATCGAGCAGTTCTTCGACGCGATCGCCATTCAGATCGACGGGCCGCAGGCGTTCGACCTGAACCTCTCTATCACCTGGGTGCTCACCGACCCGGGGCCGGCTGCATCACCGCAGAGCTATCGCACCACGCTGAAGAACGGCGTGTTCATCCACCAGCAGGGCGCGTCGAAGCCGAGCGATCTGACCATCACGATGCCCCACGCCGCGATCGGTTCGCTTGCGACGGGGTCGCTGACGGGCGCGATGGATGCCGGACTCACCACCGAGGGCGACGCCACCGTTCTGGCGACACTCTTCGGCGTGCTCTCGCCCGGCGACCCGGCCTTCAACATCGTCACGCCGTAACCGGCGATTCGCGTCGGCGCGGTACTTCGGCGCTCCCGCGGTGGTTCGAACTACCGCGAGAGCGCCGAAACACCGCAGATTCACGCGTTACGGTGTCGGCGGAGCGGAATCCTTCGGGGCCGATTTGGCGGCCTTGGCGTCGGCCAGGCGCTGCGCCTCGAGGGCGTCGGCCTCTTCGCCGGTGACCGCCTCGCCACGGGCGACCATTCCGGCCACGTCAGAGAGTGGAATCGGCTTCAAGAAGAGCGACAGGATGAACGCAATCACCACGAACGGCAGCAGATACCAGAACACCGGCGCCAGCGAGTCGGCGTAGGCCGTCACGATGAGGTCGTGCACGGCCTGGGGCAGCTTGTTCAGCGCGGCCGGGTCGAGGTTCGCCGTCGACGACGCCGCGTCGGAGGGCGAGGCGCCCGACTGGCTGAAGATGACGAGCAGCTTCTCCGAAAGGCGGCTCGTGAACAGGGCTCCGAAGACCGCGACGCCGAGCGCCGACCCGACCTCGCGGAAGTAGTTGTTCGTGCTCGTCGCGGTACCCACCTGCTGCGGCGGAACCGCGTTCTGCACCACCAGCACGATGACCTGCATGATGAGGCCGAGACCGGTGCCGAAGACGAACAGGTACACGCAGATCAGCCAGATGGGCGTGGAGGCGGCGAGCGTGGTCATGGCGAAGACGCCGACGCCGAGCACGACCGTTCCGGCGACCGGGAACGCCTTGTACTTGCCGGTGCGCGAGATGACGATACCCGAGATGATCGAGGCCCCGATGAGGCCGACCATCATGGGCAACAGCAACAGCCCGGAGGCCGCGGCCGAGGTGCCGGACGCCATCTGCAAGAAGGTGGGAATGAAGCCGAGCGCCGCGAACATCACCACGCCGAGCACGAGCCCGATGGCGGTCGGAATGACGAACACGCTGTTGCGGAACAGCGACAACGGAATGACCGGGTCTTCGGCACGCGACTCGACGAAGACGAACAGGCAGCCGGCTACGAGCAGGCCGGCCCCGAACATCCACGTCTGCCCGTCGCCCCAGCCGTGCTTCGAGTTTCCGCCGTATTCGGTGAAGAAGATGAGGCAGGCGGTCGCCGCAGAGAGCAGTAAGACGCCGAGTACGTCGATGCGCATCGTCGGTCGTTTGCTCGGCAGGGTGAGGGCGAACCAGGCGATGACGAAGGCGGCGACGCCGACCGGAATGTTGATGTAGAACGCCCACTGCCAAGTGAGGTGGTCGACGAAGTAGCCGCCGAGCAGCGGTCCGGCGACGGCCGCGAGGCCGAAGATGCCACCGAGCGGGCCGAGGTAACGACCGCGCTGCGAGGCGGGCACGATGTCGGCGATGATCGCCTGCGAGAGAATGATGAGGCCACCGCCGCCGAGGCCCTGAATGGCGCGGAACACCACGAACATCCAGAAGTCCGTCGAGAACGCACAGCCCACCGAGGCGAGAGTGAAGAGCGCGATGGCGATCATGAAAAGGCTGCGCCGGCCGAGAACGTCACCGAACTTGCCGTAGATGGGCATCACGATGGTGGTCGCCAGCAGGTAGGCCGTGGTGATCCAGGCCTGGTTCTCGACCCCGCCGAGCTGGCCAACGATGGTGGGCATCGCGGTCGACACGATGGTCTGGTCGAGGCTCGAGAGCAGCATGCCGGCGATGAGGGCGCCGAAGATGATCCAGATGCGGCGCTGCGTGAGCAGCAGCGGCTCTGCGGCGCTTTTCAGCACGTTGGGTGTGGTCATGCGGCGGTACCGACTCTCGAAACGGGGGTGGCGGGGGCGGGTGAGGCATATCGGGCAGTGCTGTGACGATGCAAGCCCCTACCTGAATGATATTCGACCGGTGGCCGGTATGACAGCGCGGCCCTAGGCTGGGCGCATGACCGACTCGCCCGCGAAAGTCGCCGCCATCGTGTACAACCCCATCAAGGTCGACCTCGCCGTGTTGCGCAAGAACGTCGAAACCGAGGCCGCGGCCGCCGGCTGGGGCGAGACGCTCTGGTTCGAGACCACTGTCGACGACAGCGGCCAGGGCGTCACGAAGCAGGCCCTCGAACGAAATGTCGACCTCGTCATCGCTGCGGGCGGCGACGGTACCGTGCGCGCGGTCGCCGAAGGGATGCACGGCTCGGGAACCCCGCTGGCTCTGTTGCCCAGCGGCACCGGCAACCTGCTCGCCCGCAACCTCAAGCTCACGCTGAACGACATGCCGGTCTCGGTGCGCACCGCCTTCGTCGGAGACGACCGCCCCATCGATTTGGGGCTGATCGACATCGAGCGCACCGACACCACCCGCGACCGGCACGTCTTCGTCGTCATGGCGGGCATGGGCATCGACGCGAAGATGATCGAGAACACCAACGACGACCTCAAGAAGAAGGCCGGCTGGATCGCCTACATCGGCGCCGTCGTGGTGTCGCTGCGCGACAAGCGCGAGTTGCACCTGAGGTACACGCTCGACGGTGTGAAGGGCCGCCGGCACACCGCGAACACCATCATCATCGGCAATTGCGGCTCGTTACCCGGCAACATCCTGTTGCTGCCCGACGCCGTGGTCGACGACGGGTTGCTCGACGTGCTGGTCATCCGCCCCGCCGGGTTCTTCGGCTGGGTGCGCGTATGGACGAAGGTCGCCATCATCAACCGCGGCCGCGGTGGCGCTTCTGGCGGCGACACCGCCGGGCAAGACCCCGCGCCCCGCAACCGCAACGACCCCGAACTGCGCTACCGCACCGGCAAACGCCTCGTGGTGCGGCTGAGCCGGCCCGAGCTGATCGAGATCGACGGCGACACCCTCGGCGAGGCGACCGCGTTCAACGCCTGGGTCGAGCCCGGCGGTCTCACCGTGCGCGTTCCCGCGACTCTTCCGGCCTGACCGGTCGAGAGCCGCCACTCTGCCGGCCTGACGGTCCGCGTGCCAGCTACTCTTCCGGCCTGAAGTCCGCCAGCTCGAACACGGCTTGGTCGGCCTTGCTGAACGCGAACCGCAACCGGATGATCGCGCCGAAGACGATCGGATGCTTACGCCGCACGATCGAGGCCCCACGCGCGTGGTCGTCGCCCGTGAGGCGCCGGGCGGTCGCCAGCCGCACCGGGCCGGTGGCCTTTCCGCGGTTGGTGCCGGCCGACACCTTCACGGTAGGAAAGTTGCGAATGCGCTTCGCCTTGCCCGACTCCCCGTCGGTCATCACGTAGATCACGTCGCCGCTGCGCGTTGGCGTCACCGGAGTCGCCACCCAGCTGCCGTCGCGCTTCTGCGTCTGCAGAATGATCGCCGACCCCGTCGTCACCACATCTAGATCTGCTGCAGCCATGGCCGCCTCCCGCCCTCACTCGAATGTTACGCGGTAGAACCGTCGGAGCTGACGCCGCATCCCCGCGTATTGTCGCCATGTCGCCGCTGCTCCGACGTAAGCGACACCGCGGCCCTCGCGCGCGCCACGCGAGGAAGCCCGAAGCGATCGCGGTAGGTCGCTGCCACAATCGCGGGGACGCGAATCAGGCGGGCATGGCGGCGTCGACGAGCGTGATGAAGGCGCTGAGCTGAGCGAGGGCGGCGATGCTGGAGGGGAGGTGTTCGGTGAGCGCCGGTGAGTAGACGAGGTAGGCCGCCCATTGGGCCCTCGAGATGGCGACGTTCAGCCGATTGGCGAGCAGCAAGAACTCCAGGCCCCGCGGAACGTCGTCTGCCGACGATGCCGCGAGCGAGACGATCGCGACGACGGCCTCCTGCCCCTGAAAGGTGTCTACCGTTCCCACGCGCACGTCGGATAGGCCGGCGGCACGCAAACGCTCGCGAATGAGCTGCACCTCGGCGTTGTACGGAGCGACCACGATGACGTCGTGCTGGTCTGACGCCCGGCTCGCGCCCGATTCGGTGAAGCGCCGCCCGACCGTCTGCTCGACCAGCCCGACGACGGCCTCGGCTTCGGCAAGCGACTGCGTCACGTCACCCGAATGGATGATCGGCACGGCGTGCAGCCCGGGCTCCACTCCCTCGAGCTCACGTTCGGGTGCCGCCGAATGCAGCAGCCCGTCGTACGAAAGCCGCGACACCGGCTCGCACAGCGCCGGATGCAGACGCCGCGTCGCCTCGAGAAAATACCCGAACTCCGGCGGCAGTACATTGTGGCCGGCGTTGAGCCAGCCCAGTGCCGATTCGTCGACCGGCTCGGGGTGCGTGCCCTGACTCACCTGCGGCAGCTGCTGCGGGTCGCCGAGCAGCAGGATCCGTTTCGCCGAGACGCTCGCCGCGATCGTGGCAGCGAGCGAGAACTGCCCGGCCTCATCGATCACCAGAAGGTCGAGGCTGTCACGGGCCACGGCGTCGCTGTTGGCGAAGTTCCACTGGGTTCCGCCGTAGACCATTCCTCCGGGCTGCTGCACGAACGCCGCGGTGTTCTTGTCGGTAAGCGCCGTGAAAGCGGGCGGAACCGGAGCTGCCGCCGAACCCGGCGTTGTCGCGGCCTTCTGCTTCTTACCCACGAGCGCCGCCGGCAACCCCGCGTCGATCACGCCCGCGAGCATGTTCTCGACCGTGGCGTGCGACTGCGCCACCACCCCGACCTTCCAGCCGTGCTCGAGCACCAGGTCGCGAATGACGCGCGCGCCCGTGTAGGTCTTTCCGGTGCCGGGCGGCCCCTGCACGGCGATGTACGACCGGTCGAGGTTCAGCAGCGAGGCGACGATGGCGCGCACCGTGTCGGGGTCACGATGAAGACCGGGCCCGGTGACCGACCCCGCCGCGGGTTCGCGGATGCGGCCCGAATCGGTGGCACATGCGTGGCCCGAATCCGCTGCACCCGAGGCTCGCAGACGCGGCGGCAACCGGCGCAGAATGTCGAGTGCGGAATCCGGAACCATGGCCGGCAGGTGCGCCAGAACCTGGGCGCCCCACTCTGCGATGGCCGCCCGAACCTTCTCGGTCTTCGGCGGGCTCGGCGGCGTCACGGCGAGCGGCAGCTGGTCGTACGTCGCGGCACCGGTCGCCAGTCGTTCGACCAGCGAGAACCGCCCGTCGGGCAGCTCGGTGAAGCTGACCCGGTCGTGGGTCGGGCGCGTACCGGGGCCACGGCCGGCCGGGGGCTCGGGCAGCGGAGGGTGGGGCGGGTCGAACAGCACGAAGGGCGACGCCGTGCCCGAGAACCGGCTGCCGGGGGCGGCCTGGCCCGTGACGATCAGCTCGCGCGAGGCGTTGCGCGCCGACCCGACAATCGACCAGTCGCGCACGACAACGGCGGAGTCGATGACGAACACGTCTCGCGTGTCGGCCCACTCGTCGACGGGGCTCTTCAGCCGGTCGAAGTGCTCCCACCAGAAGCTCTTGTCTTCGCGGCGGTGGTAGTCGATCGCCGCAGCCGCAAGGGCGACGGCCGTCTGGTCTGGCGTGCGCAGCGCAGGGTCGACGCCCGCGATCTGGGCGGCCAGCGCGACGTACACCGGGTCGGGCTCGCGTTCGAGAACGGCGACCAGCGCGAGCTGCCCCGCGTGCTGCCCGGCGAGCTCGCTCGCCGGCGCCGCGAGCCCCGCCTGCACGCTTTTCTCCCCGACCCGCTCGATCTGCGCCACCTGCTCGAGCAGCCAGTCCCGCAATCGCAGCGTCGAGAGGCAGTCGTACTCGTTGTAGCGGGCGATGTCGGCCAGAACGGAGGCCGCGGCATCCATTTCGCCGTCGGCCACCAATTCGGTGTAGCGCACGTATTCGGCCACCGAATCGGCCGCGGTCGCTGTGCCGATGCGTGCGTGCGAACCCATGTAGAGCGGCTCGAGTTTCTTCAGCGAGTAGCTTCGGCTGCCGATGCGCAGCCCCTGACGTACGACGGGGTACAGATCGACCAGCACACTGTTGCGCAACAGATCGTCGACCTGCTCTTCGCCCACACCGTGCCGCGCCGCGAGCAGCAAGAGGTGCGTGCGCTCGTACGAGGCGTAGTGGTAGATGTGCAGGTCGGGATGCTCGGCCCGCCGCGCACGAACGAACTCGAGAAACTCGATCAAAGCCCTGCGCTCGCCCGCGAGGTCGTGCGCCCAGAAGGCCCGGAACGACCCGTCGGCCAGGGTCACGCCGAACAGGTAGTCGAGCCCCCACAGGCCGGCCTCCTGATGCAGCGGATCACCCTCGAAATCGAAGAACAGGTCACCCGCACTCGGTCGGGGCACCGCGGCGAGCGCCGCCGTATTCACGACAGCGAACGGCACCGGATGCCCGGGGGTCGCCGGTTCGAGCTGCATCGCCGCCTGCGCCCGCAGCCCGGCGAGTGTCGACTCCGAGACGCCGTCGACCGGCTGTACCCGCGCCGCCAGCTCGTCGATACTCTCGACGCCGGCGCGCCTGAGTTTGGCACGCTGCGTGAGCTTCATGCCCGCGACGAGCAGTACATCACGGTGCAGCTGCACGTGCTCGCTGCACGTCGCACACCGCCCGCAGGCGGAGTATCGGGGGTCGCCCCAGGGCGTCGGCTCGGTGTCGGCGACGCGCTCGTCGATGATTCGCTGCAGCCGTTCGCGGCGTTTGCGGTAGACCGGAAGGATGTCGCGCAGACGGTGTGAGCTCGTCTCGCCGTCGCCGAGCCAGAGGTGCACGCGCTCCCCCAGGTCGAAGCCGAGCAGGGTGAGCTGGTCGCTGTAGGCGGCGAGCTGCAGCAGGGCGGTGATCTTCGCCTTTCGGGCGAGTTTGGTGTCGTAGACCTCGTAACGGCCGTCGGGCCCTCGAATGATGAAGTCGGCGTACCCGAGCATTCGCCCGTCGTAGAACGCCGCCTGAAAGACGACCTCGGCGCCTCCCTTCAGTGCCCGCAGAGTCGACTCGGTGGCGATCTCGATCTCGTCGAACGTGGGCCGCTCGATCTCGACGACCTGCCGCGAGGCACGGAGGTCGGCCAGCACCCGCTGCTCGTGTCGGTCGCCCAGTTGCCCGGCACGCAGCAGCATGGCGTCTTCGACCTCGGGCGGCGTCGGGATTCGCCCGAGCCTCGCGTCGAGCTTACGCATCAGCGCCCACTCGCATACCGACGCGGCAGTGAGGTCGCTCGCCGAGTAGACGACCGGGCCGGTCTCGCGAACGATCATGCCCCGACGATACCGCCCACCCCCGACACCCTCCCGCCGCCGCGTCATTGGCGGGAGGGGCGGCAGCGGGAGCGTGTCTCGAAACGGCGCAAGGTCGGCCAGATCGCGCTCACGGGTTCAGGAGCGGGCGCTCCACAATGAGGAGGCACCGGTACACGTATCGGAAGGCAAGCGTGGCGAACAGGCGAAGCGAACAAGCGTGGCGAGCAGGCGGGGAGAGCAGGCATGAACGAGTCGACGTCAGCGCTTGGCGACTATCTGAGAGCCCGACGTGACGTCGTGCAGCCCGAAGACGTGGGGCTCCCCCGTGATCTGAATCGCCGCGTTCGGGGGCTCCGCCGCGAAGAAGTAGCGGCTGTCGCCGCGATCAGCAGCGACTACTACCTTCGTCTGGAGCAGGGCCGCGACCATCAGCCCTCCGACCAGGTGCTGCTGGCGATCGGGCGCGCCTTGCGGCTCGACGGCGGGGCCACGGACTACCTGTTCCGGCTCGCGCGGCCCGATGTCGTGCATCCGTTCGGCTCACCCGCGGCCGCGCTCGACGAAGATCTGCTGCGGCTGATCGAGCAGTTCTCGGGCACCCCGGCGATCATCGTCGACCGCAATCTCGAGGTGGCCGCCGCGAACGAGATGGCGCTCGCCGTCGGCGGTGGTCAGCTGAACGAGGGCATGAATCTGGTAGCGCTCGCTTTTTCGCCGCTGGTGCGACGCTGCGCGCCGCAGTGGTGCGAACTGGCACTGAGCACGCTCGCTTCGTTCCGTTATCACAGCGACCCGCTCGACCCTCGTCGACGCGAGCTCGTGAGGGTGCTCTCGCGGCGCGATGCCGATTTTCGGCGGCTCTGGAGCAGGCACGATGCCGCGGCGTCGTTCACCGGTCGAACCCGGCACGTCATCAACGGCGCCGGAATGGTGACGCTGCGTTTTCAGAACCTCGTGGTGCCCGGCAGACCAGGGCATCAGGTGCTCACGTTCGTCGGTGAGCCTGGCACTCCGGGCCCGGCGGCCCTGGCGCGGATTGCGGCCGAGCTGCATCCTCTGCAGCCGCACACCCGCGAACCGAACGCCCAGCAGTTGCTCCCTCAAGCCTCGCACCCTCAGGCCTCGCACCCTCACGAACTCTCCGCGGTTTCGCGATAGCGTTGGGTATGGCACGAATTCGGCGCTTCAATGAAGAGACGCTCCTCGACTGCGCCCAAGAGGCGTTCTGGGTGAACGGGTACGATCAGACGTCGATCGAGCAGATCTCCCAGGCTTCGGGCGTCGGCAACGGCAGCATCTACGCCGCCTACGGCAGCAAGCTCGGCCTCTTTCTCGCCGTGTTCAGCCGCTATTGCACCGGCCGGGTCGAGCTGGTGACCACTGTGGTCGACTCCCATGTGGGCTCGTTCGAGGCTGCGGTGGCCCATTATCTCGACGAAATCGTCGCCGACTGCACCTCGCACCCCGACCGGCGCGGCTGCCTCATGCTGAACAGCCTCGCCGAACTCGGCAACCGCTTTCCGGAGGTCGTCGAGGTCGGCGCGCGCACCGTCACCGACATGGAGCGGGTACTCAGCCTGCGCGTGATCGACAGCGTCGAGGCGGGTGAACTCGACATCGAGACCGAGCAGATCGATCCGCTCGGCGCGCACATCGTGCTGGTCTCGCAAGGGCTCATCCAACTGAGCCGGTTCGGTGTGCCGGTCGAGCGGCTGCGGTCGATCGCACAGACCTCGAGCCGCATGACAGCGCTCATGCACGCGGCCTGAACCGCGAAGCGATCTGCGCGCGCGGGTTTGCCACGGGCATCCGGATGCCCGGCGAGAGCTCGGCGCTCAGACCCCCGCCGAGCGCCTCGTCGTCTGGAAGCGGCGCTGGTACTCCGAGGGTGTGATGCCGAGTTTGGCGATGAAGGCCCGGCGAAAGGCCGCCGGGGTGCCGAACCCCGAATCGGCCGACGCCTGCGCGACGGAGGAACCCGACTCGAGGTGACCGGTCGCGAGATCGAGCCGCATCGAGCTCACGTACTCCAGCGGACTCATGTCGAACTCGTCGCGCACGATTCGGGTGAGGTGGCGCGTACTGACATTCGCGTGGGCCGCGAGATCGCGCAGCGTGCATGACCTGGTCGGGTCGGCGTTGACATAGTCGGCCACGGCTCGCGCGACCGGGGTTCGCGGCGGGGCAGCGCGCAGCGACGCCGAGAACTGCGACTGCCCACCAGAGCGCTGCATGTAGACCAGCAACAACTGTGCCACACTGCGAGCCACGTCGGCTCCGTGGTCTTCTTCGACGAGCGCTAGGGCCAGGTCGATGCCGGCGGCGACTCCGGCCGACGTGTAGGTGAGGCCGTCACGCACGAAGATCGAGTCGGGCTGCACGTCGATGTTCGGGTAACGCTCGGCGAGCATCGGGGCGAACTTCCAGTGCGTCGTCGCTGCTTTGCCGTCGAGCAGGCCGGCCTCGGCGAGCGCGTACGCGCCGCTGCAGATCGACGCCATGCGCCGGGTGCGGGTGCTCAGCAGGCGAACGGCGTCGATGATGTCGGTGTTCTTGAAGACGCGCGTCGCGACCTCACTGCCCGGCACGATGACGGTGTCGAATTCGCCCGCATCGGCCGCGGCCGCATGCACCCCGATGCGCACGCCCATCGACGTGGTGACGTCGGCGCCATCGGGCGAGAGCAGCACGAGCTCGTAGCCGTCGACACGTTGGTTCGCCTCGACGAACACCTCGCCCGGCCCGACAAAATCGAGGGTCTTCACTTGATCGAACAACAGCATGCCGATGCGCGCGCGTGCCCGATTTTTCAGCATTCTTGAATGATGCCTCCATAATTCTCAGAACACAACCTGAAAGCGCTCTCCGGCTATCCCTTCGAGGGCCACGCGTATCCTGAGCGACCGGCCTAGCGTGGAGTCATCCACACAGAAGGAGACCAAACCATGCCCGATTCGCCCACCATCGTTCTTGTCCACGGCGCGTTCGCCGACGCTGCCAGCTGGGCACCGGTGACCAGTCTGCTGCTCGAACAGGGGTACTCGGTTCGCGTTCCGCCGGTATTCAATCGCAGCCTCGCGGGCGACTCCGCGTACATCCGCTCGTACGTCGAACAGATCGACGGCCCGGTGCTTCTGGCCGGGCACTCCTACGGCGGCGCAGTCATCACCGTGGCCGGCGTCGCGGCGAACGTCGTCGGGCTCGTCTACGTGGCAGGCTACGCGCTCGACGAGGGTGAGAGCCTCGGTGAGCTGCAGGGCCGGTTCGCGGACTCCGACCTCGCCAAGCACCTCGTGTACTCGCCGTACCCCGTCGAAGGCGCAGAGCCGGGAACGGATGTCTCGGTCGAGATCGACGCGTTCCCCGCCGTCTTCGCGGCCGGCGTACCCGAGGCCACGGTCCGCGTCTTGGCGGTGTCGCAGCGCCCGCTCGCCGCGGTCGCATTCGGCGAACCCGCCAGCGCCGCGGCCTGGAAGACGAAGCCCGGCTGGGGCATCGTCTCAAGCTCCGACCACACGATCAACCCCGAGGTCGAGCGCTTCGGCTACAAGCGCGCCGGCCTTCGCGACGTGATCGAGATCAACGCGCCGCACCTGGTCATGCAGACCAACCCCGCTGAGGTCGCCGGCGTGATCGTCGACGCGATCGCCGCGCTCGGCTGAATCCGCGCGATCGCGGCGCTCGGCTGACTCCGCGCGATCGCGGCGCTCGGCTGACCCCGCACGATCGCCGCGCCGGCCGGGTCGTGGAGAGGCGGTGCGTTACGCCAAGGGCTGAGAGAGCGGTTTGGCTTATACCTCTCCGGGGCTCCGAACGCCAACTCCGGAGCCCTGGATTGGGGAAAACGGCCCGGTCTGATTCACTGTGGAGATGAGAGAGTTGCACTACGGATCGGGCGTCATCACGGTGAGTTTCGACGTCTGCTCCGCAGTGTTCGATTACACCGTCGCTCTCGCAAACGCGGGCAAGACCGATCGCATCACCGTTCCGGTCATCACCGACGGCGAGCGAGGGTTCTCGAACCTTCTTCTCGGGCCGCAGACGCAGCTGTACTGCACAGCCGTCGCCGGCGAGACACGAGGCACCGGCGTCGACAACGCCGACAACGACAGCGCCGACGACGTCGATCTCGAAGATCGCGAACTGGTTGAGACGCTGAAGAAGAAAACAGCGGCGTTGGTGCCCGGCTCACCCCTGAGTGCGGCCAACCGTCGGCTGAACTCAGACTCGAACGACCTCGACTAAGGGAGGCACTGGCTCGGCTTGCGGGCTCAGGCCTGCGGCGGCTGCTCTGGCACGAGCTCCAGCCCACCGGCGTTGTTCGCCCGGCCCATCAGCCGATCGATCCACTCTCGGTTCAGCGGAACCCGCTTCGACCCGAAGTATCCGAACTCGAGGTGCATCTGTGGGTTCATCCAGAGGGTGGTGTGCCCGCTCCCCAGCTCGTTCGAGCGTTCCCAGCTGAACGAAAAGCTCTCACCGCGGCGGAATTTCGCCAGGATGACCGCCTGCAAGTGTGCCAGATCGCGATCTTCGATCGTCAGCGACTTGGCCGTCGGCCCGTACGTCAGTGTGCCCATTCGAACCCTCGATGTCTGATGCCACGCCGTCCGCGTCGCACGTCGACGACGTCGCGGGGTCATCGACCCCGATTGGGGCGGGCAGCACTCAGAGTATCAGCGCCACACCGGGCCGATTCGGGCTTGACTTTACGCCGCCCGAGCCGTGGTTCACAACAAACGCCCACCGCCGCGAACGTACTACCTCAGATCTCATGAGGCCCGGAATGAATGGATCCGCCACCCGCAGCACCGTCGTCGGCCGCATTCATCGCGTCGATCTGCTGCCACGTGTTATAGCCGGCCACGACCGAGAGCACGATTCCGAACACGCTGAGTACCGCCCGCAGCTTCGACGGTGCTCGGTTCGTGGTGCTCTGGATCATCGTCATCCCTCCTCACGGCTCGCTCGTGACCTCAGGATGCCTGCCGAACCTCGATGTCTCCAATGACCTAGCCGTGTAGTTGCTGCATGCTGCCTGGATGCCGTCGGGGTACGCAGCATGACCTCGATTCGACGGCACCGGATGCACAGCGCAGGTTCACGCCGCGTTCACTGACGACCCCTAACCTCGGGCTCGGGCTCGGGATCGGGATTGCTGCATCGCTGCGACCGCCCACGCTCAGGGGGAGATTCGATGAAGCTGCACGCTCACTCACGACGACGCCGAGGGCTCTTGGCCGTGGCCGTCACCATCGCGGGCCTCCTCGTCACGATGGGTGCGGCCTCAGCGACACCCGCTTTCGCCGAGACGTACGTGCCGATCAGCGGCAGCGGCTCGACCTGGTCGCAGAACGCTGTCGAACAGTGGCGCACGCACGTGGCAACGAATTACGGCATGACCGTCAATTACTCCGGCACCGGATCGTCGGCCGGGCGGCAAGACTTCATCAACGGCGCCGTCGACTTCGCCATCAGCGAGCTTCCGTTTCAAGCGCACCCCGAAGACGGATCCGCGCCCGAAGTGCCCTCGACCGCCTACACGTATGTGCCGATCGTCGCCGGCGGCACCTCGCTGATGTACCACCTCACGATCAACGGCAAGCGGGTGACCGATCTGCGGCTCGATGGCCAGACCATCACCAAAATCTTCACCGGAGTCGTCACGAATTGGAACGACCCGGTCATCCAGTCGGCCAACCCCGGCCTCACCATGCCAGACAAACCGATCACCCCCGTGCTGCGCGCCGACGGATCGGGTTCCACCGCTCAGTTCACCCAGTGGATGGCCGACCAGCAGCCCAGCCTGTGGAGTGACTTCTGCGCCTCAGTCGATCGCCCGGTTCCCTGCGGGTCGACAACTCAGTACCCCGGCTTCGGCGGAGCGAAGCTCCAGAACGGGTCGCTCGGCGTCGCAGGCTACGTCAGCCAAGACTATGGTGAGGGTGCGATCGCCTACGTTGAGAATTCCTACGCACTGCAGTCGGGTTTTCCTGTCGTGAAGGTCTTGAACGCCGCCGGGTACTACGTCGAACCGACGGCTCCGGCCGTCTCCGTCGCCCTCCTCGGCGCGACCGTCGCCTCCGATCTCACCCAGCAGCTGGGCGGGGTCTACGACAACGCCGACACCCGCGCCTACCCGCTCTCGTACTACTCGTACATGATCGTTCCAACCAAAGTCGGAGGCATCTTCACCGCCGAAAAGGGCCGGACTCTCGGCGCCTTCGTCAGCTATGCCGTGTGCGAAGGGCAACAGAAAGAAGCGGCACTCGGATACGCACCGTTACCGCTCAACCTGGTTCGGGCCGCATCCGACCAGCTCAAACGGATTCCCGGTGCGCCAGCCGGCGGAGTGGATCTCGCCACCTGCAACAACCCGGCCCTCACCATTCTGAACACCGCTCCGCAGCCGCCCGCCTGCGCCAAGCAGGGGCCGACGCAGTGCCTCTCGGGAGACTCCTCTCTCGCAGATTTCTCGACGACATCGCGCCCTTCGATCGTGGGCACCGCACGCGTCGGCCAGGCGATTGCCGCGGATGCCGGCGTGTGGAGCCCTGCCCCCGACTCCATCGACTATCAGTGGCTGCGCGCCGGCACTCCGATCCCCGGAGCGACAGCACAGCTGTACTCACCCACGGTGGGCGACTACGGCGCCTCCCTTTCGGTGAACACCACGGCGCACAAGGCCGGCTACAAGGTCGTCACCACAGCGAGCGCCCCGACCTCTGCGGTCGGATGGGACGCGTACTTCGCCGATGTCGGCCCTGCGAATCCGTTCTACGCGCACATCCAGTGGATGGCGGCCGAAAGGCTCAGCACGGGTAACGCGCAGCCCACCGGCCTGCCGCTCTTCGCCCCGACCGAGGCCGTCTCCCGCCAGGCGATGGCAGCGTTCTTGTACCGCTATTCGGGCGAGACGTTCGTTCCCCCCGCGACGCCGTCGTTCAGCGACGTCTCTGCTGCGAACCCGTTCTTCACCGCTGTCGAGTGGATGCACGCGAAACACATCACGAACGGAAACGCCGACGGCACCTTCGCACCCACCGACTCTGTCACTCGGCAATCCATGGCGGCGTTCTTGCATCGGTACAGCGGGGCATCCAGCACCCTGCCCGCCACGGCGTCGTTCAGCGACGTCAGCAGCGCGAACCCGTTCTACGCCGACATCGAGTGGATGAAGTCGACCGCCATCACCACCGGCAACGCCGACGGCACCTACACCCCGCTCGCCTCCGTCAGCCGGCAGGCTATGGCAGCCTTTCTCAGTCGTATGAACGCGGCGGGCTGAGCAGATCGTCGTTCCGCCAGGCTGCCTTACTCTCGCTACACCCCGCTACTCCCGCACGGTTAGCTCGCGCGGCACCGTCACCGCGTCGACGAGCGCGCCGTTGCGCCACACCGTGATCTCGACCGGCTTGTCGATGGCATCTTCGACCATCATCGCCTGGATGGCCGTGGTCGAGTTCACCGTGCGTCCGCCGATCTCGACCACGATGTCACCGCGCTTGATGCCCGCAAGGTCGGCGGGGCTCTCGCTCGAGACGCCCGCAACCTGAATTCCCGTTCGCGATCCGATGCGCTCCGCGAGCCCGGGCTCCAGGGTGAGCTGCGCCCCCGCGATTCCGAGCCAGGCCCGTCGCACACGACCGGTGCGGATGAGCGAGTCGATGATCTGCCGTGTCGTCCGGTTGATCGGAACAGCGAGCCCGAGCCCGACTCCGGCGACGGCGGTGTTCACCCCGATCATCCGGCCGCGGCTGTCCGCGAGCACACCGCCGCTGTTTCCGGGGTTCAGTGAGGCGTCGGTCTGAATGACCTCGTCGACCACTCGCCCCGCCTGAGTGGGAAGCGACCGCCCGAGCGCCGACACGATGCCGGCCGTCACGCTGCCCGAGAGCCCACGCGGATTGCCCAGCGCCACCACGAGCTGCCCGACGCGCAATCGGGAGGCGTCGCCGAACGTCACCGGAGCCGGCAGCTCGTCGTGCGCCCACAGCACGGCCAGGTCAGAGAGCGGATCGCGCCCCACCACCTCTGCAGAGGTCACCCGCCCGTCGGCGAAGGCCGCTTCGATCGTGCGCGCCCCCTCGACGACGTGGGCGCTGGTCAACAGATAGCCGCCTGAGCCGTTCTCGGCGGCGCTGGTCACGCCCGTGCCGGTCACGCCCGCGCTGATCACGCTCGTGCTGGTCACGCTCGTGCTGATCACGCTCGTGCTGGTCACGCCCGTGCCGGTCACGCCCGTGCTGGTCACACTCGTGCTGATCACGCTCGCGCTGCCGAGCCCGCCACCGCGCGCCGTGCGCACCGACACGCTGGCAACGCTCGGCAGCACCGACTCGGCAACGCTCATCACCGATCGCGAATACGCGTCGAGGGCTTCGTCGTCTTCGATTACGCTGCGGGGGTCTGCGTTGCGGGCATCGCCGCTGACTGCTCGACGCTCTTCGTCGTCGTCCGTGCGGCGTCGCTCCTCGTGATCGTCGGTTTCGTTCATGGTGTGTGCCTCCGCAACCATCGTGCGACCATCCGCCCTCACGCCTCCCCCTGTTCGCGCAGGGCGAGCGGATGCACGGCAGGGGCCGCCGCGGCAGAATATCCGCATGGCAGAAATTGACGCCACCCAGCCTCTCGTGCGCGTCGAGCCGGCCACGACCGCCGGCTGGGCGCAGGTCGAGCATGCGCTCACGGGTGGAGGCGACGGCGCATCGTGCTGGTGCCAATGGTTTCTGCTCCCCCGCCGTGATTTCGACGCCGCGACGACACCCGAGCTGCGCGATCGGTTACGCGCAGAGGTCGAGACGCAGGTCGAGGGCGAGCCAGAGGGGCAAATCGAGGGCGACGTCGAGGCAGAACTTGAGAGGCAGGTCGAGAGGCAGGTCGAGACGCGCGTCGACAGCGAGGTCGAGAGCCGATCATCCGCTGCTCCCTCACCGGGGCTCATCGCGTTTGTCGGCGACGAGGCCGCGGGCTGGGTTCGCGTCGCACCACGCCTCGCTCAACCGCGGCTGCTCACCTCTCGCGTGGTGAAGTCGGGCAGCCCGGAGCCGAGCGACGCCGCCGATGTCTGGGCCATCTCGTGCCTGGTGGTGCGACGCGAGTATCGCGTCGAGGACTTGCCTCCCGGCTGGTCGCCGCGGCCGCGGAATACGCCGCGCACCACGGCGCGCGAGTCGTCGAAGGGTATGCGATCGACACCGATCAGCGATCCGTCTCGAACAGCGAGCTGTTTGTCGGGTCGGTGCGGCTGTTCACGCAGAACGGATTCACCGAGACGTCACGGCCCCTGGGCGCGCGGGTCGTGATGACGCGCGTGGTGGGTTGAGCATCCGCCGCCGCAGCCGGACGCACCGCACCGCACCGTGCCGCGCCAAGCCCCGCCGCGCGGCCGCACCGCGCCGGACCGCTCCGCACCGCACACCCCCTCGCGCGACTCGTAAGCCTCAGCGCCCGCTCTTGCCCCGCGTCGTGCGCGGGTCTAGTGTGCCGTCATGACCGATCAGGATGCCCAGCCCACCATTCACGACATCGAACTGCCCGAGACAGGCGAGGCGACGTTCTGGCGCGACGGAGTGCAGCACACCCTGCGGGCTGACGGCACCGAAGACGACGAACCGACGTGGACGCTGCACGCCGAAGAATCCCTCATCGCCCATATCAGCCGCCGCGAAGGCAAGTGGATCGGCAGCAACGACTCCCCCTCGCGCCAGGTCGAGTCGGATTCCGACTGGCGCCAGGTCGTCATCGACGTCACCGACTAGCTACAACGAGCCGGCCCGCTCACTGCAGTCAGACAGCCCGCGTTAACACAGTCGCGCGGCCTGCGCAATCGGGTTCGCGCGAGACGATTCGTTCTAAAGTGATAACGAGCGACCAAGACCCCGTCGTCCGTTCGTGTGCACCGCAGAATTGTGCACCGCACGAAATGTGCACCGTCGAATGTGCACCGTCGAAAGGGGTCTCATGCTGTCGGATGCCACCGCGCCGAACACTACGTTCGCCGACTGCTCGGCGTGCGCGCATCCGCTGCTGCCCGGCCCGCGCGGACTGACCTGCCTCAACACCGACTGCGAGCTGTACTTCGAGGTCATCCTCGCCGAAGCCGACGCCGAGGCCGAAGCTCGCCGACCGAGGTCAGCACCGTCGAGGCGCGTACCATGAGTGCCACGCCGCCGTCGTTTGCGGGCGCGCAACGCCGAATCGCTGGCAAACCGAATCGCTGGCAAGCCGAAGCACTGACCAACACCGAACCACCGCCTGAACACCGAGGAGACATCGTGAAGATCGAACCGCTCGTCAAGCTCGTCAACGAAGGCCTGGCCGCCCAGGGCGGTGGCCCGTTCATCCAGGGCCCGTTCGTCGAGGCCGACACCGATCGTGACGCGAACGAAGCTGTCGTGACCGGAAAGCTGGGCGGTCGTGACGTGAGTCTGAAGTTCCACGTGAACAGCGGAAAGACCGAACACGCCTATTCGGTGAGCTTTCTCGACGACGCTACCGGCACCCACCTCGGCAGCGGTGAGGGCCAGTCGACCTTCGCCGATGCGATCTCGGCGTACCACTGGAACACCGCGCTGGCCGAGCTGAAGGAGCTCTAACCAAACCGGCTACCCTTGATCCAATGACCATCACCGCATCTGCCGACGGCTCGGCCCTCGGCAACCCCGGCCCGGCCGGCTGGGCCTGGTACATCGACGACAGCACCTGGGGCGCCGGCGGCTGGCCGCACGGAACCAACAACATGGGCGAGCTCAAGGCCGTGCTCGAGCTCTTTCTGGCCACCGCGCACGTCGATGACGACCTGCATATCTTGTGCGACAGCCAGTACGTCATCAACACTGTCACCAAGTGGATGCCCGGCTGGAAGCGCAAGGGCTGGCGCAAAGGCGACGGCAAACCGGTGATGAACCTCGACCTCATCCAAGCGATCGACGCGGCCATCGTCGGCCGACGCTACCGCTTCGAGTGGGTCAAGGGCCACGTCGGCCATGTGCTCAACGAGGCAGCGGATGCCCGTGCTCGCGCCGCAGCGGAAGCCTACGCCCGCGGGCGCGAACCCGACGCCGGGCCTGGGTTTCCGGGTGCGGGTGCTGCCGCGGGTGCGGGTGGCGCGCGTGCGGGTGCCGCGGGTGCAGGTGGCGCGGCGGGTGCAGGTGGCGCGCGTGCGAGTGCCGCGGGTTCGGGTGCCGCGGCACGGCTCACCACCCCAGCACGAACCGAGGCTCAAACTCTGTTCTAACAGGCGGCTCTTTGCTGAGTTGTGCACAGATCGCCGGGACCCGCCTTGAGTGTCGGTGGTGGGTGATTAGATCGAGGCATGAAGCGAGCAATTCTCATTCCAGCGGGCGACGACGACCCCGGTGGTGACAACGATCACCATCTCGACGCCGATCGGCCGATGCTGCGCGCAGCGTACGCATCGAGCGTTGCGGCCGTACTCGAGGGCGAGCGCGAGGCGGCGAGGGCCTCTGCCGAGCAGGCGACACGAATCGACCGCATGAGGCGCGCGGCGCTCGCGTTGCACTTCGCCGACCAGTCCTCCGGCGGGCCGAAATGGACTCCCGACGTCGTGGTGCAACGCACCGTGGTCACCGAGCTCGCCGTCGGCGCCCGGCTGAGCGAAGCCGATGCCCGCCGAAAGATCGATACTGCGCAGGGCCTCTGCGGTGCCTTCGCCCAGACCCGTCGCGCGCTCGAGCGCGGCCTGATCTCGTACCGGCACGCCGAGAAGATCGTGCAGCACGCCCGGCTGCTCCCCGACGACCGCATCGACGACTACGAGGCGCGAATCCTTCCCGCCGCCCAGCGCGCGAGCGCACAACGGCTTGAACGAGACTGCCGGGCCGCGGTCGAAGAAGCTCAGCCGACCACCGCCATTCAGCGGCACCTCGACGCCTGCGCCGAACGCCGCCTCAGCCTCGACCCGGGTTCCGACGGCATGGCATACCTGACGATGTTCCTTCCCGCAGTCGAGGCCGTGGCCATCTTCAACCGTGCCACCGACCTCGCGCGTTCGCTGAAGAACGCCGGTGACCCGCGCACTCTCACGCAACTCCGCATCGACACCATCGCCGACCTCGCCCTCAACGCCGAGTCGTCCATCCCCGGTGCGACTCGCGGAATCCGTGCTCACGTTCGTCTCACGGTTCCTGCGCTGACGCTGGTTGCACCGTCGACGCCCTCGTCAGAGGCGCACATGCCCGAGGCGCTCCAGCCGGCCGAAGCGAGCGAAAGGAAGCTCGACGCTTCAGAAACCGGGGGGCCCGCCAACCTCGAAGGCTACGGGCCAATCGACCGCCTGACCGCCCTCGAACTCACGCGCGACGCCCCCGGTTTCGAACGCGTTCTCACCGATCCCGCCACCGGAATCGCCCTGAACTACGGCCGTCAGCGATACAAGCCGCCCGCCGATCTCGAAGACCTCATCCGCACGGTTCATAACGAGTGCACCTTCCCGCTCAGCTGCTCCCCCTCGGCGACGGCCGATCTTGATCACACCCGGCCGTTCAGCGACGGCGGCAGCACAGAGTTCGGCAACCTGAGTCCACTGTGTTCGAGCCACCACAAGGTGAAACACCACACGGAATGGAGGGTTGAGCAGCACCCGGGCGCCCACGGCACGGCCGCAACGATTACCTGGACCTCCCCCGCCGGCTTCAGCTACGTCGTCGAGCCCACGCCGATCGCCAGGCCGGTTCCCATCTTCGTCACCGCGCCCACGAGTCTCTCGACAGACACACCCGCTCCGTTCTAGAAATCCGTTATGAGACAGAGGAGCCCGCTTACCTCACGGACTGTTGCTCCCTGCGCGCGGCTAGTTGTGCACGCTGCGCTTCCAATACCCCGAGAAGGTGATTCTCGACTTTGCCAGACCGGCGCGGTGCAGGGCTCGGCGCCCTTCGGTCGCCAGCGCAGATTCGCCGACGACGAAGGCGTAGTCGTTCGGCTCAGGAGCGGAAGTACTCGTGGTCTCGGCGAGCGCATCCAGCGCAGCCCGGCCCGGGTCCCCCGTGCGCGCGACCCACTGCACCTCGACACCGGGCGGTGCCGCCAGCGGCTCGATGTCGGCCTCGAGTGGTACTTCGATGATGGCCGTGCCGATCATCCGTTCATCCAGACTGCGCAGGATGCCGCGCACCGCAGGAAGCCCGGTCTCGTCGCAGATGAGATGCACAGCCCCGACATCTGCCGGCGGGTCGAAGAGCGGGCCTTGGTCGAGCAGAGCGATTGCAGACCCGGGTGTTGCCGAAGTCGCCCAGATCGCGACGCGGCCGGCGATCTCACCGGCCTCATCCCAGTGCAAAACGACGTCGATATCCATCTCGGGCAGCGCAGATTCGGGCAGTGCCGACCCAGGCAGCGCAGACCCGGGCAGCGCCGACCCGGGCAGCGCCGAGCGGCCGAACTCACGCGCGCCGCCTCCCACCGGGCGAAAGTCTGCCACCGTGTAGTTGCTGCAGTGCGGTCGCTCCTGCTCGCCGATTTCGAGATACCGCTTGTACCAAGCACGCCCCGAGACAGCGGGCAAGACCAGGGGCGAGCCGGCCGGTGGCAGAAAGAGCCGGAACCAGTGGTCATTTCCGCTCCACTCGAATGCCGCGAGATCGGCGCCCGCAATCGTCACGCGCTGAAACGAGGGACTGGTTCGGCGCGTCGCCACGACGTGGGCGGTGAAGAGTTTCGGATCTGCGGGCATCAGCCGGGGATATCGGGTCATTCCACCCACCCTACGAGATGCGCGCGTTATTAGGTAAGGCTACGCTTACTGAAATGTCTTCTTCGTTCACCAGGCCCTCTCGCCGCGCACTCATAGTGCTCGGTCTCGCGGGCGGCGTCGTGGCCATCGCTCTGGTCAGCCTCGTGCTCGGCAGCAATCTGATCAGCCCGGTCGCCGTGGTCACCGGGCTCGTCGATCCGTCTCAGGATGCGGGCGCCGTCGTATGGGGCTCACGCGTACCCCGCACACTGCTCGGCCTCATCTCGGGGTTCTGTCTGGGCGTCGCCGGGGCCGTGATGCAAGGGCAGACGCGGAATCCGCTCGCCGACCCTGGACTGTTCGGCGTCTCAGCGGGCGCCAGCCTGGCCGTCGTGATCGGCGTCTACGTTCTCGGCACCAGCTCGGTGCTCAGCACGCTCTGGCTTGCACTGGCCGGCGCCACGGTCGCGAGCATCGTCGTGTTCTCGGTCGCCGCACTCGGGCGGGGGCTCGCCAGTCCGGTACCGCTTGCCATTGCGGGCACTGCCGTCTCCGCCCTACTCGTGGCACTCACGTCGTTTCTCGTGCTCTCCGACGAAACGACGCTCGCCGCGTACCGCATCTGGGTCGTCGGCTCGCTCTCGGGGCGCACGCTGACGGGAGTGGATGCCGCACTGCTGTTCGCGGGCGCAGGCATCATTTGTGCAGCAGCGAACATGCGCTCGCTCAATAACCTCGCGCTGGGAACCGAACTCGCCAGCGGACTCGGCGAGAGCCTGGTGCGCGCTCGCCTGGTCGGTCTCGCGGCCATCACTCTGCTCACCGCGGCGGGCGTCGCGCTGACGGGGCCCATCGCGTTCGTTGGGCTCACCGCGCCGCACATCGCCCGTCGTTTGGTGGGCGGCAACCACTACTGGCTCCTCGCGGCGTCGGGGCTCGTCGGTGCGATCGTGCTGCTCGCCTGCGACGTGGTGGGGCGTCTCATCGGCGGAACCGCAGAGGTGCCGGTGGGCGTGGTGTTGACCGTGCTCGGCGGCATCGCGTTCGTGCTCATCGTTCGCCGCGGCCGGATGGCGACGCTGTGACGGGCGATGCGGTGACCGGCAACGCTATGACCGGCGACACTGTGACGGGCAACACAGTGACGGGCAACACAGTGACGGGCGATACCGTGAGCACAAAACACGACATCGTGCGATCGAACCGCGGCCGGGCATCCACACCCCGGGGTGGCGACGGTCAGCGGATGCTCGCGCGGCACACTCGCGGCCGAGTGCTCGTTGTCACCCTCGTCTGCCTGCTCGTCGCGATCGCGCTCGGGCTGATCGGAATCGTGGCGGGCTCGTCATCGCTCTCTGTCGTCGATGTCGCTCGCACGTTGGCCGGCGGCGGCACCCATGGCCAGCAGCTGATCGTCTTCGAGCTGCGACTTCCGCGCGTCGCCGGCGGACTCCTCGTCGGCGCCGCCCTCGGCCTCGCGGGCGCACTGACGCAGACCTTTGCGCGCAACCCTCTCGCGACGCCCGACATTCTCGGCGTCACGTCGGGTGCCGCGCTCGGCGCCGTATCGGCCATCGTGCTGGTGGGTGGCAGCTACACCGTCGGGGCCGGCGCGCTCACGCTCGGCCTGCCGGCGGTGGCGACAGTGGGCGCCCTCGTGACGGCAGCGGTCGTGTACGGCCTGTCGTGGCGCGGCGGAATCGACAGCTACCGGCTGATCTTGATCGGCATCGGCGTCACCGCGACGCTCGGCGGCATCACGGGATACCTCATCGCGCGAGCACAGATTACGGAGGCCGCTTCCGCGTCGCAGTGGTTGGTCGGCAGCCTGTCAGGCATCTCGTGGGCGAGCGTCTGGCCGGTGCTGATTGCTCTCGTGGTGGTGACACCGCTGGCGCTCGTGCAGTCATCGAACCTCGAGGTGACCCAGCTCGGTGACGACATCTCGACCGGCCTGGGTGTCGCCCTTCAACGCCATCGGCTCATCATCATCGTGTGTGCGGTGCTGCTGTGCGCAGCGGCAGTCTCGGCCGCTGGCCCCATCGACTTCGTTGCGTTCGTCGCACCTCAGATCGCACGGCGGCTCACCCGCACGGCGAGACCACCGCTGCTCGCGTCTGCGTTGCTCGGCGCAATCGTGGTGGTCGGGGCCGATGCGCTGGCGCGCGGGGTGCTGCCCGGTGAAGTGCCGGTGGGCATCCTGACCGCCGTGATCGGGGCGCCTTACCTGATCTGGTTGCTGACCCGCCGTTCGAAGAGAGAAGCATTCGTATGACAGCCCACGCCATCGCCCACACCACCGTGCCCCTCGACACGCCGGCACTGCAGGCGCGCAACGTCACACTCGGCTACGAGAAGACGGCGATCTTCGCCGGCCTCGACCTGAGCATCCGCCGTGGCGAGGTGACCACCCTGATCGGAGCCAACGGCAGCGGAAAGTCGACGCTCCTGAAGGCGTTCGGCCGACTTCTGACGCCGAGCGACGGAACCGTCGAGCTGGATGGTCGTTCCCTCCGCTCGAGGTCGACGCGCGACGTGGCGCGGCACCTCGCCATCCTGCCGCAGAAACCGCTCACCCCCTCGGCTACGAGCGTGCGCGACCTGGTGTCACGGGGGCGGCACCCGCACCAGAGCCTGTTGCGCCCGTGGACCCCGCGCGACGCCGAGATCATCGACCGCGCCCTCGCCGACACCGGGCTCTCGGAACTCGCCGAACGTGACGCTGGTTCACTCTCGGGCGGGCAGCTGCAACGGGCGTGGATCGCCCTCGTACTCGCTCAGCAGGCGCCGATCATTCTGCTCGACGAACCCACGACGTTTCTCGACCTGACCCACCAGCTCGACGTTCTTCGGCTGGTGCGGCGCATCAACCGCGAGCGCGCCGCAACCGTTGTGATGGTGCTGCACGATCTGACCCTCGCCGGCCGTTTCTCCGACCGGCTCGTGGTGGTCGGAGACGGCCGGGTGATCGCCGACGGCACGCCGTGGCAGGTGCTGACACCCGACGTGCTGCGACAGGCGTTCGAGCTCGAGGCGATTGTCATCGCCGATCCGAGCAGCGGAACGCCGCTGATCGTACCGATCGACGAAGATCGCGGCCCCGACCACAACACCGGCTCGACGCGTAGGTAAGCTTAGGCTAACCTTACAAACATGAAAGTTCTCACAGCCGCACGTGTCTCTGCGCTCATCCTCGCCCCCGTTCTCGCTCTTGCCGCTCTCAGCGGATGCTCGTCTGCCGGCTCCGCCGACGGCGCCTCGACCGGTGCCGGCTCGACCCTTGCAGCCTCGACGGCGGCAGCCGACGGCCCGTGGAGCTTTACCGACGACACCGGTACGACGATCACCCTCGACCACCAGCCCACGAAGGTCGCCAGCTATAGCGACTACGCCATCGGGCTGATGAGCTACGGCATCGACCCCGTGGCCATCTTCGGCCGGGTCGAGGTTGCCACCGACGACCGGTTCGCGAGCTACGACCTCAGCAACACCGCGGTCGTTGGCAACAGCTACGGCGAGATCGATCTCGAGGCGCTTGCCGCCGCCGCACCCGACGTGATCGTCACGGGCATCTACCCGACAGACCGCGAGGGCACTCTCGACACCACCGCCGCCTACTACGGCTTCGCCGACACCGAGCAGCAAGCGCAGCTCGAGAAGATCGCTCCCGTCATCGCCATCGAGGTCGGCGGCAAGGGAATGGATGTCATCGCGAGCATCAACCGGCTCTCAGAGGCACTGGGGGTCAGCGATGAGACCGTCGCCGCAGCGAAGACGACGTTCGACGCGGCCGCAGCAGACCTCACCGCAGCCGCCGCAGAGACCAAGCTCGAGGTGACGCAGATGTACGCCGATGCCGACGGAATCTACGTGGTGAAACCGGCCGACGAGCCCGAAACCGAGCTGTACCGCAGCCTCGGCGTGAACTTCACCGATCTGAACCCCACGGGCTATTACTACTGGGACATCTACAGCTGGGAGAACGCGGCCCAGATGATGTCTGGTGATGTGCTGCTGGTCAATGTGGAGGGCTACCAGGCCGCCGAGCTGACGGGCCAGCCGACCTTCGCGGCCCACCCTGCTCTCGTAGCGAGCCAGGCGCACACGTGGAACGGCGCCGCCCTCGACTACGCCTCACAGGCCGCGCACATGACCGAACTGACGCAGATTCTGCGCTCATCGAAGGCGCTCTGATCGGGCGAGCCGAGCGCCCCGCGGCGGCGGCGTCGGCAGTGGCGGCGTCGTCGGCGGTGGTGTCGGCGGCGGCGTCGGCGTCGGCGTCGGCGGCAGCGTCGGCGTCGAGAAGCAACGTCGGGTCGTTCGACCTGTACAGCGAAACCATCGGCGCGGGCGAGCCCGTCGTTCTGCTGCACGGCGGCTTCTGCTCGCTCGAACACCTACGCCCGCTGGCCGAACAGCTTGCCCGCGAATTCGAGGTGTTCGCGTTCGAGCGCCCCGGCCACGGGCGGTCGCCCGACCGCGCTGGGGCGTTCAGCTACGACGACGGTGTCGCTCAGACGGTCGCGTTTCTCGACGCGGCGGGTCTCGGATCCGCACACGTGGTGGGCTTCAGCGACGGAGCAGTCATCGCCCTGATGCTGGCCACCGAGCATCCGGAGCTCGTTCGATCGCTCGTCGCCATCAGCGGCAACCTCTCCCCCGAGGGCTACACAGGCACCGCCGACGACGTCTCGGCCGGCGACATCTCAGCCAGCGAGATGGCTGACGGCCTGGACTCAGCGCTGCGCGCCTACGGCGAGCTGTCGCCCGATGGTGCCGACCACGCACCGGTAATTCTCGAAAAGCTCGCCGAGCTGTGGATGTCCGGGCCGAACATCCAGACGGCCGACCTTGCACGCGTCGATGTGCCTACCCTCATCGTGTCGGGCGAGTTCGACACCATCGACCCGCAGCACAGCAGACTCATCGCGGACTCGATACCCGGCGCCCGACTGTGCATTGTGGCGGGCGCCACGCACGACCTGATCGACGAGCGGCCCGCCGCGGTGTTCGGCGCCGTCGCACGGCATCTCAGAACGGCGCGACGCCCGAACGGTTGATGAACGTGCCGGTCGGGCCCTCGCCGCCGCGGGTCGCGAGTTCGACGATCGCGTCTGTTCCTTCTTGCACGGTCTGGTAGCCGCTGTTGCCGTTGAAGTCGGTGGCCGTGTAGCCCGGGTCAGCCGCGTTGATGCGAATCTCGGGGAACGCCTTCGCGTACTGCACGGTGAGCATCGTGACCGCCGATTTCGACGACGTATATAGAGGCGCGGTGATGGTCGATTCGACGTGTTCGGGGTCGAGCACGAAGGCGAAGGATCCCATGCCGCTCGTCACGTTCACGATGGCCGGCGCGCTCGACTCACGCAGCAGCGGCACGAATGCGCTGGTCATGCGCACGAGGCCGACGACGTTGGTGTCGTACACGGCGAAGGCGTCGGCGGCGGTCAGCTCGGCGGCCGGCGAGTGCGAACCGACGATTCCGGCGTTGTTGATGAGCACGTCGAGTCCGCCTGCGGCCTTGAGGGTGGATGCCGCGGCGGCGACGGATTCGTCACTGGTGACGTCGAGCTGAACGAAGCGAGCCCCGAGCTCGGCGGCCGCCGCGGTGCCTCGTGCCTCGTCGCGGGCGCCGATCCACACGGTGTGGCCGGCCTCGATGAGCCGCCGGGCGGTTTCGTAACCGAGACCCTTGTTGGCTCCGGTGATGAGGGTTGTCGTTGCACGTACTCCTGGGGCGATGTCTCCTGGGGCGATGTCTGCTGGGGCGATGTCTGTTGTCATGGTTCGAGTGTTCCCCGCGACCGTCGGCCTGTCGTGGCCCGGCTCAGCATGTGGATCGGCAGTACCACGCAGCATCCGGAGCTCGGTGACAGACTGGCCAGATGGATGATATTGGCCAAATGGATGAGACTGGCCAGATGGATGAGACGCCGCCCGGCAATCACGGCGACCTCGGCGCGCTGCTGCGGTCGTGGCGAGACCGGCTCTCTCCCGCCGACGTCGGGCTCTTCGCCGGCGAGACCCGTCGCGCGGCCGGGCTGCGCCGTGAAGAACTCTCCGCGCTCGCCGGGCTGAGCGTCGACTACATCGTGCGGCTCGAACAGGGCCGCGCCCGGCACCCTTCGGTTCAGGTCGCCGCCTCTCTCGCTCGCGCGCTGCAGCTGACCGGCGCCGAGCGTGATCACCTCTTTGTGGTCGCCGGGCTGCTGCCCCCGTCGCCGAGCGAAGTGCCCGCGCATATTCCGCCGGGAGTGCAACGCCTCGTGGCCCGTCTCGGCGAGATTCCGCTGGCTGTCTTCACGGCCTCCTGGGATCTGATCAGCTGGAGCCCGCTCTGGGCGGCCCTGCTCGGCGAACCGGTTCGGCCGCCGTCGGGGCGGCCCAACCTCATCCGCTCGCTGTTCAGCGACACCGCCCTGCACAGCGGCGAGGGCTTCATCGTGAGTCGCTCGGGCAGCGTCGACGGTTTCGGCGCCTCGCTCGTCGCCGACCTGCGCCGGGTGCACGGGCAGTATCCGGATGATCGCACGGTGACAAGCCTCATCGACGAACTCGTGGCATCGAGCCCGGCGTTCCGCGAGCTGTGGCACAGCGGTTCGGTCGGCGAACACCAGTCCGAGAGCAAGGTCGTGCGCAACGCCATCGTCGGAGACGTCGAACTCGACTGCGACGTCTTCAGCGTGGCCGGAACCGACCTGCGCATCGTCGCCTACACGGCGGCAACGGGTTCTGCCGCAGCGGCGAAACTCGACTTCTTGCGGGTGAGCGCGGTGCAAGCGAGCACCGGCTCGACCGTTCACGTGCGCTGAGCTGTGCCAGCACCGCGCTCGACCAGCTCCGAAGCGAGCGCCGAGCTCTTCTCCTGCCGCCGGGCCGGAACATACAACGCCGCCCCGACGATGCTGAACGCCCCCGCCACCACGAACGCGAAACCCGGCGACGTCGCACCGGCGAGGGGAACCAGAAGCAGCGCCCCGAGGCTGTAACTGCCGCCCGACACCATCGAGTTCATCGACAGCACCAGCGCCCGGTTCGACTGCGACGCCTGCCGATGCAGCAGGGCGCTGTGCATCGGCCCCGCCGCTCCGTGCGTCAGGTATGCCAGCCAGTACGCCACGATCAGCCCGAGCGGTCCGGCGACGAGACCCATGACGACAACGAACAGTCCGTTCAGAATGCGAGCCACGATCGCCGTGCGCGCCACCCCGATGCGCCGGCTGCCGAACCCCGCCACCACGGCACCCGCCGCGAACAGCGCCCACGCTGCCGCCGATGCCGGGCCGAACAGCGCGGCCGCGGCATCCTCTCCCCCCAGATCGTCGGCCAGCCGTACCGGGGTCAGCGTCTCGAACGCCACCATCGCGATGCTCCAGAACACCTCGACGAGCACCAGAGAACGCAACACTCTCGAGGTTCGCATGAGGCGCAGGCCCTGCCCGATGGTTCGCGGAGCCGCGCGCAGAGCCCCCGTCATCACCGCGGCGCGCCGGGCACCGGATGCCCGCACCGGAGCCTCACGCACCAGCACCCCGAGCAGCACGGTGTGGGTCGCGTAGAGCACAGTGGCGACGGCGAACGGCAGGGCGAGCGCCGAAATCTGAGCCGGCGCAGCAACCTGCGCCAAGGGACTCCACGCCACCAGCGCTCCTCCGATGAGCGCCCCGACGGCGATGGCGATGCCCAGGGCCATCGCGGCCAGGCTGAGGCCACGCTCGATCGGGGGCGCGTCAGTGCTAGCGCGGGCGGTGCCGGCACGGGCGGTGCCGGCGTGCGAAGTCCCGGCGTGGGCAGTGTCGGGATGGGCAGTCCCGACCTGAGCAGAGCCGGCGTGGGCAGAGACCGCATCCACATACCAGGCCTCCAGCGGCCCGGAGTCGAGCGCGCGGAACACCCCCTGCAGCACCATGGCCAGCGCGAACATCCAGAACGACGACGCCGCCAGAAGGAGCGCGGTCGACACCACCGCAACAACACCCGAGGCGATGAGCAGCGGCCGACGGCCGAGCGCATCGGCCAATCCACCCGTCGGCAACTCGAGGCCGAGCACGACAAACCCCTGAATCGAGAGCAGCACACCGACCTGCGCCAGCGAAAGCCCACGCTCGAGCGGCAGCAGAACCGTGAGTCCGAACACCAGTCCGACGGGCAGCCAGCGCGTTGCGGTGAGCAGCACCAGGCGGTGTTCGGCCTGGCGGGCGGCGAGGGGGGCGCCGCTCATCGATCCGTACCCGTCATCGATCCGCGCCCATCACTGATCCGCGCCCATCACTGATCCGAGCCCATCATCGATCCGCGCCCATCACTGATCCGCGCCCGGCGCCTGCAGATCGACCGGACTCGTGAACGTGTGCACGTGAACCCGCCGTGCACGCTCGTCGCCCTCACCGAGCGTGCGGTATCGGTCGAGCAGAGCATCCAGATCGGCCTTCAGAGCGGAGGCCTGCTCAGGCGTGACGAAGACGAACGAGTCGTTGAGCCCGAACACATCGACCCACTCCGCGGGCCAGGTCTCGGCGACGTCGAGCCACTGTTCGGCGCGCGTCGCGAGCTGCCGCACGTAGTCGCGCTGCAGCCAGCCGAGCGCGGTGCGAGCGTCTTCGTCGCCGTCGAAGTCGGAGTTCTTCCACGAGTGGTAGTCGGTGGATGCCCGCCAGAGCCGCCTCCGCCCCGCCCCCTCGCCCGTGTCGGTGACCAGCCCCACCGACTCGAGCGCGCGCAGGTGGTAACTCGTCGCACCCGTGTTCGTCGAGAGGATGCCCGCCAGCTCGGTCGCCGTCAGCGGCCCGTCGACTCGCAGCCGGCCGAGAATGCGCGACCGCAGCGGGTGGGCGAGCACCCGCACGGCTCGTTCGTCGAGCTGGATGCCCGTGTAGGGCCGCGGCGCCGCGCTCTGGTTCGCAGTCGGGCTTTCGGTCGGGTGGTCATCCGTGGCTCCGGGGCTGTCATCCATGACTCCGATTCTGCCACGCACACTTTCTATGCACAAGAGTCGTGCATAAGTGCTGTGCATGCAGATAACCGTGCCGGGTGAGAGAGTGGAACCGTGACTTCCGAGCCTTCTCGCGCCCGCCTGGGCCTTGGCCTTGCCGCCATCGGGCGCCCCGCCTACATCACCGTCGGGCGCGACGCCGATCTCGGAGCGGGCGAGACACGCTCGGTCGAGGCCCTGCGCGAACGCGCGCATCGCCTGCTCGACGAGGCTTGGCGGCTCGGTATCCGGTACATCGACGCGGCACGGTCGTACGGACTGGCCGAACAGTTTCTGGGCTCGTGGCTCGCCGAGCATCCGCACCGCCGGGCCGAGCTCACCCTCGGCTCGAAGTGGGGTTACGAGTACGTCGGCGACTGGCAGCTGAACGCCGAGACGCAGGAGAGAAAGCAGCACTCGCTGCGGATGCTCGACGAGCAGTGGCCGCAGACCCTCGAGGCGCTCGGTACGGTGCCCGATGTGTACCTCATCCATTCGCTCACGCCCGTCAGCCCGGCGCTCGGCGACGCGGCCCTGCTCGACCGTTTACGTGAGCTCGCGGCGAGCGGAGTGCGCATCGGGTTCTCGACCAGCGGGCCGAGTCAGGGAGCGATCATCCGGGCCGCGCTCGCCCTGCCCGACGCGCCATTCAGCGCAGTTCAGACCACCTACAACCTGCTCGAACCCTCGGCCGCGCCCGCTCTGACCGAGGCGCACGACGCGGGGTGGCTCGTGGTGGTGAAGGAGGCACTGGCGAACGGCCGGCTGGTTTCGCTCATGGCCGAGGCGCTCGGTGTGGCGGTGCGCCAGCCGTGGGCCGACATCGTGCTGAGCGGAGCCGTCACCCCCGCCCAACTGCGCGAGAACCTCGAAGCCGCCGCTGCCCCATCCGCTCTCTCGCCCGCTCCCCCACCTGCTCCCCCGTCCGCGCCGCTCGACCCGGACGCCGACGCGCCGCTCGAGCTCGACGCGCTGGCGGCGTTCGCCGCCCTCGCCGAGGATCCCGCTCAGTATTGGGCGGCCCGGAGTGCGCGACCGTGGCGGTGAGCGGCAGGGATACAGGAGCCGCCGGGCCACTCGGAGCACGCGGGGCACGCGGAGTGGTCGGCGTACTCGGGGTGGGGCGCATGGGGCGGCCGATCGCGCGCACACTCGCCGCGGCCGGATTCGACGTCACCGCGTTCGACGTCGAGCCCGCGCGGCTCGCGGGGCTCGACGCGCTCGGAGTTCGTACCGCCGCATCGGCCGCTGCCCTTGCCGCGGCGAGCGATCTGCTCCTCACCGTGCTGCCCGGGCCACCCGAGATCGAGCGGGCCATGGCGGGCACCGGCGGCGCAGCAGGCTCAGGCGGCAATGGCCTGCTCGACCACCTGCGGCCCGGCGCCTGCTGGCTCGACCTCAGTAGCAGCGATCCCGACCTCATGGCGCGACTCAGCCGAGACGCGGCCGACCGCGGCGTGCTCACGGTCGAAGCCCCTCTGGGCGGCGGGGTCGAGGCGGCCGAGGCGGCAGAGCTGTCGTTCTTCGTCTCGGGCGAGGCCGCGGCGATCGAGCTCGCGCTCCCCGTGCTCGCGGCCCTCTCCGCCAGGGCCGAGCCCGGCGCGATCCGTCGCCTCGGCGAAGCGCCCGGCGCGGGCAACACCGCAAAACTGCTGGCGAACCTGCTCTGGTTCGGCCAGAGCATCGCCGTCACCGAAGCCCTCTTGCTCGGCAGCAGACGCGGTATCGATCCGCGAGCGCTGCAGGATGCCCTCACCGGCAGTGCCGGCGGCAGCGCGTTCATCGACCGGCACCTCGACCGGTTGCTCGCCGGAGACGACATGGCCACGTTCGGCCTCGACCGCGTTGTGGAAGAGCTCGACACGCTCACCCGCCTGGCGGCAGATGCCGAGCTGCCGTTCGCGCTGTCGAACCTCGTGGCGGGCATCCACCACCGCGCACTGCAGCGCTTCGGCGCCGTCGACGGCGAACTTCTCGCGGCGCGGCTGCTCGAAGCGGAGGCCGGCATCTCGCTGGTCGACGAAGCGCCTGCAGACACGCACACAGCGCCCCCATCACCCGCGCGATAGGCGCCGGGCGCAGGCACGTCAAGGGGTGCCCTGCGACGCACACCCCGCAATACCGTGAAGCCATGCCCTCGATCTACACGCCCCAAGACCCCATTCACCAGTACCCCAACCCGCCCTTCAAACCACAGCAGCAGTCGGCCCCGGGCGACGTGCACAAGATGGATCCGGAGCCCGATCACGGCGAGAAGAGCTACGTCGGCTCGGGCCGGCTCGCGGGCCGCAAGGCCGTCGTCACCGGCGCCGACTCGGGCATCGGCCGCGCTGTGGCAATTGCTTACGCGCGGGAGGGAGCGGATGTCGCGCTCTCGTACCTCGCCGAAGAACAGGCCCAGGCCGAAGAGGTCGCCGCGCTCGTCGAGGCCGCCGGCCAGAAGGCGCTGCTGTTTCCCGGCGACCTGCAAGACGAAGCGACCAACACAGCGCTCATCGAGAAGACCGTCGAAGAGTTCGGCGGCCTCGACATCATCGCCATCATCGCGGGCACCATGCCGACCGTCGACAGCATCGACGACTTCTCGACCGAGACGCTCGACCACGTTCTGAAGACCAACATCTACCCGCTGTTCTGGCTCACCAAGGCGGCCTCACCCCACCTGAAGCCCGGCGCTTCGATCGTGACCTGCTCGAGCATCCAGGGCTTCAGCCCCTCGCCTGCGCTGGCCGAATACGCGGTCTCGAAGGCGGGCATCGCCAACTTCACCCGGGCAATGGCGCAGCAGCTCGCCGAGCGCGGCATCCGCGTCAACGGCGTCGCCCCGGGCCCGGTGTGGACCCCGCTTCAACCCGCCTTCGTGCCGAACGAGAAGATCGAGTCGTTCGGCAGCGAGTCCGCCTACGGCCGCCCCGGTCAGCCGGCCGAACTCGCCCCGCCCTTCGTGCTGCTCGCCTCGCAAGAGGCCAGCTACATCAGCGGCGAGACCATCGCCGTGACGGGCGGAACTCCGGTGCACTGATCCGCGGCCTGGCACGAGCTCGGCGACAAGCGCGCCGTGCTGCTCGTGCAACTGCCGCCGACCATGCACCGAGACGACGAGCGCCTGCGCTACTTTCTGGCGCAACTTCCCCCCTGGCTGCGCGTGGCGGTCGAGCTGCGGCACGAGAGCTGGAACCACGACGACGTGTTCCGCCTGCTCGAGCAGCACGGGGCCGCCTATTGCGTCATGAGCGGCGCGAACCTGCCCTGCGTGATTCGGGCGACCTCCGAGATCGTCTACCTTCGCCTGCACGGGCCCGACCATACTTACCTCTACGGCGGTTCGTACTCCGACACCGACCTCGCCTGGTGGGCCGACCGCATCACCGAGTGGAACACCTCCGGCCACGAGGTCTACGCCTACTTCAACAATGACGGTGGCGGCAACGCCGTGCGCAACGCTCGCACCCTGAAGTGGATGCTCGGCGAACGCCTCTGAGTTTGCCCTGCCGCACGCCACAAGCACTCAAACGAATCCGCTATACTCGATTAATCGTCATCTATACATCTGGGGTGCTCTTATTGCGGTGACACTCACAAGACTCACTACGCTCACAAGGACTCACAAGGACTCACAAGGACTCACAAGGACTCACAAGATCACGTGCTGAATCCCTTCCGACCCTCCGCCGGTGCAACGCCTCCAGAAATTATTGGGCGATCCGGCCTTCTCGACGAGTTCGCCTATGGTCTCACGCTGCGATCCGGAGCTCCGGGGTTACTGACTATCTTTACGGGCGCACGTGGAATCGGAAAAACGGTCATGCTGGGCGAAGTGCACCAGCGGGCCCGCGACGAAGGCTGGGCGATCATTTCCGAAACCGCGACACGCGGGTTTGTCGCTCGCATCGGAGCAGCGATGGGACGACTCTGCGACGATTTAGGTGACGGACCGCCCTCCCGCCGCATTACAGGCGTCGCAGCGGCCGGATTCAGCATCACGACGCAACTGCCGCCAGAGAGCCAAGTGGACTGGAGAACAACTGCTGAGACATTACTTCGAATCCTTGACTCCCATCAGACGGGCCTCGTCATCACAGTCGATGAGATTCACGCGGCGGATCGCGACGAAATCGCCCAACTCGCCGCGAATACGCAGCATTTCACCCAGGAGGGACTTCCTATCGGCTTGGTGTTCGCCGGATTGCCCGCAGCTGTTTCCGATCTGCTCAACGCGGGCGTCGTCACGTTCTTGCGCCGCGCAGACAAGATCGATCTGCACGCTGCTGCAATTCGTGATGTAGAAAATTCGTATTCGCGCACCTTCGCGGCGGCCGGATTCGCACTCGGGCCGGACGTGATCCGTGATGCCGCCGAATCGACCGGGGGTTACCCATTCCTCATCCAACTTGTGGGCTACTTTCTCTGGCGGGAGTGCGAGAGAACTCCGAATGCGCAACTAGGCACAGCCCGGGCGCAGGAGGCAATCGCTGCAGCACATCGACGCAACGCCCGAACGGTGATCGAAGCAGCGCTGTCTACCCTGTCTCACAAAGATCGTGATTACCTCATCGCAATGACGCTCGACAACCAAGCATCAGCCTCGGGCGACATCGCGCGCCGCCTCAATCTCAAACCGAATGCCGCCGCAAACTATCGGAATCGTCTTCTCACGGCCGGGCTCATCGAGCCGGCCGGATACGGCCGAGTCGCGTATGCACTACCCGGCCTACGAGAGCATCTGGCCAAGGCCTCATTGGAATGACTAGTGAACAGGATCCATCGCCAATAGCTTAGGTGCTACGCGTCGCCGGCGACCGCGCTCGCGGTGCTGCCCGCATAGAGCTCGGCGGCACGCCAGCAGTACCACGACAGCACGCTGCGGTAGGGGCGATAGGGCTCACCGAGCAGCAGCAGTGCTTTCTCAGTGGGGGTCGGCACCTTCCACGCGAGACCGTAACCTTTGCGAATGCCGAGATCGCCGGCCGGCAGCACGTCGGGCCGCCCGAGGTGGATCATCAAGAAGATCTCGGCGGTCCATGGCCCGATGCCGCGCACCGTGACGAGGTTGGCGAGAATCTCATCGTCGCCGAGGCCGGCGATCGTCTCATCGTCCAACGGCACCGTTCCGGCGCGCACCTTCGCCGTGAGGTCGGCGATCGAGGCCGCCTTGGCGCCAGAGAGCCCGACGGCCCGAAGGTCGGTGACGGATGCCCGGGCGAGGCGCTCGGGCACGACGTCGTTCTCGAGCAATGCCTCGAGACGGCCGTAAATGGCTCGGGCGGCGGGCCCGGCGAGCTGCTGGTACGTGATCGCGCGCACGAGTGCGGCGAAGTTCGACTCGGGTTGCGGCACGAAGTCGATCGGACCGGTCTGCTCGACGAGGGCCGCGATCACGGGGTCACGGTCGGCGAGCGCTTTTGTACCCTCGGCGAACATCACCGCGTCGACAGGCGTCATGGCAGAACTCGGCCCGCAGCATCCATTCCCCGAGTAAAGCACACAGGTTGCTCGTGGCATAGGTTGTTAGTGACACAGGATGCTCGTGGCACAGCCGGTCGGCGAAACAGCCGGCCAGCGGCACAGCCGGTTAGTCTGGGCACATGGCCATCGACCGCATCCGTCACTTCATGGCCGCCGCAGACGCGCTGAACTTCGCACATGCCGCGCGCGCCGAAGGCGTTTCGCGTGCCACTCTCGTCGCCTCGGTGAAAGAACTCGAGGCAGAACTCGGGTATCCGCTGTTCGACTACTCCGCAGAGACCACCACCCTGACCCCGGCCGGCGAGGCGCTGCAGCAGACGACGTCGGTGCAGTGGGCGAAGTCGGCCGCGGCCGCTGCCGCCGACGTTCGCCCGCCCGGCGGAAAGGCGAAGGCGTCGAAAGGCAAGGGCCGCGCGCCGGCCGTCAAGGGTGCGCCGCGCGTGGGAAAGCGGCGTCAGGGGCGCTGAGTCGCGAGCGTGACGCCCGGGCATCCGCTCGGCCGGCCCCGGGCATCCGGAATCGTCAGCGCGTGATCGCGGGGTAGTCGCCAGCCTCGAGGTCGTCGATCAGACTCGGGTGGGTGGGCTGCCAGCCGAAACGTTCTCGCGTCCAGGCACTCGAAGAAGGCTGATCGACGGCGAAAACTGCGCCGAGAAAGCCGAACGTCTCGGCGGCCACAGGCTCCGTCGGAACGTCGAGTTGTCGCCCGATGATCTCGGCGAGGGTGCGCATCGCGTCGCCTTCATCAGCGACGGCGTGCACCACCGTGCCCGGGTCGGCCTGCTCGATCATCAGGCGAAAGAGCGTCGCGGCGTCACGGCGATGAACGGCCGGCCAGCGCTGGCTGCCGTCGCCGATGTATCCGGAGACGCCGGTGCGCTGTGCTGCCGCGATGAGCATGCTCGCGAAGCCGTAGGCCACCTGGCGCTCGTGCACCGAGCGGGGCAACCGCACGACCGCTGAACGCACGCCCTTCTGAGCCAGATCGAGCACGGCTTGAGCGTTGCGGCCGCGCCCACCGACCGGCCCCTCGGTCACCGCCGGATCAGACTCGATCGATGCCCGGCCCGCCACGCCGGGCGTGCCCGAGGCGATGACGAACGGCTTGCCCGTCTCGACGAGCGCGGCACCGAGGGCGTCGATCGCAAAGCGCTCTTCGGCGATGCCCTTCTCGAAATTGGTGAAGTCGTTGCTGAAGGCGAGGTGGATGACCCCGTCTGACTGCCGGGCTCCGGCCGAGAGGATGCCCGCGTCATCCATACTCCCGCGAAGTACCGCCGCGCCCGCGGCCTCGACGACGGCGGCCGAGCGATCGGACCGCGCAAGCCCGAGAACCTCGTGACCGGCGGAGATGAGTTCGGGCACGACGGCTGAGCCGATGCCTCCCGAGGCACCTGTGACAAAAACGCGCATGAAAGACTCCTCACTGATGCGACTTGTGTCCCATCACCCTAACACCGTGATGGGACTTTTGTCGCATCGTGAGAATCCGCATCGTTAGAATGGAGGCATGCCTCGTTGGGAACCAGATGCGCGCGAGCGGTTCGTCGTGGCGGCACTGCAGCTGTTCTCCGACCAGGGCTACGACAACACGACGGTCGCCGAGATCGCCGATCGGGCCGGGCTCACGAAGAGCACGTTCTTTCGCCACTTCAGCGACAAGCGCGAGGTGCTCGCCGCCGGGCAAGAGACCCTGTCGAAGCTGCTCGCCGAGGGCATCACCGCCGCCCCCGCCGACGCCACACCACTCGGAGCCGTCGAGGCCGGCCTGCAGCACGCCGCCGAGGCGATGACCGAATTCAACCGCGAACTCGCCCCCCGACTCGCCGCCGTCATCGCCACCAGCAGGGAGCTGCAAGAGCGCAACGCGCTGAAGCAGGTGGGCATGGCTGCTGCGATGGCGGATGCCCTCACGAAACGCGGGGCGTCAGAATCCGTCGCCACCACCGCCGCCGAACTCGGCGTGCTCGCGTTCAAAGACGCCTTCGCCGAGTGGACCGCCGAGGGCAATGTGCACGAGCTGTCCGAGCTCACCCGGGCATCCCTCGATCGGCTGCGCACAGCCGTCACTCAGTTGGGCTGACAGCTGGGGCTGAGCATCCCGGACCCCCACAGCTAGGGTCTGTTGCTGGGTGGATCTTCACCCTCGAGCCCGCTCGACGAGCCGAGAAACATGTTCGGCGAGGTCGAGTCGTCGAACTCGGCGTCGAAGTCCGTGTCGAAGTGCGCGTCGAACTCCGGGTCGAACTCATCCGCGGCCCGGGCGGAAGGCGCGGCCGGCGTGAGCTGAGCGAGCTCTTCGGGAGGAATCGTCGTGATGGTTCCGGTGTCGGTTCGCACCAGATGGTGTTTGGCCAGCGTCTCGTCACGCTGGCGAATGAGAAACTCACGATTCGCGGCGTTCGCGTCGGCGAACATCGTCGTGCGCCCCGACGTCACCCGCTTCACCCGACGCCACTCGAGGTAGTGCTTGCCGACGAACATCAGCACCAGGCCCACGACCGCGTACGACACCATCATCGTGATGCCGCGCGCGCACCCAGGGCCGACCCCGTAGAGAACGCGCTTGAGCATCTCGGTGATTCCGCTGCCGACCACCACATTGTTCAGCCAGGCGAACGGTTCGGGCATGAACCACGACGGATACGCCGCCCCCGACGACGGCATCGACAAAAAGATGAACACGACCATCGCCGGCACCGCAATGAACCGGCCCGCGAAATAGCTCGCGCCGTTCACCGTGAGGCCGATAGCCACGATCCAGCCCCAGGCGATGAGAAACAGCGCCCCGAAGTGCCCGTGCACAGCGCCGATGACCGGCCCGGCGAGAACATTCGTGATGAGCGAGATGAGCGCGCCCCCCACCACGATCACCGCGATACGGGTGCGATGTTTCAGCGGTGCGCCCATCAGGCCGATGAACATGGCCACCATATATCCGCCGATGCACCACGCGAGCATCAGGTACAACGACACCGTTCCGTACTCGTCGTACGAGGGCAGCGGCGCGAGATCGACGACGGTCGGCACGGGGGCGCCGGTCGCCGCGCGGGCAGCGAGAACTGGCGTGATCATCGCAGGCAACAGCGCGGCCACCTGATACTGATGCGCCGATGCCTTGTAGATGGTCGAGGTGCTCGGGTCGAACGCGACCGCCACCTGCCCCGTCGTCACCGCCGCCTTCGCCTCCTCGACCGTGTCGAACGAGCGAACGGAGAGCACTCCGGGTAGAGCGGTATCGAACTCGGTCTGCAACTGTTCGCTTGACGAACCGACCACCCCGACGGGCACATCATGCGGATGCGGCGAGTGAAACGCAGCAATGTAGCAGAGGCAGAACGCCACGATGAAGAACAACGGCAGCCACAACTGCAATCCGATGAGCTGAAGCGACGGATGCAACGTGGAATACCACCGGCGATACGCGCTCACTCGCGGCTTTCGTTCCAGGCTCTGGGCTGATCCGCCCGCGCTCGATGCTGATGCGCCTGTGCTCTGCGCCGATCCGCTCGCGCTCTTTGCTGACCCGCTCATTGCTCGACCGCCTCCCGGTGCCCTCCACGTTACCCGCGGCGTCCGTCTTCCCGAGCTGCAGCACGTCGCCGTGCTCATCTGTTCTGCGCGTCGCGGTCAATCCACTTCTCGAAAAAGCCCCCAAAACGCGCGCTAGAGGGGCTTTTTCGAAAAGTCGATGCTCGGGCCCGGGCACCCGACCTCCGCAAGACGGTCAGCGAGGCAACAGCACAGCCCAGGTTGATGTGACAGAGTGGTCGCACCGGTGGTGTCGCGGGCGGTGCTGCGCAGAAGTACCGCCTGAGGAGACCATGCGCGCCGCTGACCAGATCACCGTGTGCCCGCCCGGGCCCGCCAAAACAGGCGGCGCCCATGCCGGGCCATGACGCATTCCTCAAGGCCGTCTTCGACCTGAGTGCCGCCGGGGCAGCAGGAACGAATCTCTGCCTGCCCTTCGTCGAAGGTCTGCCGATCATCCGCGCCGCCATCTCGACCCTCGGCGACCCGTTCGGGTCTGAAACGGTGTGCGCCAGCGACGATGAGGCGGCGCGCCTGGATGAACTGCAGATCGACCTCGGCGAAGGCCCGTGCTGGCAGGCCCTGTCGTCGCGGCGGCCGGTGATCGAGCCCGATATCCAGAACTCGCCGAACCCCGATTGGCCGACTCTTTCGGCAAGCATTCAAGATGCCGGAGTGCGCGCGGTGTTCGCGTTTCCGCTCCTTGTCGGGTCGCTGCGAGTCGGCGCCGTAGATCTGTACGCCGACACCGTCGGCACCCTCACACCGGGCGAAATCGACGATGCGGCGACGCTCGCTGGCATCGCCGCCCGGCATATCGTGTCGGGAGCGCTCGAGCGAAACGCGCTCGAACAGCCGCCGTCGGTGTTCTCCCGGCGCGAAGTGCACCAGGCCACGGGAATGGTGCTGACGCAGCTCGGCGTCTCGGCAGCGGATGCACTGCTGATCATCCGGGCACACGCCTTCGCCGAGGGGCTGACGGTGCGCGAGGTGGCGGCGACGATCGTCGACCGCAGGCTGATATTCGGCCATGGCTCCACACCGAACGGAACGTAAGATATGCACATGAAGGGCGAAGCGCGGCAGAACCAACTGGTGGAGACGCTGGTGACCCTCGCCGACACGCTCGTCGCCGGTTATGACGTCATCGACCTGCTGCAGACGCTCGTCGAGAAGTGCGCGGCGATTCTCGACGCGGCCGACGTAGGCATCATTCTGGTGGGCACCCGGGGCGACCTCGAGACAGTCGCCTCGACCAACGAGCGCAGTCACCTGCTCGACCTGATGCAGCTGGATGCCGGAACCGGCCCCTGCGTCGAGGCCTACCTCTCGGGTTCCGTCGTCTCGGTGCCGAACGTCGAAAAAGTCGAAAAGCGCTGGCCGGTGTTCGCCACCGGAGCTCGCGAGCTGGGGTACGGATCCTCTCACTCGGTGCCGCTGCGCCTGCGCGACACCACGCTGGGCGCCCTCAACGTGTTTCGCGACCGCACCGGCTCGCTCAGCGACGAAGACATCGTGGCGGCGAAGGCTCTCGCCGATGTCGCGACCATCGGCATTCTGCAAGAGCGCGCCATTCGCGAGGCCGGCATCGCCCGCGAGCAATTGCAGCACGCCCTCGACAGCCGGGTGATCATCGAACAGGCCAAGGGCGTTCTCGCGCAGTCACGCAACATCGACATGGATGCCGCGTTCAAACTCCTGCGCCAGACATCCCGCAACTCGGGCACGGCCATCGGCACGACGGCGCACGGCATCGTCGACGGAACGATCAGCCTGCCGGCCTGATCTCGGCGAACAGCACCGACCATGGCGAACCAGGGCCACTCGACACGGCTCTTGACACTCGAGACCTGGAACGACTTCGCCACCCTCGTCGAAGCCAACAACGGCGTGTGGGGCGGATGCTGGTGCATGGGCTTTCACGCCGAAGGCTTCACCGGCTCGATGGGCCGAGACGACAACCGGGCCCGAAAGCTGGCGCACGTCAGTGACAAGACCTGCCATCAGGTGCTCGTCTACGAGGGCGATGAGTGCGTGGGGTGGTGCCAGTACGGCACCCCGGCCGAGATTGCCGGAATCAAGAACGCCAAGGCGTACCTGAAAGAGCTCGACTTTCTGCCCGACTGGCGCATCGGCTGCATCTTCACCGGCAACGGCCATCGTGGCGGCGGTGTCGCTCGAACAGCGGTGGAGTCCGCCCTCGAGGCCATCCGCGACGCCGGCGGCGGGTTCGTCGAGGCGTACCCCGAGCAACAAGACGAGCGCCCGCCGCAACGGGGTGCCTACTTTCAGACCGGCCCCGAGTCGCTGTACACGCAGTTCGGTTTCGAACGAGTGCGACGAATCGCCAAGTGGCGCTGGGTGATGCGCACCGAGCTGCGACGCACGAGCTGCGACGCACGAGCTGTGCCGCACACGGTGTGACTCAGCCGTCGAGGGCGCGGCGGATGCTCGCCAGCACGGTCTCGGCCGCAGCATCCGACTCGAAAGCGGCGACCACCACACGCGACCCGGCGCGGGCCGGCACCTCTGCGCCCGCCGTCACACGACGCCGGAACGAGTCCGCGAGATCGCCGAGCTCCCCCTGAAGGTGCTTCACCGCGTCGGTTTTCTGTTCGGCGAACCAGGTGCGCAGAGCGTCGTTGTGCACGGCAACAGACGCCGCGGCATAGGCGCTGGGCATCCAGCCGCGCGACTCGTCGTCGACGAGGTGCGCGTTCAGATGCGCGCGAAAGATGCGCTCATATCGATGCGCCATGACGAGTTCACGCTCGCGCAACGAGGGGTTGCTGCGCAGCAGAGCGCGGCGCTCCAGCGTCGCCTCCGGCCGGGAGACGTGGTATCTGATCACCGTGAGGCACGCCTTGTTGACGGCGTCGAACGCATCGCCCTCGCTGTCGGCCAAGACGCCACCCAGACGCTCGAGCAGGTACGTGTGGTCGGCGAAGACGATCTCTTCTTTGGTTCCGAAACGACGAAAAAAGGTACTCCGGCTGACGTCGAGCACGTCAGCCAGCTCGTCGACCGATGTCGAGTCGTAGCCCTGCTGCGCCAAGAGATGAATGGCTGTCGCCGTGACGTCGGCCGACGACAGCGAAGCGGGGTCAGAAGGAGCCATGCCTCAAAATCTACGCGACGGAGAGCCGATTCGAGCCCGGATCACCCAAGAAACTGAAACTCAGTTTCTTGACTTGACACTCAGTCTCATGCTTAGCTTAGTGTAACGAAAGGCTTTTCCACGATGACAACGGAGTCCGAGGTTCACGTCGAGTATGCGGTACTGCCCGGCCGCGCCAGAGAGAGCGCACTGGTTCACGTGGGCGATCCTGCCAGCAGAAAGCCCGTCATCTGGGGCAGCGAACGACTCGCCTCGCTCACAGCGGCATTCGATGACATCGAAGCGCACGAGGTCGAGGCCGTCGTGCTGCTCGGCAGCGCGCATTCCTTCGGCGCCGGAGCCGACCTCACCGCGCTGGCCGCCGCGCGAACCGCCGACGATGCCGCAGAGCTCGGGGCCGAAGGCTGGAGTACCTTTCGCCGGCTGACCGAGTGGGATGCCCCGAGCTTCGCCCTGATCACCGGGTTCGCTCTCGGCGGCGCCCTCGAACTCGCCCTGTTCGCCGACTACCGCCTGGCCCGCAGCGACACCCGCGCGATCGGACTTCCCGAGGTGCGCCTCGGCCTCGTACCCGGCTGGGGCGGCATCCATCGACTGGCTCGGCTCGCCGGCCCTCGCGTCGCCTACGACGTAGCTGTGCGCGACTCGCGCCGCGGAACAAGCCTCAGCGCTGACGACGCCGCCCGGCTCGGCATCATCGATCAGGTGGTTCCAGCCGCAGACTGGAACGAGCAGTGGCCGGCCGCCGTGGCCGCACTGCTCCCGTCATTCACCCCGCAGCGCAGGCAGCGGCGACCAAGCGATGAGGAGTACGCGGCCCAGCTCGAGACGGTTCACAGCGACTTCGCGCGTTCGAGGCCGACCGTCAGCGCCGCACCCGCTTGCGCGGTCGAGCTTCTCGACGCGGCTCAGACAGAGACGCTCGACGAGGCCCAAGCCGCCACCACGGCAGTCTTCGCCGAGCTGCTGCTCAGCGACGCCGGGGCGGCAAGCCTCTACGCTTACCAGCTCAGCCGTTCGCCGGGCCGGCTTCCGGCCGACCTCGCCGTCGGCTCCGCTCAACCCGTCGAGCGCGCCGCCGTCATCGGCGCCGGACTCATGGCCAGCCAGCTCGCCACCCTGCTGGTGCGGTTCGGCGGCCTGCCCGTCGTGCTCACCGACCTCGACCAGGCGCGCGCCGACCGGGGCGCCGAGCTCGTTCGCAGCCAGCTCGCCACAGCGGCCGAGAAGGGCCAGCTCAGCGAGACCGAAGCCGCTCGGTTGAGTGCGCTCGTCTCCGCGAGCGCAGAGCCCGGTGCTATTGCCGGCGCAGACTTCGTCATCGAGGCGATCTTCGAGAACATGGCCGCGAAGAAGCAGGCCCTCGCCGAGGCAGAGAAGCACCTTGCACCCCATGCACTGCTGGCGACCAACACCAGCTCGTTGTCGATCTCCGAAATGGCGGATGATCTGCAGCACCCCGAGCGAGTCATCGGCTTTCACATCTTCAACCCCGTCGAGAGTGTGCCGCTGGTCGAGATCATCCACGGCCGACAGACCGACGAAGCGACCGTCGCCACTGCGCTCGAGCTCGCCGCAAAACTCAAACGGCAGGCGATCGTTGCGGCCGACTCCCCCGGATTCGTGGTGAATCGTCTGCTCACGCGCCTGTACGACGTGGTCATGACGACCATCGACGCCGGTGGCGACCCGCTCGTCGTCGACCACAGCATCGACGACCTCGGGCTGCCGATGAGCCCACTGCGGCTGCTCGACTTCGTGGGGCCTGCCATCCAGCTGCACGTCAGCGAGACGATGCACGACGCTTTTCCCGATCGGTTCAGCCGCCTCGAGTGGCTCACCCGCGTGGTCGATGGTGGTCTGCGCACTGTGCTACAGCGCGACCAGACGCTCACCGCCGAGGCGGCGGCGCTGCTACCCGCGCCAGACGAAAGCACAACCGGCGCCGAGCTGGCCGCGAGCGTTCGCACGGGCATCCTCGACGCCCTGACCGACGAGGTCGACCGCATGCTCGCCGAAGGCGTGGTCGAGCGGGCCGAAGACATCGACAAGGCCATGATTCTGGGTGCGAACTTTCCGTGGGCGCTCGGCGGGCTCACTCCCTACCTGCGCAGCAGAACCGAAAACACACGGAAAAACAGTGAAGGCGAGACCCGATGAGCACCACCCGCACCCTGCTCGGCACCGAAGAGCCGGAGTACGAGCTGACCGAGGCGCTCGACCCCGACGTCGCCGGCGTCTTCGCCGACCTTCCCGAGGCCGATCTCGCGTTCCGCGATCGTGCGCGTCAGTTCGTGAACACCGAGATACTTCCGGTGATCGACGACTACTGGAACCGGGCCGAGTACCCGGTGCACCTGGTCAAACGGCTCGGCGACTTCGACCTGCTGCGTGACGGCATCGATGTCGAGGGCTTCGCCCACCAGAGTGCTCTCGCCGCTGGTCTCGTGATGGCCGAGATCAGCCGCGGAGACGGATCGATCGGCACCATCATCGCCGTACAGGGTGCCCTCGCCCTGCGCTCGATCGCCCTGCTGGGCAGCGCGGAACAGAAGGCCGAATGGCTGGTTCCTCTTGCGACAGGCGAGAAGCTCGGCGCGTTCGGGCTCACCGAGCCGACCCACGGATCGGATTCCGTGAGTCTTGAGACCGTCGCTCGCAGCGTGAATTCGGGCAGCGCCGATTCAGGCAGCGTCGACGGCGGCTACGAGATCACCGGCCACAAGAAGTGGATCGGCAACGGATCGGTCGGCGACGTCACCGTCGTCTGGGCGCGGGGCGACGACGGCAAGGTGCACGGTTACCTCGTGCCGCAAGACGCGCCCGGCTACAGCGCCGAGGTCATCACCAACAAGGTGTCGCTGCGTGCCATCTGGCAGGCGCGCATCACGCTCGACGCCGTGCGCGTGCCCGAGTCGGCCCGACTGGCCGAGGCGAACAGCTTCGCCGACACCTCGCGCGTGCTGCAGGCGACCCGCCTCGGCGTCGCGTGGGCCGCCCTCGGCCACGCCACCGCGTGTTACGAGACGGCGGTGCACTACTCTCGCCAGCGCATCCAGTTCGGCCGGCCGCTCGCTGCCTCGCAGATCGTGCAAGAACGGCTCGCCCGCATGCTCAGCGAACTGACGAGCATGCAGACGCTCATCGTGCAGCTGACCCGCCGAGACGAAGCCGGCGCGCTGAGCGGCCCGGCGGCCGCCCTCGGCAAATACACGGCGACCCGCGCCGCACGCAGCATCGCAGCGAACGCCCGCGACCTGCTCGGCGGCAACGGCATTCTGCTCGACAACCGCGTCGCCCGGCATTTCACCGACATCGAGTCGCTGCACACCTACGAAGGCACCGAAACCGTGCAGGCCCTGCTGATCGGCCGCGATATCACCGGAATCTCGGCATTCACCTCCTAACTGCACACGAACAAACCACGAAGAAGGAATCATGACCACCGAAGACCTCACTCCCGTCATCATCTCGGGTGCACGCACGCCCTTCACCAAGATCAACGGCCAGTTGGCGTCGCTGACGGGCCCCCAGCTCGGCGCCCACGCCATCAAAGCCGCTCTCGCCTCCGGCGGCGTGCCCGCCGACGCGGTCGAAGCGGTCATCATGGGGCAGGTCATCCAGGCCGGTGCGGGCCAGGGCCCGGCCCGGCAGGCCAGCATCGGCGCCGGAATCAGCTACGACGTGCCCACGGTCACCATCAACAAGCTCTGCCTCTCAGGTCTCACCGCCGTCATCGACGCCGCGCGGCTGATCCGCACCGGTGAGGCACGCGTGGTGGTCGCCGGCGGTCAGGAGTCGATGACGAACGCGCCGCACCTGCTGCTGAAGTCGCGCAGTGCGCACCCGTACGGCAACCAGGTGCTCGAGGATTCGCTCAACTACGACGGGCTGGTCGATCCGTTCGAGAAGAAGATCATGGGTGAGGCGACGGATGACGGCAACGAGCTGCGGGGCATCCGTCGCGCCGAGCAAGACGCGTTCTCTGCCGCGTCGCACCAGCGTGCGGCAAGCTCCCGCACTGCCGGCCTCTTCACCGACCAGATCGCGCCGATCAGCGTTCCGCAGCGTCGTGGCGAGCCGGTCGTGGTGAGCGAAGACGACGGCATTCGCCCCGACACGACGGTCGACACGCTCGGCAAACTCAAGCCTGCCTTCCGGCCGCAGGGAACGATCACGGCCGGCAGTGCATCGCAGTTGACCGACGGCGCCGCCGCTCTGGTCATCGCGAGCAAGGGCTGGGCCCTCGAGAACGGCTACGAGTGGATCGCCGAGATCGGTGCCGCCGGCCAGGTCGCCGGCCCCGACGGGTCGCTGCATTCGCAGCCCGCGAACGCCATCAAGGCCGCTCTCGCTCGTGAAGGCGCTGAGGTCGCCGACCTCGACGTGATCGAGATCAACGAGGCCTTCGCTTCTGTCGTGTTGCAGTCAGCGGTCGATCTGGGCATCGACCCGGCTTCGGCGAACGTCGATGGCGGAGCCATCGCGCTCGGACACCCGGTCGGGGCATCCGGTGCCCGCCTGGCACTGCAGCTGGCCTACGCGCTGAAGCGCCGTGGCGGCGGCACCGGTGTCGCGGCCCTGTGCGGCGGCGGCGGGCAGGGCGAGGCACTCATTCTGCACGTCGCATAAGGGCAACGGGGCGGGGCCCGAACTGGGCCTCGTCGTCGGGTGCGATCTTGCCGTGGGCCTCATTCCTGCGTTCCACAACGACGAGGCGGCCAGCTGTACTGATGGTGCGTTGAAGTCCGGCACGATGCCGTAACGCGCTACCCCGCAGGCGGTGGCTGGCGGAGCGCCGTTATGCACCCCTTCAGCAGCGCGCCGAGATCGGACTGCTGCCGAGCATCCAGTGCCGAGGTCATCTGCTTCTCGACCGCACGCACCGCCGAGCTGGCCGCCTTCAACCGCTGCTCGCCCGCCGGGGTGAGTTCGGTCGGAAGGATGCGGCCCGCTTGCGGCTGCTGCGCCCTCGAGATGAATCCGCTGCGCTCCATCGACTGCAGCAGAACATTCATCGACTGCCGCGAGACGAAGGCGCCTCGCGCCAAGGCGGAGTTCGACATGCCCGGCCGCTGTGACAGCAACTCGAGGCACGAGTACTCGGTGATGGTCATGCCGAGCGGGCGCAACACCGCATCCATCGACGCGTGCAGCGCGCTGGAAGCCTGCTTGAGGAGATAACCGAGGGAGGTATCGAGTTCGACTTGACTCATGTCAGTATTCTGACATACATTAAGGCATGTCAGCTAATTGACATACGAAGGAGACCCCACCCATGCCCGTCACCGGACCCGACTTCATCTCACTGCAGGTGCGCAACATCGACGCTTCTGCTGCGTTCTACGAGACCTACCTCGGCCTCCATCGCGCCGCCGGCCCTCCGCACGCGGTGGTCTTCGACACCACGCCCGTCGCGTTCGCCCTGCGCAACGTGGTTGACGGCGTCGACCTCGACACGATCATCCAGCCCGGCCTCGGCATTGCGCTCTGGCTGCACGCGACCGACGTGCAAGAGATTCACGACGCCCTCGTGGCGAAAGGCACGACCATCACCGCGGCACCGATCGACGGACCGTTCGGCCGAACATTCACGTTCGCCGACCCCGACGGCTATCAGGTCACCCTGCACGACCGCGCTTAGGCGCCGTCGGCGCCCTCGAACCGTGGCACTCGCCTGCGCGGCCAGAGGGGTGAACAATAGATGAGGTGCAGCAGAGCATCGACCACGTGACAACTCACGCCGGCACGAAGGTGGCGTTCTCTTCGTGGGGGTCGGGCCGCCCGATCGTCTATGTCACAGGCTGGCTCAGTCACCTCGAGCTGAGCTGGCAGTTGCGTCAGGAGCGGGCGTTCTACGAGAGCCTCGCGCGCGATGTGCGGCTGGTTCGCTACGACCGGGCCGGGTGCGGGCTGTCTGCTCCGCTCACACAGCCGCCGTCGCTCGCCCTCGAACTCGAGCAACTCAGCGCCGTGGTCGGCACGCTCGGTGAAGATCCCTTCGACCTGGTCGGCACGTCGATGGGTGCGGTGGTAGCCGCCGCGTGGGCGGCCGAGCATCCGCAGCGCGTTCGGCGACTGGTGCTCTACGGCGGCTGGGTGCGCGGCGCCGACGTTGCAGAGCCCGGTGCGCAGCAGAACATTCTCGGGCTCATCCAGTCACACTGGGGACTCGGCTCCGACGTGCTCACCGACCTCTTCGCGCCCGACGCCGACGCCGCGACCAGGCTCGAGTTCGGGCGTTACCAGCGCGCCAGTTCGACCGCCGAAACCGCTCGGGCGCTGCTCGCGCTGAGCTATTCGCTCGACATCGGCGAGCAGCTCGCGCAGGTACGGGCTCCGACTCTGGTCGTGCGCCGAGAGCGTGACCGAGCCGCGCCCGTTGCGCAGGCGAGGCTCCTTGCCGCCGGAATACCCGGTGCTGAGCTCGTCGTGCTGCCGGGCCGCTCGCACCTGCCCTACATCGGCGACAGCCACGCACTCGTCACGGCGATGCGACGCTTTCTCGGCCTGCGCGTGCCGCGGCGCGGCGCCACAGACTTGACCCCCCGGCAGCGCGAGGTGGCCGCATTGGTGAGCGACGGATGCACGAACAAAACCATCGCGAGTCGACTCGGTATCACCGAACGCTCTGCCGAGGGTCACGTCGAGCGCATCCGGCAACGGCTCGGGGTGGGGTCACGAGCGCAGATCGCCGCCTGGTACGCGGGCGAGAAGTTGAGGTAGTTTCCCGCCTGACGGGCATCTGGAAGCGGCGCAGAGTGGAGACATCACCACTGAGACTCACTGAGGAAAACAATGATCGACGCCACGCCCACGTCCGCTCCGACCGCCTTCGAGCTGCACCGCGGCCGAGGACCGTTCAACGCCGCCTTCTTCCGCGTGATGGGCCCGTACCTGCAACGCACCCTCCGCCCCCGCAAGCAGCGCGTCTTCGCCGACCTGCCCGCACGCGTCGTCGAGATCGGGCCGGGCGTCGGCGCCAACCTGCCGTACCTGCCGCCCGGCGGCACGCTCGTCGCCCTCGAGCCGAACCGCCACATGCACTCCCCGCTGCGCTCGGCGGCGCACCGTCACGGTGTTCGGCTCGAACTGCACGAGAGCATGGCCGAGCGCAGCGGCCTGCCCGATCACAGCGTCGACGCCGTGATCTCTTCGCTCGTTCTCTGCTCGGTCGACGAGCCCGCCGAAGTGCTCGCCGAGATCCGGCGCATTCTTCGCCCCGGCGCGACATTCCGCTTCGTCGAGCATGTCGAAGCCGGTCACGGCACGTTCACTCGGGCAGCGCAACGTGCACTTCGGCGTCCGTGGGCGTGGGTCTTCGAGGGATGCTCGTGCGAACGTGATCTCGAGCAGAGCATCCGCGCCGCCGGATTCGAAACCGTGGACATCGAGCGCTACCGGGTGCACAGCCCGTTTCTGCCGTTCAACACCCACATCGCGGGAATCGCCAGGGCCTGACCGCCGACGGCCCGGCTCATCACAAAGGAGTACTCCCGGCGTCATCCCTGCGGCTGATCTTGTGGCCACCGTGCCGCAACCCAGCGCCCACGAAGACGGCGACGGCTAGAGTGGCGCCTGTGCTGACGTGGTTCGATGAGCATCCGGGAGGTACCGATGCGCTGCTCGGCGCCCTCGCGCTGGTGCTCTTCGGTACCGCCGACTTTGTGCGCGACGGCGCCTCGGCGGCGCTCATCACGGTGATCTTCGCTGTCGCCATCGTCTTCTGGCGCCGGATGCCCGGGCTGGGCCTTGCGATCGCCTGGATCGGCGCCCTCGTGCAGATCGCCACCGTCGACGGCCTGCTCGTCGGCGATCTGCTCATTCTCGGCGTGGTGTTCGCGACAGGATTCAGCCAGAGCAGGCCCGTGCGCTGGGCGGGCGTCTGGTCGAGCATCATCGGCGGCGGTGTGGCCGGCGCGAGGCTCGTTCTCTACGCACCCACCTACGGCGATGGCGAGCTGATTCCCACCGACCCGCTCTATCGCGGGGTCTATTTCGTTGTCATCAGCGGGGTGATCGCGGCGGCGCTCGCCTTGTTCTACACGCTCGGCGTGGTGGTGCGCATCAGACGAGCGACCGCGGCAACCCGTTCCGAACGGGAACGGGAGCGCATCGTCGCCGAGGCGACACTCACCCAAGAACGCGAGCGCGCCCTGCTGAGCCGCGAAATGCACGACCTCGTGGGCCACGCGCTGGCGGTGGTGATCGCTCAGAGCGACGGCGCTCGGTACGCGAAACTCAGCGATCCGAACGCCGAGACCGCGGCTCTCGAGACGATCAACCGCACCGCGCGATCGGCCCTCGATGATGTGCACGAGCTGCTGCTGGTGCTGCGCGAACCCTCGGGCGGCGGCCGAGAAGCCCCCGGCGCGGCAGACCTCGACCTGCTGCTGGCGAGCGTTCGCGAGGCGGGGCTCTCCGTCTCACTCATCGAGTCTTCGACGCGGGTGCCGATGTCTGCGGCGCACGAACTCACCCTCTACCGGGTGCTGCAGGAATCGTTGACCAACGCTATCAAGCACGGCGGCCGCGGCACAAACGTCGAGGTCGCGCTCGACTGGCAGCGCGAGGCGGTGGTCTTTCGGGTGCTGACGACCGAGACCGGCCCGCACAGCACGCCGATCGTCGTGCCGGAGCCGGCCAAGAAGACCCCAGGCCAAGGCCTCATCGGCATGCATGAGCGAATGAGACTGCTCGGCGGCACGGTGTACGCCGGGCCACTACCCGCGGGCGCACCCGGGTTTCTCGTCGAGGGTCGGCTGCCCTTCAACGCACCAGAGAGCGCACGATGACCCTCGAGAACCAGACCGGCACGAGCGAACCGGCGGGCACGGGCATCCGCATCGGGCTCACAGATGATCAGCCGCTGTTCCGGGCCGGAATCGCAATGGTCGTCAACTCCCAACCCGACCTCACCGTGGTGTGGCAGGCCTCCGACGGGGCAGAAGCCGTGGCACGCTGCGCCGCCGAACCCGTCGACGTGGTGCTGATGGATCTCGAGATGCCGCGCATGGGCGGCGTCGAGGCGATCACCCGCGTCATGGCTGCCGACGGGCATCCGCCTCGGTTCATCGTGCTGACCACGTTCGACCTCGACGACAAGACGTTTCAGGCGGTGAACGCGGGCGCGAGCGGATTTCTGCTCAAGACGACCGACCCGGAATTTCTGCTCGCCGCCATCCGAACGGTGCACTCGGGCAGTGCGGTACTCGCGCCCAGCGCGACGGCCAACCTGGTGCGGCGGTTCGCCGGGCACCGCCCCGCGAACCCGGCTGACGACGTGCTGCACGCCTTGACCGCGCGCGAACGTGACCTCTTCGCTGCGGTCGCTGCCGGGCTGAGCAACGCCGAGATCGCCGCCCAATTGCACCTCAGCGATGCAACGGTGAAGACCCACGTCAGCCGCATCCTGAGCAAACTCGAGCTGCGAGACCGTGTGCAACTGGTCATCTTCGCGTACCAGAACGGGCTCAGTTCCTGAGCGATTTCTGGCTTCGACCGTGCTCGCCGGGCGAACGCGCGGGCGCCGAGCGCGCGCGGTCGCTCGGCTCCCGCCAGGTCATCACATGTGTGTACACGAAAGTCGTCCGTTCGCCCGATTCGGTGCGGAAGAGCTCTTCGTAACGTGGTCATGAGCGTGAGACCCGCGCCGCGAAGGAGACGACCATGAGCGACACCGTGAGCGACACCGTCACACCCAGAGCCGCCGCCGAGGCCCGCGGGGTGAGCAAGATCTACGGAACAGGGCACAGCGCCACCACAGCCCTCGACAACGTCGACCTGCAGATCGGCGCAGGCAGTCTCACCGCGATCATGGGCCCGAGCGGCTCGGGCAAGTCGACCCTCATGCACGTATTCGCGGGTCTCGACAACGCCACGCACGGCACCGTCATCATCGGCGACACCGACATCACGCACCTCGACGACAACGCGCTCACCCTTCTGCGTCGACGACAGCTCGGCTTCGTCTTTCAGGCCTTCAACCTCGTGCCCACCCTCTCGGTACTGGGCAACGTGACCCTGCCCTTCGAGCTCGACGGCCGCAAACCTTCCACCGCAGAACTCGCCTGGGTGCGCGAGCTGCTCGGTCGGCTCGGGCTCGGGATGCTCGAAACCCGCCGCCCGCATGAACTCTCTGGTGGCCAGCAGCAGCGGGTCGCGATCGCTCGTGCTCTGGCGATGCGGCCCCAACTGATTTTCGCCGACGAGCCCACCGGCAACCTCGACTCCCGGTCGAGTCGCGAGGTGCTGACGCTGCTGCGCGATCTGACCCGCGAATACGCGCAGACGGTAGTACTGGTGACTCACGACCCCGTCGCCGCATCGCACGCCGACCGAGTGATCTTCATCGCCGACGGAGCCATCGCCCGCGACGTGGTCGGCACCAGCGACGCGAAGGCTCTCTCTGACATCATTCTGAGCCTCGAGGTCGCCGCATGATTGCACTGGCCTTTCGCGAGCTGTGGCACGGCGGCAAACAGCACGTCTCGAGCATCCTCGTCGCCCTGCTGTCGTCGGTGTTCGCGACCATGCTCATCGAGATGGACACGGTTCTTCGGGTGCAGTCGATCGGCGGCAAGTTCATTCAGCACGGTTACGTGCGCGCGCTGCTCGACGTGCTCGACATTCTGTTCTTCTTCGTCGCCGTGTTCGTCGCGTGCATTGTGACGGCCAACACGTTCGGCATCATCATGGCGGGTCGCTCAAAACACATCGCTCTGCTGCGCCTCCTCGGCGCCTCGGCCAAGACGCTTCGCGGCGCGATCGCCATCGAGGGCGCGGTGGTCGGCCTCGTCGGGTCGATCATCGGTCTCGTGCTCGGCCTGGTCGTGACGCAGATCGCGTACGGCGGCCTCGTCTCGTCGGGCACCTTTGTGAACACACCCATCTCGACGATCACCCCGCTGCTGATCGCGCCGATCGTGGTGGGTGTCGTCAGCACGACCGGAGCCGCCTGGTTCGGCTCGCGCAAGATTCTGAGCGTCTCGCCCATCGAGGCCACCGGGCACACGCACGAGCCGAAGGTCGCGACCGTCGCCGAGATGCCCAAGCGGCTGCGCACCCTCGTCATCATCGCCTTCGCCGGCGGAATCGTGCTGCTCGTCGCCGGAGTCGCTATCGGGCTGAAGTCGCCCCTCGGGCTGCTCGTCGCGGCTCCGGGCGGGGCTCTCAGCTTCGTGGGGTTCGTGCTCGGCGCCACCTACTTCATCCCGGGTCTGCTGAAGGCCGCCGGTCGAGCCACCGGCGCCTCCACACCGAGCGTGCTCGCGAGCGCTAACGCCCTGCGCTACCCCGCCCGCTCGGCTCGCTCGACCATCGGGCTCATCATCGGCGTCACCCTGGTGACCATGTTCACGGTGGCCGGGCAATCGTTTCTGGCCGAGACCGGCCCGGTGGCGGCGGGCGCCGACGCGGCCGATGCCGCGGGAGATCAGGCCTTCCTACAACTGACGATGGGCATCCTCGCCGTGCTGATCGGGTTCTCGCTCGTCATCGCCGCGATCGGGCTCGTCAACAGCCTCTCGCTGAGCGTGCTGCAGCGCCGCCGCGAGATCGGGCTGTTACGCGCACTCGGCTTCACGAAGGGGCAGGTTCGTACGATGATCTTGGCCGAGAGCATCCAGCTCACTCTCGTCGGGGGTGTGACCGGGCTCATTCTCGGAATCGTCTACGGCTGGGCCGGCGTGCTCGCCGCCATCGCCTCCGACCACCACATCGGCGGATTCTTCGCCCCCACGATTCCCGCCTGGATCATCATCTCCATCGCGGTCGGTGCCATCGTGCTCGCGATCGTGTCGTCGGCCATTCCGGCCCGATCAGCCGTGCGCATCTCGCCCGTGCGGGCTCTGGCGATCGAGTGAACATTCTCAATCCGACCGCGTTGCTCGAGGGCGCGGGGCCGTGGGTGATGGTCGTCGTCATGGTGATCGTCTTCATCGAGACCGGCCTGCTGTTTCCTTTTCTGCCCGGCGACACGCTCGTCTTCACCGCGGCACTGCTCTCGGTGCCGCTCGGCTTGCCGCTCTGGGTGCTCGTGCTGGGTACCGCGGTCGCCGCGATTCTCGGCGACCAGACCGGATACCATATCGGCAAGCGCTTCGGCCCGCGGCTATTCAAACCGGATGCTCGCATCTTCAAGACGCGTTATCTGAACGAAGCCGACGCCTTCTTCACGAAATACGGCGGACGGTCTCTCGTGCTCGCCCGGTTCGTACCGATCGTGCGCACCTACGTACCGCCCGTCGTCGGCATGTCGAAACTGCCGTTTCGCACCTTTCTCGCCTGGAACACGATCGGCGGCCTTGCCTGGGCGCTCATCTTGACCCTCGCCGGGTACTTTCTCGGCGGCATCCCCCTCGTTGCGAACAACGTCGAGATCATCGCCGTGATCATCGCCGTCGTCTCGATCGGCCCGGTGGTCGTCTCGTTCGTCCGCAACCAGCGCAAGAGTCGCCAGGCGGCGCACGAGGCAGAACAGGAGAAGGCAGAACAGGAGAAGGCCTAGGCTCGAGTCGATGGGGTGGATGAACGTGCCGGGCGGCCCCGGGTGGCTCGGTGCGCTGGGTGGGCTCGACTGGCTGGGTGGGCTCGGTGGGCTGCTCGGTGGGCTCGACTGGCTGGGTGCGCTGGGTGGCCTCGTTCCCACCATCGTCGCGGTTGTGCTGCTCGCGGCGATCACGGTCACCGTACTGCGCCTTTCGAGCGTGCCACGATCCACCTCGCCGTTCTGGGCGATTCTGCGTGGATCACTGCAACTCGCGGCGCTCAGCCTGATTCTGAGCGGCATCATCAGCAATCCGTGGTGGGTCGCGCTCGGCCTCGTGGTGATGTTCGTGGCCGCGGTCTACACCGCATCCCGTCGGATCCGCGCTTCCTGGGCACAGACGATGGCGGTCGGCACCGCCATGCTCACCGGCAACGCCGTGGTACTCGTCATCGTCTTCACGACCGGCGCCATCGAATTCTCGCCCCGTAACGCACTGGCCATCGGCGGAATCGTCATCGGCAATACCATGAGCATCGCGACGCTCACCGGCCGGAGCTTTCACGCCTCTGTTCGCGACCACTGGGAGGAGGTCGAAGGCTGGCTCGCGCTGGGCGCCCGGCCCATCGAATCGACCCGTGAGATCGCCCGCACAGCGATCTACTCGGCGCTCGTGCCGTCGATCGACCAGACCAAGACCACCGGCATCGTCGTGCTGCCCGGCGCCTTCGTCGGTGCGATCTTCGGCGGCGCCTCGCCCCTGGAGGCGGGGCGGTTTCAGATCGTGGTGCTCGCGGGCATCCTCGCTGCCGGGGCGCTCACCGCGATCATCCTGTTGCGATTGATCGGCGCCGTCGCCCTCAAACCCGACGCCGAAGTCTTCACGCGCCGCGGCCGCCGGCCTCTCGCGTCTCGGGGCTAGGCTGGCGGGCACGACAGGCACGGCAATCACGGAGACACCCATGAGCGAAACGACGAGCGAACAGACGAACGAACAGGCGCGACTGGCCGACGAGGGCGAGGCCCGCCTCGGCTGGATCCGGTCGCGTATGCACCTGCTGCGCGAAGTGCGCGAGCGCTTCGAGCAGACACGGCCGTTCGAGGGCAAGACCATCGGAGTCGGCCTGCACACCGAGCCGAAGACGGCGGTTCTCTTCGAAACCCTCGCCGCAGGGGGCGCAACCGTCGTAGGCACGGGCAATCACGGCTCGACCCAAGACGACATCGTCGCTGCTCTCGCGACCAAGGGCATCACCATCTACGGCAAACGCTCCGACACCCTCGACGAGCACATCGGCAACCTGAACAGAACCCTCGACGCCCGGCCCGACATTCTGCTCGACAACGGCGCCGACCTGGCCCTTCTCGCAGCCGACCGCGGGCTCACCGGTGCGATCGTCGGCGGCACAGAAGAGACCACCTCGGGCGGGCTGCGGCTTCGCGACGAGGGCCGCGGCCGCATCCCTTTTCCCGTACTCGTGATCAACGACAGCCCGCTCAAAGCCATCGCCGAGAACAGGCATGCCGTGGGGCAGAGCACCGTCGAGAGCTTCATGCGCATCACGAACCTGCAGATTCCCGGGCGACGGTTCGTCGTCGTCGGGTACGGCTGGTGCGGCCGAGGCGTGACGCAGTACCTGCGCTCCCTCGGCGGCAAGGTGGCGGTCGTCGACTCCGACGAACTGAAGGCCTTCGAAGCGCTCTACGACGGTTACCGCGTGGGCACCATCGAAGACCTCGCACCCTGGGCCGAAGTCGTGATCACAGCGACCGGGCACCCGAACGTTCTGCAGCCGCACGTGTTCGAGACGCTCGCCGACGGTGCCGTCATCGGCAACGTGGGTCATTTTCCGTGGGAGATCGACGTGCCCGCGCTCAAGCAGCTCGCCACGAAGGTGACTCCCGTCGCCACCGCGCTCGAGCAGATCGACCTGCCCAACGGCCGCCACCTCGTTCTCATCGCCGACGGGCGCATGTTCAACCTCGCCGGAACCCAGCCGAAAGGCAACTCCATCGAGTCGATGGATCTCGGCTTCATGCTGCAGGCCCTTTCGCTTGAGCGAGTGGCGTTGCGTGCCGGTGAGCTCGAGCCTGGCGCTCAGCCGATTCCCGACGATCTCAACCGGTACATCGCCGGGCGGGTACTGAGCGTTCTCGGCGCCTCGCGGTAAGAGCGCGGGCGCGGCATCCAGTCAGCGCAGCATCCGGTCAGAGCAGCATCCGGTCGGCGCGGCATCCGATCGGCGCGGCATCCTGTCAGCGCACCGCGAAGAAGACGATGCACCCGAGGCCGACGGCGAGACTGTAGATGGCGAAGGGCGTCAGCGTGCGGGTGCGAAAGTAGCGGTCGAGAAAGCCCACAGCGAGCAGCGCACTGACGAACGAGGCGATCGCTCCGGCGAGAACCTGACCCTGGATGCCCTGGCCCATGGGCCCGAACAGATCGGGCAGCTTCAGTACTCCGGCGGCGAGGATGACCGGGGTCGCCAGCAGAAACGAGAACCGTGCCGCCTCGCGGTGGGTGAGCCCCGCGGCCATTCCGCCCACCATCGAGACCCCTGACCGGCTGATGCCGGGCAGCAGCGCAAGAATCTGCGAGGCTCCCACGCCGACAGCTCGCAGAGCGCTGAGGCGGCTGACCGCGACATCCACTTCGGCGTCGGTGTCGTTGTCTACGTCGTCAGCGTCGTTTGCGTTGTTTACGTAGTCTGCGTTGTCGGCGTTGTCTGCGTCGCTTCGGCTCTCGAGCTCTTGTGACCGGCGACGAAACCGCTCACCGAGTAGCAGAACGAACCCGTTGAGAGTCAGAAAGATCGCCGCGATCATCGGCACGCCGAGCACCGTTCTGAACACATGGTCGAGCAGCAGGCCGGCGATCGCCACCGGAATCGTGGCGATGATGAGCAGCCAGGCGAGCCGCTCAGGGCCCGTGCCGATGCGTCGATATCGAATCGACGTGCCCAGCCCGACGATGATGCGCGCCCAGTCTTTGCGAAAGAAAACGATGAGCGCGAACGCCGTAGCGACGTGCAATCCGACAATGAAGGCGAGGTAGGGCGAGTCGGGCGCTGACACGTTCATGTCGGTGGCCCACGAACCACCCACGATCGCGGGAATCAAGATCGAATGCCCCAGACTCGAAATGGGGAACAGCTCCGAGATTCCCTGCACGACACCCATGACAATCGCTTCGAGATAGCTGAGTTGGCTCATGATGCCACGCTACGGATGCCCGGGCGAACCCCGCGTCGCCCGAACGACGGAACGTTCTGTACACACAAGTGATGACGAACATTCTCACCCTTCTGGGCGACGCCCCGCGCGCCGCGGCGGCCTAGCGTTGAAGCATGAACCTCGCATCTCTCCCTGCTGCGGACGCCTCGTGACGCACGACATCGTCGAAGCGGCCGTCAGCGTGACCGCCCTGTGGACCGTGGTCTCGATTCCGGTCGCCGTTCTCGTCGGCCAGATGATTCGCGTTCGCGACCACCGCTGACGTTCGAGGCGGTGGTCGCGGCACGACGGCCTCGCTCTACGACGACGGCGTGGGCGTGGCCGTGTGCGCGGCCGACCCCGACTGCACTCGTGTCTGGATACGCTCGGCAACCTTTTGAACCGTGGCACCGTACCCGCCGCTGAGCGCCGTGGTCTTGACGTTGGCGGCGTCGGTCGCAACGTCTGCGCCCGTGGCGTTCTTCAGCGTGGTGAGGTCAGTCTGCAGGTTGGCTGGAAACTTCGCGAACAGCGTGGGTGAATTCACCAGCGTCGTAGCGATCTTCTGGGCTCGAGTGCCGGCGTCGCTGCTACTGCGAATGTCGTTTTCGAGTTCGCGGCGCAGCGGTCCGGCGCGCAACCCGGCATGAGCGTGTGCCGAAGCGGAAGCCGAGGCGCTCGCGCTCGGCGTCGGTACCGGGCCGCCGGCGAACGCGGCGGTCGCCCCGACAAAGCCGAGTCCGATGACGGCGGCGATGCCGACTGCACTGCCTGCTGCGATGAGGCCTCGACGGTGTCTAGGCCGTGCGGGGGTTGGTGGGGAGGCTGGTTCTGGTGTGAGAGTCACGATTCATCCTTCTGCTTGACGAGGTGGTATCAACCAGAGTGCGCCGCCCACAACAGTGGGCGATTCGGCGCATGTTCGAGCAGTGTAAAGATTTCGGGCATCCGCCGCCCGATTCGGCTGCGCCCAGCCGCACAACGGGGCTCTGCGATTAGATTTCAGCTATGCCCTTCGAGCAAGCACCGCCGCAGCAACGCGGCCTCGTGATGATCGTCGAAGACGACCCGGTGATCGCCGACCTCGAGCGTCTCTACCTTCGACAGGCCGGCTTCGGCGTGCACACCGAAAGCAACGGCGAACGGGCGCTTGCCGAGATCAAACGGCTGGCTCCCGTGGCCATTGTGCTCGACGTCGGCCTGCCCGGAATCGACGGAATCACTCTCTGCCGCCGCCTGCGCGAATCGGGAGATTGGACACCCGTGGTCTTCGTGACCGCCCGCGACGAAGAAATCGACCGCATTCTCGGCCTCGAACTCGGAGCCGACGACTACCTCACGAAGCCGTTCTCGCCGCGCGAACTGGTGACGAGATTGCGCGGAATACTGCGGCGCACCGCAGGCGTGGCCGAGAGGCGGCCGATCGAGATCGGCGCGATCAGCATCGATCTCGATGAACGAACGGTACGGGCATCCGGAGTCGCCACCGACCTAACCGCCACCGAATTCGACCTGCTCGCCTACCTCTGTCAGAACCCCGGCCGGGTCTTCACGCGCGACCAACTGCTCTCGGCCGTGTGGGGCCAGACCAGATACAGCACGGCCCGCTACAGCGGGGCTCGCACCGTCGATGTTCACGTCGCCCAGCTGCGCAGCAAACTCGGCGCGGCCAGCCCGATTCTCACCTACCGTGGCGTCGGATACTCCGCGGCGGCACCGCGAGGGCGGCAGTGACGACGTCGGCGGAGGCTGCGGCGGCGGCGGCTGCGGCGCAGCCGGCAGGGCAGTCTGCAGCGCTGCCAGCAGCGCAGCCGGCACGGCAGCCGGCACTGCATCCGATCAAACGCTGGCTCGCGTCTCTCTCGGGTCGAATCACCGTGGTGACGACGGCCGTCGCCGTGCTCGCCGTGCTCGTCACCGCCGCCGTCGCCGTGCCGCTCATCCGCGCGTCGGCGGTCGACCAGGCCCGCACCACACTCGCCCAGGCGGCCGACAGCTTCGCCGCCACCCCGGTGGCCTCGCTAGCACTCGCGCAACGGCAACAGCGCCTGATCGGCCCCAGCGGTACAGAAGTCGTCGAGATCGCCGCAGACGGAACGACGACCGGAGACGGCGCGAAGTACATCAGCAACGCCCTCGCTAGCCGCGCGCTCTCCGGTCAGCCCGTCTCTGACACCGTCACCGTCGGTGCCACCCGGGTTCTGGTCGAGGCGCGGCCGACCAAGTCGGGCGGAGCCGTGCTGCTCGCACGTTCGCTCGACACGGTCTATGCGGCGACCGGGCAGGTGATCTGGCGGCTCGCCATCGCGCTGCTCATCGGCCTCGTGCTCGCTGTTCTCATCGGAACGGCACTGGCACGGTGGCTGGCCAGGCCCCTGGTGGCCGCCGCCGCGACGGCACGCCGACTGGCGAATCGCGACAGCCAGGCGCCTGACCTACGCCCGGCTGTTGCGCGCTCGCCAGATCTGCGCTCGCCAGACCGACAATCGCCAGACCCGCGCTCGCCAGGCCTGGGATCGGCCGGGCCGCGCTCGACTGTTCCGCGGTCGTCTGTCACCGAAGTGGCCGACGTCAGCGACTCGCTCGAGCGTCTCGACCAAGCCCTGAAGAGCAGCGAGGCTCGTCAGCGCGAGTTTCTGCTCTCGATCTCGCACGACATCCGCAGCCCGCTGACCGCGCTTCGGGGCTACGGCGAAGCACTCGCCGACGGGCTCATCCAACCTGCCGACGTGGCTGCGGTCGGTACGACGCTCGTGGCTGAGACCGAACGGTTGAACCGCTTCGTCACCGACCTGCTCGAACTCGCGCGCCTCGAGGCAGACGACTTTCGAGTGGATGCCCGCCCCACCGATCTCGGTGAACTCGTCCGCACGGCCGATGCCGCGTGGCGGGCGCGATCGGCACAGGCCGGCCTCGGGCTGCGCCTCGAGCTGCCCCCCGCGTCGCCCCTCACGTCGACCCTCGAGTCGCCCACGGCGTCGGCCCTCACGTCGCCCGGTACTGAGGCCCACATCGTGACCGACCCCCAACGTGTGCGGCAGATCATCGACGGGTTGCTCGACAACGCTGTACGCGCCACCCCCTCCGGCGGCTCGGTCATCATCGCCCTGCGTGTCGCCGAAGCGGTCACGATCGAGGTGCGCGACAGTGGACCCGGCCTGTCGGCCGCCGACCGCGCCGTCGCCTTCGATCGCGGCGTTCTGCGAGACCGGTACGGCGACTCCCGACCGGTCGGAAGCGGCCTCGGCCTCTCTATCGCCTCGCGGCTCGCAGCTCGCCTCGGCGGCCGACTCGATGTCGCTGAAGCGCCCGAAGGTGGTGCCGCGTTCCGCTTGGTGCTTCCGCGGCCCGCTGAGCAGAGGGCGGGCGCAGATGGCGGCCACAGAGGGTGAGCGCACAGGTCTGACGCAGCCGGCAGGCGGCTCAGGCGGGTTGAGGAGTATGACCGGCGAGGAGCTTGGCGAGGAGGTCACGCAGCTGCCGCTGCTCGTCATCGTCGAGAGCGTGCAGCAGCTCGTGCTGCACGTCGTCGGCGTGTGCTTCGAGCTCGGCGAGATACACAGCGCCGGCTGCGGTGAGGGTGATGATGTTGCGACGCCGATCAGTCGGGTCGGTTTTGCGCACCACCTGGTGGGCCGACGCGAGTCGGTTGATGACGCCATTGACGTCGTTCCTGTCGAGACCGAGTCGTCGACCGAGCTCGGCCTGACTGAGAGCCCCGTACTCGTCGAGGGCAGCGAGGATGGCGAAGTCGGCGCGGCCGTGCAGCGGCATACGGGTCGCGGTCAATCGCGCACCGAGTGTGGAGACTTTGCTCACCTGCCACTGCGCGAGGTCGCGCAGGCGAGTGGGAGGGAGCGGTGCGTCGTCGTCGGGCATAGTGCCAGCGTAATCGTTGGAACCGCCAACAGAAAAGTGTTGTGCTTCCCAACGAATTGTGATTGTGTTGGTCATACCAACGTTGGCGATGCCAATGATCAAGCTGGCCAATGATAAAGCTGAAGGAGTCACCATGAACAACTCATCCGAACATCCGAACCTCTCCGGTCACCGAGTTCTCGTGCCCGGCGGAACAGGAGCGGTCGGTGAAGGCATCGTGCGCCGTTACCTCGCCGCCGGCGCCGACGTGCTGGTGCCGACTCGGAGTCAAGAGCGTTCCGACGAATTCCGAGCGCTGCTCGGCGAGATCGCCACCGAACACCTGCACCTGGTGGTGCACGACTACACGACCTTCGCCGGTGCCCAAGACCTCGCCACGCAGATGGTCGCGCGTCTCGGCGGCATCGACGATGTTGTTGCTCCGATCGGAGGATGGTGGGCCGGCAAACGGCTCTGGGAGATCGACGAGCACGACTGGCAGAGCGCTTTCGTTGCTCTCGCGACCACCCACATGGCCGTCGCCCGAGCCGCCGTGCCGCGTCTGAGCGCCGGCGGTACGTACACCGTCATTCTCGGAGCATCCGCCACCTGGCCCGTGCCCACCAGCGGACTCGTCAGCATGGAGCAAGCCGCCGTGCTGATGATGCACCAGGTGCTCGTCGCCGAGCTCGACGGCGCCAGCCGGGCCTTCGCGCTGGTGCTCGGGCCGGTCAGCACTCGCGCCGTCACGGGTGAATCCGGCTGGGTGACCGCCGACCAGGTCGGGCTGATCGCCGCCGGGCTTTCCGCTGACACGGCCATTACTGGTCAGGCCATTCGGATGACCGAGCCGACCGAAATCGCCGCCGCCCTGACTCTCGTCACGACCGCTGTGCCGGTGTGAACGCCTGACCCCGTGCTGACCCCGATTGGCACAGCGCGGTCGGGGTCAGCACGATAGGGGTCAGCGCGGTCGGGTCGGTGCGATCGGCGTCAGTGAGATCGGCGTCAGTGGCCCGAGAGATGCTCCAGCACCTGGTTATGAGTGCCGCGCGCTTCTGCGTAGCGCAAGAACTTCACGTTCTCGACAAGAATTTCATCGTTGTCGGGCTGCGTTTGCAGAATCGTCATCACCTCCGCGAGAAAATCTTCGAGCGGCATGGCGGTAGCCGATTCTTCTTGCCCCATCAGGGCGGTGCGAACGGCAGGCGGTACGAGCTCGATCACCTGAACGCTGGTGCCGGCCAGTTGAACCCGAAGACTCTGAGTGAATGAATGGATGGCCGCCTTCGTCGCGTTGTACGTGGGAGTGAACGGCAGCGGAACGAACGCAAGCCCCGACGAGACCGTCATGATCGTGGCATCGACCTGACCCGCCAGAAACTCGCTGAATGCGGCGATCAGGCGGATCGGGCCGAGCAGATTCGTGTGCACGGTGTTCTCGGCCGTCGCGAGAAAATCGGCGGTGAGCACGTTCTCGGGCATCATGATTCCGGCCACGGTGATCAGCACGTTCGTCTGCGGAAATCGCGATTTCACCTCCGCAGCGGCAGTCTCGACCGACGCGGCATCGGCCGTGTCGATCACGACGGTCTGGATGCCGTTCAGATCGTGGGGGTGAGACCGGTGAGCTCGACCGTGCGAGCCCAGAGGGTGGATGCGGTGCGCGAATCGAGGCCGGCAGAGGATGCCATGCCGACGGCCGGGTAGCCGCGCATGTGCCCCAGCCCGTCGGGGCCGACGTAAGAGTTGCCCGGAATGTCTTGAGTGGCGGCGAAGAGCGTCGGCAGAGCCCCGTGCTCGGGGTCGTTGAACAGAAACCGCAGAGCGCCCGTGACCTTGCCCGCGGCAGAGTGACTGGCCAGCGAGGTGGAGGCGATGCCCGGGTGAGCGATCATCGACCGAACCGTACTGCCCGACGCGAGCAAGCGTCTCTGCAGCTCGGTCGAGAAGAGCATCAGATCGAGCTTCGAGTCGTTGTAGGCGGCAGATCCTTTATACGGCCGGTTCAGGCCGTTCAGGTCGTCGAGGTGAAGCTTGCCCATGTGGTGCAATTGCGAGCCGACAGAAACGACCCGGTCGGTGATCTTCGGCAGCAGCAGGTTCGTGAGCACAAACGGGCCGAGGTAGTTCGTCGCCAGCTGCAGCTCGTAGCCTTCGGCCGTGCGCGATAGCGGAACATCCATGATGCCCGCATTGTTCACGAGCACGTCGAGGTCACCCGTGAACGTGTCGGCGAACGAGCGCACCGACAACAGGTCGGAGACGTCGAGCTGGCGCACCTCGACGTCACCCGGCATCGACGCAGCGGCCTTGGCGCCCTTGTCGGTGTTGCGAACCGCCAGGATGACCCGGGCACCGGCCCGGGCGAATTCCCTGGCCGCGATGAGCCCGATGCCATCGGAGCCGCCGGTGACCACCACGGTTCGGCCCGTCATGCCGGGCATGTTCACTGCTGTCCATTTCGTCATGTCTTCACTACAACGCAGTCACAATCGGCCAACAAGGACCCGCTTATCCACTGACTGAGAAGTCGTGGCTCACCGACGCTTTACCTGTAAGACTCAGGTCATGAACAGCCCTGAACTGGCCGGCTTTCTGCGCACCCGCAGAGAGGCGCTGCAACCCGAAGACGTGGGCCTGTCGCGTGGACCTCGGCGAAGAGCGAACGGATTGCGGCGCGAAGAAGTCGCCGAGCTCGCGGGAATGTCGACGGATTACTACGCACGCCTCGAGCGCAGCAACGCACCCGAGCCTTCCGAACAGATGATCGCAGCGATCGCCCGCGCCCTTCGTCTCTCCCTGCCCGAGCGTGATCATCTGTTCCAGCTCACCGGCCACACCGCGCCGACCAGGGCGCAGCGCAGCGACCACATCAATCCGGGGCTGATGCGAGTTCTCGACCGACTGCACGACACCCCCGCTCAGGTGATGAACAGCATGGGTGAGACACTCGCGCAGACACCACTGGCCGTAGCTCTGCTCGGCGACCAGACGGGGTTTCGAGGCGATAGGCGAAGCAATGTCTACCGCTGGTTCACCGAGCCGGAAAGCCGCTTCATCTACCCGGAGTCGGATCACGAGCGCCTCGGCCGCGTGTTCGTCGCCCAGCACCGCGCCGTCGTCACACGACACGGATCCGCCTCCCCCGCAGGAGCTCTCGCCCGCCGGCTGGCCGACCAGATCCCCGAGTTCGCGGCCATCTGGGCCGAGCACGAGATCGGGCTCATCCACTCCGATGACAAACGGCTCGATCATCCAGAAGTCGGCGAACTCAGCCTGCACTGCCAGGTGCTTCTCGACCCCGACCAAGAACAGTGCCTGCTGATCTTCACCGCGACGCCCGGCACAGAGAGTTACGAACGGCTTCACCTGCTCAGCGTGATCGGCGCACTGCAACTGAACGAGTCGGCGCTGCTCGACTGAGGGATCAGAAAGCTCGACTGAGGGATCAGAAAGAAGGAGAGCCATGCCCACCGAACGCCACCTGGCGCGTGCATTCTGGACGCTGTTCGAACCGATTCACGCGGTCAGCTATTTCTCACCGCAGTCTCGCCAGGCCTTCGCCGACATCGGGCTGCCTCGGTACTGGGACGGCTATTTCGCCGGTCGGGCGGCACCGCTCGGCGCAGTCGGCGGCGCCGCCGTCGTCGCGATGTTCGGCGGATTCGCTCCCGCGCTCGTTCGTCGCGCCCTGCCCGCGGCCTGGTCGATCGCGTCTCCGGCAGTGGTGCTCGAGGCACGCCTTGCCGGCGCCGAGAACGCCCTTCGTGAGGTCGTTCCCGACGAAGGCGTCGTCGAGCGAGCCGCAGAGGCCCTGGCTGCCGTCGCCGCCCAGGTCGACACCATCGGCCGACCGCTCTCGGCAGCCAATGCCGCACTGCCCGCCGATCCGAACCCGTACCGTTCGCTCTGGCAATCGACCGCCACCCTGCGCGAACACCGCGGCGACGGCCATGTCATCGCCCTCGTCACCGAGCAGATCGCCGGCCTGTCGAGCATCGTTCTGCGCAGCACCATCGACCTCGACGCCCCCACGATTCAGAAGAGCCGCGGCTGGAGCGACGACGAGTGGATGCTCGAACACGACGCCCTCACGGCCCGCGGTCTTATCGCTGCCGACGGCCGCGTCACCGCCGAGGGTGAGGCCGCCGTCGCTCGCGCCGAAGACCTCACGAACCGCCTCGCGACATCACCCTGGGCCGGCCTGGACTCGGACCAACGGTTGTACGTTGCATCCGCTCTCTGGCCCATCTCCGCCGCCTGCCGTCAGCTCATCCCCGAGCCGAACCCCCTTGCGATGCTGCCCTCATGGAACCCGTTCGACGACCCCGAAGCCGAACTCGTACCCGAGGCGCCCGTCAGCGGTTGACTTCGTCTTGTGGCTGACCTCGTCGCGCCTTTTCCTGCCGCGGCACCTCACCCCCCGATGTCCCGCTTGCGGAGAGCGACAACCGCGATGGCAACGAACACCGCGCTGAATCCGTAGAGCAGAGCCAGGCCGCCCCAGTCCGCCCCACTCGCCAGAGGAGTGTGGTGGAACGCCCAGCCGTACGGTGAGAAGTTGCGCAGAGCATCCAGACCAGAGCTCTGGTTGCCGATCGCATTCAGCACGTACCCGAGAACAGCGACCCCCGCTGCCGCTGCGGTCGCGTAGATGCGGCGCCCCGTGAGCGCACCCGCGGCGAGGCCGAGCGTTGCCGACACCAGACCGAGCCCGAGGTATGCGGCCGTCACGGCCACCACATCGCCCACCGAGAGATCAAGCTGGGCGCTCGAGTTCAGCGCAAGAACGAGCACCGCGCTGACCAACGCGAGCCAGGCAAGCCGCGCAACAACGGCAAGGGTTCGCTCGAGCACCAGCTGCTGACGACTCACCGCATGTGCGAGCGTGAGTTCGAGGGTGCCATTCTCTTCGTCGCCGGCGATCGCCGAACTACTCCACGACGTCGCCGCAATCACGATGAGCACAAACCCCAGCAGCCCGAAAAACGTCGACTCGGTATAACCCGCGCCCGAAGTGATGTCGTTGTAACCCAGGGCGTTCACCAGCTGCGGCGGCAGGTTCGCGATGAGCTGACCCATCTGGGAGTCCGCGCCGCCGATCGAGGGAAACAAGGGCAGATAGAGGAGCAGCGCTGCCGCGACACCAAGTGTCCACCCCAGTGTCGACCGCCACGACTCGGTCATCGCCCGGCGGAACAGCGGAAGCACACGAGCGTTCATCGTTCGCCTGCTGCCCCGTACAGTTTCAGCACCGATTCTTCGAGGTCTGGTTCCTCGATCGCCAGATCGACGATCGCGAAGCGCGCGATCGCCTTGACGAACGGGTCGATGTCGCCGCTGACAGTTGCAGTGACTTCCGTGACTTCCGTGACCTCTCTGACTTCTGTGACTCCCGACCCGACGGTACTCCCGGCCGCAGCCCCACCCGCGGGAACAGTAATGCCGCTCGCGCTCGTCACGACGAGGTCGCTGAGATTCCGGATGCCCGCAAGCATCTCCCCCACCGCCCCCGGCGTCGTGTCGGCGAACCCCGCGCGCACCCGGCGCACAGCCGTCTCGCGCAACCCCTCAACCGAACTCACGGTCACGATGCGCCCAGACCGCACAATCGCCACCGCATCGGCCACCTGCTGGATCTCGCTCAGAACGTGCGAACTCAGAAATATCGTTTGCCCCGCCTCTCGAGCCTCCCGCACCATCGCAAGAAACTCGCGCTGAACGAGCGGATCCAGCCCGCTCGTCGGCTCGTCGAGCACCAACAGCGGCGGGTGGTGCATGAAGGCCTGCACGAGGCCCAGCTTCTGCTTGTTGCCCTTCGAGAGCATGCGCACCGGGCGATCGAGCTGCACGCCCAACCGTTCAGCGAGCGCATCGATCGCGCCGGGCGAGACCGGCCCACTGATGCGCGCATAGTGCTGAAGCAGCGAGCGCCCCGTGACCCGACCCTCGAGTCTCAGCTCGCCCGGCAGGTACCCGACACGCCGCCGCAGTTCGGCCCCACCACTCATCGGATCGCTGCCCAAAACCCTGATCGACCCCGCGGTGGGGCGGATGATGTCGAGCAACAGCCGCATCGTGGTCGTCTTGCCGGCACCGTTCGGCCCGATCATGCCGAACACCGAACCCGCCTCGACCGTGAGGTCGATGGTGTCGAGAGCGAGGTGGCCGGTAGAGACCCGGCCATACTGCTTGCTGACGCCCCTGAGTTCAACCGCCGCAGACTCCCCCGTCACGATTCTTCACCTCCTCGGCCGAGCGCCTCACGTGTCGCACGCAGCAGATCGTCTGAGGTGTACACGCCGTGCGTCATGATCTCCACCGCCGGCAGCGCCATCGCCGCCACTACCTCGTCGGTCAGGTCGATCGCTGATGTTCCCGCTGCCGCGCTCGCCGGCCCTGCGCCCGCTTGCCCTGCGCCCGCTAGCCCTGCGCCCGCCGGCCCCACGCCCCTCGACCGCACGGCCCGCGCGAACTGCCGCTCGAGCAACAGCGCCGACATGCTGTACGCGGTCAACGTGACCGCCCTCATGTGGGGATCGCTCGACGGCCGCACCGACCCGTTCGCCTCCCCCTCTTCGAAGACCCGTTCGGTGTATGCGACGAACTCGTCGAACAGGTGATCGCCCGCGGCAGAACCGTCGGCGAGCATCCGGCCGATGTATCGCAACCACGGACGATGCTCGTCGGTGCGCCCGAGCCAGGCCCGGATGTTCGCACTGGCGCCCGGCTTCTCTCCGTTGCCGATCGTCTCGCCCGGCTTCTCAACCTCCGCGAGAATGTATTCGTCGCACGCCTGCCGCAGCCCGTCTTTCGAACCGAAGTGGTGCAGCACCAGCGCTGCGCTGACGCCGACCTTCGCCGCGATCGCACGCACCGTCGTCTCACGAAACCCGTCGCGGCCGAACAGCTCGATGGCCACATCACGAATACGGGCTCGAGTCGTAGCATCGTCGGGAGGCACTGAACGCATGTTCAACATACTAAACGCATGTTCAGTGCCAGGCAAGCTCTCTAACCGATATCGGGTGCACTCGGCACGTTCGGCACGCTCGACTATTCGGCGCGCTCGGTCCGTTCGCTCCGTTCGGTTCATTCGGTGCGCTCGGTTCATTCGGTGCGCTCGGACTCGCCGATACGCTCGGCGATTGCGTCGGCGAGTCGAGTTCGCGACTTCGTCGCCGGCGCCCATCGGCGGTGATGCCTGTCGATCCAGGGTGGTGCCTTGATCTGCGGAACCCCGGCGTGCATGCGGATCTCCCACCCCGAGTGCTCGATCGTTCGATGATGGAACCAGCACACCAACACCCCATTGTCGGTGTGCGTCGGACCACCCGCGGCATGTTCATCGACATGGTGAATCTCGCACCACGACGCCGGAACCGAGCACCCCGGAATCACGCAACCGCCGTCTCGAAGCGTGATCGCCCGCCGCTGCCGGCCGTCGAAACAACGCTGCTCCACGCCCAGCCGAACGATGCGCCCGTCGTCAGAGAGCAGCACACGCTGCACTCCCCCGGAGCAGACCAGCTGACGAACTGCGCGGACAGAAAGCGGCACATCACTGCCATCGACCCACCCCACACCGCGACCGGTGGCCACGTCGGACTCACGAACACTGACCACGACCGTCGCCGGCGCACCACCGATCGACGGAGTCTCGGCGCTTCGGCTCGCCGCATCGAGTACCGACACGAACACGTCATGCTGTTGCTGGCCTCGTGACCGGTCATCCACGGGAATCGGCTGACCGGCGCTAGCTGAGTCTGACTCTGAGTCGGAAGCAGAGACTGAAGCCGAGTCGAGCGGAAACGCGACCGGTTTCGTCACAGGCGAAAGATACGCGTCGAAGAGGCGCTGCAGGCGCGCCGCCGCCTCGGGCAGCAGCACTCCGGAGAGCGTCACGCCCGAAGAGGTAGCCCGGCCCAGCGAAAGACTGCGGTGCCGCATGGCCCGCTCTTCATCGGGCTCAACACCGTCGGGGTCGATGACCGACCGCCACACTGCAGCCTGCAGCCGGAGCTCGTCGGCCGTCGCCGGTACCGCACATTCCGCGCTGTCGCCGACAGCCGCCTGCACCAGCTCGGCCTCTGCAGCTTCGATCGCCGAACGGTCAGCCCGAAGCGAAGACACCGAAAGCCCGGTGACAATTGCATTCGCAGCGTCGACGCAAACATTCACACCACCCAGCGTGCCGCCTAACGTGCCACCGAGCGCCGAACCGAGCACAGCAAACCGAGCTGGCAACTCTTGCCCGGTCACAGAGACACCCGGCCGAACAGCCTCACCCACACGCAAGAGCTTTGAGGCCGTCGCAGACGATACCCGCGTGATGCGCTGCACGAGCTCCGACGCAGTGCGACACCCCTTTCGCGCGGAGAGCCGATCACCGCCCAGCGAGGGCCGAGACCTCTCGCCGACCTCGCCGGCAGTAGCGACAACTATCGAACCGCATTCCCTGTCGACCTCGGCGGCGACACCGACCACACGCAGTAGCTCGTCATCGGTCAACGACGAGGCACGCAGCCGTTCACGAAACTGCCGCAACAGCACAAGCGCAGCGTCGAGCTCGGCGGTGAGCCGGTCGTTGTGCCGCTTTGTCTGTGGTTCGGTCATGCTTCTAGTTTCGCATATATGTTCGAGTAATGCTCAGCAATCGACGCCGATCCACGAATCTGTGGAGAATTCACCCGATTTAGACCTGTGGAAAACGCGCCCCCGATCCGCCTTGCACTTTTAGACAGATCGGTCTAAGTTGATCTTTAGACAGACCGGTACAAATTGGGTTCAGCCGCACGGCCAGACAACAGACCAGCCGCCAGGCCAAACAACACACCAGCCAACAAACCAGACGATGGAGCAGAAAATGACCCAGACAACAACCGACACACAGCGCCGCGAGCTGACCGGAAAAACGGCGCTCGTGACGGGTGCCACCTCCGGCATCGGGCGCGCCATCGCACTTCTGCTGGCATCCCAAGGCGCAGAAGTGCTGGTGCACGGCCGCAATGCGGCTCGCGCCGAGCAGGTCATTGAAGAGATCGAACTCTCGGGCGGATCGGCGCGCTTCATCGCCGCCGACCTCAGCGACCCTGCAGCCGCCGTTCAGCTGGCGGCAGACGCCGGGGAGGTCGACATTCTCATCAACAACGCCGGGTTCTCGTGGTTCGGCGCATCTGCAGATCTCGACGCCGAAACCCTCGACAACCTTTTCGCCAGCAACGTGCAGTCTGCGTTCCTCTTGACCGCGGCCCTGGCGCCCGCAATGGCCGCGCGCGGTGAGGGCACCATCATCAACCTGTCGAGCATGGCCGGAATCATCGGTCTCGCCGGCGGCGCCGCCTACGGTGCGACGAAAGCCGCCATGTCGTCATTCACCCAGGCGTGGGCTGCCGAGTACAGTCCTCGTGGCGTGCGCGTGAACGCCGTGGCGCCCGGGCCCGTGCACACGGGCGGTGCGGATGCCGCGAACACCGAAGCCCTGGGAAAGACGACCCTGCTCGGCCGCGCTGCACAGGCGAACGAGATCGCCGAGGTCGTCGGGTTCTTGGTTTCTGCGCGAGCCAGCTATGTCACCGGAGCGATCATCGCCGTCGACGGCGGTCGCACCGCCATCTAACGAACGACCACCCCCTAACCCGACTACCCCCGACCACCCCCACCCGCTCACCCAACACCCAGAAGGATCACCACTCATGGCCACCACACTTTATGGAATCAGCTACGACGCCACAGACGCCGCACGCACCGCGAGCTTCTGGGCCGACGTGCTCGGGCGCACCGTGAACCCGGGCGCCTCCGCCGAATCGGCTTCGATCGCACCGAATGACGATCCTGCCGCGGGGCCGACCCTCATGTTCCACCGGGTTCCTGAAGCGAAGAGCGTCAAGAACAGGGTGCATTTTGATCTCATCACGACGGAGTTCGAAAGCGAACTCACGCGCATCCTCAACCTCGGAGCCCAGGTGCGCGCAGAGTTCGATTCGTGGACGACCTTGGCCGACCCCGAGGGCAACGAGTTCGATCTGATTCGCGGATAGCCGGCCGCGGGCATCCGGAGCTTTGTACAGATCTGTCTGATACTGTCGATCATGGCCAAAACGTCAGCACCCTCGACCCCGAAGCGGTCAGCACGCGATAGGCTGCTGGCGGCCTCAGACGAGCTGTTCTACACCGAAGGCATCCACACCGTCGGAATCGACCGGGTCATCGAGAAGGCCGGCGTCGCCAAAGGGTCGCTGTATTACATCTTCGGCGGCAAAGATCAGCTCATCGAGGCCTACCTCTTCAACCGCCATCAGGCCTGGATGCACACCGTGCAACAGGGCCTCGACGCCGTCGACGAACCGCAAGCGAAGATACTCGCCGTATTCGACCAGCTCGGCACCCTGTTCGCCCAACCCGACTTTCGCGGCTGCGCGTTCATGAACGCCACCGCCGAGGCGCTTCCCGGAAGCCCCGAAGACCGGGCTGCAACGAAGTTCCGCGGCTGGATTCACGAACTGTTCGGTGAACTCGCAGGCGCTGCCGGTGCAACCGACCCGAAGGCCCTCGCCGACCAGCTCGTCGTGCTCTACGACGGCGCCAACACCACCGCGCAAATGGATAAGACCGCCGCCCCGGCCCGAACCGCGAAAACGATGGCGCAGCTTGTGCTCACCGCGACCCCTTTCGACCCACCACGGGTCAGCTGACGGAGCCTGCCCGCAACCCGCGCAGCGCTGCGCCCAGCACGCGCAGAGTTCTGCCACCCGCTCGCGCCAGCGCAGCGCAGCGCAGTGCAGCGCAGTGCGCTGCACCCGCCACACGTGCAGACCGGACGCTACGCGCGCACGCCCTGCCCGATCAGCCCTTCGAGACGCGCATAACTCGTCTCCATGCCGCCCGTCATTCCGGTCGCCAGGATCGCGTCGCGCTGCTCCACGTTCGCGTACGTGATGACAAGCGACAGCAAGGTGCCTGCCTCGACGGGCGTGAGCGTGAGTTCGTTCAACGTCGCCGGAAAGTCCGTGCCGATCATCGCTTCGGTCGTGACCGCCCGGTACGGCGGTTCGGATTCGAGCAGCTCGCCGGTGAAACCGAACCCCTCACCGCCGCCGACTGGCTCCCACACGTAGCGATAGCTCTCGCCGACAGCGGCGGCAACTTCGCAGACCGGCATCGTCCACCCCTCCGGGCCGAGCAGCCACTGCTGCATGAGAGCGGCGTCGTTGTGCGCGCGCCAGACCTCGTCGATCGGGCCGTGGATGATGCGTGCCACCCGCACCTGTGTGTCGCTGAGGAGCTGGGCATCCGCTGCGCGCTCGGCCGCGAACGCCGCGAGGTCGGCGAGTACGGTGTCGATCTGAGACATGGCCTCCTTCGTTCCCTCGAGCATGCCCATCTCGACTAGCTGCTCGAGTTGCTCGAGTGACCCGAAGCTCGCAATGCTCGTGACGCGCGAGCCGGAATCCGTTGCTTCGAAGGTGAAGGTCATGCGGGTCGCCGGCAGATCGGTGTTCGGCACGCCGCTCGCATCTGCGAACGAGTCGATCACCTCGAACGACTCGGTCGGGATGACCGATTCCCAGCGCCAGCAGCCGTAGTGCTCGTCGCCCGACGGCCCCGTCATCTTGTAGACGCTGCGGCCACCGGATGCGGCGTCATGACGCATGAACGTTGCGGGGTACGTAGGCGGACCCCAGAAGCGCTCGATCTGGCGCGGATCGGTATAGGCGTCCCAGAGCCGCCGCAGGGGCGCGGCGAAATCGGCGACGATCGTGATGGTGAGCTTGTCGAGGTCTTTCTCGACGGTTGTTACGGGCATGATCAGCCTTTCTCGTTTTCGGGGTGTTCGCGTTCGAGCTGTTCGTGTTCGGGATGCTCGTGTTCGGTTTGCTCGTGTTCGGTTTGCTCACTCAGCAGCGCGTCGAGGCGGTCGATTCTCGAACGCCAGAGTTGCTCGAACTGGTCGAGCAGGCGCTGGGCTTGCCGGATGCGCTCGGGCTCACCTCGCACCATTCGCTCGCGGCCGCGTGGTTGCTTCGTCACGAGCCTCGCCTCCTCGAGCACAGCGACGTGCTTCTGCACGGCCGCGAATGACATGTCGTACGAATCGGCGAGCTGGGACACCGAGACCTCGGCGACGAGAGTTCGGCGAACGATGTCACGCCTCGTCGCGTCGGCGAGCGCTCGGAAGATGCGATTCACGTCTTCGTCAGTGAGTACTTTTTCTACAACCATTTGGTTGTACGTTAGTCGCGATTCGGCAGGATTGCAAGCAGAAACCGTCTACAGTGCAGGCGTTCTACAGCGCAGGCGTTCGGCCCGGCGCAACCCGGCGGCGGCTTCGCGCCTCATAGTCGTAGGCATAACGCAGCAGGGCACTGTCGTCGTAGGCCGCGCCCGCGAAGGTGAGCCCCACGGGCATCCCGATGTCTGACAGGATGCCCATCGGCACGGTCACGGTGGGGATGCCGAGGTGCCGCGGCACCAGATTGCCGTTCGCCACCCACGTTCCGTTGCGCCACGCCCGCTCTGCCGAGTCGGGGTTGGTGTCGGCATCTGCCGCGCCGATGTCGGCCACGGCGGGAAAGACGATGGCGTTCAGACCCGAGGCCTCGAGCCACTCCTCGAAATCCACTCGCCGGGTGCGCTCCAAACCCGCGAGCCCCTCCGCGAGCGACGGAATCTGCTCGAGCGGAGTGATGCCCTCGCTGCGGGCCCGAGTCACATAGTCGGCCAGGTCGAAGTCGTCGTCGCCATACCGATCGGGCAGAGCCCCCTCGGGGCTCGGAAAGATCTGCGGCCCGTCGACGTCGGCGAGCGCGTGCAGCGCGGGGTCGCCGTTGGCCTCGAGAAAGTCGTGCCAGCCGAACATCGACAGCTGCCAGAGCTCGGCTTCGGCGAACTCCCGAGACACGAATCCGCGGGTCGCGAGAGTGGATGCACCGGGCCGATCGCCCTCGTAATTCGACACCACGGGCAGGTCGACTTCGACCACCTCGGCACCGAGCGCTTCGAGGTCGGCGCGAGCCCGCTGCCAGAGTTCGATGACGGATGCCCGGGTCTCGATGGGCGTGCTGATTCCGTCGTCGCGATTGATGTACATGCGCGGTACGCCCAACCGCATGCCCTGCAGCGCGCCCGTCACCCGCAGTTCGTCGTACGAAACCGGCCGCACGTCGGAGGCACGCGGAATCGGCACCCACGGCTGGGTGCGCCAGAAGTCGCCGCGGGTTTCGGTGTCGTCGGCGACGACGCATTCGAGAACGGTCAGCAGATCATCCATTGTTCTCGTGTGGGGCACCACCACATCCATCGTCGGCACGAGCGGCCAATTGCCGCGCACCGAGATGACTCCTCGCGACGGGGTGTACGCGACGAGCGCGTTGTTCGAAGCAGGTGCGCGGCCCGACGACCAGGTCTCTTCGCCGAGGCCGAAGGCGGCGAAACTCGCGGCCGTCGCCGTGCCCGACCCGTTCGACGACCCCGAGGCGAAGGCCGCGGTGAGGTAGTCGGCGTTATACGGGCTCTCGGCCCGGCCGTACAGCCCGCGCTGCATGCCACCGTTGGCCATCGGCGGCATGTTCGTCAGTCCGATGAGCACGGCACCGGCGGCGCGCAGGCGAGCGATGGTGAAGGCATCGTCGGTAGCGACGAGCTCGGCGAAGGCCGGCGACCCGGCCGCCACGGTGAGGCCGCGCACCTTGTAACTGTCTTTGGCGGTGTACGGAATTCCGTCGAGCGGGCCGCGTGCTTCGCCACGAGACCGTCGCCCGTCAGACTGGCGCGCCTCGGCGAGCGCGTCGGGATTCATCACGACCACCGAGTTGAGCAGAATTCCGCTGTGATCGTACCGGGCGATACGTTCGAGGTACTGCGCGACCAGCTCGACGCTCGTCACCGCTCCCTGCACGAGGGCCGCCGCAAGGTCGGCGAGGCTCGCCTCGACCACGCTGAACGTCATCGCGCGCGCCTCGCGGGCTGCTGCTGGGTGATGCAGTGGATGCCGCCGCCGCGAGCGAGAATCTCGCGAGCATCCACCGTCACGACCCGGCGCCCGGGGTAGACCTCGGCCAGCAGTTCGCGCGCCCGGGCATCCGCCCGCTCGTCTCCGTAACCGCAGGCGATGACGCCGCCGTTCACCACGAGGTGGTTCACGTAGTTCCAGTCGACGAAGCCCTCGTCGTCTTCGAGGGTCTCGGGCGCGGGCAAGCTGATGATGCGCCACTCGCGGCCGGCGGCGTCGCGTGTGGTCTCGAGAAACGATCGCAATTCGCGGCTGACGGCGAAATCCGGATGCCCGGGGTTCTGCTGCTCGTGCAGCAGCAGTGTGCCGGGGCTCGGTATGGCCGCCACCATGTCGACGTGGCCGCGCGTGCCGAGCTGCTCGTAGTCGCGGGTCAGCCCGCGCGGCAGCCAGATCACGTGGGTCGCGCCGACGGTGCGCTCGAGCTCGGCCTCCACGCGGCGCTTGTCGGTATGCGGGTTTCGCCTCGGGTCGAGCTGCACGGTCTCGGTGATGAGCACCGTGCCTTCGCCGTCGACATGCATGGCGCCGCCCTCGTTCACGAGCAGCGACGACACGATCTCGGCACCCGACTCGTTTGCGACGAACGAAGCGATGCGGTCGTCGCGGTGCCACGTCGCCTCGGGGTGATTGACTCCCCAGGCGTTGAACGTCCAGTCGACGGCGCCGAGCGTACCGCGCTCGTCGAACACGAACGTGGGGCCGATGTCGCGCATCCAGAAGTCGTCGAGCGGGGCTTCGATGACGTCGATGGCCTCGCCGAGCATCCCCTTCGCCCTGCCGACTTCGCTCGGGTCGGCGACCATGGTCACCGGTTCGAACTCGGCGACCGCATGAGCGACCGCGGCCCAGGCCTCGTAGCCTGCCTGCACATCGCCGGCACCGAGGGAGGCTCCCGCGCGGGGGAACGCCATCCAGATGCGTTCATGGGGGTCGGTCTCGGCGGGCATCTGCCAGGTCATGCGGGTACCTCGGTTTCGATGGTGGTCAAGGTGCGGTCGAGCGTGCCGGTCGCGACCTCGGTTTCGATGGGGCGGTTGCCTACCGTGTTGTAGGGAGCGGTCGTGCGCCAGAGTACTGCGTAGAGCACGCCGGCGATCAGCGGCCCCGCGATCGGCGAGATATCGGCACCGGCGAGCGCTTCGGCGATCGGCCCCACGTAGAGGCTGTTGTTCACCATGAACAGCGAGACGCCGACCGCGACGACCACGGAGATGATGCCGGGCCAGTAGAAACCGCCGCGATACCAGAAGGCGCTCTGCCGAGTATCGTCGTTCAGCGCGATGCCGTCATAACGGTTGCGTCGCAGCAACACATCGACCGCGTACACCGCCAACAGCGGTCCCAGAACCGCGACGCTCAGCTCGATGGCCGAATTGAGCGTGTCGAGAAAGCTCTGCGCAGCGAAAACGAGGTAGGCCGAGGCGGCCGCCGCGATCACTCCGGTCAAAACGACCGACCAGGCCCGATGGATGCGCACGCCGAGCGCCTGAACGTACAGCCCGGTCGAGTACGAGGTCAGCACGTTGTTGGTGATGCTGCCGAGAACGATGACGAACAAGAAGATCGGGTACAGCCACGCAGGAAGGATGTCGGCGATGGCGACCTGCGGGTCGGTCATGTCGATCGACGTGCCCGCGAGAACACCGAGCGCACCGATGACGACGGCCGGCACGAATCCGCCCAGTGCGGTGAAGGTCACCACGGCACGCTTCGAGACCGTCGCCGGAAGGTAACGGGAGTAGTCGGCGCTCGTTCCCCACGAGAGCGGCCCCGAGGCCACGATGGCGAAGCCGAGCAGCAGCAGCCCCCAGTGGTCGGATGTCGCGAGCGGAGCGGCTTGGTAGCCGAAGTCGGCGGCACCGAAGACGAAGACGCCGACCACCACGAAGCACGCCGCGAGCAGGCCCGCGAAGATCGGGCTCAGGCGCAGAATCGTGCCGTGGCCGTAGACGCTGATGCCGAAACTCAACACCGTCACAACGATCAGCACGATCCACTGCACACCGGGGTCGACACCGATGCCGATGGTGCCGAGCAAGGCGACGGTCGAAAACGTCGCGAAGGTGATGTTCAGAATCTCGTAGAACAGCCCGATCAGAACGCCCAGCGCTGCGCCGAAGATCTTGTTGCCGCGCACGCCGAACATGGCGCGCATGATCATCACGCTCGGGGTTCCGGAGGCGGGGCCACTGATGGCCATCCAGCCCACCACGACCCACCAGAGGTTGCCGAGTATCGTGAGAACGAGCGCCTGCCAGAGCGGCAGGCCGAGAAGAATCAGCACTCCCCCGAGCACGAAGTACACGTAGGTGACGTTGGCCGACATCCACACCCAGAACAACGAGCTCGGGCGGCCGTGCCGCTCTGCCGGGGGAATGTAGTCTATGCCGCGGGTCTCGATGCGCCCGGCATCGTCGATCTCGGGTGCTGCTTCGGGTGTTGCCGACATCGGTTGCCTCTTAGACGCTCGGTTGGTACCTTATTTACTATCCGATCAATAACTTGTGAGCGACGTTAGCGAGGTCTTGAGGTTCGTGTCAAGCACAGGGCGAAAACGTAACGAACGAACGGCTCCCGCCGAGCGAATCGCCCAGATCGAAGCTGCGGCGATGCAGATCGCCCTCTCGAGCGGGCTGACGGCCCTCACGCTGCGCAGCATCGGGGCCGAGGTGGGAGTCACTCCGGCCTTGGTCTCGCACTACCAGCCCAGCATGGAATCCCTGATCGCGCAGACCTTCACCGCGATCGTGCGCCGCGAGATCGCCGAGGTGAACGAGTTGCTCGCGCCCCTCCCGTCGGCGACCGGCCGGTTGCACGTACTGATCGAAACTCTGCTCGACGGCGGCCGATCAGACGTTACGGTCGTCTGGGTGGATGCCTGGAGCCTCGGCCAGCGCAGCGATATGCTCGCCGCCGCCGTGCGCGAGCAGATGGATGCCTGGGAAGACCTCGTTTCGTCGGTCATCGCCCAGGGCGCGGCGGCCGGCGAGTTCAGCGGCCCCGCACTCGACGACGTCGCCTGGCACGTCCTCGGCATGGTGGACGGCCTGAACGCTCAGTCGCTCGTGCGGTACCGCGACGCATCGGCTCGCCGCCTTCTGCTGGGCCGCGCTATCGAGCAGTCGGTGGGGCTGCCGTCGGGCACGCTGGCCTGAGGGCCTGAGAGCCTGAGGGCGTGTAGGGCTGTCATAGGGCCGCCTCGCGAAGTGCAGTAGTGCTCGACCGGCCGCACTCGATAGTGTGGCCTGAAAAGCTCGGGGGAGATCATGGTTACCATCAAACGGCGCACCGCTCTTCAGGCGGCCTGGGCCGCACCCGTCGTGGCGCTCGCCATCGGAACACCTGCTCACGCGGCATCCGTTGTTCCCGGAATATCGATCGCCTGGCTGCCCAACGGCTCCGACTACGAAGTCGTGTACACGAACAACACCGGAGGGGTGATCCCCGCGACCACGGCGTTCGTCAGGCTGACCTCGTATACGGGGGTGACCGATGTGCAGTTCAACGCTGCCGAGTGGAGTTCGGTCGACGGCGAGCTGTTGACGGTGCTGAGTGTGGCCGACCTCGCCGACGGTGCGAGTTCTCTCGTCTTCTCCACAGTCACGGTCGGCCCTTCGCCCGTGAATGCTCTTGTCGAGGCTTACTCCGACGACTATTACGATTCCGCTGTGCTCAATCTTTAGTCGTGCTCAATCCGTAGCGTCGCTCTACCTGTCGTCCCCGCTACGCGCGCACCAGCGGAGCCAGCGCCTCGCCGAGCGCCGTAACGACGCCGGGCACGTGGCCGTTGAGCGGTGCATTCAGCACGACACCGTCGACACCGGCATCCAGAATCGCGGCCTGCACTCGCTCGGCAATGGTATCTGCCGTGCCCACGAAGGCCCGGCTGCGCCGCTCTTCCGGCAGAGCCTGCAGAATCGCGTCGGCCTCCGCCTGGGTCTCGACGACGGCCGCGCTGGCGAGGTAGCTGGTCTTCAGCGTCGCCGGATCGCGGTCGATCTCCTCGCAACGCTGCTTCAGAACCTCGAGCTTGTGCGGCAGATCTTCGATGGCGCAGATGATGTTCATGTGGTCGGCGTAGCGGGCCGCCAAGCGGAACGTCTTGCGCTCGCCCTGCCCGCCCAGCATGATCGGAATGCTCTCGCGGAACCGCGGCACATTCATCGCCCCGTGCGCGCGGTACCACTTGCCGGTCACTTCGGGCCGCTCATCCCGCAGCATGGGGTGGATGATCTGCAGAGCTTCGTCGAGCTTCTCGAACCGCTCGGTGAACGTGTCGAAATCGAACCCGAGCTGGTCGTGCTCAAGCTCGAACCAGCCGGCCCCGAGGCCGAGAATCGCGCGGCCGTGGCTGATCACATCGAGCGTCGTGACGGTCTTGGCGAGCAGGGTCGGGTTGCGGTACGTGTTGCCGGTCACCAGCGTAGAAAGCTGCACGCTGCCGGTCACCACCGCGAGCGCAGCCAGTGTCGAGTACGCCTCGAGCATCGGCTGATCGGGGGTGCCGATGCCGGGCAGCTGGTAGAAGTGATCCATCACGAGAACCGTGTCGAATCCGCTGCGCTCGGCTTCGAGCGCCTGTGCGGCCACGGTGTCGAACAGTGTCTCGACGCCGCCGGGGTAGGTGTAGTTGGGAATCTGATAGCCGAGCGAAATCGTCATGAGCCCACGCTACTCTTCGCGCTGATTCAGCGGCGGCCGTCTCGACGGTGTTCAGGTTGTCGATGCTCGAACGTCATGCTCCGGATGCCCGGCGACGACGCCGAACGACGCGCAACAGCACTCCCCCCAGCACCAACGCAACTCCGGCCACGAGAAACCAGAGAGCGGACTGATCGCCGGTAGCAGCAAGAGCGTGCACGCCTGACGCCTGGTGGGTGCCGGTCGAGGCGTCGCCTGTGGATGCTCCGCCCCCGGCCGAACCGCCATCACCGCCACCGCCCGAATGTCCGCCGCCCGCGACGACGTTGACCCGCACGATCTGCTCGTCGTTGCCGCCCGCCGTGTCGGTGCCGAGGATGACCTCGTGCAATTCGTGAACGCCGGTGGTCGTCGGGGTGTAGGCGAACGACGCGGTCGACTGACCATCGGCGCGCACTCCCTGCATCGTGGTCGTGGCGACGAGCTTGCCCTCCTGGGGTGATCCGTCATAAACGAGCACGTGCTGGTAGTCGGCCGAGTCGGTGTCGGCTCCCGCCCGCACCAGCAGCGTGCTGCGCTGATTCTGCGTGAGAGTCGGAATGGCGGAGTTCTCGTCGAGCGTCAGGTCGTCGGGGCTCGACGTCACCGCACCGGCACCCGTGAGATGCACACCGGCCAGAGCCGTTGCGGTGGCGGCATCCGTCGTCGCCGGCGCAGCCTGCACATTGATGGTGCCGTACCCCTGGTTGTTCTGGCCGCAGGCGAGTGTCTCGGTCTGCCCGGTCATCGGGTCGGTCAGCAGCCCGTTCGCCGAGGTTGCGGAGTCGATCGACGACGCCGGGCAGGTGTCGGAGCCGTTGCCGGCCCACTCGTGCACCTCGGGAATCGCGTTGTTCTTATCGAGTACCACGAACACTCGCCAGTTCTGCGAACCGCCAGCGGCGGTGCCGGCGGCGGTCCACTGCGGGGACGACACGGTCGCCACCGATTGCGGGCCGAGTGAGGCGACGGTCGATTGGCCGATCGGCACGGGCGCTCCGGTCACGTTGAGGCCCAGAGCATCCACGGGTACGGCGTAGAAGTCGACCGTCACGGGGCTCGGAGTCGCGATCAGACTGTAGTTGTGAACCTCCACGTCGAACACGACGGGATCGCCGACCTGCGGCGCCCCGGCGTAGATCGCACCCGAGGTCACCGGAGACGACGGGTCGAGCGGATGCCGCGCAGAGAACCCGCGGATCTGCTGCCGGTCTGAGAGGCCGTTCCACATCGTCTGGCCGAGGTAGTTCGGCAGGTTGTCGTCGTAGGTGAGCACGGTCGAGTACGCGAGGTTGAGCGCCGGATCGGACTGCTGCCCGTAGTGCTGCAACCACCACTCCGAACCGTCGGCGCCGTTGTCGAGGTTGACCGCATAGCCGACCTCTGGAGTGCCGCTCTGGCTGTAGTAATAGGCGAGGCCGAACTGGTAGCCCTTGTTCGCGTCGACCTCGGGCACGTTCACCTTGAAGCTGCTGGTGTGCGAGCTGGTGTTCGACGAGGTGGTGGTGCCCGTGAACGACGAATCCGTGTTGAAGCCGGCGCTGAGGGTGGTGTCAGTCTGCCCGCCCGCCTCGCCCGGAACTCCGACGGCCGCCTTGATGCCCGCCGTCACCTGGAGGCTCGCGTTCCAGGCCAGGTTCGTCGATTCCGAATCCGATGCCGAAGAACCGTTGGTGAGCCCGATGCTCTGGGCATAGGTGGTGCCTCCGATGTCGATCAACTGGTTGGCGAGCGCGTTCGTGACCGGCGGCCCGAGCGGAGCACCGGTCGAGTCGAGCGGCTGATAGGTGCCGAGGTCGGGTGTCGGCACCGGGCCGCCGGTCTGCGAGATCTGCGGATACGAGATGGCGTTTCCGTTCTGCCATTCGGGCTGGTACCAGTCGAACGATTTACCCGACCCCGAGACGGGGTCGATGGAGCCGGGAATGACGACATCCCAGTAGCCGTAACAACCGGCCGTGCAACTCGCCGACGACGTCGTGTTGTAACCGTCGCGACTCAGCACGGGATAGCGGTAGACGCTGAGATTCTGAATCTGGCCGTTCACGATGTCGTCGTCTTGAGTCGCCTGAGTCACCGACGTCGTCTGCGTGCTCGTGCTGCTCGCAGTCGAGTCCGAACTCGAACCCCACTTGAAACCCAGGCTCGCCTTCACCCCGACACTCTCTGAACCGCCGTCGATATCGGGAATGCCCTCGGTGACGGTCTCGGTCGTCTGCGCGCTCGCCGAGACGCCGTAATTCGTGCTCGACGTCTGCTCGTTCGACGAGGTGTAACTCGACGTCGATGAGTTGCCGAGCTGCACGTAGAAGTCCTGATTTCGTGACACGTTCTGAAAGGCGCCGTTCAGCCAGTCGGAATGCGCGGGCGGCTGCCCGGCCACCAGGGTCGTCGATACCAGCTGCTGAACGGTGAAGACCACCGGCGGCCCCACCACCAGGCTGTCACCGCTGCGATCGAACGCCGTCAGAGCGTACACTCCCGAACCGGGCACGGTGAAGGTGTTGCTCGTCGGCGACGGCGACCCGGGTTGCACGAGCGAAATCGTGGCGGTGCCGCTCGACGGTGTGCCGGAGTAGGTCGACACGGCGATTCCCCAGGTGGCGGCTTGCGCGGCTCCGCCGCCCTCGGCGAATCCGCCCACGGCCAACGAGAGTCCCGGCGTCTGCAGGGGCGATGCCTCGTTCAGCTTGATCGGATCACCCGACGAGGTGAGCACGCGGTCGACCGACTCGGTGGCCGCCTGCGTCGGCGGAGCGTAGGCGAACACGTCGAGATACGACCCAGACGCGGTCTGCCACGCGAGGGCAAGCTGCCGCACGGCGGCGCCCGCTTGCGGGCCGGCGAACGCTCCCGTCGCGAGCGCCAGAGTGCTGTGCTGCCCCTCGGCCGGCTGCACCACCGCCTCCGACGAAACCTGCTCGTCGAGCACGTGATCGACCCCGAAGCTCGGGGTCAGAAACACGTAATGCAGTACCGGTTGCTGCGTGCTGGGGTCGACCGCCGCGTAGGCCAAATCGGGCGTGCCGTCGTTGTTGAAGTCCCACGTCGCCGCGCCGACCGATACGTCGGCCGTCGATGTGCCGAACCCGAGCGACACCGGGCCGGCCACGACGTCGAGGCTGGTACCGCCCGACGCGGGCGTTCTGTAACGCAGGAATTCCGCACTGACGGCACCCTGGGCATCGGTGTAGGTGACGATCAGTTCGGGAATGCTGTCTCCGTCGACATCGGCCGCCTTCACGGTGATCGGGCCGGGCCCGGCGCTCGGGAGGGTCGACGAGGGCGCGGTGACCACGAGCGGGCCCGGGCCGACGTTGTAGTCGAGCACCCGAACCTGCAGTGCTCCGCTCGAATCGGCGTAGGCGACCGCCGCTTCGTCACGCGGCAGACCGTCGGCCGCCGTGACCTGGTTGAGGTCTGCGGCCACGAGGTCGAACGCCGGGTTCAGGGTCGCGGGCAGGCTACCCGCCGCAGACCACGAGGGCGGAATCGCCGACGGCTGGATGAGCCTGTTGAACCGCCAGCTGTTCGTGATTCCCGGCGTGGGTGTTGCCAGAACGAGATTCGCGAACGAGTTGTCGAGGGTCAGGTCGAGGCCGGTCGACACATTACGCAAGAAGCAATAGGTGCCCGACGAGTCGGCGGAGGTCACGGGCATCCAGACCTGCGCCGCGTTCGAGGCGTCGCAGAAGTCGACGCCGACAGGCGACCCGGCGGTGCTGCCGAACGGGGTGAGGCACGTGCCGTCTGCTCGGCTGGCGAAACGCACGAGTTGCTGCCCGCCCTGTGTTCCGGCATCGAGCACCGACCACTGCTCGATGGGTGCGGGCGACGTCGACTGAATGTCGCTCACAGCGATCTGCGACCCCATCGGCTCTGACAGCTCGGCTGCGGTGTTCGTGACGACCTGATCGGACTCCTGCTTCTTGAGCAGCATCGTCTGGCCCACCGGAAGCGGTTCGAGAAAGTCTTCGCCGATCGTGTTCCAATCGGCGTTCTGCCACTCGGCAGAATCGTTCGTCGACGACAGCTGGATGACCGGGTCATCCGGCCCCGCAGAAGTAGCCTGCAGAGCGAGGGTGCGCTCGGCGAACGGCGACGTGAAGTGGCCGGCCACCGACACTCCCTGTGTCGTGAGCGGCGCTCGACCCGCACGGGCCGGAGACGTCGACGGGTCACCCCCGACGGTCTGCACCGTCGTGTTGCTCGGGTCGGTCTGAGCCCAGGTCTGCGACCCGGTCGTCGTATTGGTGAGTAGAAGCTGGTCGGAGGGCAGAATGGTGCGCTCCCCGTTCATGGCGTCGACAGGCACCGTCGCCTGCGGAGCAGTGGTGTCGACGTGCGTGACAGCCCCCGGTGCGTTCGCCTGGGCCACCGACGGAACCGCTAGCGCGATCAACACGGCGCCGGCAGCGATGACGACTCCCCCGAGCATCCGGTGACGGTCGGCCCCTCGGCCATCGGCACTTCGGCGGCCGGCACTTCGGCGGCCGGCCCCTTGCGCGCGATGTGCGCCCCCACGTCTGAGCATGCTGGTCTTTCTCATCGGCCCTCACACCCGCCGCGTTGCAGGTGCACGCGTCGCCGTGTCTCCCCCGGTGACCGCTCCCTCAGTTTCAACGATGCCGCCGCCGTGAGTCAAGAAGCAACCCGCCTCGCGGGCGTCGGCGACTTCTCCACAACCACCGTCGCTGTTCCTTCCTGGGGTGACTTCGTCAGCGCCGCCTATGTGCGACGTCTCGACCGCAGACTCACGACCATCGCACCGACGATCAGCGCGACGGCGGCCACTCCGAGCGCGATGATCGACGGCGCCGCGACGTATCCGGTCGCCGCCAGAGCTGCTGATGCGGCGGGTGCGGCCGTGGCAGCAGCAGCCGCGGGCACTGGGGTTGCGTTCGGGGTCTGCGCGGGTGTCGGCGTCGGCGTGGGGGTCGGGATGCTCGCTGCAACACTCACGGTGCCGAGCACGTTGTACCCCTCGGCCGCGTTCCAGGTGCCGGAGTTCGCGAACTGCACGGCGTAGGAGGGGTCGTCGCGGAGCGTGTCGGAGGCATCGGGAAGCCAGAGTGCTGCACTGTACTCGCCGACGGCGAGATCGGCCGGCATGGTGACATCTTCATCGATGGTCGAACTCGAACCAGCGGCCCAGCTCCGGGGATCGGCTACGAGCGGAATGCGATACTTTCCGCTTGCGCCGTCGAGCACGAGATAAGCGGCGCGCGGGTGGACGATCGAGGCCCAGCCCACGTTCGCGAGTGCGATGGTCACGTGCTCGGTCGCGTCGGGGGCGACGGTCGCGGGCAGTTCGGCGCTCGTCAGCTGCAGCCGGTACCCCAGATCATTCGTGATCTGTTCCCAGCATCCGCCCTCGACATAGTCCGAATTGGCGGTCTCCTTGGGATTCATGCTGCCGTTGAGGTAGGTGAAATGCATGTTGGGCAGCTCAGGGGCGTCGGCTAGCAAAGGGAAGGGGGTCGTGTCACCCGGATCCGGGCTGCCGGTCACAGCGACCGGGCAGGTCGAGCGCTCGCTGCTTCTGCAGGCATTGCCGCCGATGATGTGGCTCTCCCCGAGAACCCCGATGTCTGCCTTCAGCTTCGAGATCTCAGCCTGGTCGGCCTTGGGTTCGTTCGTCAGGTTGGTCACCCAGGTTCCCTCGTCCGAGGGTGACAACGAGGCGTAGCAGTCCTGGTAGTCGGTGAACCGGCTGGAGGCGTCGGACCACGTGATCGACGGGCCCTGAACGCCGTACACGGCGGGGTCGATCACGTCATACGGATGACGCAGCGCGATCTGCTTGTCGGCCGGCAGGTTCTCGAGCAGCGCGGCGATCACCTTCTCTTTGTTGCCCGGCGCCAGCAGCTGATGCGCCGAGCAGTGCCACTCGCCCCATTCGCCGATCATCCCGGCATCGAATCCCATGATCGCGTCATCGTTGTGAGCGAGCGTGCCCTTCAGCTCGCTCAAGTGCGTCTGTACCCACGCGAGGGTGGTGTCGACGTTCGACGGAACCTGATCGACGGGGTAGACCTTGGTCGGATCCAGGCAGCTCGTGAGGTACTTCGTGCCGTTCGGGCCGGCGTTGGGATCGAAGTCCGGGCTGTACGTGATGTGCACCCACCCCTTGAGACCGTATTTTCGCAGCCCGTCGAACGCCGCCTGAATGCTCAGCTGCAGCGTGGTATCGATGACCCGTGTGCGGTAGTCCGAGAGATCGATGCCGAAGTGCACGATAGTCTGGCCGTTCTTGGCCACGTTGGCGAGCCGCGAATCCGTCATGTCCCAGGTCGAGTTGAACGAGGTATACAGCCCGCGCTCGGGGTTTTTGATGTCGGCGTCGGAGGCTTGATAGGTGTAGGTGAGCCGGCTGTCCGAGGTCTGTGTGGGGTCGTCGACGCTCCCCCCGACGGCCGCCATCGCCGGCGTCGCGAGACCGATCACGATCGCCGCGACCGTGATGACGAGAGAGGCCGTCACCATGGTGCGATGATTCCCGCCACCGGTACCCCCGGCGCGCCGCCTGCGTGAAATCAGCACATCTTCCCCCTCGTGAAGCCCGACCGCCCTCAGCATGGCACGGCCGCGTCTGCCCGCCACTAGGAGTTTCTCCTAGCCGCGAAGCTCCTCGGGCGACGACGCCGGCGACGAGGGGCGGTCGACATCGATGATGAGGCCGTCGGCGATGGCCTGCGTGCGCATGGCGACCTTGGCCGAGATGTCGATTCCCGCCTCCCGGTACTTCGAGCGGATGCGCTTGAGGTCGGACTTGGCGGTGTGCTCGGTGATGCGCAGTGCGGCGGCGATGCGCTTCGCCGACTCGCCCGAGCTGTAGAGCGCCATGACTTGCCGCTCTCGCAGCGAGAGTTCGGGCATCCCTGCCACCGCGTCGAGCTGTGCGGCGAGCTTCGGCGACACGAACCGCTCGCCGCAAACGGCTGCGCGCACGGCCAGCACGATGGTCTCGGCCCCTTCGCTCTTCACGAGGTAGCCCTTCGCCCCGGCCGCGAGCGCCTCACGCACCACGGCCGGGTCGGAGTACGTGCTCATCACCACGGTTGCGACGCCGGCGGTGTCGAGAGCGCGCAGTTTCACCGAGACCGGCAGGTCGTCTTTGAGGTCGAGATCAAGCAGCACCGCGTCGACCGGAAACTCCGGATGCGCTAGCAGATCGGTCCACGAGGCGACAGCGGCGACGAGCGTGATGTCGTCGGCGGCACCCTTCATCCACTCGGTCAGGGCGGCGAGCAGCATGCGGTGGTCGTCGACGATCGCGAGCCGGATGCCCGGGCTGGCGGTTTCTGTCATATGTTCATACTCGTGACCCGACTCCCGTCGCGCATCGGTGCGCTGCCGTGATACCTCTCGAAGCGACGGCCTCTGCCGAGCGGCCCGGCCTCGCTGTGGTGTGTGCGCGTCGCTTCGGGGTGATCTTCGCCCTCTCGGCGGCGCTCAACCTCATTCTGCCCGAGTTCGCCCGCGTCCCGGCATTCGCCCCCGCGCTCGTCGGGCTGGCGCTCGTCATTCTCGGGTTCTCGCTGGTGCCGCTTCGAGGCACAACCACGTGGATCGTGCTCGTCTATGCGGCCGGACTCGCGACCCTGGCGACGTTTCTGCTGCCCGGCTCGGGAGTCGACGACCCGTCGACACTAGCGACCGTCACGGCGGTCTCCTCTCTCACCGTTCCCTCCCTGCTCGTAGCCGTCGCGGGGCGCCGGGGCATGACAATTCGCGCCCTCGTCTCGATAGCGACGCTCGCCGCGGTACCCGTCGCGGTGCTCGCGGCTCTCGCCACGGCGCCGTACGGGCGGGCCCTGTTCGTCGTGATCGCCATCGTCGGCGGCTGGGCGGCTCTCACCGGCGCAGGAATCTGGCTGACGGCCAGCGAGCGGCGAGCGGATGCGGGCGTGCAACGCCTGAAGCAGGGCTTCGCCGCCGAACGCCGCTTCACCGAGGCCGAAGCCGAGCTGCGATTCGGTGCACGGATGATGCACGACACCGTTCTCGCAACGCTCACGCTCGTGGCCGGCGAGGGCAAAGGAGTGCGCCCCGACGCGCTGCGAGCGCAAGCGGCCGCCGACAGCGCGCTGCTCGAGCGGCTGAGAACGCACGGAACGCACGGAACGCACGACGCTGCCCGCGGCGCCGTGCCCTCGCCATCCGGCTCATCCGCAGCGCCCGGCGCAGTCGGGATGCTCGACGGTGCTGGCGCGCTGGCGGCACCCCGGGCATCCGGTGCCCCGCCGAGCCCCGAGGCAGGGGCCGAACTCGCGTCGCCGTGGGCCGCAGTCGACGACTGGGGGTTCGCTCACGGCTTCGACATCGACTGGCACGGTGCACGCGGCGTCGACGCCCCGTTCACCCAACAGGATGCCCTCGTGCGAGCCGTCGCCGAATGCCTCGAGAATGTGCGGCGGCACTCGGGGCAGCGGCGTGCCGAGGTCACCATCACCCGCGAGACCGCACGGATGAGGGCCGTGGTCACCGATACCGGCGTCGGGTTCGAACCCGGCTCGGTGCCGAGCGGCCGGCTCGGCCTGACCCAGTCGGTGGAGGCGCGCATCCGCTCGGTCGGCGGTACGACGCGCGTGTTCTCCTCACCCGGGCGCGGCACGACGGTGCTGCTCGAGGTGCCCCGATGAGCAGCACTCTGGAGCAACTGCTCGCAGCCCACCGCGGCGGCCCTGCCGCGCTCGACCGGCTTCGCGCCCGCATTCGCCGCGACCGCTCGGTGAGCGCCGGTTACCTGGGGCTCGCCTTCACCGCCCTCGCCGGATTCGTGCTCGCGCGAGGCCTGGCGTCGCTCGCCTGGTCGTGGTCGGATCAGCCGGGCCGCTGGCTCTCGCTCGTCGCCTGGGCGCTCATCGTGCTCGCCTTCGCCACTGCCGTGCTGGCCGCCCGGATGAGCGGCGGAGTGCTTCCGGCCCGCTTCTCGCACCTCGTGCTGGCTGCCGGTGTGCTGGCGGTCGTCGCCGACCTCTGGTCGTTCGCGCTCGGCGACGGATCTGCTTCGCTGTACCCGACGGCGCCCATCGGCCTCGGCGCGTGCCTGTTCGTCTGCCTGCCGTATCAGCCGCTGCGGCGCAGCGTCGTCGGCGCGGGCATCCTCGCGGCGACCGGAGTCGTCACGGTTACGCTCGGCTGGTCCATCGATGCGTCAAGTCTGTCGACCGTCGTGACGGCCTTTCTGCTCGGTCTCACTCCGGTGGCCGCAGGTATCTCCATGATCCATGCCACCGACCGGCACCTCGCGACGCGAATCGACCAGGCGGTCACCGAGAGCCTCTTCGCGGTGCCGGCGCTCGGGCACAGCGTGCTCGCCGTCTCCGATCTGCGCCGCCTCGACGCCGACTCCGAACGCCTGCTCACCGAGGTGGCGCACCTGCCCGCCGACCAGCCGATCGACGCTTCGATGGCAACCGCCGCCGGTGTGCTCGGCGACGCCCTGCGGCACGCGCTCACTCTCGACCACACGCAGACCTGGCTGCAGATCGCCGTGGGCGAATCGGATGCCCTCACCCGCGCCGTGCGCATCGACGACCCCTTGGCACTCGCGGCGCGACTCGACCCCGAGCGCCGGCGCACCCTGCTGGCCCTCGTCTGGCTGTGCGTGGCCACGGCGCCTGCCGCGTCGGCCGCGATCGCGACGGGCGCCACGAGCGGAGCGCCCGTCGCGCAGCCGACCTTGCAACTGACCTTCATCGACTCTCCGGCCGCAGTGGTGTTCACCCTGGTCAGCACCCACCGGCAGCCCATCGACCCAGCGGTGTGGCCGATGTTCGTGCAACTCGGCCGGCACACGGCCGACCTCGCGGCAGGACGGATGCTCGTGGCTATCGAGCTCGACTGACCCTGCCCCGAGCATCCTGAGCCCCCAGACGCCGAACCGCAGACCCCAAAGGGGGGTACTGCTCGCGTATACAGGCACCCGCGCCGCGTGCCACTCTGCAGACCATGAGCACCCGATCTTCCGCGCCCGCGCCGCTGCGCCGCGTGCTGCGCGCCGTGGCTATCGCCGCCTGCGCCGCCGTCATCGCTACGGGCGGCAGCATCGCCGCTGCGGAGTCGGCCGCTGCATCCGTTCCCAGCGCTGCCGAGGCATCCACCCTGACCGCACCCGCGGCATCGGCGCCTACCGCAACCGCGGCATCGGCCAGCACCGTCGCCGCCCCCGCCGCCCCCACGGCTGCGGTGAACACGATCAACGTACTGAAAGACATACAGATTCAGGTGCGCAACGCCCCCGACAGCTGGGGCCAGCGCCACGATGCGCGGTTCACCATCGGTGTCGCCGCCGACGGCCGCGTGAAGTTCGAAATCGACGGGAGCTGCCTCGACACCTGGTCACTCGATGGTTTTCCCGAATTGCGCACCTTCGCCGTGCCCGATGACTGCCGTGAAGACCCGTCGCAGTACTTCTACCTCGTGCCCTCCAGCCCGACTCCGGTCGCCGGCCCGACACCCGATCACGAGGCCGCCCGAGACAACGACCAATGGTTCGCCATCGTGAGCTCCAGCGGCAAGGAGTGCCTGAGCAGCAAGGAGGGCGGGCTGTTCCCGGCGAACGGATCACTGCCTGACGACATTCCCCAGAACTTCGCCCAGCAGAAGAAATGCGACCCAGCCGACCCGAAGCAGCAGTTTCGCGTGGCCGACGAGTACTGGGAAGACAACGTGCCGGCGCGCTGGACGGCCATTCTCAACACCGCGATAACCTACGCCACGCAGCAGTGCGGCAGCACGACACAGTCGACCCCCGAGAACGCTCCCTGCCTCGTGAAATTCGCCAACGACCCGCAGCAGGAGTGGCTCATCCCCGGCCGTGGCCGCGCGCTCACCATGGGAACCGCCGGTACGGTGTTGCTGGGCTGCGGCACGGGAGCCGACAAGAATCTGCCCAAACAGACGAACCTCACCGGGAGGGACGAGTCGATCACTGTCGGCAGCACCGCCGGTTACGACCACACCGTGCAGTGGGGCGCGGGCCTCGGCATCAAGGTCAGCGTCGAGGCGAAAAATAGTTACAGCGACATCATGTCGGTGACCTACGGCGGCGAATTCAGCATCAACGGCAGCTTCGTCGACACCCGCCAAGACCATGTCGGCAACTCGCAGTCGTACACCCAGACTGTCGCCGACGGCATGACGCTCATGAACGTCTGGCAGGCAGATACGGTGAACCTCACGGGCACCTGGAAGCTCGACATCGGTACGCCTGCCGTGCGGCCCGGTGCCATGGCCTGGACCATTCCCGCCAGCAGCACGCTGCCCATCACCGGCGGCCTCACCAACACCGCGATCGCGACCCGCTCGAACAAGTCGTGCACCGCCACCCCGGCGTCGACGAACACGCAGCGCCCCTGGATCGTCTCCGGCACCAACACCTGCGCCACCCCGCCGACCCCCACGCAGACCAGCTCCGGCATGGTCGACACCGTGCTGACAGCCTGCCCCGGCACCTGGACGACCGGCGCCGATTCCACCGCCCGCGTCTACAGCTACGAGTGGTACACCAAGCCGGCCGGCTCGACCGCTGAGACGCCTATACCGAATGAGACGGGGCCGACTCTGCGGGTCATCCCGTCGTTGTACAAAGCAGGTCAAGACCTCTACGTGGGCGTCAACGTGCGTGAAGAGGGGCCCACAACCCGTCTTGAGTCGGCGCCCGTTCGCGCCGATCTCGAGGCGCTTGTCGTCGCCCGCACCGGCACGGCGCCCGACCGGTTCGCCACGAACTTCACGGGATGGCTTCCCGACGCACACACCAGAATGCCGTACTCGCAGAAACTCGTCACGTCTCCCGGCACCAGGATGAACCTCACGACCAACCAGTCGGCCCTCCGCGGACTCACAATGTCGCCCGACGGCCTGCTCTCGGGCACGCCCACCTCGACGGGTGAGGTGACGTTCACCGTCACCGACACTCCCGGCGACGGCGGCCCGGTCACGACGCGCGACTTCACGCTGCGGGTCTTCGACCGCGACCCGACCGCGCTCGGTGTGGCATCGACTTCTCTCACTGCGACCGTGGGCACTCCGTTCTCGGCGGCGCTCCTCGCCGACCCGGCCGCGGGGCAGACCGCGGCCGTGGCTCCCACGCTGGTGGGCGACATCGCCGGCGGCCTCGCCTTCGACCCGGCCACGGGCATCCTGTCAGGCACCCCGACCGAAGACGGCGTCACGCTGCTCACTCTCGTGACCCCCGAGTTCTCTCAAACGTTCACTCTGACGACGACGGATGTCGCGACCGTACTCAGCACGGCGCCCCTGCCCTCAGCGACGGTCGGTGTGCCCTACTCGGCAGCGACCGCCGTCTCGCTCGGCACCGACGTGCAGATCGGACGCCTTCCTGCCGTGCAGCCCGGAGAGAACGGCGTTCCCCTCGACACCGACCCCGCCGCGCCGGCCGGCCAGCCCCGCGTTCCGTCGCTGCTCGGCCTGACCCTCGACGCCGCCACGGGCCAACTGAGTGGCACCCCCACTGAGGCGGGCACCGTGGTGATCGCTGTCGCGAACCTGACGGATGCCTCGACCCCGGCCCAGCTGAAGACGCTGACGGTCGCTGCGGCAGCTTCGACATCGACTCCCCCGGCCGGGTCGTCAACTCCGGCTCCAGCTGCCGCCTCGAAGCCCAGCCACCTCGCCGCGACTGGTTGGAGCGCCGGACTCGCGGTGCCCTTCGGTGTCGCCGTGCTCCTCCTCGGCGCGCTCCTCTTTGCGCTCCGGCGTCGCAGCCGACTGCGCTGAGCTTCGAGAATGCCCAGAAGCACTCCCGTCTCCCAGGCAATTCCCGAGAGACCGCCGCCGGCGAGAACCAGTGCACCATCTGTCATTCCGTCACGCTACGACGAACCGCTGGCACTGAAGCGAGCCCCCGTCAGGCCGCGGGTTCGCTCTCGATCTTCCGCCAGCGCCCGCTGGCGATGAAGTTCACCATCACGTTGAGCACAGCGATGGTCGGCACCGCGAAGAGAGCCCCCGGGATGCCCGCCAGCAGCGTACCTGCGGCCACCGCGAAGACCACGGCGAGGGGATGCACCTTCACGGCTGACCCCATGACCAGCGGCTGCAGCACGTGTGCTTCGAGCAGGTGCACCAGCAACACCCCGCCCAGCATGATCAGCGCCTGAACCGGGCCGACGAAGACGAGCGCAACGGCCACCGCGATGATGCCCGTGGCAATCGCGCCCACGACGGGAATGAACGACGCCAGAAAGACGATGATCGCAATCGGAATGGCCAGCGGCAGCCCGAGAAAGAACGCGAAGAGCCCGACCCCGACCGCGTCGACGGTCGCAACCAGCAGCTGCACCCGAACGAAGGTGGTGAGCGTCAGCCAGCCTGCGTGGCCCGCGCCGTCGATGGCCGTGCGGGCCCTTCGCGGAAAGAGTCGAGTGACGAACATCCAGACCCCGGCGCCGTCGATGAGAATGAAGATGGTGGCGAACAGGGTCAGCAGCGCCCCGGTCAGAATGTGCAACGCCGACGACCCGACGGTCAGCGCGCCCGAGAACAGTTGGCTGCTGTGCGATGAGACTGCCGAGCCGATCTGATTCAGGTAGCCGTCGAACTGCGAGTCGTCGACCTGCAGCGGTGACGTCTTGAGAAAGGCCTTGAACGAGTTGTACGCCTGCACCGACTGAGTCTCGAGCGAGGGCAGTCCGGCACGCACCTGCGTCTCGACGAGTAGCACCAGCGCGCCCAGAATCGCGAAGGTAGCCACCAACGACACAACGATGGCCAACCACCGTGGCCAGCGATGCCGGCTCAGAAAGCTCACGAACGGCACCAGCAGCGCCGATATCAGCATCGCAACGAGAAACGCCACCACGATCTCTTTGAACGTGGCGATGAGATAGAACACGACGGCCAAGACGGCCGCGACCGCCAGCAATCGCCACGCCCACTGCCCGGCGATATCGACGGGAACAGGAATAGCGCGCCGCACGCGCGCCTCAGGTAGCTCGGTGTCAGACAAGGGTGGCCTCTTTCTCGATTTCCGGCGGCCCAGCGTGCCGCAGACCCTCCACTATCGTTCGCCGAGCCGCCGGTTCATAGCCCTTGCCCCCGCCAAGCGAGAGTGACAGCTGCGCAGCCTGAAAATCGTGGCTCCCCGCCCTTCCTTCCGGCACTCGGTGTCAATAGGCTGAATAACGACGCGGAGATCGGCAGTGCAGCCGAACATCCGGCGCGGTACGTCAGCCTAGGCGCGACGCGCACGACCGAACCGCGTCACTGAAACGGACTTCCGCCGCACACCTCTCGTGCAGCGGATCAGCCGGACCGGAACCCCGGCCTCGACTAGCTCGATGGAAGGATCACGCAATGGGGCGTGTAGAAGGAAAAGTAGCGTTCATCACCGGGGCCGCTCGCGGCCAGGGCCGAAGTCACGCGATTCGGCTCGCCCAAGAGGGTGCAGACATCATCGCGATCGATGCGTGCGAAGATCAGCCGAACATCCCGTACCCCGGGGCGACCGAAGCCGACCTGGCTGAAACCGTGCGGCTCGTTGAAGCGCTCGACCGGCGCATCATCGCCACGAAAGCGGATGTTCGTGATTTCGCCGCGCTGAAGGCCGCAGTAGATGACGGCGTCGCACAGCTCGGCCGCCTCGACATCGTCTCGGCGAACGCCGGAATCGGCGTCGAGCCTCGGCTCACCGAAGACGTTCCCGAAGAGGTCTGGACCGACATGCTCGACGTCAACCTCTCGGGCGTCTGGCGGGCAGCCAAGGCGGCTATTCCGCACATGAAAGCGGCCGGCAACGGTGGGTCGATCATCCTGACGAGCTCCGCAGCAGGGCTGCGCGCCTACGCCAATGCCGGCGCGTACGTCTCGGCCAAACACGGCGTGGTCGGCCTGATGCGAACCCTCGCGTTAGAACTCGCGCCGCACATGATTCGGGTGAACAGCATCCATCCGACTCAGGTCGACACCGACATGATTCAGAACGAGGCGACCTACCGGTTGTTCCGGCCCGACCTCGAACACCCGACTCGTGAAGATTTCGCGCCGGCTTCGCAGACCATGAACGCCCTGCCGATTCCGTGGGTGGAGGCCATCGACATTTCGAATGCCGTTCTGTTTCTCGCCTCTGACGAGGCCCGTTACATCACCGGCGTGACCCTCTCGGTCGACGCCGGCTCGAACATCAAATAGCCGGCCCTAAACACCGGTAGTACCACCAACAACAAAAGAAAGAAGCACGAAGATCATGGGAAGACTGGATGGCAAAGTCGCCTTCATCACCGGGGCCGCACGTGGGCAAGGGCGCAGTCACGCGTTGAGAATGGCGCAAGAAGGCGCAGACATCATCGCGATCGATATCGAAGACCAAATGGGCACGGTGCCATACGACATGGCCACACCCGCCGACATGCACGAGACCGTGCGCCTGGTCGAAGCCCTCGACCGGCGCATCATCGCCACGAAAGCAGACGTGCGCGATTTCGACGCCGTCAAGGCGGCACTGGATGATGGAGTAGCCCAGCTCGGCAAGCTCGACATCGTCTCCGCCAACGCCGGCATCTTCAGCTTCGGCACCATGGAGGAGCTGACAGACCTCGAATGGGATGAACTGCAAGACGTCAACCTCAAGGGCGTCTGGCACACCGCAAAGGCGGCGATTCCGCACCTTCGCGCGAACAAGGGCGGATCGATGATCCTCACCAGCTCCTCTGCGGGCGTCAAAGCTGTGCCGAACATCGGGCACTACGTCGCGGCAAAACACGGTGTCATCGGGCTCATGAAGACCCTGGCCCTCGAGCTCGCGCCCGACATGATCCGCGTCAATACGGTGAACCCGACAAGCGTCAATACCGACATGATCCAGAACGCCGCGACCGCCGCCCTGTTCGCCCCCGACCTGCCGGTCGAAGAGCGCACTCGCGAAGTGCTCGGTGAGCGGTTCAAGACGATGAACGCGATTCCGATCCCCTGGGTCGAGCCGGTCGACATCTCGAACGCCGTGCTGTTTCTCGCCAGTGACGAAGCGCGCTACATCACGGGCGTGGTCTTCCCCGTCGACGCCGGTCAGCTGGTGAAGTGATCATGGGGCGCGTAGAAGGCAAAGTTGCATTCGTCTCAGGCGCTGCTCGCGGACAAGGCCGTAGCCACGCGCTTCGGCTCGCCCAAGAGGGCGCCGACATCATCGCTATCGACATCGAAGGGCAGATCGACTCCGTGCCGTACGGGATGTCGACACCCGAAGACATGGCCGAAACCGTGCGCCAGATCGAAGCCCTCGACCGGCGCATCATTGCGACAAAAGCGGATGTTCGTGATTTCGACGCCGTCAAGACGGCTGTTGACGACGGCGTAGCCCAGCTCGGACGCCTCGACATCGTCTCGGCCAACGCCGGCATCTTCAGCTTCGGCGAGAGCGATGTGCTCGACGAGCAGCACTGGCAAGACATGCTCGATGTCAATCTCACCGGAGCCTGGCACGTGGCCAAAGCCACGATTCCGCACCTGAAGGCCGCGGGCGGCGGGGCGATGATTCTCACGAGCTCAGACGCCGGCCTGAAGGGCATGGCGAACATCCCGCACTATGTGTCGGCGAAGCACGGTGTGGTCGGGCTCATGCGCACTCTGGCGCTCGAACTCGCGCCGCACTACATCAGGGTGAACACGCTGAACCCCACGACGGTCAACACCGACATGATCAAGAACGCGGCGACCTACGCCCTGTTCGCGCCCGATCTGCCGACCGCCGAGCAGACGCTCGAGAACATCGAACCCCGTTTCACGGCCATGAACGCGCTGCCCATTCCGTGGGTCGAGCCGGTCGACATCTCGAACGCACTGCTGTTTCTCGCCTCAGACGAGGCCCGGTATGTCACGGGCGTCGCGCTGCCGGTCGATGCGGGCTGGCTCCTGAAGTAGTCGGCTGTCGAAGAGGCTCGAGACGGATCGGGGCGGGGCGGCTGCTGGTAGCCGCCCCGCCCTTCGTCGATCTCAGCTGCGACCTGATCTTCTACTCTCCCCCTCAACGTTCAGGTGTAGTTCCGCTTGCCCGCACATCGTGCTAGGACGCCAGCCGCGAACTGACGAGTCTATTCAGGCTGACCTGCTCCTCGGCGGCCTGAATAACGAGTGCTCGGTGGAGCTCGGGGGGAATACGCACTTTAAACTCACCGCTGTATTGACGCTCCGAGAACGGGCTTGGAACGATTTCACCGTTCGCCGCCATGTCATCGATCACGCCAGCCACGACCCTATGGATGCCTTCAAACGCTTCAACGGGTGTAGCGGCCAGCCACGACAGAGAGGGGAACTCGACGACTTGGCCGACATACTCGTCATCAGCAGCCGACCATACGACTCGATAGGTGTAGTGGTTTACGTTGCTCATTATTCCTCGCCTTCAAGCCTATCGATTGCTCTCAACACTTGTCTCACCTGATACTGCTTAGCTTTGCCATGGTCGTTCTGAATGTTCACCCGAGGGTCGCCTTGCCAGGGCACCCGAAACACCATGTGACTTGTGCCGATCTGGCGCGGATCACCGAAGAACGATCGGCACACTTTCTGTAGGTCGACGAAGGCGATGTTTTGGGGTTGATCCCTCATCTGGGCGAGGATTCGATGGAGCGATGGCACACAAAATGGTGTCACTAATGGCACTATTTATCAAGCCGTCACATGTTCGCGGCCGGAGAAAAACGATCGGGGCGCTCCCGTCGCGCGAGAATCACGCTCCGGTCGAAGGGTTCTCATGCCGCGCCTTGCGGCCGGCGAAGCGCGCGATCACTATCACGATCAGCGCGATCACAGCCACGATGACCAGCCACGGCAGTGCAACACCGAGAGCGACGAGCGCTCCCGAGAGGGCTGCGACAACGGATGTCCACCCGATGCCGAGCCCGCTCCAGAAGTCCGACGGTGCCACCGTCGCGGCCGCTTGCGTGCTGCTGATGCCGACTGTCAACGAGGAATACTGCACCTGGTCTGTGATCGCAGCCTTTTGGGCGACGAGACTGTCGAGGTCTGCCTGGCGCGACGAGAGCGTCGATTCCAGGGCGATGAGGTCGGTCGTGTTGGTCGCCTTCGACATCAGGTCGAGCAGGCGGCTCACCGAGGTTTGCAGAGCAGTGATGCGAGCGTCGACGTCTTGCACCTGGGACGTGACATCCGTCGCCGAGATCGAGACCGATTCGACGGTCGCGAGCTTCTTCAGCGAGTCGATCGTCGAGCTGACCTTGGCGCTCGGCACGCGGAGTACGAGATCTGCTCGAGCGTCATTGCGGTCGCTCGCGCTCTGCTGAGTGCGGTTGTCGACGTGCCCGCCGGCGGCCTCGGTAAGAGCTACCGCTTGGTCGGCGACGGCGGATGGATCATCCGCCGTCAATGCGAGCGAGCCCGTCGTCACGACCTGCGTGTCAGGCAACAACGCGTCGGCCGCGGCGGAACCGGCGCCTGCCGCATCCGCGGCGCCTCCGTTGGCGACCCCAGCAGGGGCTTGCGCGGAACCCACGGCACCAGAGCCCTCTGAGCTGCTCGATGAGTTCGATGAGGAGCCCGCCGAGCATCCGGTGAGCATGAGAACGGCTGCGACACCGATGATGACGAGATTTTTTCGCTTCATGGCTTCACCATAGGCAGCCTTCAGGTTGAGATAGTGGTGTGTAACGGCGTTGTTATGCCATCTTTATCGGGCCGTTATGCCGCTCGGCTCAACCACGACGAACTGCCTCAGGTACTCGGGCAGCCCCTCATCTGACGAGCGTTAACTCCAGCTGACACGAAGACCTCCGAGTGATGCAAATACGGTGTCCGCTGTGATCAGAACGGCGTTCTCGAGAATCGCCTGAGCCGCGAGCATCCGATCGAACGGATCGCGGTGCGTCCAATCGATCTGCGCCGCGATGAGGGCATGCTCGCTTGAAATCGGTAGCTCGATGGCGCCGAGAGTGCCCATGTGTCGCGGGAACGCGGCAAGGAATGGCCCCGCCTCAGGGAATTTGCCTTTACGAAACTTGATACCGAGCTCCCACGGAGTGATTGCCGAGACGAGCAGCTCGTTCTGCGGTTGCTCGATGAGGTCGACTGCAGCCGCTGGAATGCGGCTAGGCTCACTGACCGCCCAATAGGAGGTGTGGGTATCGAGAAGCAGTCGCATCACGTGCCCCACTCGTCTAACTCGTCGTCTGTCAACGGATCCCAGAACGACTCAGGTAACGCAGGCCCTGGAGCAAAGCCGAGTTGGCGTCGCGGCAGAGGGTCGAGCGCCCTCAGCGTCGCAATCGGGCGACCATTCCGCGCCAGGATGAACTCTTCGCCACGCTCGACCCGCGCCAAGAGCTCGGAGAGCCGAGTTTTGGCATCCTGCACATTTACGGTCTCGGTCATGTTGACCAAGTCTAGTTGGTCAACCGTCAATCCCACCAGAAGCTCCAGAAGTTGCTGCCGACGAGCTCGGCGACATAGGGTCCAATGCCACCGAACCCGTGGAACTGAGAGTCGTACCTGCAGAAATGAAAATGCTCGCGGGCAACCAATCGTGCCTGCACGATGTCGGTAGGTGGACGGGTCACCATGAGCGAAAGGCGACTGTCTGAAGCCGAGTACACATAGGCGCCGAAGCGCCTCTGCCATGACTCGAGTACTACTCGCGCGTCAGCCCCGAGCATCCCCGCGTTCATTGCTCCGGTCCACCCGAGTTCTGCCAGGCAGTCGGCAGGATGCTTTACCTCGACCAAGGCCGGGCACACATCGGTTGCCAAAGGATCCCGCCTGAGCGAACCGCCCGTGAACGCACCGCCTGCAAATGCACCAGGCGTGTAAGCATCGATGTCGTTCAGAATGCTCAGATCCTGAGCTTCATCTCCAATGCACAGTTCACCCGACCGGTCTCGAACCACGCCGCACTCGAAACAGTAATCGTCTTCCTGAATGTCCCACTCCTGACGCTCGAGACAGAACTGCTCGCGGATCGTTTTGGCTGCCGACCGAGGCGCCTCTTCACCCCAGTGAGAATGCACGCCCCACGGACGATCACGATCACACCTCTCGTCAAAAAACACAGGCCAAAGTCCGGTCTGCGGGTAGCGCGCAGCGAGTTGGCCCCATCCCTCTCCGGGTTGCGCGAACGTCAGTGGCGGTGGTTCATATGCTTGTTCTTTCATGTTGCAACGATGAGACAGCGGAACAGGATTTATCTCGGTGATCGCCTAAATGTGGAGAGTTCGCGACATTCGGCTGCTGTGGAGTCTTGCCCCTCGGGAAGCCGGCGTGAGTTCGCGAAATCAGCGTGCTGCTGTCATCGACGAGCAACAGATCAAAGACTGTCGCTCGCTCCGGTCATAACGTGGCACGCTGGGAGCTCGACCCGTCATGATAGAAAAAAGGATCCGCGTTCACGGGGAGGAGATCACCATGGCGGCCAGCTCACTCGCTCGCACTCTCGAACTCGAACGCCTCCAAGAGGAGAGCATCACGTGGCGGCTGCTGCAAAAAGACAACGCCCCGCTCATTGCAGGCACGCTCGGCCACCACTTCGGTGCTGACCAGCGTCGCCTTCCCGCCGAAGAGTTGTATGAGCTTCTCGATGCCGACCTCGATGAGCTACGGGATTTCGGATCTGTTCTGCCGAAGTCTGCTCAGGGCTACTGTGCGGACTGGCGAAACGCAGGATTTCTGGTACGGCGTGCGGCAGAAAATATTCGCGGTGAAACACTCGAACTTTCCGCGGGTGCGCTTGCGGCGATACGCACCCTCGATGAACTGAGCACACCGCGTCAATCGGCGACCGAATCGCGACTGGCCAGTATTGCGTCTCAACTCCGGCAGCTTGCAATCGACACCGATCCCGATGTCAGCCGCCGACTCGAGCAATTGTATGAACAGAGAGATCGCATCGACGCTCAGATCGAACGTATCCACGCCGACGACAATCCGGTTCTTGAAACGCCTCGGGCAGCCGAACGTGTGCGCGATATCCTTGCGCAGGCCAGCGAAATTCCGGCAGACTTCGCTCGCGTTCGGGCAGAATTCGAGGAACTCAACCAGCTCCTTCGTCAGCGGATAGTCGAGTCCGACCACGCCCAGCGCATCGTTCTCGACGAGGTGTTCAGCGGTGTCGACCACATTGCCGAAAGTGACGAAGGCAGAACCTTTACCGCCTTCAACGCTTTAGTGATGGATCCGGCCCTCGGCGCCGAGTTCGACGCCAACGTCGATCAGCTGCTCGAGCGTGACTTCGTGAACGTGCTCAGTGTCGAGCAGCGGCGTTTTCTGCGCCGTTTTCAAAGCACGCTCAAGTCTGACAGCGGTGAGATCCACAATGTCGTCGCAACCTTTGCACGCGGGCTGCGGCGCTATGTGCAATCGCAAGAATTCCAACAAGACCGTGTGCTGCGGCAGGAGCTCCAAGTGGCACTCGGGTTGGGCCTCGAGGCAGCCAGCTCGACGAAGCCGTATTCGTCAACAGATGTATCACTCTCCTTGTCAAGTGTCGAGATTCGCAGTGTGGGCGCTGTTCAGCTTCACAATCCCGCTGACTTCGATGCCGATGAAGTGATTGTCACCAATGTGAATACCATCGTCGACTTAGCCGCACTGCGGGCGCTCGCCAGAGACACGGAGATCGACTTCGCCGAGCTCATCTCGAACACGAATGCCGTGTTGGCCGATTCGCCCACCGCGACAGTAGCCCACGTGCTGAAGAGGTTTCCTGCGACACAGGGCGTCGCAAGTGTCGTCGGTCTGATCGCCCTTGCGGAATCGCAAGGCACGCGACTAGAGAAAGAGGAACTTGTGCGCTGGATCAACCGCAACGGGCAGAGCCGCCACGCTCTCATACCGGCACACGTCTTCGCAGGAAGAGTCGTCTGATGGCGACTCTCTGGCCAGACGATGCGGGGACTCTCGACGAGAACTCGAGGCGCGCCTTGGTCGAACTCATCAAGGGGCCCTACTTGTCGGGGCGAACATCCACTCAGCTGTGGTCGGCGTTGCTGGCTGACGAGAGCGCCATTCGATCGCGCCTCAATGACTTATTCCTCGACGTGGTCATCGACCGCGTCGGAGAATTCGCCTTCGTCAAGAACATCCACTCCGATGAAATCGCGACGCCACGAACGGTTCGCTCCCAGAATCTCACCTTCATCGATACGGCAATGTTGCTGGTTCTGCGACAGATTCTTCTCGCAGGCCAATCGGATGCCCGGGTCATCGTCGGTCGTGATGACGTATTCGAGCGGCTCCGCGTCTATCGCACCAACGACCGCGACGAGCTGGATTTCGAGCGGCGACTCAACGCAGCCTGGGTCAAGATGCGCAACAAACTGCGCATCATCCATTCGACCGGCAACAGAGGTGACGAAGAGGATCGCGTCGAGATCTCGCCCGTTCTGCGACTGATCGTCGATGCCGATCAGGTGCGGCAGATCAGCGCGGAGTATCGCCGCATCGCCGCTAGCGATATCACGGTATCTGAGTTATTCTCAGATGAGCTGTCTGACGACGACCTCCTGGAGGATTCCGCGTGACGATCACCACCGACGCCCCTCAGGCGACTGAGCCCACACCTCTGATTCATCCCGGACAATGGCGCCTCGCCCGCGTCGAACTATTCAACTGGGGCACCTTCGACGGCCACTACCGAATTGACGTGGCACGGCAGGGACATCTCTTCACGGGCGCTTCCGGCTCTGGCAAATCCTCTCTGCTTGATGCCATCGCGGTAGTGATCACGCCGGGTCGATTGCTCCGCTTCAACGCCGCGGCCCAGGATTCGGCATCTCGCAACGACGACCGAACGACGGTGAGTTACGTTCGAGGCGCTTGGAGCAAGGAATCCGACACCGAGCACGAGCGTGCGGTCAGCTCATTCCTGCGCAACGGCGCACGGTGGAGTGGAGTGCTGTTGCGATTCGACGACGGGCGCGGCGAGATTGTCACCCTCGTGCGGTTGTTCAGCATCCGGGCCGGCAGCGCCGACAAAGCAGACCTCAAAGACCTCGCTTTCGTCGGTCGTCACGATGTCGACCTGCCTGATTTTGCTCCATTCGTTTCGGGCGGACTCGAGGCCAAACGGGTCAAGTCGCGCTGGCCGGAAGCCGTAGTGACTACCAACGGTTCGCACAAGGCGTACTTCGTGCGACTCACGAAACTCCTCGGTATCAGCGGCGAGAATGCGCTCTACCTCTTGCACAAGACCCAATCCGCCAAGAATCTCGGCAGTCTCGATCAACTCTTTCGCGGGTTCATGCTCGACACACCGCAGACGTTCGACCGCGAACGCAGCGCTCGCGAGCAGTTCACCGACCTCAATCAGGCTCATCGGTTGGTGGTGGATGCCCGCAAGCAAGCTGCTGAACTGGCTGAGCTCGAACCGATCATCGACGCCTACGAGTCAGGTGTCGAGGGTGAAGCTCGAGCAGAGCATCTGAGCCAGTTGGTGCAGCCGTTCCAAGACCGTTTCACACTCAAGTTCGTGAATGATGACTACTCCGACACGGTTGCCCGCTCCGCTCGGGCAGAGGCCGACGCGGCAGCCACTGCCTCGGCGGCACGGGAAGCCTTTGACCAGTGGCAGGTCGCCCAGCGCGCGGCGAGCGAACTCGGCGGCGCAGACGCCGACCGGGCCCAGGAGCGCGTCACCGAGGCGCGCGAAGCTGCCGCCCGAACCGAGTCTGCGTACAACAGACTTGTCGCCGAGTTGCAGAGCGTGCAGCTGAACCCACCCACCTCGGCGAGCGAGTTCGCTGAGCTTCGCGAAACGACCAGACGTCAGAACTCCGAAGCGGCCCCAGCTGCCGCCCTCCATAAGCACGACGATCAGAAATCGTATTTCGAAGCGAAACGTGATCTCGACCGCATCACTGGCGAGCTGAACGAACTTCAGACACGTAGGAGCAACCTCCCAGCGGGCCTGCTTGTCGTGCGAAGGCAACTCACGAAAGACCTCGGTCTGACAGAAACAGCCCTTCCATTCGTGGGCGAGCTGATCGATGTGCGACCGGAGTATGCAGTATGGGCCGGCGCGATCGAACGGGTGCTGCGTCCATTTGCCACGACGCTCGTCATTCGTGATGACCTCCTGCGCGACGTGAGGCGCTGGGTCGAAAGTCGCAACATCGGCACACGCCTGACTTTCGAGTCAGTACCCACTCTCGCCGAGACCCCTCGTCGGCCCCGTTCAGCACGATCGCTGCTGCACCGCATTCGCGTGTCGGATTCGCCGTTTCACGACTGGCTCACCACGCGGCTGTGGCACGAGTTCGACTTTGACTGCGTCGATAGTCCTGATCGACTAGACGAAGTCGAACGCGGAGTCACTGTCGCCGGCCAGGTCAAGAAATCGGCTAGACGATACGAAAAAAACGACCGCGACAGCATTGACGATCGAACGAAGTGGATTCTCGGTGGCAACAATGACGCCAAAGTGGATGCTCTGCTCGAGCGCCGCCGTTCCGTCGAGTCACAGCTGTTCATCTTCGACGCCAGGCTCAAAGAAGCTCAAGCCACACGAGATCAACTGACCAAGCGTCGCACGGTGCTCGAGAGCGTTTCGAACCGTGAATGGGACGAGGTCGACCGTCGTGCCGCAGCCGTTCTGCTGAAGAGTCGCACAGACGCGCTGGCAGCTTTGACCGTGACCAATCCCGCCCTCGAAGATGCCGTAGCTCGCGAAGCTGCGACGCATGCCGAATGGGACGCAGCGCAGGTTGCCGAACGAGCGGCCGCGATAGAAGTGGGCCGCCTCTCGAACCTGCTGTTGGAGCTGAAAACGGAACGAACACGCCTCTCCGACAGACTCGTGGGAACCGAGCTTAGCGAGACGGACTCGGCCGCCTTGGAGGCGCGCTTCCGGTCGTTCCAGCGCAAGTTCGACCGGGTATCGATCGCCGAGGTCGGCACGAAGGTATCCACCTCGCTCGTGCGAGAAGTCAAGGCGTGCGCCGATTCGGCGGCAGCAGCGCGCTCAAGGTTTGAATCGCTCGTGCACGACTTTCGAAACAATTGGCAAGCAGCATCCGGAGACCTCACCAGCTCGATCGGCGATCGAGCGGGCTACCGCGCCCTACGAGAACAAATCGAGACGCGCGGATTACCGAGCCATGAGCAGAACTTCTTGCGCCTGTTACGGGAGCGCTCGCGCGACTCGATCGCCTACTTGCTCTCTGATATCCGCGACGCACCGAAGCTGGTGAAAGAGCGCATCGACCCGGTGAACGACTCGCTGCGACGCTCGCTCTTCGACCGGGATCGGTACCTGCGAATCCGGGTGCGTGAGCAACGAACCCCCGAAGTCGTGAACTTCATCTCTGACCTCAAGAAGATCGTCGAAGGCAACTGGTCTGATGGCGATCTCGCCGGCGCCGAAGAGCGGTTCGCCGTTCTCGAAGGTCTTATGGCGCGTCTCGGGTCAAGCGACTACGCGGATGCACGGTGGAAGCAAGCCTGCCTCGATACCCGCGAACACGTCACCTTTCAAGCCGAAGAGATCGATGCCGCCGAACGAGTCACGAACGTGCATGACTCCAGCGCCGGTCTCTCGGGTGGCCAGCGTCAGAAGCTCGTGATCTTTTGCCTCGCTGCGGCGCTGCGGTACCAACTCGCGCCCGATGAGGTGAGCATCCCCCGATTCGGCACCGTCATTCTTGACGAAGCATTTGACAAGGCAGACTCGACTTACACTCGCATGGCCATGGACGTTTTCGTCGAGTTCGGGTTCCACATGATTCTCGCTACCCCGCAGAAGCTGCTGACGACCATCGAGCCGTACGTCGGTGCAGTCACCTCGATCTCGAACGAGACCAGGCGCAAGTCGACTATCGCCAACGTCGTGTTCGGCACAGGCGAGCCACAGGCATGATCACGCTTCGCGAGGCCCGGGAGAAAGTGCGTAAGCGGGTCGCACGCGACCTGTCAGAGTGGGCAACGACGAGTGGTGCCGACGCCGAGGTGTCATTGCCGTTACATCCGCCGACGGAACGTGCTGCTCTCGCAGACATCGACCGGGCAGTTGCCTGGCGCGCCGCGTGGCTCGGAGTCGAGGGCGTCGACTGGATCCAGCGGCGCTGGGCGAGCATCGGCACGCAAGAGGTTCCGGAGCGGCTCACCCTTAGAGGAGCCGACGCGATCGCAGAGTTCACCGGTATGACTCGAGAGTGGAAGGTTCTGCGGCAGCGTGCGGTGCGTCTTCAGGCTGAGCTCCCTGCTGGGGCTCCTCTCAATGCGGCGATTCGTACGTTCGGCGCGCAACTTTTGGCTCTCCCCGACGACGACTTCGACAGACTCGTCGGGGTGCTCCAGTGGCTTGCCGAGCATCCGAGTGCCGGATGGCGCCCCAGACAACTACCGATTCGCGGCGTGGATTCGAAGTGGGTCGGCAGCCATCGCGGCATGATCACCGGTCTGCACGCAGCCGTCACGGGCCGAAGCAGTCTCGACCTGCTCGAGCCGCCGCCGCTCATCCGTGTTCGATTCCTCGACCCCCATCTTCGACCGGGTGGTCTCGACTATGCCGCAATTTCCCTTTCAGAGCTTGTCGATCTTTCGATTTGTCCATCACAGGTGCTCGTTCTAGAGAATCTCGAGACCCTGCTGTCCCTTCCGGAGATGACCGACACAGTCGCGCTGCACGGCGCCGGGTTCGGCGCCCACGAACGCGTCGGCGTCGTACCCTGGGTGCGTTCGAGCTCCGTTCGTTACTGGGGCGACCTCGACAGCCACGGCTTCGCCATTCTGAACGAGCTTCGTCACGCGCTGCCCGAAGCCACGAGCATCCTCATGGATGAGAGAACTTTGCTCGACCATCGAGACCTCTGGGTGCCAGAGCCGAAACCTGCGCTGGGCTCCTATCCCCTGCTCACCGAGCCAGAGCAGCAGACCTTGGCGACCCTGCGCTCGACGGGCTCGCCTCGACTGGAGCAGGAGCGCATCGACTGGGCTTACGCGCTCGCTCGACTCTGAGAATGACCCTGAGCTCGGTCGTCGGTACCAGACGCTAAGCACTCACGGTCAAGCTGACGCGCCTGAGCGAGCGGTCGCAAGGCATGCCAGCTTATTACTTAGATCGCTCGAGCGCTCACGGCCTGCCCGATACGCTCACCAGCTTCCGACATTCCAGAGGCATCACGCGACTCCCCCGCGCCGGCGGCGACAGCTTGCTACTCGCGACGAATCCACGAACAGTCTGAGGTGTGCCGCCGGTATGTTTCCGAAGCCAGCGTCTGTCGTCACCAAACCATCCGCCTTGACGTAGAGTGCGGTCGCCGCATGGACAGCATCCATTGATGAGAGCCCATGTTTTGTCATCAGGGCCAGGTAGTCACCAGAGACTTCGCCGACTTCGATTCTCGCGTGGTTGAGAGTCGAAAGCGTCAACTCCCACGATTCCATGAGCTCCTGAGTCAGTCGCCCTGCGCGCCCAGTAATGCGACCATCGTTCCGCGCACCACGCCTGTTCCCGTGTCGCTCTCGAATCGCTATGCGGAAGGCGACCTCGGCCAACTCGATGTCAGTAATCGAGTTGAAGAAGACGTTCACATCCGCTGCGACTAGAGCCTCGAGATAGGTTTTGCATATAGCGTGAAGCGGTTCGGAGTCGACAAACGCGCGGACCAAGAACGACGTGTCTAGCACCACGTCACGAGGTAACGGCGAGGTTGGTTCGTCGAAAGGGTAGACGTTTCGAACAAGCGCAGGGCGGCCGACGGCCGACACTTACTTGGTCTGCGACCGAACTGCGCTTTTCACAGATATTGATGTCGCCGGCGATTTCACGATGCTCGTTGCCCTCCGGATTGTGGCAGCTCGGTCAGCCTTCGCAACAGTGGGGGCAACGAGCCGGTGCAGCTTTGCACTCTCACTCATCTGCTTCGCCATCTCACCACGATAGACGATTGACCCCATCAGTACCATTTTTCTGCGCCCATCGATCGAAGTTGTTTTGTCTCCTCAACTATAGCGAGGTTTCGTCACTTGCGACGAGAGCGAAACTCATTCCAAGCCCGAGACACAGTTTCACTCCTCGGACGCTGGAAAGCCGTGTGTATCGACCCGACCTCCTCGAGTGATCTTGGCGACGCGATCTAGTGCGTGCTGTTCCACCCAGGCTGCGCGCCTACCCTACGTAATCGTGCGCGAGCTACCAGGCGTACTGCTCGGGGGCCGGCTTCTTGCCGGGAAAGATCTCGTCGAGTCTGGCGAGGGCCGCAGCATCCAGTTTCAGGTCGACCGCACGCAGCGCAGAGTCGAGTTGCCCCTGGGTTCGTGGCCCGACGATCGGCGCGGTAACCGCAGGCTGGTGAAGCAGCCACGCGAGCGCAATGTCTCCCGGTTCGTGACCGAGCTCATCGGCGAACGCCTCGTACGCCTCGATCTGTGGGCGATGACTCGCCAGACTCTCTGCAGAACGTGACTCGAGGCGGCGCTTGCCCTCGCTATTCTTCTTGAGTACACCTCCGAGCAGGCCACCCTGCAACGGAGACCACGGGATGATGCCCAGACCGTTCGCCTGTGCGGCCGGAATCACCTCGAGCTCGAGGTCGCGCGTCAGCAGGTTGTACAGCGACTGTTCGCTGACCAGCCCTACCGAGTTGCGCTTGCGCGCCGCTTCCTGAGCCGTTGCGATGTGCCAGCCGGCGAAGTTGCTGCTGCCCGCATAAAGAATCTTGCCCTGCTGAATCGCGACGTCGATTGCCTGCCAGATCTCATCCCATGGGGTGTCTCGATCGACGTGGTGAAACTGGTACAGGTCGACGTAATCGGTCTGCAGGCGCTTGAGGCTCGCATCCAGAGCCCTGCGGATGTTCAACGCTGACAGCTTGCCGTCGTTCGGGTAGTCGGTCATGTTGCCGTAGACCTTCGTCGCGAGCACCGTCTTCTCGCGGCGACCGTCGCCCTTCGCGAAGAAGCGGCCGACGATCTCCTCCGTGGCGCCGCGGCCCTTGTCTTGGCCATAGACGTTTGCGGTGTCGAAGAAGTTGATGCCGTTCTCGTGCGCCGAATCCATGATCGAGTGAGAATCGGGCTCGCTTGTCTGCGGTCCGAAGTTCATGGTGCCGAGGCACAGACGTGAAACGCTGAGGCCAGTGCGGCCGAGGTGGGTGTATTCCATACGTTCAGACTGCGCTCGGGTCGGCCCGGTTGTCCAATCACATCGGGGGGCTGCTACAAGCACGACCCGGGCCGAGCGCGTCCCGCGAGTCGCGCGACACGGGCATCGCTCCGTCAGAAGTGAGTGGAGCCGTAGACCGACGCGACCGGCGCCAGCAGAGCGCGAACGCGAACGGCAGCGTTCGGAGTGTGTTCCACGAGCTGCCCTGCCGCGGCAAGCGTCACCGCGTCGACACCGCCCAGGTAGAGCGAGCCGAGCGTCGGCGCCTCGACAGAGACGTCGGGTGCGGCCGAATCGTCGCGAGTCACCGTCGCCTGACCATCCGCCACGGCGAGCCGGTACGTGCCATTGGCGTAACCCAGAGCATCCGTGACCCGCAGAACCATCGACCCTGAACCTATGTAGGCCCGCGCCTCGAATGCCGCCACGACATCGAGTACGCGAATCCACAGCCAATCCTCGAGACCCGTCAGCGCGAGCGAACGCCAGTCGGCAATCGCCCAGCGCAGCGGATCGTCGGCCGGCGCGGCCTCCCACTCGATGCGTTCGACCAGGTCGACGGATGCGAGAAACTCCCACAGGCCCAGATACGCGTTGTCGTCTGCCGCCACCAGATCGATCACCTCGAGTGTGTTCGGCGCTGTGCCCCACCCCTTGAACAGGTACGACACATACCCGTCGACCTGCCCGGCCTCGTCGTAGTGCGCGGCCGCATAGACGCCCGGGTTCGCGTCGTCTTTCTCGGTTGCCGCGCCCGCGACACGTTTCCAGGTCGCTGCGTGCCGATCGACCGATCCGGGATGCGCCGCGTGGAACGCCGCGAACACCTGCGGGCCCAGGGTGGCGAGGTCGGCGGCCTCGATCAACTCGCACCGCCCGCGGGGTTCGCCGAGCATCCGGAACCGCGTGTCAGTCGTGAGCGTGACGTGGCTGACCCAGGTCGCAACGCCGAAGCCGAACCGCCGGTAAATCGTGGCCTCCGAGACCGTGAGGGCAGCAATTGCCATGCCCGCGGCGGCAGCCTCGCGCAAATGGTCGGTCATCATGCGGCGCAGAATGCCGTTGCGGCGGTGAGTAGGCCGCACGGTGACGTTAGAGACGAGGCTGACCGGCAGAAGCGTCTTCGGCCCGACGTTCAGGGTGCTCTCGAAGGCGGCGAACGTCGCCACCAACTCGTCGCCGCGGTAAGCGCCGGTGAGCTGGCGTCGATCTGTGACGAGATGGCCGGCCGTGCGCTCGAGCTGCTCGTCGGTGGCTCGGGCGTCGTGAAAACCGCGGCGCTCGGCCTGGATCCAGGTATTCGTCGCCGGGTCGGCCACCGCAGCGGGGAAGGTTCGGAAGCTGTAATCGTCGGTGCTGCCCATAGCTCAGGGTACCCGCCGTCTCCAGCGAGCATCCGGATGGTCGGGGCTCGACTATGCGCCGGCCGCAGTCGTTCGCAGCTCTCTTGCCCAGCCCGCAAAGCGTTCACGTATCGCGTCAAGTTGGTCCGCGCTGACGCCATACCTCTCGACACGGTCGGGGCGTATCCGGTTCGCTTGTTCGAGCTGGCCCGCGAACATGAGCAAGTCGAATCCCGAGTCCCTTTCGGCCGCCATCGAGATGAGTTCAGCGTTAGTGAACCTACCTGAAGCACGAATCGCATCGACGTCGAGATAGTCGCGAGCCTCCGCCCGAGAATACAGAGCCCCGACTTTGTTGCCGACCGCATCTTCGAGGCTCAAAACGGGCCCAACCGCCAATGTGACGGGCTCTCGCTCGCGCCAGTCGACCGCCAGATCCATGTCGACGGATCGGTGATCATTGGTGATGATGCGCAACTGAGCGAACCGAGGAGCTCGCCGCACTTGCTCAACGATCAGACCCGAACGCCCGAGGGTGTCAACGAGCCCATCGACGGCCTCGTCGAATGACTCGGGATCAGGGTCGTTTGTAAACAGATCGACGTCTTGGGTGGGCCGGTCGACGATACCGTGCTCGCGGATCGCACCAGAACCAGCCAAAGCGAAAGCATGATCCCGAAGAGCAGCTAGAGCAGCCTGAGTGAGATCCCACTGCAGCCCTAGGTCGTCGCTCACGCCGCTGCCAGCGCCGGGAATCGGTCCTCCCAGAGCATCCGTACCCGAACTGGCAGCAACAGTTCGGGCCAAATCGAAACCAGCAGGTCGGGGTTGAGAATCATTGCCTGATCTTCAACCCGCCCCTCGCGAAGAGTCGCTTGGTAGGCCTCCACGACGTCCGACTCGTTGTCAAGATCGAAGTTGTGCGCGGGCCCCCAATAAACGTTGAGCGGAAGCACCACTCGACCAGCCGACGGCCCGTGCAGCTCGGCGAGTTCGGTGGGTGCATCGTAGGGCTTTATGTCACGGTAGAACACGCGCTCACTCGCCGCCGTATGCGCCTTCTCGACCATGGCGCAATTCTACTCAACTGCTCACGAACTCTGAGACTTTCTCGCACGACAGCTCAGTCCTCTCATCATGATGCGCCTCATAAGCCAGCAGCAGATCGAAGACCTTCTCGCTCGCCCCGACCTCGAACGCCGTCATCACCATGTCAGGATGCAACCCCGGCGTCTTTCTGAACACCTTGCTGATCGACTCCCGAAACGACTGCTGCGGCACCGCTAGCCCGAACGTGAGCCCCGCCAGAAGCTCCGGATACCCGCCTACGAGGAACTCCGCGAACAATGAATCTTCGCGTCAGAGTCGAGGTGCTCCCGCATCCGTGCTGCGGCGTTCAGCGATTCACCGACAAATACGTCACTGACGCTCTGATTCCGGATGCTCGGCCGCCCCCGAACCGCATTCGCATTGTCAAGCACATAAACCACGGGCCAGTTCTTATTGCGCAATCGAGCAAAGGCCGAGCATCCGTTTAGTCGTCGGGTTGAGGGAGGTGGTCACCTCACGGAATCGTGACGAACATGACAACCTGAAGGTCGTCGAAAAGACGTTCCGCTGGGCGCGAGGCGATCGTTATGACTGCTCCCCGCTGTAGCCGAAATTCACAACGCACGTCACCCGAAACAATTTTCGTCAAGTCGGGGTGGCTGCCACCGGAAGCAAGAGACTCACCGACCAACTGGTGAGCGGCAGGCCGCGCAAGAGAGCTGATCGAATGCAGTACGTCGAATGCATGAGTTGCAACAAGCGAACTGAATTCCCACGAGTCATCAAGCGTACGAGTGCCTCTTGAGCCAAACCAACTACGCAAGCTGATCTCGACGACGTCCCTTCCTGCGTGAACGTCATACACAACGTCAACCATGTGTTGTCCCATGGGAAGACCAGGCGCAGCGCTCCCCCGCCAGTAGTAGCCGCGGAACTTCACGGTATCGCTTTGAATCAGGTGAGCGACGGGCCGCCCAAGCTTGAGAGCGGCCCGTCGCTCATCCTGCACCGTGTTCAGCTCACCGCCGGCAGCCCTGTCTCCTGAGCGATCTGAAAAAAACACGGCGCGATCTGCTCTCAGGTTCCCGATGTTGGAGAGCCCGAGTAACAGACGTCGCCGTTAGTGAGCACGGCCAATGAACCCGGCCGTACGTTGCCGTGCGTGCCGGCGCTATTCCCGACGTTCGTAGTCCATCCGTCATCCCACGTCGGTGCCGACGGTCCGCCGTCGAGCCCGAACGAGTAGCCGCCATGGCTGCTGAAGATATCGACTGCCCAATTGTGCCAGAGCGACGGAAGATACACGCTGTATCCGGTATTGAAGTAGACGCTTGATCCGCCGGCGCGAGCCATCTCGAGCCACGACGATCCGCATGGGCCGCCGATTGTGCCGAGGTCAACGTGACCGGCTTGCGCGGCAGCTGCCACCAGCGCTTTGGCTGAATCGCTTACGGGAACGGATTTTTGATTGCCCGCAGCATCAACCATGATCTCGAAACCATTCTTCGCCGCCACATCGGCGTCGAAGCCGCCAACCGTCATCGTCGCGCCGCCGACCTTGGTAATCCCCCCACCTTGATCACCTTCCGATGCCTGCGCTCCGATCGGTTGGGCGAGGCAGACAACAAGTGCCCCGATCGCAACTATCGAGCCACAGATTTCTCTCTTCATGCAGTTCTCCTTAGATCTGCCGCGGAACAACGTCGTTCCACAGCTATACGAGTAAATCTCATTACCTCGGCCTGGTCAAGGTTTCTTGGTGACTGCGACCCCCAGAATAGGTACAGCACACTTCACAGGTCTCCTTGATCCCATTTGAAGACTCGCGCAGCGAGCAACGCGACGGCGACACCGACTGCGGCCATCAGGGCCCACAGAAGATAGATGCTTGTGAACGGCTCAGTACCCGCGAGTTCGCTGCTCATGGCCTGCATGAACCAGGTGCTCGGGATGAAATTGATCGCCGTTGAAACGAATGGCGGGTAAATACCGGGCGGAAGCACGGTCCCTGAAGTCAGAAGTACAACGACGGGTAAGAACCCGGTGATCTGGGTGATCAAGTCTGTGTTCTTCGCGCGAGAACCTAAGAGATAGGCGAACGCGAAAAGCATTGCCAGCCCGAGAACGAACGTCACCGCCAGCTGAAGCGCGTTCACGGACTCGATGTACCCCTGACTGATTGCGATGCCGAGAATGATCACCCCTTCTCCGACCCCCAGTGCGAATCGCACGGGGGTCTGCGAAACGATGAATGTCAGGCGACTAACTGGTGTCGTACCGAGAAGGCGCAGGGTTCCTCGCTGACGTAACGCGACAAGGGGCACTGAGGTACCCATGAAAGCAATTGCCATGAGGCCGGCGATCAGCACTGTCGACAGGTTCACACGGAGCAGATCCACCTCGGGTGAGCCATCAGAGTCGGCAACGGTGATTTTCGAGGTAGGGATGCCGGTGACCGAGTGCACTGCCTTCACGATGGGTATCCACGCGGGTGGGTGCGGAGTGGACAAGATGACGCTCGCAGAATCACCGAACAGCGTGACTTGCGCGGTCGTCGAGCCTTCTGGTGCACCAGAGACCGCCTCGATGCCCTGAGCATTCAGCTTGGCGACGAGATCCTGGGCTTGTTGCGCTGTGCCGGTCACGCTGACGTTCGGTGCGACGCGACTGTCATTGATTGCGACGTTGATGCCGCCAATGATGAGTAGAAAGAAGAAGAACATGAAGAGCATCGCGATGATGGTCTTGACGTTTCTGAACAGTTCACGCGAGCTTGTGAGTGTGAGCTGCTGAAGGGGCGAAGTCGAGCGGCGGCCTTCAATCGATTTGGAGCTCATGAGCGCGCCTTCTTCCACTTCGACGCAGATGCTGTCGGCCTTTTCCCGCGTTCAGACTGCTGTTCCTGAGCCAACTCGATGAAGATGTCTTCGAGTGTCCCGTTACGAATATCGAACTCGCTTGCTTTGACCGACGGCTCGAATGTCACTCGCCGCAGAACTCTGTCGGGGTCGGAGGTAGCAATCGTCACACGAACGGCCCCGCGAATGACCGACGTCACTATGCCGCCCGGCTCAGCGAGTGCGGCCAGAGAATCGAGGTTGGTGTTGGTCGGAACAGTGAAGGAGACGGTACTTTCGGCGCTGCGCTGACGAACGAGTTCGGCAGGCGAACCGAGGGCGGCGACCCGGCCGGCAACGAGAATCGCGACCCGGTCACACAGCGACGTCGCCTCCTCCATGTCGTGTGTTGACAGCAGCACGGTGACGCCGCGTTTACGAAGGGCTGCAATGAGCATCCAGAGGTTTTGCCGTGCCGCGGGATCCAGCCCGGCGGAGGGTTCATCCAACACAACGATCTCCGGGTCACCGACAAGAGCGACGCCCAGAAGCAACCGTCTTGCTTGGCCACCAGAGAGGTTCTTGGATCGATGATCGCGCTCATCTTGGAGCCCGACTTGATGAACAACGTGGTCGGGATCGAGCGGGTTCTTGTGAAACGACCCGAAGAGCCTCAGCGTCTCGATGACGCTCAAGGTGTCGAAGAGGCTAGCTGATTGAGTCTGCACAGCCACGTGGGCAGTCGTCTGCGGTCGGCTGGCGGCGGGATCGAGACCGAGCACTCTGACAGTTCCTTCGGTCGGGCTTCGAAGGCCGACGATGCACTCGATTGTCGTCGTCTTGCCCGCGCCATTCGGGCCGACAAAACCGAAAACCTCTCCGCGGCCTACCTCGAATTCGATACCGCGAAGTGCCTCAAATTCGCCATACCGTTTGACGAGACCTTCGACGGCAATGACAACCTCAGACTGCATGAAGCCTCTTTCAGACGCGATTATTCCTCACATGTTATCATCGCGACCGCTCACTCAAGACCGAGTGAGCATCAAGACCGGTTCAGACAATTCCGTAGCGGCCGAGAGTGCGGCGGCCCAGCTCATCGATATCGATCGTGCCATCAACGTAGGCTGCGGAATCTGCGCGATACTCGGGAGACGAGGCGAGGCCCTCCATAGCTGAACTATGGGCAGCTTGGCTCACTACTCTGTCGCGCCAACGCCGCTCGGCAGCTGAAATGCTCGTCGTAGTAGTCACGGCGCCTCCTCGATCGATCAGGTTTACCATCGAGCCTGGTTACCTCTCTGAAGCGATCTACGGATAAATATGACAATACTTCAGAATACTACTTCGGCCGGAATCTGCTTAGGCGGGAAAGGTTGGAATGAACTGCCCGAGGTACTCCCGCAGCCCCGCATCCTGCACGAAAACGTAAGTTCCCCGAATCCCCCGCGTGAGCAGCACCGCATACACATTGCGAACGAACCGCAGCAGATCGTCGTCGCTGTAAACCACCCCTAGCTGACGGTTGTTCTCCTTGCCCTTCTTGTCGAAGTACGAATCACGGTCAACGAACAGCCGCCCGGCGACCGGGTCGTACCGCAGATCCCGCCCTATGATCACCCCGGCATAGTTCAGGTCGTACCCCTGCACCGTATGAATCGACCCGACCTCCTCGAGCGACCCGGGCGACGCGATCCAGTCCGTCTGCGTGCTGTTCCACCGCAACTGCAACCCGTCGATCTCGATGTCGAACGCGGTCTTGTCGGCCTTGGTCTTCCACTCCCACGCATAACCGGCGAGCAGACGGGAAAGGCCGACCTCGGCATCCCGCGCCCTGATCTCCGCACGCATGGCTTCGACGCTGTCGAACATCCGAAAGTCGTAGCCCTCGAAGACCTGTGGATGCACAGGCTCAGCCAGCTCGAACCCCGAACCCAAGCTGCCACTGCCGGCGCCACTCCCGAGCACCCGCCGCACGTACCCCACGTAGTCATCCCCCGCCGCAACCCGCATCTGCGACAGCAGCGGATACAACCGCCCACCAGCCCGAGCCGCCCCCACCAACTCCCCCAACAGCTCAGCCGGAACATCCGCCGGCCGAACGCTCTGCGAAGCATCCACCAGAAAAATCTGATGCCGACTCCGGGCCCTGATCCAGTCGAGCTGCGTCTTCGACGTGTCATCACTGCCGAACAGCGTCTCCGTGATCTCGCGAAACTTGCGGTTCTGCACCCCCGACGGCTGATTCGCCCGCTGATTGAGCCGATGCGCCTCATCAACGAGCAGCAGATCGAAGACCTTCTCGCTCGCCCCGACCTCGAACGCCGTCATCACCATGTCAGGATGCAACCCCGGCGTCTTTCGGAACACCTTCTTGATCGACTCCCGCAACGACTGCTGCGGCACCACCAACCCGAACGACAGTCCCGCCAACAGCTCCGGATACCCCCCGACGAAGAACTCGGCGAACAACGAATCGCTGTCGAACTCCTCCGCCGGCGGAGCCGCCTGAATATCGACCAGCAACTTCAGCATGTAGATCGCAATTACCGTCTTACCCGTGCCCGGCTCCCCCTGAATCACCGACGTACTCGTCGCCGTCGACTCCAGATCAGCGAACAGCCCCTCGAGTATCCCCTCGACCGCGACCGCCTGATCCTGCGTCAGAGCCTTGAACGGCGACAGCTTGAACAGGTCACTGTTCTCGATCTCAGGAATGCTCCGGATGAACACACCATCGTTCTTCAGCTGCTCAAAAACCTTCTCGAAGCTCTCCCGGTATCGCTCCCGCTCGTAGTACTCCGATTCGGTGATGCCATCGTTCCGATTGAGCACCTGGTACACACCGTCGCCCGCGAGCATCCGGATCAGGTACGACTCCAAATCAAGACACACCGACTTGTTGAAGGTCTCGTCGATGATCACCCTCACCGTCGTGAGGTGCTTCTTCGCATCAGAGTCGAGGTGCTGCCGCATCCGTGCAGCCGCGTTCAGCGATTCGCCGACATACACGTCGCTGACGCTTTGATTCCGGATGCTCGGCCGCCCTCGAACCGCATTCGCATTGTCGAGCACATAGACCACGGGCCAGTTCTTGTAACGACGGTCAAGCGGCGCCCAGGCGCTGATCTCTTCACTCGTCAGGCCGAACGACGTGATGTCAAAGGGCGTCATACTTCGCGCTTCGCCCTCGAGACTTCTCAACCGGATACTTCTCGCGCGTGATGGCCAGCTTGTCGTGCACGATCTGTTCCGGATCCGCCCCGATCCGCTGCGCAAGAAGCATGCAATACGTCAGAACGTCGGCCAGCTCTGCCTTTACTCGGTCGACATCTGCGTCGGCGCTCCACTGGAAGCACTCCAGCAACTCCCCAGCCTCAATGGCAATGCTCTTCGCGAGGTTTTCCGGGCTGTGGAACTGCGCCCACTCCCGCTCTGCGACAAACGCGGCAAGCTCGTCCTGAAGCGACCCTTCGACCATGCCGTCAATCTAGCAGCGGCGCCGACCCATCGCATGACGGCGGCCCTTCGTGCCCGGCCCGCCACACGCTCACCACGACCGCTCCCACCCACACCATTGCCACGACGTCCTCAGTTGTACACACGCCGCTCTCGAAAAGTTGGAGGTCGAGCGACCACGCCCACCTTTTCTCCACGTTTGTCTGCCGGTGTATGGACACCGGTCAGACTGGCGGATCAATGAGCAGCCGATGAATGTGAACCGCTCCCCTCAGGTCAATACCCGAGCCGAATCCTAACGGCAACCGCGATAGCCGCGGAAGGCTAAGGGTTTTTAAGATTTTGCCCGTCGATGCAAGGGAGACCACAGTTGTCTGCAATCGCACGACGTGTGGTCCTCGTCGCGGTTGGATTGGATGGTGCCGGGTCTGGCGCGCGGGCTGCGCGTCCAAACCAAGAGTTGGAAATCAACTTGACGATGTCGTCTACCCGCTCGTGCTCCCAGAAGCGAAGTACTACCCACCCGAGTGATTCGAGCTTTCGCGTCGTCTCCAAATCACGCTCTACGTTTCTTCGGAGCTTGGGTACCCAATAGTCCGCGTTTCGCTTTGGGATTGTGGCGTGGATCGGGCAGCCATGCCAAAAACACCCATCGATGAACACCGCGATCTTCTGCTTCGTGAAGACTATGTCCGCGCGACTTCGGAGGTTGCGGGTAGGGCTCGCGTCGACGCGATATCGAAAGCCTGCGGCATGCAGCGCTCGACGCACCGCGAGCTCGGGTTTGGTATCCCGACTTCTGTTCGCCAGCATCGAACGTCGCGAACCCTCACTAGATGCCCAGGACATGCTCACTACGCTACGGCCCCGGCATAGTATTTTGTGAAAGAAGCTCTGGCAATAATGACGATGTAGCAGCGGCACATTCGAAGTGAAACCCAGTTTGAGCGTAGAAAGTGGCACATATTCACGCTGCGATAACCGCGAGTGTGACTGGAGTCATACTTACGGTCGGTTCAAGAGTGATATTCAAGGACGACTCTTGAGGGCTTGAGGCCGCCTTAAGGAGCGCCGTAGCCCATGCGTCCGCTCCAGCCGATATCTGGCAAAGCCATTCGCTTTCAAAAGAAGCTCTGCGGGTCAGGCACCGAAATGTAGCTCTAGCTGACTGCCAATCGCGTCTACAGCTCACTCTCGTCCAGGCGCCGTGTCAGATGGGAAAGAATTCCGAGCGCGTCTAAGCAGTCTTGGTAAGTGAAGACATCGTTCGCTTTCAGAGCCGCTAATTCCTCATGCGCCATCGGGTTTCTAAACCCAGCAAGGACTCCCATAGATAGATGCTTCTGGCCGCTCTGGAGGTTCTTGATCGTAGTTTCGGAGAATGCAGACGTTTGTCGAAGACGGTCCAGGACTTTCAGGGTTCCCGATTCTCCAAACGCCGCGGTTATTACCTTCAGGGCTTCGTCTGGCGTGGCGCCGGACTTGGCAGCGGTCAACGCTACATACCGCTTTATGGACTCCTGCACGGCGGCCCAGTAGTCTCCGGCGTCATAGTACGTGCGGGTAGACGCCTGAACCTCCGGATGGAAGTGTCTCCACGCGTATTCCGCCCCTTCCGGCGCTAACTGCCGCACGTCTTCTAGGAGCTGAACCTGCTGCTCGGTGTCGATGTTCAAATCGTCCGAGATGATTGACTCCACCAACGTTTGCAATTGTTGCTTCTCAGGCGATTTTACGGATGCGACCCAATCTTCAGTAGAAGTTCCCAGAGTCGACTCGGTGGCTGACTTGCTGGCCGACCGACGCCGTTCACGCCTCTCCTGACCAACCCGTGTAATCAGCTGTTGAAGCGCCGCACGCAGTTGTGCCGTCTCGTCAAGATCCCAGTCGAGCGCACGCCTATCCGTGGCAATCACGTCGTACGACAACTCGTCTAGGAAGTCCACCTCGAGGTATCCAGACAAGTATTCGAAGGCAAAGCTTGACTCAGAAGCTCCGAAGAATTCGGGTTCATTGACGAGTCGACCATGAGCGTAGAGAGTAACTCCGCGATGATCCTGACCGAGCGGTTTCATAGCCGACACGATTCGACCCGTCACGTTTCGGCTTGCAAGATAATCGTTGGTGGCGATGAAGTCTTCGGGGAAAACCCAAGCGAACTCCACCGCCGCGGCATTGAGTCGCAATGCTTGCGTCACCTCGTGACGTGCTTCATCTGGCCCGACTACGGAAAGTGAAAAGTCGACGTCTGTGTAGTTGAAAAGCCGAGAAAGGCTGACTGCAAGCTGCGCAGCATCAATGGGACTTTTCCTTTTTAGATCCCGAAGCGTAACCGTGGTTCCGTGATATTTGCTCTCGATCTCAGACACGAATTCAGAGGGCTTATATTCACCATCCGCGGACATCATCTCGTCATACGACAGCGAGACGTGAGAGGACGCAATCGAGGCTTCACGTGAGGTGTCTAGTCGAACTATCTTGCCTATGCCAAATAGGGCAAGCTTTCCAAGCCCTTTCTTACCAGAAACCCTCCGACGTCCGCTCGATGTCATGCTGGATGCTTCGTCATGACGACGATTGCGACCGATGCGCAGATACTTTTGCGCTAGATCCTCCCTCGACATGCCGTGACCGTCGTCAATGACGCTCACTGACCCGTCGTGACCGATCGCGACTGTCACATTTGTCGCGTCAGCATCGTAGGCATTCGCGACAAGTTCGGCAATCGCATTCGGGAGCTGCGAGTACATTTTCGCGCCGAGGTGTTCGACCGTCTGGGGGTCGAACCGCAGGACGAGGGGCGCCTCGTCATCCCCCGGGGTATTGCTCATATTGCGTCGGTAAGCAGGCGTCCAATCGCCGCGCCGAGAGGGATCGGGACGGCGTTACCAATCTGTTTCGCGATGTCGGTTCGCGAACCAACGAATCGATGGTTCTCGCCGAATCCCTGCAATAGAGCAGCCTCGTAGTGGGTAATCGCTCGATCTTCTTCGGGATGGATATATCGCCCTTTTTCTGGCTTGAAGAATTCGGTGCGTATGGTGACAGAGGGGCGGTCCCAGTGCATGCGACCCATTACGTCGCCGGAGCCGGTCTTATGCTTCACCCAGCAAGGAGCCATCAACTCTGGATATGGCTCCAAATGTCTGCGATTCCCCCCTGCCGGTATGACCGAAAATCTATTCAGGGAGAGATCGGTGTATTTACGGCTCCAGTGGAGATCTCGAATTGAGAAGGCTCCGGCATAATCCTTGCCATTGAACGCAGTACGCCGGTCGCCGAAGACGCGGTCGCGATCGGGTGAACGCGGCACAGATCCCAGAACATCTTTGACTGTCACATACGGAAGCAGACCGGTGCCATCAGGGTCGGACGAGTGAGTCGATGTGGGTAGGCCAGGTGACCCGAGGTCGCGCCGGAATCCGATTACGACTGTTCGGCGCCGAGCCTGGGGCGCACCGTAGTCGGCCGCGTTGAGGACTGCCGACTCGAAGTCGTAGTCGTAAAGCAGCCCACCCTTGGACGCCTCCATCTTGAACTGACGGTACTGCGGCGACTTGGTGAACTCAGCAACATTCTCCACGACGAAATACTTGGGAGTAGCGCGACGAATGGTTCGCGCGTACTCCTTCCAGAGCGAATTTCGCTCATCTTCGACGTTCTGCTTGCCCAGACTAGAAAATCCTTGACACGGCGGGCCGCCGATAATCACATCCGTCGATGGGACCTTTTCTTGGTCGAGCCACCTCTTTATGTCGCCCGCGTAAACCAGGCCCTCGCCGTAGGTCGCTTCGTAGGAGGCGGCAGCGGTCTGATCCCACTCCACTGCGCCAACGATCCGAAAGCGGCTCGAACTTGAGTGAAGTCCGGCTGTGAGGCCGCCCGCCCCAGCGAAGAGATCGAGGACAGTAATCTCAGGGGACATGTGCTCATCGTACAAGCGTTCTCTACCAGCCTCTCGCTGGCGCGCCAGCCCTCCCATCATTGAACTCCGGAAGACCGGCGGACCGCCTCGAGTACGCCTTCCAAGAGACCGGGCACTTCGCTACCACCCAACACTAATTGGCGATCCAGAAGACGATTCCCCGTCTCGCAGGAAGTTTCGCTGATCAGCGCACAGCCGTGACAGGCCGACAGATTCAACTGCGATGATCCTTGTCTGTCGCTCTCAATACACACAGGATCATTCGAGCAAACGTCAGCATCGTCGAGGGCTGCGACGAGCAATGGCAGTAGCTGGCTGGGTTCTCCCAGCCGAACGAGTCCGCCCAAAGTGCCCTGCGCGTCACCAGCCGCCGTGTAGATGAGGATGCCTGCAGTCTTGTCTGCTCTATCCGAATTGGCGTAGATCCGTTCCTGTAGCGACGCCGACGAGTAACCACTTGCGAAGGCCAATCGCCTTACTAGTAGGTGAGCAATAGTGTGCAGCGCAATAAACCGGGGCTCCGGAACGTCCAGACGATGGGACCAATCCGACTGCTCACGACGGTCCATCAGTATTCGAGCACGTGCACGCACCGCAGGCTGCGATTCCCAATCGGAAAGCGATTGCTCGTCGAACTGCAGGAAAATGCCCTCACCGAAGAGTTCAAGAGATGGGTACACGGGGCTATGTTTGGGATCGCGGTCGAGGTCTGCCCGAATGAAGTCAGCATCAGCACTATGGCGTCGAAATCCTTTCAGCGCACGTACTTCTCGTACTCGGCGGACTTGACCGAGCCCGGCAATGCGGGAACTAAGCTCGATAGGTGCACCCGTGAAGTCTTCGAGAGCCCAGCCATCAACGACAAAATCGCCTACGGCGCGGTCTCGTCCACCTCCGAGTTTCTTGACGAATGCCGCCCACTCCCCGTCTTTGAGACGAAGCATAGGTGCCTCCGACTCGCTGTCGGTCTCGAACGCGACGGCAAGCACTGATTCTTCGGTCGCACCAAGCTCCTCGGCGATCCAACCTGCGATCTGCTCAGATTTCGGTCCCCCATTGTCATCAATGAGACGCTGATAGAGGTCGTGAGCGCGAACTTTCTCCAAAATCTCCTGCGAGCGAGGCTTTTCCTCGGGAATGTCGAGGGCAGAGACACGCTCAGCAATGTAGTTGCCTGTCGCGCCGCGTTGAACAGCCACAAGGTGTGACTCACAGGGCTGCGGAACAGCATCTTCCGGTTCCCACGGTTGTCGGCCGTTGCAGCGGACGCCATCTCGAAGCAGCGCATCCTTTGTCACAAGCTCGGAAAAAGGACGAGATCGCTTGCACTTACCACATACAACGCGGAGCGATGAAAGGCCATCACCGTGCTTGCTGGAGCGTTCGAATCGAAGTTCCTTATAGGCACGACAGAAGCGCACTTCTTCCGTAACCATTGCATCATTGCCTCGATGCGCCCACATAAACCAAGGTATGTCTTGGACGTGGCTTCCGGTCTCGCACACCGCGACGTATCGCATAGGGATTAACGTGCCTCCGCACTCGCACGCATTCCTAAATTTACCTTTATCACTCCCTGTCAGCTGAGAGAGGCTCCCGCACCGCTCGCAGAACCGCCAGGCGGGAAATCGCCAATACAGGAGCGATGCGGTGTCCTTCCCGGCTCGCCCGGCATGGGTGGGCGCTTGCCTAAGCACGCCGCCACCCAGCTGAGCCACAAGCCGATCACACGTGATCTCGGGCGCGGTCTTGCGGTCCCACCACGATGTATCGGGGGCGATCAGGGACTCTCCCCTGACGTCGACTACCGCCCCCACTCCGAACGGCGATATCGTCTCCGAGACTCGTAGGTCATGCCTAATGAGCTGCACGTTCTACCTCCCGCAATGGTTCTCGAACGTCAATAGCGACATTCGGTTCGACCGAGCGCATGGAGTCTGCTACAAGCCATCCAGGCCCCGGTTGACCGAATCGTTTCAGGAGTGCCACGCCCACGCCGGCCTTCCGCTCGTAGCGAAGCAGCGCTCCAGCACTCCGCGCCGCGCTCGCTTCATAGTCCCACTGCCTGAGCAGCTCCCAGATTTGCTCACCGACCTCTGCGCGTTCCGATGGGTCGGCTCGCGCGACGAGGTCGAGGAACTTTTCCATCAGATTATCGAGCGCCCGGCGGAAGCTGTTGTCTGCGAGATCAAGCTGACCAGCCGAGGCGTCAGAGGCGAGCGCCGGGAATGACTGTCTGAGCAACGCGACCAGCGCCCCCGCGAGTGACCGACCACGAGATGACAGCGACCAGGGCGTAACGCTAGTCGGCTCGACGCCCCGGTAGAGAGCGTCATGGTAGCCACGGAATGTTTCAAAGTGGGAGCGATCTCTTGCTCGATTCGAGCGGAACAGAGTTACCACGATACCGCTGGCCTGGCCTCGACCAACCCGGCTGGTGGCTTGAATGTACTCTGCGGTAGTTTTCGGTTGCCCTACCATCAGCATTAGCGCGAGTCTCTGGACATCGATGCCGACGGACAGCATATTTGAAGACAAAACGACGTCTGTAGCATTCGCAGACGCGTCGGCGCTGACACCGAGTTGTCGGAGGTCATTCGGCAACTCCTCCGGCCCCCGTCTGCTTGTGAGTTCAAGAACGGACGCCGCCCGGACCCTGCGAAGCTCGATCCCGAGGCGCTCTGATCGTGTTTCGAGACGACCGTTAATATCATCAAGGAGGAGGGAGCCGGTGCGACCAAGCTCTCGCAAACTGTTGTGGTACATCACGAGCGTCCAATAAGAATCCAAGCTCTGCCCCACGCCGTGCGCCCCAACCAAGTGATTGGGGATCTCAATTAGTGGAGCCGCTGCCGCGACGAGCGCCGTTGCCTGGGAAACGCTTTGCGGCATTAAGCCGATGTAGAGTCTCCCTTCGCCATTCTGTACTGGGCGAGCGAAGAAATTCACGTCGCCGTCGAGACCAGCGGGCGGGTACAGGGCGACCTTGCGCCCATAGAGGCCTCGGATCTGATCCGTCGAAGCTCGAATTGTTGCGGTCGAGGCGATGATTTTGGGCTGGGAACCCGATCGAGCCAACAACACTTGGATCACGGCATCAAAAACTGCGACGGTGGTGCCGAGCGGGCCCGACAAGAGATGAAGCTCATCTTGAATGATTAATGAAGGCTGGCGATGAGCGGTGCCGATACCGAGAAGCCGTCCAGCTCGCTCGTTGAACTGAAGTCTGGCGAACTTGTCGACTGTGGCGAGAAGGAAGGTCGGCGGTTCCTCGTAGAGGACTTCATCGACAACCGCCATCGGTAGCTCCCGATTGAAGAACTCGCAGGTCGGATTGACGCACTGAAAAATTACGTCGTTGCCTACCAGGCGCGCTCCATAAGTGCGCCTGGAGTCATCTCGATTTTCCGGAACGAGATCCATGGAACACCACGGGCATTCCATGATCTGAAACTCATTCGCATCGCGGGGATGACGGGCTTTGTATAGCCGCTCGAGAGAATGCTTAGCGGATGCGCGATCCTTCGGAGTGGCTTCGTTGCCGACCCACAAGCCAATGGAGAATCGCGCCATGCCGCGGGTTCGATGATCAGTCCCGCGGAGCAGCTCCATCGCGCATATGAGTGACGCCGCTCGCTGGAACTGCTGGGATGTGAGCAACCGCAAAGTGTAGCGAGTGATGATTGCGGTGCCCGCTCCTTCTCGACCGTGTACAAGTCGGCGCAGAAATATGACTACAGCGGCAAGCGCAAGATAGGCTTCCGTCTTTCCGCCTCCGGTCGGAAACCAGATCAAGTCGACGATTCCTCTGTCTGGATGCACTTCATCAGTGGAGGATGCGAGACTGACAAGTAAGAAACCGAGCTGAAACGGCCGCCACGCCGGCTTCGAATCGGCTGTCCCACGCGCCAAATCAGCCTGACGCATTTGCAGGCGCATCGCGACCATACTCAACGAGAATGCGACTCGCAGTTGCTCGTTGACCGGTTCGGCGAGAAGCTCAACGCCAGCGCGCATCCGGTCGGCGGCGATTCTTGATCGATCAGCGATGTCGCTTGCGACATCTCCAAGCTGTTGCGCCGTATTAACCTGCTCGTCAGCCCAACCGGAGAAGGAGTCTACGAACTCGAACAAGGCCGAGGTCACGGTGAGAGGTTCCTCGTCGAGCTGCGCGAGGAATTCGAGATCAAGCGACAAGGATGCAGTGCCCGAGAGCGCGGACTCGTTGTCTAACGCTTGCTCGACAGCAGGGACCACGAAATGCGGTACAGGGTCGAGGAACACCCGTACACATGAGCCGTCCGAATCCAAATCCCAGCTCGCAGCCATCCCGTGACCGACGCCGAAAATCCTGCGGTCACGATAGCGCAATCTCAGTTCTCGCGATTCGTGATCGACGTCGATCGCGCGATTAACTTCGTACTCGAGGATCCGGGCTCCTTTGGCGTGACGTGCCCCGAGATCAACTTGAAATAGCATGCGGCCAATGTCTTCTCGGTCGTCGCCCGTTGATTTTTCCAGTAGCCGGACATGTAAGGTGACCAGCCAGGCTTTTCCGAAAGCGCGCCATCGTGACCCGATCTCGACGGGAACACTTCCGGCGAATATCCGACGGACAGGCGAGACATCGCGAACCAGCTCAATTCCCTCAAAGCCATGCCCCTCTCTCTGCCACCGTAACGGGCCGTCGTCAATGATCGGAGAATAGGTGGCAGCGGAAAAATCGCAAACGATGTTGTCGGCGTCAGTGACAAATGACAGTGCTGCAGACGATGGGCGCCAATCCTCAGCAAGCGGTGGTGCGGCACCATCCTCTTCGACATCGCCTTCCTCCACGTCGGCGAGGATGAACTGCTCTGAGTCCGTTTGGTTGGCCGCTGAGCCCTCCGCCGTCGCCCGGGTTTCATCGGACGGAAAGAGCATGCCGACTGCATATTGCAATGAGGGTCTATTCATGAGGACCTCGCCGTCGCCCTGCTCCGGCCCAAGGTACGCCTTGCGAAGGTGGGCGAGTGCCTGAGCTTGGGCTCGTGTTAGCGTCATGATCTACGCCCACCCCTCGACTCAAGTGAGCGGAGTCGCTTCTTGTCTGGCTCGCTGGCGACGACATGCAACGTCACCCGTGCTCTCGTGGCCGCGACATAAAATGCTGCTAACGATTCATCGCCGTATTCAGTCGGGAGTTCGCAGACGATGACGTGCTCGGCTTCGAGCCCCTTCGAAACCCGAGGACTAAGCACTCGGAATCCGTCGTGCAATTCATCGAGGTCGTGGTCAGCTGAGACTGGGATCACCCAAATGTCGGCGGGGCGCACGCCGTCTCCCTTGAGGCTTCTCGCGAGTTCGAGGGCGGGTTCGAAGGTCTTATTGTCGACTATCCATTTCCATTGAATGCGCTCGCCGTTGACAATGCCGGGGTCGCCGACGTCCGCTCCCAGATACTCCTGGACCATGTGAACGATTGCCCGCGTGTTTCGAACGTTCTTGCTCAAGTCGCACTCCATTGCATCAGCCAAGACCAATTCGAGGACGTCGGGATCGAAACGACCATGTAAGTGGGCTTGGTTGTTGTGATCGAGAAACATACGCCACCGACCCTGCGATCGACCTCCGATCATCACACGTTCGAGTAAGTCCATTGCATCGGCCGACATCAGATCCTGAGCCTCGTCCACCAATACGACATCGAACTGCTTACTGGGAGTCAACGCCGCGAATTCCGTGATCTCGATTCCCCGACCCGACAAGCGTGGTTCGAAAAAGCTGCGAAGCCCAGGCGACCGGAATGTGACGAGCACCGTGCGTCCAGCTTCAGCATCCTGCTTCGCCGCCTCGGCAAGCACGACCGACTTGCCGGTGCCAGCGCCGCCGAACACGACAAGCCGCGGGATCTTCGCGAGCCCGGCCAGCACGCGCGCTTGCTCATTCGTTGCAGTGTTCTGTTCGTCAATCACCGCCCCGCGCTGAGCGTCGATCACTGGCAGCCGTGAGAAGGCACCGAACAATCGCACGCGAATATCATCCACACGCGCCGGGTGCGCGTTTCGGGGCGCTGTGGGAGCCGATCTCGCGATCACGTCAAGTGCGCCGGCAAGCGAGACAGCCGTCATCGTCTCGTTCGCGAGCCAGTTAGTAGCTTTCCATTCGTGCGAGGGTGGGGGTGCTTCAATATCGGGGGTGATGACCACCGCGACTGCGGGAAACCATCCGAGTCCGTCTTCTTCGAGAATCTTTTTGAGAGCAAACATCGCTGACTGTGCTTGCTCCATTGGGGAGGTTGCCAGGCGATGAGAGTCACCTTTCCTATCGACTGAGTACCAGACGCCCTCGAATTTCTGTACGCCACCTCCCTTGACCTCGACAATGATCGCCACGCCCTTCCATAGAATCACGAAGTCAACCTCCGCCATCTGCTTGTATTGGTGTGAGCGGAGGTTAACCGAGTGGAATGCCACTGCATCAACGTTGGGGATGTCTTTCAAAAGCCGGGCGACGCGTCGCTCGGCGTCACTGTGCGCGGTGCTTTCGATGTCATGAAGATCGGGACTCAGAATCACGACTGCTGCTCCTGCCAAAGGTGCTCGTACTCGCGGTATCCGAGCAAGTTATTGATGTTCACGCTGCCGAAATTGTCGGCCATGTCCACGATCAAACACTCATCCTTTCCGCCGTTCTTCGGGCCGCGGAGGCCTCGTCCTGCCATCTGTATGTAGGCACTCGGGCTGAAGGTTGGGCGCGCGATGTAAAGCGCAGTAACTCCTGGGGCGTCAAAGCCCTGCGTGAGCAGATCGCAGTTGGCGAGCACCCGTATGGCCCCGTCCTTGAACCGCTCAATCACGTCACGCCGCTCCTGTCGGCCTGTCCCGCCGCTTACCGAGGCCGCCGAAGTCCCATTAATTCTTAGCGTGGCGGCTAGAACCTGAGCGGACAAGACGTTGGGCGTGAAGACCAACACCGATCGACGTTGTTCCGCGTCGAGCTCCTGAATGCTCGATACGAGATTGGCCATACGTCGATGATCGGCAGCGACCCGATCGAGGACGGTCCCGCTGACGCGGTTCTTGTTCATAGCTTCCGCCGCTTCAGCCTCGGTGAGACGCACGTCGCCTCCTTGGAGAAGCTTGTGCTTCACTCGTGCAAGCACGCCGAGTTTGACGAGCTCACCATAGACGTCCTCGTCGGCGCCGAATGCCTGAAGCGGATTGTTCCCGAACCGCGCAGCCAATGCCTTGGTTGCTTCGACCGATGTTCCTTTGAAGGGAGTTGCTGAAAGACCGATCAATGGGCGTGCCCAATTTCGGCCATCGACTTCCAGCCAACTCAGAATTTTGGTATATCTCGTGGAGTTGCCAGCGATGTGGGCCTCGTCGATGAAGACCGCAGCAGGAGTGCTCAGCCAGTCGTAGTCAGAATGATCGGGCTTTTCGAGAATCGCTTCAATTTTGGCGTCTGTTGCGACGTAGACACTAAATTCGGTATCGGGCTTGTTTACTTCGTTATTACCCCAAAGGCGTCCCACGGCCAGCGGACTGTCCACACGCTGCTCCGTGCACAGACCGCGCCACACTTGGTTGAAAGTCTGGACGGCCTGCTCACAGAGCTCTTGCGACTGGGCGATCCAGAGGATTGGACCTCGCAGTTTGCCGTCGATGAACTGCTGCAAGATTGTCTGTGTAGCTACTCGTGTCTTTCCTGCTCCGGTGGGGAGCACGACCATCGCTTTTGACCTGCGCCCCGCGATCACTTCGCCCAGGACACGGTCTAACTTGCCGCTGATTTCTCTCTGGTAGTCGTGAAGGGGTTCAAGGATGGTGGCACCAGGGACGACGAACTCGGCATCTTGAGGCTTAGTCCGTTGGCCTGCATACTCGGCCCCGAAACCCATCCGGCGGAGCCACGAGATGGTCGCTGCGCCACCTGCCCATTGCGTAGGCACATCCGGAAAACCGTCTCGGCGAAAAAGTTCCGCGAGCTCCTTTATGGCGTCTTTCCCGTAAACAGAGAGATACAGCTCCGACATTGATGTATGTTTCGTGACTAGACCCTGAGCCTCAAGCCCTTGCCAAAGTCCTTTTGGAAGTTTGTCCCGGAGATCGTCCTCCCCGAAGTATGCGTCTAGTCGATCCACGTCGGTAATTGCGCTGAGCGCGTCTTGGCGCAGCAACTCCAGGTGATTATCCAATCCGACTTTGAGAACCCTCTCAATGTCCGCGTTGGTGAGGTCGAGATCGAAGGACTCACTCACCAAACGCAATGAGCGACGTTCATCGGCATCGGACTGGATGAGCAGCGCCGTGCCATCTCGATAGACCTCGATTGACTGGGTTTCGACACCGTCTTCGGTGGTTACCCATTTCGCGATCGATTCAGCGCGCGAGAGAGTCACGCTCGGCAGGTCATCGCCACTCGGCCATTCCCTCAATCCGGGAAAGATGTCGAGTAGTCGCTCCGGTTCCTGCTGACCATCGATCTGCATCGAAAATGCAAAGCTATCCTCAAATCTGAGGCAACCTACTTTGTCTATTAGTTGCTTTGCTTGCAACTCGGTCGCAAAAAGAAACGGTCTCTGATGAGCTGCTAGATATTCCCGTTGCTCCTCATTGACTGCCACGTAGACATTTCGGTTCGAGCGTGATTCGATGATCCGCCCCACGCGTGCGGGAATCCGCGGCGGTTGGCCTCCCGGGTAGGCGTGGCTTGCCGCTTCGAGGATGAAACTGACGAGAACCTCGTCGGCGAACGTGGGCGGCAACAATTCGACGCTGAGCGCCTCTTGCAGGATCTTTGGAGGGATCAGATCAAGCTCATCTGGAAGCCCCAGAATCTCGACAATCACTCGCGGTCCTTCAAAAAGAGGAAGCACGTCTTTGAACTCAACGAGCGAGGGAGCAACTAGGTCGGCCAGCGGCCTAAAGCCTCGAGAGCTGCGGAACAGCCCGGCCCGCTCAACAGCCCATCGCACCGGCGACTTAACTCGATATGACAGCGCGGTCGCTAAGTCCTCGCAGTCCCAAGGCGAGTCACCGAACTCGAGAAGTCCGCGGGTCCACGATTCGCGGAGCTGCGGTGCGGCATCAGAATCCTTCAAAAGGAGCAGAGCCGAAAAGGGTCCCGGGGAATGAGCGCCAGTCGGGTAAAGCGAGATCCGTTCAATAGGGCGTTCGCCAGGAGTGAGATTGCTGTTTAGATCGGCAAGTATCCAGTCCCGGTATTCATCCGCAGCGAATTCATCCTCGAAAGAAAAGTTCTGGCGGGGCGAATTCGCCACTCCCAATTTGTGGGCTAACGACGGAAGGCACCTTTGCCGGTCGAGCAGGAGGCCGCCATCCGCTCCTGGAAGCTCCCCGTCCAGGTCTAGTACCTGCTGAGGCCATTGCCAGTCACCGTCTCGGGTTGGAACGAGCACCTGCGAAGTCGGATTTTCTCGGATCACATTCAGCGCGTCATGCCCGCTCACTCCGAGTGCGGCATCCCAAAACTTCGCTTGAAGTTCAGGTGGCGCGCCCAGCTTCAAGCGGCTAAGTCGCGCAGCGAGAATGGCCACCGGGTCAAGGTCACGAAAGCCAACAGCTCGGAGGGTTTTCTCCATGTCGGGATACGCGAGGAACTCAGGAGTCACAAACAAGGCGCCGTCTATTTCGAGGTCCTCGGCCTGCGCCAAAAACACGAGGTTGCGATCGCTAATCGAACGCAAACCATTGTTGGTTGGTATAACACGAGCGCTATCGGCATCGGCCATACCTCTATTCGCTATTACTACCTTGAATGCATCCGCTGCCGACTCTAGATCGGAACCTTCCGCCCATTCATGCAGCCATGTAAGGATGCCCCTTTTTGGCACCATTTCGAGCGCGCGCTTCATGTCTCTACCGTCGTCCTCGAATCGCGTCGGGTCCGCGCTCACAGCAAATAGTTGCCGCAATCGTGCCATGCGTTGCGTTGAGCTGTACGACCGCCAGTGCGGCACATCGGTACCAGTATTCGGTGAAACTATCCAAGCTTCGTGCGCGATCTCCGGAACCTTCCATTCGCACGTAAGGTCGAGTGGCCGCAAGTCACCCGGCGTCCGCAGTTCACCGGACCCGTCAGGGATCAGAGGCGAAGTAATCGCTAATGGTGGGACCAACGCACATAGGACCTCATCGCCGAAGTAGATAGCTTCGCGACCACGGGCAGGGAGGTAGTCGAGTTGTGCAGCGGGGTCGTCCTGCGTGCTTATTCGAGGAAGCAAATCGACGAACATCTCGGCGAGAGTGCCCAGGATTTCGCGGTTGTAATCGTTCCGCAGAAGTGTCGTCCTATCGTCATTCACGCTCCACGGTGCATTGAAGAATGCGGTTGCCGATGTTCTGTCTTGGAGGGGAAAGTAGCTCCAAAATTGACCGATCTGAGTTCCAAGATCACCAGACTCCAGGTTCGCCCGACGAGGCTTTAGTGGCACTGCGACGCTGACTTTGATCTGGTCACGCGAAACCGCTTCTCCTACCTCGCGCCGCGCAGCAGGGCTTGGCGAGTGCATACGATCGCTGACCAGCCATTCGTCGCCACCACCATTCGGGCGCTCAATCTTGAATCGTCCACCGCCAAGATCACGAGACACATGACTAGTCGCGAAGCCTCCGTCACCAAGAACGCTTAGACGCACTTCGCGCACCGCGCCAACAAACAGAAGGAACTCGGATGAGAATGATTCCATCTCTCGTCGTAAACGATCTCCCCCCATTGCCCCGGGTAGACGCACGATTGTTGTTGCCCAAGAAGCAAGCTGCTTCGCGATCGGGTCAGACTCGATCAGCTCGATAGCATCCAACTGAGTCGCTGTGCGGAGCACCGGTAGCCGACGACTCGATGAGCCGATTAGCCCCATCGCAGTCTGGGCCTCCACGGAATTGAATTCGAACGATACCGATCGGCTGAGAATCTGTGGCGAGTCGGTGACAGCGAGAACGGACTTGAACCCGAGCCCAAAGCGGCCGATCTCGTCCCCACGCTTTCCGCTTAGATGGGCGTGGGTGATTGCCACGAGACCTGTTCTCGAGAACGGCCGGCCTGAGTTCGCACAGTAGAGCGTATTGGCGATCGGGTCGAGCACGATCTCAACGCGCCCGATGTCGTCCGCGCCTCCCGCCATCGCGTCAGCAGCATTCTGGACGAGTTCGAGGAGGGTTCGATTCGCGTAGCCTCCCGTTCGAATCGACTCTTCATGGTTTGCATGCTCCGCGATCAAAGTCGGCTTTGCCGCATAGGCCGCGATCGCGCTGCGAAATTGCGCTTCGATTTCCCTGACAAGTGCATCATCCGGCACCCACGAATCTGTCGTCATCGACATGCCCAACCCCCGACTATTCGTCCTCAAAGAAATGTTAGTGCCGAGCACAGACAGGGAGATTCTCTCCGCGAGAAATCTTCGTCTTACTAACCTGCCTTACGTACTTCCTTCGGCGCGTCATTCCTGTCGGCTGATGCCGAGGCTTGCGCCAAGCGCTTCATAAACTTCGGCGAGCTTGGCGGTGTCGATTCGATACTCTGTGCGGTGGTAATGATCCGGCTCGTCCAATGGCACCGCGAGGACTAGACCGATCTCACGTAGTGTCACGAGGTGGTGCTGAAGCGCGCCGATGGTGAGGCCGAGTCTCGCAGACAGCCGACCTCGCGTCTGAGGTCCATCCGTATTGAGGCTCGCTAGAACTGCCAGTCTCGCCGGGGTCGCCTGCAACGCGAGAGCTACTTTGGCGAGGTCAGAGTTCAAGTTGGGCATGGATGCTCGACGTGACATAACCCCATTGTGTCGTTTTTCATAGTTGAGGATTTATCTGAACACTTATAAAGTGTCTATATCAACGGAAGGAAAGCATGGACAGCAGGATATGGGTTCGCGGCAGGGTGCAGTCGGATCCCGTGACGATGGACGGGACGGGCATCCAAGTTGCCGCTTTCGTCGTCGAGAACGAGCAGACCGCGCCGGGTAAGAAGGGGCAGCGGACGGCTCGGGCTGTGCCGTGGTGCGATGTTATTTGTGATGGGGAGCTGGCGTCTAACGTTCTCGACAGTCTGGTTGAAGGTGACTATGTGGTCGTTGAGGGGGAACTGCGCGTGCATCGGTTGTATCCGGTTGACGATGGGCGCGACTCGGCGATGGTGTCGGTGCGGGCGGAGAGCGTGGGGCTCGACCTGCGGCGCGGGGTTGCGAAGTTTCTGCGGATGAAGCGATGAGGGCGTCGGCAATGCCTAGCCTCTCGCAGAATTTCGGTCTGGACCCTACCTATCGATCGTGATACGATATTGAGAGAAGCTTGACTTCCGACTCCCCGACCAGTAGGCTACAGCGCATCCTCTGTCTGTTCGGTGCGAGCGCTGTAGCCTACTGGTCGGGGACACCTGAGCCCCGGGTCCCAAACCTCATCAGCCCGTTGTGTTATCCTCTTTTCAACACGACTAGTCGTCTTCTCTTCACAGAGGGGCGACTAGTTTTCTTTAACTACGCGATCGACGCCATGACAAGCAGTTACGCAAAGCCGTTTAAATCTGTTACCGAGCAGGTTGCGCTGATGCGCGCTCGTGGGATGGTTATTGTCGATGACAAGTGGGCCGAAGATCTGCTTCAAAAGGTCGGCTATTACCGACTGTCTGGCTACTCATACCCTTTTCGGAAATTCGATGAGTCTGCGCCTGCCGATCCACCGAAAAGGCTTTCTGAATTCGAGTCAGGCACCAACCTAACCACCGTCGCCGATATTTACGAGTTCGACCGCCAGCTTAGGATCAGGCTGTTTGATGCGATCGAGATGTTTGAAATCGCCTTCAGATTCAAGGTTGGCCATCTGCTTGGAAAGATTGGGGCATTCGCGCACCGCGACCCAACCAACTTCGATGCCGATTTCACAAAGCCACGTAGCAGTGCCATGAATGCCCCTGATGAAACCACGGTGAGTTTCACCGAGTCCCACTACGAAGAGTGGCTTCGAGATCTCAACAAACAGGAGAATCGATCGCAGGAGGCCTTCGTCGCCCACTTCAGGTCAAAATATGGCGAAGAACTTCCGGTATGGGCCGCAACCGAGGTCATGTCATTTGGAACAGTAATCCGTCTCTATGACGGTCTGATGCAGCGGGATCGGCGCACGATCGCGGCGCAATTCGATGTTCTCGATCACGTTCCCGACGGGGACATTGCAACATTCTCGAGCTGGCTCAACCACATCCGATATATCCGGAACACCTGCGCCCACCACTCACGACTATGGAACCGCAACTTCGACGTCATCATCGCGGAATCCCCCGCCATCGAAGAGCTTGCGCATCTGAGGGCTGACGAGTTGCGCAGACACCTCTACGGAACTCTTTCGATCTTGGGGTTCCTGCTTGCTCGCACTCATCCGAAAAGCGACTGGCGACTCCACACGGCCCTTTTCATTAAGTCTTGGGCAGGGCGGATCGATCAGCCACTTTCTGTGATGGGATTCCCTTCGCATTGGGATAGGGAAAGGCTGTGGCAACTTTCTTATTCACGCGATGAGGAACGCGCCAACCGCCTTGAACTCCTTGCGTCTGTCGATACCGTCGGCACCTCTGAAGCAAGAGATCTATTGTCGTCACTTCCTACAAAGGACCGACGAAGTCGCCTCGGCTACTACCGCCAAAAGCATGCCATTTTCGCACTCTCTCCGACGGAGACATTGCACTTTCCGCGGTTTCAGTTTGACGCCGAAACCGGAGATGCGAAGAGCATCGTGCTGGAAGCAAACCGACGACTGTACGTTGGCAATAGAGACGTGAACGAAGACGAGGCGTTTCCCTGGATTGCCCTTACTTGGTGGTTGACGAAGCAGCCCGAGCTAGAAGATCGGTCACCATTAGAGCTGCTGGAGGCCGGCAAGCTGAGCGACCAGCACCTCGACCTATCGCTGCCCTTCAGTAGCGAATAGTTCCCCACGACCGGCATCCGCACGCTCAGTTAGTATTTGTGAGTCAGGACCGCGGCAGGGGGCACTGTTGCCACCAACTGGCCACGGGCACGTAACACTTGAGCAAGTTCTCTCGGCGCAACTGGCCCAGAATGATGCGACAGCTCGCCATGACGCACTACGCGGTGTTCCCCCTAGCGCGAGAACTGCACCAGTCCGTCGACCGAGAGTAGAGGCGACGCGCAACCCGACCGTGCTAGAACGGTTCAAGTGTCTATCGCCGGACATGCACAAGGAGCCCCGCCGAACGGTGTCGTTCGTGCGGCCTGGCCCGGGCATCCGTTCACCTCGCTCAATCTCGTGCCTCTCGACGCGGATACGAGCGAGCTCCCGACCTACGCCGGCGAGCAGCTCAATCAGCCGCAGGCATCTCCCTGAACGCCTCCATCCAGCGACTCCTATGAGCTCGAACCGTTCGAGCCGAGTGAGCTGGGGCGCACCGTCTCTCGGATCGAGTTTGAACTCCAAGCCGATTTTGAGGGCCTGGCTCATTGCCCGCGGCGACACGGTGCGGCGCTTGCGCGTGCCCGTCGGCAATACCGTGATGGAGCCTGACCTGTACAACGAGACGTCCGGCGAGATCGTCGAAGCCAAGAAGTCGTCGGCGCGCGGGTACGTGCGGAATGCGATCGGGCAGGTGCTGGACTACGTGCACACCACACAGAAGGTTGTGAACGGGGTGCGCCCGTCGATACTTCTGCCGGGCATCCCGACACCTGACCTTATGGAACTCTGTGTGAGTCTGGGCATCACCGTTTGGGTCAGGGACGGAGATGGATTAATGTCCGTCAGCCCGACGTCTCTGCCGACTCTTGAGCGATGAGACGCGAGACTGCGGGGAGGTCTGGTTTGGCCCAATCGAGCGACATCAGGTCGGCTATAGGTAGCCAGACCATTTCATCGTGATCGGTGCTCGCCGCTGGCGCGTCTTGTTGGAGAGTTGCCCAGTAACAGGCGAGATCAATCTTGCGCCCGTCTACCGAGGTGGTTGCGCGGAGGACCAGGTCGCCGACCAGGATCGGGACGCCCAGTTCTTCGTGGATCTCGCGGGCCAGAGCTTGCTCAGGCGTTTCGTCGGCTTCGACTTTGCCGCCCGGGAACTCCCACAGGCCAGCTGAGGCTTTGGCTGGGGCTCTTCGACAGCATAAGACCTTCCCCGCGTGAGCGATGACCGCGCCAACTACTATCACGCGTTGCTCTCCTGGTCGGTGGTCAAGATGCATTGCCGAGGTACGCGGAGAGCGCCTCCCTGACGATTTCGCTGGGCTTGCGATGTTCAGACGCTGCGCGCTCAACGAGGGCTTGATCGAGGGCGCGCGGGAGGCGCACCTGGCGAACAGGGGATTCTCCCCGACCGGAAACACCGCTGAGGTTCGGGCGACCGATTGCTTTGTCAACAGCTTCAGCGGAACCGAGGGCTGCTTCGAGGAGCGCTCGGCCGGAGTCTTTACCATTTCCACGCACAACGATCGCGTCGGCGGAAATGTGGTCGAGCGTCTCAACCCACTCGCTGAGTTTTTCGCCGCGCTTGTTCTCATTCTCAGTCGTGCTCATCTACGTGCCCCTCTGCTATGTCTAACATCTTGCGTCTGGCCTCCATGACATGAAAAATCAACAGGTCGGCAGGTGGCGTAACCTCCGCCAACACCTCAATCATCTGCGTGCGACTTCGGTTGGGCCCGATCCACAAATCAGGCCGCAACCCGCCCTCAAGTCTCGGCTCATCGAAAGCCCTCGGCCAGTAAACGTGGCGCTCAATCGCGTTCAAGGCATCGGCCTGGTCGACTCCGTGTTTCGCTGCGCTCGGAGTCCACCTGGTGGACATTTCAACTCATTTCAATATTGTAGTACAGAAGTATCTCGCGAGCTATGCGAAGTGCCAATCGTCCCAACGCCTTCGATCATGACAATCTTTCACTATTGTATTCCAGGTCGAATTACCCGACACGCTGCCCGCGCAGGGCCTGCGTTCTCTCCATGCGGGCAAGCCGAGCGTTTCGATCAGAATGGTTCCGAGCATCCATTCGCCTCGGTTTTGTGGTGAAAATGAGCAGACTGCGCCGGGTAAGAAGGGGCAGCGGACGGCTCGGGCTGTGCCGTGGTGCGATGTCGTTTGTGATGGGGAGCTGGCGTCTAACGTTCTCGACAGTCTGGTTGAAGGTGACTATGTGGTCGTTGAGGGGGAACTGCGCGTGCATCGGTTGTATCCGGTTGACGATGGGCGCGACTCGGCGATGGTGTCAGTGCGCGCAGAGAGCGTGGGGCTCGACCTGCGGCGCGGGGTTGCGAGGTTTCTGCGAGTGAAGAGATGAGACGGGGCGAGTCGCCGGGCATCCGCTCGCCCAGAAAGACCTCAAGCGATTGTTACGCCTACGGCTATCCGCTGCGGCCAACCATCAATGTCGGCTCGGTTCAGTACCGTTGGTTTGAGGAACGGAGGCTGTCATGATGATTGTCGAGTCGCGCGCGCTGCAGGTAGAAGAGGCACGTCACAGCGCCGAAATCGAGGGCCTGACCGTGTCGAAGGAGACTCTCGCCGACGCCGATTCTTATGTTGCGGGCGAGATCGATTCGAATGAACTCGTCGAGCGGGTTCGTGCCAGGTATGGTCTCACCTGAGTTCGTTGATCAGTGTCCGATGCGAGGATCGAGAGTTCTTCGGCACCTGGCGTGACGCCCGGATCGGAACTCTCAGTCCGGCCTGGTATCGGCGTACCATCCGGCTGGCGGAAGATTAGCCGCCGGCTCGTGGAAATGATCAGTCCAAAGGATGCCGTTCCACCAACGCAGGCGGCCATCATGTACCGGGTACCACGCTGCTGACGCGTTAGCCACATTCCCTCCCCCGGATGCTGGCTCGAGCCTAGCGAGAATTGATGCCGCCACACCCCAGGGCTCATTCGGTCGGCTTTAATGAGGACTTGTCATCTTGGTGTCACCCAAGCTAGGGTCTTTCCCATGCCCACAGCGGAGTGCACCCTGCTTGTCGCGTTCAAACCGAACGTCGTTAACGGCTGGTTTCTGCGGTTGTTTGCCCAGGCGTTCGCCGAGGTGAATCGCGAAGAAACCGCCTGTACTTGGGGTGGCAGCACCAGCATCGTGACACCTGCCGGCCCCCTTCATTTGACGACATTCGTTCGATACCGGGGAACCCGAGTGCGATTGGGGTCAGGTTCGCTCGACTTCATGGGGGTAGCTGGAGCGAGCTACACCGTGGTCGCCCGAAATGGCGCGATGAATCAGACGCCATTCACGCCCACGTTGGTGCCAGACGAAGCGGTGGCTCACTCGTGATTTACGGAGCCGCAACCGTTTCTGCACTTCTCGCCATCATGTTGGCCATCAACGTCGTCGGACTTATCCAAGCCCTTCGCGGGACGATCCCTCGCAATAGCATCGTCGGATTCAGGACCCGAGCCACCCAGAGATCGGATGCCTCCTGGGCAGCCGGCCAGCGAGTTGGCTGGTCGGTGCGTGCTCTGCTGATTCCCGTCTATGCGATCGGGTTGGGGCTCACCATCAGCATGAGTGTCATCGGGGGCATCTGGAGCGCGCTTGTGCCGATCGTGGCGAGCTGCGCGGTTTTGGACATCCTCGACTCGGCCGTCGCGATTGTGCTCGCTAATCGGGCCGCCATGCGCTGACGCAAATCAAAGACCAGGGGGAAATGAAACACGAAACAAGGGAGTGGACTGTGTCGATAAGGAAAAGAACAGCGGCGATTGCTTCAACGGCGCTGCTGGTGGGAGTCGTCGGGTTTGCAACACCGGCATTCGCAGCCGAAGGCGGAACTACGCCTGGCGTAGAACAAACCAAGGCTGCGGTTCATTACTCGGACGCCGATGTCGTCGGACTTCTTGTTTTCGGCCAGGGAGCGATTGCGAAGGCATACCCAGACCTTGCAACGGAGGTCACCGGCGGCCGGGCGATGCCGGTCTTCAGCGACGAGAAGATCGCCGAATTCACCGCCGAGCTTGTGGCTGTCGATGCGAATTTCACGTCCGTCGTTACCGACGGTGTTCAAAAGAACGACCCCTACGCCGCTAGAGCAGCACTCAAGCAGCTGAACGCCGATATCAACACCTGGTATGACGCCCAGCACATCAAAGTGCAGCAGCTCTCGGCCGGATCAGCGATCGCGTCACCGAACGACTCCTGGTGGATTGCCAGCAATGTCGCGGTCGCAACGAACATCGGTGGCGGCTGGCAGGCGGTGGTCTTCACGACTGTGGCCGCACTGGCTGAAGCCGTATTCGTGGTCGCGATCGTGCCGGCGGCCGTGAGCTACCAGTTCGAGTACCAAAGCAGCGACAAGATCGAGATCGATGGATGGGCTGCAGATTTGACGACGAGTCTGTGACCGGAGAAGCGCCCTCCCCCGCCGCTCGCGCGGAGAGGGAGGGCCGTTTCTGGCTACGAATCGGAGTTCCGTTCGTCGTTTCGATTGTCGGCATTTTCGGCTTCTTGCTCGCGGCAAGCTTCTTCACGCTGCCGAGCAATGTGGTTGCGACCCGAACGGACGCAAGCGGGGCCCGCCTCGTGTTCAACCTTCTCGCATCCGAGAACTTCGCGTTCTTCACGCGAGACCCCGAATCCCCCGCCGTCGGAGCATATGCGGTTTCTGACGGGCAGTACCCGAGCTTGCTCATCACGCCTCAGAATCTTCAGCGAAACCTCTTCGGGCTGACCAGAACGCAGCGGGCCCAAGGGCCGGAGATTGCTCTGCTGGCAAACAACACCGGTCTGACGTGGACCGATTGCGCCGAGGGCAGCTCCCCTGAGTCATGTCTCACCGCTGCCGCCGCTCTGCCGACTTTGTCACTATCGAATTCGAGCCCGGTCTCGACCGTATGCGGCGACGTGATTCTTACCCAAGAGCAACCGGTCGAGTGGAGTTTCAGAAACCTCGTGCCATCGACTTCGATCGTGCAGAAGTACGCCCACGTGGACGTGCAATGCCACGGCTGAAGATACTCACCTGGTTCGAAGATCGCGTGATGGACTTTGTTATCGGGTTCGATCATCGGAATCGGTGGTTCGGTATCGGCCGCTCGCTGATCGCAGTGAGCGGTTTGACCGTTCTGTTATTCACGCCAATTGCTGCACTCACAGTGCCAGTCGGCGCCTCGCCCGGCACGATGTGCGACGGAATTCGCGCGGCATCCGTACTTTGTGTCGGCGACCCCAGTCAGTTCGTCGAGGCCAGGCGCTGGGTCATGATCATCCTGCTCGCCATCGTCGCGTCGGGCTACCGGCCCAGATTCACGGCGGCGCTCCAGCTGTGGGTAGCGCTCACACTCTCCGTAAGCATCACGCTGCCCGACGGCGGCGAAGGCATCGGGCTAATTCTCGCCCTCTTGATGTTGCCACTTTGCCTGGCGGATGATCGGCGGTGGCATTGGCAGGCTCCGACGACTCGCATAAACGTGTCGTGGCAGACGATCGCGGTCGTCGCTCAGCTCGCCGTTCGGGTACAGCTCGCGTTCATCTATCTCGACAGCGCCATCAGTAAGTTCGCCGTGGACGACTGGGCGAATGGCACGGCCGAGTACTTCATCCTTCGCGATCAGACGTTCGGGAATGGTGGGCCGCTTCGCGATGTGCTGCTCGCAGTGTCATCGTGGCCTCTGGGAACTCTTGCTCTGACCTGGGGTGCAATTGGGATCGAGATCGCCATCGGCCTCTGCCTGTTGTTGTCGTGGAGGTGGCGAATGGCCGGCTTCGTACTCGATGTCGCTCTTCACGTGATGATCGTGGTCACGATGGGGCTATTCAGCTTCTCGCTGGTCATGGTCGGCGGGGCAGCGATCGCGGCGAATCCGTGCGGGCGGCCTGAGGTCGAACGGGAGGCGCGGAGGTTGGCGCGCGTGAGCGACGCGATGAAGCAGCAGGACGCCTCAATGAGTGCGGTGAAGCCCGTGGGCAAAGCGAGGAGTGCACTTGCCCGTCGCATCGCGACCGGTAAGGCCGATCCGATCAATCCTGTGGAGCGCGCGATCGTTGCCGAGCTTCGTGTGTCATACGAGAGACGCTATGGACGCCTGGGAGCACGAGGTGACACATGGCAAAATTGAAGCGCAACATCAGCGTAAGTCGACTGAATGAATCCGCGCTGAGGTCGACGATGAAAACGATGAGTATCGAAGGTCGACTCCCCCTCGTCGAGCCAAGGTCGATCGCGGAGGATTCCCGCGATCGATCAATTGTCGACGCCCTCAAGTCACAGATAGGCCCGCAAACCGCGCCCACTGGAATCTCTGCGAAGGAGAGCCTGGCAATGCATGATCGGATGCCCGTAGAAGCGCGAAACGCGGTAGCCATCGAACTGGAAGCCGACTCGTTGGGGTACCGGAATCATCCTCCAGCAGGGGAATGGGTGAAGCCGAATGCGGCCGGACTACCTGAAAGGGGGTCTCATTTAACCGAGCGCATGGGCACGGAGTAGTCGACCGTGCTCGGACGTCTCAAGCCCTGGCTGCCGGGTTAGACCAAGGACTACCCGGTGAACAGTATTTGGAGTGCGGCTCGGTCCCGGGCATCCATTCGCCTCGATCATGTGGTTGAGAACGAGCCGCAAGCATTGCCCTGGATGCCTCAGCTAGCGATTCTTATGAACTCGAACCATTTGAGGCGAGCGAGCACGGGCGTACTGTCTGGCGGATCGAGTTTGAACTCCAGGCCGATTTCGGAGCCTGGCTGATGGCATGCGGCGACACTGTGCGGCGCTTGCGCGTGCCCGTCGGCAATACCGTGATGGAGCCTGACTTGTACAACGAGACGTCCGGCGAGATCGTCGAAGCCAAGAAGTCGTCGGCGCGCGGGCATGTACGGAACGCGATCGGGCAGGTGCTGGATTACGTGCACACCGCACAGAAGGTGATGAACGGGGTGCGCCCGTCGATACTTCTTCCGGGCATCCCGACACCTGATCGTGGTCGGTGCTCGCCGACGGTGCGTCGTGTTGGAGAGTTGCCCAGTAGCAGGCGAGATCTATCTCGCGCCCGTCTACCGAGGTGATTGCGCGGAGGACCAGGTCGCCGACGAGGATCGGGACGCCGAGTTCTTCTTGGATCTCGCGGGCCAGAGCTTGCTCAGGCGTTTCGCCGGCTTCGATCTTGCCGCCAGGGAACTCCCACAGGCCAGCAGAGGCTTTGCCTGGGGCTCTGCGGCAGCACAGGACTTTGCCCCCGTGTGCGATGACCGCGCCTACAACAAACACATGTACCACCTCCGGATTCCATCTCGAGCTAAGCGGTCTAACCAACCATACCGAGTCGATCCGCAGCCCAATTGTGCGGCGCATTCAGCTTGCTTTGTGGCGCCGGATGTAGTCCTCGAGGGCCTCGCGAGCGATCGCTGGGATTCTAGTTGATTAAATCTCACTCTTTTCGTAAGCTCAGCGGGTCGCCCCAAAAAGGGGCGGCATATGAGCGCCAGGAGTGTCATGCAACCGTTCAAATCCGCTGTTCTCGCAGTAGCCATCGGCGCGACGCTATCGATGTGCCCACTCGCAGCGCGTGCCGAGGCTCCGACACCGGGTGCTGATGTCCAGATGATGGTCCGCGTGAATGGCCACGACATTCCTATCGATGCTGCCTCTCTGCGACACGCCTCGCTTCACAGCCCGAGCGAAGCGCCGGCGGGTGGCGACAATTCGTCCCAGAATCTCCTTGGCTGGGATCAATGGTTCGGGTGCTTTTCACTCAACCACGAAGACGACATCTTCGCCACGTATTACACACCGTCGGTCGACATGCATGCAGGCCGCGAGATCAACGACTCGTTCGGCTACAAGCACATCCGGGCAGACAAGCTCGGAGTCTGGACGGACGAATACGATAGCGCCGTGGCAGCCGGATGGAATCCCGCGCTGCAGAACATGGAGGACTGGGACGATCTCATGAGCGTTGCGGCCGAGACGGGGATCGAGTACCCCAATTTTCAGGGTGGCAGCGCTGTGAACAACACGACTTGCGTCAACGTGAATCTCGATTTCGTCAAGCCAGGAGTCGGTCTCGTTTACACATTCAATGCAATAGCCGTCTACTCCAACACCAACGACCGCCTCATCACGGCATTTCCCACAACGCGTACGACATGCTGAGCTAATGGATGATTCACGCAGGGTGATCCGCGTGTATGCCGATCTCGGACATCGTTGGCCACTCTGGGAGGATAGCTCGCGCATCCACGACCCGACTCCGAAGGACTTGGGACTCTCGCCAGAGCTAGAGGCTCGAATGAAGGAGTGGTATGACTTCTGGGAGTTGCACCACCACTGGCTTCACGGTTGGGACTCCCCCGAAAACGAAGCCAACTCTTGGGCCGAGGGCGCCAAAATGGTGGCCCAGCTGCAGTACGAAGTCGTTGCCTTCGCTGATGTAAAAGACGAACGGTATCGACCTCCGAGGACCTATTGACGAGAGATTGTGTCTGAGGGACCTTTTCCTGAGCGGCGGGAGTGGTCGCGTGCAGCGCGGCTTTGGGCATCCATCGGCCTGAGTCAGGAACCGTAGTGGTAGCGGCATCCCGCTATTCGGAGTTCGTCGCCTTCGACTCGGTACACAAGTCGGTGTTCGTCCGTTATTCGACGTGACCAATAGCCCTGAAAACCGTGCTTCAGAGGCTCAGGCTTCCCGATGCCCTCGTTCCCATTGCGAGCAATGTCGTGGAGAAGCGTATTGATCCGTTTGACGAGTCTGCGATCTTGAACCTGCCACCACTCGTAGTCTGCCCACGCATCTTCGTCCCAGACGAACTTCACTCGATGAGATCCCGTTCAGCACCCCGGCCACTCTCAAGTCGATCGATTGCGCCGAGAAGGCGACGCGCGTTCGCGGGATTGCGAAGGAGGTACGCAGTCTCTTTGAGAGATTCGTACTCGGCGAGCGAGACGATAACCACAGGCTCGTGCCCTGCGCGAGTGATTATTACCTCTTCACGGTCGTCGACAACCGCCGAGAGCGTTTCGGCGTAGTGCGCTCGTGACTCCGAGTAAGACATGGTCCGCATGGCAACCCTCCTTGTACGTAAAATTGTACGCCGTCGAGGGCTTGGTTGTGCCGATGAATTTCGCATGATCAGAGTTTAGTCATTATTGATCAATGCTCGCTTATGCAGAACGGACTCGAGGCCAAACCGCTGAGTTTGACACAACCAGACAGCGTTCTTCGTGGGATCCGGATCTGAGCATCCATTCGCCTCGGTACTATGGCTGAAAACGAGCAGACTGCGAGCTCTGTGAGAGTCTGGGCATCACCGTTTGGGTCAGGGACGGAGATGGATTTACGTCCGTCAGCCCGACGTCTCTGCCGGCTCTTGAGCGATGAGACGCGAGACTGCGGCCAGGTCTGGTTTGGCCCAATCGAGCGACATCAGTTCGGTGATCGGTAGCCAGACCATCTCATCGTGGTCGGTGCTCGCGGCTGGCGCGTCTTGGTGGAGAGTTGCCCAGTAGCAGGCGAGATCAATCTCGCGCCCGTCTACTGAGGTGGTTGCGCGGAGGATCAGGTCGCCGACGAGGATTGGGACGTCTAGTTCTTCTTGGATCTCGCGGGCCAGAGCTTGCTCAGGCGTTTCGCCGGCTTCGACTTTGCCGCCAGGGAATTCCCACAGGCCAGCAGAGGCTTTGCCTGGGGCTCTGCGGCAGCACAGGACTTTTCCCGCGTGTGCGATGACAGCGCCGACAACTATCACGCGTTCCTCTCCCGGTCGGCGGTCAAGATGCCTTGCCGAGGTATGCGGCGAGAGCCTCCCTGACGATTTCGCTGGGCTTGCGGTGTTCAGACGCTGCGCGCTCAACGAGGGCTTGATCGAGGGCGCGCGGGAGGCGCACCTGGCGAACAGGGGATTCTCCTCGACCGGAGACACCACTGAGGTTCGGGCGGCCGATTGCTTTGTCAACAGCTTCAGCGGAACCGGGGGCTGCTTCAAGGAGCGCTCGGCCGGAGTCTCTGCCGTTTCCGCGCACGACGATCGCGTCGGCGGAAATGTGGTCGAGCGTCTCAGCCCACTCGCTGAGTCTTTCGCCGCGCTTGTTTTCGTTCTCAGTCGTGCTCATCTACGTGCCCCTCTGCTATCTCTAACATCTTGCGTCTGGCCTCCATGACATGAAAAATCAACAGGTCGGCCGGTGGCATCACCTCTGCCAACACTTGAATCATCTGCGTGCGACTTCGATTGGGCCCGATCCACGAATCAGGCCGCAACCCGCCCTCAATTCTCGGCTCATCGAACGCCCTCAGCCAGTAAACGTGGAGCTCAATCGCGTTCAAGGCATCGGCCTGGTCGACTCCGTGTTTTGTTGCGCTCGGGGTCCGCCGGATTGAAATATGATGATACCTCGCTATTGCACATTTCGGGTCGGGTTACCCGGCGCGCTACCCGCGACGAGCATCCGTTCTCCCCACGCGGGCAATCAGATGTAGCCTGTCCCACTGACCAAATGAGGACTCCATCACTGAATCACCCACCTTTCGCCCGGACCTCATTTCGCTGACACCTGCTGCGGCTGCCGTCCTCAACTCCATACGCACTGCCGGTGGGCGGCCTCTGATCGTGGGTGGTGCGGTGCGTGACGCGATCCTCGGCCACCAATCGAAGGACATCGACATTGAGATCCACGACACCACCGACAAGGCTCGTGTTTTCAGCGAACTTCGCACAATCGGTCACGTCGACGAACGCGGGGCCTTCTTCGGTGTTCTCGCGTCCCGCATCGATGGGCAGGACTTCGACATTTCCTTTCCACGCAGTCCGAGCCTCAGTTCTATCGACGCGTTCAGCCAACGAGACTTCACGATCAACGCCCTCGGTTACAACCCGGGCACGGGCGAGCTCATCGACCCTTTCAACGGCATAGCAGACCTCGAAAGGAAGATAGTCCGGCACACTTCGGACGCGTTCCTCTTCTCCGGGAAGCCGGTCTACGTGCAGCGCCAGGAGCTGGAGGATGCGCGCACGCTCGACGACTACACGATCCGCCAATGGGTGGATGCTGCGGGGGTGAACTATGTCGAAGTCGACGGTGAGCTCGAACTGCTGCCGGGGGTTCGGCTGCTTCCGGCGCCCGGCCATACTCGCGGCTCGCAGATCGTGGTCGTCGAGACCGCTAATGGCCCCGTCGTGATCGCCGGCGACACTGCGGTGTGGTTCGGCGAGTTGGATGCACCGGGCACCGAGGGCCAGCGACTCATCCGCTCGCTCCATCCCTATCGAGTATGGCTCGCGCATTCCGACGAACCATGGTCCGCCGGGTCTTAGCGAGTAAAGGCGTTTCGCGAAACGCATTCTTGCGTCCAGCCTCGCCGGCGTGATGAACCAGAATCCGTATGCTGCTCGCTGGCGAGCAAGCCGTCGCCGAGCAGGTCGCGAGCGCCGCGATTGAACTCGGGGGTGACGAGCTAGGGATCGGCGTCCGCAGTACGCTCGGCCGCCAGACGAAGCACGCGCGGACCGAGAGCCGCGAACACCAGCGTCAAGGGGCACGCCGAGATCGACCGATTCGACATTATCGAGCTTTAATCATGTTCGGCGTAGAATGTTCACATGCATTGCGCTCGCGGAACAAAGCTCGTCGCCTACGAAACGCTGCCACTTCGGCGCCTGCAAATGGTGACCATTGAAGTATCGCAGAGGAGCAGTTATTCCGACTTGTTGTATACTCACAACACGCTGGTAGACTACACCCGTGGTTAGTGCCGGGAGGCACCCCAAGAATGCCATCAACAAAATTCTCAACAATATTGACCCAAGCCGATTTGCCGTTGTGGAAGTTCATCGGGGCCATCGGTGGGGATTCGTGCGTTGTCTCGTCTGCGGCGACGATGTCGCTATTTGGTCAACTCCTCGCGTACCCGAGAACAATGCGCGAGACATCGAACGATTTACCATCAAGCACTCGCAAGAAAGGATCTGATCGTGCCGATCTACGAATTCATTGCGACACTTGATCGCACGCTCACCGACGAGGACTATGACCAACTATTCGACGCCGGGTTAGACGACACCACGCCTGCAACCGAGCACGGTATCGGCGTACTAATGGTGACTCGCAACGCCGAGTCGCTGATCGCCGCAATCGTGAGCGTGGTCGAAGATGCTCGCAAAGCCGGCTTTGTCGTCACTGGAATGAAAGACGAAGACCTCGTTTCATTGAAGACGATCGCCGCGCGCCTCGGCCGGAGTTATGAATCGTTGCGGTTGCTCGCGTCGGGTAAGCGGGGCCCCGGCGGCTTCCCGCCGCCGCTCTCGGCCGACGGATGGTCACTGTACTCGTGGGCAGCCGTATCGAAGTGGCTCAACGCGAATAACTACGCAAGTCTGGATCCAGCCAGCATCGACCACCTCGCACTCGTCGCCGCCGATCATCTCCTGCAGGCCCGATCGTTAGTGGATGCCCACACTCTCGAAAGGCTGGCTCCGCTCACCGCAGCCTGAGCAGCCAGAGAATGGCTGCGGAAATACGACACGGCCCCTTAGGCTCTAGCCATGAAGCTCCTGGTCGCCCGAATCGCCATGGTCGCAACGGCCGCCTTTACGCTGATGACGGTCTCCGGATGCTCGAGCTCAGGTTCGGCGTTCGCAGGGAGCTGGGGCACAGACTCTCCGGGCCAACCCTCGCTGAGCATCCAGCCCGATGGAACGTTCTCGGGAACGGACGGCTGCAACCGCCTCATGGGCAAGGGAACCGCCTCGGGCGACACCTTCGACTTCGGCACGTTCGCCTCGACCATGATGTGGTGCGAGGGGGTCACGACGTGGCTCAACCTGGCGTCGACGGCCAAGATCGACGGCACGAAGCTCGTGGTCTTCCAGAGCACCGGCGAGCAGATCGGCACGCTCGCCAAGCAGTAAGGCGCGAGAGCGCGGGCTTCACTTCCCCGACAAGTGGTCTCGCTGACGAGTGAGATAGGCGATCTCGGCGGAGTTGCCAGCGAGACCGATCGCCGCGTCGTATGCATCCCCGGAGGCTGCGATGCGGCCCAGCTTGAGCAAGACGTGCGCCCGCGCGGCATGGTAGGCGTGGTACGAAGACAGCTCCGGCTCGAGGTCGTCGATGAGCGCCAGCGCGGCCCCGAGATCGCCGCGCTCCCCCACCGCGATAGCCCGGTTCAGCCGCACGATCGGTGAGGTGTCGAGCCTAACGAGCTGGTAGTAGAGCGCGACGACCTGCGCCCAATCGGTCGCGTTGCCGTCGGTGTGCACGGCGTTGATCGCCGCGAGCAGCTGGTAACGACCTGGCGCCTGACCGGAGGCCAATCGCTCGCGAACGAGCGTGTGTCCTTCGGCGATCTGAGCGGCGTTCCACAGGCGTCGGTCTTGTTCGGCGAGCGGCACCAGCTCGCCGGAGGGTGACACGCGAGCCGCGCGGCGTGCGTCGATGAGCAGCATCAGGGCGAGCATCCCGCTGACCTCGCCATCGAGCGGCAACAGCTGACGCAACAGGCCGGCGAGTCGAATGGATTCGGCGGTGAGGTCGTCACGCACGGGTGCGGAGCCGGCACTCGTCGCGAGGTATCCCTCGTTGAAGATGAGGAACAACACCGCCAGCACGCCCGAGACCCTGCGCGGCACATCGTCTGCGTCGGGCAGGCGAAACGGGATGCCCGCTGCCGCGATCTTCGCCTTCGCGCGGGTGAGGCGAGCTCCCATTGTGGTGTCTTGCACGAAGAAGGCGTTGGCGATTTCGGGCACGCTGAGCCCGCCTACCATGCGCAGGGTCAGCGCGACACGAGCGTTCATAGCGAGCGCCGGGTGGCAGCAGATGAAGATCAGCCGCAGCCGATCGTCGTCGATCGCTTCGAGAGGCTCGGGCTGAGTGTCGGTCACGAGCAGCGCCTCTGGGTGTCGTGCGTCGCGGGTGCTCTCGCGGCGGAGCTTGTCGAGGGCCTTACGAATGGCGGTGGTCGTGAGCCAGCCGCCGGGGTTCGGCGGGATGCCCTGCGAGGGCCATCGCTCGGCAGCGGACGCGAAGGCTTCCGCCGCCGCGTCTTCTGCCACGTCGAGGTTGGCGAACCGCTTTGCGAGGGTCGCGACGATGCGCGCCCACTCGTCGCGGTGGGCGCGAGTCAGAGCGTTGTGGGCGTCGCGCGCGTGAGGCGCCTCACGCGCGTCGGCGGCCGCACTGGCGTCGGTTGCGTCGTAGGCATCGTGGCCGTTAGCCCTGCGCATCGGCGACCTGACCGTCGTCGAGCGCGTCGTGGTCGCGGTGGGCGCGTGTCACGCCGGCGGCGCGAGCACCGGACGCACCTCGAGGCGGCGGTTGGAGGCTTTCGACCCCTCGGCCATCAGCTTCAGTGCGACATCGAGGTCGGGTGCCTCGATGATCCAGAGCCCGGCGGCCCACTCCTTCGCCTCGACGAACGGACCGTCGGTGAAGATCGGCTCGTCTCCCCTGGCGTCGATCACCGTCGACGTGGTCGGGTCAGCGAGACCTGCGGCGAACACCCAGTGCCCACCGGCGATGAGCTTCTCATTGAAGGCGTCGATCGCTTCCGCCTCTTCGGCGGTGCCGGACTCGCTGCGGTAATCGATGACGTTGACCAGATACTGCATGTTCTCATCCTCTCTCAGGGGTACGTGATGCTGCCAGACTCAGGCGTAAGTCGGGCGGCCAGTGGGCCGGTAGGTCTGCGCGAGCACACCCGTCGGAAACACCTTCGACGAGATGAGCTCGAGCGCAAAGTCCTTGCCCTGCTGCGGAAACAGCCGCAGCCCGTCGCCGACGATCACGGGGCACACGATGAGGTTGATCTCGTCGACCAGTTCGTTCTCGAGCAACCACCGGGCGAGCATCCCGCTGCCCACCACCACGAGTTCGCCGCCCGTTTGTGTCTTCAGGTTCCGGATGCCCGCGGCGATGTCACCCGAAATAACAGTCGTATTCGCCCATTCCGGGTCGGCAAGAGTATTCGACACGACGTACTTCGGCCGCGGGTTCATCGCACCGGAGAACGGATTCGACTCGTCGGACTGCCTTCCCCAGTACTCGGCGAACAGGCCGTACGTCTTACGCCCGAGCAGAAACGCATCCGCGCGCTGCCACGTGCTCACAATGTAAGCGAACGACTCGGCGTCGCCGGTCGGAATGGCCCAGCCCCCGCGCGTAAAACCGGGGTCGAGTTCGTCGTTGTTGCCGCCGTTGGCCTGCATCACTCCGTCGACGCTGACCTGGATCGAGATCGTGAGGTTCATGGTCGTCTTCCCTTGATTCGAGTCACCTCTGGAGGGTGCCTTCACTAGGTCTACGAACAGCATCCTGCCGATTCGACAGGTCTTGCCCACATCTCCGAATAATTTTTCAGGTCACTGCGGCGGGCGGATGCTCGAACCGACGTTGGCCGAAGTCGGGCAGCCGCGTGAGGTGACGTGTGCGCTTCACGCACCCAACTCCCCCGGCGGCGCCACGCCGAACCGCTCGAGCGAAGCGGTCTCCTGGGCGAGCCGGCGCATCGCCAGCAGCAGCGGCTCGACGAGGATCGTGCCGAGCACAACATAGCGAACGGCCGCGTCGGCCGAATCGGTGGGAATTTCGGCGACCTCGGCCGCGGCGACAGACTTCATCGCATCGACATAGGCGCGCATGACGGAGGGTGGCACGGCGAAATCGGCGTCGCGCAGACGCTCGAGAGCGTCGCCGAGCGCACTGAGCACGAGCGGATCGCAGCCCGAAACATCCCAGCCCCAGCTCGCCGCCTCTGCACGCACGGCGTCGAGATCGTCGCGGTTCGCTTTGCCAGCCGGAGCGCTGGCCGCATGGGCGGCCCCGAGCAGGTCGTGCGCATGTTCCGGCGGATGCTCCATGGTGCCGAGCAGAGACTGAGCGCCCACAACGGTAAGACCGCCCGGCCCGAGCAGCGCCCGAATCAGCCGCAGCCGCCGAACGTGCTCACCGTCGTATTCGGCCTGCGTGGCAGATGTTCGCACGCCGTCGTGAAGCAGGCCCTCGCGCAGGTAGAACTTGATCGACGGAACGCTGACGCCGCTCTCAGCCGCCAATTGCGAGATCCGCATCAATTTCCTCCTTGACTTGGATAGTAGCAGTACCCAATATTAGGTAGTACAACTATCTATTGGAGCAGAGATCATGGCGAAAATCTTTCCAGGCCGAATGACGCACCGACGCGAGGGCGAACTCGTGGTCTTCATGATCGGGATGCGCATCAACCGCCCGTGGCGACCCGATCAATGGCTGCCCGCGTTCATGGCCATGGGGCCGATGCTCGTCGAGCTCGCGAGCGACCCGACCTCGGGATTGCTCGGCTGCCGGTTCACGCTCGGCGCCGGCGGCCCGGTTCTCGTGCAGTACTGGGCCTCGAAAGAGCAGCTCTACTCCTACGCGAGCGAGCGGGATGCCGCCCATCGCCCGGCGTGGGCCGCGTTCAACTCTCGGGCGCGCAAAGCTCCCGGCGCCGTCGGCATCTGGCACGAGACCTACCTCGTCGACAGCGCCGAGAGCATGTACGTCGGCATGCCGTTGTCGGGACTCGCGCGGGCGACCGAGCATGTACCGGTCGTGGCGCGCACCGACCGCGCGAGAGACCGGATGACCGGCGGGCGCACGGAAGCCGAACCGCGTTCGGCGTAACCTGACCGTGCGGATCGGTCAGAGCACCTTTGACAGGAAGTCGCGGGTTCGCGGGCTCTCCGCAGCGCTGACGGTGAGGTTCGCGGCAGGCCCGACCTCGACGATCTTGCCTTGCTCCATGAACACGAAGCGATCGCACACCTCACGGGCGAAACCGATCTCGTGGGTGACGATCAGCATCGTGATACCCGTGCTCGCCAGGTCTTTGATAGATTCGAGCACCTCGCTCACGAGTTCGGGGTCTAGGGCGCTGGTCGGCTCATCGAAGAGCATGAGTTTGGGCCGCATCGCGAGCGCACGGGCGATGGCCACACGTTGCTGCTGGCCGCCCGAAAGCTGGCTCGGGTAGGCATCCGCTTTGTTGTCGAGGCCCACTCTGTCGAGAAATTCGTGAGCGTCGGCGATGGCCTTCGCACGGTTCAGCTTCAGCACGCCGATGGGCGCCTCGATGACGTTCTCGAGCACGGTCAGGTGAGCGAAAAGGTTGAAGCTCTGAAAGACCATGCCGATCTCTTGGCGCTGCCGGGCTTCGTCTTTTCCCGAGAGTTCGCGCATCGAGTTCTTGTGGCGCTGCCAGCCGAGTTCTTCGCCGTCGAGCACGATGCGGCCCGCGTCGATGCGCTCCAGCATGTTGATGCAGCGAAGAAAGGTGCTCTTGCCGGCGCCCGACGGCCCCAGCAGGCAGAGGGTCTCACCCTTGTCGACAGTGAGGCTCACATCATCCACCACCGTCGTGCCGTTGAACTTCTTGGTGACATCGGTGGCCACGAGAAAGGGCGTCATTTGGTCAGCTCCGAACGGTCGGCGGCGAGCGGATTCACGGCAGTGGGCGACGATTCCTGCGTGGCGAGCCCCGGCGGCTTCTGCCGCCCTTGGCGGGCGGGCGAGTTGCGCAGGCGCCGTTCGAGCAGGCTCTGGCCGACCGACAGCACAGAGACCACGATCATGTACCAGATCGTGGCGACCACGAGCAGCGGAATGATGAGAAAGTTCGCCGAGTAGATCTGCTGAACCGAGTACATCAGGTCGGGAACAGCGATGAACGCCACGAGCGACGTCGACTTGAGCAGGTTGATCGTGTCATTGCCGATGGGCGGCAGCGCGACACGGAACGCCTGGGGAAAAACAATGCGGAGCATGGTTCGCGTACGCGTCATGCCGAGCGCGATCGCGGCCTCGCGCTGGCCGGTCGGCACCGACTGAATGGATGCCCGGAGAACCTCTGACGTATAGGCGGCCTGTTGCAGCGAGAAGGTGACCACGGCGGCAACGAAGGGATTGATGAGATCTTGCGTCTCGACCGAGTAGAACGTCGGGCCGAACGGAATTCCGATACTGATGGTCGGCCAGAGCAGCGAGAGGTTGAAGGTGAGAATCAGGAGCACCAGCAGGGGTACTGACCGGAAGAACCACACGTAGATCCACGCGATGCCGCGAAGCACCCTGTTCTCCGACAGCCGCATTGTGGCGAGCAGGCCACCGAGGATGACCGCCACCACGATCGCGATGGCGGTGATCAGCAGGGTTCGGCCGAGGCCGGCCAGCACGTCGTAGTTCGCGAAGAACTTCCAGACGGTGGGCCAGTCCAGAGCCTGGTTGACGGCCAGGCTCTGAACCAGCAGAAGCAGTGCCAGCACGAGCACGACGGCGGCGACTGCTCGACCGACATGTCTTCTCGGTACGTGCGGCAGGAGTGCCGGGTCGTTATCTTGTGCAGGCATTGCGGGTTATCCTCCGACTACGGGGTTGGGGTTCACTTCGGCTTTGTCGACGGCGTCGCCTTGCACACCATAAGCCTCGAGAATCTTCTCGTATTCACCGTTGGCGATGAGCTCGTTGATGCCGTCGGCCATGGCCTGCGCCATTCCGTTGCCCTTCTTGGTTGCGATGCCGATCAGCACGTACTGGTACTTCGGGCCACCGAGTTCGAACTGGCCGCTCGCCTGGTTCGAGATGTAGCCGAGGTTCGAGAGCGTCGCCGTGGTCGCGTCGACCTGCTTGCTCGACACGGCCAGGGTTGCGGCGCCCTGGTCGGCGAACGTCGAAACGGTGATCGCGCCCTTTCCCGCGGTGGTGCAGGCGGTCGACTGCGTCTGCAGCACGGGGATGGCGCTGTCTGCTGCCACCACCGAGATGGTGAGACCGCAGAGCGACATCATGTCGCTGCCGATGGTCTTGCCCTTGAGCGACATGAATTCGTAGTGATCGTTCAAGAACGACACCTGGTCGTACGCCGCCTCACGGTCGGCGGTGACGTCTGCGCCGAACGTTCCGATGTACGTGCCGCTGTTCGTGCCGAGCAGAGCATTCTCGAAGGAGTCCTGCTTGAGGCTCACGGTCGAACCGAAAGGCCCGCTGAGCGCGGTCGCGAGGTCGGCGCTGATTCCGACGACCTTGCCGTCTTGCAGAAAGGCGTACGGCGGGTATCCCGTGACAGCAGGGGCGACGAGCGTTGATCCCGCAAAGGAGCTCGGCAGTTGAACGGTCGCGGCGGCGGCGGCGGCGGTCGAGCTCGACGTCGCGGCCGTGCCGGTGCTGCTCGAGCATCCGGAGATCGCGAGGGTAGCGGCCAAGCCGAGCGAGGCCACGAGAACTATGCGGTGCAGGGGTGCGCTTTTCATCAGATTCTCCCGATTGTGAGGTTTTTCAGTCCAATGGTTCGTGTTTCTTGGCAGGCGGCAGCGAACTCGTCGAGTCCACTCGTGATCGAGGCCCAGTTGGTGCACGGAGTCCAGCCCAGCGGCCCGAAGATTCTGCCGCCTTTTCCGTAGAAGATGCCGAGTTCCCAGAGCTCGAAGTCGAGCCCGGCCATCAGCTCTTTCGACTGGTGGAACCAGATGAGATCGCCCGGTGCCGGCACGACCTGCTGGTTCTCGGCCGGCAGCGTGGCGGGATCGAACAGCTGCGCTTCTTCGGGGAGACCGAACATGATCTCGGGGCCCGCGTACATCGCGTGCATGACGGGTTGGGTCACGGGAACCTCGAGCGCCTTCCAGATGGCGGCCGCGGTCTTCGGCGCCGCCTCCGTCTGCAGGGTCGCCTCGGCGCGGGGGCCGTTTTCGAACTCCAGGTAGATCTTCTGTACGTCGGCAGCCATCTAGCTGCTCCTCTCGGTGGTGGCGGATGAAACGGTGCGAGCGGAGGCCCGTTCGCGTGCTGCGGCGATGAAGTCGGTCAACAGACGAACCGCATCTTCTCGGCCTTCTCGGCCGGGAATCTTTTCGGGGTGCCACTGAACACCGCGCACGAACCAGCCGGGCGTGGTGCTCTCGATGGCCTCGACCTGGCCGTCATCGGCGACGGCTGCCGTGGCAAGGTTGCCGCCGAGCACGTCGACGGCCTGATGATGGATGCTGTTGACCACGCCGCTCTGCGCAATACCTTCCCGAACCCACGTGGCGCTCGCTGTAATGCGGTGCCGGTCGTCGGCGGGGTTGTGCCCCGGCTCGGCATGCGGATGCACGTCGCTCGCGGGCATGTCTTCGACGAGGGTTCCGCCCAGAAACACGTTCGAGATCTGCATGCCTCGGCAGATGCCGAAAACCGGAATCGCACCGAACTGCGCCTCGGCCAGCAGCGCCGATTCGCTGTGGTTTCGCGCGGCGTTCTCCGGTGTCTCGGGAACCACATCCTCTCCCCCAGACAGCAGCACGCCGTCGACGCGACCGACGAGCTGCCCGATCTGCGCGGCATCGAGGTGCGGCATCATCAGCGGGATGCCGCCGGCTTCGGAGACGAGATCGGCGTACTCACCGCCGAGCGTGTAGAGGTCGGTCGCTTCGCCGAGATACGTGGGCAGTGCCCGGCGCCAGGTGGAGATGAGGATGACCGGGCGAGGCGCCGACTTGAGGCGATCATCCACTCGATCCGCCGTCACAGTTCGATCCAGGTGCTCTTGAGATCGGTGTACTTGTCGACGGCATGAGCGCTCTTGTCTCGGCCGAAACCGCTCGCGCCCGAGCCGCCGAATGGCATCGACATATTTCCCTCTTCGTAGCAGTTGACCCACACGGTGCCCGCGCGAAGCCGGCGCGAGACGCGGTGAGCAGCAGAAAGGTCTTTCGTCCACAGGCCCGCGGCCAATCCGAACGGCGTGCCGTTCGCCACCTCAATGGCTTCGCTTTCAGACGCCACGGCGATCACCGACAGAACGGGGCCGAAGACCTCGACTTGGGCGATCTCCATGTCGGGGCGAACATCGGTCAGCACGATCGGCGCCAGATAACTGCCCCGACCCGATCCGATGTCGAACCGTTCGATCGAGCCGGCGGCGAGGGTAGCTCCGTCTTTCAGGGCTCGCTCGACCATTCCCTGCATGCGGGCGAGCTGCACCTCGCTGACGATCGCTCCCATCTGACTAGCATCATCGAGCGGATCGCCCGGCTGCATCGTGCGGCTCTGCTCGAGAGCGGCATCCACCGCCTCGTCGAGCACATCGCGCATCACGACCATGCGTGACGACGCGCTGCACATCTCACCCTGGTTGTAGAACGAGCCCCAGGCGGTGGTTCGGCCGGCGGCCCCGGCGTCGGCATCGGCCAGAACGACCGACGCCGACTTGCCGCCGAGTTCAGGCCAGACTCGTTTTCCGTTCGACTCAGCCGAGTAGCCCAAGAAACGGCGGCCCACGCCGACCGATCCGGTGAACGAGATGACATCGACATCGGGGTGACGACCGAGCGCCTCGCCCACAACGCTGCCAAGACCGGGCACGACATTCAGTACGCCGTCGGGAAGACCGGCTTCGAGTGCCAGCTCGCCGAGCAGAAGCGCCGAGATGCTGGTCTGTTCGGCCGGCTTCAGAATGACGCTGTTACCCGCCATGAGTGCGGGGCCGATCTTCCAGCCGGTCATGGTGAGAGGAAAATTCCAGGGCACCACGGCGCCGACCACACCGGCGGGTTCACGGGTGACCAGGCCCAGCGATGACGGGCTACTGACCGGGGCCTCGTCGCCCAGCTTGTCGGCGAGCTGACCGTACCAACGCAGGCACTGCACGATCGCACGCAGCTCGACGGCCAGAGCATCGTGTGCGGGCTTGCCCATCTCCAGCGAGATTCGAAGCGCGAGTTCCCTGGCGCGGGAAGCAACGACGTCGGCGAACCGAATGAGAACAGCACCCCGTTCGATCGGCGCAACGCCCGCCCACCGGCCATCCTCGAAGGCCGCTCTGGCCGATGTCACCGCCGCATCGACGTCGGCAGACGACCCGGCACTGACCGCCGAGAGAACTGCGCCGTCGCGCGGGCTGACGAGGTCGAAGGTCTGAGAAGACTGTGACGGCACAAGGCGGCCGTCGATGAGCACACCGGGGTTCCACGAGAGGGTGGATGCCTCCGCCGCCCAGACGTCGAGCGAGGTGGGCATGTCAGGATTCATGTATGCACACTATGTGCTTTCCGGCCAGATTCGCTAGCCGAAAAGGCCTTTTCGGCCAATATTGCAACATGATGTTTACAAAGCGGCCATATCGTTCAAAATCATCGGGCCTCGGCGTACCGGCACGAGCACCACGGCAGTCTGCGTGCGGTGGGCACCGAGGCCGGCCACGTCTTCGGTGAGAAATCGGTAGAGCGCCTTCTCGTCGCTGACGATGCAGTCGACGAGAATCTGCGCCTCCCCGGTGCAGGCCGCGCAGAACCGTACCGATGGGTGGCGGCTGAGGGCAGAACCCACTTCTTCCACCCGATCAGGCGGCAGTTCGAGCCAGGTCAGCGCCTCGACGCGCAGATCGTGCAGCGACGAAGAAATCTCCGTACGAACATGCAGTGCGCCGAGCGCTAGCAGGGCATCCAGTCGCCGCTTCACCGTGGGCGGAGTGACCCCGATGCGCGCGCTGATCTCGATGGCTGTCGCACGACCATCTTCGGCCAGCGCCTCGACCAGGCGTTCGTCTTCGGGCGTGAGCGTCACGGCGGCTGCCTTCGAGTCGGCTGCGCCGGGCCATTGGCTCTTATCGCGCAGCGCGTCGAGGGTGGCCGGCGGCAGCGGGGCCGCCGTCCAGTCGAAACCCGAACGGAAGAACTTCAGCACCGTTCCGACTCGAACAGACAGCAGTCCGTCGATTCGCGGCAGTTCGCTCACGACGAGCCGGGCGCTCTCCTGGGGTGTGCGCGGCATGAGCTGGCAGACCACATCGGCACCGCTCTCCAGCACCGAGACACTGGATGCATCGGGGCGAGCCGCGATCGCCTGGGCGACATCCATCGCGCGTCCCGGGTGCGTTCCGATCTGCACGATGAGGGGCCGAGCGTGCCCGACCATGGTGGTGTCGAGATACGTCGATACGCGTACCGCTCCCGTTTCGATCAGGCGCTGCCCGCGGCGAGTCACGGTTCGCACGGGAACATCGATGGCGGTCGCTATGCGCCCCCAGCTGGCGCGGCCGTTCGCCTGAAGCGCGAGGGCGAGCTTCGCGTCGAGGTCGTCGAATTCTAGAGTCGTGGACACCCCAACACGTTAGCTTGATCGAGCCGTCGAGCACGACGGCGCTCACCAAGCGGGCGCGTTGAGGGCCGAAACGAAAGGCCCGATTCCCCTTGTTGAAAGGGAACCGGGCCTCGTCAGCTAATACAGTGTGACCCCAACCGGATTCGAACCGGTGTTACCGCCGTGAGAGTGCCAAATTCGCACCCCAGTTGCAGCCAGATTTCCCGTAGATCGCTGATTTCTAGGCTTTCCCAGATCACGCGAACACGTCCTCGATCACACCGTTTCGGTCGCAAGTGTGGGCAAAGTATGGGCAAGTTTGGCGGTCATGGTGGCGCCTGTTTTGTGATGTATCAAGACATCTGTGACGAATCTGCATCAGGACATCTTTGACATTTGGTGTATCAGGACATCTCTGACGGTCCGGTGGTTTTGCGTGGTCCTCGGGGTTCGCAGGATCGCCCGGAGCCGAGGTTCGTAGTTGCCGGAGCAGTTTTGAGTAGCGCTTCCGGTAATAAATTGGGTAATGTTTCTGGTAATGGTTGTGGTATGGTTACGAGTAATAGACCAACAACACGATGGAAGGACAGAGCATCATGCCAGAGTACAAAGTTCGAGAGATTAGGTTGCGCAATGCCGCGACACGTCAGGGCCTTCAACTTCAAAAGTCGCGGCTACGCGACCCCAATGCAATTGGTTACGGCCTGTATCGGCTCGTCGATCTGCGGACGGGTGCTGTCGTCACAAGCACCAATCTGCCCGGAGGATTCGGTTGCGATCTGGATGATATTGAGGCGCGTCTTACCGTTGTTTCTGACGAGACAGACGATTACCAGATCGCAACTGACTGGACTGAGCTTGGTAACGCTAATTCCGAGATTGTGGTGGGCGGGGAGGCGAAATTGTTTGTCAACCTGACCACCGACGACATCGAGTGGCTCGCAGTCCAGCGCCGTAAAGAGGCTGATCTGTTCCGCGAAATCGCCAAGCGTCAGCGTCTCAGCCAGACACAAATGCTGAAGTGGGACATCGAGGCTCAGAGGGACGTAGACCGCCTGAATAGCGAGCTCGAGCAAGACTAGACGCCCTCTGACCAACCAGGAACCGGGACCGCGGGCGCTTCGGAATCGGCGAGCGCTACGCTGGCGACGACCGTTTTGAATCCGGTGCACCCTCGCGTCACCGGTTCCAACCGATTCCACCCCTCACTTTCCCAGGTGCTACGACGCTACTGCTCGGCCTGCCAGGCGTAAGAGTTGTCGATCACGGAGACCCGAATCATGACCTGCGAATCGCTCGTCATGGCAACGCATTCAAACGACGTTCCAGAGGCCGCACTAGGCGATGAAGGACACTGAACCGAGGTGAACGTCACGCCCTTGTCAGATGCCTGAGACGTGATGGTCTGCTCGACGCTGCGCCCATCGAGAGTGGGATTTAGAAGCGAGCCAATGAGAGGCAGCGCCACTGAGAAGAAGACGATGGCTCCGACAACCCCAAGGATCAATCCCGCAGTGGCGGACTTGCGACCCGTGGGCTGGCCGGTAAATCGTTGAATTCGAGGAACACGAGTGAACCCGACGATAGCCAAGATAATCGCGACAATACTCAATGCGCCGAATGGGTTGATCAGAATGGAAATTGCTCCGAAGAGAACTGAGCGTGATGCTGGTTTGTTGTCAATGCGAGGATCGAGCGCGATGCCGGTTTGTGACGTCGCGCCAGAAGACGCCGGAGACCAAGTTTGACCGTTCCAGTATCTTTCCTGCCCTGGCTGATCAGGATCCGGATAGAAGCCAGCGGCCGGAAGTGGTGCGGCAGGCGTGTGAGTGGGCGTCAAATTGGAGATCGCTCGAGGCCGCGACTCTCCTACCCACTGACCACCGTCCCATAGTTTCTCTGAGGTCGGATCTTCAGGAAGTGGATACCATCCCGCCGCCACTTGAGTTTGTTCATCGCTCATCTAGTGCCCCCTTTTCAACGCCGACTGCCTCGTGCATCTCTCACATTAACGGAATAGTGTGCATTTGCGCATCGCGGGATAGATGTGCAACCGATGAGATTGCGGAGTGGCAGGAGCTGGTGAACCCAATGAACCAGACTTCGAACCGCTCCGGCATCGACTTCACGAGTTGAGAATCGAGCGCGGCCTCAGCTTTGACGCGTTAGCTGCCGCCAGCGGGTTGAATCGACGGAACCTCGTCGCGATCGAAAACGGTGAGCGGCGAAACGGGCGAATCGTTCGCGGCAACATCGATACTTGGTACAAAATTGCCCGCGGTTTGGACGTTCAATTCTCCAAGCTCATGTCTGCGTTAGATGCACGAGGCAAGTGATTTATTGATTGAAGGCCGAACGGACGCGCGATTTCGTTATTCTTGACTTGTCGAATGAGCATGCGCGGAGTTTGGTTACAGCCGCCGACGTCTTCCGCCAAGGTGGGGATTTCATCCTCGATGGCAGGACACGTGCACCTGGTCAGAGTCGAGGCCTGCCGCGCAATATGTGGCTTGAAGAATACGGCGGCGCTGGAGGAACTTCTAAGTCCCGACGTCCAATCGTCAGTCATCATGACCGGCATCGACCTCATTCCTGCCGCCTGATGGCCACGGGAAGCGAAACACCAACGGCGCTGGTCTTGAACTAGCTGACAGCACGTTCTACCCACGTTGCGCCTTTCTTCCGATCCCCGCTATTGTTCCCACACAGGCAGACAACGATTGAGTCAGACCTGAGTCACAATGCGGGGCACCATTGACGATCAACGCGGCTCCTAACGGACGCTACATCGGACGGAATGGGGACATCGCAATTTGCGGCGCAGCGATGAATCAGGGTACACACGACAACACAGGGCTGTCGTCTGCGCCTGCGTCGGCTCCGGTCATGGCATGAGACAAGGGATGAACAGAATGAAACCCACTCATCGACAACGCATCGCGATTTTCGCGCTACTGACTCTGGCGAGTGTTCTGGTCCTGTCCGGGTGCTCGAACAGCGTCGCATCGGGTCAAACGGACATCCCTTGCAACGACGGGTCCTCCGAAACCGGAGCTTTCGACAAAAATCCCACCAGCGCCGGCAGCGTCCCCGTTTCGGCAAACCCCCCGGGTATCTGGGCGACCTCGGTAGTCGGCCAAAATGACACGATCCTCGCTGGTGGACGCACCGAAGACTGGCAAGATTCAGTCGGGGAATCCCCCGCAGTCGTCGACCGAATCAGCGGTTCCAGCGGCGTGATCATCACGAGCGCCTCAATCGACTCAGCTGCGCTAAAGCTTCCTCCAGCACCGGTATCGACATCCACGACAAGTCCGATCTACGACGACGTCACCGCTGTCGCCGCAAGCCCGACACGCGTATACGTCCTCTGGCGCAGATACGCTAACGACCTCGCAGCAGACAGCTATCTAGTTTCGCTTGACCGGTGTGGCCTGTCCATTGTGGCGCAGCAGAAACTCACGGGCTACGACACAACTAAGGGCGACCTCCTGGCATACGACAGCAAGACGAACACCGTCTGGGTGCCGAACACGCCGAACGGTGGGCAGCTCAGCAGCTACGACGGCGACTCGTTGTCCCTGAAGTCGAGCTCCACCCTGGATGGCGTGTTCACTGTTGAGTGCATGGTCGAACACGGCGATGCCGTTTGGGCATCAGGACTTCTTCAAGGCAGCGAGGGTAATACCTTCAACCTTTTCAGCACCGACCCGAGTACAGGCTCAGCGAGCCTGGTACAGGAAGGCGCAAAGAACGATTACAGCTGCGTGCAAACCGATGGTACTCAGCTGTACTTAGCGCATGAGGCGGAGCTGACCAGCGTCAGCGATGACGGAGCACCAGGCACGAGCACTCCTCTCGGCTTCTCGAAGGTGGCTGGGGTCGCTAACGATGATGTTTGGGCGAGTGGGACACAGCAAGGTGTGCTCTCGACCGTTCCACAGAAAACGACGATTTCGTTTCAACAGCAGCAAGTTGTCTTATCGATTACAACCACCCCGATGAATGTCTGGTACACCGACGGCGGCGGATACCTGATCGTCGTGACGACACCGTAGCCCGCAGAGTTTCGTCCTAGGACAGACTGCGTGATGTCATCGACATCGGGCCACCCCCCGTCTACCGTCCGCGTATCGACCAGTTCGAAGGCACGCCGATCGCTAGCGCGAAACGCGCCTAGTCGTGAGTGTCTGGGCAGGTTGAAATGGCCCCGTTGTGACGGTCTGGTTTGACCCCAATTGCGAACGCCTTCGTCCTTCCTCAGGTCCGAAAGCGCGAGCCGCCAAAAGTCCTGCACTGTCGCGTCGACGCCATCGAACCGTTCGTCACCATCCAGCGGTATTGCGGGTCTTGGTACGTGCCAGCCATCCTTGGCTCTCATGTGCAAATACTGGCACCGTCCAGGACTGATCGGGGAGAACCATCACGTGATGACGATCATCTCGCGCTCAGGTACGAGATGAGGCCGGAAATCCAACCTCAACGACGCCATTGCTGTATCTTTCGAACCATGCGACTTGGGGCGAGATCGTCAAGCGGAAACCGCGTCAGCGAAAGAAAACGCAACCTCATGCAGCGCTCACGGCCACGCGAGAAGGCCGTCTCTCCCGTTCGCCAAATAACTTCGACACTCGTTCCGATCATCTTGTTCGCAGCGGGTTCATGGGCCATCCTCTTCGTCGCCGTGGTGTTGCAATACCCCGCTGACCGAGCGACTGCGTTGAGATGGATATGGGCCTCGACCATTCTGGTTCTCACCTTCTCGATTGCCGGGTCCTTGCTCTCGCGATGGAATCAGGTGCTTCGTCTCGCGGTGTTTATCGCTATAGCGTTGAGCTACGTTTTTGGCGCGGCCTGGCTATTGCTTAGCCAGACGATGGCGAGTCAGCTGGATCCAGATGCTGCCATGCTTTTCGGGGTTATGGCATGGCTAGTCGGAGTTCAGATCGTCACAGGTGCGATCGCGGTACCGGCGTGGATCGAGAAGGGACCGTCGCTCCCGGCTGTCCTTGGTGTCCTAAGCGTGTTCGCTGTGGCCATCCCCCTCCTTCTCGCCGGGTCGACACAAGCCAGGCAGGAGAGGAGCGACATCGCTTCCGAGACCGACTGCAACGGATTGCCCTCTAACGAACCGTTCCGGTATTCAGTCCACGAGGAAGGGCGCCCACCTGATTGGGGTCGCGCGCCCATCGTCGCCGTGATCGATGGTCAGGCGATGAGAACAATACAGCTACCGCCAATAAACAGCCGGAGCACGGTCGTCGATATCCAGTATCAGCCGGGCAGTGACAGCGAAAGAGTGGTAACTATCCCGATATCGTCCAACAAGCAGTTCTCCTCCGGGCTAGCCCGAATTTTGAGCATGGGCTACAACACCGCGTCAAACGGTCCTCAGCTGAACCTAGTAGCGACGGGAGCGGACGTGATCTGCAAAACGATTCAAAACGATGTCCCAGGAGCGGCAACGGGTTAGCCTTATCGCTCGGGGAGACCGCAAAAGTTTCGCGAATTAAGCGCCGCGTTTGGCGTCAGTTCAGTTAAAACACCCGACCAGTCTTTCGCTTCACTGGCCACTCAGCCCTCATCTGTGCGTCGTACTCGGCTTGGGCTCTCCGATAAGCGGCTCGGTTCGATTCATCGCGGACCTGGCCCGATTCGCCATTGTCTGCACCTCGAGGTCGTTCGACGGGTAATCGTTGAGCCGGGCAAAGAACACACCCCGCACAGTGAGGACGGAAACCGATGACCATCGTCGCACCGACCCGGCGTACAGTACGCCTGAATTCCAAAAGAGTGCCGGGTAACGCGGCTGCGCAGCTGGAACCAACACCGGTCGGCAGAAGGTCCTTAGCTGTGATCGTCCTTGTCATGTCCCACCCTGAGTGGCACTAATCTCACGCGGCTGAACTGGGCACAAATGGCTCGTCTCTCGAAGCGGCTGGGCAGCGTCAACCGAGTACCCGCTGACGCAATCAAACCCCATCGGTCGAACTGCAAAGCACACGGCCACGAGGTCTACCAATCATCCCCACACCGCGCCCCAGCAGCAGCTCCCCCAAATGCCTTCTGAAGAACTGATTGGTCGACCTTGAAAGCCGATAGTCACCTTCGTTGCTATTGAACGCATCATCTCAATCTCACCCTTCACCCTGCACGTTCGGGAGTATGAGCGCGCACTCGTTCTCGGGGATATATTTGGTTTACTGCGCGGACGCAGGGCAAGCATGCGACTCAGACGGGGACAATGAGCGACAGCACCGAGAAGTTGAAGGCCGCCCTGGTGCAATGGCGGGACTCGCTCATCAATCTCAGCGGAACTAACAGGCTTCTGAATTACAGGCCAACACGCGCCTCGACAATCGAATTTGTTTCGGCTCATCCGGCCGAAGTCTTCGAGCTGATCGGGCAGCACCGAGGCAGCCACGTGCAAGGCACCCGGGATCCCGCACCGAAGAATAAGTCAGGCTCGACGGACGAGCTCGAAGATGAAGTACTCGCGGTCATCGATAACGTCGAATACGACGTACACGGCACCATGTTACGTGCCGACAAGACTCAATTAGATGTCGAACGCGCCCTAAGGCGTCTGGCCGCAGATTCTCGCCGGGAGTTCGTCGACAAGGGAATCTCGGTTCTGTACGTCGCGTTCGGCGCACTGTCCTGGATCGACGACTCCGGAGACAAGCGCCGCAGTCCCCTGATCCTCATCCCCGTCTCGCTTACGTCGGACGGGCCACGCCAACCACTAAGGCTGACATTCGCAGACGACGAGATGTCAACCAACCCTGCACTCGCCTTGAAGCTCGGCGAATTTGGAATCACGCTGCCCAGCACAGACGAAGTCGACGAGGTGCTCTCTACCAACGGCATCAATGCCGCCTTGGACCTCTTCCGAAAAATTGACTACGAAGAGGGCTGGGAAGTCGAGGACTTCGCTGTGCTGGCCAACTTTATGTTCGCCAAAGAAGCGATGTACCGTGACCTCCTGGAGCACGAGGAGATCATTCTCGGCAACCCCATCCTCCAGGCCCTTGCAGGTGGAACTCCTGCCCCCGGCGAGGAGTTCTACTTCGATGAAGCCGATCCGCGAGAGATCGACACAACGTCCCCAACCGAGACAACACCACTCGTACTCGACGCCGATACGAGCCAGCGAGCAGCCATTGCCGCCGCGGCCGCAGGCAAAAGTTTCGTGCTTGACGGGCCACCCGGAACTGGCAAGAGCCAAACCATCACGAACATCATTGGAACGCTCATCGAAGCTGGGCAAAAAGTACTCTTCGTATCCGAAAAAGCCGTGGCCCTCGATGTTGTGAAGGACCGCCTCACCTCACGCGGACTCGATCCGTTCGTACTCGAACTACACAGTCACAAGGCGATTCGGAGCGAAGTGGCGGCACGCCTGGGCCGCGCTCTCGATCAGACACCGATCGCGCCGGTAGGAATCGACCCGGTAAACGTCGAGCAAGCCCGCGAACTCCGTATGGCCTTAAATCAGTACGCCGACGCTGCGAACGAACTCCGTGAACCGCTAGGCCGCAGCGTCCACGCTGTCCAGGGCGAACTCGAGACCCTTGCCAGCCCCATCCTCGGACCACGGCCCAGCACGCCCATTCACTCGATTGACGCTCGGCTCCTCAACAACCTAGACATTCAAGCGAGCCGGCTCGCAAGCGCATGGAACGCTGCACTGCTCGGAAAGCAGCACCTCTGGTTCGGGCTTGTCAACGAGCAACCAATCGCCTTCGAACTCCAACAAGCCCTCGACACCCTCACTGAATACCAGGAACTCCTCAAAGACATCGCACCAAGCCTCGAAGCCTTCGCGCTGGACAGTCTCGATCAAGCACCCCTGCTCGAGAGCGTAATCCGCATTTGGCATAGCGGCGCTGAACATGCAAGTAAATCATGGCTCACCGAGTACGACGAACTGACCCTACGCGACTCCGTCACCCGATTCAGCAAACTTGTGAGAGAGCAGGAGGCCGCCATATTTGCGGCCTCCTCAACCTGCGGCGATTGGCTCAGTCTGCCAAGTCGCCCCAGCGAGTCGCTCACCGTAACATCGAGGACCACAGAGTGGTGGCCTGCCGTAACAGATGTAACGAACACCGAGGTGCATGCACGACGAGGCTGGCTCAGGGCCGGTGCGGACCTACTAAGCGCCATCTTGATATCGGCTGCTGAGTTTGCCAGCGCCATGGGGCTCGCCATGCCCGCCAACGCCGACGCTGCGGAAGCCCTCTTCACAGTTTGGGCCACCGTTAGCGGAGACGCTCCCCCGCTGCCGAATTGGCTTTCAACAGACTGGTTGGATGCGGCGGAAAGAACAGCCGGACACCTCCACCGCGCACTCAACGTGGAAACCGTCGCACGAACGGCTGCCGAGTCTACCTTCTCTTCCGCTTCACTCACCGCCGATATCGCCAGCATCACTGATCGACTGACAAGAAACGACACGTTCTTCGGGCGCAAAGGCCACGAATATAAAGACGCTCTAGCCGACCTGCAGAAGCTCACAACCGAAGACCCGCGGCAAGCCCAAGTCAAGCTGCCTTTGGCGCAAGCCTGGCAGGACGCTTGGCTCGCACGCACCGAGGCAGAAACGACCTTCGCGGCGAATCTCGGCAGGTATTACGGCGGCACTGCAACGAACTGGTCGCTGCTGGACGCAGCTCTCGAGAATGCGAAGATTCTGACGACAACGAGTGTGCTCACGGAACCGAACAAGCTTCGCGAGTTGCTAGAAAGTCCGGAGATTCGGAGAACGGTCGGCGCTACTGCCGATGAAGTGCGGAGATTGCTAGCCAGCTGGCACGCATACGCATTCGAAAGCAGCCTTCCCTTGCCAGAATCGACAGCCGCCGGCGCTTTCCGGGCGGCCCTTGAATGGATCAAAGCAACCGAACGCGAGCTTGACGAAGTCGTCACCGTGGTCGCCGAATACACTCCCTACCTTGGCCACGACACCACCCTCAGTCGGGTGCGCTCAGCAGCACTCGCTTCCGAATCCGCATTGGGTGCTCAGGCGGCGCTCTCCGAGGCGATGACCAGCCTTGAGCCGGTGCTCGCCACAGCAGAACTCGCCACACAGCACGCCGCACCAGCAGTCGCTCGCGCCCTCGAGGAGAGACTCGGCTGGACGTTGGCAGTCCGAGACGCAGCATGGCGGGCAAAGCCGACAAGCAATCAAACGTGCCCGCCTCTTTCCTTGGAGCAGTTCGCCGCGTTGAACAGCTCGTTTCCACAACCTGCGCTCGTAGCGTCCTACAAGTCCTGGGACGACGCACGGAAAGCAATTCTCGGGCGTTTTGACGACCGCAGAAAGCCTGAAATCCAAACCGAACTGAACAGTTTCGAAGCCGCAAAATCTTTACTCGAAGATCTCGCCGACGGTCAAAACGAAATGCGCGAGTGGTTCACTTCATCGCACGCTCAAGCCGAACTGGCCGTACTGGGATTCGAATCCGTCGTGAACTTCGCGATCGACAAACGACTTCCGGCTGAACAGTTCGTCACCCTCGCCAAAAGGTCACCCTTGACGGCATGGCTCGATTATTATTTCGCAACCGACGAGCGACTGCGTGCGTTCGATCACGAGGAACCAACCGATGTCGTCGAACGTTTCCGCGCCTTGGATCGAACGCTTGTCGACGGCGCTGTCACGAACATCATCAACGCCGCGCTAACCCGCAGGCCCCGAGCCAACTACGGTCAGGCAAGTATCATCCGGCGCGAAGCCGAGAAAAAGCGTCGACACATTCCTGTTCGCCAACTCATAAGCGACGCCAGAGACGTCATCCAGGCTATTCACCCCTGCTTCATGATGAGCCCGCTCGCTGTGTCTCAATACCTACCGGCCGACATGAAGTTTGATGTAGTCATCTTCGACGAAGCAAGCCAAGTCACTCCCGGCGATGCTATTAACTGCATCTACCGGGGCCGGGGACTGATCACCGCCGGCGACCAACGCCAACTTCCTCCGACGAACTTCTTCTCCGCATCGGCGGCGGATGACGATACGGCCGGTGGAGACGATTTCGCTGCCGACTTCGAATCCGTTCTTGACCTCATGAAGTCCAGTGGAAACTTCAACGCACTGACCCTCCGCTGGCACTACCGAAGCCGTCACGAACACCTCATCGCGTACAGCAATGCGTCTTTCTACGACGGAAAGCTGATCACCTTCCCTAGCGCAGTCGACGTATCGGACGACATGGGCGTGAAGTACTTTCGTGTCCCAGGCGTATACAGGCGTTCCGCCGGCCAAGACAACCCGATTGAAGCTAAGGCCGTAGCCTCACGAGTGATCCACCACTTCGATACCCGGCCCAACCAAAGTCTCGGGGTCGTCGCCTTCTCTGCCGCCCAGCGAGACGCAATCGATAACGCACTGCTGCTCGCCAGGGCCGACCGTCCCGATCTGGAACGTTATTTCGACGAAGACCGGTTAGATGGATACTTCACCAAGAGCCTCGAATATGTTCAAGGCGACGAACGAGACGTCATGATCTTTTCTATCGGGTACGGGCCCGACGAACTGGGCAAAATCTACAAAAACTTCGGCGCACTGAACCGTGCAGGTGGAGAACGACGACTCAACGTCGCCATTACTCGCGCACGCGAACTCATCGAGGTCGTCACCTCCATGAGCGCCGGCGAACTCGGAGAAGTCGGAAACGAGGGCGCACGACATCTGCGCCGATACCTGGATTTCGCCGAGCGTGGACCCGACGCATTGGCGCTAGAACTCGGGGACGCTGGATTGGGCACAGACTCCCCCTTCGAGGACTCAGTAGTTGCGGCAATACGCAGCTGGGGCTATGAGGTACAACCCCAGGTCGGCGTGGCCGGCTATCGGATCGACATCGGCGTCAAGCACCCCAATTTTCCCGGCGCGTTCATGCTTGGCGTGGAGTGCGACGGCGCCATGTATCACTCGTCTCGCTCGGCACGGGACCGCGACAGACTGCGCCACGAACTGCTTGAAGGGCTCGGGTGGCGGATTCACCACATCTGGGGAACTGGTTGGTACCGCCACCGAGACCGCGAAATCGCGAGACTGAAGGCGGTCCTCGACGAAATGGCCGCTCTGCCTCTCTCCGGCCGCACCGCAGCCTCCCGAAAGGCAACCAAACGCGAAGCGATCGAACTGGAATACCAAGTCGTTGACTTCGCTGCCCAACCCGACTGGGCCGTCCCTTATCGAATCTCTGAGACCACACCGCTTCCTCGATGGATCGACCTCGGCGACCCGAGCTCAATCCATCCGTTGTCGGTCTTTATCCTCGAGGTCGCCGCCGTCGAGGCTCCAATCCACCTTGATGTCTTGGCGTCACGCATCCGAAACGCAGCTCTGGTGGGACGGATCGGCCCCCGAGCCAAACCAAACATCACCCGCGCAATCAAGATGAGTGGCGTTCAGCTCGACGGCGATTTCCTCATGTCAGCTGGCAACGTGGCCGTGCAAGTCCGCACGCCTGTCGGACTCGTCGACCGGACCATCGAACAGATCCACGACACAGAACTCGAGGCCGCCATCATCGCCGCGGTGGCTGACGCCGCCGGGTCGTCCCGCCCAGACCTGCATAGCCGAGTGGCTGGTGTCTTTGGTTGGCGCCGCAAATCGAGCGCGATTTCGTTTCGCCTTGACGCCACGATTGATCGACTGGTCCGTGGCGGTACCATAGAGGAGTCCGACGCTGGACTTCGAACGATTAGCTAAGACCTGGTCGGGTCAAGTCTTGAACGACGCTTTCAATCGCATCGAGACGATTCATGAGCTGCTTGCCGAGCGACACCTCGTTCAGCCAGTTCAGTTCTCCGTTCAGTATCCGATTGATCTCACGCACCTCGGACAACAGCTCCTGAAGTACCTCCACCACTTCGTCCATGATGCCCCCAACCTGCCCTCGACGCCTGACCACCAGGAGTCAAGACTCAGAGTATCCAAACGAGCGCTCTCCAGCCTTGCTGAAAATCGACCGCAGCTTGGTCGCGCCGATGGGCAGTCTGCCATGCTCAAACGAGGGAAGGACATTCTGTGGCTGCAGCGTGGGTAATAAGGTCGGGCCGGAACGGGGAGCGCGACGCGTGGTCGATTGTCTCAGGAGTATCCGGCGGCGGTTGGCAGGAGCTTCCGGACCTCACCCCATACAGCGATCGAGAGTCGCTATCTGAGGCCGTTCGTACGGCATACCCCGAACTCAGCCCAGCTGCGTTGGCCAACTACACCGGTCAGACGTGGGCGCTGCGGGGCCGCATCAAAGTCGGGGATCTCCTCGCTATGCCTTTGAAGACAACCAGGAAGATTGCGATTGGCCGTGTCACGCGCGGATACGAGTACTTGGCGAATGAAGAAGACCCGAATAAGCGCCACGTGGTTCGGGTCGATTGGGAGAGGACCGATATAGCCCGGTCGTCCGTAAAGCAGGATTTGCTCTACACACTCGGCTCCGCGCTCTCCATCTTTGCACCGTCAAAGAATTACGCCATTGAGAGGCTTGAGCAACTTCTAGCGACCGGCACCGATCCCGGACAGATACCGTTCATGACAGCAGTCACGCTTCCAGGCGGGCCTCGGCCCCTCCTGGATGACGACGTGGATGATCCCGAGCTACAGCCCGATATCGCTGACGTGGCGCAGACGCAGATTTCGGCGCGAATCGCTCAGGAATTTGCCGGCCATGACTTAGCGCTACTAGTAACCAGGCTGCTTGAAGCAGAGGGCTTTACCGCTACTCAATCGCCGCCCGGTGCCGACAACGGTATTGACGTCATTGCTGGGCGAGGAATTCTTGGAATGGACTCACCGCGAATCATCGTTCAAGTGAAGTCAGGCGGCCAAGTCGGAGACCCCGTAGTGCGCGATCTTCTCGGCGTTCTTCACGATCAGGGCGCCGATCAAGGCTTACTTGTGTCGTGGGGCGGAATATCCCGCCCAGCGAAAGAATCGGTGCAACGTCAACGCTTTAAGCTGAAGCTTTGGGACGACACCGACGTTGTCGATGCCGTGCTCCGCCTCTACGACAAACTCCCCGACGACATCCAGGCGCGACTACCGCTTCGACGAGTGTGGATGATGCGCTCTGGGTCTGATGGAGACTCGGGCTATTTGATTTCGACTGGCTCGTTGAGGGTCGTTTGTTCAGCATAGAACGTGTGCTCGTACTCGGCGGGGGTGGGATGTCGCCGAGGTAGCCGTGGAGGCGCTGGTTGTTGTGCCAGTGCACCCATCCGAGCGTTGCCAGCTCGAGGTCCTCGACCGTTCTCCAGGGCTGTGATCGGGTGGGTCCTCTGACAAGTTCTGCTTTGTAGTACCCGTTTACGGTTTCGGCGAGGGCGTTGTCATACGAATCACCGACAGTTCCGATTGAGGGTGTTGCGCCGATCTCAGCTAGCCGTTCGCCGTATCGGATGGACGTGAATTGGCTGCCCGCATCGCTGTGACAGCGAAGATCGTCGTGACGGGTACCGCGTCCCCAGCGGGCCATCTCGATCGCGTCGAGCACCATTTCGGTACGCATGTGCGGCGCGCATCGCCAGCCCACGATCATCCGCGAGTAGGCGTCGATGATGAAGCACACGTACGCGACGCCCGCCCAGGTCGGCACGAACGTCAGATCTGTGACCCAGAGCCTGTTCGGTGCCGTCGCAGTGAACTCGCGTTTCACAAGGTCCGGGTGCCGGGTGGCTGCCGGATCAGCCCGCGTTGTCTTCACCCGCTTCGAGCGGGTAGCGCCCTGAATACCGGCCGCGCGCATCAGCCGGGCGACCTGGTCGCGGCCAATATCGATGTCCGCTCGGCGGGCCGTCTTCCAGAGTTTCCGAACACCATAGACGCGGTAGTTTGACTCCCACAGCTCGACCAATCGTGGCATCAGCGCTGCATCGTTCACCGCACGCGACGACGGAGGTCGACCTTTAGCGGCGTAGTACGTGCTCGGAGCCACCTGCAATACAGCGCAGATGGGCTCGACTCCGAGCCGGCGACCCTCGACGACATTGTCCTTGTTTCGGTCGACGAACGCGACTACTTCTTGTGTTGGCGGTCGAGCTCCGCCCCGAAGAAACTGGCAGCCCGTTTCAATATTTCGTTCGCGCGGCGCAGCTCCCGATTCTCCTGCTCGAGCTCACGCACCCGACGCGCTTCGATCGTGCTCGTACCGGGAGTGACACCGTCGTCGACATCGGCCTGCCTAACCCACGTCCGTACCGACTCGATCCCATACCCGAGCTGTGTGGCGACACGCTGGACTGTCCCATGCTCGGTGCCGAGCTCCGCGCGGAGAGTCCGGACCATCCGGACCGCCGCGGCCTTCTCCTCCGGTGAATAGCGACGCGTCGTCGGCTTGCCAACAGATTGTTCTTTCGACATGACTCAATCCTCGTTTCCAAGGTCAAGAGTCTCCAAACAACCCAGAGCGCATCAGCTTCCTCCCGGCCCAATCATTTGGTCCGGGCGCGTGCATCAACCGGTATGTTTCCATCATGGGGAAGAAACTGGTGCTGTTGTCTGCATCCGCAATCATATTCGTAACCGCAATGACGGGGTGTGCGGCCAAGACAACCATCTCCGAAGCGAAAGCAGAACCTGCGCCGGTTGTCACGACGGCTGCAGTCGACCCGGCCGCAAAGAAGGCGTGCCAGGATTACGGTGCGCTCGTGACACGTGCCAACCTCGCTTTCGCGAGCAATGCGGCTCCGACCAAAGACTTAGCTGAAGCGTTCGTGCGCGGCATCGGCGATCTTGCCCGGTCAGAGAATGGCGAAGCGTCCACCGCCCTGTACAACTATTTCGTCGCGATCGGAAATGCCGTCTCGAAGGGCAACGCGAATGCACCTGAGGTAAATTCCGCATACTCGGCACTCGAAAGCATTTGCACGGTGGCCGGAGTTCAGCTTCCGGCCCTGCAGCCGTCAAATTAGTCAGCTCCGGCACCTCAACCCTTCGTTCGACCATCAGCCGATCTCAATGGCGCCCGCAAAGTCGGACGAGAACAGCGAGGAGCACAACAGGCGCCTTTTCTGAAGACTTCTCATTGATGCGGAGAGTGTAGCCGAGATTTACTCGGTTACGGAAGGGGCTAACGCGGGTGAGACTGGCGTGCACTGACTGCGTTCGCCCACACCCACGCTAAGTTGATCTGACCTGACCGATCAGTCCAGCGAACGCGAACCGCTTTACCGTCGCCCGCAATGGCAATGACCTCCACGTCCGCCTCGATCGTTGCTTCGTGAAAGCGAATCCAAGCGCGCCCAGCGACGGGCTGTTCGAGCTCTCGGATTGGATTGCGGTCAGGATCAACCTCAGACTTGGTCAGACCGATCGGCTTGGGCCGGAGAAGGCTCTCATTGATTTGTCCCTCAATTCCGCCACCGTATCGTCGATTTTCACCCATGCCTCATTAGATCATTAACTCGAACATACATTCGATAGTTCGAGACAGATCTGATGCACCGGACTGATGCGCAGGAGCGTTCCTTCGCTACAAAGCGCTTGGCGCACGGCCAATGATTGTCGGCGCCGCTTGGGCTGATCGATCAGACGAGTATTCCCTCAATTCGCACTTCGACGAGCATCAAGGCCGTCATCGCACCGCCGACAAACGACGCCTGGAGGCCTGTGCCCGAAGAAGACAGTGCGCTGATTCGTTCCTTTTCTTCGACTCGTTTTCATCCGTTCCGATTTACTTCATCAGTGGACCTTGATGGAGTCGATGGGAATTCGCCATTCTCGTCGACGCGAAGGCCGGCGCCACATCGGGAAAGGGAACCGCAGATTCGTCCGGCCCGGGAACCGTGTCCGGCTATGCGCGATTGAACGTCTCCACGGCCATCAGCGCCGCGTACACCAGCTGCACTGACACCGGGACGATCATTTTGACGAAAGCGGTCAAAGGTGCCGCGACTTCGGCTGCGACCGCACCTTCAGTTGATGACCTACGAACGCTCGCAGCTTATTACGTCTCGAACGAAGCTGGGCTCGAGGCGGCCGGCCAGCTGATCTCAGCGGGCTAGATTCGTCACTTACTCTTCACGGTATCGGCCAGAAACTGAATATCTTTAGAGATTCGGTCGAGTGGTTCAGCTCGGGCCCAGGCCAGTTGCCATGCGCGGAGATCGAGCACGAAGGATTCGTGAAATCGAGACTCCCCAGAAATATCCGTATAGCGGACGTCAACTGTGTGCTGCTTTGCAACCGCATCATCTTCGAACGCATCGGCGCCATTAGCGAGGTGGTATACGACCGGACGCGCAGAATCGATCATTGCGATTTCGCCTGTGCCGTTCATAATACGATTTACGAAATCGAGGGCGCGCATGACGTCTGTGTCATCTGCGTCGTTGCCGGCTGGTTCAAACGGCGGCGTGACCTGAAGCACAATATTGCAGGCGGGTCTGACTCCGACATTCTTCACGATCACGCTCACCGATGAGGATCCGCCAAATTGCGGATTCCTTGAAGGATGACTCGTGAGAAGGTAATCAACCACAATCACGGGCCTGACCAGGTTTCGGTTGGACGCCGTGATCTCGTCGTTTGATCGCGCAAGCTGACGATTCGAAACCGAAAGCTCTGTGAGTTGTTTGTATGCGACGACTACGGCCACCACCGCCACAACGACGCCCGCAGTCGCAGCCACCGCAGACACAGCCGCACTTGCGTTGTTGAGGTCGAACAAAATCGTTCCTTCCAGTTCAATATCCGTTGAGATGAACCTACGGGCAACGACTGACGGTGGCGCCTCTGGCGAGCAGCGGGCAGCTGACAGCTCGGTCAGCCATTGATGGGCTCACCGTTGATCCGCAATACGGGCAGCCAGAGTGCGAACGACGTCCCGAGGGAATTGATGAGCCTGTCTCCCATGACGCAAATGGTCCGCTCCCAGGGATGCCCGAATGTACCTTCCCTCATATCAGGGCTGAGGAACGAGTAGTAGTCGCCGTCCGGATGGACTGTTGGGTAGCCGTTTATCGGATCGTCAGGAGGCTGGAGGCTTTCGACCGCGGGATTGAGCCAGTACGCACTGTGCTGCCAGTCGAGCACGAGCATCTCGCGAATGTCTGGCATCTCCCAGATGAAACACCGTAGCGCTTCACTGTTGATTGCTTGGACGGCAGAGGCCAGTCTGGGTCGATCGACGATTCCGAAGAGGTCGAACGTGATGGACGGCGTGGGTTCTCGAATGCCTGGCCAATCGGCAGAACTGATGCCGGCTCGGAATTGAAACCTCTCATAAAATTGATCCCAAACCGCTTTGTACTCTGGGTCTTGAAGCGCACGCCATCCTGGTCGATTGTCCACATCGCGATTCTACGGAGTCGTGCGACTTTCCCGATGGAGCGTCACGACTGCTTCCGTTGGCCACGTTTCCACCATGGCCGCGGTGCTGAGTTTGGAGAATCTCTGGGTGCGCTCGACTGTCCTCTGTCGACTTGCTCATGCGAGGCTTTCCCGGTCTCGGGTGTTCCGAAGGGGTCGAACACCAGTGCCCTGAGGCCCGTCCAATCCTCATCACGCCATGTTTCAAATAACTGCAGAGAAGTGACGACCCCCTCGTTTTGAGCAGCCAAAAATCCTTCGCGTGAATAGGGCTCCCGAGTTCGGTCGAGCGGCTCCTTCTTGTGCTCATGGTTGAGGACAAGAACTCCGCCTTCGATAGGGGTCGCGTTGGGTAGGCCAGGCCATTCACGTAGATGGCGCAAAAGGTCGCCGTACAGGCGTTCGCCCGCATTCCCGCTCGTCGCCTTTACCTCCACGAGGCGAACGCGTCCCTGGTATGAGCAAAGCAAGTCGGCACTCGAAGTTTCACCGAGCGCCTCGTCGAGGTCGACCACATCGATCCCAGCCGCGCTGAACACGTTCGCGACAGCGGAGACCAGGCCAGCGCCAGTGCCATACAGCAGACCGTCACGAACCGTGGTCGCCGCATCACGGGCAACTAGAAGATTGAGCTCAGCGGTCGCCTTGGTGTCAACGTAGTGTCGTTCCACCTCGGCCAAATTTTCGAGCGAAGACCGCTCAGCATAAGTAAGCAGCTGATCAGGAACCGCATTGGTAGCCCGGGCTCGCACCAACGCGGCGGGGTTCATCGCCGGTAGACCTCGCACCACCAGCCAATTAAGAACGACAGTCCAGTCCACGTCGAATGGCACGATATAGCGGCGTTCTGAACCATCCGGAGACACCCAGGCCGCGACGACGGGTTCACCGAGACTCGTCTCGAGAATTGGTTCGAGCGAACCGACTGGCGGATTCACCTGGACTCCGTCATACGCGTGCCACTCGCTACCCACGATTGAAAGGCTCGACCAGGACAGTAACGCCTCGTCGTTCAACAGTCTCAGCGCAAGGTCTCGATCGGCGGCAGTCAAACCGCTACTCATCAAGACTCGGGCACCGTTGCCAAGCCGTCTGCTCGCGATGCTGCAGCGATAGGCCCCCAGATCGACAGAGTCGTCGCTGGAGGCAAACATCGACGTGACGTTCGACTTCGGGTCACTCTTTCCAATCGAGCTAAATACGATTGCCAATTCATCCCGCAATCGAGAACCCTCGAGGAACCGCTGAAACTCCTCAGGTCCTTGGCCGTGATAGACGCTTGGTTCGAGAGCCGCCACGCAGTCAGCGGTATCCGCCCCGATCCACTTCGGCTCGAGACCGATTGAAGACCAAGCAATGCTTGGCTGAGCGATAGACGGACGCACTTGGTCGCGAAGGTATGGCGCAGCATGATCACCATATTCAAGCTGTCGTGCTTCGATGTCGTTCCAGTGCTCTTGGTCGTGCGAACCGATCTGAACCGGAATCAAAATAGGGTTCGGCATCTCAAGCTTCCTCCGTGACAGTCGGCGAGAGAATCAGACTCCGCACGAACCTCATCGAGCCTTCGACCTGATCGTCGTCCGCTCGTGCCGAAACCCACGCCCCGACGCGGCGGATGTGCCTTCGCTTACTCTGCATTTTCCTCCGGCTCACGATCAGGCCTTTTGGACACAAAATTGCCATTCTCGTCAATCACGAGATTGACGCCGTCGAAGCCTTGAAGGTGCTTCTTCATCGCCCAATCGTTGCCAAATCGCGCGACGAGCGATCCTTCGACGTCGACGCGGCGAAGCGCAACCATTCTGACTAACAACAGCAAGACATCGCTGATCAACATCATCTGAGTCGGGTCCGGTTGATCCAACTCGGCATGCTTCACGGCGGTGTAGATCTGCCTGCAGGCGATCGACAATCCGATATTCGAAGTCGTCGCATCAGACCAATCAGCACCGCAGAGCGTAAGGGCTCTGAAGATGTAGGTGGCAAACGTTGGACTGGCTCGGTTCCCGTTCTTCGAATAGGTCGACTTTTCACCGTCAGCTCGCGGCGCCTCCTTCCCCCACGCGTCGAGGAAGATTCCAGTCGCCAGGATCACATCTTCAATGAAGGGTCTCGGCCTGCTGAGAACGGAGACGGTCGGGGATATGAGTCGCTCCCATTCGCCGTCCCAGGCTTCACCCCAGCGCTGCAGCCCTTCTGGCCCGATCTCGGAAAGCCAGAATACCGGGTTTATGAAGTCACTATGCTGGTGCGTCGGAGTGACAAAGTCCTGGCTGGTTCGACGGGTCACGAATGGTCGACGAGGGAAGTACTTCTGCTCGAGTTCACCGGCTGGATTACTACGAAGCTCAGCGAAGTAGGCAGCCTTGCTCGTAATCGCATGCTCGCGGTAGGCGAGGCGAATTCCGAAGACGAGCGACATCAAGCTCTTCACCTTCCAGTGCTCAGTGAGGTGCTCATCAGCGCTTCGCGGCTCTGGAAATTCGCTGATGAGCATCGTCGTTTGCGCGAGCGTTTGTGAGCGACCATGGTCCGCGCTCGAAGACAGCCAGCCCAGCTCGATGCGCATGCTCGCCCCGTTTTGCGGCCACCTTATTGGTTCGATATCTTCCCGGGTGGTGATCGCCACTCGACGAGCAAGGCCATTGTCGTACGCGATGTGGTCAACCACGAGGTTGCGCGCTCCCCACCATTCGGCTAGGCCGTCAAAATGGCTCACGAAGTCGTCGAACAGTGCGGGCTCGTTGATCGCCGCGAGCGTCGGAGCGAGTACCGCCTCTGACGCAGCGAATCGCGCGCCCGAGACGCGGAAATTCTGAGAACGGTACGTGTTTCGAATCCTCGAAAGCGTGATGCTTCCCTCGAGCGACTCAAAGATGCACTGATCCGGTATGTGCGCCTCGCCCCTGAACCAAACCGACGGGTGATTGGAGTCATCGGAAAAGAACGAGCCCGTAGCCGCATCGCTCACTTCGAAGAACACACCCAAGTCAGCGTCGAACCGAAGCGTCGCGGCAGTGCGGTGCTGCTCGGCACCATCGAATGTGAGGAGCACGCCAGAATAGGTGGCATCTTGCTTGAACTCGTCGATGCTCATTGTCAGTTGCGGATTCGCAGTGTCGGCAACGCATCGACGATGGCAACAGTCTCGACACTCACCGTGACGATGCGCTTGACCAGGTTCAAGATGTACTCTGGCTCGTCGTGCTCTGTCGCCCAATCATTTGGGTAATTCGCAATTCCCGAAATCTTGACTTGGTATCGCTCCAACATCCAGTCCGAGGCTAAGATCCTCGATTTGTCCAAGGCGCCCGGCCCCTTTTCGCGTGTGTCTCGCGCGATGTTGGTGTACTCATCCAACAGGTCATGGATTGTCGTCAACGTTTCCCCAGTTCGACCGCATCAGCAAATGGACCATCTCGGATGTCCACTTCTCGATCAGGCTATTGCACGAGCGGAATCAGACGCTCCATTGAGGTCAACCTCGATCCGCGTAGGGGCTGTGAATGCCACGTCGCGCTAGAGCTCCGATACTTCGCTGACTTTGGTTCCGACCGATCTGAACACCCACTCCTGCTCCTTTCGAGACTCCTCAAAGTGGGCAAGTAGACCTTCGCTCGCTGGGTCTGGACTCGCCATCCACAGCCGACCGTCAAGTCCTCGACTGCGGAGACGTTCCGCGAACCAAAGTGCCTGATCTTTTGATTCAGTCCAAGACCACCTCAAGCGAAGCCCGCGCGTAGCACCACGGTAAAGAGTGGGCACATGAGCCGGCCGCGCAACCCGGGTGCTGTCCTTCAGGAATCCAACTGTTTTAAACATCCAGAGCCAGTCCCGCTGTGTGAGCCGGTTTTGTGGGTGTTCGGCTCGCGTCCAGGCATCCTCAATACCTTTCGCGATCTCATCCAGGTCTACAAGACGTTCGAGCATGACGGCGTCCCAGAGAGCCCCCGGAAGTTCGTTTCGGCCGAGTGGTATCCCCGCCTGCCGGTGCCTACTCGCTTGCTCCCAGCTCAATCCGTCCATGTAGTCCCTGAGGTGTGGTCCGATTACTTGTCGATCCAGCCGTGACGAAAACCCGCACTCAGTTCCTTCTGAGGCATGAATTCTTCTCTCGACTGGGCGAATTCTTGTTTGCCAGTTCTCGAAACAAGAATCTGAGCTCGAGAACTTTTCGCGGTCAGATCATATTCACCGCGAAAGCAGCGGACTTGGCTCGGTCACCGCGAAAATCTTGATTCATCTGCAGCAGGTCGAGGCCTTCTCGCCGCGTGTGGAGGTAACCTCGCTCGTCGATAACAGCAACATCGATGTCGTCAGAAAAGACGAACCAGTAGTTCGAGTACCGCCGGCACAGCCGTGTTATCTCGGTCCCAAAATCCCGGCCTAGAATCGCGGCAAGGGCCGTTGGATACGGCGAGAAGTCGTACGGCTTTGGATCAGTTTCTAGTCCGTATCGTTCTGGGTCGGCATTCCGGACCGTCCATCTCGACTTATTTGTGCTCGACAGTGTCATCACTTTCTCGATCACATCGAAGGCCAAAGATCTTCGAGTAAGCATTTCACGCTGCCGAGTGCGTGCCCATCCGGTCATCTCGTCGATGTGGTCGACTACTAGACCGGGCGACTCATCGGTCAAGGTTTCGGCCCAGTCAACGATCCCGAACGTGTTGGGGCCGGAGATGTCGATTCCGAGATTGCGACCGAGTGTCACCGAGTAGCCGTCGTCCCATTGGGCCTTGATCAAGAGTCCGTCGCCGATGACGGGATCTTCACATTGCTGCAGCCACAGCCATGGATGCCTCCGGACGAGTTCTGAACCTACTGACCACATCTGCGCATCGATGAATCGGTCCGCCAAAGCAAAGTCTTCAGCTCTCAAACGACCACCTTGTCTTTCACGTTCTTGTCCGGGTTGCGTCGCGCCTCGCCGAGATGCCTATAAACGGTCGCTACTCCCACGCCCAACATCTTGGCTATCTCAGCGACAGTGTGCTCGCCCGTTTCGTACAGCACACGGGCAGACTTTGTTTTCGATGCATTCATCACGGATGGTCGGCCGCCGACTTTACCTTGTTCGCGCGCCGCGGTTAGCCCAGCTCGGGTGCGTTCAACGATCGTGTCGTGCTCTAGTTGATTGAACGCGGCCAAGACCGTCAGCATGGCTTGTCCGAACGGTCCCCGTGTGTCGAGTCCGTCCGTGAGCGAGCGGAAATCAATTCCCCGAGACTTCAATCCATCGAGGAGTTCGAGGACGTTCCTTGTACTGCGACCGAGGCGGTCCAGTTTCCAAACCACCAGCGAGTCGCCTTCGCGGAGATACGCCAACGCCGCATCGAGCTGAGGTCGACTCGCCAGCGTGCCACTCACTCCGTGATCCGCGAACATTTTGTCTATGCCCGCATCCTTCATTGCCTTCTGCTGGAGCGCCAGGCTCTGGTCAGCAGTTGACACCCGGATGTACCCAATATTCGCCATAACCACTCCGCTCTATCAATACTCATCTATCTTAACACGTATTGGCTGATTGGTTTTGAGATGAGTTGTGATAGACAGATTCGACCGGGTAAGACCGCGCAACTCGGCACAAGGACGTTCTCGTTAAAACCACCGTTATTGATTGCCTCTGGAGCGCGAGCAGCTGGCGAAATACTCGGTGTTCTCTTGGTGACCGAAGACATGTGATTCGACATGGCCAGGTCGTTCCCACACTCGCAAGTCCTTTCTTGAGTGATAAATAATCAACACGAGGGCTTCATAGATCCATCGACTGACGCCACTCATGCTTAGAGCCGCATCCGTCAGGGCTTCACCCCGAGCATGTACACACGAAATTGATTCGTGACTTCGTCAACAGGAGTCTTGCCGACTAGTCCGAGATCGCGTAGTCGACCTAGCAGCGCGAAATGTGCCTTGTCATTCGGCAGGCTCGTTTGGTGCGCCTTCTCCGCGATCTTCTTATAGTTGCCACCCAAATCTTCTAAGAGGCGAGTCAACTCCGGGGCTTCATACGTGACCAAGATTGGTTGCACGAGGGTCGCGATTGCTGCAGGGCGCACCCCTGCCTTCGCGAGAATCTCGAGTGTCTCCTTACCAATTGTGAAATTGGCAGAAATAGCGAGATTCGCGAGAGCCTCACAGCCCTCGGCAGTGACGTCGTCTTCAAACTCAACGAGATTCTTCAGAAGCGCCAGTTTCCCTTCGTCAGAGACGGCAGGATCCGTAGCGATCAGAGTAAAGCCGTAAGGCGTCAAGGTTGTATCGCGAACGTAGGCGGGGAAGGCTGCCGAACGGATTATTAGTGCGATCTTTGCCGCCCAGTCGTTTAGGTGCTCGAACGTCTCAAGATCGTCAGGCAACAGTCCTTGCTGCACCAGCAATCCGAACAGCTCGTCGCTTGTCGGCTCAACTTTCGCGATAACCAGGTTATGTATCCCGAGACTCTTCAGTATCGAGATCTTCACGTCCGGGCTGAGTCGCAAATCGTTGACCACGAGGAGCCCAGCATTTTCCCGCTCTTGAGACTCGGCATGGACTTGGTGGATTGCTCCGCTCTTCTGCAGCAACGCGGCCAGATCGGCGTCAATCATGAAATTGCTTTTGGCGAGGTACGCGGTGAAGTTGTCCCAAGTGCACTCGAAGCGTCCTGCTCGGGCAAGTGCGGGCCAGACGGATTCAGGCACACTTTTGACGTTCTCGACCATGCATCCCGACGAGGCGCGCGATGCTATCTCCGCAATCTGCGACGAGGCTTCATTTTCGAGCTCGCTCAGAATTGAGATGAAGCTTTGCGGTTTGATGATACTCGTCGCATGCTCGTCTTCAATAATCTCGATGTATCGATCAAGATGATGAGTCACGTACGAATAGGCCGGTTTATTCGAGTCGAGAATCAGGTCTAACGCAATTTCCTTATCCCCGGTGATCACTCGAAGATTCTTGGCTGACAACTGATAAATGGAGCGATTGACAACAGCGAGGCGAATTTGTTCGCTAAGTAGGCTCAGGTCAGTGATCGTCGCACCTAGACCTTCCAAAACTTGCGCAATCCTTCCCGCAATGCGGCTGTCCTTGCTGCTCACCAAAGTGGGAATTCGAGCCACATTCCCCCCGATTAGATCGTTCAAACCTTCAGATTCATAAGAACGGTCGGGGCTCGCTGATGCCAAAGCGACGCCCAGAAGATCGAACAGGCGATCTGATGACAAACTACGAACGCCGGCCAAAACTTGAAAAATGGGCTTCCACGTAGGCGCGAGCCTGCTAACGAGAACATCCGGTTTCGATCCGTTTTGAAGGTAATACGCCAGGAACCTCTTTCCTAGCGTGTCGTCCTCCTTGATGCGCGCTAGAGCCCAGTCAAGGAGCTGCGGGCGAGTCGAGAGCAGGCGATCAAATATTTCGACGTTGTAAATACTCTGCCCGCTGAGAATCTCGCGATTCGTCTCAGGAATGAGGTCGTCAACGTCTGTCACGTTGGCGAAGTGGTACTGGAAATTAGATTTTCTGGGCTGAACGTGCTTGAGGACATATGTCATGGCTGAGGCGCTCGCTGAAGTTGGGTATTCAGCAACGTAGAGCGAGAAGTTCTGGTCAATGTAGCCAGCCGTTATGAGATCCAGGGCAAGCTCGGACTGGAGGAGCGTTCGCGCCTCGCTCTCGAGTGCTTCTCTGATGGCTACTAGCTTGGGATGACCGCGAAGCACATCGGACAAACTGCTTGTTCGAACTGCTTCTCTCGAACTCTCAGCGATCCTGATCTGTTCTTTGATCTTGCCTGTGGATGCGCTGACCCATTCGTTCACGTCGAGAGATACGCCGAGCATCGCCTCAACTTGGTGAGACGGAAACGAATACAAGTTGCTGTTCGGAAGTTGCAACTCGACGACACTTCCGGGTGTCGATAGTTGTTTCCAAAACTCGCTGATGACGAATTCGCTCTTATCGAATGGACGTTTGGAAACAGTGACTTGGCCGGACCAGCGTTGGGGCAGAAACAACGCATCAAAAATCGCCTGAAGTTGAGCACCCAGTTGTTCTGAGCGGTCTGTTGCCGTCTCGACCGCCTTCAGCCGGGCGGTCAGCCCTTCTAATTCCGTGTCGAATGCTTCGAGCGCCAATAAGACCCTCTCGCTATGGAATAGCCAGACTTTGTCGAGATTGCTCTGCGCTGCGCCGATGCGTTCGTAATCAGCTAGATGGAGATTCTTGTAGACGACCATCGCAAATAGCTTGTCCGGTGACAGATCCTTGATCCCTTTCGCGCTTAAGATCTTCCTACTAAATACCTCGTACTCGTTTCGAAGATTCTTGATCAGTCTCATATCTGAAATGTGTTTCCCGACAACACCGAATGCGTCAGCTGAAACGGCGACCGTTCGCTCAGTGGGGCCGCGAACCGTTTTGAACTCCTCGCTCATTTGGCTTCTCGATGTCCGATAAGAGACGAATGGAACGATAGGAATTACAAGATCGAAAAATTTGGTCCTGTTTGTGGCTGCCTGACTCCTTGGGATGAGCCCGGTAGCTTGAGACCTGGTTTCTAAAAGCTCGAAAATGCTGTCTTTGATCGCATAAATGAAACGAATTGGCCGCTTGCTGATCTCCTTTGACTGGTTCAGTATCGTGTTTAGCTCGCGAAGAGTCTCAAAGATGTGCGGGTTCTCAAAGCGGTCAAGATCCTCGAACACCACCACGTCGTATTTCGTCCGTTGGAAAAAGTAGACAATTTCGTCAAGGTATTCATCGAAATAGTAGGTGTCTTTGCTGGCGAGACTCACGGTCGCCGGGCCCGCAGTCAACTTGTCAATTCTGAGTCGTCCGTACAACGTCACTTGCAGGAGATAAGCAATCAGGCCCAACACGACGGCCGCCGCGGTGAGCGACGCTGCCTGAGCAATCCACCCGGCGTTTGGCAGCAGTTCACCGATCCGGTTTGTAATGCCGGTGAAGAACGAAAGAACTACAAACGACATCGACACAGCAAGAGCCCAGCCGATGGCGACCCACCGACGGAAGGGCTCGATTCGTCGATATCGTGATCCTCGCATTAGTCGCGGCGGCTCGCGGTAGAGCAACTGCTTGACGATTTCTTTCTGGATAAATTTGGTGACGACGGGCGATTTGCTATCACCGTGAGCGCGATCAAGCGGCTCGTCACCGCCAAGGCTAGAAATCGACACGTTGATTGCGCGGTCCGGAAGTTCGGAAGAAAACTTCTGAAGCACGCTGCTCTTTCCGCTCCCGTATGGTCCTGTCAGCGCGACGTTATGGACGAGATTTCCATCGTCGTCGCGAACGGCCTCCTGCAGTGCCTCCAGATACAGCCCATGATTGACCTCATCGAAGGCAGGCGCGAGTGGGAGAAGGTTTAGCTTTGGCTCCCCTACGTCCGCGCGTGACCCCGATATTGCAGCAGCGGATGACATACGGGAATGCTATTGGATAGCGGGGACCTGTGTACTCCAGCTGAATCTGGCATCGCTTCGATGTGGCGTTTTCACTCAGCCTTATTCACGTCGCCGAGTCCGATATGCGCTGCCGTCAACGTTATTGCGTCTTTCTCATCCCAATCTGCGGGTGTCAATCTCCCGACTATGTGGTCGAGGCTTTCGTCAGGCTGGAGGTCGAACCTCGTCCAATTCAATTTGTATAACGTGTCGTAGTTCTCGATTGTGTAGAGATTAAAGTCAACGACCCGCCAGACGGCGCGGATGCGCGACTCGTACACGACGGCCAGCGCTCGCGTTGCGCTCGACTTAGTCTTCCCAAGATGCCATTCCTGATCAGCGTACGCACGCCAGTCAATGTCTTCGACCAGGGTCGATTCATTTACGTTCTTGGGGATTACAACTAGAACGAGGGAGTCATGTGCGAGAGCTGGGAAATCTGAGTTCATTTCGACGGATCTTTTCTAACCCTCAAGCGAGGGAAATTTGACGTTGACGCTAGATCCACATCGTCAGCGGGCGGTGTCCGCTGCAGTAACTGAGCGTAGGGCCGAGGCCAACTCATATGCCCCTTCCTCCTCCAGGTGTTTCGAAATCTCTTCGGCAACGCGCGGGTGCGCGCGACCCAGTTTTACAATGGCGCGACCGAGATGTTTTGCCTCTTTCAGACTTTCTTCGATGGCGGAGTCATCCAGACCCAATTGAGACATGATGCGAACCAAGATTCTCATTTCAGAATCTCCCGCTCGCAGTGCCAACGCGATGTCTCCATTCTTTGCTGAGACTTCTGCAAGATATCGGGCGTTATCCGCGATCGAGAACATTCGCGCGATCAGGTCAGAAAGGTCACGCTCTGGGTCGGCTTGGAGCTCGAACTGCAACCTGGTCGAAAGTGGACCATGGGAAAAGCGATGCAACGCTGTTACGGAAACGTCGAAGCGTTCCGATACGTTCCGATAAGAGAGGCCCGACGCTAGCGCGGCCTCTATCTGCGCGCGCTTCGGGTGATAAGTGATGGAGCCTTTTCGTCCCACAGTTCTCACGCCCTAGCTTCGGAATCTGTCGAGTCGAAGGAACCACGTCCCGTTCGTTTGCGACGAAGAAGCACCTTGATTGCCGAGTCGGCCTCCGCATAGCTCAGACTGCTGAAGTGCGTTCGCTCGTTGGGCGGCAAAGACAATTCTTCCTCGAGCGAATTCCCCAGCCAAACCTGGTTGGGACTCGCTTTCGAAAGTGCATGGTCGAAACCAAGCTTGGCGTTTAACTTGTCGAATAATTGAGAGACCTCAGCGTGCGACAGCTGAAGGACGCGCTCATACATTTGCTCGGGTCGATGAATCGCGCCCGGATCTGCGGCCCGACGGGCTAGAGACACAATGGCGTGCGCTTGTTTCGATGTAGCCATGAACACTCCCAAGTGATTCGATCCACTCAAAGGAGTTCCCCCGGCCATGGCCGGCAGCGCACAAGCGCCTTGATCATATATGCGCCGACTCAAATTTAAGCCCGCACACGGTGTTAATTAGTTATTAGACATCTCGACTAACACCTAACTCTTAACATACCGCATGCGACCAAATTTTTGCCAGGGATTCACCGTGCTAACTGGTCAAATATCTGAAGCTAGAGCATCTCGACGTTTATCTCGAGATGATCGTCTGAGCCAGACGACGCCACCTGCTCGTTCTCGGGGCCATCGGTCCATCGATGCCTCACTGAAGAAGGCCATAGTCTCTCAAAATCATGCCAGTTGATTGACCGTCCATGATCATGAAGCGTCTGGGTCGCCTCATATCGTAAGCAAACGCAGCGACCATGTTGATCACCGCAGCAGTAATGTCCTTGCCATGCTGAACAACTAGGACGTCTGCGGAGTCGGTAGAGAGACGCTCAATTTGATCGCCACGTGCGCCGAGATCTGGAATCCTCATCGGACCCGATACGCTGCGGCCCTTTAGTAGCCATGCGCTCGATGTTTGCGCTCCGTCGATAAGCAGGTTATTGGTTACCATGTCTGACCGCTCACCTCCCCAGTCCTTTGCTACGAAGGGGAAACCGAGTATCTGAGCCAACCGATCCTTGACGTCCGATTCCGCCATAGAACCCATTGTTCGCACCTCTGCGGCGGTCAGAGACTTGCTCCAGTCGACCTGACTAAACTGATCGATTCGTTGCGGAGAAATTCGCCGGTCTTGCCAGTCACCTCCGGTCAAGCCGCGTGGCTCGCGAACGAAGTTACGCCAACCCACGAAGGCTATCCGCATTCTGATTTGACTAGGGTCAATGGCGGAGACTGTCCCGACAGCGAAAACGTGGCGTCGGCTAGACAAGTGTTCATTTGAAGACGAAAACGGAAACCTGGCCTCGTCAAGCTCGGCAGACAACTCGATAGTTTCGTCAGTATTCAATGCGGCGTGCATAGCAACGCGTCCTTGAGGCTCGTGCCTGAAGTAGAACGCCTGATCGACGCTTACAACCGAGCCTACAGAAAGCGATTCGGCGAGAATCTCGCGCTGGATCTCTGGCAGCGCAATTATTGTGAGCTGTTCTTCTAAGAGCGATGTGAGCGCCTGTTGCTTTTGGGCCATGTCTCGCTGACCCTCGCCCGAGGCACTGAGATAGCGGGGTTGATCAGCGCGCGAGATCCCTAAAAGGCTCACGAGCGCATCCTGATTTGCGAACAAAAGTTCTAGACGAATCCCCACGGGCCAATCATGGCATTCTCGGCAGATACCAGCCAATTCAAGGGTCCGTACTCCCTACTCCCTAGGCCCTTCTTCGTTGTCATGGCCCTGCTCATGCGTATAAGGAGTTAGGGGCGAAAACGTCGCCCAGTTTGGATTGCAACATGGAACGTTATCTGTCCCCGAAGGAAGTGTGCGACATAGTGCCCGGTGTGACCGTCGGACTTCTTGCCCAGCTGAGATATACGGGCAAGGGGCCCCGGTACAGAAAGCCCACCGATCGAACGGTCATCTATCTCTATGACGACATCGTGGAATGGGTGGAACGGTCGGCTCGAACCAGCACTCGACTTTGACTCGGGAATTAATCCGAGGACGACCAGCTTCTGTTATGGAGAATTTCGAATTGCCGCCGTACCAACTTTTCAACGAAGCAACTGGAGTCATATGGGATCAGTAAATCGATATGCCACAGCACATGGGCCACGCTACCGAGTGCGCTTCCGCAAGCCCGACCACAGTCACGGCGAGAAACGGGGCTTCCGAACGAAGAAAGAGGCTGACCTCTACCTCGCTGATGTCGAGCTGCGGAAGAGCCGCGGGACTTACGTGGATCCCATGCGCGGTCGAATCACCGTCTCCGACTGGATCTGGACGTGGTTCGACGCACGCACGGACATGCGAGCCACCACGAGAACGCGGGTCGACGGAATCATCCGCAACCACATCGTTCTCCAGCTAGGGGAAACCCCTATTGGCTCCCTCACAAGGTTGCGCTTGCAACAATGGGCAATGTCCCTTCCGGGCTCTCCCGCATCCGTGCGCAAGTGCGTGAATGTCTTGTCGTCTGCTCTTCAATTGGCAGTCGACGACGAAATACTTCCGTCAAACCCCGCTGTGAAACTTAACCTCCCGCGCGTAGCGAAGTCTCGGAAACGTTACCTAACCCATGAGCAGGTCGAGAACCTCGCTCGCGAAGTCGGAAGACGCGCTGGCGGAGACGCACTGGGCTACGACGTTCTTGTATACGTGCTGGCATACTGCGGACTCCGTTGGGGCGAGTTGAGTGGACTGCGAATTCAAGACTTAGATCTCGAACGCAAGCGGCTGCACGTAAATCAGACCGTGGTCGCCGATAAGGGATATCAACGGTTCGAGGCCCCCAAGAACTACGAAGTCAGACAGATCTCGATTCCCAATTTCCTGGTCGAACCGTTGCGACGCCAGATTGCGGGGCGCGGGAAGGAAAGCCCGGTTTTTTTCGGCAAGTACACGCGCACTTGGCTGAGAAATCATGCCTTCCGAAAGAGCTGGTTAGACGATGCAGCAATCGCTATCGGCGAAACCGGACTGACGCCTCACGAACTGCGGCACACGGCAGCGAGTCTTGCTATATCGGCGGGAGCGAACGTAAAGGCTGTACAGAAGATGCTTGGTCACGCCTCCGCAGCGATCACTTTAGACACCTACGCAGACCTCTTCGATACCGATCTAGACGCTGTTGGCGTCGCGCTCGATCATGCAGCCATGAAATCAAGTGTGGGCAAAGTGTGGGCAAACACCGAAAAGAGGCCCGATGAGGTGTGCTAACAGAAGTGCCCGGTTCCCTTTGTTTGCGAGGGAACCGGGCTGTTGTGACCCCAACCGGATTCGAACCGGTGTTACCGCCGTGAGAGGGCGATGTCCTAGGCCGCTAAACGATGGGGCCGATTAGACAACTTAACGAGTATGCCATACGTTCGAGGGGCTGCGCCAATTGAGGGCGGAGGCGAGCGTCAATGGTGAGCGTGCGAGGGGTCGAGGGTATGGGCATCCGAATTGCCAAGGTCAGCGTGGGGCTGGCGATTGCGGTGTTGGCGGCTGTTTCGGTAACCGGATGCTCGTCGAGCGACAGCTGCGCAGACGGGCGCACGGGCAGCAATTGTGGGGCTCCGGCGACCAGCACGGCGACGGGTGGGGCAACGAGCGCTGCGACGAGCACGCCCGCGAGCACAGGAGGCAGCAGCGTGATCGCACCGATCATCATCGACTTCAGCGGCGGCACCGCGCAGTTCGCCACGGTCGGGCTCAACAATGTGGTCGTCGTCAACGTGGGAGACGCGTCAGTCACGTCGTTCACGGGAGACGTGGGTGAGCCGACGATCGCGAAGTTCGTGCCGGGTCACATCGACGGGGGCGCGACGTTCAACCCGGGCATCCAGCCGCTCGCGGTCGGCGCGACGACCGTCACGATCACCGACACCGAGACGAGCCGCTTCGTGACGCTCGACCTGACGGTCACTCAGTAGCCGTCACTCCCGAGGGTTTGCCGCTGGAAGTGAGTCCGTTGCGCCGGAATGAGGGCGGCACGACTACCTCATTTGGGGCCGATCTACCTCACGAAGCGGGCGCGGCCTCGGCGGCAGGCTCGGCCAGAGAGACGGGGCTCGTGAGGGCGATGAAGTTGCCGCAGGTGTCGTCGAGCACGGCCATGGTGACTCCGCCGGCGGGGGTGGGCGGCTGGATGAACGTGACACCCTTCGATCGCAGGTCATCGTAGACCTGGCCGAGGTCGTCGACGGCGAATGAGGTGAAGGCCATGGAGTCGGCGCGAAGTGCGGCTTTGAAGGTTGCGGCCGCCGGATGAGCATCCGGCTCCAGCAGCAGCTCGACACCGTCGGGCTGCTGGGGTGAGACGACGGTGAGCCAGCGGTAGGCGCCGAGATCGATGTCGGTCTTCTTCACGAAGCCGAGGATGTCGGTGTAGAAGGCGAGGGCCTTGGCCTGGTCGTCGACTAAGACGCTGGTGATGTTGATGGTGGGCATGTGGGTTCCTCCCGTCACTCCACGGTACGCGAGCACGGTGGAGTGACGGAAGGGGCGGCGCGAGTTACGCGGCGCTCTCCTCGTCGGCAGCGAGGCTCGCCACCAGCGCCTGCGCGTGCGCGATCGCGGCGGCGTGCGCGTTCTCGAGGTTCTGGGCGGCGAGCGGGCGCAGCGCCTCCATGGCCGGGTTCACGTCGGCGAGGGTCAGCTCGGCTTCGATGAGCTCGAGGTCGAGGCCCCAGATGTCGCGCAGAAGTCGCACGTTCCAGGGGGTGGAGTGGTCCCAGCCCTCACGCGGGGTGCCGGGGCCGTATCCGCCACCGCGGGCTGTCACGAGAAAGGCAGGGCGGCCGGCGAGGGCCTGGGGTGCACCGGGAGCGAAGCGCGGCTCGGTGAGCAGAAGGTCGGCGAACGACTTGAACTGCGCCGAGACGCCGTAGTTGTAGAGGGGAACAGCGAAGACGAGCGCGTCAGCAGCCACCAGCTCGTCGGCCAGCTCGGTCGCGAGCGCGGTCGCGGCGTTCTGGTCGGCGGTGCGCTGCTCTGCGGGGGTGGCGCCGGCGGCGAGGGCGTTGCCCCAGGCGGTGGCGGGCAGCGGCGTGAGGCCGATCTCGCGATGGATGATCGTGAACTCGTCGAGGCCGGACTCGAGTTCGGTCTGCAGGGTGTTCGCGAGCGAACGAGTCACCGACCCCTCGGGGCGGATGCTGGCGTCGAGACGGTAGATGGTGCTCATAAGGGCGCTCCTCGGTGGGCCGCGGGCGCGGCTCGGTCGTGGTGATTGTCGCGGTAACCGGGCAATCGTTCTGAGTGAGAGAATAGATGATCGAATAATTCGACTATCTAAACCATAGACCACGACGAGCCAGGAGGTAAACTCAGATATGGCTATCGACCCTGCGACCGAACTGGAGGCCGAGTGCACGGCAGCCGAACATCAGGTCGACGCCGATGTGACGTCAGCCACGCTGATGGGCGGCGGCAGCGACTTCGGCTGGGCGCTCGGAACGCTGCTTCGCGGCTACCTGCGGCAGATGGGCGATGCGGTCTCCGATCTGTCGGGCGGCCCCCGCGCCTACCAGGTGATGACCATGGCGGCAGCAGGGTCGTGCCAGAACCAGGCAGCCATCGCCGAACGAATGGGGCTCGACCGCACGCTCATGACGTACCTGGTCGACGGGCTCGAGAAGCAGGGGCTGGTTGTGCGCACGCCCGATCCGCTCGACCGGCGCAGCCGGCGCGTCGACCTCACCCCGGCGGGCGCGGCATTGCACGCGCAGCTGGCCGAGCGGGTTCGTCAGGTGGAGTGCAATGTGCTCGGGTCACTGCCGACCGACGACGCGGCGCAGCTTCGCCGTCTGCTCGGCGACGCCGCGGCGTCGGTGGATGCTCGGGCAGAAGTCAGCGCGCCCGCCTGACCGGCTCCGGCCCGTGCGCGTCAGCGCACCAGCTTGATGTTGAACTGCGGGTTCTTCACGGCGTTCATGATGGCGAAGAACAGCTGAAAGTAGTATTCGGCGCCCTTGGCGGTGTCGATTCCGCCGAGGTCGACGATGTCGTCAGCCTTCCAGCCGAGGTCGACGATCAGCGCTTTCACGGTGTTTTTGGCATCGTCGTGGTCGCCGGAGACGAAGAGCGAGCTCTCGCCGATCGACGACGGGTTCACGATCACGTTCATGGCCGCGGTGTTCAGCGACTTCACGACCTTGGCCTGGGGCAAGGCCTCCTGCAGCGCCTGCCCGAGGCTGGAGTCGGGGTATACGAGGTCGAGGCTGGCGGTGGCGGCGTTGGCCACGTCGAGCACGACCTTGCCGGCGTAGGCGTCGGCACCGATGGCGGTCAGGATCTCGACCGACTGGGCGCCGGGGGTGGCGTTCACCACGACGTCGGCGCCGGCGACCGCTTCGGCGATGGTCGTGACGGGGAAGTCGAGCTGGGCGGCTTTGGCTTCGGGGTCGCGTGAGCCGAAGGTCACCGTATGTCCGGCTGTGGCCCAGGCGGCGGCGAGAAGGGTGGCGACGTGGCCGGTTCCGAGGAGTGCGATGTTCATGGGGTGCCTTTCGAGAGTGGATGCTCGCGGGGTGGATGCTCGCGGGGTGGTTCTTCGGCAGAGTGGATGCTCGGGTCGAGTTGTGGTCTCGGTGCCGCCGGGCATCCGGTGCCCCGCCTGTCATGCGGACGAAATGTTCCGCATACGGGCTACAACTCGCCGCCGGACGAATTATTCCGCTTAACCAGAAATGTGTCGCCGGCCCGCCTACTCTGGAGGTATGAGGCAGATGCGAAGCGACGCCGTCGACAACCGCGAGCGTGTGCTCGCCGCTGCTGTGACGGCGGTGCTGCGCGAGGGGCAGAAGGTTCCGCTGGCCACGATCGCGGCCGAGGCCGGCGTCGGGGTGGGCACGCTCTACCGTCGTTACCCGAACCGCGAGGCGCTGCTCGAGGCGCTCGAGATACGCGCGTACCTCATCGTGATCGAGTCGCTGACCGACATCGCGGCTCAGGATGCGACCGGCCTCCGCTCGATCGAGCTTTTTCTCGAGCGCACCATCTTCACCCGCAGTGACCTCGTGCTGCCGATGCACGGCGCGCCCGAAACGTCGAACTCGGAGACGCTGGCGCTGCGCACCGAGGTGGAGCAGCGTGTGGCGGCGTTGGTGGCGCGCGGAGCGGCCGACGGCAGCCTCGACGCGTCTGTCACGGCTGCCGACGTGATCGTGTTCGGGGCGATGATCGCGCAGCCCCTGCCGCACGTGGACGACTGGAGCGCGGTTGCGCGCGCGCAAGTGCGGATCTTCTTGCGGGGAGCTGCGGCGGGTGCGGCCGGCGATTCTGCGGCCGGCGGTTCGCCGGCCTGACGGGGATTACTCTGCGGCGGGCGTCAGGCCAGCACGCGCAGGGCACCGGGCGCCACAGTGACGGTGACGGGGAGGGGGCCGACCCGCTCGCCGTCGGCGTAGGCGATGATGTCGGGCGCATCCACGGTGACCGAGTGCACGCGCGTGAGTTCGACGATCGGCAGACCGGCGTGGGTGCCCTTGAACACGCGCGGAAAGAGGCGCAGAAACTTCAGCCGCGACACCGGGGCCACGATGAAGAGGTCGAGGGCGCCGTCGTCGAGCAGGGCGGTCGGGGCGATCATCATTCCGCCGCCGATGGAACGGTTGTTCGCGACCGAGAGCAGCACCGAACCGACCTGGCGCGCGACGCCGTCGACCACGAGCTCGTAGGTGCGGGCGCGCAACCGAAGCAGTTCGATCAAGAGGGCGATGGTGTAGCGACTGGCTCCGCGGGGGCGGCGCATCTGGTTGGCGCGCTCATTGATCAGCGCGTCGATGCCCGCCGACAGGGCGGAGGCGAACCAGAGCTCGCCGCCGGCGTGCGAGAGGTGGCCGAGGTCGATGGTGCGCGGCGTCATCGTCGCGAGCGCGGAGCGCAGGTGCGCCAGGGCGGCCTCGAACTCGAGGGGAATGCCGAGGCCGAGCGCGGCGTCGTTTCCGGTGCCGGTGGGCACGATGCCGAGCGGCACGGGCGACTGCACCCACGGTTGGGGCTGGGCCAGCAGATTGACGCCGAGGCTGACCATTCCGTCGCCGCCGACCACGATGAGGGCATCCGGATGCCCGGCGAGCGCCGCACGCGCCTCAGTCTTCAGCGCTTCGAAGTCGGCTGCCACGAGTGGTTGCACGGTGTGCCCGTCGAGGCGCAGCGCCTCGACGACGCGGCCGCCCATGCCCGAGGTCTGTCCGAATGACGCCGTGGGGTTGATCGCGACGACGAGCCGCAGCCCGCCGACGCTGCCACCGCCGCCGACGCCGACGCCGCTGCCGCTGCCGGTGCCATCCGCACGATCTACCATGACGTCTTCGCGCGCACCGTCGCCGTCTGTGTCTTCTCGCGCGCAGCGCTGCGCGGGCTCGGAGGGCTCATCGTCGGGCAGTGTTTCGGGCACTCCCCGATTATGACCTAGTCGCCGCGCCGGGTGGGCGCGGATTTCGAGCAACCGTCACCGCGTGGCGGTCGAGCCGCCACCGTCGCAGGCCGACTTGCAGCAGCGGGTCCGCCGGAGTTAGCTGAAGGCATGAGACTCACGAAACTCGAACATGCGGCACTCGTCCTCGAAGAAGACGGCAAGACGTTGATCATCGATCCGGGGTCGTTCACCCGTCCAACCGCAGAAAGCATCGGAGACGCGAGCAGTGTGGTGGGCATCGTGCTGACCCATGAACACGCGGACCACTGGACGCCCGCTCAACTCAATGCGCTGATCGAGGCCGCCCCGGGCATCCGGCTCTTCGCACCCGAGGGAACCACAGCGGCCATCAGCGCGAGTGACCCTGCGGTGAAGGCCGAGGTCACCGTGGTGCACGCGGGCGACGAGATCACGGTGGGGCCGTTCGAGCTGCGGTTCTTCGGGGGCAAGCACGCGGTGATCCACTCGAGCATTCCGATCGTCGACAACGTGGGAGTGCTCGTCAACGACGTGCTGTACTACCCGGGCGACTCGTTCGCCGTGCCGGAGGGCATCGAGGTCGACGCGCTGGCGACGCCGGTGGGGGCTCCGTGGCTGAAGATCGCCGAGGTGATCGACTACGTGCTCGAGGTCAAGCCGAAGCGCAGCTTCGCGACGCACGAGATGGTGCTCTCCGACGCGGGCAAGAGCATGGGCGGGGATCGCATCCGCTGGGCGACGGAGCAGAACGGCGGCACGTACATCTCCCTGACCCCCGGCGACTCCGTAGAGCTCTAGACGAGCCCTCCTGCCCTCGCGCGTTATCGACTTTGCGAAAAGGGCCCTTCTCGAGCGATTTTGGGGGCTTTTTCGCAAAGTCGATTGGTGTGTAAGAGAGGCGGGATGAGGGGAGCAACTCGGCGTTCACCTGGCGCGGGTATGCTCGCGGGGTGAATAGCACAGCGTCAGCAGTCGTCGTGTTCGTGGTGTGCGTGGCGATTCTGGTTCCGCTGTTTCTGCTGGGGGTGCGCCAGTCGAAGCGGGCGCTGGCCGTGAGCGACGACGAGGTGGGGTCGAGCTTCTTGTCGGGCGTCGCTTTTGTGTTCGCGTTTCTCGCGTCGCCGCTGGGCATCCTGTTCTCGCACCTCGCCCTCCGCGAGGTGACGTTCACGGGGCGCTCGGGCGCGCGGTTGTCGACGGCGGCGTTGTACATCGCGTACGGACTCACCGTCGTGCAGCTCGCCTTGCTGCTGTGGGGTTCGATCACGGGCTACTTTCACTGAGCTTTCGCTGAGCTTTCGCTGAGCTTTCGCCGAACGAAGCGGATGTTCGGAGCCGCGCCGCCGGGCATCCACTCGGCGCAACCGCCGCCGCCGTGTCAACCCGAGCGCTCTCGCAGGTTGAGTTGACTACCCTTAGAGAAGAAGATCTGTGATTTGGAGAGTTCTGTGTCAACGCTGCGAGCGCTCGCCCTTACCCTGTTGGGTGCTGCAGCGCTCGCTGTCTCGGTGACGGCGTGTTCGTCGCCTGCTGCTCCGGCTCCGGATGCTCCGCAGTACACCCCCGCGTCGACCACCACGCTCGCCGGGCACTGGATCGTGAGCGACAGCTACAACTCTCCCGACCAGCCGTTTCTCACCTTCGAGCACGACGGCACCTGGACGGGCTCCGACGGCTGCAACAACGCCATCGGCACCTGGTCGATGGACTCGGCCGGCGCCCTCACCACCACGTCGGGCCCCATGACGCGCATCTACTGCGACGGTGCGCCGCTGCCGATGTACCTCATCGACGCTGTATCGGCGCGGTACGACGGCACGAACCTCACGTTGATCGACCACGACGGTAAAGAGCTCGTGTCGCTGCACCACCCCGCCTCGACCGAGACTCCGGTGCCGCAGGGAACCGACGACGTCACGGGACTCTGGACCGGAATCGAGAACGGGCGCCAGCGCCTGCTGCAGCTCACGATGAACGACGACGGAACCGTCAAGGGCAACGACGGCTGCAACGACTTCACCAGTACCTGGCGGTTCGCTGAAGACGGCTCGGTGTCGTTCTCGAAACTCGCCATCACGTCACGCACGTGCGACGGAGTGGTGACGTGGTTGAGCGGTGCGGCATCCGCAGTTCTCGACGGCACGACCATGGTGATTCGGTCGCAGTACGGCGCCCAGCTGGGCACGTTGACATATCACGGGCCCGCGTAGACTTGGATTCAGCTGGCACGGAAAGCCCAGCGTGGCAGAAGAGAGCAGACTTCTCGCTTTCACAGCTTCGTGTTGCATAATAGATGGTCACGTTTGTATAACGGCGTCAGAGCCGCGGCACCCGAAGCCGCAGAGAGAGACGGATCACCGGATGGGTTTGCTGAACGGAACAGTGCGTCGTCGCGTCGTGCAAACCGCAGCCGTCGTCGCCGCATTCGGTCTCGCCGGTACGCTCGCCCTCCCGATCGCGAATGCTGCCAGTTTCACCAGCAGCTCCCCCGTTCAAAAGCCCATGGCCGCGGGCCAGGCTTACGAGTCGTACGGCACGGGCGCGATTCTCGCTCAGCGTGACACGTATACGGCAACCGACCCGGCTGTTCTGGCCGCGAAGAAGGCCGCCGAGCAGGCCGCCGCGGCCGCTGCCGCAGCTGCTGCCGCCGCAGCCAAGACCGCCGCACAGGCTGCTTCGTCATCCTCGTCTTCGTCATCGTCGTATTCGCCGCCTGCAGCGGCCACGCCGAACCCCGGATCCGCGCAGGCCATCGCGCAGCAGATGCTCTCCGACCGCGGAATGGGCTCCGACCAGTTCTCGTGCCTCGTGTCTCTCTGGAACCGCGAGTCGGGCTGGCGCGTCAACGCGTACAACGCCTCGTCGGGGGCTCAGGGCATCCCGCAGGCGCTGCCGGGCAGCAAGATGGCGGCGTTCGGTTCCGACTGGGAGACCAACCCTGCCACGCAGATCGCTTGGGGCCTCAGCTACATCACCGGTCGCTACGGCACCCCCTGTGGCGCCTGGTCGCACAGCGAGTCGAGCGGCTGGTACTAGGGGCGGGCTCGTCGCGACGACGTGGCGGCTGCCCATCACTTGAGCGGATGCGCGGTAGTTTGGCGTTACCGCGGCAGTTTGGCGCCAGCGCGGTAGTTCGGCGCCAGCGCGGCAGTTCGGCGATGCCGCGGCAGTTCGGCGCCAGCGCGGTAGTTTGGCACTTCCGCGGCAGTTTGGCGCCAGCGCGGTAATTCGAACTACCGCGCTAGCGCCAAAGTAGCGCGGCAGGCGAGCGGCAGCGCGAGATCGCGCCCTCCCCGACGCGGAACTGCGCGTGATGTGCAGCCGCGGTAGCCGGGCAGCGCCGGTGGCCGGGCAGCGCGCGGTGCGCCGGTGTCCGGACGGCGTTCTGGTGCGGGCCGGTGTCCGGACGGCGTTCTGGTGCGGGCCGGTGTCCGGACGGCGTTCTGGTGCGGGCCGGCAGCGGGGTGGCGCGCGCTGTCAGCCGACCGTGAACGACGTGACGCGGGTGGGGCCGTGGCGATCGGTCGAGGGATCCCAATAGCGCATCCCGAGCGTAGCCGGGCCGGCCGGGGCGGTGAAAAGCGAACTGTACGCGCCCGACGAGTCGAGGGGCATCGGGTCGGAGCGCACGGCTCCGTTGAAGATGCGCTGAACGGTCGCGCCGGGTTGGCCGGTCAGCGCGATGGTGAATCGGGTGCCGTCGACGGTGCAGCCCGCCGTGGGATTGTCGAGGGTGGGCGGCGTGGTGAGCACGAAGGTCGATGCCGGGCTCGGTTGCGAGCTGACTCCGTCGACGCTCTGCAGAATCCGGATGCTCGACTGCCCCACCGCGAGACCGTCGAAGTCCGAGACGTTCCAGGCTCCCGAGCTGTCGGCGACGGCGGTGGCGACCGTGGTGCCCGCCGCGTCGAGGATGCTTATCGTGGCGCCAGGCGCCGCGTCTGACCCCGAGAGCAGCGGAAAGAGTTCGCCCGTGGGGTCCGCGTCGATGCTGTACGTGGGCACGGCGACCGGCGCCGGGGTCGGGGTCGGAGTCGGCGTGGGGGTCGGAGTCGGAGTCGGAGTGGGGGTCGGAGTAGGCGTCGGAGTAGGCGTCGGGGTGGGGGTCGGAGTCGGAGTCGGAGTGGGGGTCGGAGTAGGCGTCGGGGTGGAGGTCGGAGTCGGAGTCGGCGTGGGGGTAGGAGTAGTCGACGGCGACGGCGTAGGTGTCGGGGTGGAGGTAGCCGTAGGTGTCGGGGTGGAGGTAGCCGTCGGCGTGGGTGAAGGGGTGGCGGAAGGTGTAGGAGTCGGCGTCGGCGTCGGCAGGATCGGCTCGAGCGGAGACTGCGACGGGGAGGGAGTGGGCGTTGGCGTGGCAGGGGGAACTGACGCGGACGGGGTTGGAGACGCGATGGGGGGTGTGGTGCCCGAATCGGCCCCGGAGCCGGACTGTGAAGAACCGCCCGTTGATGTGCTGGACCCGGAGCCCGACAGCGCGGTCGACCCGGTGCCAGAGGCTGTCCCGCTCGAGGTTGTCCCGCTCGAAGCAGTGCCGCTCGAGGGGCCGGCAGCGTCCACACCCGCAGGCGAATCGGTGCCCGTCAGTGCGGCAGCCGGGGCGTCGGACGGCGACGTCGCGATGGGGCCGGCGGCGGGAGACGGTGTTGTGCCCGGGGCCCCGAAGCGGGCATCCGGAACCGCAAGCGCGGGGGCATCGAGAGCGGAGTTCTGCGAGATACTGTCGGCTGCGGCAGCCTGCGTCGCGGGCGTCGACTGGCTGAGCGCGATCGCGGAGGTCGCGACGAGCGCCGTCAGCGCCACCACCGAGGCCGCCACGAGAATCGTCGGGCGCGGAGTTCGCGCGGCACGGCTCGCGACACGGCTCGCGACACGACGCGCCACTCGTCCGCCGAATGCGGCCGGAGTGATGGCTGCCGAGGGAACGACTGTGGCGGGAACTGTGGCGGGTGCTCCGGCAAATCCGCCGGTACCCCCGCTCGCGGCACCGCTGCCGCCCGAGGACGTCACGTTGCCGCCCGCAACGGCGCCAAGGCTGGGCGTGGCGCCGGAACCCACCGCACCGGAATTGCCCACGCCCGCGCCCACTGACCCGCCGCTTGCGCCGCCAGCACCCACACCGCCGCCCGCGCCCGCTACCGCACCCGGCCACGCGAGCGCGACCGCCGCCGCGGGATGCCCAGCCTGAATCCAGGCGAGGTACCCGCCGGCCCCGCCGACGCCGACAACCAGCGGAAGCAGCACCAGAGCGAGCCGGGAGCCGACCTGATTCGCTTCTTCGAGCACAATCGTGCACGACGGGCATCCGCTCACGTGCTCGTCGACGAGCGCCCGCTTGCCTGCAGGCAGCATGTCTCGGGTGTACGCGCCGAACTGTTCGATCGCGTTCTTGCATTCGTCGTTCAGCGGGGCAGCGAGGTGGGTCTGAATCCAGGCCTGGCGCAGGCCCTCCCGAGCCCGAACCAGGAGCGCCGACACCGAGTTGGCCGTCATTCCGAAGATCGACGCCATCTCGCGCGGCTTGAGGTTCTCGACCTCGCTGTACCAGAGCGCCTCCTGCCAGCGGCTCGGCAACGACTCGAAGGCCCGCGCGGTGAGACCGGCGTTCAGCGCCTTCAACGTCGCGTCGTCTTCGCTCGCCGGGTCAGCCAGCTCATCGAGGTCGGGGCTGGTGTATGTGTTGTCGCTGCGGGCCCAGCTGCGAGCGACGTTACGGATGGTCGTGAGCAGATACGGGCGAAACCCGCTGGTGGGGCCGCCGCCCCTTCTCACAGCTTCGAGAATGCGGGCGAAGCTCTCGACGACGAGGTCGTCGGCATCGTACGACGAGAATCCGCGCGCGAACGCCCGGCCGGCATCACTGTGCCGCCGCCAGAGTTCGGCGAACGCCGGCCGGTCACCGTCGCGCGCGAGTTCGACGAGCTGCAGGTCGCTCTGCAGCGCGACGCCATTCGTGAAGCGCCCGGCCGCCGCTTCGTCGCCCGCGGCGCGGTCGGCGCGGTCGGCACCGAATGCACCGGATGCACTGCGATCGGTCACGGCCAGCTGCTCCTTCTGCGGCTCGACATCGGCGAGCCAGCTTCACCCTATGACGCACGTTCCTCGGCACGAATTCGGCGCCCGTTTCGTGCCCCCTCCTGGGGGTTTTGGTGTACGAGAGGCCCCCCGGCGGGGGGGCGTTGGGGAGCCTCTCACTCAGAGAGACGCGGCAATGCGATTTTCGTGACGCGGTCGCCCGAAGAATGTTTCGAAACGTTACGGGGGGCATGCGGATGCCCGAATCGACCACGCACGTATCTGGCAACACGGCGCGCAAACGGGCACGAAAATGTCAGTCCGCACAATATTCATGCCCTTTTCCCAGGTTTTACATGTTCGAAATGTTCGTGCCTCGTATGGGGGCCAGCCACTGTCTAGGGTGGTCGAACCGCGTGATCGGCGAGATGCGCGGATTCTTCATGTCTCCTACGAACAATTGAGGTTCGCTTTCGTGAGTAGTTTCCAGCGACAGGTTTCTGCAGGCTCATCGTCGTCATCGCCCCGGCCGAGGCGCCGTACCGCGATCAGAGTGACAGCGGCGGGGGGTGCACTTCTTCTGTCGGTGTTCGGCGGAGCATCCATCGCCCAGGCGCTGCCGACGACGCACGCCGCCATCGCGTCTAGCGTCACGAGCGGCTCAGGCTCCGGCCTCGTGCTGCTGCCGGGCGGCGCAACGCGTCCACCCACCGACTTCACGGCCGGCAAGTACATCGTGACGCTCACCGAGCCCGCCGCGGCGAGCTACCCGGGCGGCATCGACGGCTTGGCCGGTACGAAGCCCACACCCGGCGCCAGGATGAACGCCAAGAGCGCGCCCGTCGAGGACTACTCGGCACACCTCAAAGAGAAGCAGCAGGCGGTGGCAGCCGATGCCGGCGTGAGCATCGAGTACTCGTACACCCTCGCCACCAACGGCTTCTCGGCAGAACTCTCACCCGAGCAGGCCGCGAAACTCTCGGCGAACAAAGACGTCGCGCGCATCGAGGCGTCTGAGCTGAAGCACATTCAGAAGGCCGAGCCCTCGACCACCTTCCTCGGCCTCGACGGCTCGACCGGCGTGTGGGCGAAGAACGGCGGAATCGACGCTGCCGGCGCCGGAGTCGTGGTCGGTGACCTCGACACCGGCATCGCCCCGGAGAACCCGTCGTTCGCGGGCGATCCGCTCGGCACCACCGACGGTGCCGCGCCGTTCGTCAGCGCCAACCCGCCCGCCGGGTCTGGGCCCATCACCTTTCACAAGGCCGACGGCACCGACTTTCACGGCACCTGCGTGACCGGAGAACAGTTCACCGCGGCTGACTGCTCGACCAAGATCATCGGCGCGCAGTACTTCATCGACGGCTTCGGCGAAGACAACATCGGCACCACCGCCACCGGCGAGTACCTCTCTCCGCGCGACGGCGACGGCCACGGCTCGCACACCGCAAGCACCGCAGCCGGCAACAATGGCGTGAACGCGGTCGTCAACGGCGACAGTTTCGGCGACATCAGCGGCGTCGCACCCGCGGCCAAGATCGCCGTCTACAAGGTCTGCTGGTCGGGCCCCGACCCCACCAGCGAAGACGACGACGGATGCACCACCCCCGACATCGTGGCAGCGATCGACCAGTCCGTGGCCGACGGTGTCGACGTGCTGAACTTCTCTATCGGCGGCTCCAGCGCCCAGACCACGCTCTCGGCGAGCGACTACGCGTTCCTCGGTGCCGCTTCGGCCGGCATCTTCGTGGCCGCTTCTGCGGGCAACTCGGGCCCCGACGCTTCGACGCTCGACAACGGCTCGCCCTGGTACACGACGGTCGCGGCATCCACCATTCCCAGCTACGAGGCAACCGTCACGCTCGGCAACGGCAAGAAATTCGCGGGCGGATCCATCACCGTCGAGGCGAACGGCAACGGCCCCCTCACCGGCCCGCTCGTGCGAGGCGACGAGGTCGCCCTGCCAGGTGCCGACACCGACAACGCCCTGCTCTGCGGGCCAGGCACGCTCGACCCGGCGAAGGTCGCCGGCGACATCGTCTTCTGCGAGCGCGGCGTCTTCGACCGAACCGCGAAGTCAGACGAGGTCAAGCGCGCCGGCGGCATCGGAATGCTGCTCGTGAACAAGACGCCGAGCTCGATCGACCTCGACCTGCACGCCGTACCTACCGTGCACCTCGATTCCGACTCGTGGGATGGCACGTACGCCTACTCGGCCTCGACGGGCGCGACGGCGACGTTCACCACGGGCAACCAGGCCGGGGCCTCCCCCGCTGTTCCGCAGCTGGCCGGGTTCTCGTCACACGGGCCGGTCGAAGCCGACGGCAGCGACATTCTGAAGCCCGACATCTCGGCGCCGGGCGTGGCGATCCTCGCCGCGACGGCGAATGCCGAGGGTGGCGCGCCCACGTACGCGTTCTACTCGGGCACCTCGATGGCCGCCCCGCACATCGCGGGTCTTGCGGCTCTGTATCTCGGCGTGCATCCGCTGGCCACCCCTGCCGAGATCAAGTCGGCCATGATGACCACGGGAACCGACCTCGTCGACGCCTCGGGTGCACCCAGCGAAGACGTGTTCGGGCAGGGCGCGGGCAACGTGAAGCCCACGTCGTACCTGTCACCCGGGCTGCTCTACCTGAACGGGGTCGATGACTGGCTGTCGTACCTCGAGGGCATCGGCTACGACGCGGGAACGACACCGATCGACGCGAGCGATCTGAACCTGGCGTCGATCGCCATCGGTTCGCTCACCGGATCGCAGACGGTCACTCGCACGGTGACCTCGACCGAGGCGGGCACGTTCACTGCTGCACCGGTCTCGATTGCCGGCATCACGACCACCGTGTCGCCCTCGACGCTGACGTTCGGTGCCGCAGGCGAGTCACAGAGCTACACGGTGACGCTCACGCGAACGGATGCTGCGCTCAACGAGTTCGCCACCGGTTACCTCACGTGGTCGAGTGGAAGCACCTCGGTGCGAAGCCCCATCGCGGTTCGCCCCGTCGCCGTCGCGGCTCCTCTCGAGGTCGACGGAACCGGTACCACGGGCTCGGTCGACGTGACCGTGACTCCGGGCTCGGACGAGCCGGTGCCGCTGAACACGTTCGGGCTGGCCAAGGGATCGCACCTCACCAGCGAGAACCAAGACCCGAGCATCCCCCTCGACGGTCACTCGGCCGTCGCGGTGGCGAAAGACACGGCCGACTTCACTGTCACGGTGCCCGCGGGCGTGGCGCTGGCCCGGTTCGACCTCACCTCGGTGACGTCGGCCGAAGACGGCGCGGATCTCGACCTGTTCGTGGACCTGCTCGACTCCTCGGGCAAGCCCGTGACGGAATGGTCGTCGGCGACGGGTGCGGCGAACGAGCGGGTAGACATTCAGACGCCCACGGCCGGTACCTACCTCGTGACGGCGAACGTCTTCGCTATTCCGTCGACGCAAGACACCGCCGCCATGGATCTGTACTCGTTCCTGGTGCCGACGTCGGGTGGAGTCGGGTCGTTCACCGCTCCGGCCACCGTCGGTGGGGCGCAGGGTCAACCTGCCACCTACACTGCGTCGTGGACCGGACTGGATTACTCGTCGCAGTACCTCGGCCAGGTCGCCTACGGTGACACCGGTGTCGCGACGTACATCGGCGTGACGACGGAGGCGGAGGCGTCGACACCGCCGCCCACCGCTCCGCCGACGACACCGCCCACAACGCCGCCGACCTCGTCGCCGTCGCCATCGGCGCCCGCCCCGTCGGGCAGCGCCTCGGCAGCTCCGGGTGACCCCGGTGCTGGTTCCGGATCGGGTTCGGGCTCCGGCTCGTCTGCGGCCGGCTGGCTGGCTTCGACGGGACTCTCGGCCATCGTGCCGATCGGTCTGGCGGGCATCCTGCTGCTGGCTGGCATCAGCGCCCTCGTCGTGCAGCGTCGTCGCAGCCGCCCGGCTGCGGATAGCTCGGACGAGTAGCCGCTGCTAGACGCTGATCGGAACAGAAGGGCCCTCGCATATCGGGGGCCCTTCTGCTGACAGCGACGGATCCGGCTGCGCTTGAAGCGGGCTGAGCCGCCCGATCGTGTGATGTAATTATGTACTGAGTCCATAAATTCACATCGCGAAAGACACCCTTTGCCCCGCCCCACAGCACCCCGCGCAGCAGCACCCTCCACAGCACCCCACCCCACAGCACCCCGCACTTCCCGCCCCCACCGAGCCCGAGCACTCGCTGCCGTCGTCACCGCGACCGCCGCCGCCCTGTTGCTCGCCGCCTGCACCGGCGGCACGCCCTCGGGCAGCGCCGGCTCGACCGGAACGCCCGTCTCGGGCGGAACCCTCGTCTACGCCACCGGCGACGCCGAACCCACCTGCCTCGACCCGCATGTCGGTGGCAACTACCCGCAGGCACTGGTAGCGACCCAGTACCTCGAAGAACTCGTCTCGCGCGACAAGACGGGCACGATCATCCCGTGGCTCGCCACCGCCTGGAAAGAGTCGGCCGACGGTCTCAGCTGGGACTTCACCCTCAAGCCCGGCGTCACCTTCACCGACGGCACCCCGTTCAACGCCGCGGCCGTCGCCGCAAACGTCGCCCACCTGCAGAACCCGGCCACCGGCAGTTCGACCGGCTACCTCGCGCTCGCCAAGGTCACCGGCGTCGAAGCACTGGATGCCCAGACCGCCCGTTTCACGCTGAGCAGCCCGGACTCCGCTCTCCTCGACTCGCTCAGTCAGCCCTGGCTCGCCATGGAGTCACCGACCGCCCTCGCCCGCAGCCAGGCCGAGAACTGCGAGTCGCCTGTCGGCACCGGCCCCTTCATCGTGAAGCAGTGGAACAAGCAGCAGTCCATCTCACTGGTGCGCAACGACAACTACACCTCGCCTCCGGCCGATGCGGCCCACACCGGCGCGGCCTACCTCGACGGCATCGAGTGGCGATTTCTGCCCGACTCCGCCTCACGCTTCGCCGCGCTGCAGGCCGGAACCGTCGACGTGATCGACAACGCACAGCCCGACACGATCATCCAGGCGCAGAAGAACCAGCAGCTGAGCTACCTGAACGCTCCGCGACCCGGCGCTTCGAACCGCATCGAACTGAACTCGAGCACGGCTCCGTTCGACGATCCGAACGTGCGCGAAGCGTTCATCCGCTCGGCCGACGTGGATTCGGCGGTCTCGAGCCTCTTCTTCGGAACCGCAAAGCGGTCGTACTCGCCCCTCTCGAGCGCCGAGCCGCTCGCCTACTCCGAGCCGAGCGTCTTCACCTACGACCAAGCTGCCGCGGCGAAGCTGCTCGACGCGGCCGGGTACACCGACCGCACCCCCGACGGTTACCGCGAGAAGAACGGGCAGGTACTCGAGCTGACGTTCCCGGTGAGCACGAATCAGTCGATTCCCGCCGAGCAGTCGTTGTTCCAGCAGATTCAGGCCACGGCCAAACAGGCCGGCTTCAAGATCGACCTCCAACCGATGGATCTCTCGAGCTGGTACGCCGCACTCGCCGCCGACAAGTACAACCTCGTCGATGCGCCATACACGAAAGTCGGCCCGGATGTTCTGCGCATCTTGTACGACTCCGCCGGCACCGTGCCTGCCCCGAGCGGGTACTTCGCGAATCTGTCGCAGCTGAAAGACCCCTCGCTCGACGCCCTGCTCGAGCAGGCGGCAGCGACGTCGGATGAGACGCAGCGTTCCTCGCTGTACCAGCAGGCGCAGAAAGTCGTGCTCGACGGCTTCTATATTCTGCCGCTGTACGACCAGCAGAACGGGTACCTCGAGCAGTCGGTCGCGCACGGCTTGCGCGCCATGCCGACGGTGTCGACCCCGACGATGTACGACGTGTGGGTGCAGCGCTGAGACCCGCAGAGCGAACATCGGCTCCGGCCGTCGAATCGCCGGGGCCTGGGGCGGGCGAGCCCGGGGCCGGCGAGCTGGGGGCGGCCGAGCTGAGGGCGCCGGCGGGCGGCCCCGGGCATCCGGCCAGCTGGTTGACGCGTAACGCCCCGCTGCTGCGCTGGCTCGCGCTTCGACTGGTGGGCGTGGTCTTCGTGCTGTGGGCCGTCTCGACCATCACCTTTTTCGCCGTGCGACTCATTCCTGGCGACCCCGCCCAGGCGATTCTCGGCGGGCCCGGGTCGCAGGCCAGCGCGGATGCCCTTGCCGCCGCCCGAGCGGAATACGGCCTCGACCAGCCGCTGCTCGTGCAGTACCTCGCCTTTCTCGGCCGCCTCGGAGTAGGCAACCTCGGCACCTCATACGCCCTGCACCAAACCGTGGCGAGCGTGATCGGCGACAACCTGATCGCAACGCTGACGCTCGCGGCGGCCGCTCTCGTGGTTGCCGTCGCGATAGCGCTGGGGCTCGCCGCCTGGTCGACGCGCGGTGGGCGTGTCGCCGCTGCGATCGGATCGGCGCTCGAGGTGATCGGCGCCGCCGTGCCGCACTTCTGGCTCGCGATTCTCGCCATCGTGTTGTTCAGCACGACGCTCGGCTGGCTTCCGCCGGTGAGCGTGCCGGGGCCGAGCGGCCTCGTTCTGCCAGCACTGGTACTGGCGATTCCGCTCGCCGGGTTTCTCGGCCAGGTGATGCGCGAAGGGCTGCTCGATGCGCTGTCGTCGCCGTACGCCCTGACGGCCCGCGCCCACGGTGAGGGCGAGAGCGGTGTGTTCTGGCGGCACGCGCTCAAGGCGGCAGCGGTTCCGGCCATCGGGCTCACCGGCTGGGCGTTCGGCTCGCTGATCAGCGGAGCCGTCGTCGTGGAGACGATCTTTGCGCGCCCGGGCCTCGGCCGAAGCCTGCTGGCCGCGGTGCAGGGCCGCGACGTTCCGCTCGTGGTGGGCATCGTAATCGTCGTGGCGCTGGTGTACATGCTCGTCACGACCGTGACCGATCTGGCCGAGCGCATCATCGACCCGCGCATCGGGCGCCGGGTGACGTCGTGATCGCGGCACCGCTGTTGTCGCCGGAGGCGAGCGGTGACGCTCAGCTGTCGGGCGGGCGCCCTGACCGCCGCAACGGATTCGAGGCGCGAGAGCGCAGCCGGGCATCCGGTCGCCGACGAACGCTGCCCCTGAGCGTCGTCATCGCGCTCGTGGTGCTGGCATTTCTCGTGGTGGCGGCACTCTGGCCCGATCTTCTCGCCCCTGGCGACCCTCTGGCGATACACCCGCTCGATGCGTTCCAGCCCCCGTCGGCCCAGCACCTGTTCGGCACAGACGAGTCGGGGCGCGACATCTACACGCGGGTGATCCACGGCACGGCGGCCTCGCTTCTGATCGGCGTGACGGCCACCGCCATCGGAATCGGGCTGGGTCTCGTCTTCGGCCTGCTGGCGGGGCTCGGCCCGCGCTGGGTCGACTTCGGCACCACACGGCTGCTCGAGGTGATGTTCGCTTTTCCCGGGCTGCTGCTGGCGCTGCTGTTCATCGTGATCTACGGGCCGGGCGTGGTGACCTCGACTCTCGCGGTGGGTCTGTCGACCGCTCCGGGGTACGCCCGGCTGATCCGCAGTCAGACGCTGCAGGTTCGGGATGCGCCCTACCTCGAGGCGTCGCTCGTGCTCGGGCGGGGCAGCCTCTACCGGCTCACGCGGCATCTGCTGCCGAACGTCGCCGGCACGCTCTTTGTCATCGCGACCCTCGGCATCGGCCAGTCGATCGTGTGGGCCTCGGCGCTCAGCTACCTGGGCCTCGGCGCCGTTCCGCCGTCGCCGGAGTGGGGTGCGATGCTCTCGGCGGGCCGCACGTACATCACGTCGTTCTGGTGGATGACGTTTTTTCCCGGCCTCTTCATCGTGCTGAGTGCGGCAGCGACGACTCTGCTCGGGCGCGGCCTGCAACAGCGCAAGCGGTCGTCGTGAGCGGGTCGGCGCAGGGCGCCGAGGCGGATGCTGCCTCTGATGCTGCCGCCCGCACGGATGCTGCTCCCCGCTCGCACGCTGCTCCCCTCTTACAGGTGCGCGACCTGACCGTGCGCTTCGGCGGCCGGATGCCCGTGGTCGACGGCATCTCGTTCGACATCGCCCCCGGTGAGATCTTCGGCCTCGTCGGAGAGTCGGGATCAGGCAAGAGCGTCACCTCGCGCGCCCTGCTCGGTCTGGCCGGATCGGGCTCGCGGGTGCAAGCGCAGAAGCTCTCGCTCGCGGCGGCCCGGCCGGCCGCCGGGGCGGGTGACGGCATGACGGCAGGCGCGGCAGACCGGGCCCGTGCGGCAGGCTCAGCGGGCGCGGTCGCGGCAGAAGGCGCGGGCGCGGGCGTGCCGAACGGCGCGGGCGGAGGCGCGATCGTGGCGGACGGCGCGGGGGGCGGTGCTCTCGATCTGCTGCAGCTCGGCGCGCGGGCCTGGCGCAATGTGCGGGGGCCACGCATCGGGTACGTGCCGCAGGCCGCGCTCGTCGGGCTCGATCCGCTTCGTTCCGTGGGCCGCGACATCGACGATGTGCTGCGACTGCACACGCGGCTCACCCCCGCGCAGCGCCGCGCAGAAGTGGTCGAGCTGCTGGCGGCCGCAGGCGTTCCGGAGCCCGAGGAGCGTGCGGCCCAGCGCCCCTACGAGCTCTCGGGCGGGCTCCGCCAGCGTGCGCTGATCGCCGGCGCGATCGCCCTGCGGCCCAGCCTGCTCATCGCCGACGAGCCGACAACCGCTCTCGACGCGACCGTGCAGGCGGGCATCCTGGCCCTGCTGGAGCGCCTCGGCGACGAGGGAACCGCCATTCTGCTGATCAGCCACGACCTCGCGGTGGTCAGCCGGCTCGCGAATCGTGTTGCCGTGATGCAGGCCGGCCGTATTGTCGAGCTCGGGCCCACCGAACAGGTGCTGCGTGCTCCTCAGCACGCCTACACCCGGCAGCTCGTGGCGGCGGTGCCGACCGATCGGCCGCGCGGATCGCTGCTCGCCGGCGCTACCACCGCCAGCGCAGCCGCCGCCAGCGCTACCGCCCCCGGCGCAACCGCGACCCCGGCCCCTCCCGTACCAGCGACTCTGACGCCTGCACTGGCGACCGTCGCCCCGCGGCCCACCCTCTCCGCACCGGCCGGGCCGCCGCGAGCGGGTGCGGCTCACCCTGCGCGCGCCGGCGCGGCCTCGCCGGCCGCCACTGCGAATCCGGTTCTCGAAGCGCTCGGAATCAGCAAGCGGTTCGGTGACCGCGCCGCCGTCGACGACGTCAGCTTCACCCTCGAGCGCGGTCGTACGCTCGGTCTGGTCGGCGAATCGGGCTCTGGCAAGACCACGGTCGCGCGGCTCGCACTTGCTCTGACCACCCCCGACGCCGGCGAAGTGCGCCTGCTCGGCGAACCCTGGAGCGACGTGCCCGAACGCCTCCGCCGCGCGCGTCGACCGCTCATCGGAGCCATCTACCAAGACGCCCTCAGCTCGTTCGACCCCCGGCTGACGGTGGGGCAAATTCTGTCTGATGCGAAGGCCGGCGGCCGATCATCCCGCACCCGAATCGACGACCTGCTCGATCAGGTGGGGCTCGTCAGCTCTGTCGCCGACCAGCGCCCGCGTTTTCTCTCCGGCGGCCAGCAACAACGTGTCGCCATCGCCCGCGCCCTCGCGCCGGGCCCCGACGTGCTCATCTGCGATGAGCCGGTGTCGAGCCTCGACGTCTCGGTTCAGGCGCGCATCCTCGACCTGCTGGATGCCCTGCAGCGCGACCTCGGAGTCGCCTACCTCTTCATCACCCACGACCTGGGCGTGGCGCGGCACATGAGCGACGACCTGCTCGTCATGCACGCCGGCCGCATCGTCGAATCCGGACCGACCGAGACGGTCTTCACCTCTCCCCGCGACCCGTACACGAAACGGCTGCTGTCGGCCGTGCTCTGACCCGTTCACCACGGGCTGAACTTCGGCATTCGTCGTGAGGTCGCTTCGGCATTGGTGCCCCTGAAGTACGATCTGTGCATGATCGTTTGGCTGAACGGCACCCACGGTGTGGGCAAGACGACCACGGCCGAGCTTCTGCAGCCCCTGCTGCCCGACTCGCGAATTCTCGACGCCGAGAAGGTCGGCGAAGTGCTCATGGACATCAAACCGGGCCTGCCGCACACGACCAACTTCCAGCACTGGGATCCGTGGCGGCCCCTCGTCGTCGAAACCGCGCGCCGCGTCATCCAGTACACCGGCGGCACCCTCATCATGCCGATGACCGTGCTCGTCGAAAGCTATTGGCGAGAGATCAGCGAGGGTCTGGCAACCCACGACGTTCGGATTCAGCACTTCGTGCTCCACGCCGACCAAGCCACCCTGCGCGAACGCATCCTCAACGACGCCGTTCTCGGCCCGTCGGCGTTCCGCTTCGAGTACGTCGACCCCTACGCCGAGGCCGCCCGCACCTGGCTGCACGCCGAGGCAGAGGTGATCGACACCACGCAGCTGACGCCACACCAGGCCGCGCAACAGATCGCAGAATCCGTACAGTCGCGCTGACTCGATCGCGCGAGCAAGGCCTCCCGAGACGCACCGTACCGCGACGAGAACAGCGACGGTTAGATGCCGAAGGCGGTGTTGTCGACCGTGAAGTAGCACAGGCCGCTCGACGGGCCGAAGTGGTCGCCGTCGAACGCAACGACCCGCCACGAGTACGATCCAGGCACGAAGGTGTCGGAAGGAAGCCACACGCTTTGCAGCCCCTGTTGTGATGAGCCGGTCTCGAGCCTCGACGTCTCGGTTCAGGCGCGCATCCTCCACCTGCTGGATGCCCTGCAGCACGACCTAGGAGTCGCCTACCTCTTCATCACCCACGACCTGGGCGTGGCGCGGCACATGAGCGACGACCTGCTCGTCATGCACGCCGGCCGCATCGTCGAATCCGGACCGACCGAGACGGTCTTCACCACTCCCCGCGACCCGTACACCAAACGCCTGCTGTCGGCCGTGCTCTGACCCGTTCACCGTTCGGTTTTCCTTGCCTCGGCCGCTCTTCAGGGTGATGATGGTGTGCAAAAGCTGAAAGGCGAATCATGCCTGAACCGACTTCTGGCGCTCACGAGCCGACGGATACGGACGAGCTGAGAGGCAAGCTGAAACGTACCGAGATCCAGCACGTCTCCTCCTCGATCCCCGGCCGCGATATTGTGCAAGTGCTCACCGAGATCCCCGTCGACGTGTCGTCGGGTTGGCATCACCATCCGGGTGAAGAGGTCGGCTACATCGTGGCCGGCCGAGTGCGAATGGAACGCGAAGACCGCACCACGCAGATTCTGAACGCCGGAGACGGGTTTGTGATCCCGCCCGGAGTGCCGCACAACGCAACCGACCTCGGACCGGATACCGGGCGGATGCTCTCGACCTACATCGTGCAGACGGGCGCACCCATTTCCACTTTGGAACACTAGCCCCGCTGCGCGGAACATCGACAACGAAGGAGTAGTCAGATGGGCACGATCACCGTCGGTGAAGAGAACTCGACACCGATCCAGTTGTATTACGACGACCAAGGCTCGGGGCGCCCTGTCGTTCTGCTCGCGGGTTGGCCGTTCGACGCTCGCTCGTGGGAACCCCAGCTGCACCCACTGCTGAACGCCGGCTACCGAGTAATCAGTGTGGACAGAAGAGGCTTCGGCCGCTCGAGTTCCGCGACCATCGGGTACGACTTCGATACTCTCAGCGCCGATGTCGATGTACTGCTGAACACCCTCGATCTCCACGACATCACGCTGGTGGGTTTCTCGCTCGGCACGGGCGAGGTGGCGAGATACATCGGGCGTTACGGTACGTCTAGGCTGCGCAGCGCCGCCCTCCTCGAGAGCCTCACCCCCTCGTTCGTGAGGAGCGCAGACAATCCGAACGGAGTGGATGAGACGGCGGTAACGGGAGTGCAAGATGCCATCCGAGCTGACCGTTTCGCGTGGTTGACGGGAATGATGAACAACTTTCTCAACCTCGACGACTACCAAGGCACCCTCGTAAGCGAAGACACGGTGCGAGCGATGTGGTCGGCTGGCGCTAGCGCGTCACCCTATGCGACGTCGGCGTGCCCTCGCCTGTGGCTCGAAGATTTCAGCGCTGACCTCGAGCGGGTCGACATACCCATGTTGATCATGCACGGCACCGCAGATCGCATCCTGTCTCTCGAGGGTCAGGGCCGCCGAGCGCACCAAGCGCTTCCTGACGCCCGCTACATCGAAGTCGAGGGAGGCCCCCACATCAACCCGGTCACCCACAGCGACGTCGTCAACCGCGAGCTCCTCCGATTCCTCGACGGGCACTGAAAGGCCCCCTGCCAAGTACCGGGCCTTTTTCGCGTTCGCCTGCCGGGGGTTATAGGCGGAAACGTGTGGATGGGATTGGTGTTTAGCCGCGTGGTTCCGGGCTGAATCGGGGGTTGTTATGGTCGGGCACCCTTGGGTGTGGCTTTTCCCTCGAACACGACGACCTGTGTGATATGCGCAACCGTGCTGGTGAAGAACGGCCGCACCGCGGCTGGAACTCAGCGCTGGCGATGCCCGAACTGCGGCTCGTCTGCAGTTCGCAAACGACCGGACGTGACCAGGCGGGAGCAGCTGCGCCGGTTCCTGGAATGGCTCAGCAGCAATGAGCCGCAACCACGGCTCGGCGACACCAGCACGGGCCGGTCGTTCCGGTACGAGACAGCATGGTGCTGGGATATCCAACCCACCCTCGGCCCATCGACGAAAACACATCACGCGATCCTCGTCGATGGACTCTGGGTCGGCACCTGGTGCCTCCTCATCGCGGTCAGTGACCAACTCGACGTCCTCGGCTGGCAATGGTGCGGAAGCGAATCCGTCGCCGCCTGGACAGCGCTCCTGCAGCAGATCCCCGCCCCTGCGGTGATCGTGTCCGACGGCGGCACCGGCCTGCCATCAGCGATCAGGAAGTGTTGGCCAGAGACGAAACATCAACGCTGCCTGTTCCACATCCAAATGAACATCAGCCGGCACCTGACCTTCAAACCCCGAACCGACGCCGGCCGCGCCCTGCTCGGCCTCTCCAAAGCACTCTCTAAAGTGCACACCACCGATGACGCCATTCAATGGCGGGTACAGCTGGATCAGTGGTGGCAGGCCTTCGGGCACCTCACCAAAGAACGCACCGTGATCCGGGACGGGAAGTTCTGGTTCACCCACGAACGACTCAGGAAAGCATGGCAACTCCTCGCACGCGTCACAAAAGACGGCACCCTCTTCACCTACGTGACCTACGGCAACCCACGCACCACGAGCCCACTCGAGGGCGGCATCAACGCCCAAATCCGCACCAGACTCCGAGCCCACCGCGGCATGACCGAACCCCACATGAAACGCGCCGCCGAGTGGTACCTGACCCTGCACGAACTCAGCATCAACGACGCCCTCAGCCACGCCAACCAGCACACCGCGAACCCCACACACCCGACCCCCGAATCAGCCGAGGAGCCCGACACGCCAACCCTCTACGACACCGGACTCAACGCCGAAGAAGGCCTCTGGACCCGCGCAGGCTGGGCAGGACCGTCATGACACGCCCGAACCCATCCACACGATCTTGCCTATAACCCCCTGCCGGGGGCAGGCGAAGCCATAGGAGCGCGTTGAAAAGGCCCCCTGCAAAGCAGGAGGCCTTTTCAACGCTGGGGTACCTGGACTCGAACCAAGAACAAAAGAATCAGAATCTTCCGTGTTGCCAATTACACCATACCCCAATGGCCTAAACCGAAGCCCGGGCCAGCTAGTTACTTTAGCCTACGTTGGGGCTGCGCCCAAACCGAGGGCGGCTCGACCTCGAGGCCGGGGTATGTCGGCCACGGGCATCCGCTCGCCGACGGATGCCCGTGCACTGGTCACGCCGCCGGCGCACCCGCCACGTTGACGAGCCAGGCCACACCGAACGGGTCGACGCACATGCCGAACGTGTCGCCCCAGGGGGCGGTGTTCAGCGGCATCGTGATGGTTCCGCCTTCAGAGAGCTTGGCGTAGTAGCCCGAAAGCTCCTCGAGATCATCTGCCGGCCCGCTCAGCGAGACCGAGATGTTGTCGCCCGGGTTGTACCCCATGCGGTTCGGGGTATCGGCCGCCATGAGGGTGAAGCCGCTGGGCGTGGTCAGTTGGGCGTGCATGATCTTGAAGCCCTCGCTCGGGTCTTCGCTGGCATGGAACTCTTCGAACGTGCTGATGGTGAGCTCGCCACCGAATATGGTCTGGTAGAAGTCGATCGCCGCACGGGCGTTGTCGCGAAAGCTGAGGTACGGGTTGAGAATGGCCATGAGAGTGCTCCTTGTGTCGTTCCCCCGGCTGAATGATGCCCCCATTATGACGCCCGGCACCCTTGTTAGGGAATGGCAACGAAGTATCAGGCGATGGCACCGAAGGTGGGAATGACAACGCTTCGTGCGACGTTGGCCCCCCCAGACGCGCATGCGGCCAGCGCGATGGCCGCCTATCCCGAGTGACCCGATGACGGGCATTCGAACAAGGAGAAGCATGTCTCTGCCAACCCACGCCCGCGCCGTTCAGATCGACCGCTACGGTACTCGTGACGAACTGCACATCGCGAGCATCCCGATGCCCGTGCCTGCCGAAGGCGAAGTGCTCGTCGAGGTCAAGGCCGCCGGCATCAACCCGGGCGAAGCCGCCATTCGCCGCGGCGACCTGGCCGCCATGTGGCCGTCGACGTTTCCGTCAGGCGAAGGCAGCGACCTCGCCGGCGTCGTCGTGGCGCTCGGCCCCGGCGTGACCGACTTCGCGGTCGGCAACGAGGTGCTCGGCTTCAGCTTCACGCGCTCGAGCCACGCCACGCACACCGCGGTTCCGGTCACGCAACTCATCACCAAGCCGGCCGAACTCAGCTGGCCCGTCGCGGGCGCGCTGTACGTCGTCGGCGCCACCGCCTATGCGGCCGTTCGGGCCGTGGATGCGCAGCCGGGCGAGACGGTCGCCGTCTCCGCAGCGGCCGGCGGTGTCGGCACCATCGTGGTGCAGTTGCTCGCGCGAAAGGGCGTTCGGGTGCTCGGCATCGCGTCTGCCGCGAACGATTCGTGGCTTGTTTCGCATGGTGCTGTTCCGGTTCATTACGGGGCTTCGGATGACCTCTCCGAACTGGCGGCGAATCTGACCGCCGCGGCGCCGAGCGGCATCGACGCGTTCATCGACCTGTTCGGGCCGCAGTACCTGCAGCTCGCTGTCGATCTGGGCATCGCGCGCGACCGCATCGAGACGATCGCCAGCTTCGCGAAGGCGGCCGAGCTCGGTACGAAGTCCGAGGGCAGCGTTGACGCCTCGACGCGTGAGGTGCTGACCGAGGTGGCGGGGCTCGTGGCGAGCGGCGAGGTAGAGATTCCGATCGCTGCGACGTACCCGCTCGACGACGTGCAGGCCGCGTTCGAGCAACTCGAGCAGCGCCACACGCGCGGCAAGATCGTGCTCATTCCGTAAGGTGCGCTGCCGAGTGCGACGTTTCCGGTCGAGATGAGCCGCCGCGGCGGCCGCTCTCGACCGGAAAGGTCGCGCTCGCCACGGCGACGGGCGCAGGCGCGGCCGGTTAGAGCAGGCCGATGAGGTGGCGGTTGAGGGCGGCGGCCACGCGAGCGCCTTGTCCGGCCGCCACGATGAGCTGCTGCGGTCCGGGTGGGGTGGAGTCGCCAGCGGCGAAGACACCGGGCACCGACGCGCGGCCGAGGTCGTCGACCACGAGCAGGTGGTCGTCGGCGATGGCGAGGCCGAGCATCCGCTCGTAGTCGAGCGCGGTCGAATAGCTGGGGCGTACGAATCCACCGCTGCGAACGACGACGGTGCCGTCGGTGAGCGAGACGCCGGTCATACCGTCGCGGTCACCCTCGATGTCGGCGATGGGGCGGCGTTCCACGGCGATTCCGCGGGCATCCAGTGCGGCTTCGTCGGCCGCTGAGAGCTCGGCGATGCCGTTGGTGAAGACGATGAGGTCGTTGGTCCACTGCGCCAGCAAGAGCGCGCGCTCGGCGAGATCGGGCGATTCTCCGATGAGGGCGAGCGGAGCATCCGACTTCTCGTAGCCGTCGCACTCGGTGCAGCTGTGCAGGCTCGTTCCGTAATACGCGCGGATGCTCGGCAGCGCCGGCAGCGTCTCGACGAGGCCCGTGGCGATGAGCACCGCGCGGGCCGTCGCGACCCGGTCGCCCGAACCACGGATGCCCGTCGAGTGCGCGACGAAGAGCTCGCCCTCCGGCGCGGCGCGGGTGCCCAGCTGCGGCTCGGGCACACGCTCGATCGAGGTGACGAGGCCCTGGTGGAACGTCGCTTCAGGGTAGCCCTCGAACTCGGCTCGGCCGAGCTTGCGCAGTTCGAGCGGAGAGATTCCGTCGCGCGAGAGAAATCCGTGCGACTTGAGGGTTGCCGAGTGCCGCGGGCGGTTGCTGTCGAGCATGAGCACCCGGCGCCGCGCCCGAACGAGGTTCAGCCCGGCGCTGAGCCCGGCGGGGCCGGCGCCGATGACGATGACGTCGAACACCTCAGCGGTCGGCTCGACGCCGCCGACGACCTCGCTCAACGGGCCAGAGTTCGAGCCCGACGTCGTTGTCTCCGCCACCGCTACAAGCCGGAGGGCGCAGCAGGCGCACTCGCGTCGGCAGGCGCCGCGTGCGCCGCGGCCGTACCGGCTTCGGCATGCCACACCGCGAGTCGGTCGAGGCGCGCGAGCGTCTCGACCTTGCCGAGGATCTGCATCGACTCGAACAGCGGCGGCGAGATCTTGCGGCCGCTGAGAGCAACACGCAGTGGACCGTAGGCGTTTCGCGGTTTCAGCCCGAGGCCCTCGATCAGGGCGATCTCGAGATCGCCCTTGATGCGGTCGTGGTTCCATTCCGAAAGCTCGACGAGCTCGAGCGCCGTGATGGCGGCGGCGAGAATCTCGCCGGTGCTGCCCGTGAGGGTGGCCAAGGCATCTTCCTGGTACTCGAAGGCGCCCGTGGCGGCGAAGAGCGGGCCGAGCAAGGCCGGCACCTCGCCGAGCAGGGCGACGCGCGACTGCACGAGCGGGGCGGCTTCGGCGAGCAGGGTCTGTTGGGCATCCGTCAGCGGCTCGGTCACGATGCCGTCGGCGACAAGGTACGGAATCGTGCGAGCGGCGAAATCAGAGACCTCGAGCAACCGGATGTGGTCGCCGTTGATCGACACGGCCTTCTTCTCGTCGAACCGGGCCGGGTTCGGGTTGACGTTCACCACGTCGAACGCCGCCACCATCTCGTCGATCGAGAACACGTCGCGGTCGTGGGTGAGCGACCAGCCCAGCAGCGCCAGGTAGTTGACGAGACCCTCGGGAATGAACCCGTTGTCGCGATGCAAGAACAGGTTCGCCTGTGGGTCGCGCTTGCTGAGCTTCTTGTTGCCGTCGCCCATCACGTAGGGCAGGTGCCCGAAGCGCGGGATGAACGTGGTGACGCCGATGTCGACGAGCGCGTCGTACAGGGCGATCTGCCGCGGGGTCGAGCTGAGCAGGTCTTCACCGCGCAGTACGTGCGTGATGCCCATGAGCGCGTCGTCGACCGGGTTGACGAACGTGTAGAGCGGGGCTCCGTTCGGCCGCACCACCACGAAGTCGACAAAGCTGCCGGCCGGGAACGTGATCTCGCCGCGCACCAGATCGTCGAAGCTCAGGTCGGTGTCGGGAACACGCAGGCGCAGCGCCGGGCTGCGGCCCTCGGCGCGAAACCGCTCACGGTCGGCGTCAGTCAGGTCGCGGTCGAAGTTGTCGTAGCCGAGCTGCTTCGCGCGGCCGTTCGCCACGTTGCGCGCGTCGACCTCTTCGGGCGTCGAGTAGCTCTCGTAGAGGTGGCCGGATGCCTTCAGCTTCTCCATGAGGTCGAGGTAGATGGGCATCCGCTCCGACTGCCGGTAGGGGCCGTTCGGGCCGCCGACGTTCACGCCCTCGTCCCAGTCGATGCGCAGCCAGGTGAGCGCGTCGATCAGCTGCTCGTAGCTCTCTTCGGAGTCGCGCGCGGCATCGGTGTCTTCGATGCGAAAGATCAGCTTGCCGCCGGTGTGCCGGGCGTAGGCCCAATTGAACAGTGCCGTGCGAATGAGCCCTACGTGCGGCGTTCCGGTGGGCGACGGGCAGAACCGCACGCGCACATCGGCACCGGTGGCGGTAGAGAAGGGGGGGAGTTCTGTAGAAGACATACTGCCGTCGATTGTATCGGTGCGGCCTGAGCGGTGGGTGGGGTGAGAGGATGCCCGGGCTGGGCGACCGGGTCAGAGCCCGCGCTCGACCATATCGAGCACTCGGGTGGTGGCGGCGTCGACGAGGGCGCCGTCGAGTCCGCGCAGCGGGCCGTCGATCACGAGCATCCCGAGCCCGTGCACGGCAGACCAGGCGAACAGTTCGGCATTCGGTCGGCGCTCGGGGGGAAGTATGCCGGCAGCGGAATATGCTTCGATCGCCGAGCTCAGAATGGCGAATGGTGTGCGCCCGGCCACACCCGCTTTGGCAGGTGACAGGCTGTGGGCGAGATGGTCGGGCACAGAGAACGCCGTGCGGAACAGTCCAGGCTGTTCTCGGGCGAAGGCGAGGTATCCGGTGCCGACCGCGCGCAGCAACAGCCGAGCCGCGGCGGCGCGGTCATTCGGTGCCACGGCTGGCACCTCTGTCACGTCTGCCATTTCGGCCCCGTCGGCCGCCGGCGGCGTCACGCGCGCTACCTCGACTTCCATGCGGTCTGCGGCGAGACCTTGCGCCGCATCGGAGACGGCGCGCAACAGCGCGCTTCGGTCGGCGAAGTGCCGGTACGCCGCGTTAGGGCTGACACCCGCCTGTCGCGTGGCCCCGCGCAGCACGACCGCGTCGGGGCCGCCGGCTCGCGCCATGGTGAGTCCGGCCGCGATCAGAGCCCCGCGCAGATCGCCGTGCCGATAGCTGGTTCGCGACTCGCACGCGCGAGTGTCGTCGCTCGGCGCTTCGCCGTCACCGGCACGGCCCCCACTGGCACCCCGAGTGGAACCACCGCTGGCATCCCGAGTGGTACCGGCGCCGACGGCACCACCGCCGCCGCGGGAACCGCCGGCTCGAGGCTCAGTGCTCACCGCAGCTCCCCCGCTCGACCGTGCAGCCCGCCGCACCCTAGACAAGAGCCGCGCCACGTGTGATTGTTGACAATGTACACATTAGCGCGAGGAGCAGCCATGTTCAGCCCAGCCCATGCCTTCAGCGGATTCTCCGTCAACGATATCGCCGCCGCGAAAAAGTTCTACGGCGAGACACTCGGCATCGCCGTCAGCGAGAACTCCATGGGGTTCATCGAGCTCAATCTCGACAGCGGCGCGAAGGTACTGGTGTATCCGAAACCCAATCACGAGCCGGCGACGTACACGATCATGAACTTTCCCGTCGGCGATGTCGAGGCCGCGGTGGATGATCTGAACTCCCGCGGCGTCGTGACCACGATCTACAACGGCACGGGCATGCCCGTCGACGACAAGGGCATCATGCGCGGCAACGGCCCCACCATCGCCTGGTTCCTCGACCCCGCTGGCAACGTGCTCTCGGTTCTCGACGAATAGCGCGCCCTCCCGTCGCTGACGCGCGGTTTGCGCCCCTCCGCACGCGCACCCGAGGGGCCGGTCGCTCGCGCAGACGCGCACCTCCCACCGCTGACGCGCCTCTCACCGCAGACGCGCAGTTCGGAGCATCTGCGCCCGCTCGAGCAGGCGCGGATGCTCCGAACTGCACCGACGGCCCGATTCCGAGTGCCGAAGGGGTGCGGATGCTCGGCGTGGGCGAAACGAAGTGGATGATGCCGGGCATCCGTCGCCGTGTGCGAACTCAGGCGGCGCGGCAGGCTCAGGCGGAGGCGCGACCGGTGAGTTCGTCGATGCGGGCGAGCTCGTCGGCCGTGAGCGGGGCGCCGTCGAGGGCAGCGATGTTCTGCTCGAGCTGCTGCACCGAGCTCGCCCCGATGATGGCCGACGTGACGGCCGGGGCGCGCAGCACCCAGGTCAGGGCGAGCTGAGCCAGCGATTGACCTCGCGACGCAGCGAGATCGTTGAGTCCACGCGCCATCGAGAGGTAGTCGTCGCCGACGCGGTCGGCCGTCAGGAAGTGCCCGACGGCGGCCCGGGAATCGGGCGGAATGCTGCCATCGAGGTACCGGTCGGTGAGCATCCCTTGTTCGAGCGGCGAGTAGACGATGGCGCCGACGCCGGCCGCTTCGACGGTGTCGAGCAGGCCTGACTCTTCGGGGCGTCGGTCGAGCATCGAGTACCGCGGCTGGTGGATGAGCAGCGGAACCCCGTGCGAAGCAAGCGCCGCCTGGGCGGCGAGCGTCTGCTCGGGCGAGTAGTTCGAGACTCCGACGTACAGCACCTTGCCCTGCTGCACGGCCGTCGCGAGCGCGCCCATCGTCTCTTCGATCGGGGTCTCGGGGTCGGGCCGGTGCGAGTAGAAGATGTCGACGTAGTCGAGTTTGAGTCGGCCGAGGCTCTGATCGAGCGACGAGAGCATGTATTTGCGCGACCCCCACTCACCGTACGGGCCTGCCCACATGTCGTAGCCGGCCTTCGATGACACCACGATCTCGTCGCGGTACGGCTTCAGGTCGGCGGTGAAGATGCGCCCGAACGTGGTCTCCGCCGAACCGTACGGCGGGCCGTAGTTGTTCGCGAGGTCGAAATGGGTGACGCCGAGATCGAAGGCGCGGCGAACGATGGCCTGCTGAACATCAAGCGGCTTGGTGAAGCCGAAGTTGTGCCAGAGCCCGAGCGACAGAGCGGGCAGCTTCAGCCCGCTGCGGCCGGTTCGGCGGTAGGGCATGGAGTCATAGCGGTCGGGGGCAGGCTGATACGTCATCGTGTCTTTCGGAGTGTGGGGGTCGGGAGGTCATGCCGAGCGGCGGGCGAGTGGCGGCTCGGCGGCTCGGCGGGCGTGCGGCTAGCGCGCGACGTTGGTCAGCGTGCCGATGCCCGCGATCGAGATCTCGACGGTATCGCCCGAGACGAACGGGCCGACGCCGGAGGGGGTTCCGGTGAGAATGAGGTCACCCGGCAGCAGGGTGAAGATGCGCGACACGAAGGCAACGATCTCGCCCAGCGAGAAGATCATGTCGGCTGTGGTGCCGAGTTGCTTGACGTTTCCGTTCACGCGGGCCTCGATGCGGGCATCCGTCGCGTCGAAATCGGTCTCGATGACCGGGCCGATGGGGCAGAACGTGTCGTAGCCCTTCGCCCTGGCCCACTGGCCGTCGACCTTCTGCAGGTCGCGCGCAGTGACGTCGTTGGCGACCGTGTAGCCGAACACGACGTCGGCATAGTCTTCGGCGCGCACGTTCTTGGCGATGCTGCCGATCACGATGGCCAGCTCGGCCTCGTGCTCGACCTGTTTGCTGTCGGGCGGCAGCACGATCCTGTCGCCCGGGCCGATGACGCTGGTGTTGGGCTTCAAGAAGATGATCGGATGATCGGGCACGTCATTGCCGAGCTCCTTTGCGTGCTCGGCGTAGTTGCGGCCGACGGCCACGACCTTGGACCGCGGGATGACCGGGGCCAGCAATTTGGCGCTCGAGAGCGGCACGCGCTCATCCGTGGTCTCGAACCCGTTGAACATGGGGTCGCCCACCAGCACCACCAGCTCGTCGCCGTCGACTATTCCGTACTGCGGGTCGCCGCCCGTGCTGAATCGCGCAATCTTCACCCACTCAGCCTAGGCCGTGTGTCGCCCCGCCCGCGTGGGAGTTACGTCGGACCTGCCGCCCGCTGTCGACAATACGCGGGGATGGCACGCCAGCTCCGACCAAACTCCCGGGAGGGGGGCGAACCGAGAGGGAGTCCAAGGCTCGCGCAGCCGGCGCCCACTGTGGCAACCTCCCTGAGCAGTACACCTAGTTCAGGCGGGTGAGCCAGTTGTGCTTGTCGGGGAGGCGCCCATACTGAATGTCGGTGAGCTCTTGGCGCAGCGACATGGTGAGCTCGCCGGCAGGCGCGTTCGCCTCGCCGAGGGTGAAGTGCTCCGAGCGCAGCTGGGCCACGGGCGCGATGACCGCCGCGGTGCCGCAGGCGAACACCTCCACGATGTCGCCCGACTCCGAGCCGGCCTTCCACTCCTCGATGGTGACGCGGCGGATCTCGACGTTGTGGCCGCGATCCCGAGCGAGCTGCATGATGCTGTCGCGGGTGATCCCCGACAGGATGCTGTCGCTCTCGGGCGTGACAAGGGTGCCGTCTTTGTAGACGAGAAAGAGGTTCATGCCTCCCAGCTCTTCGAGGTACTTGCCCTCTTGCGAGTCGAGAAAGAGCACCTGCGCGCAGCCTTTTTCGTAGGCGAGCTCTTGCGGCAGCAACGAGGAGGCGTAGTTGCCGCCGGTCTTGGCCGCGCCCATGCCGCCGCGCCCGGCACGGTTGTATTCGGTCGAGAGCCAGATATTGACGGGCGACACTCCCCCGGCGAAATACGTGCCTGCCGGCGACGCGATGACGTAGAAACCGACCTTCTGAGCGGCACGCACACCGAGAAAGCTCTCGGTCGCCATCTCGAACGGGCGGATGTACAGGCTCGTCTCGGGCGCATCGGGAACCCAGGCGCCATCGACCGCGACGAGTTGCTTCAGCGACTCCACGAAATCGACAGTCGAGAGTTCGGGCAGAGCGAGGCGCACAGCCGAGCGCTGCAGGCGAGCCGCATTCATCTCGGGCCGGAAGGTGTAGATCGCGCCGTCGGCGTGCCGATACGCCTTGAGACCCTCGAAGATCTCTTGGGCGTAGTGAAAGACCGACGCGGCGGGGTCGAGCGAGATCTTGCCGTAGGGCAGCACCTCGGCGTTGTGCCAGCCGTCGGCGAGAGTCCACTCGATCTGCACCATGTGGTCGGTGAAGTGCTTGCCGAAGCCGGGATCGGAGAGGATCGCCTCGCGCTCGGCGTCGGCACGGGCATCCGTCGACGGAGTGAGGGCGAAGGCGAGCGGAAACGGGGTGGGGGTGGGAGCGGTAGTTGTCATCGGGGGTTCCTCTTGAAGAGAAGTGGTGGTGAGGAGGCGGGCCGCGGAGAGTGCGACGTCGGCTCAGGGAGCAGAGCGCCCTAGGAGTCGCTTCGCCCTAGGAGGCAGCCACGAGGGAGTTCAGCGACGCAGTGATGGCGTCCCCGACCTGGCTCGTGGTGCGTGCAACGGAGTCGGGGGTTCGGCCGGCGAGGTCGGTGGTGACGGCCTCGCGGATGATCGCTGCGGCTTCTGGCAGACCCTGTTGGTCGAGCAGAAGAGCGACCGACAGAATCGCGGCCGTGGGGTCGGCGATCTGCTGGCCTGCAATGTCGGGCGCTGACCCGTGAACAGGTTCGAACATGCTGGGAAAGGAGCCGGTCGGGTTGATGTTGCCCGAGGCTGCCAGGCCGATGCCGCCGCTGATCGCGCCGGCCAAATCGGTGAGAATGTCGCCGAAGAGGTTGTCTGTGACGATGACATCGAATTTAGCAGGATTCGTGACGAAGAAGATCGTCGCGGCGTCGACGTGCAGGTAGTCGACGGAAACCTCGGGGTACTCGGTGGCGATCGTGTGCACAGTGCGCTGCCACAGCGACCCCGAGAACACCAGCACGTTCGTCTTGTGCACGAGCGTGAGCTTCTTACGCGGTCGGCTCTGCGCGAGCTCGAACGCGAACCGCACGACGCGCTCGACCCCGAAGGCCGTGTTGACCGAGACCTCGGTGGCGATCTCGTTGGGCGTACCCACTCGCAGCGCGCCTCCGTTGCCCGTGTAGGGGCCTTCGGTTCCCTCGCGTACGACGACGAAGTCGACGGTGCCGGGATTCGCCAGCGGGCTGGTGACGCCGGGGTAGATCGTGGTCGGCCGCAGGTTCACATAGTGGTCGAGGTCGAACCGCAGCTTCAGCAGCAGCCCGCGCTCGATATTCGCGTTCTTCAAGCGCGGGTCGCCGGGAACCCCGCCGACCGCGCCGAGCAGAATCGCGTCGTGCGCGGCGATAGAGGCGAGGTCGTCTTCGGTGAGCACGTCACCGGTCTCGAGAAAACGAGCTGCGCCGAGCTTGAACTCGGTCTTCTCGAAGACCACCGCATCGTCAGCGTCGCCCGAACCGGATGTCGCGGCCACAGCCGCGTCGAGCACCTTTACGGCCTCGGCGATGACCTCGGGGCCGATTCCGTCGCCGGGAATGACAGCAAGGCGAATGACGCGAGACATAGGTGCGCTCCAAGACTTCGGCGAATGAGTACCTCTAGGCTACAACCCGCTAGGCGCGGGCCTTGCGTAGCGTGATGAGCGCAACGGTGGTGGCCGCGAGCATGAGCAGCACGCCGATGAGCGAGGTGGTGAAGACGCCGCTGTCGAAGGCGTCGCGCGCCGACTGCAGCAGCGTTGTGCCGAGGCTCCACGGAATGTCGTTCGCAACGCCCACCGCGCCGCCGAGCGTCTCGGAAGCCGAGCTGGCCTGGCCGTCGGTCAGCCCGAACGGCAGCACGACGTTCGAACGGTAGAACGCGGTCAGAATGCTGCCCAGAACCGCTGTTCCGAGCACCGCGCCGAGCTCGTAGGCCGTCTCTGACACGGCCGAGGCCGCGCCTGCCTTGTCTTCGGGCACCGCCGAGATGATGAGGTCGTTCGAGATGGTCTCGGCCGCGCCGATTCCCAGCGCGAGCACGGCGAAGGCGAGAGCGAGAGTCAGGGCAGTGGCGCTCTGCCCTGTGAGCATGATGATCGTGTAGGCCAGACCCGAGAGCACCAGGCCACCTGCGACCACGAGACTCGGCTTCACGTGCCGAACGAGAGGAACGACGGCGAGACCGGCCACAACCATGACGACCAGGCCCGGTACCAGGGCGAGTGCGGCATCCATCGGCCGAAGACCGAGCACGAGCTGCAGATGCTGCGAGACGTAGAACAGAAAGCCCACCAGCGCCACAACGCTCAACAAGTTGACCACGACGGCACCGCTGAAGGCACCGACACGGAACAACCGCATGTCGAGCATCGGGTTCTTTCGAGTGAGCTGACGGCGCACGAAGGCGTACCCCGCGGCCAGGCCGAGGGCGAACAGACCAATGGATGCCCAGCTGAACCCCTCGGTGGCGATGCTCTTGATGGCGAAGACCACCGGAACGAGCATCACCATCGACAGACCGATGCTGAGCAGGTCGAGCGATCCCGGATTCGGGTCTTTGCTCTCGGGAATGAGCAGCGGCGCCAGAATGACCAGCGGAATCAGCACGGGTACAGCGATGAGAAAGACCGAACCCCACCAGAAGTGCTCGAGCAGAATCCCGCCCACGATGGGGCCGAGAGCGGCACCGCCGGCGAATCCGGCCGACCAGATGGCAATGGCGAGCCGACGCTGACCGCGGTCGGCGAAGATGCTGCGCAACAGCGACAGGGTGGACGGCATGAGCATGGCACCGAAGAAGGCGAGCGCCCCGCGCGCGGCGATGAGCAACTCGGGGGTCGGCGCGAACGCGGCGACGACCGAGACGGCGCCGAACCCGACCGCGCCGATGAGCAGCAGCTTGCGGCGGCCGATGCGGTCGCCGACGTTACCCATGGCGACGAGCAGGCCGGCGAGCACGAGCGGGTAGGTGTCGATGATCCAGAGCTGGGCGGCGGCCGTCGGATGCAGCGACTCGGAGATGACGGGCAGCGCGAAGCTCAGCACGGTGTTGTCGACCGAGATGAGCAGAACCGGCAGCATGAGCACAGCGAGCGCGAGCCAGCCGCGCTTGCCGACGCGCAGGTTCGGAATGTTCGAGGGCTGAGCTGGGCGTCGCGCAGGCGTGGTGCGCGCGGGCGCAGTGCGTGCAGGGACGGTGATGGGACGGGTGGCGGTGGAGCTGGACATGACGTGTTTCCTGAAGATCGGGTGTTGAGACTTTAGTATACCGTCCAGTCGGTACAGTAGCAAACGATCTGCGACTCGGTGCCTGCTTTGCGAGCAAACTGGTGACACGTACGTAAGGTAAAGAGACACATTGGGGTGTAATCTGAGGGGATCTCATGAAATCAATGAATCGACTCACACGTAATGCGGTGGCCGCGATGGCGGCGTGCACCGCTCTCGTGATGGCGGGCGGCCTCTCGCTCGACGCCGCGGTGGCTGCTCCGACGACGGCGACCGCTGCTTCGTCGACGGTGCAGATCTCGGCCACGCCGGCACCGGCCCCCACGCCCTCCGCCGCGTCGGCCCCGAAGGTTGCGCCTTCGCCATCCGTAACCCCCTCAGCGTCGGCCACGCCGCCCGCTGCGACGGCGCCGATCGCACCGACACCCGCACCCCCGGTGACATCCACAGCCACAGCGACGCCGACGCCGACACCCACGCCGACGAGCGGCAGTGCATCCACTGACGTGCCCACCGACGGCGTCGCAGGCGACCCCACGCTCGAGCAGATGAACGAGGCGCACAACCACTCGATGGGGTCGACCATCAGCGCCAACGAGCCCGCCGCATCCGGGCCGAAGACCTTCTCGCGGCAGGCCCAGGCCGTGCCTAACGCCGCGACTGGTACCGCGACCACCCAGGGCCTGGATATCAGCGGCTGGCAGCCCACGGTCGACTGGAACACCGTCTGGGCGAACGGGGCGCGGTTCGTCTACATCAAGGCGACCGAGAGCGACGACTACACCAGCAGCTACTTCGCGAACCAGTGGGCCGGCGCCACGAACGTCGGAATGGTACGCGGGGCCTACCACTTCGCCAACCCGTACGAGTCGAGCGGGGCCACGCAGGCCAGCTACTTCGTGGCGCACGGCGGTGGCTGGAGTGTCGACGGCAAGACGCTGCCGCCCATGCTCGACATCGAATACGACCCCTACACGGGCTCCGATCACACAAACGCCTGTTACGGGCTGAGCGCGTCGGCCATGATCGCCTGGATTCACGACTTCTCGAATACCGTGCGAGCCAAGACGGGCACGTTGCCCATGATCTACACCACCACGGGCTGGTGGCGCACCTGCACCGGCAACTCCTCGGAGTTCGGCGCGAATCCGTTGTTCATCGCGTATTGGCCGAGCAGCATCTCGGTCGGTGCCGGAACACTTCCGGCCGGCTGGAGCAGCTATGCGATGTGGCAGTACGCCGACTCCGGCATCTTTCCCGGCGATCAAGATCTCTTCAACGGCAGCCTCGACGCGCTGAAGTCGTTCGCCTCGAAGGGCTCGAACGGCGGTGCCGTCGGCAGCCTGGTGAACGGATCGTTCGAGAACTCGACCACGGGCTGGTTTCCCGGCAACGGACCGGTGAATCAACTGATCTACACCGATCCCTCCGCCGCTGAAGATGGTTCGTCGTTCTTGGCGTCGAACACGGCGGTTCCCTGGCACTCCATGGCGCAAGACGTGCAGAGAACGATGAGCGTCGGCGAGCAGGCAACCGCAACAGTCTGGCTTCGAGCGGCATGGGGCACCTTCAGCGGTCAATTCACCCTCTGGGGTATAGGCAACACCCAGGAGTCTGCATCGACGCCGTTCACCGTCGGCACCACCTGGCAGCAGGTCACTGTGCGGCTACCGATCGTGTCGTCGTCGCACTCCTCACTGCGTTTCGAGGTCTACATGACGACCACCGGCGACACCCTGTTTCTCGACAACGCGGCGCTGAGCTTCGGCGCCGCACCGGTGGCTCCCGTCTCACGCCCGTCTGAGAACCTCCTCTCGAACCCAGGCTTCGAGGGCCAGCTCGGCGGCTGGATTCCGGGCAACGGCGACATCAACCGGGCCGTCTGGCAAGACGCCTCGGTAGCGCATTCCGGCACCTGGTTCGGGGCCGCGAACACCGCCACGCCCGCGCATTCGCTCGCCCAGCAGGTGCCGGCGAGCCCCGGCATCGGAGACGACTACGTCATTTCGATCTGGGTGAGGGCGGGAGGCGGCGTCAACCAGCCCTTCAGCGGTCGGCTGGCGCTCTGGGGCCTCGGCGGCGGCGCGAATATCTCGAACGGCGCAGACTTCACCGCGACGTCGCAGTGGACGCAGGTGTCGGTCACCCTGAACGTCACGCGCGGCGACGTGACCGTGCTGAAGCCCGAGATCTATCTCTTCACCACGGGAATCAACCTGCTCGTCGACGATGCGTCACTGACCCACAAGCTCCTGCGATCCGGGTCGTTCGAGGGCAATTCGTTCTCGGGCTGGAGCACCAGCGCCAGCACGATGAACTGGGCGCTCTTCACGGGGCCGCAGACCGGCGTCACGCCGGAAGACGGCAGCTACTTTCTCGCCAGCAACACGAGCGTGAACGGTAACTCGCTCTCACAGCAGATCGCGCGCACCACCAACGTCGGGGAGACGTACACCGCAGAGGTCTGGGTGCGATCGTTCAACCCGAACCAGACCTTCAGTGGCACCCTGGCGCTGTGGGGGCTCGGCGGCGCAACTGAGGGCACCTCGACCGACTTCACCGCGAGCGGCACGTGGACCAAAGTGACCGTCACTCTTCCCATCACGAATGCCGGGCACACACAGCTGAAGTTCGAGGTCTACGAGCGGTCGACGGGGCAGCTGCTGCTTCTCGACGGGGCGCAGGTGTACTGACGCGGTCCGAGCCCGCGAGGCTCAGCAGATCGTCATATCGGGCGTGATACTGTGAAGAGTGACCCTCACTGACAAAACCTCACTTAGCACGCGCTCGAGGGTGATCCGCGAGATCGTCAGCGCGATTCTCGCCGCCGTGATCTCGGTGGCAGGGGCCATCATCGCTCTTCGCATCAGCCCCACCGACATGATGCAGCGCTGGCAGATCAGCAGCCCCGACGGGGTGCTGCATTATCTGCTCTTCGTGAACAGTACGCAGACGTTCTCGTACACGACGAACCCGAACCTGGGATTCCCGTCGGGTCTCGACGCCTTCTTCGTGGCGCAGGTCGACATGCAATCGGCACTCGCCATGAGCGTGCTGGCCGCCATCGTGCACAACGGAATCCTGTCGCACAACCTCTACGTTCTCGGCACGTTCGCGCTCGTCGCCCTGGGTGGGTACGCCTTCTTCCGGGCCCTGCGCATCCGGCGTTGGCTGTCGGTGCTGTTCGCGGTGATCTTCAGCCTCGCGCCCTATCACTTTCTGCGCGTCTGGTACGGGCACACGTTCATCGAGAACTACTGGATCGTGCCGCTCGCCGGCATTCTCGTGCTCATCGCCGCCGGGCCGCGAACGAACCCGTTCACCGCCTGGGCGGCACGCGCCTCGTCGCGCCGCGGGCGAATCGTGCGCACGGCGTTGCCCCCGGTCATCCTCTCGCTCGTCGTCGCCACCGGTGAGCCGTACTATTTCGTGTTCGCGGTGCTCATCGTGGGCGGCGTCTGGCTGTTCGGCGCGTGCGGGGCACTCATCACTCGCACTCCGTGGCGCACCATTGCGGCCACGGCTATCGTTCCCGTGAGCCTGGTGTTCTTCGTGGGCATCAACCTGCTCGTGATGGCGCAGAACTACGGCGTGCGTTACCAGTCATATGCCGGGGCACGGCTGATCTCCGACTCCGAAATCTACTCGGGCAAGCTCATGTCGTTGTTGTTGCCCTGGCTCGGCTCCGGTTTTCCGGGTGCCAGTCGGCTGGCGAACCACTACGCCTCGGCCAGCAACGTGCTGCCCTACACCGAAGCGACGGGCACGCCGATGATCGCCAGCGTGGGCATGATCGCTCTGGTGCTCGTAGTGCTGATCGGCATTCTGGTCGGCAACCGCACCCTCGCAGACACCTGGGTCAACCGAATCGTCACCGACCCCCGCACCCGGGTGCTGGCCGTGGCTTTGCTCTGGGCGTTTCTGTTCTTCGTGGTGTCGGGGCTCGGTGTCGCGGTGGCCATGGTCGCCGGAACCCAGGTCAGAGCCTGGGTGCGCGTGTGCATCTTTCTCACGCTCTTCGGTCTGGCGTTCGTCGCCATGGTCGTTAACGCGTTGCCGTCGAAGTACGGCATCCGCATCGGTGTGGCCGGGCTGCTGGCTGTCGTGGCCGTCTTCGACCAGGTGGTGGGGGTCGCCGCGGCCGTACCGCTCAAGCCGACCGCCGACGACAACATCAAGGCCTACGTCGCCGCCGCCGACAACGCTCTGCCCAACGGTTGCGGCGTCGTACAGCTGCCGATGGCGGGTTTTCCCGAGACTCCACCGACCGATTCCATGCCCGAGCACGAACTGGCGCTGCCCTTCTTGTACACGACGCCCGGCGACATCCGCTGGAGCTACGGTTCGGTCGACGGAACGGTCGGTCGCAAGCTGTGGACCGATGCGAACACGCCCGACTTGTTCGGCACCACCGTGAAGTCGACGGGGGCGTGCGCCATCTCGGTGAACCTCGACGGGTACTCCGATCACGTGGATGCGTGGAAGCCCTTCGTCGCGGCCGCGGGCGGTAATCCCGATGCCCCGACGGTCACGTCTCCCGATGGCGGCATTCTGCTCTTCACGGTCGGCGGCGCCACCAGCAATGGCTAGCGTGCGCCTGAAACGCCTTAGCATGGGTAAATGACTCAAGCGCCGTCGGCTCGTGATCGTGTGCTCGACGCGTTCGAGAACATTCTGATCACGCACGGTGAACGAGCTGCAACGCTCGACGCCGTGGCGGCAGAAGCCGGCGTGAGCAAGGGCGGCCTGCTCTACCACTTCGGGTCGAAGGATGCCCTGGTCGACGGCCTCGTCGAGAGACTGTCTGGGCTGGTCGACGACGATGTGCAGAACATCCGCACGGCCCCCAACGGCGTGGTCGACTACTTCGTACGGAGTTCGGTGAACACCGAGAGCCCGCTCGACCGTGCCATCATCGCTGCGACGCGGCTGGCCCAGGGTTCGCAGCCGAAGGCGCAAGAGGCTCTGCGGTCGATGCAGCGCGCGTGGTTCGATGTCGTTGCGGAGGCGGTCGGCGACCCGGCGGTTGCGCGAACGGTCATGCTCATCAGCGACGGGCTGTACTACAACTCTGCTTTGCTGCCCACCTCGCCGACCGAGACGTCGAGTCGAGCCTCGCAGAACATGGATGAACTCGTGGGCATCGTGCAGGAACTCGTGCGGGCCAAACAGCCGCATTGATCGTGCGCCCCTTATAGTGTTCTGTGACACTTTCGGGGGGAGCGGTTTTGCCACAACACGACGAGAACACTTCGGGTATAACGAGCACATCGGGTGAGGCGGGCTCCGTCAGTCGCCGTTCGGTGATGAAGGCCGCCGCGTGGTCGGCGCCGGTCGTCGCACTCGCGGTCGGTGCTCCCGCCGCCTCAGCCAGCACGTCGACGGTGACGATCCTCTTCGTGGCGTCGGAACTGAAGCTGCACCACTCGACGACATTGAGCGTTCTGGTGGGCATCCACAACACGGGAACAACAGATGTGAGCGACGCCGCGCAGATCGTGCTGTCGGGCATCCCCGACGACCAAGTGGACTTCGCTTACGACACCAGCCAGACGCATTACGTTCCGGCGAGTGACGACACCGAAACCACTGCGACCGACGTTCAGAATGAAGACTTCACACTGGCAGCGCATCAGGAAGGTGACTCGACGTACACGCTGGTCTCGACGCGCAACATCGCGGTTGCGGCGGGCACCACCGTCTATATCTTCTTCACATTGACCTGGCCCGCTGATAACCCGCACCCCGAGTTCTTCGTCATCGCCGGCTCGTTCAGTTTCGGCCATGGCAATGACGCGCACGGATCGAGCGACACGGTGCAGATCGACTACACCGAAGGGTAGCGCCGGGCATCCGAGGCCCGGCATGGTGCGTTACTCGGTTATGTCGATCTCGGTGAGAACGTCGGCGTCGATCGCGAGGCGAACCCGTTCGAGCAGCTCGTCGGGCGCGGGCGAGTCGATGGTGAGCACGCTGAGGGCCTTGCCGCCCGCGGTGGTGCGAGCGATCTGCATGCCGGCGATGTTGATCGACGCGTCGCCGAACTCCTTGCCGTAGATCGCCACGATGCCGGGGCGGTCGTCGTAGATCATGACGAGCAGGTGCTGGGCGAACGGCACCTCGACGTCGTAGCCGTTGATCTCGACGATCTTCTCGATCTGCTTCGTGCCGACGAGCGTGCCCGAGACCGAGAGCTGCGAGCCGTCGCTGAGAGCGCCGCTCAGGGTGAGCACGTTGCGGTACTCCTCTGACGTCGGGTCGGTGATGAGGCGCACGGTGACGCCGCGCTGTTCGGCGAGCAGCGGCGCGTTCACGTACGAGACCGACTCGCTGACGACGTTGCTGAAGACGCCCTTGAGAGCGGCGAGCTTCAAGACGCTTACGTCGAAGGCTGCAATCTCGCCGCGTACGACCACGTCGAGGCTCGTGAGCGGACTGTCGGCGAGGCCGGAGAAGAGCTGGCCGAGCTTCTCGATGAGGGCGATACCCGGGCGCACGGTCTCTTCGATGACACCGCCGGCCACGTTTACGGCGTCGGGAACGAGTTCACCCGAAAGGGCGAGGCGCACCGACTTGGCGACCGAGACGCCCGCCTTCTCTTGCGCCTCGTCAGTGGATGCCCCGAGGTGCGGTGTGACGATGACATTGTCGAGCGCCAGCAGGTCGAGGTTCTTCGGGGGCTCGCTCACGAACACGTCGAGGCCGGCTCCGGCGATGACGTTCGCGGTCAGCGCACGGTAGAGCGCGTCTTCGTCGATGAGCCCGCCGCGGGCCACGTTCACGATGAAAGCCGTGGGCTTCATAAGGGCGAGCTGGGCATCCGAGATCATGCCCGTGGTCTCAGGCGTCTTCGGCATGTGGATGGTCACGAAGTCGCTCTGGGCCAGAAGCTCGTCGAGGCTCAGCAGTGTGACACCGAGCTGCTGGGCACGCGCCGAGGTGACGTAGGGGTCGTAGGCGACGACGTTGACGCCGAAGGCCTGCAGGCGCGCGGTGATGAGCGCGCCGATGCGGCCGAGGCCGATGATGCCGAGTGTCTTCTCGTAGAGCTCGACGCCCGTGTACTTCGACCGCTTCCACTGCCCCTGAGCGAGGGCCGCATGCGCGGCAGGGATGTGCCGGGCGAGGCTGAGAATGTGGCCGACCGTGAGCTCGGCAGCAGAGATGATGTTCGACGTCGGGGCATTGACCACCATGACGCCGGCCTGGGTGGCCGCCTTGATGTCGACGTTGTCGAGGCCGACTCCGGCGCGTGCGATCACCTTGAGCTCCGGCGCCGCGGCGATGGCCTCTTCGTCGACCTTCGTCGCCGAGCGCACCAGAATGGCGTCGGCGGTCGCGAGCGCGGCCAGCAGCGCGGGTCGGTCGGTTCCGTCGACGTTCACCACATCAAAATCGGGCCCGAGGGCTTCAACGGTGGCGGGAGAAAGTTCTTCTGCGATCAGCACGACCGGTTTTGACACGAAAGTGGTTCCTTACGGGGGGAGTAACAGCACTGTGGGGCGTCGGCGGCAGGATCGCGGGCGACGTAGCCCCTCAACTTTAGTGCCTGCAGAATGGGAGCATGGAACCGCAGACGCTCGACGTCATACAGCTCGTGATCGCGATCGTGTTCGGCGCGGTCTTCGTGTTGATGGGCATCAACCATTTCGTGCCGTCATCGAGGCGCACGATGGCTGCGATGATTCCGCCGTCGATGCGCTGGTCGGGGGCGCTCAACCCCCGCAGCCTGGTGCTGATCACCGGCGTCTGCGAGATCGCGGGCGGCATCGGGTTGTTCATTCCCGTGCTGCGGCCGATCGCGGCCGTCGCGCTGGCTGTCTTTCTCGTCGCGGTGTTTCCCGCCAACGCGTATGCCGCAGCCCATAAAGGCCGCTTCGGCGCGCTCGCCATTCCCCTCGTGCCGCGTGCGATCGGCCAGATCGTGATGATCGCGCTGCTGCTCGTCGTGGCGTTCGGCTAGGCGGGCTCGGTCAGCTGTTGCTCAGCACTGCCGCGTACAGACTCTGCAGGTCGAGGGTGATCACCGCAGTCAGGGCGAACCCGACGATGAAGACAACGGCTGAGGCGACCGCTGTGAGACGCCGGGTACCCCACAGCGCGATGGCATAAATCACGACCGGCGCCGCTACCAGACCGATAAGCGCCGCGAGGGCTCCACCGGGCATCGCAACTCCGAACGAAGCGAAGTTCTGATTCACACCGATCAGGTTCGACAGTCCGCCGAAGACGGCGAAGGCGTAGACGAAGGCAAAGACCACGGCGACCACCCAGCCGACTCGGCTTCGGCGGCGCTTGCCGGTCACGGTGGTATCTATCGAATCAGCAGTCATGTCAGTACCCCGTCACGAACGGCCACGGAACGAGCACGATCACACCGATGATCAGCCACAGAATGCGCGTTCTCACCGGCCGTTTCGCGCCAAGCAGCAGCGTGGCGATGAACCAGAGCGCCGGCGCGAAGATCGTGAGCACCGACAGAACGGCCTGCACGATTCCGCCGAGCCCGGAACCGGTGGGCGGGTTGCGCAGAAAGCCGACGAGCCAGCCGATCGTGTAGAGAAAGAGTATTCCGCCGAAAATACCGAAGGCGATCAGCGCCGCCGAACTGAGCGGCTGCGAGGCTGCTTCGGCGTCGGCCAGTTCCTGCTCGGCAGCGAGGTCATCCGCCTGGTCGGCCTGTGCGGCGCGCGCATCGGCCACGGCAGCGGCGTTGGCGGCCGCGACGGCCTCGGTGGGTGCGGCTGCGGATGCCCAGCGGGGCGAGCCCGCGACATCCACCCGTGCCGGCGTCGCAGCGGCGGGACCGGTCGCTTCGGCGGGCACAGCCACAGCGGCGGGCTCGGCCACTTCGGCGGGCGCGGATACGGGCTCGAGCTCGGACTCGGGCGCGTCTTCGGAGTCGTCGAGCTCGGGGGCGACGTAGGTCGGATCGTTCTCGTCACCCCAGCTCAGGGCTTCGTCGTCAGACCCGCGTTTCATGCCTTCAGGCTACCCGGTCAGGGCCGTGGCCTTCGCTGTGAGGCACCAGTGTCATTACGATGGGCGCATGGCCGCAGTCGACTACTTCATCACGGGTGATCACGATGCAGCACGAAATGCGATTGCGGCGGCGCTGCGGTCGCGGGGGTTCGAGGTGGCGACGTCGCCAGTAGGAGGCTGGAGCCTCACCCGTGGTAGCACCAGCGCCACCGTGTGGCTCGGCGCGTTCGCGGGCAAGAACAATCAGCGGCTCGAGTACTCCATGCAGTTCTTCGAATACGAGGGACAGCTTGTGGCGCGGCTCAACCGCGAGAGCGGCGCCGGCGCCCTCGGCGGTGTCATCGGCGTCTCCCGTTCGGCCGAAGTGTTCACCGAGCTCGACCAGGCCGTCGGCTCCGAGCTGACTCGCCTGCTCATCCTCGCGAACGTCGTGCACTACCCCTGACAGGCCCCGCCCTCGGCCCGACCCCTTCTTTCCGGCCGCCTTCGCTTTCCGGCCGACTTTGCGCAGAAGCACCCAAAACCAACGGTTTGGGTGCTTCTGCGCAAACTGGACGCGGTGGGGTCAGCGCGCAGCGCTGCCCTCGGTGTAGTCGGCGTCGGTCTGCTTCCAGGCGAAGAGGGCGCGCAGCTCGCGGCCGGTCTCTTCGATGGGGTGCTGGGCACCCTTCTCACGCAGGGCGAGGAACTCGGGAGCGCCCGCATCCTGATCGTTGATGAAGCGGGTCGCGAAGGCTCCCGACTGAATGTCGGCCAGAACAGCCTTCATGTTCTCTTTCACGTCGGGCGTGATGACGCGCGGACCCGAAACGTAGTCGCCGTACTCGGCGGTGTCGGAGACGCTCCAGCGCTGCTTGGCGATGCCACCCTCCCACATGAGGTCGACGATGAGCTTGAGCTCATGCAGCACCTCGAAGTAGGCGATCTGCGGCTGGTAGCCGGCCTCGGTGAGCACCTCGAAGCCGTACTGAACGAGCTGTGAGGTTCCGCCGCAGAGCACGGCCTGCTCGCCGAACAGGTCGGTCTCGGTCTCTTCGGTGAACGTGGTCTTGATGCCGCCGGCGCGAAGGCCGCCGATCGCACGAGCGTACGACCAGGCGAGCGCCCAGGCCTGGCCCGAGGCATCCTCTTCGACCGCGACGATCACGGGAACACCACGGCCGGCCTCGAACTCGCGGCGCACGGTGTGACCCGGGCCCTTCGGAGCCACGAGAACCACATCGGTGCCCTCGGGCGCCTGGATGTAGCCGAAGCGAATGTTGAAGCCGTGCCCGAAGACGAGCGTGGAGTTCGGCTTGAGGTTCGGCGCGATGTCGGCGGCGTAGATGCCGCGCTGGTGCTGGTCGGGAGCGAGGATGACGATCACTTCGGCCCAGGCGGTGGCGTCGGCGACCGAGAGCACCTCGAAGCCGGCCTCTTGCGCCTTGACGATCGACTTCGACCCGTCTTTCAGGGCGACCTTGACCTCGACGCCGGAGTCACGCAGGTTCAGCGCGTGGGCGTGACCCTGCGAGCCGTAACCGACGACGGCTACCTTTTTCGACTGGATGAGCGACAGATCGGCGTCTGCGTCATAGAAGATTTCAGTCACTTGAGTTCTTGCTCCTTGTTAGTTGCGATGGATGGAAAGTATGTGGTCAGTTTTTGTAAACGCGCTCGGTGATCGACTTGCTGCCGCGCCCGATGGCCAGCAGCCCCGACTGCGCCAGTTCCTTGATGCCGTAAGGCTCGACGACCCGCAAGAACGCATTCGTCTTACCGGTGTCACCGGTCACTTCGATCACCAGAGCATCCGTCGACACATCGACGACGCGCGCCCGGAACAGGTTGACCGCCTCGAGCACGTGCGAGCGGGTCGAGTTGTCGACCTTCACCTTCACGAGCAGGTGTTCGCGCTGCACCGACTGGGTCTGGTCGAGTTCGACGATCTTGATCACGTTGATCAGCTTGTTCAGCTGCTTGGTGACCTGCTCGAGCGGAAGCTCTTCGACGTCGACCACGACGGTGATGCGCGAGAGACCCTCGATCTCGCTCTTACCGACGGCGAGCGACTCGATGTTGAAGCCGCGGCGGGCGAAGAGCCCGGCGACACGGGTCAAGAGGCCGGGTTTGTCTTCGACCAACAGGGAGAGAACGTGGTGGCTCATGGTCTACTCCGCATCCCACTCGGGGGCGTGCTCGCGGGCGTACTGCACCTCTGAGTTACCCACACCCTGCGGAACCATCGGCCACACCATGGCATGCGGGCTCACGACGAAGTCGATGACCACGGGGCGGTCGTTCGTTTCGTTCGCCAGCTTGATCGCGGCATCCACGTCTTCTTTCTTGGTCACTCGGATGCCCAGCGCACCATATGCGTCGGCCATCTTCACGAAGTCGGGAATCATGATGGTTCCGTCTCCCGTGTTGAGGTCGGTGAACGAGTGCCGGCCGTCGAAGAACAGCGTCTGCCACTGGCGCACCATGCCGAGCGAGGAGTTGTTGATGATGGCGACCTTGATCGGAATCTTATTGATGGTGCAGGTGGCCAGCTCTTGGTTGGTCATCTGAAAGCAGCCGTCGCCGTCGATGGCCCAGACCGTGCGGTCGGGGTTCGCGACTTTCGCACCCATGGCGGCAGGCACGCCGTAGCCCATGGTGCCGGCTCCGCCCGAGTTCAGCCAGGCGTTCGGGCGCTCGTACTTGATGAACTGCGCGGCCCACATCTGGTGCTGGCCGACACCCGCGGCGTAGACCGCCTCGGGGCCGGTGATCTGACCGATGCGCTCGATGACGTACTGCGGCGAGAGCAACCCGTCGTCGGGCTCGGTGTAGCCGAGCGGGTATTCGGCCTTGAGTTCTTCGAGTCGAGTCCACCACTCGGAGATGTCGGGCTTCGGCCCGGCATCGGGCCCGGTGATGAGAGCTGCGTACGCAGCCGTGAGGTCGACGATCACCTCGCGGGCGTCACCCACGATGGGAACGTCGGCCACGCGGATCTTCGAGATCTCGGCCGGGTCGATGTCGACGTGTACGATCTTCGCGTCGGGCGCGAACTCGCTCACCTTTCCGGTCACGCGGTCGTCGAACCGGGCACCGAGCGAAACGAGCAGGTCACTCTCTTGCAGCGCGAGAACGGCGGGTACGGTGCCGTGCATTCCGGGCATCCCGAGCATCTGCGGGTGCGAGTCGGGAAACACGCCGCGCGCCATCAGCGTGGTGACCACGGGCACGCCCGTCAGTTCGGCCAGCTTCAGCAGTTCGGCGGCTGCGGATGCCCGTACCACTCCCCCACCGACGTAGAACACCGGGCGCTTCGCCTCGGCGAGCAGCGCCGCGGCGGCCTGAATCTGCTTGCCGTGCGCCTTGATGACGGGGCGGTAGCCGGGCAGGTCGACCTTCGGCGGCCAGATGAACGGCGCGAACGCCTGCTGGGCGTCTTTCGTCACATCGACCAGAACCGGGCCTGGGCGGCCGGTCGAAGCGATGTGGTACGCAGCGGCGATGGTCGCGGGCACGTCTTCGGGGCGCGTGACGAGAAAGGAGTGCTTCGTGATGGGCATCGTGATGCCCGAGATATCGACCTCTTGGAACGCGTCGGTTCCCATGAGCGTCGAGAAAACCTGGCCGGTGATGCACAGCAGCGGCACCGAGTCCATGTACGCGTCGGCGATGGCGGTGACGAGGTTCGTCGCACCGGGGCCCGAGGTGGCGATGGCCACCCCGACGCGGCCAGTGGATGATGCGTACCCCTCGGCAGCGTGACCGGCACCCTGTTCGTGGCGCACCAGAATGTGGCGAATGGCCGACTGCGACATGAGCTCGTCGTAGAACGGCATGATGGCGCCGCCCGGGAGGCCGAAGACGTCGGTGACGCCCAGCTTCTCGAGAGAGCGCAGAATGGCGGCAGAACCGTTGAGAATCTCGGGCTCCGCGTTCACCGCGCTCGGCCGCGCGGGGGCGCGACTGGCAGACGGCACGGGGATTGATTCCGTGGACATAAGAAGTGATCCTAAAAATTAGCTAGCGAGGTGTTGCCTGTGGTCGGTGCGGCCCGAGAACCTCGGGGAACGCCGCCATCGGCAACCTGGTGAGGCCGCTACCCGGTGATCGCGCCAACAGCAGCTGAATGCACGAGCTTGGAGTATTTAGCCAGAACGCCACGGGTATAGCGCGGAGGAAGCGGAGCCCAGCCGTCACGGCGGGCTGCAAGCTCAGAAGGCTCGACAAGTAGGTCAAGCGAGCGAGCTGCGATATCGACCCGTATTAGATCACCATCGCGCACGAAGGCAATCGGACCTGCGTCGACTGCTTCGGGTGCTATGTGGCCGATGCAGAGGCCGGTTGTGCCGCCCGAGAATCGTCCGTCGGTCAATAGTAGTACATCTTTACCGAGGCCTGCGCCCTTGATGGCGGCGGTGATGGCGAGCATTTCACGCATGCCGGGGCCGCCCTTGGGCCCCTCGTAACGGATGATCACCACGTCGCCGTGCTTGATCTCACCGTTGGTCAGGGCATCCATCGCGCCGCGTTCGCGCTCGAACACCTTTGCCGGGCCCTCGAACACCGATGCGTCGAAGCCAGCCGTCTTCACTACGCCGCCCTCGGGTGCGAGCGAGCCCTTCAGCACGGTGAGGCCGCCGGTGGGGTGGATGGGGTTGTCCAGCTTGCGCAAGACGTTGCCGTCGAGCTCGGGAATGTCGAGCGCGGCGAGGTTCTCGGCGAGGGTCTTGCCCGTGACGGTGAGCGCATCGCCGTGCAGCAGCCCGGCATCCAGCAGCGCCTTCATGAGCACGGGAAGGCCGCCGTGGCGGTCGAGGTCGTTCATCACGTACTTGCCGAACGGCTTCATGTCGGCGAGGTGCGGAATCTGGTCGCCGATGCGGTTGAAGTCGTCGATGGTCAGCTCGACCTCTGCCTCATAGGCGATGGCGAGCAGGTGCAGGATGACGTTCGTCGAGCCGCCCAGCGCCATGGCGACGGCGATGGCGTTCTCGAACGCGTCTTTGGTGAGGATGTCGCGGGTGGTGATGCCCAGGCGCAGCATGTTGACCACGGCCTCGCCCGAACGGTGCGCGTAGTAGTCGCGGCGGCGGTCGGCGCTGGCGGGGGATGCACTGCCGGGCAGGCTCATTCCGAGTGCTTCGGCGACACTCGCCATGGTGTTGGCCGTGTACATGCCGCCGCAGGCACCCTCGCCCGGAGCGAAGGCGCACTCGATGCGCTTGGCGTCGGCCTCGCTCATCGTGCCGGCCTTCACGCCGCCGACGGCCTCGAACGAGTCGATGATGGTGATGTCTTTCTCGGTGCCGTCGCTGAGCTTCACCCAGCCCGGCGCAATCGATCCGGCGTACAGAAAGACGCTGGCCAGGTCGAGGCGGGCCGCTGCCATGAGCATGCCGGGCAGCGACTTGTCGCAGCCGGCGAGCAGCACCGAGCCGTCGAGGCGCTCGGCCTGCATGACGGTCTCGACCGAGTCGGCGATGACCTCACGCGATACCAGCGAGAAGTGCATGCCCTCGTGACCCATGGAGATGCCGTCGCTGACCGAAATGGTGCCGAACTGCAGGGGGTAACCGCCGCCGGAGTGCACCCCCTCTTTCGACGCCTGCGCGAGGCGGTCGAGCGACAGGTTGCAGGGGGTGATCTCGTTCCATGAGCTCGCAATGCCGATCTGCGGCTTGTCCCAGTCGGCGTCGCCCATGCCCACCGCGCGCAGCATTCCGCGCGAGGTGGTGGCTTCGATTCCGTCGGTGACAACGCGCGAGCGCGGCTTCATGTCTATTTCGGGCATGTTACGAGTCTAGAACGAACGACCCACCCTTCAGCGACGTTCGTCGCCTCGACGGGCGCCTCTCGGGTATCATCCCCAAAAGGGGGTATTGCATGCCGATGAGGCCGTTTGCGCATCGCACGCCTAAGCAGTTGCGCTCGCTGTCGTTGCAGCTCATCTCGCTGCCCGGATCGCTCTCGCTGCTGATCCTGGCCATCGCCGCCGATTTCAACCCCGATTGGGCTCGCGCGGTCGTCGTGCTCGGGGCGATAGCGGGCGTGGGAGTGTGGGTGGTCGCCCGCTTCACGAAACGGGCGACCGGCTATTTCACGCTGCGCGTGATGGTGCTGACGATGGCCCTGACGACCCTGATCGGTGTGACCATTCAGCCCTCCGCTATCGGCACGATCAGCGCATTCGTTTTTCTCGGCATCGCGGTGGCAGCCTCGGCGTTTCTGTACATGCGCATGGTGGTGGGATTCAGTATTGCGTGCACGGTGCTCGGGGTGCTGGTGATCGTGCTGCGATCATCCATTCCCCTGGTGGCGTCGATCATTTTCGTGGCGCTGATGACCATCACGATTCTGGTGGTGCTCGTGCTACGGCAGTCGCTGCAGGCCGCGCGCGACGAGGCGGTGGCTCTGTCGCTTGCCGACGCGCTGACCGGCCTGGCCAACCGGCGCAGCATGGAGTTGAACGTGCCGCTGATGAGCGCGCTGGCCGAACGCACCAACCAGCAGCTCGGCTGCCTGGTGCTCGACCTCGACCACTTCAAGCAGGTCAACGACTCGTATGGCCACCTGGTGGGCGACGATGTGCTCAAGGTCACAGCGGATGCCCTCATCAAAGCCACTCGTAACAGCGACCTCTGCGTGCGGGTCGGCGGCGACGAGTTCTCGGTGTTCACCATCGTGCAGGGCAAGGCCGAACTGCACGCTGTCGCCGAGCGGCTTCGGTTGGCGATAGCGGAACTGTCGACGACTCCCCCGACGACGGTCAGCGTGGGCGGTGCGCTGCAGAGCGCGGCGGATGCTCGGGGCGCGGCTTCGGGCGGCGGCGGCTCGGGCTCGGGCTCCGGGGCTGGTTCCGGTTCCGGTTCGGATTCGGGTTCCGGTTCGGGCTCCGCGTCGGGATCAAGCTCGGACTCCTCGCTCGACGCCCTGATGCGCGCCGCCGACAGCGCCCTCTACGTAGCCAAGTCGGCGGGTCGCAATCTCGTGAAGATCTCCTGACCGCGCCTGCTCTCGCGCCTTCCCGTCATCTCAATCGACTTGTCGAAATGTGCCCTGAATTCGCGGTTATCGGGGCCTTTTCGAAAAGTCGAGGGCTCGGGAACGAGGAGGCAGGGAGTTAGGCGCGCAGGGAGGCGAGAAGGGCCAGCACGCCGGCGACCTCGCGGGGGTCGGCGACGCGGAACTCGGCGATGGTCGTGCTGGGGCCGCTCTTGAGGCCGACGTCGTGCGGGCCTAACACCGCGAAGGCGTCTTCGTCGGTGACGTCGTCGCCGGCGTAGAAGACGGCGGTGGCCCGGGTGTACTGCTTGAGGTGCAGCAGCGCCTCGCCCTTCGTGGCGCTGCGCACGGAGAACTCGATGACGTTCTTGCCCTCCCGCACGGTGAGTCCGGCGATCGCGGCACGGGTCTCGCTGAGCGCTTGCAGGTGTGCGATACGGCTGTCTTCTTCGGTGGCGAGCCGGGTGTGCAGGGCGAACCCGGCCGGCTTCGACTCGACCCAGACGTGATCGAGCCCGGCCGCAACGTCTTCGAGCACGGTGCGGAGCGCTTCGACCCGCTCGAGCTCCGCGTCGTCGAGGTCCACGGTCGCCGGGCTGTCGAGCCGAAACTCGACCCCGTGCGATCCCACCAGCAGCACCGAATCCGGTACGTCGGCGACGTGCTGCAGGCTCGCCATGGCCCGCCCCGAAATGAGCGCGACCCGAGTGTCGGGTAGCTCGAGCAGCTTGAGCACCGCCGCCCGGGCTTCGGGCAGGGCGCGAGCGTGGGCGGGATCATCCACTTCGAGAGCCAGAGTGCCGTCGAAGTCGAGGGCGACGAGCAGTCGCGCCTCACGGGCCAGCAGGGTGAGCTTGTCGACGAGGGAGGTGTCGCTCACTACTCCGGGTCTCCGTCGTTGCCGTCGCGTTCGGCCGCCGCTTCTGCCGCTTCTGCGGGCCCGCCGCCCTCGGTCTCGGCAGCCGCTTCTGCGGGCCCGCCACCCTCGGTCTCGCCCGCCGCCTCCGCGGCCTCCAACGTGCTCTGCATCAGGGTCTGCTCGGCCAACGCTTGCAGAAACGACTTCGACCAGCGGGCGACGTCGTACTCCTTGACCCGCTTGCGCAGCGCACGCATGCGCCGAGCACGCTCGTGCCGCGGCATCTGGATCGCCCGCATGATCGCCTCTTTGAGGCCCTCGATGTCGTGCGGGTTCACGAGCAACGCCGTACGCAGTTCGTCGGCCGCGCCGGCGAACTCGCTGAGCACGAGTACTCCGTCATTGTCGAAACGCGTGGCGACGTACTCCTTGGCGACGAGGTTCATGCCGTCACGCAGCGCGGTGACCAGCATCACGTCGGCGGCGAGGTACAGCGCCACCATCTCTTCGCGCGGCCGGCCCTGGTGCAGGTAACTGATGGCGGTGTGGCTGATCGTACTGAAGTCGCCGTTGATGCGGCCGACAGTGAGTTCGATCTCGTCACGCAGGGTCATGTACGTCTGCACGCGTTCACGGCTCGGGCTCGCGACCTGAACGAGGCTGGCGTCGGCGACGCTGATCTTCTCCTCGGCAAGCAGCTCGCCGTACGCCTTCAGCCGGTGCCCGATGCCCTTGGTGTAATCGAGTCGGTCGACGCCCAGCATGACGATGTCGGGGTCACCCAGCTCGTTTCTGATCTCGTGAGCACGGGCCTGGATGTCGGGGCGGCGGGCGAGCTCTTCGAAGCTGGCCGCGTCGATCGAGATCGGAAAGGCGCGCGCCGTGACGGTACGCACCTGATGCCCGCGACGGGAGACCTTGGCACGCAGCGGATTGCCCTGCACTTCGGCGGCGTCTTCGATCGGCACCTCGATGCTGGTGCCCTTCGTCGTGTAACCGAGCAAGCGGCGCACCGCTCTGCTGAAGTTGCCCGCGTCGGCCGTGCGCTGAAACCCGATGACATCGGCGCCGAGCAGGCCCTCCACGATCTGTGTGCGCCAGGGCAGTTGCGAGAAGATGCCGTATGCCGGAAACGGAATATGGTTGAAGAAGCCGATCACGAGGTCGGGTCGCATCTCGCGCAGCATCTTCGGAACGAGCTGCAGCTGGTAGTCCTGCACCCAGACGGTGGCTCCGTCGGCCGCCACCGCCGCGGCCGCGTCGGCGAACCGTTGATTCACGACGACGTAGGAGTCCCACCAGTCGCGGTGGTACGTAGGCGGCGCGATCACATCGTGGTAGAGCGGCCAGAGCGTGTCGTTCGAAAAGCCCTCGTAGTACAGCTCGACGTCTTCGGCAGAGAGCGTGACCGGCACGATCGAGATGCCGTCGTGTTCGAACGGTTCGGAGTGGTCGCCGGCGACCCCCGCCCAGCCGACCCAGGCTCCGTCGCTCGCACGCATCACCGGCTCGAGGGCGGTGACGAGCCCGCCGGGTGATGCCCGCCAGGACTCGGAACCATCGGCATCGATGACCTTGTCGACGGGCAACCTGTTGGAAACGACGACGAAGGCGTACATGCGCTCCACGGTATCAGCCGCGCCTGAACGCGCGTTGGTTACGTTGTCTCTACCCCGCGTTCAGGTAACGCCGCTACGCTCAGGCAGATGATTCGTGTAGGCATGAGCACGTCGTGCGTCTATCCGCTGGAGGTCGAAGAGGGTTTTCGGCATGCACAGCTCGCCGGGTACGACGGGGTCGAAGTCATGGTCACTCGTGACGAAGTGACGCAGTCCCCCGAGGCGCTGCGGGCGCTGTCGGCGAAGTATCAGATGCCGATCCTGTCTATTCATGCACCGGTGCTGCTGCTGACGCACTTCGTGTGGGGCAGAGACCCGCAGGTGAAGCTCGAGAAGTCGGCCGAGCTGGCGCGGGCGGTCGGGGCCACAGCGGTGGTCGTGCATCCGCCCTTTCGCTGGCAAGCCGAATACGCCGAGAACTTCTTGCGCATCGTTCGCGAGACGAGCACCGCCTCGGGTGTCGAGATCGCGGTCGAGAACATGTTTCCGTGGAAGGTCAAGGGCTCGAGTCTCAAGGCGTACTCGCCCGGGTGGGATCCGATCGTGATGGACTGCGACGCCGTGACGCTCGACTTCTCGCACGCCGCGCTGTCGGGGCGTGATTCGCTCGAGATGGCCCGTGCCCTCGGGCCCCGGCTTCGGCACATTCATCTCTGCGACGGATCGGGCTCGCTCGACGAAGGCCGGGTGTTCGATGAGCACTTGCTGCCGGGGTACGGCGGCCAGCCGGTCGCCGAGGTGCTCGAGTATCTGTCGAGCAGCGGATGGTCGGGCAGCGTCGTCGCCGAAGTGAACACCCGAAAGGCCAAGTCCGAAGACGAACGGCTCGCCCTGCTCACTGAGACGCTGGCGTTCGGTCGGCAGAGCGCGTGGGAGAAGAAGCCGAAGGCGCTGAAGAAGCGCAAGCAGAAGAAGGCCGACAAGAAGGTGCACAAGGCCGAGAAGAAGGCAACGAAGGATGCCCGCGAGGCTGCACAGTCTGCCGCACCGTGAGCCGCCGCAACACCCCCTTCGAGCAGCGGGCACGATGCCTTAACGTAGAACAAAACGGAAAGTGACCCCATGCGCAAATACATCTTGAACTCGAGCATCATCGGCGCGGTCGCGAGCGGATTCGCGGTCATCCAGACCACCCGCAAGGGGCCGCGCGACTGGCGGCTGCTTCTCATGTGGGTCAGCTGGGGCCTGACCATCGCGCTGGCCGTCGGCAGTGTGCTGCAAGACGACCGTGACGCGCGGGAGCTCTCCGAGAACTCGTGACCCGTCGTGACGCCTGACCGCGCTTAAATCGCTGATCAGCGCGGCGTGGTGCCTGCCGGATTCGGCCCGGTGACGCACACTGTACTTACCAGTGTGGCTTCATCAGCGGCGAGAGGTGCAGACGATGATCGGTTGGCGGCGTAAGGCGAAGGCAGAGCGCGAGAACACGGTGAGCGCCGAGCGGCTGTACGACCTCGTCAACCAGACGCTGCTGAGCAACTTCGGGCCGCTCGGTTCGTACGCGATCACCCATCGCGCGGCGAGTGACACCGACGACATCTTTCACACCGTTCTGGCGTCGTCGGTCGCCCACAACATCGTTTCGAGCCTCGTGGAGCACAAGGCGGTGACGCTCACGGGTTCGCTCGGTGCAGCGCCGGTGCCTGCGCCGGTCTCGCTGGCGCCGATCGACGCCGTGCCGGTGCCGCGCGAACTCGCCGACGCCGTGACCGAACTGCGCCCGATCACCCATCCGGAGCAGCCCGCAGAGGTTTCAGCTGCGTTCGTCGATGCGGACTTCGCTACCGCCGCCGTCGCTGAATTCGCCCGGGCCGAAATCACCTCGGCCGAAGCCTCGTCACGCTCGAACTACGCCGAGGCGCCCTCCGAATACACCAAGGCAGAACTCGCCTAACCTCCCATGGGTTGGCGGCCTCGAACGGCCGCGGAGTCTCAATTTCCGCTGTGATCCGACGGATTTGGTGAACTCGCGTAATACATGGCCGTAGAAGTGGTCTCTCATGCGTACACACTCCGTGTTTAGAGAGGCTGACCATGTCAAACGTATTTTCAACTCGCCACAAATCCCTTGCGATTGCCGCTGGACTTGCGGTCTCTGCGGCTATCGCGCTACCTGCCAGCGCCATCGCCGCTCCGACAGTGAATACGCAGCCGATCATGACCTTTGCGATGCCTGCGACCCAGTACACAAATGAATATGCCGGGCTCGAAGTAGATCTCACGAGTGTGTCCACACCCAGTGCGATCACACTGACCGTGACATGCAACGGGTACCCTCCATTCTCTCCATTCCTGTTGTCTTCCGACGCCGCCACGTCGACCGCGACATTCATTGCGCACGTCTCACGCACGATCTACGGCGCAACCTGCTTCATCGAAGGGAACTCAAGCGCCGCTTCGCAGTCGGTTGATTTCGTGCCAGGAACGACCGTGTCGACCGACAAGAACGTGCCGATCACGGTGGTGCACGGCCGCGTCGTGACGCATTCCGCGCACGGCGGCCTGTACTGACTCGTCTCTCGTCCGGTGGCCCCGCGCCCACCCGGTCTTGCCTGACCGCGGCTGGGCATCCGCGGCGCTCGCCTCGGGCGTTCGCGTCTTGCCGCCAGTCGGCACGAAAACGGCGGAGCATTCGAGAGGGAGGCGACCTATAGCCGCCACACCCTCGAATGCTCCGCTGTTTTGACCGCGGCGGGAGCGGCGGGGGCGGGGTGCTGGGCGGAAGGGCGTCAGATGCGGGGCCAGAGGGTGGGGCCTTCGCTGCCGGCGCGGTAGGTGTCGATGGGAACCTCGTCGTCGTGCCACGCCTTGACGATGGGGGCCACGATGCGCCACCCCTCGACGGCTGAGTCGCCGCGCACCGACAGCGAGGAGTCGCCGTCGAGGATGCCCGCGAGCACCTCTCGGTACGCCAGCAGTTGCCCGTCGCCGAAGTGCGCGTCGAGGCTGATGCGCTCGAGCTCGTAGGGGTCGCCAGGGCCGTTGATGTTGATCTCGAGCGACATCTCGTCAGGCGCGAGGAAGACGCGGAGAACCGTGGGGTCGTTGTGCCCCTTGAGCCCGACCGGCAGCTGCCGCGCCGGGCGGAAGGTGATGACGATCTCGCGGCGTCGCTCGGCCAGAGCCTTGCCCGACCGCAGCGTGAACGGGATGCCTGCCCAGCGCCAGGTGTTCACCTCGAAGGTGACCTCGGCGAGCGTCTCTGTCTCGCGCTTCGGGTCGACGCCCGGCTCATCGACATACGACGGAAGCTGTCGACCCTGCACCTCACCCGCACCGTAGCGTGCCCGACGGCTGCCGGCGATGGCATCACCCTGCCAGACCCGCGTCGCGCGCAAGACGAGTTGTTTGGCGTCGCGCAGGTCGTGCGAGCGCAGGGTCGATGGCGGCTCCATGGCCACGACGGCCATCACCTGCAGCAGGTGGCTCTGGATCATGTCGACGAGGGCACCCGCGGTGTCGTAATAGCGCGCACGGCCCTCGAGAGCCAGTTGCTCGTCGTAGATGATCTCGATCTTCTCGATGTGCTCGGCGTTCCACACCGGCTCGAAGATGCGGTTGGCGAAGCGCAGACCGAGCAGGTTGAGCACGGTCGATCGGCCCAGAAAGTGGTCGACGCGGTGAATCTGCTCTTCGGGCACGAGCTTCAGCAGCAGCGCATTGAGGTCGATGGCGCTCTGCTCGTCGGTGCCGAACGGCTTCTCGAGCGCGAGAGTCAGACCCTCGGGGTACTTCACGTCTTGCAGCGCCGCGCACGCCTTTGCCGCAACCGCGGGCGGCAGCGCGAAGTAGATGGCCGGGGTGCCCTCGCAGGCATCGAGAATCTTCTGCAGATCTTCGGGCTTCGTCACGTCGGCCTGAAAATAGTGCGATCCGCTCAGGATGCCCGCAACCGTCTCACCCGAGGCGTTCACTTCGGCGAACGAACTGGTGATCACCTCGTGCCATTTCGCGTCGTCCCAGGCCTCGCTGCCTGCGCCGATCAAGGTGAGGGTGCGCTCCGGCTCCGAGGTGAGAAGCTGCGCGAGACCGGGCAGCAGAAGGCGTGCAGAAAGGTCGCCACTCGCGCCGAGAATGACGAGTGTGCTGATCGATTGACTCATGTGCTCACCCTAGATCACCGAGCCCTGCGCGCCCGGGAATGACCGCCGACATGTGCATGAACGCTCGGTGTGCTGAGCTGTGGAGAGACGCCCTAGGAGGCAGTCGGGTCGGGAAGCGCCGACGAGACGATGACGACCTGTGGCGAAGGAGCGTCGGACGGCACCGGGTCGGGGCTGCTGGGGTCGGGGCTGGTGGGGTCAGGGCTGGTGGGATCCGGGCTCGACGGATCGGGACTGCTCGGATCCGGGCTCGACGGATCGGGGCTACTGGGATCGGGGCTCGAGGGGTCAGGGCTGGACGGATCCGGGCTCGACGGATCGGGACTCGACGGGTCGGGGCTCGACGGATCCGGACTGCTCGAATCGACCGGCGGCGCGGGATCAACCGGTGCAGCCGGATCGACGGCCGGTGGCGCAGGGTCTGCCGCGACGGGCGAGCTGCCATCTGAACTCGACGAATCGGAGCCGCTCGAATCACCGCCCGACGAACTGTCGTCACTGTAGTAATACGACCCGGAATCGGAACCGTCAGACGACGAGTCGTCGGAGGAGGAACCGGAAGCCTCGGAAGGGTCGCTCGACGGCGACGGCGTAGGCGTCACGACAGTCACTGGCAACGGCCCGGCGGGAGCCGACGGAGCCGGAGCCGGTGTCGGCTTCGCAGTCGGCGTCTGCAGCGAAGAGATCGAGATGGGGGCCGAGGTGGCGTGCGGAGCCGTGCGCTCGAGCGCGACACCGCACAGTGCGGCGGTTCCGCCCGCGGCCACGACGAAGGCGGCTACCAGCGGAACACCGCGGGGAACCGCCCGCACGGCACGCTGGCCGCGCCGTGCCAAGTCATTCAGAAAGGCCACCGTGAGATTTTACGTGAAAATGTGCAATTTGCACCCATTTGGGTTACAAACGTTACACACGGGGCCTTGCGGACTTGGCAAACCGCGCAGCGCGAACGTTGCGCACGTCAGGCGGGGAGTCGGTTGGTCGAGGCCAGCTGGGCGTACCAGTGCGCGCTGTCTTTCGGCAGCCGCTCGAGGGTGTCGTAGTCGACGCGAACGATTCCGAAGCGCTTCGAGTACCCGTAGCCCCACTCGAAGTTGTCCATCAGCGACCAGACGAAGTAACCGCGCAGATCAACACCCTGCTCGAGCGCCCGATGGGCCGCCGTGAGGTGGCGTCGCAGGTAGTCGACCCGATCTGCGTCGTGCACCGCGGGCACGTCGCCCGCAAGGCTCACACTGTCGTCGAACGCCGCACCGTTCTCGGTGATCATGAGCGGCTGAGCCGGAAACTCGTCGCGCAGCGAGAGCAGCAGTTCTTCGAGCCCCGCCGGCTCGATGTTCCAGCCCATCTCGGTGTACGGCCCTGGCTGCACCAAGAACTCCACGCGAGACGCGCCGGGCCACGGCGACCCGCCGACGTCTTTGTGCCCGTCGGCGTTCTGCCGCGGGCTCACGCCATCCCAGATGCGCACGAGGTTGGTCGAGTAGTAGTTCACACCGAGCACGTCGAGCGGCTGGTGGATGATTGCGAGATCGCCGTCGAGAACGAACGACCAGTCCGTGATCTCGGCCGTGTCGGCCAGCAGATCAGCGGGGTAGGCGCCCTTCAGCATGGGCCCGGTGAACGCGCGGTTGCCCAACGCGTCGATCTGCCGCACGGCGTCGGCAGCGTCGGCACTTTCGCCCCGCACGACGTGCAGGTTCAGCGTCACCGAGTACTCGGGGTCGTTCGTCACGACGCCGCGCAGCGCCTGAATGGCGAGCCCGTGCGCGAGGTTCAGGTGATGCACCGCGCGCAGCGCTTTCAGCGGGTCGGTCATGCCCGGGGCGTGCGCACCCGAGCCGTAGCCGAGATACGCCGAGCACCAGGGCTCGTTCAACGTGGTCCAGGTGTGGATGCGGTCGCCGAACGCCTCCCCCACGATGCGCGCGTACTCGCCGAACGCCTCGGCGGTCGAACGCGCGGCCCAACCGCCCTCGTCTTCGAGCGCCTGCGGCAGGTCCCAGTGGTAGAGCGTCGCCACCGGGCGTATTCCGCGCGAGATGAGCCCGTCGATCAGGCGGGAGTAGAAGGCGAGCCCGGCCTGGTTCGCAGGGCCACGGCCGGTGGGCTGGATGCGCGGCCACGCGATAGAGAACCGATAGGCCTGCAGGTTCAGCGTCTTCATCAGGTCGAGGTCTTCGTCAAGCCGGTGGTAGTGGTCGTCGGCGACGTCGCCGTTGTCGTCGTTCCAGATGGCGCCGGGAGTGTGACTGAACGTGTCCCAGATCGACGGCCCGCGACCGTCTTCGTGCACCGCACCCTCGATCTGGTACGACGCAGTGGCCGAGCCGAACACGAAGTCGGCGGGGAATTCGAGGCCACCGTCGCGGTAATCGGGGCTGCCCTGAACGCCAACCGCAGGGGTGGAGTCGGTACTGAGTGTGGTGGTGCTGTCGCTCACAGGGAGAACACTGCCTTTCCGTCTGTCGCCGAGATTGTCTCGTCTTGGTCTACGACCCTAACGCTCCAGCCGCTCGGCACCGAGGAGGAGACCTCCACCTGTGCAGAACTGCGCGTCACCGTGAACTGTGCAGAACTCCCATCGGGATTCGTCACCGTCACAACCCGTGTGCCCGGCGTGCCCGGGTACACGGCGAGCGTGAGGCCGTCGAGATAGTCGTAATCGGGCCGATCGGTGCGGCCGCCAATCGGCAGCACGGCGCCCTCACGCACGTAGAGCGGCACCGAGAGGTAGCCGTGCTGTTCGGTGCGCCAGACCCCGCCTGCCACCACCTCGCCGCTGAAATAGTTGGTCCAGCGGCCTGCCGGAAGGTAGAACGATACGCACCCGTCGGCGGCGAAAACGGGCGCGACCAGAAGGTCGGAACCCAACATGTATTGCGCGTCGAGGTAGGCGGCACCCCGATCATCCGGAAACTCCATTTGCACCGGCCGCAGAACCGGCACCCCGAGAGCCGTGGCCGTGAGACCGGCGGCATACAGATACGGCATCAGCGACAGCTTCAGTTTCGTGAACAGGCGAGTCACGTCGACCGCCTCCTCGTCGAAGACCCACGGCACGCGGTACGAGTCCGAGCCGTGAAAGCGGCTGTGCGACGAAAGCAGGCCGAAGGCGGTCCAGCGTTTGAACACGCCCGCGTCGGGGGTGCCTTCGAAGCCGCCGATGTCGTGGCTCCAGAAGCCGAATCCGCTGAACGCGAGCGACAATCCGCCGCGCAACGTTTCGGCCATCGAGTCGTAGGTGGAGGTGGAATCCCCACCCCAGTGCACCGGCAATTGCTGACCACCGGCGGTCGCCGACCGCGCGAACAGCACCGCGTCACCCACGCCGCGCGCCTCTTCGAGCACCTCGAACACGGCCTGATTGTAGAGGTGCGTGTAGTAATTGTGCATGCGCTCGGGCGCCGAGCCGTCGAAGTAGTCGACCTCGGTGGGGATGCGTTCGCCGAAGTCGGTCTTGAACGCGTCGACGCCTTGATCGAGCAGTACGCGCAACTTCGACTTGTACCACTCGGTAGCGTCTGGGTTCGTGAAGTCGACGAGCCCCATTCCGGCCTGCCAGAGATCCCACTGCCACACGCTGCCATCGGGCCGCTTCACGAGGTAGCCGAGCGCCTTGCCCTCGGCGAAGAGCTCCGAGCGCTGGGCGATGTACGGGTTGATCCAGACGCAGACGTGCAGGTTCTTCTCGTGCAGGCGCGTGAGCATGGCTTCAGGGTCGGGAAAGACGCGCTTGTCCCACTCGAAGTCGCTCCAGTTGAACTCGCGCATCCAGAAGCAGTCGAAGTGAAAGACGCTGAGCGGCAGATCGCGCTCGGCCATCGCGTCGATGAAGCCGTTCACCGTCTCTTCGTCGTAACTCGTGGTGAACGAGGTGGTGAGCCAGAGCCCGTACGACCAGGCCGGAACGTGTGCCGGGCGCCCGGTGAGCGCCGTGTAGCGCTCGAGAATGTCTTTGGGGGTGTCGCCGTAGATGACGAAGTACTCGAGTGCTTCGCCCGGCACCGAGAACTGCACCCGCTCAACGGATTCAGAGCCGATCTCGTACGAAACGTGCCCCGGGTGGTTCACGAGCACGCCGTAGCCCCGGTTCGTGAGGTAGAACGGAATGTTCTTGTAGGCCTGTTCGCTCGACGTACCGCCGTCGGCGTTCCAGATCTCGACGACCTGGCCGTTCTTCACCACGGGCCCGAATCGTTCGCCGAGGCCGTAGACGAGTTCGCCGACGCCCAACGAGAGCTGAGCGAGCGTGTAGGAGAGTGGATGCTCGACCGCACCGGCCCCGTACGCGCGAGCGTTGCTGACGAGCCCGGTGCTCACCTGGGCATCGTGGCTGAGTTCGACGGTGGCGAGCGACTTGGCTCCGCTCGTGGTGAGTACGCGCCCCGAGGCTTCGAATTCGAGGGAGAACGGCGCCCCCTTCGTCACGGTGGCAGTGAGGGATCCCGAGGTGAGGGAGCCCCGGGCATCCGTCACCCGCACCTCGCCGTGCCCGGGCTCGGCACCGACGAGATCGAAGCCGAACTGGGGCAGGCCGCCCTGGAAGTGCTCGACCTTCACGCCCACGATGTCGGGCAGCGGCGAGCTCAGCGTCACCGTGAGCATCGGGCGATTGAGAGTGTCGCCGCGGCTCTGGATGACCTTGGTGGGCGCCGAGACCACGAGAGAGTTCTCGTGCTGTTCGAGGTCGTAGGCCTCTTGCGCGTAGAGGGCGGTGACCCCCGGGCGCATCTGCCAGAAACCGTCGGTGAACTTCATGAAGATCCTTACAAAAAGAGGGAGAAAGCGCAGCTACTTGACGGCGCCGGCAGTGATGCCGCGGGTCAGCGTGCGCTGGAAGATGAGGAAGAAGACCAACGTGGGAATGAGCCCGAGCAGCGCTGAAGCACTGGTGGTCGTGACATCCATCAAGCGGTCGCCCTGCAACACGGCGATGGCCACCGGAACGGTCTGGTTCGCGTTGCTGACCAGGAAGGTCAGCGGAATGAGGAACTCGTTCCACGTCCAGATGAAGAAGAAGATGAGAATCACGGCGAGCGTGGGCCGGCTGATCGGCACGATCACGCGCCACAGAATCTGCCAGCGGCTGGCGCCGTCGAGCGACGCCGCCTCGAGGATCTCTTTCGGGAACGTGCCGTACACGCTCGACAGCAGGTAGGTGCCGAAGGCGCTCTGGATGACCGTGAAGATGATGATCACCGACCACACGTTGTCGTACAGGCCCACCTGCTTGAACATGAAGTAGAGCGGGTACAGCAAGGCTTCTTGCGGCAGCACGTTGGCGAGCAAGAACAGCACGACGATCCAGGTGCGGCCGCGCACACGCCCGATGCCGATGGCGTAGGCGTTCAGCACCGAGACCACGACGGCGAAGATCGCCACGAGGCCGGAGATGAAGAAGGAGTTCCAGAGCTTCTGCGGAAAGTTGACCCGGTTCCAGAAGTTGACGATGCCGTCGAAGTTCAAGGCGGTCGGCCACTGCAGCGGGCCACCGGTGGCGTAGTCTGCGGGCGACTTGAACGAGTTGATGATGATGAGGTAGAACGGCACCGCGATGGCGATGCCGACCACGATGGCTGCGCCGAGCAGCACCCAGTCGCTGGCCTTGCGCTTGGACTTCTTCTTGCGCGGCACGAAGTTGACGGCCGGATTGTCGGTGCGCGACGCGGGGGGCTGGTTGCGGCCCGCGCGCCGGTCGTTAGCGATGGTGGCCATCAGCGATCCATTTCCGCTCGTTCGGCCCGGTTCTGGGCCTTGATGAAAAAGATCGACACGATGATGATCACAATGGTGAGCGCCGTGGCGATCGTCGCGCCGTACCCGACCTGCTGGCTCTGAAAGAACTCGCTGTAGGAGTAGTAGCTGGGCACGATGGTGGCCGTTCCGGGCCCGCCGCGGGTCAGCGTGTAGATCGGGCCGAACACCTTCAGCGCGGCGATCGTACTGGTCAGGGTGACCACGAAGATCTCGGGCCGGATGATCGTGACGGTGATCGAGCGGAACCGCTGGAACCAGTTCGCCCCGTCGAGTTCTGCCGCCTCGTACAGCTCGGGGTCGACGCGTTGCAGCGCGGCCATGAAGATGACCACGGGGTAGCCGATCTGCACCCAGACCATGACGCCCATGATGCTCAGCAGCGCCGTGTCGGGGCTGCCCAGCCAGTTGTGCGCCAGGCCGCCCAGCCCGATGTTGGTGAGGATCTCGTTGAGGGCGCCGTTGTCGGGGCGCAGAATCCAGCCGATGACGACGGCGGCGATGGCCGCAGGCAGAATCTGCGGCAGGTAGTACGTTGCGCGCAAGAAGCTGGCGAGCCGGCCGCCGAACTTCTTGCCGATGAGGTCGAACAGCATTGCAGCCAGAACCAGACCGACCAGAGTCGGAATGACGACCATCGCCAGAATCATGGCGATGCTGTTGCCGAAGCTGGTCCAGAACTTGGCATCGCCCATCAGCTCGACCCAGTTGTCGAGCCCGATGAACTTGGGCGGCTTGATACCGCGGTACGAGGTGAAGCTGAGGTACACGTTCCAGATCAGGGGCACGATGACGATGACCGTCAACAGTACGAATCCCGGAATCAGGTAGAGCCAGAACCCCGCCTTGCTGCGCCCAGCGTTGGGCAGCAGCGACTCTTCGTAGACGCGCGGCTTCTTTGGGCGCGGCGGTTTGCCCGTGGCGGATGCGCCGGGGGCAGTGAGTGTCGCCATGGCTCGACCTTCTTTCGCAGTGGATGATCGGGGCCGGGCGCTCTCGCCCGGCCCCGTCTGTCGGGTCTTAACCCTTGGTGATGGTGTCGACCCCGTCTTGGTACTCGCCGCCGATTTCGGTGAGGAAGTCGGTGGGGCTCTTCGAGCCGTTCACGAGCTCCTGCAGACCGGCGTTGAGCTGGTCGTAGAAGGTCGGGGTGGGCCAGTCGGGGTAGAACGCGATGCCGTCACGATCGGTGAGCGTGGTGAAGTTCGCGATCAGCTCCTTGCTCTTCGGGTCGGTGATGTCCGACGCGTTCGCCGCCACCGGAATACCGCCGTTGTTGCCGATGAGAGCCTGGATCGGCGCGCTCATGGTGATGTCGATGAACTTGTACGCGAGGTCTTTGTTCTTCGAGTTCTCCGGCACGACCCAGAGGTTTCCGCTCGAGCCCGGTGCCATGGTGGAACCCGGGAACAGGAACGACGACCACTGGAAGTCCTTGATCTCGTTCACGAACCGGCCGTACCACCACGAACCAGAGTAGAAGATCGGGTTGGTGCCGGCTTCGAACGCGGTTCCGGCGTCTTCGGCCTTCATTCCGGTGACGCTGCTGGAGATGTAGCCCTTGTCGACCCAGTCTTTGATGGTGTTCGCCGCGAAGGTGAAGTCAGCGTCGTGAAAGTCGACCGTGCCGGTGTAGGTCTGGTAGTCGGTGACCCACTGGCGCGTGGCGTTGCTCAGCGCGAGCTGGTAGAACAGCTGGCCGAGCGGGTACTCCGCAGCCGATTCGGCCAGCGGCGTGATGCCGTTCGCCTTGAACGTCGCCAGGGCGTTCTGGAACTCGTCGAACGTGGTCGGCACCGCGAGGTTGTACTTCGCGAACATGTCTTTGTTGTAGTAGACGTCGACGAACTCACCGTAGTTCGGAATGCCGTAATAGCTTCCCGAGCCCATGATGCCCTTGTCGTCGTACTTCGCCGTGGTCTGCAGCGACGGGGCGAGTTTCTTGTCCCAGCCGTATGCGGCGACGGCAGGGTCGAGGTTCGTGAGCAGACCCTGGCTGGCGAGCAGACCGGCGGTGGCGTTGCCCTTGTTGTATTCGAGAATGTCGGGTGCGGCATCCGAATTCAGCACCTGGCTGGCGGTCGAGCGGATGCCCTCGAAGCTCTTCGCCTCGAAGTTCACGGTCGCGCCGGTCTCTTTTTCGAACTCTTTGATGGCCGCGTTCCAGGCGATGCCCATGGCGCTGGTGTCGTCTTCGTAGTCCCAGAGGGTGAGGGTCTGGCCCTTGCCGTCGGGGCTGGTGTTCACAGCAGCGCTGCTGCTGTCAGAGCCGCTCGAGCTGCCGGAGCAGCCCGCGAGCAGCAGTGCGCTGGCCGCCAGAATGGCGCCCGTCGCGAGAAGTCTCTTGCGCATCAAATACCTCCTTGTAGAGGAGTGGATGCTGCAGGTGCTTATGGGGGCAGCCACTCCGATGCCGTTTGTTGACATCCACAACATACGCAATGAGTGCGCCCGAATGCAAGTCGCAATTTTCGATGTCGAGGGAGGTGGAGGTTGGCAAAACGGCGGAGATCCGCGCAAATATTGACGAGCAGAGCCGTACGGATAATCGGATCGAGATTAGTTCGTTACCAAAACAATCGGCGACACGCCGCAAATGAGAGCGGTTACACGCCGAGAATCGCGGCCGGATCGATCAATAACTCGGAGAAGACCAGCTCTGCAGCGCCCACCAACAGCTGGTCGGGGCCGAGGGCTGCCGGCGTGATCTGCAACAACTCGCGCGAGGCCGAAATGGCATCGCCCGCCATCTCGTCGATGTCAGCGTTCGGTTGCGCGTACAGCGCCGCCAGAAACCCGCCCACGATCACCATGCTCGGATTGAACAGGTTCACGGCGTTCTTGACCGCGATGCGCACGAGTTCCCGGTCGCGTGCAACGAGCCGTTCGACACGACCGCCCGGGTCTGCTGCGGGGCTCGCGGATGCCCGGGCGAGCGCCAGGGGCAGCTGATCGGCCTGCTCGGCCTGCAGCCCGACGCTCTCGAGCAGCGCCGCCTGCGTCACCTCCGCCTCGAAGCACCCGCGCGCGCCGCAGGTGCAGAGGGCTCCCCCGGTGGCGACGAAGGTGTGCCCGAACTCCGACGCGTAGCCCTCGGCACCCGAAAGCAGTTGCCCGCCCGTGACGACGCCGCCGCCGATGCCGCTCGAGCCGCCGATGAGGTAGACCAGATCATCCACGCCCCGCCCAGCGCCGAAGACGCTTTCGGCGCGCATGCCGAGCTGTGCTGCGTTGGCGGCGACGGTTCGGTAGCCGCTGGCCTCGGCCATCATCTCAGTGAGCGGCTCATCGATCCAGCCGAGGTGGTCGGCGCTGCGCACTTGGCCGTCGGCGCTGCGCACCAGGCCGGGAATCGCGAGGCCGATACCGACCACCCGGATGTCGGTCTGCGACCACGCGAGAAGGCCGGCGATGGCGGCGCGCGCCATCTCGACGACTTCGTGCGAACTCGGCGACCCCGCGAGCTCCACGCGCACGCGGCGCAGCACGTGCCCGCCGAGCGCGACGAGTCCCACATAGATGGCGTCGACCTCGGGGTTCACCGCGATCGCCGCGACGTTGGGCGAGGCGTGCACGATGGGGCTCGGCCGCCCCGCGCGGTTCTTGGCTCCGGCATCGGGCATGCTCTCGAAGACCAATCCGAGCTCGCGCAGCTCGCCGACCAGCCCGCCGATAGTCGAGCGGTTCAGCCCGGTCAACCGGGTCAACTCGGCACGCGACAGGTCCCCGTCACGGTGCACCAGGCCCAGGATGCGCGCGAGATTGCTGCGCCGCAGTTCCTCTGTGGTGCCGCCGACGCCGTGCGCACGGGGCGCCGGATCGGAGGCCGAAGACATGCCTCGACCCTATAGCGCCCTCACGGGCATCCGGCGCAGCAAGCCGTCAGTGGGCGACAGCGACCACGACGAGAATGCCGGTCACGACGGTGAGAACAGAGAGGCCCGTCGCCGTGAAGATGCGCTTGCCGACGGCGTGCGGATCAGTGGACTGAGAGATTTCGGATTGCGTCATATCGGTCTCCTTTGACCGGTGGATGGTGCACTGAATAACACTTCTGGGCCGAACGAACGAGCGCGTTTCGGTCGCGACTCGGCTCGTTCACCGGTGAGCAGAATAGCATCATTGCCCGTGCCCGCGTGACGAGAACGCAGGCGTTTCGCGCAGGTCGTCGGGGATTGGCCTGCAGTGCGCTCGTGGCAGCGCGGCTGGGCCCGTGGTCAGCTGCCCGCTTGCTCGGCGAGAGTGTCGGGAGTGCCTAGGCGTGGTAGCGCCATGAGCGGAATAGCAGAAGAGATTCGTGCACGTTTGCCCGCGTTGAGATTCTGCGCCTGCCCGCGAATATATCCGGGTACGTGCTTTTCAATCGAGGTATGGGCACGAATCTTTCGAGTTGCCTCGATGATCTCGTCGAGCGTGCGTGCGATCGTCTCTGTCGATCGATCCGCGGGGACTCCCCAGCCTTCCGATTCGGCGACGAGGTCGTCCACGGTGATGTCGGGTAGTTGAGACACCCCGTTGATCTTCATTGAGAGCGCGGTGCTCAGCGAGAAATCGAGGGCCAGCGGTGCCGCGTCATAAAACGGCGCGAGCAGCGTGCGGCCGGAGTCATTGTGAAGCAGAGAGAAGTTCTTAGCATGAGCATCGGTGTTTCCGGCCGCGACATTCAGCACCGTGTAGCGCAAGAGCTTCAGCCGGTCGCCGTACCGGGCTGGATCGATGACGGAACGATTGGTGTCGAGCAGGCCGGCGACGGCTCGAAGATTCGCGGCGGAATTGTGCCGTTCGAATTTGTCGTTGGCACCCCACGGCAACCCGAGGGCTTGCCCCGCATCTTCTTGATGCAGCCGTTCGATCGTGCCCGACGAAGAGCGATGACGGTCGTACCGTTCGATGACAAGTACCTCGTGCGACCCGATCTTCTCTACCCAGGTCTCGAACGGAGCGAGTCCTAGCCTGTGCGCGATCTGCAGCACGTAGTGTTCGGACTCCACAGAAGACCGGTATTCGACGTCGACGGGTTTGAGAATGTGGGTCGATGGCACCGTGCCGTTGCCGCGAATCCAGTTCGTGCCATCGCGCGTCAGCGTGAGTTTGCGCTGAAAGCCCGGCAGCGCCGATCCCCCACCGCCGACAAGAAAGCCAGAGGCACTTTCGAGCAGCGCGGCGACCTCTTCGATGCTCAACGTCTGGGGCTCCGTCGGGCTGCGGGGATCACCCACGCTCAGCGCGCCGGCGAGGTCTGCACCGACGAAGCCGAGAATGCCGAGCAGGTCGCTGCTCACCGTTTTCGCATCTTTGGCAAGCCGTTCGATGTGCCGCCCTTCCGGCAAGAGCGCGCCGAAGAATGACTCAGTCTGTTCGGTGCTGGAGAGTGAGACTCGGAGGTTGCGACTGAGTACAGCCGAGTTGAGGCCCCACCGCTCTTCTGCATCTCCGGACCACCGCAAGAGCGCCTTGCCTCCCAGCGATTCGAGGTCGCCGATGTGGGTGCCGAACAGGCTCACAGGCAACTCGCGCTGATCAGTCATTGCCGGGATCGTCGGGATCGCTCGCGACCGTTTCGGCATAGAGTTCGATGCCGAGTTTGCGCAGAACGTCGAAATAGTTCGCATCGATGCGCTTAGGCTTGCCTGCCTCGAGCTCTGACAGGTAGCGCTGGCTCGTGCCCAATGCGTCGGCGAGCTGTCGCTGCGTCATGCGCGCATCGGTGCGGATGCGGTGAACGAAACGACCGAGGTCTTCAGGCCTCTCGAGAAGCGATCTCATGCTCACGCCCTTCACTACCGATCGGTAATAAGTTTACACCTGATTACCGATCGGGTATCGCTAGAGCCGTGATTCCCGTACGGTAATGAGCACCTCGGCGCACCGGCGAGCGGTCGTGGAAACACATCAGGGGTTCAGCTCTGCGAGCGGAACCCCTGATCACGTGGTGCACCCCCCGGGACTTGAACCCGGAACCCACTGATTAAGAGTCAGTTGCTCTGCCAATTGAGCTAGAGGTGCATGGCGGACCCGGTGAAATACCCGAGCCGAGGATAAACACTAGCATGAGGAACAGGCCGGGTCGAACCGGCCTGCAGATGAATTCAGACATGTCAGGAGACACCCGTGACCGACACCTCGCAGCGACTGACGGCCGGCTCGGTCGCGCCCGATTTCACTCTCGACGACTCGACCGGCTCACCCGTGTCGCTGCACGATTACCTCGGTCAGAAGGTCGTCGTGTACTTCTACCCGGCGGCGGGAACCCCGGGATGCACGAAGGAAGCCTGCGACTTTCGTGACAACATCAATTCCCTCAAGAGCGCCGGCTACCAGGTGCTCGGCATCTCGAAAGACGCACCCGCCGCTCTCGTGAAGTTCGCCGAGGAGCAGGCGCTGAACTTTCCACTGCTCTCCGACGTCGACCTCACGGTGCACAAGGCGTACGGGGCCTACGGCGAGAAGTCGCTCTACGGCAAGATCGTCACCGGCGTGCTGCGCTCGACGTTCGTGCTCGACGAGAACGGCGTCATCAGCCTCGCCCTCTACAACGTGAAGGCGACCGGCCACGTGGCGTCGCTGCGTAAGAAGCTCGGCATCGACGCCTGAGCCCTGCCCGGGCGTCCGGTGCCTGACGTCAGAGGTCGCGACGAGTGACGGCGACGACCGGCGGCGACAGCAGGAGTCCGATACCCAAGAGGGCGGCGATCAAGAGCGGCCAGCCGTCGTCGGGCGTCGCGAAGACGCCCTGAAAGCAGCAGATCGCAACGATCGCCTGCAGCACCTGCCAGGTGAGCGCTGCGCCGCGGGCCCAGGGGCGCATGCGGAATGCTCCGATGGCGGTGAACAGAATCCAGAGCCCGGCGGCGAGCACCAGAACGATGAGCGCGATCGCGGTGGGGTAGGTGTCGGTGGGCGCCTGGGTCATCTGACCGATCTGCCAGACACCGACGGCCAGCACGACAAAGGCCTCGATCAGAAGCAGGAGCGAGAGCAGCACCAGCAGCACGGGGCGACGCACTCGGGCATCCGAACCCCGATATTCCGCGGAATTCTCAGCATCTGTTTCTTCGCCCATTACCTACGCACCTTCAGAAAATCCTTGATTTGCCAGTATCAGTATGCGACCATATTTGAGGTCGATTGTTGCTCACAATGTCGTGGGGGTGCGACGTGAGATTAATCCCAAGCACCCAATGCTGGTCTATACGCTGACGCGTTCATCTGAGTGCGTTCGTCGGGCTGCGGTCACAGTGAGTACACCCATGCTCACCGTGAACACATGCCCAGTCAAGCAGAGGCGGTCGAACAAACCCGAACTGAGGTCTGCCCGACCGAAGCACCCGCAACACCAAGGAGTACCCCCGATGGACTGGCGCGACAAAGCCGCATGCTTGACCGCAGACCCCGAACTGTTTTTTCCGGTCGGTAATACCGGCCCCGCAGTCGACCAGATCGACAAGGCGAAAGCCGTCTGCGCGCGCTGTTCGGTCACCGAGATCTGTCTGCAATACGCCCTCGAGACCGGCCAAGACAGTGGCGTCTGGGGTGGCCTCAGCGAAGACGAGCGCCGCGCACTCAAGCGCCGCGCCGCTCGCGCCCGCCGCGCCTCCTAGGCTGCACCGCTCGGGCTGCCACACCTCCGCGCCTCACGGGCTGCTGCGCTTCCGGGCTGCCTAGGCTGCCGCACTACCTGGGCTGCCGCCCTTCAGCGCGTCCTAGGCTGCCGCGCCACAGCGGCTCGGCTCAATGCTGCGCTCGGCGAGCCAAGCGCTACGCCGCAGCTCGTTTCTTGAGCCAGCGGAACGGAATCTCGATCGTGACGACCGTTCCGCTGCCGACCATGGTGTGCCAGTCGATGATTCCGCCGAGTTCGCCCTGAATCAGGGTGCGTACAATCTGCGTACCCAGGCCCGAGCCGACCTTACCCTCCGGTAGACCGGATCCGGTGTCTCGCACCTCGACCGTGAGCTTCTCTTCCGACCGGCGTGCGACGATCTCGACCCGGCCCTCCTGGCCTGCCAGACCGTGCTCGACGGCGTTCGTGACGAGTTCGGTGAGAGCCAGGGCCAGCGGCGTGGCGTATTCGCTCGGCAGCACCCCGAAGCTGCCGCTGAACTTCGGATGCACGGTGGTGTTGTGCGCCGAAGCGACCTCGGTGACGAGCATCAGTACGCGCTCGAAGACCACGTCGAAGTCGACCCGCTGAGCGAGCCCTTCAGACAGGGTGTCGTGCACGACCGCGATGGCGGCGACACGGCGCATGGCCTGGGAGAGGGCATCCTTCGCGTCGTCGGAGTGCGTTCGGCGAGCCTGGATGCGCAGCAGCGAAGCCACGGTCTGCAGGTTGTTCTTGACGCGGTGGTGAATCTCGCGAATGGTCGCGTCTTTGGTGATGAGTTCACGCTCGTCGTGCCGCAGCTCGGTGACGTCGCGGCAGAGCACGATGGCCCCGAAGCGCTGCCCCCGGGTGCGCAGCGGAATGGCCCGCAGCGATACCGTCACTCCCTTGGCCTCGACATCGGTGCGCCACGGGGCTCGACCGGTGACGACCAACGGCAGTGACTCGTCGACGACGAGGGTGCCGCTGAGCAACTGGGTCGTGACCTCTGCTAGCGACTGGCCCTCGAGTTCTTCGGCGAAACCCATCCGGTTGAAAGCAGACAGGCCGTTCGGGCTCGCGAATGTGACGGTTCCGTCGGCGTCGAGCCGAATCAGACCATCGGATGCACGCGGGGCACCTCGACGCGGACCGGTGGGGGCGCCGAGGTCGGGAAAGTCGCCCGCAGCGATCATCGCGAACAGATCGTTGGCGCACTCGTTGAACGTCAGCTCCTGACGGCTGGGCGTGCGGGCCTCGCTGAGGTTCGTGTGCCGCGTCACCACCGCGATGGGCTTGTCGGTGGTTTTCGTGTCGGTCGGCGACAACCGTCGCAGCACGGGCACGGCGCGAACGCGGGTCGGGGTCTCTTCGTACCAATCCGGCGCCGCCGTGTCGACGATCTGGGCGCTCTGGTAGGCGTCGGTGACCTGCTTGCGCCACTCGGCCTTGACCGCCTGACCGACGAAGTCGCGATAGAACAGGGTGGCCGATCCGGATGGCCGGGCGTGAGCCACGGCGACGAAACTGCCGTCGCTGGAGGGCACCCACAACACGATGTCGGCGAAGGCCAAGTCGGCGAGAAGCTGCCAGTCTCCGACCAGCAGGTGCAACCACTCGATGTCGGCATCGGTGGAATTGCCCTGCGCCAGCACGAGATCGCTCAAAGTAGACACGACGTCTAGCCTACGACCTGGGTTCGCCCTCCCCCACGTCGGTCATCGCGGTCTTATCCACAATCGGCTCCCGCTGCTTTACACGATCAGATACACCTGCTTTAGTTGCAACACCCGAGAATCGAGAAACACTCATCAAGTTCACGCCAAACACTCAGTGCGCAGACCCAGCGGCTCTGTGGGAGGCGTCACGTTCACCGGAGTCAACACAATGAGCCAACCGTCGACCGTCGCCACGATGGAACACACCCACCCCCACACCCTCCCGGGCGCGCACGAGCCGCTCGTCTCACCAGTGTCTCCGAGCGCACGCGAATTCTTAGAGACGCTCACGCGGGTTGTTCTCGAGGTGCTCGCGGGTGTGCGAGACATCGACCAGATCGCCCGTTGGGTGTCTGATGACGTCTACAAGAACCTGTCGGCGCGGGTGAGGCTGTCGTCGCGCGCCCGGCAGGTCACCGGGCAGCGCGTCCTGCGTCCGACCTTCTGCATCGGGCGCACTGTGCTCAGTGAGCCGCTGCCGGGCGTAATCGAGGGAGTCGTCATCGTGCACGGTAAAGCCCGTTCGCGCGCGGTGGCGCTGCGGCTGGAGCACTTAGGCACGCGGTGGCGGGCGAGCACCATCACCGTGTTGTGACGCGGGTGGCGCATCTGTAGGCCGGTGTGTCGGCGACGGTCTAAAACTGGGCCATTGTGTCGTTCGAAAAGTGAACGGTGTGGCGGTAGTTTAGCTGCGTGTTTCGGCTTTGACAGACGGCAGTGTGTCGATGCCTGCGTTCTTGAGTCGGTAGCTCGCGCCTTTCAGTGTGAGTACGTCGGCGTGGTGCACGATTCGATCGATCATCGCTGCTGCGACGGCCTGGTCCCCGAAGACGTCACCCCATTTGGCGAAGGTGAGGTTGCTGGTCAGGATCAGCGACGCGTGTTCGTAGCGGGAGGACACGAGCTGGAAGAACAAGTTCGCTGCGTCTTGCTCGAAGGGCAGATAGCCGACTTCATCGACGATGATCAGCCCGTAGCGGCGGAGCCGTTTGAGTTCGTCGGGCAGCTTCCCGGCCCGGTGGGTGTCTTGCAGGCGGGTGACCCATTCGGTCGCGGTCGCGAACAACACACGATGACCATGTCCGGCGGCCGCGACGCCCAACGCGATCGCGATGTGGGTTTTCCCTGTTCCGGGCGGCCCGAGGAGCACGACGTTCCGAGCTTCGGTGAGGTAGCCGCCCGCAGCGAGCGGGGTGATCTGGTCACGGCGGATCCCTGGCTGATGCTCGAACGAGAAGTCCTCGATCGTTTTGTGTGCAGGGAACCCCGCGGCACGGATTCTGAGCTGCGCGCCGGACGCGTTCCTCGCCGCGACTTCCCGGTCAAGAACCGCGGCAAGGTATTCCTCATAGCTCCAGCTCGCGTCGCGAGCATGATCGGCGAGCCTGCTGGCGGCGTCTCTGATCCGAGGTGCTTTCAACGCGGTCGCGAGGTGCACGATCTGTTTCGTAGCGTCGTCCATCACGCGACCTCGATCCCGAACGCACGATCGTAATCGGCGAGGTCACGCACGAGCTCGAGTTCCTCGGAGCCCGAGGGCCTGGGTTGTTGGAACTCCGCACGCAGCCGCGCTGCGGTCTGAACATGCTCTGGTGCCGTCACGATAATCCCGGAGCCCCATTCGCGATCGTGTGAGGCCACCAGCCGATCGCCTTGCCGCACCGTGACGTGCGATAGATCGGCGCGGATATCGATCATCCGGCCTGATGCTGTCGGGTCGACGGAGTAGTCATTCCCTGCGATGCTCACATAGTAGTCGCGGCCGAGCCGGACCCGGTTCTGATGCCCCAACGTCGGGACGACGGGCGGCAATGGCAGCATCCGGGCCCGATCGTTACTGATCAGGTCGACCGGGCGTGCGTTCAACGACCGCACTTTCCGGTTGTTCGCGCGTGGCAGCCACTCGGTCAGCTGTCGGTTGAAGTCATCCGGTGATGCGAAGCGTCGGCCGGGGAGGAACGACGTTTCGAGGTATCCGTTGGCGCGTTCGACGATGCCCTTGGACTCGGGATCAAATGGTTTCAGCTGCACGATCCTCGTCGCTAACGCCCCGGTGAACCCTGTCACTCCCTCGGCGAGTTTGTTCCGGCGGCCGATGCCAGCCTCGTTGTCCCAGATCAGTCGCCGAGGTACCGCGCCGAGTTGCTCCGCGAGCAAAGACCACATCCCGGCGACGAGGTCCGGTGTCGTCCGCGAGGGCAGCATCCGTGCCGTGATGAACCTCGAGTGCGAGGCCACGATCACCAACACCGGTAACGGCGCTGTCCGGCCCTGCGTTGGCACCTCGGCCGGCGGGAACCATAGATCGCACTGCGCCTGATCGCCGGCGTCGTACAGCAGTCGGTCCGCGGGATCGATCGGCCGATACTCCGGCCGCAACCTGGCCACGTTCTGTCGGAACCAGGTGATCGACCCCGGCCAGCCCACCCGCTCCGCGATCACTGTCGCGGGCATCGAGGGAACATCCTGCAGCAGAGACCGCACCCGATCCTCGAACCCGCTGAACGACGTCACGGCCGGTGCCCGCTCGTACTTCGGTGACGATTCCGACGCCACCGCCTTCACGACCGTGGTCCGCGAGATACCCAACTGCGCTGCGATCCGCGCCTTCGGAACCCCATCCGCTGCCAGACGACGAATCAACGCCCAATCCTCCAAAGTGATCACTCTCCAATCGTGAGTGTTCACTTTTCAAACGTCGCTACTGTTCAGTTTTCAAGCGTCGCCGACACGGTGGCGCATCTGTAGGCCGGTGGCGCGTCGGGCGCCGAGGGGTCGGCGCGTCGGCGAGCGCCGACCGGATGCTCGGGTGACCGTGCAACGCCGGACGCGCGGGCGACCGTGCAACGCCGGACGCTCGTCCACCGTGCACTCGCCCTTCGCAGGCTACCGGGCACTCGCACAATCGGGCACCGCGAACCCGCCCGGCGCAGGCCACCACGCACCCGCCTATCGCGACCCCCGCTCACCCGCCCGGCGCAGACCACCCACGCACCCGCCCGAACCGCAGCCACCACGCACCAGCCGAAGCGCAGCGACCGTGCACCAGCCGGTCGCGCGGCACTTTGGCTCAACCGCGGTAGTTCGAAAGGGCGCGCGAACGCCGAACTACCGCGCTTCCGCCAAAACAGCGCGGGGCACTACGGCTGCGCGCGACCGGGGAGCCGCGGCGTCGGGCACCGAGGGCACTGGGCGAGCGACCGGGCACCGTCCGTCCGTGCTGGCGCGGCGGCGGACACTGGCGTCGGGCCCGGTGGCCTGTGGCGAGCGGGTACGCGGATGATGGTGCGGTCGCCGAAGGCAGGTGGGCCTGTATAGGGCGGACACACGGTGAGCGTGCATTCACCGAGAGCGCGGCCCTTTGGCACAAGTGCGGTAGTTCGAAAGGGCGCGCGAACGCCGAACTACCGCGCTTTCGCCACGGCAGCGCCGGCGGGCCCACCGGGCGACTGCCGCGATTCGAGCGGGCCACCGCCACGGTTCGAGCGGGCCACCACCGCGATTCGAGAGGGCCACCACCGCGATTCGAGAGGGCCACCACCACGGCTCGAGAGGGCCACCGCCACGGTTCGAACGGGCCACCACCACGGTTCGAGAGGGCCACCGCCACGGTTCGAACGGGCCACCACCACGGTTCGAGAGGGCCACCGCCGCGGTTCGAGAGGGCCACCGCCGCGGTTCGAGCGGGGGCGTGCAGGACGCCACGGCAGCGTCGGCGCGCGCGCCGGGCGACCGCCGCGGTTCGAACGGGACACTGCCACGCCTCGAGCGGGCGCGTGCAGGCCGAACGGGCGCGGCTCGAGCGGGCGCGTGCAGGCCGAACGGGCGCGGTTCGTGCGGGGCGAACGCGCCGGACTGGCGCGGGCGGTACGGCGGGCTACTTCTTCTTTTGGCCGGCGCGACGGTCGGCGCGGTTGCCGGCGGGAGGAGCTCCGGCGGGGGTCTTCTGGCCGAAGGCGCCGGTGGTGGTGGGCGCGGGGCGTTGGGGCTGGCCACCAGTACGGCCGCGGGCGGGGCCCGAGTTGCCTGCGGGGGCTACCGGCGGAGCGGCCTGCTGCGCGCCACTCGTGCTGCTGGCTGCCTCTTCTTGGGCACGCTGAGCGCGAGCTGTGGCGGCCTGCTCGAGCTGGCCGCGCTGGTTGCGCACCTCGACACCGCCGGAGTCGCTCGGTGCGGTGTAGCTGAGCTGTGCCGCCTCTTCGTTGTGGCCCGTTTCGAGGCCCTTGGCCTGAACGCTGGGGGCATCCACTTCGCCCGCCGGAGTGTTGACCTCGACCTCGAGGTTGAACAAGAAGCCGACGGCCTCTTCGCGGATCTGGCCCATCATCTGCTGGAAGAGCAGGTAGCCCTCGCGCTGGTACTCGACGAGCGGATCGCGCTGCGCCATGGCACGCAGACCGATGCCGTCTTTGAGGTAGTCCATTTCGTAGAGGTGATCGCGCCAGCGGCGGTCGATGACGGTCAAGACGACGCGTCGCTCGAGCTCGCGCATTGCGGCCTCGCCGAGCGTGTCTTCGCGCTTCTGGTAGGCGATCTGTGCGTCGGAGAGGATCTCGCGGCCGACGAACTCGCGGCTGATCTTGCCCCGGCTGCCTGCCTCGGCGATGACCTCGTCGATGCTGATCGAGACGGGGTAGAGCGTCTTCAGCTCTGTCCACATCGCGTCGAAGTCCCAGTCGTCGCCATTGCCCTCGCCCGCGTGGGTTTCGAGCACGTCTTCGATTACGTCGCTCAAGAACTTCTGCGAGCGTTCGTGAAGGTCGTCGCCCTCGAGAATGGCGCGGCGATCGTTGTAGATCGCCTCACGCTGACGGTTCAGAACATCGTCGTACTTCAGAACGTTCTTGCGGATCTCGGCGTTGCGGCCCTCGACCTGAGACTGTGCGCTGCGAATGGCGCGAGAGACGACTTTGGACTCGATGGCCAGATCGTCGGGCACGTTGCCTCGGCCCATCAGGCTCTCGGCGGCACCGGCGTTGAACAGGCGCATCAGGTCATCGGTGAGCGACAAGTAGAACCGGCTCTCGCCCGGGTCGCCCTGACGGCCACTACGACCACGCAGCTGGTTGTCGATGCGGCGCGACTCGTGGCGCTCCGTGCCGAGCACGTAGAGACCGCCGGCCTCGACGACCTTCTCGGCTTCGGCCTCGACGCCCGACTTCACTTCGGCGAGCACGTCGTCCCACGCCTCTTCGTATTCGTCGGGGGTCTCGACCGGGCTGAGGCCGCGAACGTTCATCTCGGAGACGGCGAGAAACTCGGTGTTGCCGCCGAGCATGATGTCGGTGCCTCGACCGGCCATGTTGGTAGCGACTGTGACGGCGCCGAGGCGGCCGGCTTGCGCGATGATGGCGGCCTCACGAGCGTGGTTCTTCGCGTTCAGAACCTCGTGCCGAACACCCTTCTTGGCCAAGAGGCGCGAGAGGTATTCGCTCTTCTCGACGCTGGTCGTACCGACGAGAACGGGCTGCCCGCTGGCGTGCCGTTCGACGATGTCTTCGACGACTTGCTCGAACTTCGACTGCTCGTTCTTGTACACCAGGTCGGGCTGGTCTTTACGCTGCATGGGCCGGTTGGTGGGAATCGCCACGACGCCGAGCTTGTAGGTGCTCATGAACTCGGCGGCCTCGGTCTCGGCCGTACCCGTCATACCGGAGATCTTCTCGTAGAGGCGGAAGTAGTTCTGCAGGGTCACGGTGGCGAGAGTCTGGTTCTCGGCCTTGACCGTCACTCCCTCTTTGGCCTCGATGGCCTGGTGGATGCCCTCGTTGTAGCGGCGGCCTGCGAGGATGCGGCCCGTGTGCTCGTCGACGATGAGCACCTCGCCGTTCATGACGACGTAGTCCTTGTCTTTCTTGAACAGCGCAGCGGCCTTCAAGGAGTTGTTCAAGAACGAGATGAGCGGGGTGTTGGCGGACTCGTAGAGGTTGTCGATGCCGAGATAGTCTTCGACTTTCTCGATGCCGGGCTCGAGAATGCCGACGGTGCGCTTCTTCTCGTCGATCTCGTAGTCTTCGTCGGCCACGAGCCGAGTAGCGACCGAAGCGAATTCGGTGAACCAGCGGTTCGCTTCGCCAGACGACGGACCCGAGATGATGAGCGGAGTGCGGGCCTCGTCGATGAGAATGCTGTCGACCTCGTCGACGATGGCGAACTGGTGACCGCGCTGCACCATGTCGCTGGCCTGCCAGGCCATGTTGTCGCGCAGGTAGTCGAAGCCGAACTCGTTGTTCGTGCCGTAGGTGATGTCGGCCGCGTACTGCTCACGGCGCTCGGCCGGAGTCTGGCCGCTCAAGATGACACCGGTCGTCATGCCGAGGGCGCGGAACACGCGACCCATCAGCTCGCTCTGGTAGTTGGCGAGATAGTCGTTCACGGTGACGATGTGCACGCCCTTGCCCGTGATGGCGTTCAAGTACGCGGGAAGCGTGGCAACGAGCGTCTTGCCCTCACCGGTCTTCATCTCGGCGATGTTGCCGAGATGCAGTGCGGCACCGCCCATGAGCTGCACGTCGAAGTGACGCAGACCCAGTGTGCGGCGCGACGCTTCACGAACGGCCGCGAACGCCTCGGGCAACAGGTGATCGAGGCTCTCGCCGTCTTCGAATCGCTCGCGCAGCCGCGGTGTCTCTTCTTTGAGCTCTTCGTCACTGAGGTGTGTGAAGTCTTCTTCGAGAGCGTTGATGGCCTTGGCGTAGTTTTCGAGTCGTCGAAGAACTCGCCCCTCGCCGACGCGAAGAACTCTTTCAAGAACGGAAGCCACGTGAAATCTCCTACCGATCCAGCCGAAGATTCAGCCAGTTATCCGTGCAATCTTAGTTGCGATACCTGAGGGTCTTCTAAACGAGCGCTGAGGGCGCGACGATCGACTCGTCGCGCCCCCAGGCGTCATTCGCACTCGGGCCGTTACGAGAAGACCCGCTCGGCCTCGAGCGGCGCCGCCACCAGCGGCGAAGTGTGGTCGTCGAGCCCGATGACCCCGTAGTCCCAGCCCTTTCGGCGGTAGACCACGCTCGGCCGATTCGTGTCGGCGTCGATGAAGAGGTAGAAGTCATGCCCGACCAGCTCCATCAGGTAGAGAGCGTCGTCGACGCTCATCGGAGCGGCCGCGAACACCTTCTTTCGAATGACCACCGGCGACCAGTCTTCTTCGGTCTGCGCGGTCTCTGTCGCCCGCGTGTCGTCTGCCGGGGGCACCACGGCAACGGCGCCGGTGCTCACACCGGCCAGCGCCTCGGCTTCGGCCGGCACGACGTCGATCACGCTGAAGCCACCGGTGCTCGCCTCGTGCAGCGAGACCGGGCGATGGTGCCCGCGATGCACCTTCTTGCGGTCTTTCGCCCGGCGCACGCGCTCCATGAGCTTGCCGATCGCCAGGTCGAAAGCGACGTATTTGTCGCTGCCTGCGCTCTCGGCGCGAACGACGGGACCGGGGCCGATCAGCGTCAGTTCGACCCTGTCGTCGCCACCCGAGGCGTTCGCGGAATTGTGCCGGCAGACCTTGACCTCGAGCACGAGTGCACGATCGGCGAGAAGAGAGACTTTCTCTGCCTTCTCCGTCGCATAACTGCGAAATCGGTCAGTGATCCCTAGGTTGCGGCCCGTGATGTTGATCTCCATGGCAATCTCCTAGTCTCAAAAAGACACGCCGCCTTGTGGTCAAAGCGAGTTCCTCCGCGCCTTTTGACCCACCGTACTCGCCACCCCTCTGTCTGTCACCAGCTGGAGCTGAGTTCGCCTCATTCCGTCACGAATTCGGTCGAACGCAGCACCGCAGAGCGACCGTGCCGACGCTCGGCGAAGGCCACCGTGGCGGCGCCGACCACGTGTGCTCCTGCGGATTCGAGGGCACGACGACACTCCAGAAGGGTCGCCCCAGTCGTGACGACATCGTCGACGAGCAACACCGTGGCACCCTGCAGAGAACCTTCTGGGAATCTGGTGCGAACGGCCAGAGAGCCCGCGAGATTCTGCTGACGGGCTGCGACTCCGAGGCCCGCCTGGTCTCGCACGCGCCGGGCGACACGCAGCGGACGGATGATCGGCAGCTCGAGTCGCGCACGGCGAACCAGCACGTCCACGGGGTTGTAGCCGCGTGTTCGGTACGCCGCGCGTGACGACGGCGCCACCGCGAGCACGAGTTCGGTACCGGGCGGGAGCCGCGCGAGGCACGCTCGCCGAGCATCCGTTACCGCTGCAGCGAGCACGAGCCCCAGGGTCGGAGCGAGGTCGGTTCGACCGTGCTCTTTGAGCAGAGAGAGGGCACGGGCCACCGTTTCGCTGTACGGCAACCCGGCCCAGATCGGAAAGCCCGCCTCAGCCATCGCTGACTCCGACGGGGCCGACCCCGGCTGTGACACCGCCGCTGGCACCGGCGCTGACACCGGTGCTGACACCGAAAGCGCTGTCACCGCCGGGGTGAATTCGGCAGCGCAGCGAGAGCAGACCGGGCGATCGGGGGTACCGCACACCGCACATTCGGTAGGCAGCACCAGTGCGAGTGCGTCGAGCAGAGCTGAGCTGAATTTCATTCTGCAAGCCTGGTCGCGGCCGGCAAGCCGAGAGCGCTCGAGTACCCGATCTGTGCACAACCCGCAGCAAGCACCGACTGTGCAATCGCAGCGCCTACGTCTGCGTCGCCAACATGCCGACGCCCGTCGTATTCGTCTGCCACCCACTGCCGCGCTGCTGCTGCAGGTCGCCGGCCGAGGTCAGCAGCCAGAGCCCGCTGAGATCGTTTCCGCCCGCGATCGTCGTTGCGTTGACCGGAACACCGAGATTGCTGCTGATTCCGCCGATCTGCTGCAGAACGATACGGTCGTCGCCGCTGGCCGACACCGTGAGCGAGGCCACGTTCGATTCGTCGACCCAGGTCGCATCGACCGGGGTTCCGCCGCCGCTGGCGAGGGTCACCGGGTTGCCGAGCCGCTCGGGCACACCGTCTTTGTCACGGATGACGGCGGCGACGACGAGCTTGGGCTGGCCGTCCGAGGTCGTGAGCGCGAGCGCCCTGGTTCCGTCGCGTGAGATGTCGAGCGACGTGATCGAGGTCGCTCCATCCCACCCGGCCACCACGGCGTGCGCGGTGCCATCGCTGCCGTAGGCCTGAACGGCACCGGGGTTGCCGGCGGGTACCGACCAGACGAATCCCGCCGGATCCACCGACGGCGGAACGAGGCCAGGGCGGTTGTCGACGAGCACCGGGGCATTGGATCCGGGCTGCACGGCGAACACCCCGGCTGCGGTGGCCACCGCGAACACCTTCGCCGACGACACTACCGAGAGCGGGGCCAGCGCCTGGATCTTGTCGCTGACCGCTGGAATCGGTGTCGCTGCATTACCCGACAAGTACCCGAAGACGTTCGCCATATCGACAAGCGCCTGCGGGTTCACCCGTGGATCGACCGAGGGCGCGGGGCCGGCGAGCACCGTCACCGGATTCTGGTTCACCGTCATGACCACGCTCGCAACCGACGCCACGGTGGAGAGCGACTCGTCGAGCTGGTACTGCATGCGCTGCAGAGCCTGCGCCGACTGCGAAAGCACCTGGCTCGACACCGGCACGTTCGCTCTGCCGGAGTCGACGACCACGGCTGTGGTCTCGGTGCCGTCGGGAAAAGCCGTCACGACAGCACCCTGCCCGAGCCACGGCGCCGGCCCCGCAAGCAACGCCTTCACGACCCGGGTACTCGTCGACTCGTCTTTCGCGAACCAGCGTACGTCGGGCACGAGGTAGGTGTAGGTCGGGTCGTAGAAATACAGCGGATGCGACCCGAACACCTGACTGAAGCGCAGCTGTTCGAGAATGATGCCGGGGTTCGCGGCGCTGATGCGCCATTGGCCGTTCTCTTGCGAGAAAGTGAACGGAAGCGTGACGGCCGCCGATGACGCGCTCTCTTGATACTGGCCGGTGGCGTCGACCTCGGCCAGCGGCGTCACGCTGATGCTTATCGAGGTGTCAGAGAGCGTCGTCTCGGCCGGCTGACCGGCATCGATCAGCACCCCGGCATTCGGATCCCACGTTTTCGAGAAGTCGTCGGTGAGGTACTTGCGCGCCACCCCGTAGTCGTTCTGCGGGCTGGCCGCGGCCTGCAGAAAGCCGTTCAGAATCTGCGACTGGTTCGCACCCGACACCGGGTCGGGTGGCAGCAGAATCACGTCGCTGTCGTTCGGGGTCGAGCTGACCGCCTGCGAGTGCACCGCTCCCGAATCGGGGATGCCCGTGCATCCGGTGACCGCAAGCAGAGCCGTGACCACCCCGGCCAGCGCGAACGTCACCCGGCGCGCGCGCTTCTGCGTGCCGGCCGTCATGCGCTGCCCTCGACAGAGTTCGCCGCTCGCGAGTCGGACGGGCTAGCCGTGCGCAGCTCGGCGGGAAGGCCGACCGGCTCGTCGAAGGTGTGCGTCGGGTCGTACGAACGGGTGAAGAGGTGGGCGCCCGTGTCGTCGGTGCGATCGGGATCGGCGTCTTCTGGCGGATCTTCGGGCGGCAACGGAAGCGGCGAGGTGCCGAGGGGGCGACCGTGCACCCGCGGCAGGGTGAGCCGGAAGCAGCTGCCGACGCCGCTCTCTGACCACACCTCGAGCTGGCCGCCGTGCAGGGCCGCATCCTCGAGCGAGATGGCGAGGCCCAGACCGGTTCCGCCGATGGTGCGCTTACGCGAGGGATCGGCGCGCCAGAAGCGCTCGAATACCCGCTCGGCGTCTTCGGCGCTCATGCCGATGCCGTGATCGCGCACCGAGATTGCGATCGCAGAGACGTTGCTGTCGACCGAGACGAGAATCGGGCGACCCTCACCGTGCTCGATGGCGTTGCCGAGCAGGTTCGTGACAATGCGCCGGATGCGCCGCGCGTCGATCTCGACCTCGATATGACCGCCGGGGGCGTAGATGCGTATCTCCGAACCCGCGGCCTCGGCGAGCGGCCGCATCTGGTCGATCGCATCGACCGCGAGCCGCACCAGGCTGGATGGCTCGATGTTGAGGTCGGCAGAGCCGGCGTCGAAGCGGCTGATCTCGAGCAGGTCGCCCAGCAGCAGCTCGAATCGCACCGTCTGAGTGTGCAGCAGCTCTGCCGTGCGGCCGATGGCGGGCTCGAAGCTGTCGCGCTTGTCGTAGAGCACGTCGCCGGCCAGCCGGATGGTCGTGAGCGGTGTTCGAAGCTCGTGCGACACATCGGAGACGAAGCGCTGTTGCAGTTGCGAGAGTTCGGCGAGCTGAGTGATCTGGCCCTGCATGCTGTCGGCCATGCCGTTGAACGACCGCGCCAGGGTGGCGATGATGTCGTCGCCCTTCTCGGGGATGCGCACCTCGAGTTCACCCTCGGCCAGCTTCTCGCTCACCTCGGCCGCCACCCTGATCGGCTCGATCACCAGCCGCACGATGACCCACGCCACGAGACCGATGAGCAGCGTGAGCAACAGTCCGGCGATCCACAGCGTCTGTTGCACGAAGCTGAGGGTCTGCGCCGAGTCGGCGAGGTTGTAGCCGAGGTAGAGCTGGTATTGACCTGCGCTGGGAATGGTGAGTGGCGAACCGACGATGATGCCGGGGTCGAATCCGCCGGATCCGTTCGGCAACGACACCGACTGCCAATACTGCGTCTGCGTACCGATGGCGCTCGAAACCTCGGTGCGCAGTTCGGGCGAGATGATGGTGCCGGTCGTCAGCGCGGGGCTCGCGAACGGCAGAAACGACGTCGCGGTGGGGTCTTGCCCGGGTGAGGCGTAGATGGCGATGAGCCTCGACGACGATGACGAGGTGATCTTGGTCTGGGCCGAGTTCAGCAGCGTGCTGACCGACGAGTCGGTGCTCGAGTCGGAGGCGTCGAAGATGGTCTGGGCATTCTTCGCCGCCTGATTGGCGTCGAGCAGCACCTGGTTCAGCCGGGAGTGGAACAGGTCGTTGCCGATGCTCACCGACGTATAGATTCCGGCGCCGAGCAGAGCGACCGTGGTCAGGGCGATGGTGATGACGATGGTGCGGAACTGCAGCGATTGACGCCACCACCCGGCGATCTGGCCGGGCCAGGCACGCCACTCGCGGGCCAGAAACGGCCCGATGTGGCTGCGGCCCGATGCCGCGCTCGGCGGGCGCCCGCGCCCCGTGGCCGCGCCAGACGACTGCGCCACGCTAGGCGACGGCACCGGCCCGGTAGCCGACACCGCGAACCGTCATCACGATGCGCGGGTTGTCGGGGTCTTCTTCGACTTTGGCGCGCAGGCGCTGAACGTGCACGTTGACCAGCCGCGTGTCGGCTTTGTAGTGGTAGCCCCAGACCTGCTCGAGCAGCATCTCGCGAGTGAAGACCTGTTGCGGTTTGGCGGCGAGCGCGTGCAGCAGATCGAATTCGAGCGGAGTGAGGTTGATGCGCCCGGTACCGCGGCGCACCTCGTGCCCGGCCACGTCGAGCTCGATGTCGCCGATGAGCATGGGGCCGTTGACCGTGGGGGCGACGGTGCTCGGTCGCAGGCGGGTGCGGATGCGCGCGACGAGCTCTTTCGGGTTGAACGGTTTCACGATGTAGTCGTCGGCGCCGGACTCGAGCCCCTTCACGACGTCGGTTGTGTCGCTCTTGGCGGTGAGCATGATGATGGGAACACCCGACTCGGCGCGAATCTGGGCGCAGACCTCGATGCCGTCGAGGCCTGGCAGCATGAGGTCGAGCAGCACGAGATCGGGGCGCGCGGAGACGAATGCGGCGAACGCCTCAGAACCGTCGGCGCAGAAAATGGGTTCGAAATTCTCGGCCTCGAGAACGATGCCGATCATTTCTGCGAGCGCGGGGTCATCGTCGACCACGAGTATGCGAGCATCCATAGCTCATAGGGTAGTGGAGCACCTCCCCGTTCAGCCGCGAAACACCTGACGGAGGACTGTGACACCATGGGAGGGTGAGGGCGCCGACGACGGTGCGAAGCGAGGGCGTGGGGATAGTCTCGTTTCACCTTTTCTCTGACGGAACGAGGAACACCGTTGAGTGACGAGCAGCAGCCACCTGTGCAGCCGCAGCCGCAGTATGGCGCCTACCCGCCGCCGCCACCACCACCGGGACCGCCTGCGCAGCCGCAGTACGGCGAATATGCTCCGCCACCCGCTGCTGCATCTGCGCCGCCGCAGTACGGCTCGTACCCACCGCCGCCCGCGCCGCCGCAGTACGGCGCGTACCCACCGCCGCCCGCACCGCCGCAGTACAACGCGTACCCGCCGCAGTACGCGCCACCCGGCTACGGCCCCGCCTGGACTCCCCCGCCCAAGCCCGGCCTCATTCCGCTGCGACCGCTCGGCTTCGGCACGCTTCTCGGCGCCCCGTTCCGCGTGCTGCGACGCAACCCCGGACCGACCTTCGGCAGTGCCCTGATCATCCAGATCGTCGTCGCCTTCATCTCGCTGCTCATCATCGGCGGCGCGAGCTTCTATGCCTTCACGCGCATCAACCAGGCGAGCTCTGCCGACAGGGCGGCGGTCACCTCGGGTTCGATCGCCATCGTGCTGCTGTCGCTGCTGATTCCCCTGGCGCTGGCACTCATCTCGAGCGGGCTGCTGCAGGGCATCCTCGTCATCGAAGTCTCGCGCGAGGTGCTCGGCGAGAAACGCAAGCTCGGTGAACTCTGGCGGGCTGCCGGCAAACGCATGTGGCCGCTCGTGCTCTGGTACCTGCTCGAGGGCGCGGCCATCGTCGTGGTGCTGGCCATCGCGGTGGGCATCGTCGTGGCCCTCGCGTCGATCGGGGGCACGCCCGGCGTGGTCTCGGCCGTTCTGGTCGGCATTCTCTTCGCGCTCGGGCTGGGCGCGCTCGCCGTGTGGCTCGGCACCAAGGTGTCACTGGTGCCGTGCATCATCGTGCTCGAGCGCCTGAGCGTGCCGCGTGCCATCGCTCGCTCCTGGCGGCTCACGCAGCGCTCGTTCTGGCGAACGTTCGGCATCGAAGCGCTCGTAACCCTCATCGTGTACTTCGCGAGCCAAGTCGTCACACAACCGATCAGTTTCATCTTCGGCATCGTGCTGGGCCTGTTATCACCGAACGATTCCACTTCCAGCAGCGCCACCACCATCGTGGGCATCGTCGTGCTGGAGCTCGTCGTTCTGGTGCTTCAGCTGGTGTTCGGCGCCATCACCTCGGTGGTGCAGGCTGCCGCGATCTCGGTGCTCTACATCGACTTGCGCATGCGCAAAGAGGGCCTCGACCTCGAGCTCATCCGGTTCGTCGAGGCGCGGCAGGCCGGCCACGTCGACCCGGCCGACGATCCGTTCCAGGTGCGCGTCGTGCCGCAAGGGCCCGCGGAGCAGAGGCCCTTCTGACCGTGCTCACCGTGACCTTCGCGGGGTTGGCGTCGCTCGAGGTGCTCGGCGACGTTCCCGTCGACCCGTCTGCTCCGGATGCTCGGCAGTGGCTCATCGACGAACTCAGCAAACCCGAATACACGGCGGCGAGGCCGACTTTGCTCGACCGCATCGCCACCGGAGTGGGCGACTGGCTCTCGTCGCTCACCGTTCCGTCGAACGGCAATCTCGGCGGGCTGCTGCCGGTGCTGGCGGTCATCATCGTGGTGGCGCTGATCGTCGCTGCGTTCATCGTGTTCGGCCGGCCGCGCCGCAATCGGCAGGTCGCAGCGCGGGTCGAAGCACTGTTCGGAACCGATGATCGGCGCACTTCGGCACAATTGCGAGCATCCGCTGCGGCCGCCGCGAGCGCAGGCGATTACCTGACGGCGATCGAAGAGATGTATCGCTCGATCGCGCGGCGACAGGCCGAACGCACGGTGGTGCAGGTGAGCCCCGGAACGACCGCGCGCGATTTCGCGGTGCGTGCCGGTCAGTCGTATCCGGCACAGGCGGCGCGACTCGACTCGGCGTCGCGGGTCTTCGACGGGGTACGTTATCTCGGGCGGCGGCCGAGCAAGCAGGGATTCGACGAACTCGCGGGGCTTGAGCGCGAGCTGCGCGACCTGGCTCCGGCGCGGCGCGAGGCCGTGGGAGTCGGCGCCGGCGGTACTACGGCTGGCGGCGGTACTGCGGCTGGCGGGTTCGCTGTCGGGGGCACGAATGCGAGTGGCCCGGGCGCCGGCGGTGGGGCCTCGTGAGCACTGTCGCGCCGGTCACGCCGGTCACGCCGGTCACGCCGGTCACGCCGGTCACACCGCAGAAAGCGGATGCCCAGCTGCCCGTCTACGCACCGAGCAGCACCCCGACCGTGCGCCGCTTCTTTCGGCGTTGGTCGTTCTGGGTGGGTGCCGCGGTCGTCGTGGTGGTGGCCAGTCTGCTGCTCCTGCTGCTTCGAGGGGGCGGTGGCTCGACTGACGCGTCGGCGCTCTCGATCACGAGCGCGGCGCCCGGCGGCAGCAAGGCGCTGGGCGAGGTATTGCGGCAGCAGGGTGTCACCGTGACGGCCGTCGATTCGCTCACCGCCGCCGAAGCGGCCGTCGCAGCTGCGAAGAAGGCCGGGTCCGCGCAACCGACGGTGCTCATCTACGATCCGGACGAGTTGCTGCCCGGCGACCGTTACGCCGAGGTCGCCGGCCTGGGCGGCCGGATCGTGCTGGTGCAACCCGATGCCTTCGAGCTCGAGGGCGTCGCGCCGAGCGTGTCGCTCGCCGGTGCGCCGTCGGGCGCGGCCGACAACAGCAGCACAGCCGCGGCGGATTGCTCGCTGCCCGCGGCACAGCGCGCGGGCAGTATCACTGTCTCGGGCACGACGTACCGTCTGACCGGGGCCGATGCCGGCTCCGGCCCCGGCGCGGGCAGCACCACCTGTTTCGCGACCGGCGACAACGCGTATTCGCTGGTTCAGACGACGGCCGGCCCCGTGCCGGTCACAGTGCTCGGCGCGCCCGATGTGCTCAGTAACGAGCAGATCGTCAACGCTGGCAACGCCGCGCTCGCGCTCGGCCTGCTCGGGCAGAGCAGCTCGCTCGTCTGGTACATTCCGAGCGCTGCCGACCTCACGGCCACGGCGGGGCCGCCGAGCCTCGGCGATCTGACTCCGGGCTGGGTCACCCCGGTCATCCTGTTGTTGATTCTGGTGTTCATCGCCGCAGCGGTGTGGCGCGGGCGCCGACTCGGGCCCGTTGTCATCGAGAATCTGCCGGTGATCGTGCGCGGAAACGAGACGGTGACCGGCCGCGCTCGGCTATACGCCCGCTCGGCGGCCCGAACGCGCGCGCTCGACGCGCTGCGCATCGGCACGAGCGGCCGGCTGGCGCGGATGCTCGGGCTCTCCCGCCGCGCCAATCTCGACGAAATCGTGCTCGCGACGACGACCGCAACCGGAATCCCGCCGGCAGAGGTCGCCGCGATTCTCGTGAATCGCTTGCCGGGATCGGAAGCCGAGCTGCTCACCCTGTCGCAGAACCTCGCCGACCTCGAAGCAGCCGTGCGGCGGAGTGTCTACGGCGCGGCACAGCCGCCTCCGAAGGGCGCTCCATGACCGCCGCCACTGCATTCACCCTGCATCACCCTCGACGAAAGACGGAACGTTCGTGACCGACTACTCTCTCCCCGCAGAACCTGACGCTCAGTCCGCCCCGGCGCCCGCATCGGTGCCGGCCCCGGCACCGGCACCGGCATCGGCACCGCCGTCGAACGCCGAACTGCGTGCGGCCCTCTCGGCCGTTCGCACCGAGGTCGCCAAGGCGGTCGTCGGCCAAGACGGCGCCGTGACCGGGCTGCTCGTCGCCCTGCTCGCGCGCGGGCACGTGCTGCTCGAGGGCGTGCCCGGCGTCGCCAAGACGCTGCTGGTGCGCTCCCTCGCCGCCTCGCTGAGCCTTGACACGAAGCGGGTGCAGTTCACGCCCGACTTGATGCCCGGCGACGTGACGGGTTCGCTCATCTACGACGCACGAGCGGGCGAATTCGAGTTTCGTGACGGGCCGGTGTTCACGAACATCCTGCTCGCCGACGAGATCAACCGCACACCGCCGAAGACGCAGTCGGCGCTGCTCGAGGCCATGGAGGAGCGCCAGGTCAGCGTCGACGGTCTCAGCAGGCCGCTGCCCGATCCGTTTCTCGTCGCCGCCACGATGAACCCCATCGAGTACGAGGGCACCTACACGCTGCCCGAAGCGCAGCTCGACCGTTTTCTGCTGAAGCTCACGCTCGAAATACCCGAACGCGACGCCGAGATCGCGGTGCTCGCGCGGCACTCCGCGGGGTTCAACCCTCGCGATCTGGCTGCCGCGGGCGTCAGGCCCGTTCTGGGTGCCCTGCAGCTCACGCAAGCGCAGGCCGCGGTCTCCGCCGTCGGCGCGACACCGGATGTTCTGGCCTACGCCGTCGACCTGGCCCGAGCCACACGGCAGAGCCCGTCGGTCAAGCTCGGGGTGAGCCCGCGCGGCAGCACGGCGCTGCTCGCCTCGGCGAAGGCCTGGGCGTGGCTGAACGGTTTCGACTGGATCACGCCCGACCACGTGCAGGCCATGGTGCTGCCGGTGCTGCGGCACCGCATCCAGTTGCGCCCCGAGGCCGAGCTCGAGGGCGTCTCGGTCGACACGATTCTGCGCTCGATCCTGGCGCAGGTGCAGGTGCCGATCTGATGCGCCGGCACGGGATGCTCCGTTGCGAGAGCGCGAGCCGCGAGAGCGAGGTTTGCGGACGAGATGAGCCGGCGCACTCGTCGCTCTCGTCCGCATCCATCGCTCTCGTCGCCACGCGCGCGGTGAAGGAGGGCGCGTGAGCGTGTCTGGGCGGTTCGCGCTGCTGCTGGCGGTAGGGGTGCTGCCGGTGGTGGTGCTGTCGATTGCGTACGACGCCGCGTGGGCAACGCTCGGCGTCTGGCTCGTGTTCGCGCTGCTGCTGGGCGTGGTCGACCTCGTGCTGGCGGCATCGCCGCGGCGGGTCACGATCGAGCGGGTGCTGCCGACCCGGGTGCGGCTCGGTGAGACGGTCGCGAGCGAGCTGTACCTCACGAACGCAGGCCGTCGCACGCTGCGGGCGACCGTTCGAGATGCCTGGCAGCCCTCGGCGGGGGCCGCGACGACGCGGTTCGGCGTCGTGATCCCGCGCGGCGAGCGCCGGGTGGTGACCACCGGGTTGACCCCGTTTCGGCGGGGGGAACGCCGGGTGCAGCAGACGAGCATCCGGTCGTTCGGGCCGCTCGGGCTCTGGGCCCGGCAGGCGACGGTGCTGGCGCCGGGCCGCATTCGTGTGCTGCCGCCGTTCACGTCGCGGCGACACCTGCCCTCGCGGCTGGCGCGGCTGCGCGAGCTCGACGGGCGCACGAGCGTGCTGATCCGCGGGCAGGGCACCGAGTTCGACTCACTGCGTGAGTATGTGCGCGGCGACGACGTGCGCTCCATCGACTGGCGGGCGACGGCCCGGCGCGACGATGTGATGGTGCGTACGTGGCGGCCCGAGCGCGACAGGCGTGTGGTGATCGTGATCGATACCGGCCGAACATCCGCTGCCCGCATCGACAACGAACCCCGGCTCGACACTGCCTTCGAGGCGTCGCTGCTGCTGTCGGCCCTCGCCACGCGCGCCGGCGACCGAGTGGATGTTCTCGCCTACGATCGCCGCGTGCGAGCCCGGGTGCAGGGCGCCACGGGCCCGGCCCTGCTCTCGCAGCTCGTCGACGCGCTCGCCCCCGTCGAGCCGGAGCTGCTCGAGATGGACTGGTCTGCCGTGCCCGCCCTCGTGCGCGAGATCACGAACCAGCGCGCCCTCGTCGTGCTGCTCACCTCGATCGAGACACCCGGGTCGTCACGCGGCCTGCTCGCGGCCCTGCCGCAGCTGACGCGACGCCATACGGTGCTTGTGGCCTCGGTCAGCGATCCGACGACGTTCGCCGCGGTGTCGCTGCGGGATGATCGCACGCAGACCTATCACGCAGCCGCGGCCGAGCGGGCTCTGCTCGACGTCGCGCGGGTGTCTGCCGCTGCGCGACAACTGGGCGCAGAAGTCGTCACGGGCGCGCCCGCGGACCTACCGCCGGCCGTCGCCGACGCGTACCTGGCCCTGAAGGCGGCCGGCCGCCTCTGATGTGCCTGACCCCGGCGGCCGCGGCCACCTCGGGCCGCCCGGCCACGTCAGTTTCGTAGGAGATATGCCCGCCATGGCGCGGTATGGCCGCCACAGTACCGAAATCTCCTACGAAAGTGCAGCGGCAGCCGCGTCAGGCGGCGATGAGGCGCTTGGCGCCAGCGTCGAACTCCTCGAGGTCGCCGGTCTCGCCGGCTCGGGATGCCCGGCCCCCGACGAACACGATGTAGAACACGAAGGCGCCCAACGCCACCGCCCCGATGGCGACCTTCACCGGCCAGGGCCACGGCTGCGGCGTCACGAAACCTTCGATGACCCCCGAGACCAGCAGCACGAAGATGAGCCCGATCGCCACCGTGAAGAGCGCACGGCCGTCTTCGGCCAGGGCTTGGCCACGGGTGCGGGCGGCGGGCGCGATAAAGGCCCAGAAGATGCGCAGGCCCGCGGCGGCTCCGACGAAGATCGCCGTGAGCTCGAGCATGCCGTGCGGCAAGATGTACTGAAAGAACTCGGCGCCATAACCGAAGTGGAACAGCACGCCGGCCGACACGCCGATGTTCATGGCGTTCTGCAGCAGCACGAACGGAACGTAGACGCCCACGATTCCGAATGCCACGCACTGGGCCGTGATCCAGGCGTTGTTGGTCCAGACCTGGCCCGTGAACGACGCGGCGGGGTTGTCGGAGTAGTAGTTCACGAAGTCGTTCTGAGCGATCTTCTGCAGCTCGGCGTCGGTGCCGAAGTTCGCCAAGACCTGCGGGTTGTTCGCCACCCAGACGGCATACAGCACGCTGACCAGAATGGTTGCCGCAGCGACCACCGCGATGATCCAGCGCAGGCGGTAGAGGGCTGCGGGCAGCTGCAGGGCGAAGAACGCCGGGATGGCCGCGAAGAGGTTGGCGCTCGACCCGGTGAAGCGCTGCCGGGCACGCGACAACGATACCGAGAGCCGGTCGCCCGCCACCGTCGAGCCCGCCGACGTCTTCAGCGCGGACAGCTCGGTTGCGCCCGACTGGTACCGGTCGATGAGCTCGTCGGCCTCGGCGCCCGAGTACGTGCGGCGTCGGCCGAGGTCATCAAGACGAGCCCAGTCGTCTCGATGTGCTGCTGAGAATGCGTCGAGATCCATCTGCTTAGATAATAACCATGGCCGAGCCACTTCTTGCGCCCACCGCTGCCGCACACTCACTCGAGTACAACGACGACCTGATGGTGACCGGTGAGGCCGTCGCGCTCGACGTGCGGCCGGCGGGGTTCATTCTGCGCGCCGCCGGGGGCATCATCGACGTGACCGTGTCGATCGCGCTGTTTCTGCTGCTGTTCTGGCTGATCAGCGTATCTTTGTCGGCAACCGGCGCCGACCCCGCGCTGACCCGCGCGCTGACACTGGCGACCCTGGTGTTCTGCATCGTGGTCGTGCCGACCGCCGTCGAGACCGCGCTGCACGGGCGCTCTCTCGGCAAACTCGCCATCGGGGCCCGCATCGTGCGCGACGACGGTGGTGCGACGTCGTTCCGTCATGCGTTCGTGCGCGCACTGACCGGCGTGCTCGAGATCTACGCCACGCTCGGCGGGCTCGCGGTGCTCGTCTCGCTGCTCAACGCGAAATCGAAGCGGCTGGGCGACCTTCTGGCCGGAACGTACAGCCAGCACGAACGAGTGCCCCACCTGCCGTCAGCGGCAGCAGCGATGCCGCCCGCGCTCTACGGCTGGGCGCAGGTCGCCGACGTGGCGCGACTGCCCGACCGGTTGTCGCGCCGCATCGCTCAGTTTCTCGCCCAGGCGCCCGGCATGACTCCGGATGCCCGTGCCAGACACGCCTCGAGCCTGCTGGCCGAGGCGCTGCCCTACGTCTCGCCCGTCGTACCCGTTCACCCCGAGGTGCTGCTCACCGGAATCGCGGCCCTTCGCCGCGATCGCGAATTCGCCGCGCTGCAACTCGAACGCGCGCGCCTCGAGCGCCTCTCGCCCATTCTCAAGGGCCTGCCGCACGGTTTCCCCGACCGCTGACGCCCCACGTCTGAACACCAACCCCCGCACAGGCGCCCGAGACCGGCACGTAGACCGGCCGGTCTCGGCCACACCCGATGGGCTCGGCCAAGCCCGATGGGCTCGGCCACGCCCACAGTGCTTCAGTAGCGGTAGTGCGAGACCTTGTACGGGCCCTCGACGGGCACGCCGATGTAGGCGGCCTGCGCGGGGGTGAGTTCGGTGAGTTCAACGCCGAGGGCGTCGAGGTGCAGACGCGCGACCTTCTCGTCGAGAATCTTCGGCAGCGTGTACACGCCCACCGGGTAGTTGTCGGGGCTGCCCCAGAGCTCGATCTGCGCCAGAACCTGGTTCGTGAACGAGTTGCTCATCACGAAGCTGGGGTGCCCGGTGGCGTTGCCGAGATTCATCAGACGCCCCTCCGACAAGACCAGCACCGAACGGCCGTTCGGCAGACGCCACTCGTGCACCTGCGGCTTGATCTCGACCTTGACGGCCCCCTCGATGCGCTCGAGACCGGCGATGTCGATCTCGTCGTCGAAGTGACCCACGTTGGCGACGATGGCGAGGTGCTTCATGCCGAGCAGGTGCTCGGTGGTGATCACGTGCTGGTTGCCGGTTCCGGTGACGAAAATGTCGACGGTCGGCAGCACGGACTCGAGCCGGGCGACCTGAAAGCCGTCCATCGCGGCTTGCAAGGCGTTGATCGGGTCGACCTCGCTCACGATCACTCGTGCACCCTGGCCGCGCAGCGCTTCGGCCGCGCCCTTTCCGACGTCGCCGTAGCCCACCACGAAGGCGACCTTTCCACCGATGAGCACGTCGGTGGCGCGGTTCAGCCCGTCGGGCAGCGAGTGGCGGATTCCGTACTTGTTGTCGAACTTCGACTTGGTGACGGAGTCGTTGACGTTCATCGCAGGGAACAGCAGTGCATCCGAAGCGGCCAGCTCGTAGAGACGGTGCACGCCGGTGGTGGTCTCTTCGGTGACGCCCTTGATGTCTGCCGCAATGGTGGTGAAGCGGTGCGGGTTCTCTTCGAGCGAGCGACGCAGCAGGTCGAGGATGACCGTGTACTCGTGGCTGTCGGATTCGGCCGCCGTCGGCACTGAACCCGCAAGCTCGAACTCTCGGCCTTTGTGTACGAGCAGGGTGGCGTCTCCGCCGTCGTCGAGGATCATGTTCGGGCCGACGTACGACTCGCCCGCTTCGGCGGCCTCTGCACTCCAGTCGAAGGCCTGATCGGTGCACCACCAGTACTCTTCGAGCGTCTCGCCCTTCCACGCGAACACCGGAACGCCCGCGGGCGCCTCTGGCGTGCCCGTGCGGCCGACGACGATGGCCGCTGCGGCCTCGTCTTGGGTGGAGAAGATGTTGCAGCTCACCCAGCGCACCTGCGCGCCGAGCTCGACCAGCGTCTCGATGAGCACCGCAGTCTGCACCGTCATGTGCAGCGAGCCCATGATGCGGGCGCCCGAGAGGGGCTTCGACTCGCCGAATTCGGCGCGCAGGGCCATAAGGCCGGGCATCTCGTTCTCGGCGAGACGAATCTGGTGGCGACCGGCCTCGGCGAGCGAGAGGTCACGAACCTTGAAGGGCAGTGCGGTGCGAGTGGGGGTGGCGGCGAAAGTCATGCCCTCATTATCGCCCACCGAGCCTTCAGGCGACGTGTGTGTCGACACACTGTGGATGGATGCTCACCGAGTCTCGCTGTGCAGAACTACCGATGCCTCGCTTCAAACGTCGTTGCCGACCGCCATGTATCGAACCACTTGCCAGCCTTGCGGCGCCGACAGTCGCTCGGAGTGCCGCACGCAGAGGTCGTAACTGTGCGGTTCGTGTTGCATGCTCAGCGGCCCGAGAACAGCCATCGAGTCGGCATAGACATAGGTGAGGGTCGAGACGGCTTCGGCCTGGCAGGTCACTCGCGAGCAGGTTCTGGTGTTCATCGTCTACAGACTAAGTCTGAGGGGTCGATCACTCTGGTGGGCGCGCCGTAAGCTTGGGTGCATGCCTCGTTCACGGCGCACTAGCTCGGCGAAGACGTCGCGTTATCGCTACCGCAATCGTCACGGCCGTTCCTTGCGGTCATCGGTCACAGGCCCCTTTCTGCCTCCGTTACGCACGCGCATCGATCTCTTCGAGATGACCGTGGCGTCGACGGCTGACTACCTGAAAGGTGTGTGGCCCGAAGAGCTTTCAAAAGTGGTCTTCGAAATCGGCGCTGTTCCGCTCGATCTGCCCGCCGAGGGTGCTCCGGTCGAACGCTGGAGCGTCATCGGAAACCGCATCATCTTGTACCGGCTGCCCATTCAGCGCATGTCGAAGCTGCACCGCGACGACGAGCTGCACAAACGAATGATCATCGAGAGCTGCGTCTTTCGCGCGGTCGCCGAGCTGCTCGGCAAAGACCCCTGGGATCTCGCCCCCGACCGCTTTCGCCACTTCTAAGAGAGCGGATGCCCGGGCATCCGGTCGCCCGTCAGCCGCCGTAGACCGTGAGGGGGGCCGCGAGCGGGCTCGCGGGGCTGACGCTGAAGGCCGAGATGAGACCGTCGCCGAGGTACCCGACCGACGCGGTCAACGGCTGGTTCGTCACCACCGTGTACGCCGTCTTCGTCGACAGCCCCACGCCAGCTGCGCTGTTCGCCGCGACGGTCAGCGTCACCGGGGCGGCCGACGGGTTGTTGCTCTGGCTGACGCTCACTGCAGCGTCGCTGTTTCCGGTATTGACCAGCTGCAAGCGCGGGCTCGGCCCGGTCGCCGTGGCGAAGAGGAACGTGCCGCTCACCGGCGGCCCCGACTGGTACCAGGCGAAGTCGGTTCCGCCGCTGACCACAGCCGAGCGGGCGCCGGCCACGACGGGCTGGTCGGAGGAGACGATGACGCTGTACGTGTCGTCGGTCACCGAGGGGAACGGAAGGTCGGTAACGACTCCCCCGGTCGCGCTGTAGTTCGCCGTGGTGTCGGCGACGCCGAGCGTCTCGCTCTTCATCGTGACGGTGATGGTCGCTCCGGCGGATCCCGGCACGTAGACACGTAGCGCGGCCGGCAGGTCTGCTGATGCGGGATCGGCTGCCTGCTCGGCGATCGCGCTCGTGCTCACGATCTGTACTCCTGCGATGGTCTGCCGCAGCGCTGGAGCGCCCGTCGGGCCCGCAACGTCGATGCCACCCGGCGCGAGCCCTCTGATGACGCTCTGCTGCAGCGAGGCGAGTACGGTGCCGCCGCTGGCCTGAACGTGGATGACCGGCGAAACGACGTTCGGAGCGAATCCGGCCAGCGACAGCGCCCGCTGCGAGTGCGGTTGCACGGTGATGCCGCTGGTACCGGGAGCGTTGACAACGCCGGCCTCGCTGAAGATCGAGAGGTTGACGGTCGAAACGACGGCCGTGGGGTTGGAGAGCACGAGGTAGCTCGTTCGGCCGGTGATGGTCGAGCCGGCCGCGATCCAGCTGTCGGCTGAGGCTTCGGAGCACTCCGAGCTGGCGAGTCCGGTGACGTCGGGCTGCTTGATCTGCTGCGACTGGCTGCCGCCGAGCAAGGTTCCGCTGGAGCCGGGGGCGGTCAACTCCGTGGGCTGCGCGGGGCCGGAACGGGCATCCGGGCTCGTCAGCGTCGACGTCACGATCTTGTCGCTCTTCGGCACGATGCCGGTGACGAGAGTGGGCGTGCCCACAGAAACGAGGGAGGGTGCGCCCGTCGACGATACCGCCGAGGCATCGGCCTGACCGAGGTAGGGGCCGGGGCAGACACGGGTCTGGTCGGAGGCCGTCGGCGTCACGACGACGCTCGGTACTCCGGCGGCGATGGTCGGCAGCGAGAGCACGGCGGCGGCGCCCACGGTGGCAGCACCCAGCGCGAGAACCACCACGCTGGTCGCGATGCGCAGCCCGGTGCGGGCGGCGGAACGTCGGATGCCCCCCGGCGTCGAGGCCGCTGGCCGGCCGGTGGATGCTCGCTCTGACGGCACCGTCACTTGCTTCGCGGCCTTGTCGGGCTTAGCTGCCTTGGCTGGTTTGGCCGGTTTTGCTGGCTTTGCTGGCTTTGCCGGTTTTGCCGGTTTTGGTTCTTTCGATGCCTTCGGGAGCTTTGCAGCATTCGCGAGCGCGGCCCCGGGTGCGGCAGCGGGGGTCGCTGCGGAATCGGGAGCAGGTGGCTCCGTCGGCCCCGCACCGGTTGCCTCCAGCGGCTCGACTTCGGGCGCCGCGTGTGCTGCTTCGGACGCGTCTGCGGCGTCGCGCAGGGTGGGCGCGCCGGGCAGAACGGGCGCGCCGGACGCGACTGCGGTTTCGGGCAGGATGGGCGCGCCGGACGCGATTGCGGTTTCGGGCACGATGGGCGCGTCGGACCCGTTTGGTACCTCAGGAAGGATCGGCGTACTGGGCACGATGGGCGCGTCGGGCACGGCTTGGTTCTCGCCGGGGCGCGTTTCGTCGCGATCGCTCATGATGACGCACCTCCTCGGTCAGCGCTGTACTGGTGTTCTTCCGGCGGTGCCGCGAGGTTCGGTGCGGCCTGCTCTCGGCTCTCAAGACCCTCGCCACGCCCGCCGACCGGGCCGCTGTCGCTCGCGTCGCCACCGCCCACATCAGCGCCATCCACATCAGCGCGACCCGAGCCAGCGCCACCCGCGTCGGTACCGCCATCGCCAGCGCGACCGGCAGCGCCCGCGGCCTCCTCCTCGGCGCGCACGGCGTCGACCTCCGACCCCGGCCCCTCGGCCCCGACCTCGTCGAGAGCCGTGGCAGCGCGCAGACCGTGCGCCTCGAGCCGACCGGCGGGCAGGGCGAGCAGCAGCGCCAGACCGAACACGATCGCCTGCACGATGAGGATCAGCAACCCGATCCCCGTGCCGGTGTTCGTGGGTGAAATCGGCGGCAGAGCAGAGAAACCCGGTGTGCCGGTGATCTCCCACAACTCACCGGCGAAGGTCGAACCGATGGGAGTGAGTGAAGCATTGCTGTCGAAGGCGATCTTCGACCGTGCGGCGACCGCCTGGGCATCCGTCGTCGCCGCGGACCCGGCGGCCGGCGCCAACACAACGAACTCGATACCCATCTGCGCAAGCTGAACGGTCGAATCGGTTCCGCTGCGCGAGGCCAGGTTTCCCACCAGTTCGGCGAAGGTCTGCCGCTCGGCCGAGACCGAGGTCGTGGTGGCGGCGAGCGTCGACTGCGTCTCGAGCGTTGCGCCCGCGCCGTGAACGATGGATGCCGCCAACCCTCCATTCGCCTGTGGATTCAGCACGAGCGTGCCGACTCTCGGGTTCGACGCGGCCTCGGCGGTGACGAAAGCGGGGAGCGACTGCCCCGTGCCGGCGTGCACATCGCTCGTCGCGGTGAGCGTCGATGTGGCGACGGGAACCGCGAGCACGGCGATCGCAAACGCAGCGAGCACGGCCGGAATACTCGCGAACCGCTTGAACGATGCGAGCCCGATCGTTGCGGCACCCGCGAGGCCGAACCAGTACAGGCTGAGGCCCGCGCCGGGCCAGAGCGAGATCTCGAGCGATCCAGTGGAGCTGACCGAGATGAGCGTGCAGCCGACGGCAGTGGCGAATCCGACAATGCCGACAAACGCCGCCCCGGCGGCGACACCGCCACGACGAAGAAAAAGCGCGACGAGCGCCAGCAGGGCGAGCGGCGCCAGGAGGATGAACGCCACCAGCATCGCCGTGTCGGAGCTGATTCCCACGGTCGTGCCGATCTGCGACCACCCGCCGAGGCCCGACTCCGGCAGGCCGAGCAGCAGGTCGAGCAGACTCGTCGAATTGTGGGCGTTCGGCAGGCCAGGGTCGGCGAAAATGCCGAACGGATTGCCGCGCTGCAGCTGCTCCCAGGCGAGCGGAGCGACGAGAACGAGCGCGGGCAGCGGAAGCGCGATGTACCGCATGATCGCGCGGCGCGCGAAGATCACCGACACCAGCCAGAGCACGAGCAGGGCCGGCCAGAGCGACGGGGCAGCCGCCACGGTGGCAGCGAACAGCAGGGACGCGATGGCCGATGCCGACCACGACCGGGCCGCCGAGACCGCGGCGAGCATCAACCAGGGCAGCAGCAGGTGAGCGATGATGGCACCGGCTTGTCCGGCATCCATCGACGCCAGAAACGGCGGCGCAATGGCCCAGATGACAGCCGCGAAGATACGCAAGCCCTGCCGATTGGTGAACTTCGCCGCGCAGAACCAGGCTGCGAGCGCCGCGAGGGGCAGGGCGGCGATGTAGAGCACCACGAGGGCGGCAGAGGGCGACCAGAAGGTCAGCGACCCGAAGATGGCGAGCAGGTAGGCGAACGGGTCGGATGCCCCGAGAAAGCCGAGGCCGAGATCACGCCAGCCGTAGCCGACCTGCGACCACAGCCCGCCCGCGTCGCCGCCGAGCGGGATGAACGAGCCGCCCACAATGGCGCTCGCCCCGAAGAGGGGAAAAAACAGTACGAGACCGACGGCAGCAGCGGCCGCCACGATGGCCGCGCCGCCGCCCGAGAAGAACTGCAGCTCTTCACGCGACCCGCGCGCCTTCGACAGGGCGAGCTCGCGAACGAGAGCATTGCGTCTGCGAACCTCGGCCCCGGGCACCCGCAGAGGAGCGAGAGACTTCCAGCCCGCCTTCTTGGTGCGCCTGATCGAGCCGCGCGCTGCAGCGACATGCCCGCTGAAGGCCGTCTTGAAGGCGGCTGCGAACTCTCCCGTCACGGCTCCGGGCTGCTTACGCAACACCTGGAACAGCGATCGGAACACCGCAAGCGGAACGAGAGAGAGCCAGTGGAAGACCACCGCGAGCGCAGGAGCGTAGACCAACCGGCGATGCAGCTGGGCCGCGCGCCGCGTGGTCTGCCGCTTGCGACGCTGCGTGCCTTTCACCGAGGTTCCCGGCCCGGAAAGGCCGTCGCCCGCCGTGGCGACCCGCGCCGAGGGCACCGCGATGACGCGGTGCCCGGCGAGCCGTGCCCGAATCGAGAAGTCCAGCCCGTTGTCGGCGGTCGGCAGCGCCTGGTCGAAGCCGCCCAGCTCGTTGAACACGGTGTGCCGCACGAGCATGCCGGCGGCACCGAGGCCGAGCACGTCGCTCATCCGCTCGTGTTGCGCCTGGTCGAGTTCGCGCTCGACCAGCGCGAAACTCGCCCCGTACGGAGTGATGGTCTCGCCAAAGCCCGCGATGAAGTCTTTGTCGTTCCAATCCATCTGCTTCGGCCCGGCGACGGCGACAGAGGGGTTGACCTCGACGGCGGCGAGCAGGGCGGCTAGCGCGCCGGGCTCTGGTGCGGTGTCGTGCGCCAGCAGCCAGAGCCACTCATCGTCTGAAGCGGGCGGGGGCACCACCCCGAGGGCATGCGTCACCGCGACGCCGAATGACAGGCGAGTGGATGCCGAGAGAAACCCTGTGGGCTGCATATCGGTGAGCAGCTTCGCCGTGCCGTCAGTCGAGGCGAGGTCGACAACGACCAGGGAGTCGGGCTGACGCGTCTGGGCACGAAGGGCCTCGAGCGTTCGCGGAAGACGCTCGGCCCCATTGTGGGCTACCAGTACGGCTGTTACTCGGGCTTGCATCCATTCGACTTTAGACGCGGGCCCGGGCGAAGCCGGTGTTGAGACCGGCGAGCCGCCCGTTGTGCTTCTGAGCCGACCTTGTGGCTTTGCCTGCCTACCGGCCCTGCCTGCCTGCCTGGGCCAGCGTTGCGCCTCTTAGCCGGCCTGTTTGCGCAGCTTGCGGCGTTCTCGCTCAGAGAGGCCGCCCCAGATGCCGAAACGCTCGTCGTTCTGCAGCGCGTATTCGAGGCACTGGGACTTGACCTCGCAGCTCTGGCAGATGCGCTTGGCATCGCGCGTGGAGCCGCCTTTTTCAGGGAAGAAGGCTTCGGGGTCGGTCTGGGCGCAGAGCGAGTCGCTCTGCCAGGCGAGCTGGTTGTCTTCGGCGTCGGTTGCCGGCTGGCGAACGCCGGGAACACCGAGAATGACGGGGTCGACGAACCAGTCGTCGGGTGCGCCGGAGCGGAGGCCGGCAATGGGCCGCGCTGAAGTGTTGTTCAACCCCGGGCGGTCGCTGGATGTCGGGCGGTCGTTCGGTGATGAAATACTGCCTGGCGACATATCACGCCCTCCCTTCTCTCAAGCTTCGGCGTGCCGAGTCTCTCTAGAAAACCCCTACGAGTAATTACACCCGTGTAGTTCGCTCACGTCAAGTCGCAGATCGTAAACCCTCAACCGAACATCAAAGGTTTCGACACGAGGTGTTTTGCTGAATGTTATGTCTGTTTTTCGACTGACTTCTATAAACTGCCATCATGCTGAAGAAGGTCGTCCTCATCGCGCTGCCCCACGTGGCACCGTTCGAATTCGGTGTCGTCTGCGAGGTGTTCGGCATCGACCGAACAGAGATGAGCGGCCCCGCCTTCGACTTTCACGTCGTCGCGGCCGAGCCGGGTCCGGTGCCGACCAGCCTGGGGTACACCATGTTCATCTCCGAGGGGCTGGAGGCCGCGGCCGACGCCGACCTCATTGCGGTTCCGGCGCACGCGATCGACGAGCCCGTGCATCCGGAGGTCGTACGAGTCTTGCGCGAGGCCGAAGCACGCGGCGCCTGGATCTTGAGCGTCTGCAGTGGGGCCTTCACCCTGGCGGCGGCGGGCATCCTCGACGGCCGTGCGGCCACCACGCACTGGATGCACGCGGAACGCCTCGCCCGCGACTACCCCCTTACCGCGGTCGACCCCGACGTGCTCTTCGTCGAAGACCGCCGCGTCATCTCCAGCGCTGGCACCGCCGCGGGAATCGGCGCGTGCCTTCATCTCGTGCGTACCGAGCTCGGTGCCGTCGCCGCCAACGTCATCGCTCGCCGCATGGTCGTACCCCCGCAGCGCTCGGGCGGTCAGTCGCAGTACATTCAGGCGCCGGTCGCGCCGATTCAGAGCGACTCCTTCGCCGACGTCACCGACTGGATGCTGCGCAACCTCGACCAAGAACTCTCCGTCGACGAGCTTGCCCGCCGCGCCCTGATGTCACCCCGCACCTTCGCCCGCCGTTTTCGGGCGGATCTCGGTACTACCCCGGCCGCCTGGCTGAATCGGCAGCGCCTGCTGCGTGCCCAAGTCATGCTCGAACAGACCGACCTCGGCCTCGAGCAGGTCGCCGCCGAAACCGGCTTCGGCTCGGCCGCCGTCATGCGCCACCACTTCGTGAAGGTACTGAAGACCACCCCCATCGCCTACCGCCGCACCTTCAGCTGCACCGATGCCGCGCCCGCCGTCCCGCCTCTGCTCGTGCCGTCCCTTTGACGCCGGCACCACCGCGGCGGCGCGCCCCAGCGCACCCCACCCACAAAGTGAGACGGTTACGACGGTACTGAGTCGGTTATACCGACCTCACTATGGTCGTAACGGCCTCACTTTTCGCGGCGGGTCGGGTGGGCAGGCGGCGGGGCGGGGGGTCAGGCAGCGGCGCCGGGTGCCGCGAGAAAGAGCTCGCCGGAGCCGGAGACGGTGAGAGGGCCCACGTCGGGAGTGATGTAGAACGAGTCGCCGCGCGAGACGACGGCCTCGCCGGTCGCTGAGGCCACCGTGAGCGAGCCCGCCGTGCAGATGACGATGGCCGGGCCCAGTGGCGTGTACGAGGCAGTGGTCGCCGCAAGCAGGTCGGTCGCCGCAGAGGTAGCAGCGTCCGGAGGCACCGCACCGGCCGAGGCTGCGCTGGCCACATCGGCGGCACTCGAGGCAGCGAAGCCGTCACCGCCCACGTCGCCGAGAGCAAAACGCACGAGCACGAAGTCGATCACGTCGGGCTGAAAGACCTCGACCCCGGGGGCCGGATGCTCGGGCTCGAGGTAAGGCACGGGCAACGACACGAACTGCAGCACATGCAACAGCTCGGGCACATCGACGTATTTCGGCGTCAGCCCACCACGCAGCACGTTGTCGGAGGCCGCCATCAGCTCAACACCCAGCCCCTTCAGGTAGGCGTGGATGGTGCCCGCCGGCATGCGCCACCACTTCGTGAAGGTATTGAAGACCACCCCCGTCGCCTACCGTCGCACCTTCAGCTGCACGGATGCCGCTCCGGTGAGAGCCCTCTCAGATATGCACTAAAGTCATTGCAAGCCGCGAACAGCATTGGCGCCCGCGGCAATGAACGTGGGGAAGAACGTGGGGAAGACTGTGAATACAGAATCGATTCGGCGCGGCCGCACGCGCATCGGTGCAACACTCGCCAGTGCACTGGTTGCGAGCGCTCTGATCGCGGGCTCGATCGTTGTCGGCGCAGGGCCGGCGAACGCGAGCAGCACCGCTGGCGCGACGGTACATGCTGTCGCGCAGGCGTCATCAGACACCGACTTGTCTACACGGGGCGACCACGCCGCCGGTCTGGGCGATTCTACCGCCCGGGCCCTTCCGGCCGATGTCTCTCTCGCCGATATCGCGGCATCCGGTTCTCACCTGGCTCCACCCAGCGCCCAGACACAGGCTGTGCAGGCCGACTCGGGCACAGCGATCATCGCGGGCCGGGTCTCCGACTCGTCGGCGGGCGGCGCGAGCGTACCCAACTTCATGGTCTACGCGGTCGACCGCTCCTTCAACCCGATCGCCGAAGGCGTGACCGATGCCAACGGCTTCTACCGGGTCAACGGACTCGCAGCCGGGGAGTACACGCTGTGGGCCCGGCCGCTCGACCCGAGCACGAACTTCAAGAGCCAATGGTGGGGGCACCAGCAGTTTCCCGAAAACGCCACGTTCTTCTCTGTGAAAGCCGGCCAGCTTCTCAACCCCTACGACTTCGGCGTGACCCAGGGAGGCTCTCGTGTGACCGGCAACGTGCGCACGCAATACGGAGCCCTGACCGCCGATGTCTTCGTTGGCGCGTACGACGCCTCAGACAACCTCATCGGCTACGACTTCACCTCCACCTACGGCTCGTACGAAATCATCGGACTTCCAGAGTCGACGGTGAAAGTGGCGTTCCTCGGCTCCGACTCCAGCGGTCTCGGCTGGATCTGGTACAACAACTCTCAAACGTACGCAGGCGCTACACCGATCCACTTATCGTCCGGCTCTCAGGTCGGCCTAGGAGATACCTTCCTGAAGCCGATCAGCGCCATCGCGGGCAACGTCACGAACGTGGCGAACCAGCCTGTTGCGGGAATCTCTATCTACGCCTATGACGCGGACGGAATGGAGGCCCAAGCCACAACGGACGCCTCTGGCAACTACAGCATGAACCTCGCTCAGGGCAGCTATACGGTCGACTACTACGACCCGAATGGCGATTACGCGTACCAGTGGTGGCAGAACGCCGCGACGGAGGCGGAGGCGACCACGGTCACGGTGGGCTCATCGCCCGCGAGCCTCAACGTCGTCTTGCAGAAGAGCGCGATCGTGGGCGGCACGGTTGCGGTCGGCGCCGATCATCCGGCGAACATCGAAGCGACCCTTTCGCGTTCGGTGAACGGCAACTTCGTGACGTATTACACGCAAAACGTCGCATCCGATGGCACGTTCTCGTTCACGCGAGTGGCGCCGGGCACCTACGAGCTCTCGTTCGCCGACACCAGCGGGTTCCCAGTGACCTATCCGCTCACCTGGCAGGGCCCTGACGGCACGAACGCCGATTTCGTGGTCACAGCAGGTCAGACCGTCGCCGCAGACGTGCAGATGAAGGCCACCGGCTTCGCCGACATCAGCATCAACCACACGTTCGCCGAACCTATCTCGTGGATGTCCGTCTCCGGGCTCTCGAACGGCTACGTCGTCGACGGCGTGCGTTACTACAAGCCCACCGACGAGGTGCAGCGCCAAGCGATGGCGGCGTTCCTCTACCGATTCGCGCGCACCTCGTTCACGCCGCCGACGACCGCCTCGTTCGCCGACGTGCCGGTGGGCAGCCCGTTCTTCACCGAGATCGAATGGATGAAAGCCGAAGGCATCACAACAGGGAACATCGACCCCGTCTCCGGCGAGCTCGTGTACGACCCCACCGATCCCGTGTCACGTCAGGCGATGGCGGCATTCCTCTACCGGTTCGCGCACGCGACGGCTACCGCGCCGGCGACCCCGACCTTCACCGATGTCTCGGCGGCGAATCCGTTCTACGCGCAGATCGAGTGGATGGCCTCCACCCACCTCACCACGGGGTACCCCAACGGCGACGGCACGCTCTCGTTCCACCCGCAGGAATCCGTCTCCCGTCAGGCGATGGCGGCCTTCCTCTACCGCTACGCCCAGCAGCAAGACGCCGTGAAGTAGGTTTCCGTGAGCTCCTCGACCCGTTCCTGGCGGAAACACCTCGGTCGCCTCAGCCTTGTCGCCGTGGTCGCGATGGCCCTGTCGTGCGGGGTCAGCGCGGCCGAGGCCGAAACCCAGCCAGCCGTCGCAAGTGTTGTGACCGACGCCGCCGCACTCACTCTGCCCGTCGGGCGCGGCAGCGATGGAGCGCCGCTCTCTTCGGCTCGGCACGGCGCCGATTCGGTCATTCCGCCGCTCTCGGGCGGCCCAGCCGCGCCGGCCCCTGGCGCAATGAGCACTCAGAACGAACCGATTTCGTCGTTCTCGGGATACGTCGTCGATTCAGGGCCAGGCAACCCGGGTCTGGCCAACGTTCGGGTGGTCGTTTACGACTCGAACTTCGCGTACATCAACTCGACCATCACCGACAACTTCGGTCACTACTACATCGGCGGCCTCGACACCGGGCCGTACACCCTCTGGGCTTCGTCGCTGGATGCGAAGGCCGGCTATGGCAACGTGTGGCTGAACGGGCAGTCCTCCGCGGCGAGCGCGCAGTTCGATTACCTGCAGTACAACGAGCAGGTGGGGTGGAACATCACCCTGACCAAGCACACAGGTACTTACATCTCTGGCAGTCTCACCTCGGCGCTCTCGCACGCCGCACAAGCAGACGTCTATGTTGCAGCGTTCGACGCCGACGGCCACCCAGCCGGCTACACCTTCAGCGATCAGAACGGCAACTGGCAGATACTCGGCCTGAGGGCTGGGCCGAAGACGATTTTGTTCTCGCCGTCAGCGGCGAGCGGGCTCGGCTCGACCTGGTGGAAGGGGTCGCAAACCGCCGCCCACGCGACCGTGGTCACGGTTCCGGCATCGCTCGCCGGCACTGCGCTTCCCGGTTCAGTGAGTCTGCTTCCTGTCGCTCATGTCTCGGGCACGGTACGAGATGACTCCGGGAATCCACTCGCCGGCATCAGTTCGTACGCCTGGGATGATGACGGGGCCGTGGTCGAGGCGGTCACCGACAGCAACGGGCGGTACGATTTCGCGCTCAGCCAAGGCTCGTACCGTTTCGACTACTACGACACGACGGGCTCCAACTACGGCTACCAGTGGTGGAACAATGCCGTCTTCAGCGCCGACGCGACAGTGGTCGCCGTCACCTCCCCGTCTACGCCGACGGTTCAGAACATCACCCTGACTCGCGGGGGTCGGGTGATCGGCCGGCTGGCGATTGGCGACGCGGCGGCAAACCTCCAGCACCCAGACATGAAGGTCACCATCGCGCGTCAGACACCGAACGGCTTCGTCGACTACGCCGAACCGAATGTCGGAGTGAACGGGGTCTTCTCGCTTCTGAATATTCCGCCGGGCACGTACCGGCTGACCGCCTCAGACGGGAGCAATTTTCCGGGCGTTTGGCCGATGGTGTGGGATGACGGAGACGGTACGGGCACAATCCAGGTGTCAGCCGGGTCTACTGCCCAGGTGTATTTTCAGCTGAGCGAGACCGGATTCGCTGACATCAGCATCGACCACACGTTCGCGAAACCCATCGCATGGATGAAGTCGTCGGGTATCTCCACCGGATACTACAGCGATGGTGTGGCGACGTACCGGCCCACCGAAGACGTTCAGCGGCAGGCGATGGCGGCCTTTCTCTACCGGTTCGCCCGAGGCGACACCAGCGGCTGGATTCCGCCATCGACGGCCTCGTTCGCCGACGTTCCTGCCGGGTCGACGTTCTGGCGCGAGACCGAGTGGATGAAGGCGATGGGCATCACCACGGGCTCGGTCGACCCCTCAACGGGCAAGCTCATTTTCGATCCGACTGCTCCCGTCACACGCCAGGCCATGGCCGCCTTCCTCGCTCGTTACGCGCACGCCTCGACAACGACGCCCGCCACCCCGAGTTTCACCGACGTCGATGCGAGCAACCCGTTCTATGCGCAGATCGAATGGATGCACGCCACCGGCCTCACCACGGGGTATGACAATGGCGACGGCACCTTCTCGTTCCATCCCGACGAAGCCGTGAGCCGGCAGGCCATGGCGGCCTTCCTCTATCGCTACGCCCAGCAGCACGGTGCCGCCTAGCCATACTGGCCTTCAGGACTTTCGGCGTAAGTGAGCCGGGAGTGGTTGCCGTCAGGCGGCGGCGCCGGGGGCCGCGAGAAAGAGCTCGCCGGAGCCCGAGACGGTGAGAGGGCCCTCGTCGGGAGTGATGTAGAACGAGTCGCCGCGCGAGACGACGGCCTCGCCGGTCGCTGAGGCCACCGTCAGCGAGCCCGCCGTGCAGATGACGATGGCCGGGCCCAGTGGGGAGTATGAGGCCGTCGTCACCGCGTCAGCAGGGTCACCGCTCATTTCGCCGAGGGCAAGACGCACGAGCACGAAGTCGATCACGTCGGGCTGAAACACCTCGACCCCGGGGGCCGGATGCTCGGGCTCGAGGTAAGGCACGGGCAACGACGCGAACTGCAGCACATGCAGCAGCTCGGGCACATCGATGTATTTCGGCGTCAGCCCGCCACGCAGCACGTTGTCGGAGGCCGCCATCAACTCAACACCCAGCCCCTTCAGGTAGGCGTGGATGTTGCCCGCCGGCAAGAACAGCGCCTCGCCGCGCTTCAGCGTGACGCGGTTCAGCAGCAACGAGAGCACGACGCCGGGGTCACCGGGATACTCCGCGGCCAACGCACGAACCGTGGCCAGCGCGTCGGCGAACGGCCCGGCGGTCGCGGGGGTCGACCCCGCTGCATCCGGTGCGCTTGCAGCAAGCTGCGGGTCGTCGTTGACCAGCGCCGTCACCTGCGCCACCAGGGCCGACACCTGCTCCGAGCCCGAGAGCAACCATTCCACGCTGGTGCGCAGCGCCTCGGCGGTGTGCCCGCGCAGCTGCGAGGCCAAGGCAGCCAGCAGTTCGGGTTCGGAGACAGCCGCACGGGCATCCGCCGCCGCCAGCTCGGCTATCACGGCGCGAATCTCGTCGACCGACCGAAAGCCGCACAGGGCGTCGAACGTGTCGCTCAGCGCGTAGATGACTTCGGGCTTGTGCAGCGCGTCTTTGTAGTTGCGGTTCGGCGCATCGGCTGCGAGCCCCGCGGCGTTCTCACGGTCGAACCCGGCCCGGGCCATCGCCAGCGTCGGATGCGCCTGCAGCGACAGCGGCTTGTCGGCCGCCAAGATCTTCAGCAGGTAGGGCAGCTGCCCCGCGTGGGCACCGGATGCCCGTTCGGGCTCACTCGCCAGCCACTCGGTGAGCGTGCGAGAGCCGCCCACCTGCTCGGGGTGCTCGATCACACTCGGCGACCCCGGGTGCGCCCCCAACCAGAGCTCGGCCTCGGGCTTGCCCGTGGGCTCGAGCCCGAGCAGATCGGTGATCGCTCGCTCAGAGCCCCACGCGTAGTCACGAGGCGTGTTGGTGATCTGCACAAACATGCTGAACCTTCCGAAAGAGAGCGTTATACAAAACTACCAATGGGGTTTGCCCGATGCCGACCGAGGTCTAGCCTGAGGCTGATTTACGCGGCTCTCTGTCTGCCGCCAACGATTTGCGAATGGATGTCTCACCATGACTCTCGTGCACGAACAGGCCACCACCTTCGAGCCTCTCATCAGCGATTTCTACGGGTACCACAACCTGCTCACCGAGCGTGAGAAGCAGTCGCTCGCCGCGCTTCGCGCCTACCTCGAGAGCGAAGTGAAGCCTCTCGTCAACGGGCTGTGGGAGCGGGCGGAGTTTCCGCACCAGGTGATCAAGCCGCTCGCCGATCTCGACGTCTACCGGTTCGGCTGGGAGTCGACCAAGCCGTTCGAGAACTCGGCTGTGTTCCGCGGTTTTGTGGCTCTCGAACTCGCGCGCGTCGATGCCTCGGTCGCCACGCACGTCGGCGTGCACAACGGCCTGGCCATGGGATCGATCAACGTCGCGGGTTCGCCCGAGCAGAAGGCCGAGTGGCTGCCGAAGATGGCGACCGGCGAGATCGTCGGGGCGTTCGGGCTCACCGAGCCCGACTCCGGCTCCGACTCGGCGCAGGGCCTGCGCACGGTGGCGACCCGCGACGCCGAGACCGGCGACTGGATTCTGAACGGCTCGAAGCGCTGGATCGGCAACGCCACCTTCAGCGACATCACCATCATCTGGGCCAAGAGCGCCGAAGACGGTCAGGTCAAGGGCTTCATCGTGAAGACCGACACACCCGGATACACCGCCACGAAGATCGAAGGCAAGCAGGCTCTGCGCATCGTGCAGAACGCCGACATCACGCTCGAGAACGTTCGCGTTCCCGAAGAGCTGCGCCTGCAGAACGCAAACAGCTTCAAAGACACCGCCAAGGTGCTGCGGCTGACTCGCGCCGAGGTGGCCTGGGCTTCGGTCGGCAATTCGATCGGAGCCTACGAGGCCGCCGTGCGTTACACCAAGCAGCGCGTTCAGTTCGGCAAGCCGATCGCCTCGCATCAGCTCGTGCAAGACCTGCTGGTGAAGAGCCTGGGCAACATCACGGCCAGCCTCGCCATGGTGGTGCGGGTTTCGCAGATGCTCGACGAGGGCACCCAGCGTGACGAGCACTCGGCTCTGGCCAAGGCCTACACGACAGCCCGCATGCGCGAGACCGTCGGCTGGTGCCGTGAGGCGCTCGGCGGCAACGGCATCGTGCTCGAATACGACGTGGCACGGCACTTCGCCGACGCCGAGGCGCTGTACTCCTATGAGGGCACACGCGAGATGAACACGCTGATCGTCGGCCGCAGCATCACGGGGTTCGCTGCTTTCGTGTAGTTCCGATAACGATTGCCGCGACCGGGATCCCCTCCCGGCTGATTCACTGCAGGGGTCTGGGTAGCCTGGTCGTCTGATGTCCAGAACCGATCGAGACCCGTTTGCGCCCGCGTCGCCGCTCCCCGCGGCCGCGGGCGCAAACGCACGCGCACGCGCACACGCAAGCGACCCGGGCACGCGGCGACGCCGAACGCTGGCCGTTCTCGTGCTCATCGCAGCGCTGGGCGGTGACGCCTGGCAGAGCCTGCTCGGCTGGCCGGCGTTCGTCGTGTTGGTCGCAGCTCTCGCCGCTGCGTGTCTTGTTTCGCTCGTGCGCGGAAGGTCGACGCGCACCCTGCCGCTGGCACGATATTCGAAGCCTCTGGCCGCGTTTCTGGTGCTCTGCACCGTCTCGCTCCTCTGGTCGCACTACCCCGGCGCCACGCTGCTCGGGGTGCTCTCGCAGTGGCTGACCGCCATCGCCGGCTTCTTCATCGCCGTCTCACTCTCGTGGCTCGAGATTCTGCGAGTGCTCGGCACGGCGCTTCGCTGGCTGCTCGGCCTGTCGTTGCTCTTCGAGTTCGTGGTGGCTGTCTTCGTGCGGCATCCGGTGGGCGCGCTGTGGCTGCTCGCCCCGGGCCAGAAGCCGCCGCCGGATTACCAATGGAGCGAGGGCAATCTTTTCAACGGCGGGGCCCTTCAGGGCATCGTGGGCAACCGCAACCTGCTGGCGTTTCTCGTGCTGCTGGCCCTCATCGTGTTCGTCATCGAGCTGGTGGAGAGAACGCGCCGACCGCTGCCGAGCATCCTGTGGATCGGCGTGGCGCTGCTCGAACACGCCCTCACCCGCTCGGCGACTGTACTGCTGGCGACGATCGGCGTCGGCTTCGTGCTTGCGGTGGCGCTGGTCATCCGCCGGGTTCCCGTGAACAAGCGGCTCGTCGTCTATCCGTTCGGCATCGTGGGGCTGCTCGGTATCACGATCTTCACGCTGAACCTCTCCGATCAGCTCTTTCCGCTGCTGCACCGCGGCGACAACCTCACCGGGCGCATCGAGATCTGGAACACCGTGCTGAACCTCGCCTGGCAGCATCCGGTGCTGGGCTGGGGGTGGGTGAGCTACTGGGCGCCCTGGGCAGAGCCGTTCAAGAACCTGATCGTCATCGACGGCACCGTGTACCTGCAGGCGCACAACGCCTGGATCGACGTGTTTCTGCAGCTGGGGCTCGTGGGGCTGTTCGTGTTCTCGTGCCTCATCGCTGCCACGATCATCCGGTCGTGGTGGATGGCCGTGGATCGCCCCGGGCCGGTCGTCGGTGTCGAGACGCCCTACCAGGCGGTCGCCCTGCTGCCGCTGCTACTGCTGGCGGCATTGATCATTCAGAGCCTCACCGAGAGCCGGCTGATCGTCGAGGGCAACTTTCTGCTGCTGGTGCTGCTGGCGTCGAAGGTGAAACTCGACCCGCTGCCGCTCGGGCCACCGCCGCGCGCCGTCAGGTGACGCGAACGCTCGGTTACACGAACGCTCAGTAGGCCCGCTGCAGCTCTTCGAGCAACGGATGCTGGCCGAGCGACTTGTCGAGAACCGCCTCGGCGGCCCGGGCGAACGAGTTCTTCTCGGCGTGGTCGATGGCGGCACGGTGCATCGACTGCAGGCGCTGGCGATCTGTCAGCAACTCGGCCAGAACGGCAGCGAGGTCGACCGCGCCGATCTCCGGCGCGACTTTGAGCAGGGCATCGTCGGGAAGCTCGCGCACGGGGCCGACATTGCTGGCCACGACCGGAGCACCGAAGCTGAAGCAGTCGGCGATGGCCGCCGACGACTCGCCGAACGACCGCTCGCGCAACTGAACGGCGACCTTTGCGCGGCGCAGCCACTCGTCGTATTCGCTGTCTGAGGTTCGCCCGGTGATCACGAGCTGATCCCCGAGGTCTGCCTCGGCGATGATCTCGTCGAGCTGCTGCTGCCCCTCGTCGCCGAGCAGGCTCTCGCCGACGAGCGCAAACGTGAGATCGGGAAAGATCGGCGCCAAGAGCGCGAATGCCCGCGCAATCACAATGGATCGCTTGCGGCCCGCCAGAATGCCCATCGACACGACGGCGTCGCGCGGCCCGTCGATGCTCTGCGCGTCGACAGCCCGATGTCCGAAGGGGATCACCCTGATCTTCGCAGCCTCTTCTTGCGCAGACTCCAGCCGAGCGAGCGTGGCCGCCGAGATGTTGTGCACGATGAAGTCGTCGGAGAAGGCGAGCGGCTCGGCAGACATCGGCGAATTGTAGGTGTAATACGACGACGCGTCGTGAGCGCGATAGTGCTGCAGGTTCTCCGGCAGCTGGCCCGCGTTGCGGCGATGCAGCGTGTCGAGGTTCTGCCGCGACACCAGGTCGGGCTGCAGGCGGTGGGCGACCATCAGCATGTCTTGGATGTTGACATCGTGCTGCATCACGGTTCCGCGCTGTTCGCGCCGCAGCAGGTCGAGCACCGGATAGTGGAACGTACTGTTGCCCATACAGAAAATCGTGTCGTTGTACGGACCGTCGAGGGTCGTGACGAACGGGTACGCGCTGTATTGGAACCAGCGCACACCGGGCAGCTCGGGGCGGTCGGCGTCGGCCTGAGTGAAGACGTCGACGTCGGCGACCTTGACGAATTCGTCGAGCAGGCGGGCGCTGTAGTCGGCCACACCGCTCTGGGTCGGCGGCATCGGAGACACCAGAGCGATGCGCTGGCGGGCGTCGGGGTCGACGACCGCCGGACCCGGACTCGTGAAGTTCTCGAGGGAGTGGTAGATGGGCAGAGCCTTCTCTGCCACCGCCTTCCACGAAAAATCGCTCTGCTGGGCGACGTCGATCAGCCGCTGCCGAAACGGCTCGTCGGTGATTCCGCGCACAATCGCCCGAGCGATGTCAGACGGGTCTTCGGCGTTGAAACGGGCGTCGGCCAGCGGCATCACCTCGACGAGCGAGGAGTTGTCACCGACGATGCACGGTGTGTGGCACATCATCGCCTCTGCAGCCGGCAGTCCGAAACCCTCGTACAACGACGGAAAGACGAACAGGTGCGCCGACTGCGAAAGCTCGAGCAGGTGCTCCGACGACACGAAACCGGTGAACAGAATGTCGTCGAGAATGCCGAGGCGAGCAGCGAGCGTGTGCAGGTACTTCTTCGTCTCTTTCGTCACCCGACAGACGACGACCAGCTGGTGAGCCGCTCGCAGTTCGCGAGGCACCAGGCTGAACGCTTCGAGCAGCCCCTCGATGTTCTTACGATGGTCGATGCCACCGGTGTAGAGCACGAAGCCCTCGCGCAGCCCTTTCACGCCCCGGGCCGCCTTACGGTAGGCGCCCGCCCGGTCATCCGTCGGCTGGTAACGGGCTTCGACGCCCGTACCGACGACGAACACCTTGTCGGGGTCGAGACCGAGCAACCGGATCCCGTCGTCTGCAGCCGATTGCGAGATGCACATGACCTTGTCGGCCTGCTGCACGATCGAGAGACTGCGGTAGTAGTTGGCGCGAACCTCGATCTTCGAGAGATAGACGTCATCGAAAATCAGCGGAATGAGGTCGTACAGGGTTACGACGAGTTTCGACCGCGACTCGGTGATGAACCTGAAGTACTCGCTCGAAAGGTCGTAGAACGGCGAGAGGTCGTGCCACACATCGAAAACGAAGTCGTTCGTGCCGTGAATGCCGAGACGGCCGTTGCGGATGCGCTGCAGCTTTCCGGTCGGCAGCAGAAAGTCGAGACCGGCCGGTAACGGACCCTCGTTCTCGATGCCGTACGCGGTGACGAGCTCGGGTTCTGCCTTCTCGATGGCCCGCGCGAATTCGCGCGCGTAGGTCGGAATACCACGCTCAGCGCTGATCGGGTCTTGAGTGCTCGACAGATCGACGAAGAGACGCACTATTCAGCAGACTCCGCGCTCGCTTGTGCGACGGGTTGGGGATGCGCGGCGGCAGCCGAGGTCGTGTTGCCGCTCTTCTTCTGCTCTGCGCTTGTCTTCTGCTCTGCGCTTGTCTTCTGCTCTGCGCTTGTCTTCTGTTCGGCAACGGCAGCCGCCAGCAGCGTCATGGTGTCGAGCAGCGCCCGCTGCAACTCGATGGTGTCTTTGGTCTGCTGCTCGACCATTTCGAGGGTCTTGTCGATGCGCTTTTCGAGGTTCTCCATGCGGTTCTGCAGATCGCCGAACCTCTGGTTCAGATACGACCGAAAGGGGGCCGTTGCTTTCACTACCACCGAAGACGCCACGAAATACCAACCGCTCTTTTCTGCATACGACACCGCCTGCATACGACACCGGTCGCCTCCACCTTCGGCTCCCAGCTTCAGTCTGAATCGCAGACTACTGTTACGGTAGCGTAGCTCAGCCGCATGCCTCCTGAGAACTCGAGGGGCCAGCGTGCACGAAAGGAAACATTAAGGTGAGCGAGTCGAACATCTCGTACGCCCAGAACGGCGAAGACATCGTGCTGTGGCGCGCACTCGGCCAGATCGAGAACGGAACCTACATCGATGTAGGAGCGAACGATCCCACCGAGTTTTCGGTCACCAAGAAGTTCTACGACGCGGGCTGGCACGGCATAGCCATCGAACCCAACCCCGAGTATGCGCGGCGTTTTCGGGTCGAGCGACCGCGCGACGCCGTCTTCGAAGCGGTTGCGAGCGACTCGACTGCTGAGACCTTGACCTTTCATCTGATCGAGGGCACGGGCCTGTCGACTCTCGTCGACGACATCAGCGCCGGCCACGCCGAGCACGGTCACGCCGTGCGCGACACGACCGTCGACGTCGTCTCTCTCAACGAGACGATCGAGGCGGCGGGGCTGGCGGAGAGCGAAATCCACTTCATGTCGATCGACACCGAGGGTGCAGAGACTCAGGTGCTGGCCTCGATCGACCTGACGCGCTTTCGCCCGTGGGTGCTCGTCATCGAGGCGACGGAGCCCGGAACGAGCATCCAGGTCACCGCCGAGTGGCAGCAGCGGGTCGAGCAGGCCGGGTACCACTTCACGTTGTTCGACGGCTTGTCGCGCTTCTACGTCGCAGACGAGCATTTCGAAGAACTCGGCAGTCTGCTGACGCACTCTGCGGGAATTCTCGATCGGTTCGTGCACATCGAACGCGTCGAGCTGCAAGCGCACCTCGACGACGTCTTTCGGCAGCTTGAACAGGCCATCGACCGCGAAAACGTGCTGAAGATCAAACTGGCCGATGCCGAACAGACGAACTCGCGCCTGGAGGCAGAACTCAGCAGCGCCCGAACGCGCGAAGCAGAACTCGGCCAGTTGGTCAGCGATCTGCAGCACACGCTTTCCTGGCGTGTCACGGCGCCCCTGCGCGCCGTACGTGGCGCCGGTAAGAAGGCGTGAAGCAGAACCTGATGACCGCGACGCCCGACCCACCTGTGGCAGCCGCGCCCGTCGCAGCCGCACCCGGCGAACAGCTGTCGATGTGGGCGCGTCGCGAACGGCGACTGTCGAACATCCTCTTCTGGGTCGTGCTGGCCGCCGGAGTAGCGCTCCGCATCTTCTTCGCGTTCTCGGTGGGTCATCTCGAGGATTCCGACCATGCGGTGGTCTACCTGATCTCGAAGCACGTCTCAGAGGGCCAGATCGACTGGTTCTTCTGGGGACAACCGTATGGCGGCACCCTGCTCGAGATTCTCGCCGGCGGGGCGATGGTCGTCTTCGGCCCGAGCCTTGCCGTGCTCACCATCGTGGAGATCGCGGTGATCACGGTCGCCGCGGTGCTGCTGCGCGCCATTGCCACGCATGCCCTCGGTCGCACGGCGGGCAACGTGGCGGCGATGCTCTTCGTCTTTCCCGGCTTCGTCATCTTGCGGCAGTCGACCACCGACGGGGGCTTTTACAACACCAGCCTGTGCCTCGGCCTCTTGGTCATCTTTCTCGCCCTGCGAGCGCCGGTGCGAAAGAGCTATCTGCTGTGGGCCGCCATCGGCTTCGCCTCAGGGCTGGCGCTCTGGCAGTCACCGATGGGCGCGGCATTCGCGGCTCCGGCCTTCGTTATCGCCGCCGTTCGGCACCGCTCGTGGCGGCACATTCTCGTCGGGGTTCTCGCCGCGATCGTCGGAGCCCTGCCGTGGCTGAGTGAAGCGGTCGGGGGCACCGCCTTCGCCAGACAGGGCGCCGCACCGGGCGGGTTTCACTTCTCGAGCGTGATCTCGTTCTTTACGACCCTGATACCTGCACTCGTTCCGGTCTACGATAAGCCCGAACGGTTCATCGTCACGGCCCTCGCCCTCGCCGCCCTCGCACTGCTCGTCGTGCTCACCATCGTGCGGCGAAGCCTGTGGATCGGCGCTCTCACCGTGGGCACCTTCCTCTGCATGGCGGTCATCATCGTTGCGGCGAACGACGTTCTCACCGCGGCCACGGTGCGCTACGCGATCTATCTGAGCCCCGCGTTCGCAGTAGCGCTGGCCTGGCTGTTCACGCGCATCCGCTTTGTGGGACTTTTCGCGGCGCTGCTCGCTGCCGGCCTCACCTTCTCGCAGACGCTGTCGTACTCCAACAACCTGCAACTCGGCACCGATGCGGAATTCGGTGCGGGATACCAGCAGCTCGAGTCGCTGCTCGAATCACACGGCGTCGAGGCAGCCTACGGCGAGTACTGGCTGGCGTACCGTCTCACTGCGGTGAGCAATGAAGACGTGAACATTGCTTCGCTGAATGCGCACCCGTACGAACCCTACGACGACGAGGCCGCCGCGCAGCGTCGTACCGCCATCGTGGTGTTCACCGGTGACGCGGCAGACACCTTTCTCAGCAGCACGGCCGGCCTGCCGACCTCGACGCGCATCGAAGACGGCGACTACACGATCTACCTCTTCGACTCCGTGGTCGACCCGCACAGCCTCGTCGGCGCGCCCTACTGAGCCGCGATAGAGCGCGGGTACTGGTGCGACGGGATGCAAGGCCGAGGAGGAGAGTCGCACTTCAGGTGCGACCGACGACGAGAACGCCGCAGACCGACGTGCCAGGACCCGCGCTAATGCTCGAAAGACTCGCGCAGGGCAGCGATACCTTCGACTGCGCCACCGTCGAAGACGACGTTTCCGTGTGAAAGCACCAGAACCCGGTCGCACAAGAGCTGCACCTGAGCCGACGAGTGCGACACCAGGATGATCGTGCGGCCCTCTTTCTGGAACTCTTTGATCTTCTCCATGCACTTCTTCTGGAACGGCTCGTCGCCGACCGCCAGCACCTCGTCGACGAGCAGAATGTCGGGGTCGACGTGCACGGCGATGGCGAACGCCAGCCGCACGTACATGCCCGAGGAGTAGAACTTCACCTGGGTGTCGATGAATTCTTCGATTTCACTGAAGTCGACGATCGACTGAAAATACTCGTCGGTCTGCTTACGGGTGAGGCCGAGAATCGAGCTGTTCAGATAGACGTTCTCGCGGCCCGTCAGGTCGGGGTGGAACCCCGCGCCGAGCTCGAGCAGCGCGGCGAGACGGCCGCGGCGCTCGACGAAACCGTCGTTCGGCTCGATGATGCCCCCGAGAACCTTCAGCAGTGTGCTCTTGCCCGAACCGTTCGCGCCGACCAGCCCGATCGTCGAGCCCGCCGTGATCTCGAATCCGACATTGCGCAGCGCCCAGAAGTCGTCTTTGTGCTTCTGCGAGCGGCCGAAGTTCACGATGCGCTCTTTGAGCGACTTCTCTTTGCGAATGACGAAGCGCTTCGATACCCCGTTGGCACGCACGACAACGGGCGCCCCCTTGCCGAGGCTCGACTTGTCATTCGTGGTCACATCACTCACCGTCATCAGATCTCCTGCGCAAAGTTGCCCTGCAGGCGCGAGAAGATGCGCTGGGCGATGAAGATGGCGACGACGCCGACGATGCCGGCTCCGAGCATCAATAGCTCCATGTGGGCCGGCCACGGCTGAGGCGGCACGGTGTTGCCTCCGATGACCCGCGTCTGGCTGCCGGCCTGCCACAGCCCGCGCTGGAAGGCGAGAATGGCCAGAGACACCGGGTTCAGCAGGTAGACGTCGAGCAGCCAGGTATGATCCTTGACCGCTGCGACGACGAACGACCACGAGTAGACGATGGGCGAAGCCCAGAACATGAGCAGCATGACGACCTCGACGAGGTACTGGATGTCGCGCAGAAAGACATTCAGCGCCGAGAGCACGAGCGCGAACGCCACGCCCCAGATGAGCACCACGGCGACACCCGCCGGCACCCACAACAGGTTCCACGACACGGGGAACTGGCCGAGCACGATGATCGCCAGCAGCAGCACGACCATCTGCACCAAGAAGTTGAAGATGGCCGAACCCGTCGCAGCGAGCGGAAAGATCTCGCGTGGAAGGTAGATCTTCTTGATCAACCCGCCGTTCGAGACGATCGACGCCGTTCCGGTCGCCACGATCTCGGCGTACAGGCCCCACAGGGTGAGGCCGGAGAAGACGAAAATGGCGAAGTCGGGCACACCGCGCGAGGCGCCGAGCACCTGACCGATGAACACGTAGTAGATCAGCAGCTGCACCAGCGGCTTGATGAGGCTCCACGCGAAACCGAGGGTCGAGTCTTTGTAGCGCGACTTCAGTTCGCGTCGAATGAGCAGGTCGAGCAGCTCACGGTGCTTGACGATCTCGCGAATCGATGCGAAAAAACCGCCCACCGATTTCGGGCCCGCGCTGACCGACACCTCGAAGGGCAGTTCGGCTAGTCGTTCAGCCCTCTGCTGCGCCACATCTGTCATTGGTGCCCACTTTCGAGGACGTTACAAAATCCCACTGCTAGATCCTACGTGACCGAGGCTGGGCGTTCGCTCTCCGGCGCGACGCTCTGCGGAACGAAATACTGCCACAACGCCGCAGCGTAGTCCGACCATCCCCGGCTCGGCAGCTCGGCCGCCTCGGCGACGAGCCGCGCGTGCAGTTCCTCGTCGAGCAGCCCCGCCCGCATGCCGCGATAGACGTCGTCGTCGTCGCGAGGGTCGACGAAGATGGCTCCGCCGGCGGCCGCGATCTCTTTCATGCTGCCGAATCCGCTGGTCACCACCGGGGTGCCCGCCGAGAGCGACTCGCCCACCGGCAGCCCGAATCCCTCGTTCAGCGAGGGGAACACGGTGAGGTAGGCCAGTCGGTAGGCGCTCCAGAGCAGGCTGTCCGAGACGGCCGAGATCGCTTTGACGGGCCAGCCGTCGTTCGTGAGCCGCGCGAGCTGTTCGGCGAAGGCGGCCCCGTTCCAGCCGTTTCCGCCGATGAACACCAGCTGAAACGACACCCCTTCGAGCCAGAGCCGTTCGGCGGCATACAGCACGGCGAGATGGTTCTTGCGCGGTTCGTGGCTGCCGACGCACACCACGAGCGGCGCGTCGCTGCCTGTCGACTGCCCGCTCAGCAGCTGCTCGCGGGCCCGCTCGAAGTCGTCGGCCGAGACCTCTTCTGCGACGCTCGGCAGCAGCAGCGGCTCGATCTCGGGCCCCGCGAGGCCCGCGCCGCTCAGCATGCGCTTCCAGCCCGCATACTCGGTGGCGGATGCCCGCGAAATCGTCGAGACACGATCGAAGTGCGCCAGCGCCGAGAGGTTCTTCGCGAACGCGGCCGACATACCCTCCCCGACCGTCTCCGACGAGGTCAGCGGTACGCAGTCGAAGCCGATCACGGTGGTCTGGTTGCCCGAGAATTCGGCCAGGCACGAGATGCGGTCTGTTCGACCCTGCTCGATGGCGAGCTCGGGAAGAATGTACGTGGTGCGGAACGGAATCGTCAGCACCCACTCGCGCGGCCGGGCGATGCGCGGCACCGATCCGTAGAGCGCGTTCTGACGCTCGGGCTCCGAAAGGTGGCGCAACCCGGTGAACGACGAATCCCAGCCCACCAGCTCGACCTCGGCCTTGCTGTTCCACTGCTGAATGGTCTGCCGAACCACGCGCTGGATGCCCGTGGCCAGGCCCGTGCGCGCCGTGTGGTGCACGTCGACGATCACCGTGTCAGTCGCGATGCGAATCTGCACCGACCGGTTCGGCGCCAGTACCCGCGAGCTGCGAGCCACCTGGCGGCCGATGGCCGCGGCCGCGCCGTTCAGCGCCGCGTCTCGGCGAAAGCGCTCGAAGTCGTCGTGTAACGGAAGCACTGCCGCGATGGCAGCCTGGGTGAGCCAGAGCAGATTCGTGTCACCGTTTACGGCGGGCGCCAGCACGCGCGCGTATTCCTCGGGCGTCGAAAGCCCCGGGTCGCGCCCGAGCACGGTCGTTGCCAGAACTCCCAGCCTGGTCAGTACTACGGCCTTGCTCATACGTCACGCTCCAGGGGTACAACGAGTTCTGACCAGAGTTCGGCCGCGTAGTCGTCCCAGCTGCGGCTGGGCCGCGCGAGCGCCTCGGCGACGAGCCGATCATGCAATGCTTCGTCGGTCAGCAGGGCTCGGAACGCTTCGACCAACTGCCGGTCATCGCGCGGGTCGACGGTCAGCGCCCCGCCTCCGGCCGCGATCTCGGCGGTGCTGCCGTAGTTCGACGTCACGGTCGGAATGCCCATCGCCAGAGACTCCGCCGCCGGGAGACCGAAGCCCTCGTGCAACGAGGGAAAGACGGTAAAACGCGCCGAGCCGTACGAGTCGACGAGCAGGTCGTCGCTTGCGCCCCGCCACAGCTCGATCGGGCGCCCGAGTCGGGTGAGCCGCGCGACGTAGCGGTCGATCAGACGGGTGTACTGCGATTTGCCGCCGCCGATCATCCGGAGCCGAAAGCGTAGGCCTTCGCGCCAGAGCGTTTCGGCCGCGAAGATGACAGCGAGGTTGTTCTTTCGGGCCTCTTGGTTGCCGACCATGAGCACGAGGGGCTCGGCACCGCTGCCTTTCGAACCGGCTGCGGCATTGCTGCGCTGCGGTACTTCGATAGCGAGCGGAACAGGTCGCACGGCGGCCGTGGGCAAGTTCTGGGCCGCGGCCGCGTGCAAGAAGCCTTCGAATTCAGCGCCCGCGCTCGCACTCACGCTGGCGATGCGGTCGGCGTGTTTGACGGCCGTGAGGTATCTGCCGAACATCTCCGACTCGTTCTCGGCGACCAAGTCGGCACTGACGATCGGAACGGTGTCGTACCCGACCATGCCCACTCGGTTCGATGAGAACTCGGCCAGGCAGGCGAGCGCAGGAGCGTATCCCTGTCGGGCGACCTCCGGCAGAATCACCGTGGTGCCGAACGGCACGACGATCCGTGGCCTGAACGTCGGAGGTTCGGCGGGGCGATCTGCTTCAGCGATGAGCTTCCAGGCGTTCCAGTCGACGACGCGTCGGCGCTCGACGGGCGAAAGCTCACGCAGGGCGTTGTCGCCCGTCGACCAGCAGCACAGCTCGATGTCGTGGCTCACCGCCCAGCGCGACATGGTTTCTCGCACCACACGCTGAACGCCCGAGTTGTGGTCGTATTTGGCGCAGAAATCGACATCGACCACCACCCGGTCGGTGACGATCGTTATGTCGGAATCGAGCGAATCGAAGTGCCGAAACGCCGCCTGCACGCTCTCGAACACCGCCGCGAGAGCACGTTCGGGCGTTGCCACGCCCAGGGCCCGCCGGCACGCCAAGAACACGTCGGAGTGCGGAAACGCCGCCGTCAGCGCGACCAGAGCCAGCCACAGTTCGTCGTCGCTGCGACTGATCTGAACGTGGCGGAACACACTGTCGGCCAGCACCCCCACACCGCGTGACAACAGCGACGGGATGCCCGCTTGCTCACTCGGCGGCAGAATATGCTCGGCGGCCGAGACCAGCCGACGACCGAGTGCTGCGACCGTGGCCGCCGAAGGCGCTTCGGGCGTCAGCGTGTCGTACAGGGCAGGGGGCACGACTCGCCTCTACTTCTTGGGCCGCGGAGCCAGCGAGGGCAGCGAGCGAACGATTCGCAGCGGCTTCGTCACACGCCAGGAGATCGTCTGCTGCATGGCGGCCAACGCCTTCGATTCGAACGACGCGGCACCGAGCCAGCGATCGGTGGCCCGGTTCGCGACGGAGTCGAGCTCGGCCTGCAGTCGGTCTCGCTCTGCTTCGAGTTCGGCTAGACGAGTCTGAGTGGCGTCGTGTTCTGGCATCCGACCAATTATAGGTGCGGGTTCTCGCGAGCCGCGTCAGCCTCGGCGTAGCTGTCGTCTTCGAAGATCGACGCAGCAGCAAGCTCGGCTTTCTGCTCGGCATCGAGCTGGGCCGCCGCCGCAGCGGGGTCTGCCAGAACGCTGCCGCGATGGCGGCCGAACACCCAATAGCGGTAGAGCACGAATCGGAACAGAGTAGCCAGCAGGGTGCCGATCAGCTGACCGGAGATGTTGTCGGCGAGAATCGACGTGAAGCCGAGCACGTAGTGCGAGAACCAGAGGCACAGCACGTTGATGAGCAGCCCCGCAACGGCGACCACCGAGAACTCGAAGAGCTCGGCGATGTAGTTGCGTCGGCGGTGTTCGCGAAACGTCCAGTACCGGTTGCCGAACCAGGTGACGACCGTCGCTGCCGCCACCGCGGCGACCTTCGCACCGATTGGCCCCGACAAGAAGTGCCCTTCGCCCAGCCCGCCGACGAGCAGCCAGTTGAAGACGGCGAAGTCGACGACAAAGCCGATAGCGCCGACGACGCCGAACTTCAGCAGGTAGCGCAGCAGCTTCTCATAAACGACGGCGGTAGCCCGCACCAGGCGATTAGGCATTGCCCAATACTACGGGCACAGCGAAGCCCTCCGTCGTATTGCCAGCCGTCACTTGCAACCGGCCGCGGTGACCGTGCTGGCTGTCGGGTTGATCATGGGCGTGACCTGCAAAGTCGGCTTTCCGAACTTTCCGGCGGCCCCGGTGAAGGTCGCGGTGACCGTGTTCGTCTCACCCGGGGCGAGAAACACCTCGAACCGCGCAACCGGTCGGCCGAGGTCTTGCGAGCTCGACCGCACGGTGGCGCCCACACTCGTGTCGCCGGCCGTGTCTGAGGTCAACGTCGCACCGACGGGTCCATAGACGTAGACCTCCGTGGCGATCTTCGTTCCGTGGAACACTCCCCCGGTCACGAACTCGGGCAGGTCTTGGGACTCTTCGAGCGTTTCGGTCGAGTTCAGCGTGATGGTTGTCGTGAATGTCGGATTCTGACTATTGGTGCACACATCGCTCGACATATCGGCGGTCGAATGCACCCAGTAGTCGGCCTTCGACGTTGAGACGTCTCGGAAGTAGACCCCGACCATCGACTGCTTCGTATTGTCGGTTGGAATCACGCCTTCGAGCCCGGCCTGAGTGACCAGTTGCTGCTCAGCGTCGACCGGGCTCCATGCCATCATGTTGCCTGACGAGACCGCCTTCGAAACGGCGTCGATCAACGCCGTGGGGTCTGCCTTCGTGGTGGTGATGCCGGTGAAGATGGTCTTCGCCGAGTCGGCGAAGAAGACGTCGGTCTGCGCCTCGATCTCCGATTGCGGGTAGCGCAGGTAGATGTCGTGCAGCATCAGCGAAACGACATTGTCGGCGTTGATCACGTCACCCGACGCGAGCGTCATCGGCCCCGTCGCCCCCAGAATGTAGCTGAGCGCGATCGGGTCGATCGAAATAACTCCGTCGGGTGTCACGCCGCCCTTGAACTTGGCCCAGTAGGCCTCGATGAGTTTGGCCGCCGTCGGAAAGTCGGGGCGGCTGGTCGACCAGTTCATGGTCGACGCGATGCCCGGAGAGTACATGTCGAGCAGATTCTGGTCGAGCGTCATGACGGGGCCCTGATTGAGGGGGAAGTCGGTGCTCGACGCCTGGTCGGTGATGGCGAAGCTGCCGTTGTCGACGGTCAGCATCGACACCGACGCCGGGCCACCACCCAGCCCCGTGGTCTCGGCGTTGTTCAGAAACGCGAGCAGATAGTGCCGGGTTCCGTTCATTCCGAGAATGTTCTCGACCGTACCGATGGTGCCCCGCACCTTCGTTATTTCGTCGTGCGCCTTGCCGAGCGCCGACACGAACTGCGTCTTGGCCGAGCTGATCTGGCCCACGGTGCCGGCGGTCTGGATGCCCTGAGCCGACGCCTGCACCGACTGCATCGCCGTGTCGGCGCTGGCCAGAGCCGCGTCGCCCTGACTCAAGAGTGCGACGTTCAGTTTTCCGTCGACGGGCTTCAGCGACTCGGGAGTGACGGACGACGCAACGGAGACGAGCGGCGGCAGCGCTTGAGTGCCGATGTCGTTGAGCGCGCCAGAGAGCTCGCGCACCGCGGTCAGATTGACGCCCACGACCGGAAGACCCTCTGCGAGTCGGTACACGGGGTCATTGGTATGCGAAGCAGCACTCTGGGCACTCGATTGGAACGTGGCGACCGACGCCGGCAGCGCCGTCACGTTGAGAGTTGTGACGTCTTTCTGAATCTCAGTAATCGAGCTCTGGGCGGTCTCGAGGTCGGATTTTGCCTGCAACGTCTGATAGGCCACCCACCCAGCCAAGGCGACGATGCCGAGAACGACGACTCCTACCGACGAGAGCACGATAGCGACCGTACGACGACGACGACGGCTGCGCGACGAGCGTCTGCGCCTGCGCCCCGAACCTGAGCTGGAACGCGACGAGGAGTGGGTGCGTGAGTGGCTGTGCGAATGGCCGTGGGAGCGGGTGGACGACTCGTCACCCTCAGGAGCGAGACCTTCTGGCCACGTGCCGTCGGCGGCGCCAGGCTCGTCGGGCGGTGTCTGCATGGGGCCAGGGCTCCTGATGGGTCGTCTTGCGGCGGCTCGGTCGAGGGAGCGAGGGCCCCCACGGTTTCGCTCACTTTAGCAACCGGAACCCGGGAGTTAGCTCGAAATCAGCCGACGTTTCACCACACGAAAGGCAGCCTTGCTCGCCGCGGGCACACCCATTTCGCGTGATCGCGCCACGAAGAACCGGGCGAGCGGGCCGATTTTCGCCACCGTGCGCAGAATCGATCGTTCACGCGCCTGGCGTTCGGCTACGGCGGCGTTCGCCGCGCTCCACCAGCGCTCGAGGGTCAGCCGATCGTAGGCCCGCTGCGACTCGACCGGGGCGGTGGATGCCCGTTTCGGCGTGCTGGCGAAGGGGCGCGTCTCGGTTCCGGCACCGGCCGGATCAGCGCCCGGCGCATCGGCACGCAGCGGATCCGTCGCCAGCGCGCCAGCACTCGACGGGACGGTCACCAACGGCTCGATCAGCGCCGCCCACAGTTCTCGGGCGTAGTCGTCCCAGGTGCGGAACGACCGCGCGGCCGCCTCGGCCCGCAGCCGGCCGTACACCTCGTCGTCGTGCAGCAGGGTCGTCATGGCAACGGCGAGAGCCTCGTCGTCGCGAGCATCCACCATCAGGCAGCCGCCGCCGCGGGCCGCCTCGGCCAGGCTGCCGTGATCGGCCGTGATGACGGGTGTGCCGAGCGCGAGCGACTCGGCGACCGGCAACCCGAAGCCCTCGTGCAGGCTCGGAAAGATCGTGAATCGGGCGTCGCGGTACGAGTCGACCAGCACCTGGTCGCCCGCGCCGCGCAGCACTTCGACGGAGTGGCCTTCGCGCTGCAGACGGGTGATCTCGGCGTCGAACTGCTTCAGATGCAGGGCTCCCCCGCCGCCGATGAAGCGCAGCCGAAAGTCTTCGCCGTTCAGCCACAGCCGCTCGGCCGCGAACAGAATGGCGGAGTGGTTCTTACGCGGCTCCTGGCTGCCGACAACGACGATGAGCGGCCCAGCCGAGCCGTTACCGCCTGCGGGCGACTCGGCGAAACCCGGAGCAGCGGCGGCCGTCGTTTTCGAGCCACTGATTCGCGACGTCGACGAAGCAGCGGCGAGCGCAGGCGCAGTGGCGAGTGACGGTGCGTTCATGGCCAGCGGCACGGTGACCACGTCGGGGCCCGTCACGCCCTGTGCGGTGAGGGCAGAGACGAAGCCCGAGAACTCGTCGGCCGCCGACTGGCTGACTCCGGCGAGCCTGCTCGAGTGCTTCACGACGGTGAGAAACCGGGCGAACCGCTCGATTTCGCCGCCGTCTTGCGACTGCGCACTCACGATCGGAATGGTGTCGTGGCCGACCAGCGCCACGCGGTTTCCGCTGATTGCGGCGAGACCGGCGAGGGCTGCGGCCGTATCCACCTGCGCGACCTCGATCTCGACGACGACGGAGTCGACAGGCACCACGATCGCCGCGCCCGCGCCGCCCAGGCTCGCCGGCACGAGATCAAGATCGGCACTGGCACCGGCACTGGCACCGACCTCGGCATCGGCATCGGGCCGCGGGCCGGCCGCCGAGCGCCGCGAATGTGTCGGCCAGTCGAGAACGCGGTCACGCTCACGCCCCACCAGGGCCCGCAACGCGGTCGAGTCGTCGTTCCAGGCCGTCAGCACGAGCGGATGCTCGACCGCCCACCGAGACACCGTCTCTCTCAGTACGCGCTGAACCCCGGTGTTGTGATCGAAGCGGCCCGCGAAGTTGGCGTCGATCACGACGGCGTTGCGCGCGAGTACGAGGGGCGCGTCGAGGCTGGTGGCGCGATCGATGACCGCACGAAGGGAGGTGAGCAGAGCATCCAGTTCGTCTCCCGGGCCGGCCAGGGCCAGTGCCCGCCGAACGGCGCGGTGCTCGTCGAGCGTCGGAAAAACAGTGCTGAAGGCAACGATGGCGAGCCAGATCTGGTCGTTGCGCAACGATCGTCGCACCGAGGCAGCGATGGCCGACGCCCACTCTGCGGCCTCGACGGCGGCAGGGGCACCCGCACGAGCGAGGCGCTGCGACTCGACCTCTGAACCCAGTAGAACGGGGCCCGCGACCCGAAGTCGACTCAGTAAAGCCTGCACCGTGGAATACTAGTTGATCGCACGCCTTCGAAACGGCTGGCGTCAGCATGACCGACACAGAACACCGAGGAATTTATGCCCCGCGCTCTTATTACTGGTATCACTGGCCAGGATGGCCTTTATTTGGGGGAGCTTCTGCTCTCGAAGGGGTATGAGGTTTATGGTCTGATTCGGGGGCAGAACAACCCGAAGCGGGCGCTGGTGGAGGCGACTTTGCCGGGGGTGAAGGTGCTCACGGGTGATTTGACGGATCTGTCGAGTCTGATCCGGGCGTTGGAGGCGGCGAAGCCGGACGAGTTCTATAACTTGGGTGCGATCTCGTTCGTGGCGTATTCGTGGGAGAACGCGTCGTTGACGACGGAGGTGACCGCGAAGGGTGTGCTGAACGCACTCGAAGCGGTGCGCCTGTATTCCGGGGATGACCCGAAGAAGGTGCGGTTCTACCAGGCATCGAGTTCTGAGATGTTCGGGAAGGTGCAGCAGGTTCCGCAGAACGAGGACACCCTGTTGTGGCCGCGGTCGCCGTACGGGGTCGCGAAGGTGTTCGGGCATTACATGACGATCAACTATCGGGAGTCGTACGGCATGCACGCCTCTTCTGGTGTGTTGTTCAATCATGAGTCGCCCAGGCGTGGTCCGGAGTTCGTGACCCGTAAGGTGTCGCAGGCGGTGGCCCGGATCAGTCTGGGTTTGCAGGACAAGATCGTGCTCGGCAATTTGGATGCCCGCCGGGACTGGGGATTCGCCGGCGACTATGTCGAGGCGATGTGGTTGATGTTGCAGCAAGACGAGGCTGACGACTATGTGATCTCGACGGGTGAGACGCACGAGATCCGTGAGTTGTTGCAGCGGGCGTTCGCGGTTGTGGGGATCACGGACTGGGAGCAGTACGTGGAGCAGAATCCGGAGTTCATGCGTCCCGCGGAGGTCGATCTGCTGATCGGGTCGAGTGCGAAGGCGGAGCGGGTTCTGGGCTGGAAGCCGAAGGTCGATTTCGGGCAACTCGTCACGATGATGGTCGAGAACGACGTCATCGAGCAGAAGGCCCTCGCCCGACTGTGACAGCAGCCCTCCCCGCAACGCCACGACTTCGTGGCGCCTGACCCGAAACGGAACTGACCGTGCCTGTCGCGTTGATCACCGGTATCTCCGGGCAAGACGGTTCGTACCTGGCCGAGTCTCTGCTCGCTGACGGGTATCAGGTGCACGGTGTTGTGCGCAGCCCGGGCGAGGAGAACATCGGCGGTCTCGGTGCGCCTGACGCACTCACTCTGCACACTCTGAACCTGCTCGAACCGGGCCGGCTCGAAGAGCTGGTCGCCGAGGTGCGCCCAGACGAGGTCTACAGTCTCGCTGCGATCAGTTCGGTGTTCGAGTCGTGGAAGAACCCGGTGCGCACCGGGGAGGTCAACGGGCAGGTCGTGGTCAGGCTGCTCGAGAGCGCACAGCGGTTGAGCGCCGACCACGGGCATCCGGTTCGCCTGGTGCACGCGTCGAGCGCGGAGATCTTCGGCCAGGCGACCCAATCGCCCCAAACCGAGTCGACGCCGATCGCGCCGACGTCGCCATACGGGGCGTCGAAGGCGTACGCGCACCTCTCTGCGGGGGTGTTCCGCGCGCGCGGTCTGCACGTGTCGAACTGTGTGCTCTACAACCACGAGTCCCCGCGCCGGCCCGAGACGTTCGTGACCCGCAAGATCACGGCGGGTGTCGCCCGCATCAGCGCCGGCCTGCAAGACGGTCTCGAACTCGGCAACCTCGATGCACGCCGCGACTGGGGCTGGGCACCCGATTACGTGGCCGCGATGCGTTTGGCCGCGACAGCGCCCGAGGCGCAGGACTTCATCATCGCGACCGGGGTCTCCCACACCATCGGCGACTTTCTCGATGCTGCCTTCGACCGGGTCGGCATCACCGACTGGTCGGGCCTCGTGACCGTGAACCCCGCGTTCGTGCGACCCGTCGACCCGTCTGAACAACTCGGCGACGCCAGCAAAGCACACGCCGTGCTCGGCTGGTCGCCCACGATCGACTTCGCCACCCTCGTTCACCGCATGGTCGACCACGACCTCGAGCTTCTGGCCACCTGATCGGCGTGAACAGCACGACCCGCCCTCGTTCCGCCCCGATCGTTCTGCTCGACGCGACGGCGATCCCCGCCGACCGAGGCGGGGTCGGGCGTTACGTCGAGAATCTCGTCCCCGAGCTGGTCGCAAGCGGCGTCGACCTCGTGGTGGTCTGCCAGCAACGCGACGAAGCCGGGTTCACGGCGAGTGGCGCCCGAACCATCGTCGCTGCCGGATGGGCGGCACGGGCATCCGGCCGGTTCGCCTGGGAGCAGGTCGCGCTGCCGAGTATCGCCCGTCGTGCCGGCGCGGCGGTGCTGCACTCGCCGCACTACACGTTTCCGCTGTTCAGCCGCCGCAAGCGCGTGGTCACGATTCACGACCTGACGTTCTTCACGGCGCCCGAGGTGCACAGCCGGCTGAAGCGCGTCTTCTTTCGCAGTTGGATTCGTGCCGCCAAGGCCCTGCGACTCGTGGTCGTCACGCCAAGCCAGACCACTGCCGACGAATACGTGCGCATCACTCGGGCCTCTCCCAGCCGCGTGTTCGCGGCGCCGCTCGGCTACGACACGGCGGTGTTCCACGTGCCGAGCGAGGCCGATCTCACCGCGTTCCGCAGCACACTCGTGCCAGAACCCGAGGCGTGGGTCGCTTTTCTCGGCACACTCGAGCCGCGCAAGAACGTTCCCGCCCTCATCGAGGGGTTCGTGAGCGCGACTCGCTCCACTTCACCCGACCAACGACCCGCACTGCTGCTGGCCGGGGGCGCGGGCTGGGATGAAGCGGTCGCCGGCTCGGTCGAAGCAGCGCGAGGCGCCGGCTTCGACATCCGGATGCTCGGCTACGCCCCGCTCGAACACCTGCGCGCTCTGCTCGGCGGAGCCCGCGTCACGGCCTACCCGAGCCTCGGCGAGGGGTTCGGCCTGCCCGTGCTCGAGGCCATGGCGAGCGGAGCCTGTGTACTCACCTCGCGTGAACTGTCGTTGCCCGAGGTGGGCGGCGACGCCGTCGCCTACTGCGCAACAGACGCCGCGAGCATCGGTCGCGAGCTGGCTCGATTGCTGGCCGATGAGCCCGGGCGAGAAGCATATGCCGCTGCGGGCATACAACGCGCAGCGCAGTTCTCGTGGGCTCGCTGCGCGGCGCGACACACCGTTGCGTTCGCCGCTGCCCTGGGCCGTCGTGCCCTGGTACCGAGCGGTGTGGTCGGGAGGCACGCATGACGAGCCCCATCGCACTGATAACAGTGAGCTACTTCTCGGGCGACGACGTCGCGAACTGCCTGCGCTCCGTCGCGGCGGCGAGCGCCGAGCCGCCACAGCTGATCGTGGTGAACAACGCGGCGACGGATGATCTGCAACCCGTTCTCGCTCCCTTTCCCACTGCAACCGTACTGAACCCCGGCAGCAACCTCGGCTACGGTGCGGCGGTGAACCTCGCCGCCGGGTCTCTGCCGGTTTCGGCCGAATGGATTCTCGTCACCAACCCCGACGTCGAGTTCACCCCCGGTAGTATCGACGCCCTTCTGGCCGTTGCGACGGCAGACGACCGCATCGGAGTGGTCGGCCCGCGCATCACGAATGACGACGGTACGATTTATCCGTCGGCCCGGGCTCTGCCGTCTTTCACGGCGGGCGCCGGCCACGCGATCTTTCACCGGGTCTGGCCGGGCAACCCCTGGTCTCGCCGCTACCTGCAGGCCGATCGCTCGCAGACCCGTTCAGACCGACCGGTCACCTCGGGCTGGCTCTCGGGCGCCTGCCTGCTCGTTCGCCGAACGGCCTTCGAAGAGGTCGGCGGTTTCGACGACCGCTTCTTCATGTACTTCGAAGACGTCGACCTCGGTGAGCGTCTGGCGAACGCCGGCTGGAAGGTGCTCTACGTACCGACGGCCTCGGTGGCGCATGCGGGCGGCACCTCGACGAAGGCGCACTCCGCGGCCATGACGAGGGCGCACCATCACAGCGCGTATCTCTACCTCGCCAAGCGGTACCACCAGTGGTACTACCTTCCCGTTCGGGTGGCCCTGCGCGTGGGTCTCGGCCTGCGTTCCGCTGCAGCCGGGCGGTGAGCCGTGTCTGAATCCCGGCTGATCGCGGTCACTTTCTGGGCCCTGTTCGCGGCCGGCATCGCCCTGCGAATCGTGCTGCTGTTCACCTCGGTGTGGCAGCTCGACTCCGACAACGCCGTGGTCTACCTCATCTCGAAGCACATCTCCGAAGGAGACCTCGCCTGGTTCTTCTGGGGCCAGCAGTACGGCGGCACCCTGCTCGAGTTCGCCGCGGGCACCGGGATGCTCGTGTTCGGGCCGCACGTCGAGGTGCTCGGGGTGACGAGCATCCTGGTCGTCGCGGGATGCACGCTCGTCGTACGGCACGTCGCCACCCTGGCGTTCGACAGGCGCACGGGGTACGTGGCCGCGACGCTGTTCTGGTTCTCGGGCTTCTGGATGCTGCACGTGAGCATCAGCGACCCCGGGTTCTACGGGCCGAGTGTTCTGCTCGGCCTCGGCAGCGTGGCGATCGCGTTGCGCCCGGCGATGCGTCACCCGATCGTGCAGTGGCTTCTGGCCGGGCTTCTCGCCGGACTCGCCCTCTGGCAGTCGCCGATGGGCTTTCTGCTCGCGCTGCCGGGGCTGGTCGTTCTGATCGTGCGACAGCCGGTGTGGCAGCGTCTGCTTGCCGGAGTCGGCGCCTTCGTCGTGGGAGCGCTGCCGTACATCCTTCTGACCGTGCTGCCCGCCGATCATCCGGCCCCGAACCGCTTCGGCGGCTGGGGCACGAGCATCGTGAACCTCGGCGGCATGTTCACGGCGGTGCTCGCCTCGACTTTCGGCGCCGAAAATGCGATCGTCAGCGCACTGGTCGGGCTGCTCTGCCTGGGCCTCCTGGTGGTGCTGGCCGTGCTCGCGGCACGGCGACGCACTGCCGTGGCGGGTGTGCTCGTGGTGGGCGCGGTGCTCGAGGTGCTGCTCATCGCCCCGCTGGCCGGCATCGTGCTGAGCGCCACCGACTTTCGGTACAGCTTCTTTCTGCTGCCGGCACTGGCCATCTCGGCGGGCTGGCTGCTGACGCGCATCCGTCTGCTCGGATTCGCCGCGATGCTGCTCTCGGTCGTGCTGACGATCAGCCAGATCTACGTCGTCTTTCCGGTGCCGCAGTTCAATACGCAGAACCGCTACATCATCGGTGATATCTCGGCGCTCGGCGACTACCTGCAGTCACACCACGTGCAGGCGGCGCTGGGCGACTACTGGCTCGCGTACGCCGTGACGGCCGAGACCAACGAACAGGTTACGGTGGGGGCGCTGGCCATCAATCGTCGTTACGTGCCCTACGAAGAAGCGGCAGTGGTTCAGAACCCTGTCGTGCTCATCGTCTATGCGGGGGCGACCAACGACGAGGCGCTGAGGAAGAACACGCAGAAGTTTCCGCCCTCGACCCGGGTCGAGGTCTCCGGCTTCGCGATCTACACCTTCGCGCAGCCCTTCTCCCCCTTCGCCTACAGCTGGGACCTGTACTAGTTTTTCAGCACGAACAGCTCGTAGCGGCGGTCTTTGTCGCCGCTCACGAGGGTGGGGGCATTGGGATCGGCGACCGAGCCGACGAAGGCCTGCCAGTAACCCGGAGACTCGGTGAACGCGTACGTGTCGACGAGAATGGCACACGCCCCGGACGCCTTGACGTCTGCCGCGAACGCTGCGGGCGCATCGTCGTCCGACCAGAAGGAATTCGCATTCGTGCCGACGACGGAGCCGTAACTCCAGCGCAGGCTGGAATCGCCCGCGAAGTCGTAGAACAGGCCCTCGTCGTAATCGCCCATCTGCCCCAGATTGCCCGTCTCCGGGAATCCCTTGAGAGGCAGCTGCACGATGCCGCAGTTCTCCGGCACGGCACCCTCGATCTGACTCACGAACGACTTCAAGTCGGAATCGTCGGTGATCTGAATGTCGAACGCCTTGCGCGGGCCGACGATCTGGTCGACGACGGCGACCAGCCCGAGAACGACCAGAATCACGATGCGCAGCCAGACCTTCTTCGTGATCATGTCGATGAGCACCGCTAGCACGCCGAGCGCCAGCAGGCTGAGCACGATCGACATGCGTGACCACGTTCTGATCTCGGGCGAGACGGCCCACGCGAGCAGCGCCCCGAGCCCGGCCACCAAGAAGAACAGAAACGCCACGACGAAGGCCACAACAAGCGCTCCGATGCGGTCGTCGTCGATGAAGCGCGTGACCACCGTCGGCTTCCGAAGGCCGGTCACGACAGAGCCGCGCAGCAGCCGCACCACGATCACCACCAGCACAATGGCGAACGCTAGGCCCGTGACGATTGCCGTCGACGGATTCTCGCTCGAGGGCGAGGTGGGCGACTGACTCTGGTAGATCTGCGCCCACTGGGCGAGCTTGGCGAACCCCGTCGAGGGCGCGGGCAGCAGCAGATTCATGATCTTGCCGCCGTACAACTCCGACTCGAGGGGCAGCCGGGCACCGAAATACTTCGCGTACCGATCGCCCCAGTTCAGCGAGAGCACCGCCAACTGCGCGCCGATGAACACCACGAGCATCCCGGTCGTCACCGTCGGCCACAGCATGGTTCGAACGAACTCGCGACGCGACCGGCTGCGAACCAGCTCGAGCACGGCCTTCACCGCCCACGTTCCCCCCACCACGATGGCCGCGAAAATGAAGTAGTACGACTGGGTCAACGCGACGAGCAGCGTGATCACCACGATGGGAAGCCACACGCGCCAACGCCGCTGAGCGACCGACCGCGACCTGGAAACCCAGCCGGCGAACGGATTGGTCGTGTCGCCGGCGACCATCAGCACGAGAATGCCGATGAGCGGCACCGCCCAGTAGTTGGCGAGAAACGGATGCCCGTACAGCAGCTGCACGAAGTGGTACGGCACCGTGGCGAAGACAATCGCGAAGAAGATCGCGATGGCACGCCGAACCCGCAGTGCGCGAAAGAAGAAGTACGCCGTGAAGCCCGTGCCGATGAAGCCGACGAGCGAATACACGTTCAGCGCCCAGATGCCGCTCGGCAGCACCGGGGAGAAGATCAGAACGAACAGGGCCGACCACGGGTCGAACAAGGGAGCGAAGAACAGGTTCTGAGCGTTCGGAAAGCCGAGGTTGTGATTCGGCAGAAAAGGAAAGGTGTTCAGTGCACTGCTGAAGATGTCGTAGTGCAGCACCTGGTCGTTTCCGCCGCTGCCCCAGCGCTCACCGAGCTGCGACGGGTTGATCTTGAGCACGTAGAGCGCGATCAGCAGAGCCACTACTCCGCAGCCGAGCGCGATCAGCGCCTCGATGCCCGCCTTGCGCCACGGCGCGAAATTCGAAATCGCCGACTTCATGCTCGGTCTATCCGCTCTCTGGTCTGTCGTCATCAATACACCTGCGCTCCGTCGACCAGCAGCGTGTCGTCGGTGGAATTCTCGTAGATCTCGAACTTGAGCGATGTGTGGTCAGGGTGAGACATGGTGACGTCGACGGCCACCCGAGTCCAGCCACTGCCCGCGGTGAAGTCCACCGTGCCCACATCGGTCGTACCACCGAGCCCCCACAAAGCCAGGGTTCCCTTGAACGTCTTATTCGGGTCGGCGGAACGCACCCACATCTCGGCCGTGTAGGTGTCGCCTGCGATCGTATCGCGCGTGATCGTCTGCGCGAACGATCCACCCTTCGCCGTCGTGTTCGTGGCGCCGAACCACGTACCGTTCTGCGGCGGGATGCCCGTCTGCTGCTGGGTGAAGGTGGCCTGGTTGATCGTGCCGTTGCCGACACCCCAGTTGAGCAGAGAACCGCCTTCGAACGACCCCGCGGTGAGCAAGTTGCGGCTCAGCGAGCCGTCGTCGAAGAGCACGGTCACCTTTGTCGTTCCGATGTAGATCTCCGGTTTCAGCAGTGAGACGGCCGACGACGTGATGTCGGTACTCACGGTGACCTTCGACCAAGTCGCGCCAGCCGTGAAAGACGTCGAGTTGTTGTACGGACTGCCGCCGAGCGCCCACAATGCCAGCGTGCCGCTGAAGGACTCCTTCGGATTCGAAAGCTTCACCCAGATCGAGAAGGAGTACCGGTCTCCGACCGTCGCCTGCACCGGAATCGTCTGGGCCAGGGAGCGATTCGCTACTTGCGTGTTCGAAGCGCCGAACCAGCTTCCGCTGTGCGCGATGGTCGAATCTTGGAAGACTGCTCGGTTGAGATCGCCGTTGCCAGGCGCCCAGCCCCCGAGTTGTCCTTCGAAGCCCGGGCTGCTGAGCAAGTTCTTCAGGGGCGGCGCCTGACCGTAGGCCAGCGCCGCGTTGTCCATCAACAGGGTTCCCGTGGTCGAGTACATGTAGACCTCGAGCCGGATGACCGGGTGCGACGATTGGCGAATGGGCAGCTTGACCGTGATCTTCTGCCACGCGCCGGTCACCGTGTATGCCGTCGACGCGGTCTCGTTCGGCCCGCCGCCGAGGGCCCACGCCGCTACAGCGCCACTGAACGGGGCCGTGCCCGACGAGCGCAACCAGATGGTCGCGGTGACCTGATCGCCCACGTTCACCGTTCGCTGAACATCCTGCGAGTTCGAGCGCCCGGCGACCGTGGTGTTCGTGGCGAAAAGCCACGAACCGTCTTCGGCCAGCGACGGATTGTTGATGTTCTGCCAGTTCGCGGGGCCGTTCTGCTGAACCCAGCCGGCGAACGAGCCCTCGAACGAGGCGTTCATGAGGCCGCCGCCGGTCGGGTCGCCGAACCAGGTGTTGAAGAGCACCCAGAAGTTGCGATTGCCGTAGGCCGAGCAGGCGTCGCCCGAGCCGTACAGGTTTGCCAGCGCGGCGGCGTTCGGCTGATAGGGGGTGTAGATGTACAGGTTCGCGGTCGCCTGGTTCTGAATGAAGACCGAGGACGACCCGCACGAGGTCGAGGGGTTGTACAGAATGTTGTTGTTCCGCCCGGGCTGATAGCTCCACGACGTGCTGTTCTTGGTGTAGCTCTGAAACTGTGCGGCGGCCGCGTAGACCTGGTTGAAGAAGCCGTAGTACGTCGAGTCGCACGCGGCTGTGTCCGGGCATCCGAAGCCCAGAGCCGAACGATACATGTACGAGGTCGGCGAGCTCGTAGTCACCAGGCCCTGCTCCTTCTCGAGCATCACCAGCAGCACCTGCGGGTTGATGCCGCAGACCGCGCCGACGTGCGTCACGATCTGAGCGGCGGTCTCAGAAGAGGCACCGGCGTACGTCTGGCAATACGACGTGGCGGCGCGAGTCGGGGTGGCCTGGCTGTAGTTCTTCAGGCACGGCACCGAAGCCGAACCCGTGCAGCTCGACCCCCGGCTCGAGAGGAACGTCTGCGCCTGAGCGGCCGTCAGCGCCGTGCCGTTGAAGAACGTGGCGTCGCTGATGATGAATCCCGGGTTGAACGAGCTGCCGCTCAGCGCGTTCGCTGCCGGCGCCGAGAGGCCGTCGACCACGGTGAGCCCGGTGACGGTGAGGCAGAGCGCAACGGCGATGGCCGCGAGCCGCCTGACCAGCCCGGGTCGCGTGTGCGAGCTCGGCTTCATGGTTACGCGATCGGTCATGGTATTACCACCTCTGAAGCTGCGGATGTTCCGCTCGATGTCGCCGACGTATAACTGACGGTCACCTGCCACGAGCCGCTCGTCAATGTGTTCGACGTCATCAGGTGGGTGCCGCAGTCAGTTGTTGTCGCCGACGCGGTCGCGTCGTAGGAGTCGGTGGTCACGATACTGCCCAGCGTTGCAGTGATCGTGCAGGTGCCGCCGGATTCGACGATCGACGGCACGAAGGCGCTGACGCTGATACCGCTGTTCGCCGCATCCCATCCGGCCGATGTGATGAACGGGCTGACGACGCCGGGCGGCAGCGTCGTGGGGCTGGGGGCGGGAGCCGTTGTGGCGCTCGGAGTCGGTGTCGGGGTCGCGGTGGGCGTCGCCGTGGGCAGCGGCGTCACCGACGGAGTCGGCGTCGGGGTTCGCGTCGCCGTCGGTGACGCCGTAGCTGTCGGCGTCGGTGAGGCCGCCGGGTGAGAACTCGCCCCACTGATGAGAAAGAAGGCACCGACAAGTGCGGCGACGACCACCACGCCGACAATCACCCACACCCACCAGAGACGCCGCGGTCCGTTCGTCATCTTTGGCAATAGACCTCTCGAATGTCGCAGATCTGCAGTGCTGAACTTCACGGCAGCGCAGGAGTAACCTCACGAGAGCTTACGGCCTGCCTGACCCCCCGTGTGGGTTGCGCGGCGGCGAGTTGTCGCCGGGCCTTCACCCGGAGGGCCACCGACGGTCGCTCTGCGCGGCGTGTTCTGAGCGCCCCGACCCGGTTCGCGGCGGATGCTACTGTTAACGGATTTTGTGCCACGTCTCGCTGGCATTGCCTCACCAGAACGGCCAACAGAAAGTACGTTTGTTATGCCCAAGACCGCGTTGATAGCCGGGGGTGCCGGCTTCGTCGGTTCTCACCTTTCGGAACGATTGCTGTCAGACGGTTACCGTGTCATCGCGGTCGATAACTTCATCACGGGTTCGCCGAAGAACGTCGCGCATCTGGTCGATCACGAGAATTTCACGCTGCTCGAGATCGACGCCGAAACAGCCGAGTCGATCGATGAAACCTTCGACCTGGTGCTGCACTTCGCAAGCCCGGCTTCTCCGCCGCGCTACCTCGCCCACCCCATCGAGACCTTGCACGCCGGGTCGAACGTGACCGAAGCGCTGCTGAACGTGGCCCGCCGAGACGGTGCCCGCTTCATTCTGGCTTCGACTTCTGAGGTCTACGGAGACCCCTCCGTTCATCCGCAGGTCGAAGAATACTGGGGCAACGTCTCCTCGACCGGGCCGCGCAGCGTTTACGACGAGGCCAAGCGCTACGCCGAGGCCATCACGTTCGCCTATCGCCGCTACTTCGAGACCAACACCGGCGTCGTGCGCCTGTTCAACACGTACGGCCCGCGCATGGACATCAACGACGGCCGCGCGATTCCCGCGTTCGCGAAGGCGGCATTGAAGAACGAGCCGATTCCGCTGCACGGCGACGGCAGCCAGACCCGATCGCTCTGCTACGTCGACGACCAGGTCGACGGCATTCTGAAGCTCGCCGCCAGCACCGAAGCCGGGCCCATCAACATCGGCAATCCGCACGAGCAGACCCTGCTCGAGATCGCCCAGCTGGTCATCGAGCTGGCCGGCAGTTCGTCGACCATCGAGCTTCAGCCGCGACCGGTCGACGACCCCGAGCGCCGCCAGCCCGACATCACCAAGGCTCAGACCCTGCTCGGCTGGAACCCGCGTGTCGATGTGCACGAGGGCCTTACGCGCACCATCGCCTGGTTCACCGACAACTGAACGGGGCCGACCCGATGTGCCCCTTCGCACCCCTCCCTCTCGAAAGGTGACCGTGAAACTCTCTGTACTGATGCCCGTCTACAACGAGCAGGCGACCCTGCAAAAGGTGCTCGACCGGGTTCTGGCCATAACGTGGCAACCCGAGGTCGACGTCGAATTCGTCATCGTCAACGACGGCAGCAAAGACAACACCAAAGACATTCTCGACGGCATCGAGGATGACCGGGTCACCGTCTTTCACCAGCCCGTCAACCGGGGCAAGGGTGCGGCCATCCGCAAGGCCGCGTCGCTCGCGGGCGGAGACTACCTGATCATCTGCGACGCCGACGAGGAGTACAAGCCGTCGGACATTCCGGGGCTCGTTCAGCCCATTCTCGACGGCGAAGCCACCATCGTCTACGGCACCCGCACCTTCGGCAGCCACACCTCGTTCTCGTACTGGTACGTCATCGGCAACCGCGGCGTGAACCTGTTCACGAACATCATCTTCAACTCGTACGTCTCCGACGTGGAGACGTGTTACAAGCTGATGCCGACGAAGCTGTACCGCTCGCTGAAAATCACGTCGAACGGCTTCGGCATGGAGGCCGAGATCACCGGCAAGCTGCTCGCCCGCGGGTACCGGCCGTACGAGCTCCCGATTTCGTACAAGGCCCGCACGCGCGCCGAGGGCAAGAAGATCACCGCCTGGGACGGCGTCGAGGCACTGTGGATTCTGCTCAAGATCAGGCTGCGCGAAGGCTCGCGCAGGCAGCCTCCGGCCGAGGTTCTCTGACCCCGGGCATCCGCTCTCGGGGCTGCCGCCCGGCCGCTGCGTTCATCGGCGGTACACAGCAATCGTTCATAGAAGCGCGCGGCCAGGCTGCTAGGGTCATGCCCACAGTAGTTTTGGGAGATATATGGCAACGCTTCGGGTGATCGTTGACCAGATCGTGGCGCCGGTGCCGGGGGGCATCGGCCGGTACACCGAAGAGCTCACCCGAGAGCTCATCACGACCGCCCCGCGCGATTGTGTGGTGCAGGGAATCATCTCCCGCCAGCCGCACGACACGATCGTCGAGCTCGAAAAGCGCCTGCCCGGTCTGGCCGGAATCGAGCGTACTTCCCTGGCCCGGCGTGAGCTCTCAGCGGCCTGGCAGCACGGGCTCTTGACCGGCGCCAGCGCGGGAATGGTGCATGCCACTTCGCTGCTCGCGCCCTTGAAGAAGCACACGCAGCTGCGCAACCCCGGCGACCAGATCGCGGTGACGATTCACGATGTCGTTCCGTGGACGCATCCCGAAACCCTGACGCCGCACGGCGTCTCCTGGCACAAAGCCATGGCCAAGCGCGCCCGTAAGTACGCCGATGCCGTGGTCGTTCCGACCCACGCCGTGGCGCAAGAACTCGCCCGTTACGTCAACTTCGGTGAGCGCGTGCGGGTCATCGGCGGGGCGGTGAGCTCGACCCTGGTGGTTCCGGCCGACGCGGATGCCCGTGCCGAGGCCCTGGGGCTGCCCTCGTCGTACGTGCTCGCCGTGGGCACACTCGAGCCGCGCAAGGGGCTCAGCCAGCTCATCCGCGCTCTCGCTCGCTCAGACGCGCCCGACATTCCGCTCGTGGTCGCCGGCCCGAAAGGCTGGGGAGACCTCGACGTCGACGCCGTCGCGGCCGAGGCCGGCCTCGCGCCGGAACGGCTGATCGTTCTGGGCTTTCTGAGCAACGAAGACCTGGCGCTCGTCATCTCGCGGGCGACGGTGTTCGTCTACCCGAGCCAGGCAGAGGGGTTCGGGCTGCCCGTCGTCGAAGCGCTGCATTTCGGCACCCCCGTCATCCACACCGACGTACCAGCCCTCATGGAGGTGGCCGACGACGCGAGCATCGTGGTGCCGCGCGACGACCCCGAGGGGCTGCCCGAGCGACTCGCGGCGGCGATCACCCAGGTCGTATCGCACCCCGAGCTGGCCGAGCGCCTGCGCATCGTGGGTCTCGACCGCGCCCGCGCCTTCAGCTGGCGCGACTCGGCCGAAAAAGTCTGGCAGCTGCACGCCGACATCTGACCCGCGAGAGTCAGAGGCGCTGCTGAAGGGCGGCGTTCTTGGTGGCGACGGAGGATTCGAGACCGGTGCGGTAGGTGGCGAGCGCCTCGGCGAGCGTGTCCGCCTGGGCGTCGGTACCGGTGCTCAGGATGCTCAGGGCGAGCAGTGCCGCATTGGTGGCCCCGCCGATGGAGACAGTGGCCACCGGCACGCCCGCCGGCATCTGCACGATCGACAGCAGCGAGTCGAGCCCGTCGAGCCGCGCCAGGGGCACCGGAACGCCGATGACGGGCAGCGTCGTGACGGCGGCGAGCATGCCGGGCAGGTGTGCGGCGCCACCCGCGCCCGCGATGATCACCTTGAGTCCGCGTTCACGGGCGCTACGCCCGTACCCGATCATCTTCTCGGGCGTGCGGTGCGCCGAGACGACCTCGACCTCGTGCGCCACGCCGAAGTCGCGCAGCACCTTCACGGCGTCGCCCATCACGTTGTAATCCGAGTCGCTGCCCATGACGACCCCGACGACGACCTGCCCGTGCCCTGCTTCACTCATGCGAACGAGCCTACCCACCCCCTCCCGCCCTCTCACCCCCACTCCCCCCTCGGATTTGCGCAGAAGCACCTAACCCGGCCGTCTTAGGTGCTTCTGCGCAAACTCGATCTACGGAGGGAGGGAGGGAGGGAGGGAGGGAGGGAGGGGCGGACGGGCGAGTTAGGCGGAGAGGTCGGAGCCGAGGAGGGCCGCGACGGAGCGGGCGCGGAAGACGGCGTCGTCGAGGTCGTCGGAGACGGCCGTGACGTGCCCGACCTTGCGGCCGGGGCGCGGCTCTTTGCCGTAGTTGTGCACCTTGACCCCGGGCTGGTCGGCCAGCGCCACGGGATAGGTGTCGTCGAGGCCGCCGGTCGGCGGACCCCCGAGCACGTTGACCATCACCGACCAGGGGGCACGGGCATCCGTCGCGCCCAGCGGAAGGTCGAGCACCGCGCGCAGGTGCTGCTCGAACTGGCTGGTCAGCGATCCGTCGAGGCTGAAGTGGCCGCTGTTGTGCGGGCGCATGGCGAGTTCGTTGACCAGTAGTCGGTCGTCTGTGGTCTCGAACAGCTCGACCGCGAGCACGCCCGTAACGCCGAGCTCGTCGGCGATGCGCGTGGCGATCGACGCGGCCATTTCGGCCAAGCGGATGCTCGCCCCCGGCGCCGGCGCGAAGACCTCGCTGCACACTCCCCCGCGCTGCACCGTCTCGACGACAGGCCAGAGCGCCGAATCGCCCGAGGGGCGGCGCGCAATGAGCTGCGCGAGCTCGCGGCGAAAGTCGACACGCTCTTCGACGAGCAGCGCGCCCCCGTTGGCGTCTTCGTTCAGAATGCGGAACCAGTCGGCTCCTTCGGCCGCGTCGCGGATGAGGCGCACACCCTTGCCGTCGTATCCGCCGCGGGCGGTCTTCAGCACGGCCTCGCCGTCGTGCTCGTCGAGAAAGGCCTGCAGCTCGTCTTCGTCTCGAACGGCGGCCCAGTCGGGCATCGGAATGCCCAGCTCGCCGAGCTTCTCGCGCATGCGCAGCTTGTCTTGGGCGAACTGCAGCGCATCGGGCCCGGGCTGCACCGAGTGGCCCGCAGCCACGAGTTGCCTGAGAATCGTCTCAGGCACGTGCTCGTGGTCAAACGTGACGACGTCGACCGTCGACGCGAACGCGAGAACAGTGTCTGCATCGTGGTAATCACCGACGACAGACGCGGCGAGCGCGGCAGCGGAGCCCTCGTTCTCAGCAAGCACGCGGATGTCGAGCCCGAGGTTCACCGCCGCGGGAATCATCATTCGAGCCAGCTGGCCGCCACCGATCACACCTACACGTAAACTCACCTGCCCACTTTACCGGTGTGGGCACGCTCAGGGCAGGGGTGACCGCTTCCAGCAAAAAGCGCACGGCATCCCATATAGTCGAAGAACCGTTGTCACATGCGAAGTAGTGGGCGGCCTGCAGCGCAGGTGCCGCAAGAAAGCAGCCAGGTTCACACGAGATGAAACATCTTGCAAGCCGCGTCTGGGAGGGATTCCTCACCTACGCCCTCAAGTTCGGCGTCGTCGGCATTCTCGGCATGGTGCTCGACGTCGGAATCTTCAACCTGCTGCTCGTCGGCACGTTCGGCACCGGTCACTTCTACTCCACCGCCATCGGCGCGAAGCTCATCAGCACCACCGTGGCCATCATCTTCAACTGGGTCGGCAACCGGTACTGGACCTTTCGCGAGAACCGCCGCTCACGCGTCTGGCTCGAGCTGCTCGAGTACTCGGTGGTCTCCATCGGCGGTCTCGCCATCGCCGAGGGCTGCATCTGGTTCACGCATCACGTGCTGGGCATGACGAGCCTGCTCGCCACCAACATCGCGGCCAACGTCGTGGGCCTCGCCCTCGGCACTGCCTTCCGTTTTGTGCTGTACCGCTACTGGGTCTACGGCACCAACCGCAGCGATGGCCTCGCGAACCTGCAGGCGGCAGCGTCGGCGAACGCCGTCGAGCGCGAAGAGGCGCTCGTCAAGAGCTGAGCGCTCCGCTCGGTATCACGAGCTAGCCGCTCAGGTCGGCCAGCGCCGCGACGATCAGCCGAGCATCCGGCACGTCACGTAAGACAAGCGGATGATCGCTGCCCGAGTGAATCGTCACATCACCGCTGCGGAACACCGCCTGCAGGCCGCGCCGCCGCAGCGTCACGTCGAACCCCCGCCGCAGCGACACCTCCTGCCGCTCGCGCACGAACAGCCCCTGCACCGCGATGACCCGGCGCGTCGTGATCGTGTAACGATGGGCCAGCCACGAGAGCAGCGGCCCGACGAACCCGAACACCAGCACGGCCGCTGCGACTCCGAGGGCCGTGAAGTTCTGCCACTCCTCCGGAAAGCGGCCGAGCCAGTAACCGCACGCTGCGGCGAGGGCGATGAGAATGACGGTGGGCACGAACATCCGCCTGAGGTGCCGGCGATAGCGCGCCACCACCCGCTCGCCGAGCTCGGGATGCACGAGCGTGGTGAATTCGTCTGCTTCCGGTTCGTAGGGTGACGGCGTCGGCATCGGTGGGTCAGTACCTCAGGTGAGTGACGTCGCCGGCCGAGACGGCGAAGGTGAGGGCATCCGCGTCTTTCACGACCACGATGCGGCCGCTGTCGTCGAGCCCCGTGGCCAGACCGGTCACCAGTTCTCCTCCGGGCAGCTCGACCGAGACGTGCTGCCCGATGGTGCTGCACGCGGCCGTCACCCGTGCGGCCACACCGCTGGTGACGGCATCGCCGGCGTGCTGCACGAAGGTGGTGTAGAGCTCCTTCAGTTCGCGCAGGTAGGCGGACAGCAAGTCGTCGGCCGTGAATCCGGTGCCCCCGGCGAGCGCGATAGAGGTGGCGGTGGCGACCGGAAGCTCGTCTGCCGTGAGAAACAAGTTCACACCCGAACCCAGCACGACCCCGTTCGCCCCGGGCAACAGCTCGGCGAGAATACCCGAGACCTTAGCCCGCCCGATGAGCACGTCGTTGGGCCACTTCACCGTTGCGATGGCTTCCGATCCGGAGGCGCTCAGCACGGAGTTGACCGCCTGCGCCATCGCCACCCCACCCACGAGCGGGAGCCAGGCGAGCGACTCGATCGGCAGCTGGGGTTGCGGGCGCAGCAGAACCGAGATCGCCAGCGACGACCCCGCCGGCGCGCTCCAGACCCGACCGAGCCGACCCTTGCCCGCGGTCTGGTTGTCGGTGGCGAGCACCGAGAAGTCGGGCCACGAGGCGGACTCCGGCCCCGTGGCCGCCTCGACCAGCGCCGGGTTGGTCGACGGCGATTCGGCCAGCCAGTCGAGCCGGGGGACCTCTGCGGCACTCAACGGAAGGTTCATACTTCTGAGCGTAGAGCGCCGGGGGCAGCGAAACCTCTGGCGACACCGGCATTATCTGTAGCAAATCATCAACGGAACGCACGCAGACCTGGCCGGTAGAGTGAACGGCGTGACTGATGAAACACCCTCGGGCCCCGACATGTACACCACCGCCGGCAAGCTGACCGACCTGAAGAACCGGTACCACGAGGCGGTCACGCAGAGTGGCGAAGCCGCCATCGCGAAGCAGCACGCCAAGGGCAAGAAGACCGCCCGCGAGCGTATCGAGCAGTTGCTCGACCACGGTTCGTTCGTCGAGCTCGACGAGTTCGTGCGGCACCGCACGTACGCGTTCGGCATGGAGAAGAACCGGCCCTACGGCGACGCGGTCGTCACCGGCACCGGCACCATCCACGGTCGGCAGGTCGCCGTCTACGCGCAAGACTTCACCATCTTCGGCGGCTCGCTCGGCGAGGTCGCCGGCGAGAAGATCATCAAGGTGATGGATCTGGCGCTGAAGACCGGCGTGCCCATCATCGGCATGCTCGACTCCGGGGGCGCCCGCATCCAAGAGGGCGTGGTCGCGCTCGGCAAGTACGGCGAGATCTTCCGCCGCAACACGCAGGCCTCCGGGGTCATCCCGCAGATCTCCATCGTGATGGGCCCCGCGGCCGGCGGCGCGGTGTACTCCCCCGCCCTCACCGACTTCGTGATCATGGTCGACAAGACCAGCCAGATGTTCGTCACCGGGCCCGACGTGATCAAGACCGTGACCGGCGAAGACGTCGGTATGGAAGAACTGGGCGGCGCGCTCACCCACAACACGATCTCGGGCGTCTCGCACTACCTGGCAAGCGACGAAGACGACGCGCTCGACTACGTGCGCACGTTGCTCGGCTACCTGCCCGACAACAATCTCGCCGACCTGCCGGTGTACGAGTCGACGGCCGAGCTCGAGATCACCGACGCCGACCACAAGCTCAACACGATCATCCCCGACAGCCCGAACCAGCCGTACGACATGCACACGATCATCGAGCACATCGTGGATCACGCCGACTTTCTCGAGGTTCAGCCGCTGTACGCCCCGAACATCCTCATCGGCTTCGCCCGAGTCGAAGGCCGCTCGGTGGGCATCATCGCGAACCAGCCGAATGCGATGGCCGGAACGCTGAACATCGAAGCCGGTGAGAAGGCGGCCCGGTTCGTTCGGTTCTGCGATGCGTTCTCGATTCCTATCGTGACTCTCGTCGACGTGCCCGGCTACCTGCCCGGAACCGACCAGGAGTGGACGGGCGTCATCCGCCGCGGGGCGAAACTGCTCTACGCCTACGCCGAGGCGACGGTTCCGCTCATCACCGTCATCGTGCGCAAGGCCTACGGCGGCGCCTACATCGTGATGGGCTCGAAGCAGCTGGGCGCCGACCTCAACCTCGCCTGGCCCACCGCCGAGATTGCGGTCATGGGCGGGCAGGGTGCGGTGAACATCCTCTACCGCGGCGAGATCAAACGCGCAGAGGCCGCCGGCGAAGACGTCGCGGCCGTGCGCACCAAGCTCGCGAACGAGTACACCTACAACGTGGCGTCGCCGTTTCTCGCGGCAGAGCGCGGTGAGCTCGACGGCGTGATCGAGCCTGCGGCGACTCGCGTGGCCATCGTGAAGGGACTGCGGGCGCTTCGCACCAAGCGCGCCTCGTTGCCGGCCAAGAAGCACGGCAACATTCCGCTATAGCTGGTAGAACAGCAGCATGACGTTTCAGGCGTACCTCGACACCGTTTACGACAAGACCGGCAAGCGGCCCGACGACTTCGTGGCGGAGGCGAGCGAGAAGGGCTGGCTCGATCCGCTCGTGAAGGCCAGCGAGGTGAAGGCGTGGCTTGCGGCAGAATACGGCCTCGGCCCGGGGCATGCCATGGCCATCTACTCGGTGCTCAAGACCGCGAATCAGCCACGGCCGAGCACCGACGAACGTCTCGCAAAGAACTTCGCCGGAGCGAAAGCGCGCTGGCAGCCTCTCTTCGATGCTCTCGTGGCACGGCTCGACTCCGACGGTGCCGAAACCGGGCTCGCGGCGACCGACTCGTACGTGAGTCTGCTCAAGGGCACCAAGAAGTTCGCCGTCGCTGCCTTCACGGCAGACCGCTTCGACCTCGGTCTGAAGCTGCCGGGCGAGACCGTTCGCGAGCCGTTCGAACCCGCCGGTTCCTGGAACTCCATGGTCACCCATCGACTGCGCATCACCGACGCCGAGCAGATCGACGACGAGGTCTACGGCGAAATGCGGCGAGCCTACGACCGCGCCTGAACATCGCGCCCTTCGGCGCGCCCCTCGATCACGGTAGGTTCGAAGCATGAGCGACGCCGAAGCCCCCGCCGACAACACCCCTGTCATCGTGAAGACCAAGAACGTCACGGCAACCGAGATCGCCGCGGTGACGGCCGTGGTGCGCGGAATGCTGATCGAGGAGAACGACTCGCTGCGCGTCGAGCAGACCCCGCCACCCTCACGTTGGCAGCGCAGTCAGCGCGCGATGCGCGGCGCGCTGAACTCGGCGACGAACAGCTGGGTTGACTGACCGACCCGGTTTGCCATCATGGTCTGTGGGGGACACTTCGTGTCCCCCAAAGTGCCGACTATCCAGCGCAGGTGAGAAGGGGCAGTATTACTAGTGCTAGGTGTCTCTCTTTGAGTTACATCGCCAAACATTCGCTGTCTAGGGTAAGTGAGCGAATGCTTGGGGGCGAGTCAGGGCGTTATTCGGGTTAGCGTCCTGACTCGAAAAAATAGCTGGGGGTTGGCGTTTCGCCGGCCCCCAGTTTTTTTGCCACCGCCACCACTGGGATCACCGGCACGACCGGCGTCACCAGCCTCTACTCGCGGCCGATCTCGGTGAACTGCGACACCTCGTCGTCGGCAGCGTCTGAGCCGAGCGCGGCAGCGCTTCCGTCGTCGCTGACCGTCAGCCCGACGACCGTCACGGCCGCAGTGCTGTCGTCGACGCCGGTTCGAACGATCAAGCGATCCGCGCGCGACCGGGCGATCTCGTCGGCGACCCGTGACTGAATGCGCTCGCGGTCGTCGTCGGGCAGATCATCCAGCCCGCCGTCGTCGAGCAGTGTGACGTCGATTCCGCGTCGCCTGGCCGCGAGCACCTCGGTTCGAACGTCTTCATTGAGCAGGTGCCGGCCGCGGATCTCATCGCGAATGGCCCCCTCGAGGTGCAGACATTCGCGGCGATCCTCTGCGCTGAGCCGGCCGCTGCTATCGATGATGTGGTGCAACATGGGCCCCGCGACACGGTTCATCTGGTCGAGCCGGTGACGCCCCTCGGTGAGCTGCGCTTCTTGGGTGGCGTGCCACGCCGCGGCCTCGCGCTCGGCCAGGCCGAAGAGCCGGGCATCCCGAGCCGCACGCGCCATCGCCCGAGCGAGGGCGTGCGCGACGCCCACCCAGACCGCGCTGCCGATCACCCCGGTCGTCGTGACCGCTGCGAGGCCGCCCCAGAGGTAGACGCTCACGGCGAGCGCCACGATGCCGAGCCAGGCGATGCCGGGCTGCTGACGCACCGCGGTGATCGTCAGCAGCGTGCCGACCGCGGCGACCGACCAGGTCGCGTAGCCGTTGAACACCGAACCGTCGAGCTGCGACAAGACCAGGATGGACATCACCAGGCAGACGGCGAAGTTGAGGGCGGCCATCCAGAGCGGCATGGCCAGCGGGCTGGTGGGCCAGAGGCTCATCACCGTGGCCGCCGCATACAGCGCCATCGCCACGATCACCGGCCAGATGGAATCGGGGTATTGCATGGAGTTGAGCGCCAGCACCAGATGGTAGAGAGAGAACAGGGCGGCCAGAACCGTGACGATGGCGCGAGGCGGTGAAATCACGAGGCGCCCTCCCGCCAGGTGACGATGACCGAGGTTCCGCCGCCGGCAAGCGAGTGGATGGCCGCGCCGCCGCCGACCGACTCGACACGTTCGCGAATCGACACCCGCAGGCCGAGCCGCTCGCGTGGCACCGCCTCGAGGTCGAATCCGACGCCCGTATCAGAGACCTGCACCGTGACCTCGCGGGCGGGCGTGGCGCCAGCTGTCGTGTGCACCGAAACGGTTCGCAGCACGGAATCGCTCTGCGCGTCGGCGCTCGCGTGCTGCAAGCTGTTGATCAACGCCTGCACCGTCGCCGAGAAGAGGGCGTCGGCAACGACCCCCGGCACGGGGCGAGCGTCGAGTGGCTCGACCGAGAAGCCAACCCGTGGGCTGAGCAGATGCACCGCCTCCTCGAGTCGCTGACCGAATTCGGCGAGGGTCACGTCGGCGTCGGGATCGAAGGCGTCTGGCGCGAACTGCAACGTCTCCAATGCGGCCTCGGCCGACCGCGCGGCGGCGACCTGTTCGGTATCGGTCTCGGCGCGGGCTGCGGTGATCAAGGTGCTGAGCACGGAGTCGTGCACGAGAGCATCCATTCTCGTTCGTTCGGCTTCGGCGGCCTGATTGCCGACCGCGCGCGCATACTGGTGCATGGCGGTGGATTGGGCGTCGTCGACTCGCCCGGCCGCGCGACGGAGGGTAACGACGAGCATGACCATGAACGCACCGATCAGCAGCACGTAGACCGCGTCGAGCAGCGCGCCTTTCAGGTCGCCGGCTCCGCCGGAGGGCTGGGTGTGGATGACCACGTAGACGCTCGTGACGACCACGATGTAGGCCCCCGCCCACCACACGGGCAGAGCGATTACGGCGTAGGCCATGGCCACCGCGATCAGCGACCACAGCCAGGGCTGGGTTCCCTTCGCGGCGGTGAGGTTGACCACGCACAACGGCCAGGCGATGAAAGCCGCCAGGTACAACCCGCAGAAGAGCAGCATCGTTGTGCGCACGAAGCGCTTCACGATCGAGGCGACCACGACAAGAAGCAGCGCCCCGAGAGCGACGATCGACTCCGTGTTCAGCCAGTCAGCGCCGACGTACCCCGTCGAACCGGTGACGACAGGGATGGCCTGCAGTGAGAGCAGCAGGCCGAACACGGCGGCCGCCCGGGTCAGCACCCGTTCGACGGTCGAGCGGCTGAGCGCGCCGCGCAGGCGGCTGAGCGTCGATTCGAGGTCGGCGGGGGCGACGGGCTCCGCCGTCGTCGACCGGCGCTGCGTCTCGGCACTCGAGGGGGCGAAGCTCGACGGGTTCTGCGACACCGCTATTTTCCAGCGCCGTGCGGGTCGTCGATCACGAGAATGCCGTCTTCGACGGCCCGGCGCAGCAGGTCGACCTTGGTCGGCGCGGGCCTGCCCACCTCCACGTACTTCGCGCGCACCCGGCCGAGATACTCGCGGGCCGTCGACGGGGCGATGCCGAGCTGATGCGCGACCGCCTTCAGCGGCAGACCGGAGGCGTACAGGTGCAGCACGTCTTGCTCGCGGCTGGCCAGCTGTGCGCGGGCGAACTCCTGGTCGGCGTCGATGGCGCTCGCCCATTCGAGATTATTCAGCACCTCACCGCGAGCAACCGTGGCGATCGCGGCCATCACGATGCTCGTCGCATTGGTCTTCGGAATGACGCCGGCGGCTCCGGCGGCGAGCGCCTCCCGAATGCTCGACGTGCGGTCGGCGATGCTGTGGATGAGCACTTCGGCACCGGTCGCCCGTGCCCGGGTGACGTTCTCAGTGACCGACGATCCGTCGCCGAGACTCAGATCCATGACCACCACGCCGACGGTCTCTTCGCCGAGAGCATCGAGCAGTTCATCCACGGTGCCGCCGACCGCAACGACGTCGTAACCCGCCTCGAGACAGGCGGCACGGATGCCCAGCAGAACCGACTCGTGATCGTCGACGATGGCGACCCGCACACCGAGGTCGGCCGCGGCCGAGCTGTCGTCTTCAGCCATCGTTGACTCCTCTCGCCGGCCAGAACCGGTTGGAACCTCACTGCCATCGTATTGGTTCGACGGACGCTCGATGCCCCCGCTCGGGTGTCAGCAGCGCCCTGGGCGGGCGTCAGGGGGTCTCTGGGCGGCGTGAGCGGAGCTCTGGGCGGGCGTCGGCGGGTCCCTGTCGGCGTGAGCCTCACTCCGCAGGCGTCAGCAGGCCGACCGCTTCGACGTGGTGCGTGTGCGGAAACAGGTCGAAGGCGCGCAACGACCGCAACTCATAACCGCCGGCGGTCAGTTGCCCGAGATCACGGGCGAACGCCACCGGATCGCACGCCACGTACAACAACTGTGCCGGGTGCAACTCGAGCAGGCTCTGGATCACCTGTTTCTGAGCGCCCGACCGCGGCGGGTCGATCACGAAGGATGCCCGCGCGAACGCCGCGCGCTCGTCGGACGTCGAACGGCGAAGCAGACCGCTGAGATAACGATCGACGCGTTCGGTGACAGCCGTCGCGTTTCGTAGGTCTCGCAGGTTATGGGCAGCGTTGGCTGTCGCCCCGGCGTCGCTCTCGACCGACTGGATGCGCGTGTCGACGCCGAACCGGTCTGCGACCGCCGCGGCAAGCAAGCCGACGCCCCCGTACAAGTCGAGGTTGGGTGCTCCTTCGTCGAATTCGCTCTCGAGCAGTTGCTGCTGAACAGCGGCGGTCAGCGTGGCAGCGGCGCCGTGGTGTACCTGCCAGAACCCGAGTTCGTCGAGACGGAATTCGCGCTCGCCGACACGCTCGACGATCGGTGGGCCCGCCGGCGGCCGGGTGGGGAGCGCCGACGCGAGCGCGGGGCGCGCTGAGGGGCGCTCTGCTGGGCGCCCTGATTGGCGGGCTGAGGGGCGTCCCCGCGAGGCCTTCGACTGCCGCGCCTGGCCGCTCTGCCGAGAAGCGGGGGGCTCCGCGCGGTGGGTCACGACCCGTGCGCCGCGACGGCCGTCAGAGATGACGTCGACACCGTCGACCCCGAAGAGGCGCTCGTCGAGCGGCGCCGCGTACTCCACTGCGGGGATCGCCAGCGGAAGATCGGGCACTGCGACTACTCGGTGCGACCGGGCCGCGTATGGCCCGACGATGCCCGACTCGTCGACATGCAGGTTCACGCGGGTGCGCCAGCCCAGCCCGTTTCGCTCGTCGTCACCTTCCACCGCCTCGACCGTCACCTCGAGTGCCGCATGGTCGTCGCCGAGGTGCGCGAAACGCCGCAGAGAATCGACGACGACGACGCGTTTCAGCTCGCGCTGCCAGCAAAGCTCGATGTGCCCGAATTCGGCACCGCCCGCCCGGGCGTCCGGTGCTCTCTGCAGGCTCGCGGCGTGCCACACGTGTTCACGGCGGTGCTCGGAGGGCGTCAGAACCTCGACGGTCTCTGCGCGCCAGAACGACGCGTGGTCGTCAGACGAGATGCGCGCCAGCACGGTCTCACCCGGAAGCGTGTCAGCCACGAACACCACGCGCCCGTCGAGGCGCGCCACACTGACACCGCCGTGCGCCACGTTCGTGATCTCGAGTTCGGCGGTCGTGCCCAGGAGTTCGCCCATCGTTCCAGCATCGCACACGCCGCTCTGCCTGCGGCGGTCGCGCAGCGGGCGGGCTGTGGGCGGCGGCAGGCGGCGGCGGGCGGCGGCGGCGGCGGGCGGATGATCTTCGTTAGGCTCCCGCTATGCGGCTCTATCTCGCCTCCACTTCTCCCGCCCGCCTCGCCCTGCTGCGCCAAGTCGGCATCGAACCCGTCGTCGTACCCTCGTTCGTCGACGAGGAAGCGGCTGTAGTCGCCGCAGAATCCGTCGACGGACCCCTCAGCGCCCCTGAGCTCGTTCAGCTTCTGGCCCGACTCAAGGCCGAAGCCGTACTCGACGCCCGGCCGGGAGGCGAGCCGATCGACGGCTTCATTCTGGGCGGCGACTCGGCGTTCGAATTCGACGGCGCGATCTACGGCAAGCCGCATCTGCCCGAGGTGGCACGAGACCGCTGGCGACGACAGCGCGGGCGCTCGGGCGTGCTGCACAGCGGACACTGGCTGATCGACCGGCGCCAGGATGCCGAGAAGACGGTGCCACCGAGCGAATCCGGAGCCGTCGCGGCGGCGAGCGCGGTCGGCTTGGGTGCAGCCGTCGCGGTCGACGCTCTCGGTGCAGTGGGGGCGGTCGACGCAGCCACCGTCGAGTTCGCCGCCGACATCAGCGATGCCGAGATCGACGCATATGTCGCCTCCGGCGAACCGCTCGAGGTCGCCGGAGCATTCACCATCGACGGACTCGCGGCACCGTTCATTCGGAGCATCGACGGCGCGCCGTCGGCTGTGATCGGAATGTCGCTGCCGGCCCTTCGCACCATGCTCGGCCGATTCGGCCTGACCTACACCGACTTCTGGCACTGAGACGGGCTTTGTAGGCTTGCGCATCGTTTCGGGCCTCATTTTTGTGCGCACATACCAAAGCTCAGCCCCGAGCGCCGAATAGGCTAAGTAACTATGCCCCGAATTACAAAAGTTCTGATTGCCAATCGTGGCGAGATCGCAGTACGAGTGATTCGGGCGGCCAGAGACTCCGGGCTCGCCTCTGTCGCCGTCTACGCCGACCAAGATCGCGAGGCCCTGCACGTTCAGCTGGCCGACGAAGCGTACGCCCTCGGCGGCACATCGAGCGCCGAGACCTACTTGGTCATCGACAAGATCCTCTCCATCGCGAAGCGCTCGGGCGCCGACGCGGTGCACCCCGGTTACGGCTTTCTCGCCGAGAACGCCGCGTTCGCTCAGGCCGTCATCGATGCCGGGCTGATCTGGATCGGCCCCTCCCCCGAGGCGATCGAGCTTCTCGGCGACAAAGTCTCTGCCCGGCACATCGCCGAGCGCGTGGGCGCACCGCTCGCTCCCGGCACCATAGATCCCGTCACGAGTGCCGACGAAGTCGTGACCTTCGCCGAGGAGTTCGGGCTGCCCGTCGCCATCAAAGCGGCTTTCGGCGGCGGCGGTCGCGGGCTCAAGGTTGCTCGCACGATCGAGGAGATTCCCGAACTCTTCGAGTCGGCGACCCGCGAAGCCGTCGCGGCGTTCGGCCGCGGCGAGTGCTTCGTCGAGAAATACCTCGACCAGCCGCGGCACGTCGAGACGCAGTGCCTCGCCGACTCTCATGGCAACGTGGTGGTCGTCTCGACCCGTGACTGCTCCTTGCAGCGCCGCCATCAGAAGCTGGTCGAAGAAGCGCCTGCACCGTTCTTGACCGACGCGCAGAACGCCGAACTGTACCGCGCCTCGAAGGCCATTCTGCGTGAGGTGTCGTACGTCGGGGCCGGAACCTGCGAGTTCTTGGTGGCGAAAGACGGCACCGTCTCGTTTCTCGAAGTGAACACGCGGCTGCAGGTCGAGCATCCGGTGTCTGAAGAGGTCACCGGCATCGACCTCGTGCGGGAGCAGTTCCGCCTCGCCGAGGGCGGCATTCTCAGTTACGACGACCCTGAGCCCCGCGGCCACTCGTTCGAGTTCCGCATCAACGGAGAAGACGCCGGCCGCGGATTTCTCCCTAGCCCCGGGCCCGTACATGTCTTCAAGGCTCCAGGCGGCCCCGGGGTACGCATCGATTCCGGCGTCACGGCCGGCGATGTCATCTCCGGCTCGTTCGACTCTCTGCTTGCAAAGCTCATCGTGACCGGCGCGACGCGTGAAGAAGCACTCGAGCGTTCGCGTCGCGCACTCGACGAGTTCGAGGTCGCCGGGTTGCCGACCGTGCTTCCGTTCCACCGCGAGATCGTTCGCGACCCGGCGTTCGCTCCTCCCGCCGGCCAGCCGTTCACGGTATACACGCGCTGGATAGAAACAGACTTCGTCAACGATATCGAGCCGTGGAGCGGGTCGCTCGAAGAATCCGCCGCACCGCAATCGCGCAGTACCGTGGTCGTCGAGGTCGACGGAAAGCGCATCGAGGTCGTGCTACCCGAACGACTCCTGACGGCCGGCGGAGCGGGTGCCAACGGCAGCCCCTCGTCGTCGCTCGGCGCTCCCCCGCGTCGACGCTCGACCGGCACCTCTGGTCGGTCTTCGACCGGTAACGCCGTCAAGGCGCCGATGCAGGCGACCATCGTCAAACTCGCTGTAGCCGAGGGCGATAAGGTCGTCAAGGGCGACCTCATTCTCGTGCTCGAAGCCATGAAGATGGAGCAGCCCATTCAGGCCCACAAAGACGGCGTCATCGGCGCCATCGACGCCACCGTCGGCACCACCGTCTCGTCGGGCCATCAGCTGCTCGAGATCGCAGACCACGCGGCCTGAGCCGCATCCTGTTGCCGATCCGCCCTCGGTTCGGGCGTCGGATGCCCGTGAGATCATAAGGGAATGTCGACACCAGCCTTTCCGCTCGTCGACGTCGGCGAGATCTCGCGGCTGGTCGGGCGCGCCGCGTTCGAACGGGGTCGCGTCTACGCCCGCGGGCGCGAGGTGCTCGAGCTGAACTGGAACGAGCAGACGCTCGTGCTCACCGGCCGCGTTCAAGGCAGCGCGTTCGAGCCGTACGAGAGCGAAGTCATTCTGCGACGCCTCGGAACGCGCTTCATCGTCGAAGGCGCGGCACTCTGCAGTTGCCCGATGCGTTCTGATTGCAAGCACGTCGCCGCCGTGCTCTTGGCCAGCAATACCCGTCACCTCGTCGAAGCGACACCCTCGATCGGCGTCGAACCGGCCCGGCAGGTTCACGGCAGCCAACGGTTCGACTCGCGCTTTCAGCCGGCCGACCCGGCCCGTACTCCTGTGCGCAGCACGCAACCGGGAGACGAATTCGCCGAGTCTTCCCTCGACCGGTGGAACACCGACGACTCGTTCGACGACACGACGCGCGAGGAGTCGGGCTGGTTTCCGCCAGAGCCACGACTGCGGCCCGAAGCCGCCGCCGAAGCGCTCGACTGGCGGTCGACGCTCGCCGCGCTCGGGCCGTCGAACAGCGCCAATGCGAGCGGGGTCGGCCGGGCATCCGGAGCTCGCCGAACGACGGGCCGCACTCCAGGAGAAACGACGGCACTCGGTCTGCAGTTCGAGATTCGGGAGTTCGTGCCCCGAACGCGTGAGCATTGGCGTGGGCCCCTGTCGCAGACGGCCAAACCGGCCGCGAGCGCAGAGGGCGGCGGCGACACCGGCGCGGTGGCGAGCGGTCATCCTCGCCGACTGGCTGTGCGCCCCGTCATGAAGAACCACGTCGGCAGCTTCGTCAAGGCGAGCCTCAGCTGGGCCACGCTGAGCCACCAGACCAATCGCCTGAACCTCGACCCCGCTCAAGCGAAGTGGTTCGCGCAGTTCGCGGCCCTGCAACGAGCCACCCGTGAGTTGTACACCGGCCAGGAGGCCGACTGGCTCTATCTCGACGACTTCACGAGCCCGCTGTTGTGGAACCTGTTCGACGAAGCAAACGAGTTGGGTATCGCTCTGCTGGGGTCGAAGAAGAGCCTGCGAGTGCGGCGGGGGCGGCACGCACGGGTACGCCTCGAAACGCACGGTGGCCACGACAGTGCGCTGCGGCTCGTGCCCGTGACGTCGCTCGACGGAGTCGACTACGAGCGCGGAGCAACCGGGTTGATCGGCTCGCACGGGGTGTATGTCTACGAACTGGGCACAAACCCGTTCATCACGTTCACGCGACTCGAAACTCCCCTCGACGAGCGGGTCGAGCCGCTTTTCGATCGCTCCAGCGGCATCGATGTTCCGGCAGACGAGGTACCGGAGTTCTTCGACCGCTACTTTCCGCGGCTGCAGCGAGCCATCGACATCGTGTCGGCCGACAGCGCCATACCGCTGCCGCGCATCTCTGCGCCGGTTCTTGTGCTCACGGCGCGTTTTCGCCCGAAGAACGTGCTTCAGCTCGACTGGGAGTGGGAGTACGGCGGAGACAAGCGCACCCGCCTTCCTCTGTCGACCGATTCTGTGACAAACATCGGTGTGAGCGACATTGGTGTGACCGACATCGATCTGAGCGACATCGACCGGCACGACGAAGTCGAGAGCCAGACTCTCGCGCTGGTCATTCCCCTCATACAGCGGCTGATCGACGACCACAGCGATGCGGGAATCGACGGCGCGATCAACGAGTCGGTCACCGAACCGGCCCGATTGGTCGAGCATCTGGTGCTGCAAGGCTTCGAAGCCGCCGTTTTCACCGACAAGGTGCTGAGCGAGCTGCAGCATGTCGCCGGCGTGCGGGTCGACATCGTCGGTAAGCGGCCGGCGTATCGCGAGCTCAGCGGCGTGCCCGAACTCACTGTGACCACGGTCGAAAGCGAGAAGCGCGACTGGTTCGACCTCGGCATCGTCGTGAACATGAACGGCTACCGCATACCTTTCGCTCCGCTGTTCAAGGCCCTCGCTCGCAAGCAGAAGAAACTGCTGATGGTCGACAAGACCTACCTCGCGCTCGACCATCCGGTTTTCGAGCGTCTGCGTGAGCTGCTCGAAGAGGCCTCGGGCCTCGACGAGTGGGAGACCGGTGTTCGCATCACCAGGTACCAGGCCGATCTGTGGAGCGAGTTCGAAGACCTGGCAGAAGAGTCCGAGCAGGCCGTGACGTGGCGAGACGCCGTCTCTGTCTTGAGCGGATCGACAGCCCCCGACACCCTGCCGGTGCCAGCGCAACTGCAGGCGACGCTGCGGCCGTATCAGCATGACGGATTCGAATGGCTCGCCTTTCTCTTTCATCATCGGCTCGGCGGAGTGCTCGCCGACGACATGGGGCTCGGTAAGACGCTGCAGACCCTCGCGCTGATCGCCCATACCCGAGCCGCCCCGACGCAGCCCGATCTGGCCCATCACGGCTCGGCGCAGCCACCGGCAGACCGCGTCGAGGGCGCGAGACCGGCGGCCCCGTTTCTCGTGGTGGCGCCGACCTCGGTGGTTTCGAACTGGGTCAATGAGGCCGCCCGGTTCACCCCCGATCTTGTTGTGCGGTCGGTGACCGCCACCCAGGCGAAGAGCGCATCTACTCTCGCCGAGCTGGCAGAGGGCGCCGATGTGCTCGTGACGAGTTACGCACTGTTCCGGCTCGACGCGCCGGCCTACCGCGCTCTGAGCTGGTCTGCGCTGGTGCTCGACGAGGCTCAGTTCGTGAAGAACCATACGTCGAAGTTGCACCGCTGCGCGAAAGACCTCGATGCGCCGGTGAAGTTCGCGATCACGGGCACCCCCATCGAGAACAATCTGATGGAGCTGTGGGCGCTGTTCGACATCGTTGCACCGGGCCTGTTTCCGTCGTCTCGAAAGTTCACCGAAGACTATGTCAGGCCTCTCGGTCACGGCTTCGACTCTGAGATTCTCACCAAGCTGCGCCGCCGAATCCGCCCCTTTCTGCTGCGCAGAACCAAAGAACTCGTGGCACCAGAGCTTCCGGCGAAGCAAGAACAGGTGCTCAGCATCGGCCTCGCGCCATCGCACCGCAGCCTCTACGACACCTATTTTCAGCGTGAGCGGCAGAAGCTGCTCGGCCTGATCGACGACCTCGATAGGAATCGGCTCATCGTGTTCCGTTCGCTGACGCTCCTGCGCCTGTTGAGCCTCGACGCCTCGCTGATCGACGAGAAGTACGCTGCGGTGCCCTCGGCAAAACTGGATGCCCTGCTCGAGCACCTCGACGACGTCGCCGCCGAAGGGCACCGTGCCCTTGTATTCAGCCAATTCACTTCCTTTCTGAAACGTGCTGCCGAGCGGCTCGATGCCCAGGGCATCGAGTACGAATACCTCGATGGCTCCACCAGGCGACGCTCCGAGGTCATCGACCGGTTCAAGACCGGCCGCGCGCCCGTGTTCTTGATCAGCCTGAAAGCCGGTGGGTTCGGGCTGAACCTCACCGAGGCCGACTATGTGTTTCTGCTCGACCCTTGGTGGAACCCGGCGTCGGAGACTCAGGCCATCGACCGCACGCATCGCATCGGCCAGAAGCAGAGCGTCAACGTCTACCGCCTCGTCTCGGCCGACACCATCGAAGAGAAGGTGATGGCTTTGAAGGAGCAGAAGGCTCAGCTGTTCGACGCGGTTCTCGACGACGATGCGACGTTCAGCTCGGCGCTCACGGCCGATGACATCCGCGGGCTGTTCGACACCTGATTCGCTTGAGCTACAAGCCGCACGCCTCCGTGGAGAACCAGCACCCGGTGCTGCCGGGACGCGGGGCCACCACCATCACAACGTGTTGGGCGCTCGATTGACCTGCCGCGTTGGTGACGACGAGATCGAATTCGTAGGTGCCCGACGAGGCCGGAATACCCGACAACTCGCCGCTCGCCGTCATCGTGATGCCCGGTGGCCTCCCACCAGTGGCGTGGAACACCTCGGGATCGACGCCAGACGCACTGAACGTCATGTCGAAGGGCTGCCCGACCGCTGCTACGAGCTCAGGCGGGAAGGAATCTATGCGAGGTGACATGTCGACGCGGGCGATCGAACTCGTGTCACTGTTGGCGATGTACACCGCTCCGCTGTCGGATGCAGTGATGGATTCGCCGAAAGGCGTACCGCTCAGGCTGGCGACTTCTCCGACGACCATTCCGTCGGCCGAGAGCATCGACACCGCATTCGTGCCGAGATCGCTCGTGTAGATGTTGCCGAGCGCATCACTCGTGATCGCAGCCGGATGCTCGCTCGGATGAGCCCGATTCTCGACGACGTTGGCGCCGGGCGGCAGCGCGAGATCGACTTTCGAGACGGTTTCGCGGGAGGGGCTGAGAACGTAAAGAAATCCGTGATGATCGAACGCCAAGTCGATCGGATAGAAACCGGCCGGCAGCTCGGCCCACGACGCGACGACGGTGCCTCGACCGGCCAGATCGAACGTGATTCGCGAGACGGTGCCGTCGCCGTCATTGGCCGTATAGAGCTGACCGTCGTCGGCGAAGTGCAGCGCAACCGGCTCGGCCCCGTGCGCCAGGGGGTATGTGTCGATGAGGGCCCCCGTCGGCGAGAGGCGGCTCACGCTGTCGTCGGTTGCGGTTGCCACGAAGATGTCTCCGATAGAGCTCACCGTGACGGCGACGGGGTGCCGACCATCAAGCGCCGTGCCGAGGTTCGCCGCGAACGCGGCGTCGACGAGCCCGGTTGCCGAGTCGAGCTTGTACACCGTGCTGAGAGTGGTGCTCGTGACGTAAAGGGCACCCCGGGCATCCTGAGCCAGGCCCTGCGGAAGCGAACCGGGAGGCAGCGTGCCGTCGAAGAGACCGTCGATTGTTCCGTCAGGCAGAATCTTCGAGACCGAATCCGTACCGCTGTCGGCCGTGAAAATGCTACCGTCTGGGGCACTGAGAATAGCGCTGGGTCGAGCTGCCGCGGGCAATGCGCCGAACCAATCGTTCACCACAGGGGCTGCCGTAGCGCCGAGCGCCCCGGCCCCGAGAACAAGCAGAACAGCGACGAGGCCCGCAACCACGAGCTTCACGCTTCTGCGCCCGGGCGCCTTCGTACATAGTCGTTTCACGGTCATCCTTTCACCGGCTGCGGTGAACCCGGATGGCTCGACCGCACGATGTGAGGATATATCAGCTCACGGCTAGGCTTGCGCCCCTTCGACGACCTGTGGATAACTGGTGACGTGCGAGCTGACAAACCCAGTTATCCACAGGCATGACCAACAAGCAAGAGTTCAGCATCCCGAAGCCGGCCGCGTCTCTCCACACCGAGGCCGACGCATACCTCCTGCTTGAGAATCTGCGCTGGGGAGGCGAGCCGGAATCGTGCCCGAAGTGCGGCGCTCACGGTCGCTGTTACTACCTGAACCCGGCGAACGATTCGAGCCGCAAAACCCGTACAGGTTCCGTTTCGGAGCGCCGCGTGTGGAAATGCAGACATTGCAAGAAACAGTTCTCGGTTCTTACGGACACGATTTTTCATGGCAGGAAAATCACCATCCGGACATGGCTGCTTGTCCTCTTCGAAATGTGCTCATCCAAGAACTCGGTTGCCGCACGCGAGATCGCCCGAAAGTATGAGATCACGAACGAGAGCGCGCGGCACATGGTGCACCGCATCCGTGAGGCGATGAAGCGGGAGCCAGTCGCGTCGCTGTTCGAGGGCAGCGTTGTGGCCGACAAAACGTTTATCGGCGGCAACCCGGCGAACCGTCACCGCAACGATCCGCGCGAACTGCCACGCAAGTCCGGCACCACGGACAAGCCGCCGGTATTTGCTCTGGTGCACTTCGAAACCCGTGAAGTTCGCTCAATGGTCGTCAACGACGTCACCGGCTAAACCCTGGTCAACAAGATCAAAGAGAACGCGGAGTTGGCGGAGACATACCTGCAGACCGACAGCGCTAAGGCGTACCTGACGACCGCGCCGCACGTCGCCAGTCACGTGTTCGTCAACCACGCCGCCGGTATCTGGAAGCTCAAGGGTGGCGCTTCCACCAACTTGCTGGAACGGTTCTTCTCGCAACTCAAGCGTTCGCTCGACGGTACACACCCCAGCGTCTCCACGGAGCACCTTAAGCGTTATCTGGCACAGTTCGACTGGCTCTACTCGAGCAGCAAGAGCACTGATTCTGAGCGGATGAAGATGCTCCTCGGCCAAGTGCAAGGTCGGCGGCTGACGTACAAGCCAATGGTAGCCGGAGCCGGAGGGCTGTTAATTCTTATAAATCTGACGTAATATGTGGACCGGACGGGGATTGGACCCGCTAGGGGAGCCTCCAACAGCAACCTGGCAACCATGCCCCGGCCCTAACAAAGACCGATCCGACAAGGTGACAGCCTTAGCCGAACCGGTCTCGTGTATTGCCCCCGCCGTTCTCCTGTCAGAGTGCTGGCGGCGGGGGCTTACGCCCTCCTCATAATCCACCCGACTCTGTAGTGGATTCGGCGGCGGCACCGGATCGGTAACCCCGCAGCTTTTTAATGATGTCGAGCACAAAAGATTCGTCTTCGTCGCTTACGGCGAAAAGATCGACGTCGTAGGTGACGGTGACTGTGCCGCCGGAATTCAGAATCACGGTCTGGGAGTGTCCAGCCGCACCGGAGTTACCGGTCCCGTTCGACTGCTGCTGGTCAGCCGTACCTGCACCCGGCGGCGGTGGCGGCTTGCGTCGCCCCGAATTCTTTTTTGGTTTGGAGCTACCGGGTGAACCCGAACCCGAGCGCGTCGAGGGGAAATGCACACTGAGTTCCAGACCTGAGCCACGAGCAGCGTGGAGGAAAAAGGTAATCGCCTTGCGCCGGGTGTCAGCCGAGGCAATCGACGGGTAATCAGAATTGAAGACTTCCGTAAGAGCGGCAGATGTTCCACTCTGGTCAGATACGCGCATCGGACCGCTGTAACACTCCCGAATCATCTCCCCAAACAGGGTGCGGCGCTGCTCCGCGTCGGTCGCCGTGAGGTTGGTTAGCGCGGTCTGCACATTACCTTCGCTGTCAGTAAACCCGAACGACGTCAGTGCCATGGTGAGGTTGGCTTGGTCTGTGCCCGACTTGCTGCTCATGAGCGAGCGGTCGATGCGCGGCGGCAACGGCTTAGCCGCCAGCTCCTCGATGAAGTTCCAGAACGTCTGAAACGACATGTAAGGAGGCCGAAAGCCGGACGCTTCGGTATCCATCTGTATCTCCCTTATGGCAGACCATCCGCCGCGTTCAATAAGACTGCCATAAGAGATCTTCGTTAAGCAATCTTCCAGAAGATATTTCTTCACAAAGGCTTTGGCAGACGCCAGGCTGGACGTATGGCAATTAACCGAGGAGATCAAGTAGAAGTAACAACGGCCACTGGCCAACGCATCATAGTGCGGGCACTTGGGTCACCCGAGCCAGGCCATTCCTTCGAGGTTCTGTGGGTCGCGACCGAGGACGAATGGGAACGCGCAGAAGGCGCAGACGAACGCGCGGACGGCATTCCGTGGCCTACAGACGCTGTTCGTGAACTGGCATCGCTATGAGCGAAAAGGCTGATGTACCAAACGCAGAGGTCGACCCCGAGGCATTTCTAGCTGCTCTGCTACAAATCAGCCCCGAGGACGCTAAAGCAGTCCGCGACGACGCGACCGAGAAGGCCGGTAAGGATGCGAGCGGTAAGCGTGACGCTCAGCAGTGAATGACCATATATCCGGGATGGCAGAGTATTACAAGCTGATCCCCGGTCTCGATCACGTGGAATCCACGCTGCATGGCTTCATCGATCAGATCTTCCATCGACCCATATTGGTGCACTGATTGAATCGACCTCCGCACAACTCCACCGGTTCTCGCTTGGTATGAATTGAAGATGTCTGTGGTCCACGTCACGGTCTGAGCGTAGCGAAAAAGCGAGTTTCCGCCAACGGATTTGGGTTTGTCAACCCGCACTTCACCGGATAACTCGGCGTACGGCCGAATGTCAGAGAACGATGTGCATGGCCCGCGCCGCGTCGGTGATCGACCCAGTGAGCGAGGGATACACCGAGAAGGCACGAGAGAGCTGATCGACGGTGAGGCGATGCTCGACGGCCAGCGCGATAGAGAAGATGAGCTCAGACGCTTTCGGCGCCACGACGACCCCACCGATGACGGTGCCAGACCCCGTGCGGGCGAACAGTTTGACGAAGCCGTCTTTGACGCCCATCATCTTTGCGCGCGGATTCTCTGAGAGCGGCAGCTTGTAGATATCGCCCTGTGCGATGCCCTCTTCGATCTGGCGTTGGGTCCAGCCGACGGTTGCGATCTCGGGCTGAGTGAAGATGTTCGACGCCACGTTGCGAATCTCGGTGGGGTTCACCGCGTCTCCCATCGCGTGGAAGACGGCGGTACGGCCCTGCATCGACGCGACGGAGGCGAGTGGAAGAAAGGTGGTGCAGTCGCCCGCGGCATAAATGCTCGGTACGCTCGTTCGAGCGACCCGGTTGACGCGAATGTGACCGGATTCGGTGAGCTGAACGCCGGCCTCTTCGAGCCCGATGCCTGCGGTGTTCGGGATGGCGCCGACGGCCATGAGACAGTGCGTTCCCTCGACGATGCGCCCGTCGGAGAGCGTTGCGATCACGCCGTTCTCGGTGCGCACGACCGAATCCGCGCGCGATTTCGACAGAACCGTCATGCCGTTGCGCCGAAAGACGTTCTCGATGACCGCAGCGGCGTCAGCATCTTCTCCCGGAAGAACCTGATCTCGGCTCGAGATGAGGGTGACCTTCGAGCCGAGGGCGGTATATGCGGAGGCGAACTCGGCACCGGTGACACCGGAGCCGACGACGATGAGATGCTCAGGGATCGCCTCGAGTGAGTACAGCTGGGTCCACGTGAAGATACGCTCACCGTCTGGCATGGCGCTCGTGAGAAGCCGCGGGCTGGCCCCGACCGAGACGACGATAGTGTCGCCTTCGATTCGGTCGAAATCGACACCGTTCGGGCCCTGGCCTGTTGAGACGATGACGGCGTCACGACCATCCAGTCGCCCCTCGCCCTGCACGATTCGAACGCCCGAACGGATGAGCGTGGATTTCATGTCTTCGGACTGCTGACGTGCAAGACCGAGCAGCCTCTTATTGACGGCGGCGATGTTGACCGCCACGTCGGGCCGAACCGGGCGGCCGGATTCGGTGCGACTGAAGAACTGCACCCCGAGATCGGCGGCCTCGCCGATGGCGTTCGCCGCCTCGGCCGTGGCGATGAGCGTCTTCGACGGAACGACGTCGGTCAGTACGGCCGCCCCACCGACCCCGACACGCTCGACGAGAGTGACATCGGCGCCGAGTTGAGCCCCCGCGATGGCCGCTTCGTACCCCCCGGGGCCGCCACCCAGAATGGTGATTCTCTGCTTACGCTCGAATTCATAGGCCATGCCGACCATTCTTCCCCAGGCCGCACTGTGCGGCCAAACTGCACAGGTTCGCAATTTCGCCGATTCCGACCGGGCATCGGTAACTAAAGTGGTGGGATGTCATCAGAAGTCAGCAACCCACTCGATCAACCAGACCTCTCTCCGTTCGAAATCGCGCGTGAAGCCGCGGGGCAGATCGCCGAGAAGACGGGCATCGACAAGCACGACATCGCCCTCACTCTCGGCAGCGGCTGGGCGAAGGCGGCCGATCTCATCGGCGAGACCATCGCCACCATTCCGGCCACCGAGATCGTCGGATTCAGTGCTCCCGCGGTCGTCGGTCACGTGGGTTCGCTGCGCTCGGTTCGGCTTCCGAACGGCAAGCACGCCCTGGTGATCGGTGCACGCACGCACTACTACGAGAACCACGGGGTACGGCGCGTCGTGCACAGCGTGCGCACTGCCGCGGCGGCCGGCGCGTCTGTGATGATCCTGACCAACGGTGCGGGCGGAATCCGCGAGACGTGGACGCCGGGCCAGCCCGTGCTGATCAGCGACCACATCAACCTCACCGCGAACTCACCCCTCGAAGGTGCGACGTTCATCGACCTCACCGATCTGTACTCACGGCGTCTGCGTGACCTCGCCCGAGAAGTGGATGCCTCACTCGACGAAGGCGTCTACGTACAGTTTCGCGGGCCGCACTACGAGACCCCGGCCGAGGTACAGATGGCGAAGACCATCGGCGGGCACATCGTCGGCATGTCGACGGCTCTCGAGGCGATCGCCGCACGCGAAGCGGGAATGGAGGTGCTCGGCATGTCGCTGATCACCAACCTCGCCGCCGGAATCTCGCCGACACCGCTGTCGCACGCCGAGGTCATCGAGGCCGGCAGATCGGCCGAGCCGGTGATCAGCGCGCTGCTCGCCCGCATCGTGGCGGCCCTGTGACAACCGGCGACGCGACATTCGGCGACGCGACAACCGGCGACGCCGCAACCGGTGACGCGACAGCCGACGACGCGATGATCGCCGACCCGAGCGGCCTCATCGGCACTGCGCGGGCGTGGATCGCGCAAGACCCCGACCCCGAGACACGCGGCGAACTCGAAGCGTTGATCGCGGCGGGCGATCTCTACGAACTTCGCAGCCGCTTCGACGGGCGTCTGAAATTCGGAACCGCCGGGTTGCGCGGCGAGATCGCGGCCGGCCCCACCCGCATGAACAGGGTCGTCGTCGCCCAGGCCGCCGCCGGGTTGGCCGCCTACCTGACGGCGCACGCTGCGCCCGGCACGACTCCCTCTGTCGTCATCGGATTCGACGGGCGCAAGAACTCTGCGGTGTTCGCACGGGACTCGGCCGAGCTCATGGCGGGAGCCGGGGTGCGCGCCATACTGCTGCCCCGACTGCTACCGACACCACTTGTCGCGTTCGCGGTTCGGCACCTCGATGTGAGCGCCGGCATCATGGTGACGGCCTCGCATAATCCGCCGAACGACAACGGCTACAAGGTCTACCTCGGCGGCATCGACGAGGGGGCGCAGATCGTCTCACCGGCCGACGCCGAGATCGAGGCCGAGATCGTTCGGGTTGCCGGGCACTCCCCCGTCGATACCTTGCCCCGATCATCCGGTTACGAGGTCGCCGACGAGTCTGTCATCGAGGCGTATATCAGCCAGACGGCGGCGGTCGGGCGCCTTCCACCCACCGAGATCGGTGCGCAGCCGCGAGTGGTCTACACGGCCATGCACGGCGTCGGCTGGAACACTTTCAGTCGCGTGCTGGGCGCCGCCGGGTTCATCGAGCCCGACCTGGTGTCTGCTCAGATCGAACCGGATGCCCGATTCCCCACTGTCTCGTTTCCGAACCCCGAAGAGCCGGGCGCCCTCGACCTCGCTTTCACGACGGCACGCGAGGTCGGCGCGCACGTGATCATCGCGAACGATCCCGACGCCGATCGGCTGGCCATCGCCATTCCTGACGGCTCGACCGCCGAAGGCTACCGACGACTGACGGGCAACCAGGTCGGCATGCTGCTGGGGTGGCGGGCAGCCGAAGCGGTGGCGCAGGGTGCCGCGTCGCTGGGCCTGATGGCACGTGGTGAGGTGGGCACCAACGGTGGCGCAGCGGCGGCTCAGCCGTCTGTGGCCCGGCCCACACTCGCCTGCTCCGTAGTGTCGTCGCCCGCACTCGCGGCGGTGGCGGCCGACTACGGGCTCGGCTTTCGCGAAACCCTGACCGGGTTCAAGTGGGTTTCGCGCGTGCCGGGCCTGGTGTTCGGCTACGAAGAAGCTCTCGGGTACCTCGTTAACCCGACCATGTTGCGCGACAAAGACGGCATCTCGGCGGCCGTCGCGTTCTTGTCGCTCGCCAGCGATCTCGCTGTCGACGGGTTCACCATCGCCGACCAGCTCGACCGATTCAGCGAGCGGTTCGGGCACTTCGATTCGGTGCAGATCTCGCTGCGGGTCTCCGATCTTGCACGCATCGACGAGGTGATGGCGGCGCTGCGCAACAATCCTCCCCAGCAGATCGGCGGCACCCCCGTCGCCTCGATCGACGACCTGAAAGGCGGGTCTGCCGACCTGCCGCCAAGCGATATTCTGCGCATCCGAACGGAAGACGGATCACGCATCATGGTTCGGCCGAGCGGAACCGAACCCAAGCTCAAGGTCTACATCGATGTCTCGAGCGCCCGTGGCTCGTTGGCGAAACGCAAGAAGTCGGTGGCCACCCGGCTTGCCGCGCTCGAGGCCGGCATGCGAGAGCTCATCTCGTGAGCGCTGAGGCACGCGATGCGCCCGAAATCGGTGAGCTGCCGGGCCCCAGCAGCGGGTTCGTGCAGTCTCTCGCGCGGGGGTTGTCGGTCATCCGGGTTTTCGGTCCCGATGCACCGCTGATGACGCTGAGTGAGATAGCGCGAGCCACCGGCCTGACTCGGGCGACGACACGGCGGTTTCTGATGACGCTCATCGAGCTGGGTTACGTGCGCACCGACGGCAAGACGTTCGCCCTCACCGCGCAGGTTCTCGAGCTCGGCTTCAGCTACCTCTCGGGCCTCACGCTTGCCCAGATCGCGCAGCCGCAGCTCGAAGACCTCTCGCTACGGGTGGGCGAGTCGACCTCGGCCGCCATTCTCGACGGGTCAGACATCGTGTACATCGTGCGTGTGCCCACCCATCGCATCATGACGGTCGGCATCAACCTCGGCACCCGCCTACCGGCCTACGCCACCTCGATGGGGCGCGTCTTACTCGCCGGGCTCGAAGCGGATGCCCTGTCTGACTATCTGCATGACGTGAAGTTGCAGGCGCTCACCAAACGCACCGTCGGTTCCGAGGCGGCCCTGATCGCAGAACTCGACAGGGTGCGCGAGCAGGGCTGGGCGCTCGCGGACCAAGAGCTCGAACCCGGGCTGCGGTCGATTGCTGCGCCGATCCGCTCCGCCTCGGGCGCGGTCGTCGCGGCGATCAACGTCTCGACGGCCGCGTCGTCGGGGACGAGCGAGTCGCTGCGCCGCGCCTGCCTTCCCGCGCTGCTCGAAACCGCGGCGCACATCGAGGCAGATGCGGCTATCGCGGCCCGCTCGCACTGACGGCATCCGTGCTGACGCAGCGGGGCGGCCGGGCGGCGGGGTGTAGCCGCGTGGCCGGGGCGGCGGGGTAGCCGCGTGGCCAGGGCGGCGGGGTAGCCGCGTGGCCAGGGCGGCGGGGTTGCGGGGCGGCCGGGGCGGTGGCTGCCAGAACGTAGGAGATTTCGCTAGGGCACGGCCTATACGGCTGCACCAGTCCGAATTCTCCTATGTCTTGCGGCGCCGGCCGAGCATCCGCCGCCAACGCGCCACGCCAGCCGCGTGCCACCTCCGCCGAGCACCACCTCAGCCGCGCAGCGCGTCAGCCGAGCGCCGCCTCGAGCTTCTGCTGCAGTTCGTCGACGTCGAAGTAGTTCTGTACCACGATGACATCGGCATTGGTGCGCCCGATCGCCTCGACGAACTCGGGTGACGTGAGAATCACCTGGGCATCGGCCGCGGCGACCTGAACGCTCGCAAGGTCTGCGGCGGTGACATCGGCGTCGATGTCGAGTCGAGCAAGCGCCCGTTCGGCGTTGACCTTGAGAATCGCTGAGGTTCCCACGCCCGCTCCGCAGATTGCGACGATCTTCACTCTGCGCTCTCCGCCTGGGCCGACAGCCCGAAGACCGCTCGCACCTCGTCGGCCGAGGTCGCGTTAGCGAGCCGCTCTATCACGGCCGTTTCGTTGAACACGTTCGCGAGCTCGGCAATTCCGGTGACGTGCTCGTCAGCCGTCAGCACGGCGAGCCCGAGTATGACCGAGACGGGGTCGTTGTACGGATGCCCGAACAGCACCGGCTCGTCGAGCGTGACCACGGCCATGCCCGCCCGCAGCACGTCGTCACCGGGACGCGCGTGCGCCAGCGCCAGCCCCGGCGCGATGACGATGTATGCGCCGAACTCTTCGACCATACCGACCATGCGCGGCCCGTACTCCGCCGTGACAGCGCCCGATGCCTCGAGCGCTGCGCCGGCCAACAGCACCGAAGCACGCCAGTCGGCCGCCTGCTGCTTCAGCAGCACCGCCGAGTCGGGGAGGTCGAGCATCCGTCTGCCTGTCTCTTGTCTCTCTGTTGAAACCTAAGCGTGAAACCTACGCGTCTTCGAAGCCCTCCGAAATGATCTCGGCGAGCTCCTCACGGTCTTCGAGCGGCAAGAAGGTGGCCGCCGCCGCATTCTGCTGAAAGACTTCGAGGTCTGAGAGCTCGTAGTCGAAAGCATCGGCCAGCAGCGCCAGCTCGCGGCTGATCGACGTGTTGCTCATCAACCGGTTGTCGGTGTTCACCGTGACCTTGAAGCCGAGCTGGTAGAGCAGGTCGAACGGATGATCGCCCAGCTCGTCTCCCCACGCCGAGATCGCGCCGGTCTGCAGGTTCGACGACGGTGAGAGTTCGAGCGCGATTCCGCGGTCTTTCACCCATTGCGACAGCAAGCCGAGCGTGACGTAGGTGTTCTCGTCGTCTTGCCGCGCAATAGTGATGTCTTCAGCGAGGCGCACCCCGTGACCGAGCCGAAGCGCCCGCCCGTCGAAGAGGGCGCTACGGATGCTGTCGAGCCCGTCGGCCTCGCCCGCGTGAACCGTGACCGGAAAATAGTGCTGGGCGAGGTAATCGAACGCCGCGCGATGATTCGCGGCCGGAAAACCGAGCTCGGCCCCGGCGATGTCGAACCCGACCACCCCGCGGTCGCGGTGCCGCACGGCCAGCTCGGCGATCTCGAGCCCGCGGTCGGCGTGCCGCATCGCGGTCACGAGCTGGCCCACGCGGATGATCTGCCCCGCGGGCCCGTAGCTACCGGCTTTAGCGTCGTCGATGCCCTGCTCGATGCCGTTCTGTACGGCATCGACCACTTCGTCGAGGCTCAGCCCACCGGCCAGGTGCTGCTCGGGTGCCCAGCGCACTTCGCCGTAGATGACACCGTCGGTGGCGAGATCTTGCACGAATTCGCGGGCGACCCGGGCCAGACCCTCGCGGGTCTGCATGACGGCAGTGGTGACGTCGAACGTCTTGAGATACGACACGAGCGAGCCGGAGTCGGCGCTGTTCTCGAACCAGTCCGCGAGCGCCGCGTCGTCTGCCGCGGGCAGCTCGAGGCCGATGGTGTCGGCGAGTTCGATGATGGTATCGGTGCGCAGCCCACCGTCGAGGTGGTCGTGCAGCGAGATCTTCGGCAGACCGCTGATGCTGATATCGGTGGAGGCCAAGAAGTATTCTTCGGCTGCGGCAGACATCGGTTCCTCCAGAAAATCGAGGCCGACTGCCTCATCGCGGCCCCGGTTCGGTGCCTCACACAATCTATCGGAACGCGCCATACGCTAGCTGAATGCCCCGCAAAATCATTCTGGACTGCGACCCCGGCCACGACGACGCCATCGCCCTGCTGCTCGCCCACGGAAGCCCCGAGATCGAGCTGCTCGCGGTGACGACCGTGGTCGGAAACCAAACGCTCGAGAAGGTGACCCGAAACGCTCTTTCTGTAGCGCGAGTGGCGGGTATCACGGGTGTTCCGTTCGCTGCAGGATGCCCGAGACCTCTCGTTCGCGCCATCGAGGTCGCCCCGGCCATCCACGGCGACTCGGGGCTCGATGGCCCGGTGCTGCCTGAGCCGACCCTCACGCTCGACCCCCGTCACGCGGTGGACCTCATCATCGATCTCGTGATGCAGCATGAGCCAGGCGAGATCACCCTCGTTCCGACCGGGGGCCTGACGAACATCGCCATGGCCGTGCGCAAAGAGCCGCGCATCGCCGAGCGCGTGCGCGAAGTGGTGCTGATGGGCGGCGCGTACGCCGGCGGCAACTGGAGCGCGACCAGCGAGTTCAACATCATCATCGACCCCGAGGCCGCCCACATCGTATTCAACGAGAGCTGGCCGCTCACAATGGTGGGGCTCGATCTCACGCATCAGGCCCTGGCGACGCCCGACGTGGCGGCCGCGATCGAGGCCGTTGGTACGCCGCCCGCGAGGTTCGTGGGCGAACTGCTGGAGTTCTTCGGCGAGACGTATAAGGAGCATCAGGGCTTCGAATATCCGCCCGTTCACGACCCGTGCGCTGTCGCCTACGTCATCGACCCGGGCGTCATGAGCGTGCGCAAGACCCCGCTCGACGTCGAGCTCACCGGAACACTCACGCTCGGCATGACCGTGGCCGACTTTCGGGCGCCAGCCCCGCCGGGGTGCACCACGCAGGTGGCCACCGCCCTCGATCATCCGCGGTTCTGGGCCCTCATCGTGGACGCCCTCACCCGCATCGGCACCCCACCCGGGTAGCTCTCCCGCGTGACTCCCTTGCGCGCCTCCCCTCCCCCACCCTGTGTTGAAACGTTCCACTTTGCGAAAAGGCCCCTAAAACGAGGAGTTTGGGGGCCTTTTCGCAAAGTCGAGCGCGTGCCGGGGAGAGAGGGAGGGGAAAGGGAGGGGCAGAGAGGGAGGGGAGCTACGCGAGGCGCTCTGCCACGAGGGGCCCGCGCGCGCGGTACTCGGCGGCGGGGCCGATGGCGTACGAGCCGTCGAGGGCCTCGAGGGCGCGCTCGAAGCGGGCGGGTTCGTCAGCGCTGAGGGTGAAGAGCGGCTGGCCCTCGACCACGGTGTCGCCCGCCTTGGCGTGCAGGTCGATTCCGGCCGCGTGCTGCACGGGGTCGGATGCCCGGGCACGACCCGCTCCGAGCCGCCAGGCCGCAATACCGAACGGCAGGGCGAGCTGCTCGAGCAGCACCCCCGACGATGAGGCGTAGACCGTGTGCGTCTCGCGAGCGACAGGCAACGCGGCATCCGGATCGCCGCCCTGCGCGCGGATCACCGCACGCCACGTGTCCATCGCGCGCCCCGAGGCGAGGGCGCCTTCGACGTCGGCATCCGGCTGCCCCGCCTGGGTGAGCATCTCGCGGGCGAGCGCGAGCGTGAGCTCGACGATGTCGGCCGGGCCGCCGCCGGCCAGCACCTCGACCGACTCGCGCACCTCGTTCGCGTTGCCGATCGCGAGGCCCAGCGGGCGATGCATGTCGGTCAACAGCGCTGACGTTCGCACGCCGGCGTCGTTGCCCAGGTCGACCATGGTCTGCGCCAGCTCGCGCGACTTGGCGATGTCTTGCATGAACGCACCCGATCCGAACTTGACGTCGAGCACCAGCGCCTGCGTGCCCTCGGCGATCTTCTTGCTCATGATCGACGACGCGATCAGCGGAATCGCCTCGACCGTACCGGTGATGTCGCGCAACGCGTAGAGCTTCTTGTCGGCCGGGGCTAACCCGCTGCCCGCCGCGCAGATCACGCCGCCCACATCGCGCAGCTGCGCGAACATCTCCTCGTTCGTGAGCTCCGCACGCCAGCCCGGGATGCTCTCGAGCTTGTCGAGCGTACCGCCGGTGTGACCCAGCCCGCGGCCCGAGAGCTGCGGCACCGCGACACCGAACGAGGCGACGAGCGGCATCAGCGGCAGCGTGATCTTGTCGCCGACCCCGCCCGTGGAGTGCTTGTCGACCGTGGTCTTGCCGAGTCCGTCGAAGCTCATCGTCTCGCCGCTCGCGATCATCGCCAGCGTGAGGTCGCGGATCTCGCGGCGCTCCATGCCGTTGAGCACGATGGCCATCGCCATCGCGGCCATCTGCGAATCTTCGACGTAGCCGCGGGTGTAGGCATCGATCATCCACTCGATCTGCGACGTGGTGAGCGTGCCCTTGTCGCGCTTGGTACGGATGAGGTCGATGATGTCGTGCGCTTCGGTGCTCATGCGGTGCTTTCTGTTGCTTCGGTGCGTGAAAAGGGAATGCGGTCTGTTCGCCTCACTCGGTCGCTTCGGCGTACTCGACCAGCGTGCGCGGCCCGAACGCGTCGGGCAGCACCTCATCGATGGTGCGGATGCCCGACACCGTCTCGAGCAGCATGCCCGAGACACTGTGCTCGTACAGCAGCTGCCGGCAGCGTCCGCACGGCATCAGGGCACCGCCCTGGCCGTCGACGCACGTGAACGCCACGAGCCTGCCGCCACCCGTCATGTGCAGCGACGACACCAGAGCGCACTCGGCGCACAGGGTCAGCCCGTAGGAGGCGTTCTCGACGTTGCATCCCGAGATGACCCGCCCGTCGTCGACGATCGCCGCCACCCCGACGGGAAACTTCGAGTACGGCACATACGCGTGCCCCATCGCCTCGAGCGCGACGGCGCGCAGCGAATCCCAGTCCACATCACTTGCCAGCATCACAACTCCACTCACGATTTTATATACGGTCGCCCGGAGGCCGCAGGTCCCCGTGAGCGGCCCACCAATCCCGCCACAGCGAAGATGGTGAGCAGGTACGGCAGCATCAGCATGAACTCGCTGGGCACCGGCGATCCGATGATGCCGAGGGCGTTCTGCAGGTTCGACGCGAACCCGAACAACAGCGCCGCAAGGGTCGCCCGTATCGGATCCCACTGGCCGAAGATCACCGCCGCCAGGGCGATATAACCGGCGCCAGCCGTCATCTCCTTGTTGAAGGCACCCACCGAACCGAGCGTGAAGTACGCCCCGCCGAATCCGGTGATCGCACCGGCGAGCAGCACGTTCCAGAACCGGGTCGAGTTGACGTTGATGCCCACGGTGTCGGCGGCTTGCGGATGCTCGCCCACAGCCCGCACGCGCAGACCCCACTTCGTGTGGAACAGAGCGAAGTACACCGCCGCGACCGCGATGTACATCAGGTACACGATGATCGTCTGCCGGAACAGCGTCGGCCCGATGATGGGAATCTCGCTGAGAATCGGGATGTTGATGCGATCGAACCGTGGCGGTGAGTTGAGCAGCTCTGCATTCTTCGACAGCACCTGCGAGTACAAGAAGTTCGTCAAACCGATCACGAGAACGTTCAGCACGACGCCCACGATCACCTGGTCGACGAGGTACTTGATGGCGAACGCCGCCAGCACGAACGACACCGCAGCGCCGGCGATCGCCGCGGCCACCAGGCCGAGCAGCGGCTGCTGCGTGATCGACGCGACCACCGCCGCCACGAAAGCGCCGCCGAGCAGCTGACCTTCGATCGCCACGTTGACCACACCGACCCGCTCGGAGATCACCCCGCCCATCGCGCCGAAGATCAGCGGAACCGAGAGCGAGACCGTTCCGACCAGCAGCCCCGGTACCTGAACGGGCAGTGACGCACCCGCATCGACCCAGGTGAGAAACGCGAACAAGAAGAGCACTCCGAGCAGCGCCGTCAACCAGAGCGGCACCCGCCGGTCTGCCCGAACCCGCAGAAAGGCGACCACCGTGATCACGGCCATCAACACGGTGACGACGATGCCCGTCAGACGCGCCGCTACCGTGATGTCCGGTAGCTGAATGAGGTCGCTGTCGGCCGACAGACTGAACGTGGAGTCGCCGTCACGGCCGAGAATCACGAACAGCACGAGCGCGATCAGCGTGAAGACGGCGAACCCGATCGGGGCCTTCCAGCTCTTCACGACGGTGGTCGCGAGTCCGCTCGAGCTGTCGGGATGCTCGTGCTGAGTAGCGGTGCCCGGGCCCGACGAGTCGAGAGTTCGCGTCACATCGGGCACACCGGTGTCGATTCCCGAGGAGTTCATCGAGTCGCTCATTTCGCTGCCACCGCCTCTGCAGGCGTGGACTGTTTCGCTTTCGGCGGCCGAGGCTGCTTCGGCTTCTTCGCAATACCCGGCGTCGGCAGCCGGAACACCGCACGCACCAGCGGAGGCGCCGCAATGAACAGCACGATGAGCGACTGAACCACGAGCACGATGTCCACAGGAATGCCCTGGCCCGCCTGCATGGCGAACCCGCCGGCCTTGAACGCGCCGAACAGAATGCCCGCCACGAAGATGCCCCATGGCTTCGAGCGCCCGAGCAGTGCCACGGTAATGGCGTCGAATCCGATGCCCGCGTCGATTCCCGAACTGAAACCGGATGTCACGGTGCCCAGCACCTGCGCCACACCGGCCAGCCCCACCAGTCCACCGGAGAGCAGCATCACATAGATGTAGCTGCGCTTGACGTTGATGCCGGCGACCCGTGCCGCATTCGGATTGACTCCCACGGCGCGAAACTTGAAGCCGAGACTCGACCGCGACAACAGCCACCAGACGAAGACGGTCGCGGCGATGGAGACGAGCAGCCCGGCGTGCAGGTTGAAATCGCCGCCCAACAGGTCGGGGTAGATCGCGCTCGGCAGGTCAGCAGGCGATTTCGGATTCGTCGAGCCGGGCGCCTGCAGCGCTCCCGGCGTTCGCAGCAGAAACGAGATCAGATAGAACGCGATGTAGTTGAGCATGATGGTCACGATGACCTCGTGCGCGCCCGTTCTGGCCTTCAGCACGCCCACGATTCCGCCCCACACCGCACCTCCCACGATGCCGGCGAGCACCGCGAGTACAAGGTGGATGCCGTAGGGCAGGTTGAACGAGAATGCGACCCAGCCCGAGCACGCCGCGGCGATGAGCATCTGCCCCTGGCCGCCGATGTTGAACATGCCCGCCCGGAAAGCCAACCCGACGCCGAGACCGGCGACGATGAGCGGGGTGGCGAAGGTCAGCGTGTCGGTGATCGGCTTGATCTGCTTCACAAAGGTGTTGCCGCCGAAGTTGAACACGGCGCCTTGAAAGAGGGCGCCGTACGCGCCCGACACCGACACCCAGATGGCATTGATCGTGTCACCGGGCCGTGAGAAGAAGTACCCCGAAGCCGTCTGCACGTTTTCGTCGGTGAGAGCGATCAGAACACCGCCGACGACCAGCGCCAGCACCACGGCGAGAATCGAGATGACGACGCTGCCACCCATGATGTCGCGCAAGATCTGGTTCGATTTGGGCGGCGGCGCGACCGCACCCGCGCCAGTAGAGCCCGAGGGCGCGCCCGGCGACGGTGCCGGTGCGGTGGATGCGGCGTCGCTCACAGCAGCGCTCCTTCGATCGAATCGGTCGTGGTGATCTCGGCCGGAACCTCGCCGGTCATCATCAGGCCGAGCACGTCGCGCGACGTGTTGCCCGGAACGATGCCCACGATGCTTCCGCGGTACATCACCGCGATGCGGTCGGCCAGCGCGGTCACCTCGTCGAGCTCGGTCGACACCACGATGACGGGAACACCCGCATCGCGCGTCTCGACGATGCGCTTGTGCACGAACTCGATCGACCCGACGTCGATGCCTCTGGTCGGCTGCGCCGCCAGAAACAGCCGCAGGTCTCGGCTGAGCTCACGCGCTAGCACGACCTTCTGCTGATTTCCGCCCGAGAGGCGGCCGACGGGGGTCTGGATGCCCTGCGAACGCACATCGAACTCCTTCGCCTTCTCTTCGGCGAACGTGTTCAGGTAGCTGAGCTGCAGAGTGCCGCGTTTGACGAACGGTGCAGAGTCGCTGCGATCGAGCATCAGGTTCTCGGCGATGGTGAACTCCCCGACGAGCCCGTCGACGTTGCGGTCTTCGGGTACGAACCCGACCCCCGCGTCGAGCACCTTCGACACGCTGAGCCCGACGAGCGACTTGCCGTCGAGGATGATCGTGCCGCGCACATCGTCTTGCAGACCGATGATGGCCTCCGAGAGCTCGGTCTGGCCGTTGCCCTGAACGCCGGCGATGGCGAGAATCTCGCCGTGGTGCACCTCGAAACTGACCGAATTCACCACGAGTTGGCCGACGGCATCCACCACCGACAGGTCTTTCACGATCAGCGCTGCCTCACCGGGTTCGGAATGCTCTTTGTGCACGGTCAGCTCGACCGAGCGGCCGACCATCAACGATGCCAGCTCGGCATTCGTCGCGGTCGGTTCGGCCTCACCGACGACCTTGCCGAGACGGATGATCGTGATGCGGTCTGCGATCTCGCGCACTTCGCGCAGCTTGTGCGTGATGAACACGATGGAGGTTCCGGCATCACGCAACTGGCCCATGATGACCATCAGCTCATCGGTCTCTTGCGGAGTCAGCACGGCGGTCGGCTCGTCGAAGACGAGCACTTTCGCGTCGCGGGAGAGCGCCTTGATGATCTCGACACGCTGCTGAACGCCGACAGGCAGATCTTCGACGAGCGCATCGGGGTCGACGTCGAACCCGAACTGCGAGCCGATCTCGCGCACCCGTGCGCGAGCCGCGGCGAGGTCGAGCCGACCGAGCCCTTTCGTCTGCTCGTGGCCGAGCATCACGTTCTCGGCCACCGTGAAGACCGGAATGAGCATGAAGTGCTGATGCACCATGCCGATGCCGGCGTTCATGGCATCACCGGGGCCGGCGAAATGCTGCACCTCGTCATCGAGGAGAATTTCGCCGTCGTCGGCCTGGTAGAGGCCGTAGAGAACGTTCATCAGGGTGGATTTGCCTGCGCCGTTCTCACCGAGGAGGGCGTGGATCTCACCCGGCTTCACAACAAGGTCGATGTGGTCGTTCGCGATGAGCGACCCGAAACGCTTGGTGATGCCTCGTAGTTCGAGCTTCATAGTGTCAATCTACTCAGAGGGGTGTGCTTTAACGAGGCCGGGGAGCCAGATGTTCTGGCCCCCCGGTTTCGTGTTGCGAAGAGGTGTTACTTCGACAGGTACGACTTCACCGGGATGGAGCCCGAGATGATGCCGGCCTTGATCGTGTCGAGCTCGCCCTGCAGGGTGGAAGGCACCTTGCTGGCGAAGTCGTGGAACGGAGCGATTCCGACACCGTCGTTCGACAGGTCACCGATGTAGGTGGTGGTGTCGAACGTGGTCGCGGTTCCGGCGTTCTGAACGACGGCTGCGGTGGCCTGCTTGATGCCCTTCTCGACCGAGGTCAAGTAGAGGCTGTCGTAGGTCGGGAACGTGTCGTACACGTCGGCGTCGGCGCCCAGCAGAGCCACATTCTTGCCCGAGTCCTTGATCGCGGCGCCCGCGCTCTGGAAGATCGGACCACCGACGGGCAGCAGAACGTCTGCACCCTGGTCGATGAAGTTCTGGGCCGTGGTCTTCGCCGTGTCGTTGGCTTCGAAGCCACCGGTGAACGTTGCTGCGTCAGGGTTGGCCTCGTCGTAGCCGAGAACCGCGACCGACTTGCCCTTCTGCTTGTTGAAGTAGTCGACACCCTGCGCGAAGCCGTCCATGAAGATGGTGACGGTCGGGAAGTTCATGCCGCCGTAGGTCGCGACCTTGCCGGCCGTCGAGTAGTCGGCCGACGCGTAACCGGCGAGGAACGCGGCCTGAGCCGTGTTGAACAGAATCGGCTTGATGTTCGGCGCGTCGGTCTTGCCGTCGAAGTCGTTGTCGGCCGCGTCGTCGATGATCGCGAAGTCGACGGTCGGGTTGGCCAGCGCGGCCGTCACCGTGGCGGCCGAGAGTGCGAAGCCGACCGTGATGATCAGTGTGCAGTTCTGTGAGACCAGGCTGTCGATGTTCGGCGCGTAGTCGGTTTCGGCGTTCGACTGCACGGTGATCGGCTTGACGCCGAGGGCGGCCGAAGCGTCTTGCAGACCTTCGTAGCCCAGCTGGTTGAACGACTTGTCGTCGAACCCGCCCAGGTCGGAGACCATGCAGGGCTTGAAGCCCGCGACGGCCGAGGCCGTGGGGGTTGCAGTCGTGGCGGCAGGGGCTGCCGAGCAAGCGGCGAGAAGCGCCACGCTGGCGAGCGAAGCCAGGCCGCCAAAGGCGACGCGACGTTTGGTGATGCTCAAGATGTCCTCCAAAATGCTGCCCTGCCCAGGGGTGGGGAAGGTGCTGTGGAGTTACACGTTACCTAAAGTTACGAGCCAGCTGAGTATTCCAGAAGAGTTTGCGGCAGAAGCGTTACAAAGACGGGATGCGTGCGAAATCAGACTGAAATGTCTACGCAAGAATCCGGCGCGGAACGCCGATTTTGCTTGGCCTACCGCACCTCGCCCACGGCACTTCGCCTACAGCACGTCTCCGGAGCCCGACAGCCGCAGGGCGTCGACGACGGCCTTGACCCGTTGGGCGTGCGCGCTCGTGGTCACGAGCAGAGCATCCGGCGTGTCGACCACCACGATGTCTTCGACGCCGATGAGGCTGATGACGCGGTCGCTGTTCGAGACCACCACGCCGCTCGACGAATCCGAGAGGATGCGCGCGTTCTTGCCGAGGATGGCCAGCTCTGACTTGCGGCCGCCCGAATGCAGCTTGGCGATCGAGGCGAAGTCGCCCACGTCGTCCCAGCTGAACGTTCCGGGCACCACCGCGAGCTTGCCCTCGAGGGCACTCGGTTCGGCAACGGTGTAGTCGATCGCGATCTTCTCCAGGCCCGGCCAGACCTGGTCGACCACGGCGCCGCGCCGCGGAGTGTCCCACGCCTCGGCGAGTTCGAGCAGACCCGCCAGCAACTCGGGCCGCGAGCGACCGATCTGCTCGAGCAGCACGTCGGCGCGCGAGATGAACATGCCGGCGTTCCACATGTAGCCGCCGGTTTCGACGTACTTCTCGGCGGTCTCGAGGTCGGGTTTCTCCACGAAGCTATCGACGAACATCGCTTCGGGGGCACCCTCGACGCCGAGCGGCTTGACGGCGTGAATGTAGCCGAACCCGATGGCCGGCTCGGTGGGCATGATGCCGATGGTCGTGATGTAGCCGGCGTCGGCGGTGATCATGGCCTGCTTCACGGTGCGGCGAAAGTGCGCCGGATCGCCGATCACGTGGTCTGCTGCGAACGAGCCGATGATGACGCCGGGCTGGCGTCGTTCGAGAATCGCCGCCGCGAGGCCGATGGCGGCTGTCGACTCGCGCGGCTCGCTCTCGAGCACGATGTTCTCGTCGGCCAGCGCGGGAAGCTGCTTCTCGACGGCGGCGCGGTGCGCGCGGCCGGTGACGACCATGATGCGCTGCTCGCCGGCGAGCGGCGCGAGCCGATCCCAGGTGTCGCGCAGCAGGCTCTGGCCCGATCCGCTCAGGTCGTGCAGAAACTTCGGCGCGTCGGCTCGCGAGAGCGGCCACAAGCGAGAGCCGATCCCCCCTGCCGGAATGACGCTGTAATAACGGTCGAGAAGATCGCTGGTAGGCATGCGACCTACCTTATATGCGCCCGCTGTTCTGACCCTCGACGTAGGCACGACACCCTCTGTTCACGCCGCATTTCTAGCCTGAAGCCATGAGGGTCGCGATCGTCACCGAAAGCTTTCTGCCCACCGTCAATGGAGTAACCAATAGCGTCGTCAAGGTGCTCGACCACCTGCAGGCGAACGGCCACGAGGCCATCGTCATCTGCCCCGCGGCGCACGCTCCGTCGCACTACCGCGGTTTCGCGGTGCACGAGGTGGCGGCCATCTCGTACCGGCAGTTTCCTGTCGGCCTGCCCGACCCGCACGTGATGCGGCTGCTGGCCGATTTCGGCCCCGACGTGCTGCACGCGGCCTCCCCCTTTATGCTCGGCGCCCAGGGCATCGCCTCGGCGAATCGACTCGGGGTTCCCTCTGTCGCCGTCTTTCAGACCGATGTCGCCGGCTACGCCCGCCGCAATCACCTCGGGCCGGCGACCAAGCTCGCCTGGCGCTTCGTGAAATGGGTGCACGAGGGCGCAACGCTGACGCTCGTTCCCTCCACGGCGTCGATGGATGATCTGCAGAAGCTCGGCGTACCGAATCTGCGCCATTGGGCGCGCGGGGTCGACCTCACCGCTTTTCACCCGAACCACCGCACTCTGCCGGCGACGGATGCGCTCCGGCGCCGCCTCAGCGCGAACGGAGAGGTTGTGGTGGGGTACGTCGGGCGAATCGCACCGGAGAAGCAGCTCGAGCGATTCGCCTCGCTTCGAGGGGTGCCGGGCATCCATCTCGCCCTCGTGGGCGACGGGCCCTCGCTCGGTCAGGTGAAGACGCTGACCCGCGGCATGCCGGTCACCTTTCTCGGCCGGCTGGGCGGCGAAGAGCTCTCGGCGGCCTACGCCAGCTTCGACATGTTCGTGCACACCGGAACAGAAGAGACGTTCGGGCAGACCATTCAGGAGGCGCACGCCAGCGGGCTGCCCGTGATCGCCCCTCGCGCCGGCGGCCCGATCGACCTCGTCGCCGACGGCGAGACGGGGTTCTTGTTCGACCCGGAAGACGCCGACGAGATGCGCGACCTCGTCGGCGATCTCGCGTCGAGCCCGACCCTGCGCCGCCGGATGGGCGAAGCGGGCCGGCGGGCCGTTCTGGGCCGCACCTGGCAGAGTGTCTGCGAACAGCTCGTCAACCACTACGAGACGGTTCGCAACGTGCCTACACTGGAGGCGAGACGGCAGCATCGGGCCCGACTTTAGTTCGCCGCTAGTAAGGCATGCCTTACAAGACATTTCACGATGCGAACATTATGCTGAAGAAGATTTCGCACCGGGTGCGGCGCGCTCGCGCCAGGTTAGCGAACCGTCCTTAACCAAAGGGGGTTGCTCGTGACCGACCAGGCGTCATCGACACTCACCACCGCCCGAAGCTCGTCGAAACGGCCGGCCGGAACGCTGTACCGCGGTAACACGGGCATGTGGTCGTGGGTTCTGCACCGTATCACCGGCGTTTCCATCTACTTCTTCTTGCTCGTGCATGTTCTCGACACGGCGATGATCCGGGTCAGCCCGCAGGCGTACGACGCGGTGATGAGCACGTACAAGAACCCGATCATGGGTCTCGGCGAGACGGCACTGGTCATTGCGATCATGTTCCACGCCTTCAACGGCATCCGTATCATTCTCATCGACTTCTGGAGCAAGGGCGCCAAGTACCAGCGCGTCATGTTCTGGATCGTGATCGCCCTCTGGGTGATCGGCACGGCGGGCTTCGCCCCCATCCACCTGCACAACGTCTTCACCGAGGGGCAGTGATGTCGACGATCATCGAGGCACCCCGCACGCCGCGGGTACGTTCCAGCAAGGGCCGGGTCAACTGGGAGAAGTGGGGCTGGCTCTACATGCGGCTCTCGGGTGTGCTGCTGCTCATCCTGATCTTCGGCCACCTGTTCGTGAACCTGGTGCTCGGCGAGGGCATCAAAGAGATCGACTTCGCCTTCGTCGCCGGCAAGTACGCCACGCCGTTCTGGCAGTGGTGGGATGTCATCATGCTGTGGCTGGCCATGATCCACGGCTCGAACGGCATGCGCACCATCGTGAACGACTACGCCGGCAACCGCACCGTGCGCCGCGTGCTGCTCGGCGGCATCGCCGTCGCGGCCGTCGTTCTCATCGTGCTGGGCACCCTGGTCGTCTTCACCTTCGACCCGTGCAGCACGCTCATCCCGGCAGACCAGGCTCTGGCCTTCTGCCCCGTGCCCTAGCCGCACCGCACCTAGCACTTTCGTTTCAATCGCAAGGAACCAGATTCAGTGACTGACTATGCAGACGGCACCGTCGTCGATGGCGTGACCTACCACCAGCACGACGTCGTGATCGTCGGTGCCGGCGGCGCCGGCATGCGCGCGGCCATCGAGGCCGGGCCCAAGGCGCGTACCGCCGTCATCTCGAAGCTCTACCCCACGCGTTCGCACACCGGTGCGGCCCAGGGCGGCATGGCCGCCGCCCTCGCCAACGTCGAAGAAGACAACTGGGAGTGGCACACCTTCGACACCGTCAAGGGCGGTGACTACCTGGTCGATCAAGACGCCGCCGAGATTCTGGCGAAAGAAGCCATCGACGCGGTCTACGACCTCGAGAACATGGGCCTGCCGTTCAACCGCACGCCTGAGGGCAAGATCGACCAGCGTCGCTTCGGCGGCCACACCCGCGACCACGGCAAGGCTCCGGTTCGCCGGGCCTGTTACGCGGCAGACCGCACCGGCCACATGATTCTGCAGACCCTGTACCAGAACTGCGTGAAGCACGGCATCAACTTCTTCAACGAGTACTACGTGCTCGACCTGATCATGGTCGAGGTCGACGGGCAGAAGCGCCCCTCGGGCGTCGTGGCCTACGAGCTCGCCACGGGCAACCTGCACGTGTTCCAGGGCAAAGCGGTCATCTTCGCCACGGGTGGTTTCGGCAAGATCTTCAAGACCACCTCGAACGCGCACACCCTGACCGGAGACGGCGTCGGAATCATCTGGCGCAAGGGCCTGCCGCTTGAAGACATGGAGTTCTTCCAGTTCCACCCGACGGGACTGGCAGGCCTGGGCATCCTGTTGTCTGAGGCGGCTCGCGGCGAGGGCGCCATTCTGCGCAACAGCGAGGGCGAGCGCTTCATGGAGCGTTATGCGCCCACCATCAAAGACCTCGCGCCCCGAGACATCGTGGCCCGCTGTATCGCCACCGAGGTGCGCGAAGGCCGCGGCGCCGGGCCGAACAAAGACTACGTCTACCTCGACATCACCCACCTCTCGCCCGCCGTCATCGACGCGAAGCTGCCCGACATCACGGAGTTCGCCCGCACCTACCTCGGCGTCGAGCCGTACACCGAGCCGGTGCCGATTCTGCCGACCGCGCACTACGCGATGGGCGGCATTCCCACCAACGTCGCCGCCGAGGTGCTCTCAGACAACACGACCGTCGTTCCCGGGCTCTACGCCGCCGGCGAGTGCGCCTGCGTCTCGGTGCACGGATCGAACCGCCTCGGCACAAACTCGCTACTCGACATCAACGTCTTCGGTAAGCGCGCCGGCAACAACGCGGTCGAGTTCGCGGCGACCGCCGAGTTCATTCCGCTGCCGGATGACCCGACCAAGCCCATTCGCGACCTCGTCGAGATGCTGCGCAACTCCAACGGCACCGAGCGCATGTCGACCATGCGTAAAGAGCTGCAGCAGTCGATGGACACGAACGCTCAGGTCTACCGCACCGAGAAGTCGCTCATCGAGGTCACCAAGGTGATCGCAGACCTGCGCGAGCGGTACAAGAACGTCATGGTGCAAGACAAGGGCAAGCGGTTCAATACCGACCTGCTCGAGGCCATCGAACTCGGCTTTCTGCTCGACCTCGCCGAGGTGCTGGTGTACTCGGCGATGTACCGCAAAGAGAGCCGCGGCGGGCATTTTCGCGAAGACTTCCCCAAGCGCGACGACGAGAACTACATGGTGCACACCATGGCGTACCTCTCGGGTGACGCGCACTCCGCCGACGCCGGCGACCACATCAAGCTAGACACGAAGCCGGTAGTGGTCACCCGCTACCAGCCCATGGAGAGGAAGTACTGATGAGTACCGCAACCCTGGACTCTCCGCCGGCCGCTGCCGACGCGCCCATCCCGACCTTCACCGTCACCATGATGGTGCGCCGCTTCAACCCCGAGGTCGACGAAGAGCCGCGCTGGCAAGACTTCGACGTCGAGCTCTACCCCACCGACCGGGTGCTGGATGCTCTGCACAAGATCAAGTGGGAACAAGACGGTTCGCTGACCTTCCGCCGCAGTTGCGCGCACGGGGTCTGCGGCTCCGACGCCATGCGCATCAACGGACGCAACCGGCTCGCCTGCAAGACGCTCATGAAAGACCTCGACATCACGAAGCCCATCTACGTGGAGGCCATCAAGGGCCTGCCGCTGGAGAAAGACCTCGTTGTCGACATGGAGCCGTTCTTCGACTCGTACCGCGAGGTGCAGCCCTTCTTGATCGCTTCGGGCAAACCCGAGAAAGAGCGCATCCAGTCGGCCAGCGACCGTGCTCGTTTCGACGACACCACCAAGTGCATCCTGTGCGCCGCGTGCACCTCGTCGTGCCCCGTGTTCTGGACCGACGGGCAGTACTTCGGCCCGGCCGCCATCGTGAACGCGCACCGCTTCATCTTCGACTCGCGCGACGAGGCTTCGTCGGTGCGTCTCGACATTCTGAACGACAAAGAGGGCGTGTGGCGCTGCCGCACCACCTTCAACTGCTCTGAGGCGTGCCCCCGTGGCATCCAGGTCACCCAGGCCATCGCCGAGGTCAAGCAGGCGATCATGTTCGGCAAGCGCTAAGCGCTCGCTCGTTTGCACACCTGAAGGGCCGCGCGCAAGCCGTGCGGCCCTTCAGTGCGTCGGCGTGCCGTGCGCTTTAGGCTGACTCTGTGAGCACAACGCAGACCAGGAGTGCCAAAGACCCGAAACCGTCGGATGCCGTCGAGGTCGCCACCGACGAGGCGAAAGGCTCGGGCCTGCCGAGACCCACCGGCATCAAGGGCCTGATCGACTGGGTGCTGCACTCCAAGCCCGTGCGGGTGTTTCAGAATTACGGTAACAACGGCGGCCCGCTTCTCGCCTCGGGCATGAGCTATCAGGCCGTGTTCGCCATCTTCGCGGCCCTCGCTGCGGCGTTCTCGATCTTCGGGCTCGCGCTGGCGAACAACCCGCAACTGCAGGCGGCGATCTTCGAGCAGATCAACACGAGCGTGCCGGGGCTCATCGGCCCCGACGGCGCGATCCATCCGGATTCCCTCACCAACGCCACTCCCGCCCTCGGCTGGACCGGGGTGATCGCCATTGCGGGTCTGATCTTCACGGCCGTCGGCTTTCTCGGCTCGACCCGCAGTGCGATCAGGCTCATTTTCAACCTGCCCGGGCCGAAGACGAATTTTGTGTTGCTGAAACTGAAGGACTTCGGCCTCGCCATCGCGTTCGCCATTCTTCTGCTCATCTCCGCCGCACTGTCTATCGCGTCGAGTTCGGCGCTCGGCTTCGTGTTCGGCCTGTTCGGCTGGGATCAGTCCTCGGTCGCCGGGCAGGTCATCGCCCGCGTCGTCGGCCTGCTGGTGGTCTACGTCTTCGACACGATCGTGCTCGCGGGCGTCTACCGAATCCTGTCGGGCGTACCGATCCCGTTCCGGCAGCTCGCGCCCGGGGCCGCCCTCGGTGCCGTCGTGATGGGCGTCTTGAAGGTGCTCGGGTCGTCGCTGCTCGGCGGCGCGACCTCGAACCCGTTGCTGGCCTCCTTCGCCGTGATCATCGGTATTCTCATCTGGTTCAACCTGATCTGTCAGGTGCTGCTGATCTTCGCCTCGTGGATCGAGGTGAGCATGCAAGACGCCCACGTCGACCCGCGCAACCTCACTCCTGAGCAAGCCGAGCGCGAAGCTCTGCAAGCCGAAGCCGAGGCACATCGCACGGCCCTCGCCGCGCAGCGCACTCAGGTCACCTCCGAACTCGAGCGGGCGCACGGCCTTCGCCGCAGCAATCTGCGCCGCGCTCTGCGTCGGCTCGACCGCGAACTCGCCCGCGAGCCAGCCGTCCCTGTCATCGACCCCTCCTCGGCCACCCCTCCCCCGAAATAACACGAGCGGGGGCTCGCGAGAACAGTGTCGGCGGGGGCCGGTACAGTTGCGGGTATGGTTTCCGGCTCCAAGAATCTCCGTGTCGCATCTGTCAACGTGAATGGCGTTCGCGCCGCGTTCCGTAAGGGCATGGCGGGGTGGCTGGATGGTCGGGGTGTCGACATTCTCGCGCTGCAGGAGGTACGGGCGTCCACCGAAGACCTCGAAGAGCTGCTGGGGCCCGAGTGGAACATCCTGCACGACGCCGCCACTGCGAAGGGGCGCGCAGGGGTGGCGATCGCGTCGCGCGACAGGGCGAACATCCACCGCGTCACCATCGGCGACGAGGAGTTCGACAGCGCCGGGCGCTGGCTCGAGGCCGACTACGAGGTGAACGGAAAGATCGTCACCGTGGTGAGCGCCTACGTGCACTCAGGTGAAGACGGCACGCCGAAGCAGGTCGAGAAGTACAAGTTTCTCGACGGCATGACTCAGCGCCTTCCCGAGATCGCCGAGCACAGCGAACTGGCTGTGGTGGTCGGCGACCTCAACGTGGGGCACAAGACGCTCGACATCAGAAACTGGAAGGGCAACGTGAAGCGCGCCGGGTTCCTGCCCCGCGAGCGGGCGTACTTCGACCGGTTCTTCGGTGCGGCCGGCTCGACCGTCGAAGGCGTCGACGGATCCAAGGGCCCCGGGCTCGGCTGGGTCGACATCGGGCGGCAGCAGGCCGGTGAGGTCGACGGGCCGTACACCTGGTGGTCGTGGCGCGGCCAGGCGTTCGACAACGACACCGGCTGGCGCATCGACTACCAGATGGCCACGCCGGCGCTGGCTTCGCGCGTGACGGCCTACTCGGTCGACCGGGCGGCCGCGCACGACGAGCGATGGTCGGATCACACGCCCGTCGTGGTGGATTACGCCATATAGAGCTTTTTTGCTCGCCTCCCTGCTCCTTTTCTCACTCGTTCTTTAGGATCAAACCCTCATGACAACCAAACCTCGCCTGCTGTCGGGCATGCAGCCGTCAGCGGAGTCGCTGCACCTCGGAAACTACGTGGGCGCCCTGCTCAGCTGGAAAGAGCTGCAGGCCACCCACGACGCCTTCTTCTTCTTGGCCGACCTGCACGCCATCACCGTTCCGCAAGACCCGGCCGCGCTGCGCGACAACACGCGCCGTACGGTCGCCCAGTACATCGCCGCCGGCATCGACCCGGCCGAATCGACGCTGTTCGTGCAGTCGCAGGTGCCGGCGCACGCCCAGCTGGCCTGGGTACTCAACTCCATCACGGGGTTCGGTGAGGCCAGCCGCATGACCCAGTTCAAAGACAAGGCCTCGAAGCAGGGCTCCGACGCGGCATCCGTCGGCCTGTTCACCTACCCGATTCTGCAGGCCGGCGACATTCTGCTGTACCAGGCCGAAGAGGTTCCGGTCGGTGAAGACCAGCGCCAGCACGTCGAGCTGACTCGCGACCTGGCCACCCGGTTCAACAGCCGCTTCGGCGACACATTCGTCATACCTGAGCCGTACATCCTGAAATCCACCGCGAAGCTCTTCGACCTGCAGAACCCGGGCTCGAAGATGTCGAAGTCGGCCGAGTCGCACGCCGGGGTCATTTGGATGCTCGACGACCCGGCAGTCACGCAGAAGAAGATCATGCGTGCGGTCACCGACGCCGACGGCGGCATCGTCTACGACCCGACCGCGAAGCCGGGCGTCTCGAACCTGCTGACCATCTTCTCGGTGCTCTCGGGGGTGGCGATTGAGACCCTCGAGGCGGAGTACGCCGGCCGCGGCTACGGCGACTTCAAGAAGGCGCTGGCCGAGGTGGTCGTCGACACGATCGCACCCATCCGCACTCGCACGCTCGAGTTACTGGCCGACCCCGCCGAGCTCGACCGCATCCTCGGATCGGCGGCCGACCGGGCCAACGAGGTCGCCGAGGGCACTCTCGCCACGGTCTACGACCGCGTCGGCTTCCTGCCCCGACGCCGCATCCACCTGCTCTAGTTGTACTGCTCAGGGAGGTTGGTTAACCGGCTGATGGGTGGGTGGCTTCCGATGGCGGTGTGGGGTCTGTGGTGATTGTATTCATGGAGCCATGCGGGGAGGGCGTTTCGGCGCGCGGTTTCGGTGGGGTAGAACCGTTTGTAGGCCCACCCGTCGGCGAGGGTGCGGTGGAATCGTTCGATCTTCCCGTTCGTTTGGGGCCGGTACGGCCGGGTCTTTTTCGGTGTGATCCCGAGTTCCGCGCAGGTATCGCGCCAGAGATGCGACTTGTACGCTGACCCGTTGTCGGAGAGCACTCGTTGCACAGTGACGCCGCGGGCGGCGAACCAGGACACCGCCCGCTGCAGCACGGCCGCGGCGGTGGCGGCGGTTTCATCGGCGTGGATCTCGGCGTACGCGACCCGGGAGTGGTCATCGATCACGGTGTGCACGAACTCTTTCCCCGGCCGGGGTTCATAACGAGCATCTCTGACAATCCCGACGGTAGCGGCCCGGTTCCGGCGACCTTGCTGCCGGCCAACGTATCGGTGCCCGCCCCCGTCAGGAATGTTGCCGAACTTCGTGACATCGACGTGGATCAACGAGCCCGGAGTGTCATGTTCGTAGCGGCGGACGACCTCACCGGTGTGTTTATCGATGTAGCCGAGCCGGTTCAGCCGACACCGCACGAGAACGGCGTGCACTGTTGATGCTGGCATCCCGAGCTTCGCGCCGATCGCGACCGGGCCCAGGCGCTGCTTCCACCGCAGATGCCCAATTTTCCGCACGAGCTGCTGCCGGGTCCTGGTTGGGCTGTAGTGCGGGCGAGAAGAACGATCCACGACACCCGCTGCGCCCATCGCCGCGTATCTGTCGGCCCAACGCTTCGCCGTAGGCCAGGAAACATTGAATTGCGCCGCGGCATGAGCGACGGGCCAGCCGTCATCGATTATCAGGCGCGCGATGCGGAGACGGTGACGTGGGGTGAGAGCTGCGTTAGCGTGAGACACGAGGGCCCTTTCAGGTCGGTAAGTGGTTGACTGAGCAACTCCACTTTCGCCCCGGGGGCCCTCACCCCATTCCAACAACTACAGCGAGTCGTCACACCGAATCAACCAACCTCCCTGAGCAGTACACCTAGTCCGGCCCCAACCGCGTGCGCGACCCCCGCGCGGGGTGATCCCCCTCCCGCCCGGCCCCGCCGCCGCGGCCGGGCGCTCGCGCGCTCCACACCCCCGCCTCGCGCGTCGATTCTGGTCGCTATGATTCCCGCATTGCGACCAAAATCGACGCGCGAACGAGGGTGCGCGGAGGCGCGCGCATAATGGAAGGGACGAGAGCCGCAACCAGCGCACCTCGCCGAACAGCCCTGCGCCACACCGCCCCGAGGAGCCGCTACGCCTGACATTCTCACGTTTCTCACGACGTGGCAGCCCAACGCGGTCGGGCTGGTCGCGATCGCACTCGCAGCGCTCGCGTACCTGGCGGGCATCCTGGCGCTGCACCGGCGCGGAGAACACTGGCGGCTGAAGCCCACTCTGGGCTTCTACGTGCTCGGCCTGGGTTCGTATGCGTTCATCGAGTTCGGGTTTCTCGGTGCCTACAGCCAAGAGCTGCGCTTCGCGTTCACCACGCGCATCGCGCTGCTGCTCTTCGCTGTGCCCGCGCTGCTCGCGACCGGCAAGCCTGTCGAGCTGGCGCGCGCCGCGCTCACCGGGCGCCCGCTGCGTGCGCTGAACCGCTTTCTCGACTCGAAGCTCGTCGGCATCATGGGCAACGCCGTCTTCGGGCCGGTGTTCGCGCTCGTCGCGTTCTCGATCTTCTTGACGCCCGTCGCCGGCACGCTGCGCGCGTCACCGGTGGCGCAAGACGCGATCGGCCTCGTGATTCCCGTCGTCGGGCTCATGATGGTGCTGCCGCTGACCGAGCTCGTCGTGGCGCGCACCAGTCTGTTCATCGCTGCCGAGTTCATGCTCGCGTTCGTCGAGCTCGTGATCGACGCGATTCCGGGCATCCTGTTGCGGTTGAACGACGCCATTCTCGACCATGCGGGGCCGATCACGACCGCCGTTCCGGGCTGGTTTCCGTCGCCGCTGCGCGACCAGCAGCTGTCGGGCGACCTGCTGTGGTTCATCGCCGAGATCGCCGACATTCCGATTCTGATTCTGCTGTTCATCCGCTGGTCGAAGCACGACCGCAATGAGGCGAAGCAGATCGACGAGCTCAGCGACGAAGAAATGGATGCCCTCACCCAAGCCCACCTGAAATCGTTCGGCAACCGCTCCGACTGAGCTGCGGCCGCTCGGCTCAGACCGCGCGCACCTCGTCGGTGGCCGTCACGAGCTCCTCGTGGATGCGGCGCAGATCTTCGAGCAGAAAGCCCAGCAGCACCCAATGCTCCGAGCGGGGAACCGCGATGCTCAGCGGCGCGGTCAGGGCCGGCAGTTCATCCGTCACCGGATCGGGTTCAGTGCCGGGCAGGTCGGCGTTCAGGATGACCAGTCGCAGGTCATGAGCGGCGCGCGTCAGCTCCGACACGATCTCGCCCACAATCGGCTCGGCCAGCAGATCGTCGTCGTAGTGGTCGACCACGCCGCGCGCCATGCCCGCCACCCGAGTGACGAGAATCGTGAGCATGGCCAGCAGCTGCCCGTCGCGCTCCAGCAGTTCACGGTGCACCGAGCGGCGGGGGTTGTATCTCAGGCTCTCCTCGCCCGCGGCGAGCGCCGCCGCAGCCTTCGCGCGCATCGGAGTGAGCAGCCTCGCCTCGACCAGCATGCCGGTGCGATCGGCGGCGGTCGACGGCGTGCTGAGCACGCGCGCCATGGTCTCGAGGATGTTCGCGACCTCGTTTCCGAGTGCTGCGACCCCTTCGTGCACCGGCTGAAGGGCCACAGGGGGAACAATCAGCAGGTTCACAGCAACACCGATGAGTGCGCCGATGACCGTCTCGATGATGCGGTCGAAGGCGTAGCCAGGCGTGGTCGATCCGAGAATCAGCACCAGCATGGCGCTGATCGGAATCTGCACCGATGAGGTCACGCCGAGCCTCAGCGCCCAGCCCAGAAACAGCGACAGCACGACGGCCAACAGAATCGCCCACGACGACTGACCGACGGTCACACCCACGATGTAGGCGAGAACGACACCGATGATCACGCCGATGCAGCGCTCGAGCGCCTTGCCTACCGACTGATTGAGACTCGGCTGCACGACGAGAATCGCCGCGATCACGGCGAACAGCGGGGTCGCGCCCTGCAGCAGAAGCACTCCGGCACCCCAGGCGAGAATGGCCGCGACACCCGTCTTCACGACCTGCAGAAACGGAATGCGCGACGAAGAGAGGATGAGCTTTGCGTATCGGTCAGGAGACAGGGCGGCCACGTTCATCCGTCGCCCCTTGACCCAGTTGGTGGCGTTCACACAACAACACTAGGAGCCTGTGCCGTATATTGGGGCAGTCCCAAAGAAAGGTAGCCCATTGCCTGGAGCTGTCGTTGTCATCCCCACCTACAACGAAAAAGAAACCATCACGGCGATCATCGACCGCGTTTTGGCATCCGACTCGAACGTACACATCCTGGTGGTCGACGACGGCTCGCCTGACGGCACGGGCCGCATCGTCGATGGTATCGCCGCGTCGAACGACCGCGTCAACATCATGCACCGCACCGAGAAGAACGGCCTCGGCACCGCGTACGTGAACGGGTTCGGCTGGGCGCTCGAGCAGGGCTACGACTACATCATCGAGATGGATGCCGACGGCTCGCACCAGCCCGAGGAGTTGTCGCGCCTGCTGCTGTTGCTCGACAACGGGGCGAACCTGGCCATCGGCGCGCGCTGGATTCCCGGCGGCAAGACCGAGAACTGGCCGTGGTACCGCAAGCTCATCTCCCGCTCGGGAACCACCTACGCCCGCATCATGCTCTCGTCGAAGCTGCACGACATCACGTCGGGCTACCGCGGATTCAGCGCCGACACCCTGCGCGCCCTCGACCTCTCCAAGCTCGACTCGGCCGGCTACTGCTTCCAGATCGAGCTCGCCTGGCTCGTCGAGCGCTCGGGCGGCATCGTGCGGGAGTTTCCGATCACGTTCGTCGAGCGCATCGAGGGCCACTCCAAGATGACGACGGGCATCGTGGTCGAGGCCCTCTCCAAGGTCACCACCTGGGGCGTTGCTTCCCGCCTCGGCCGCATCCCCAAGTCGCAGCCGCTCGCGGTGAAGTAGCGCCCATTGGCGCGCCGCCGCTCCTGGGCCCACGCCGGCTAAAGGCTCCGCACGCCGCTTGCGGCGTGTGGAGAGGCCGGTGGGGACGGCGCACCGTGCGACTGGATGCTCGTTCCCGAGTTTCGGCCGCTACCAACACAGAACGCGACGAGCGCGGTCGCCGCGTTCCGCCGACCTCGATTGGTTTGCCGCCGCCTCTGGGCCCACGCCGGCTAAAGGCTCCGCACGCCGCTTGCGGCGTGTGGAGAGGCCGGTGGGGACGGCGCACCGTGCGACTGGATGCTCGTTCCCGAGTTTCGGCCGCTACCAACACAGAACGCGACGAGCGCGGTCGCCGCGTTCCGCCGACCTCGATTGGCGCGCCGCCACTTGCTCGTGCCCCGGTGACCGCGACATTTCCGGACGAGAGCGACCGCCGCGCCAGTCGCTCTCGTCCGCAAACGTCGCGGTGGCTCGGTGCGGGCGAGACAGCGTCGGCGTACAGCCACGGGATCCTCCATCCACGCCCGCTGCCGCTCTCGCCACCGCCGCGAGCTCGTTCGCAGACGAGAGAAGCCCCTCCGGACGAGAGAAGCAGTAGCAACTTCTTCTCTCGTCCTCTGCGCCCTCTCTCGAGTGCACCGCGGAGGCCGCCCAGCGCCGCAGGGGCGGCGGCGCGCCACGTGTATGGCCAGCGGGGGCGGCGGCGTGTACGTCGCCCCCGCGTCTCCGCGGCACTAAGAACATGCTGTGAAACAAATCGCAGCATTGGCCGCAGGGGCGGCGGCCAATATAAACTAGCAACGTGCTCCGGGGTCGGTGAGAATCCGAACCGGCGGTTATAGTCCGCGAACTGAGGGCTGCACGCGTCGCGTGGAGTTTCGAGGTTGATCTGGTGTGATTCCAGAACCGACGGTCATGAGGGCGTTTACGCGCCTTCAGTAGTCCGGATGGGAGGTGCACACGTACCGTGTGGGTTCACCCCACCCGGTCGGGCGCAACGCGCATACCCGGAGTCGTCGATGACGAGGATTTCGGATGACCAGCGCCCGCACCACGAGCCCGAGCAGCATGCTCGCGGCCGGTGCTGTCTCGCGCCAGCTCCCGCTCCCGCTCCCGCACCTGGACCCGCCCGAGCTCCCGTCGCCCAGCCGTGCCGAAGACGTGCACAAGGCCGCGCACGTGCCGCCGGCCGTTCGCGCAGCCATGCAGCGCGCCATCGACCTGTCGCAGAACGGTCCCACGTGGGGCGGCAACCCCCAGGTCGGCTGCGTGCTGCTGTCGCCCGACGGCCGAACGCTCGCCGAAGGATGGCACCGCGGCGCCGGCACCCCGCACGCCGAGGTCGATGCGCTGTCGAAGCTGACCCGGGCATCCGGTTCCCCCGAACCCGCCGCCCCAAACACAACCACCAGAACCACCACCGCCCCACAACCCGCTCGCGGCGCCACCGCCGTCATCACTCTCGAACCCTGCAACCACACCGGCCGCACAGGCCCCTGCGCACAAGCCCTCATCGACGCGGGCATCGCCGAGGTGTACTTCGCCGTGGCAGACCCGGGCGCCGAGTCCAGCGGGGGCGCGAGCGCACTCAGAGCCGCCGGCGTGCGGGTGCACCAGGGGCTGCTCGCCGAGCAGGTGGAGCAGAGCATCCACCCCTGGCTCACCGCGATGCGCAACCGCCGCCCCTACGTCACGCTCAAGTGGGCCTCGAGCCTCGACGGCCGCACGGCAGCGGCCGACGGCACGAGTCAGTGGGTCACCGGGCCGGATGCCCGTTCCGACGTGCACACGCGCCGATCCGCCAGCGACGCCATCGTGGTCGCGACCGGCACCCTCGAAGCAGACGATCCCAGCCTGACCGCCCGTGACCGCGCCGGAGCCCTGCTCGCCCACCAGCCGGTTGCGGTGGTGGTGGGGCGACGAGGAATCCGTTCGGGCGCACGCCTGCACGAGCATCCGTTGCCCGTACTCGAGTACCGCACCCGCGACGTGCACGCCGTGCTCGGCGACCTCTTCGCCCGCGGCATACGATCGGCTTTCGTCGAGGGCGGCCCGTCGCTCGCGAGCGCGCTGCTCTCCGAGGGGCTCGTCGACGAGCTCGTCATCTACCTGGCACCGATGCTGCTCGGCGGGCCGCACAAGGCCCTCACCGACCTAGGTATCGCGTCGATGAGGGATGCCCAGCACCTCGACATCGCCTCGATCGACCTGCTCGGCCCCGACCTGCGCATCGTGGCTCGCCCGCGCTCTCGCCCCGCGGCGGCCCAGAACGGCCCGCCCGTGGCCGCCCGAGCTGAAACCCCGCGCCCCGCTACCCACCCGACCCCCGCACCCCCGAAGGAGCCTTGAGATGTTCACCGGAATCATTGAAGAAGTCGGCGAGGTCACTGCCCTCACGCAGAGCGCCGACGTCATTCGGCTCTCGGTGCTCGCACCCCTGGCGGTCGTCGGCACGAAGCACGGCGACTCCATCTCGGTCAACGGCGTGTGTCTGACCGTGGTCGATCAGTCGCCCGAAGGATTCACCGTCGACGTCATGCAGCAGACCCTCGACATGAGCACGATCGGCTCGCTGCAGCCCGGCGACCGGGCCAATCTCGAGCGCGCGGCGATGGTGGGCGACCGCATCGGCGGACACATCGTGCAGGGCCACGTCGACGGAACCAGTACAGTGCTCGCGGTGAGCCCCGGCGAGGCGTGGAGCGTTCTGCGCTTCAGCCTCAGCGACGACCTCGCGCCGCTCGTCGTCGACCAGGGTTCGATCGCGGTGGCGGGGGTGTCGCTGACGGTATCTGCCGCGAGCCACATCGACGTCGACGGCGGGCACGGGCATCCGGATGCCTCGCGCGGCACCGCGGCGAACGACACTGCCGAGACTGCCGCACCCGACATCGCCGCACCCGGCGAACACTGGTTCGAAGTCTCGCTCATCCCCGAGACCCTCGCCGCGACGACCCTCGGCAGCCTCGCTGTCGGCGACGTCGTCAACATCGAAACCGACATTCTGGCCCGCCACGTCGAACGACTGCTGTCGTTCCGCGGCTCCTCTAACACCCCTGCACAAAGTGAAACCCCTGCACAAAGGACGAACTAATGGCCCTCACACCCATGCCCGAGGTACTCGCTGCGCTGCGCGCCGGAAAGCCGGTGATCGTGGCCGACGACGAGACCCGCGAGAACGAGGGCGACGCCATTCTGGCGGCCGAACTCGCCACCCCCGAATGGATCGCCTGGATGGTGCGCAACACCTCCGGCTTTCTCTGCGCCCCCATGACTCCTCCGCGCGCCGCCGCCCTCGGCCTGCCGCCGATGGTCGAGCGCAACGAAGACTCCCTGCGCACGGCGTACACGATCACGGTCGACGCCTCGGAGGGCGTGACCACCGGCATCAGCGCCGCCGACCGGGCGCACACCCTGCGCAGCCTCGCCGACCCGGCCTCGACGCCGGCTAGCTTCATCCGGCCCGGGCACGTGCTGCCCGTCGTCGCCGTCGAAGGCGGGGTGCGGCGCCGTGGAGGCCACACCGAGGCCACCACCGACCTGCTTACTCTCGCCGGCCTCACCCCTGTCGGAGTCATCGGCGAGATCGTGCTCGACAACGGTTCCATGGCCCGGATGCCCGATCTCATCGCTCTGGGCGAGCGTGACGGTCTGCCGGTAACCACTATCGCGGCCTTGATCGTGTGGCTCGATGCCGCTGACGAGGCTGCCCGCGTGCCTTCGGCGGCACCGGACGCTGCCGCAGCCTCCCCCGCCGCCACCGCACCGTCGGCAGCAGCGCTCCAGCCTTCCGTGGCCCCCACCCCCGCCGCTGCCGCACCGGCCGAGACAGCCACCACCGCGGCCTCAGCAGCTGCCAGCAACCCCGCCGCGGCCGCCACCGGCGCCCCCAGTGCGCTGCCGGGCATCGCCGACCGGGTGCAGTTTCAGGTCGAGACCGTCGTGCCGACCATCCACGGCGCCTTTCGCTTTCGCGCCTACCACGACCTCGTCACCGGAGCCGATCACCTCGCGGTGATCTCGGGAACCCCGCCCACCGCCGATGCCCTCGTGCGCGTGCACTCGGAGTGCCTGACCGGGGAGGCCTTCGGATCGCTCAAGTGCGAATGCGGCCCGCAGCTCGACGCCTCGCTCGACCTCATCGCCCGGCACGGCGGCGTCGTCGTGTACCTGCGCGGGCAGGAGGGGCGCGGCATCGGCCTCATCAACAAGCTGCGCGCCTATCGTCTGCAAGAAGACGGCCTCGACACCCTCGATGCGAATCTTGCCCTCGGGCTCGCGGTCGACTCGCGCGATTACACTGCGGCGGCCGCGATACTCGTTGACCTCGGCATCGAGTCCGTGCGCCTGCTCACCAACAACCCCGACAAGGTCAGCCAGCTCGAGGCGCACGGCATCGCCGTCACAAAGCGCGAGCCGCTCATCGTCGGGCACACCGAGGCGAATGCCGCCTACCTCGAGACGAAGCGCGACCGCATGGGGCACCTCTTTCCCGTGAACGCCGGCTGACACCCTCCTCCCCTACCCACCCCACAACCGAAAGGCCCACCATGAGCGGCGCCGGATCACCCTCCACCTCCTCCTCAGCAGGCACCCCCCTCGACGGCTCCGGACTGAAGGTCACCATCGTGGCCGGCCGCTGGCACGACGAGATCACCAACGGCCTGCTCGCGGGCGCACACCGCGTGCTCGCCGAAGCGAACGTCGCCGTCACCGAGATCCGAGTACCCGGAAGCTTCGAGTTGCCCGTGGTGAGCCGCGCAGCGCTCGAGGCAGGGGCCGACGCCGTTGTGGCGCTCGGCGTGATCATCCGCGGCGGCACGCCCCACTTCGAATACGTGTCGGATGCCGCGACCAGCGGCCTCACTCAGGTCAGCGTGCTGACGGGCAAGCCCGTCGGATTCGGCGTCTTGACCCTCGACGACGAGGCGCAGGGGCTCGATCGCGCCGGACTCCCAGGATCGCGCGAAGACAAGGGCGCCGAGGCGGCAGAGGCGGCGGTTGCCACCGCACTCGCACTGCGCGCGCTTCGGAGCGGGCATCCACTCGCCCCCTGAGGGCCCCGGCGAGCGATATGAGGAGTAAGTTGTCGGTGGGGCCACACGCCCACACCGTCACATCGTGGTTGACCATGCGCCCGATCGACGCTCTCACCGCACCTGTGCTCTTGCACCCGTTCGCCTTCTTCATTGCCGAAAGCCGTCATGTCTTCGCCCACTCTCACCTCTGCACCCGCCCCCGTGAACACGCGCTCTCGCGTCGTTCTGGCCAGCCTCATCGGCACTTCGATCGAGTTCTACGACTTCTACGTCTACGCCACCGCCGCGGTGCTGGTGTTCCCGAAGCTGTTCTTTCCCACCACCGACCCGAGCGTGGGCCTGCTCACCTCGTTCGCCGTGTTCGGCGTGGCCTTCGTCGCCCGGCCCATCGGCTCGATCATCTTCGGGCACTTCGGCGACCGCATCGGCCGCAAGAAGACGCTCGTCGCCTCGCTGCTCACCATGGGCATCGCGACCGTGCTCATCGGGTTCTTGCCCACTTACGGCAACATCGGCCTTTGGGCGCCGATTCTGCTGACCGTGCTGCGTTTCGCCCAGGGCCTCGGGCTCGGCGGTGAGTGGAGCGGCGCGGCGTTGCTTGCGACCGAGAACGCTCCGGCCGGCAAGCGCGCCATCTGGGGAACGTTCCCGCAGCTCGGGGCTCCGATCGGCTTCATCATCGCCAACGGCGTCTTTCTCTGGCTGAACCTGGCGATGTCGCCTGCCGACTTCGCCGCGTGGGGCTGGCGTGTGCCGTTCATCGCGAGCGCCGTGCTCGTGATCATCGGTCTGTACGTTCGGTTCCGCCTGGTCGAGACTCCGTCGTTCCAGCGTGTGCTCGACGCCGGCGACGTGGTCAAGCTGCCGCTGGCCCGCGTGTTCAAAACGAGCTGGCGCCCGCTCATCCTGGGCACCTTCATCATGCTCGCGACGTACACCTTGTTCTATCTGATGACCACGTTCACGCTGACCTACGGTACGACGGCATCGTCGGTCGCACAGGGTCAAGCCACGGCCTCGAAAGCCGGCACGACGTTCAACGCCACCGGATTCGTTCCGGGGCTCGGCTATAACCGCAACGACTTCTTGATCATGCTGATCATCGGCGTGGTGTTCTTCGGCATCTTCACCCTGGTCTCGGGCCCGCTGGCCGAGCGCTTCGGGCGCCGTCGCACGCTGATTCTCACCACCATCGGCATCATCGTCTTCGGACTGCTCTTCGTGCCGCTGTTCGGCGCCGGCGTGGTCGGAACCATGGCGCTGCTCATCATCGGGTTCACCCTGATGGGCCTGACGTTCGGTCCCATGGGAGCCGTTCTGCCGGAGCTGTTCCCGGCGAACGTGCGTTACACGGGTTCGGCGATCAGCTACAACTTCGCCTCGATTCTGGGTGCCGCGGTCGCGCCGTTCATCGCCGTCGCCCTCTGGACCGCCACCGGCGGCAGCACGATTCTCGTGGGTGTGTACCTGAGCATCATGGGGGCCATCACCCTCGTCGCGTTGATCATCAGCCGCGACACCGGCGACGTCGAGTACGAGACCAACCTCACCTGACGGATGCTCCCGGCAGGGTACGTCGGGGGCGAGAGTACTCCGTTCGATGTATTCTGTGCCGGGCATCCATCACGCCGTCAGCCGAACACGATAGAAAGTACTCATGACCACAGCACCTTCGTCAGCGCGTTCGGCACGCGGTTCGGGCAGCACACGCAGCGGGCGCAGTGGCGGCGCGAGCGGCACCGGCGGCGCGAGCGGCGGCGGGCGTTCGCGGGGGCGCGGGCGTGATACCGGGGGGCCTCGGGCGAAGTTCTCCGACCTGCTACCGTACCTCACTGAGCACAAGAAGGTGCTCGCGCTCGTCATCGTCTTGAGCCTCATCGGGGCGGCGGCGAGCCTTGCCCAGCCGCTGCTGGTCAGCCAGGTCATCACGCTCGTCGGCCAGGGCAGCAGCCTCAACGGGCTCGTCTGGCTGCTCGTGATCCTCGTGGTGGTCTCGGGTCTCATCAGTGGTTTTCAGCACTATCTGCTGCAGCGCACGGGCGAGGGCGTGGTCTTGTCGTCGCGCAGGCAGCTCGTGCGGCGGATGCTCCACCTTCCTATTCGCGAATTCGACACCCGGCGTACCGGCGACCTCGTGTCGCGGGTCGGCAGCGACACCACGCTGCTGCGAGCCGTGCTGACGCAAGGCTTTGTGGACTCCATCGGCGGGGCGTTCGTCTTTGTCGGAGCGCTCGTCGCCATGGCCATCATCGACCCCGTGCTGCTCGGGCTGACGGTGCTGGTGGTGGGTCTCTCGGTGGTGGTCGTCGTGCTGCTCTCGGGGCGCATCCGTACCGCGAGCCGGCAGGCCCAGGAGAAGGTCGGCGACCTGGCGGCGAGCGTCGAACGGGCGCTGAGCGCGGTTCGCACGGTTCGCGCCGCAAACGCGACCGATCGCGAGATCGCCGAGGTCGAGAAAGACGCCGAGGGCGCCTATCGCATGGGCCTCCAGGTTGCGCGCATCTCGGCGCTCGTCGTTCCGGTGTCGGGCATCGCCCTGCAGGTGGCGCTGCTCACGGTCATCGGAGTGGGTGGTTACCGGGTGGCGAGCGGGGCGATCACCATCGCGTCGCTCATCTCGTTCATTCTCTTTCTGTTCATGATGATCATGCCGCTCGGCCAGGCTTTCGGCGCCTTCACCTCGGTGAACGCGGCGCTGGGCGCGCTCGGGCGCATCCAGGAGATCATCAAGCTGCCGAGCGAAGGCGAGAACGACCCGGTGGCTCCTGCAGGTTCTCTGGGCGGCTTTGCGGTCGGCGATGCGTCGATCGCGGTGCAGTTCGTCGGGGTGCAGTTCGCGTACGCAACGACGGGTGCCTCCGCAGTGCCGGCGACGAATGTCGCGGCTGGCGCGCGTGTGGCGGCTGGCGCGGATGTCGCGGCTCAACGTGAGGCGGCAGAAGCCGATCCTCTGGCACTGCTAGAGGCAACGCTCGACGGCGAGGCACTCGACGAGCTCGCGGGCGGGTTGAGCCGCGAGGGCGCGTTCGAGGGGTCGGCGGCCAGCTACCTCGCGCGCCCGCAGCCGGCTCGCGATGACACGGCCGACACGGCTGATGCGTTCGGCGCTGAGCAGCCGGGCATCCTGAGCCCCACGGTGCTACGTGGGGTGAGCTTCAGTGTGCCGCGCGGCAAACGCGTCGCACTGGTGGGCCCGTCGGGCGCCGGCAAGAGCACCATTCTCGCCCTCATCGAGCGCTTCTACGACCCGACCGCGGGCGCGATTCTGGTGGGCGGCGTCGACATCAGACAGCTCGACCGACGCGCGCTGCGTTCACAGATCGGTTACGTCGAGCAAGACGCGCCCGTGCTGGCCGGCAGCATCCGTTCGAACCTGTTGCTGGCCTCGCCAGAAGCGACCGACGCCGAATGCGTCGAGGTGCTGCGCGCGGTCAACCTGCTCGAGGTGCTCGAGCGTTCGCCTCAGGGTCTGGATGCCCAGGTGGGCGAAGAGGGCGTCATGCTGTCAGGCGGCGAACGCCAGCGCCTCGCAATCGCCAGGGCGTTGCTCGTGGCACCGCCCATTCTGCTGCTCGACGAGTCGACCTCGAGCCTCGACGGACTCAACGAGCAGATGCTGCGCGAGGCCATCGACGCTGTCGCCGAGAACCGCACGCTGATCGTCATCGCCCACCGGCTGTCGACCGTCGTCGACTCCGACCAGATCGTCGTGCTCGACCACGGCAGCGTGGTCGGCGTCGGCACTCACTCCGAACTCGTCGAGACGACGCCGCTCTACCGCGAGCTCGCCAAGCGCCAGCTGCTCGTCTGACGACACCTGAGCCCATTCCGCCGCTCTACCCCGAGGTCGCCAACCGCCAGCTGCTCGCCTGACGCCCCCTGAGCCCGCTCCACCGCGAGCTCGCCAAGCGCCAGCTTCTCGTCTGACGACACCTGGGCCCATTCCGCCGCTCTGCCCCGAGCTCGCCAAACGCCAGCTGCTCGCCTGGCGCGAACTGAGCCCGTTGTGCCGAATTGAGCCACCTCTAGCGGGCTCAATTCGGCACAACGGGCTCAATTTGGCGTAACGGGCTCAGTTCGCGCCACCGGGCGGGCGTGCGGGGGCGCGTGCGGGGGCCGCTCTAGCGCTGCTCAGCGAGACGGTGGGGCGTGGGCGCTACTGCTGCGCGAGCTGGTACTGCAGCTCGGCGGCGCGCAGCGTGTTGCTGAGCAGCATGGCGATCGTCATCGGCCCCACCCCGCCCGGAACGGGTGTGATCAACCCGGCCACCTCAGAGACCCCGGCAAAGTCGACATCGCCGCTCAGCCCCTCGGGCCCGCGGTGAATGCCGACGTCGATCACGGTCGCCCCCGGCTTCACGAAATCGGCGGTCACGAGACCTTTCACACCCACCGCGGCCACGATGACATCGGCCGTGCGGCACACCGCCGCGAGATCGCGGGTTCTCGAGTGTGCGATGGTCACGGTGGCATTGCGGTTCACGAGCAGCTGCGCCACGGGCCGGCCCACCAACTCCGAGCGCCCGATCACGACCACGTTCGCGCCCTCGAACGGCACATCGTACGCATCCAGTAGTTCGATGACACCAGAGGGCGTGCACGGGCGCAGCCCGGGCTTCTTCTGCGCAAGCAAGCCGACGCTCTGCGTCGTGAGCCCGTCGACATCTTTTTCGAAGGGAATCAGCTCGATCAACGGTGCGGGGTCGAGGTGCGCCGGAACCGGCAGCTGCAACAGGATGCCCGAGACCGCCGGGTCGGCCGCGAGTTCTCTGAGCAGCCTTTCGACGTCTGCCTGGCTGGTATCAGCGGGCAGGTGCTGGTGCAGATCGGCCATTCCCGCAGCAACCGAAGAGCGCCGTTTGCTCGCCACATACACTTCCGAAGCGGGATCTTCGCCGACCAGAACCGTTGCAAGCCCCGGCTGTATGCCTGTCTTGGCATGAAAGGCCGCGACTTCTTCTTTCAGGTTCTCGCGCACCCGCGCAGCTACGGCTCTGCCATCGATGATTGCCGCTGCCATGCTCATTCCTCCACATTTCTTGAGGCACTGCAGTTCTCCACAGATGCCGAGTACACCACTCGCTCCGTCACAGGATCGTGGTGGAGTTGCCCCATGTCATCACGCGATCTTCACAGTGCCATTTCACCGCACGAGCCAGCACGCTGCGCTCGACCTCCGCGCCTCTGCGCTCCAGCTCCCCCACATCGTCACGGTGGGTGACCCGCACGACATCTTGCTCGATGATCGGGCCCTCGTCGAGGTTGGCGGTGGCGTAGTGCGCCGTCGCGCCGATGAGTTTCACACCGCGCTCTTTGGCGCGCAAGTACGGCCCTGCGCCGGCGAAGGCCGGCAGAAAGGAGTGGTGAATGTTGATGACCGGGCAGCCGACGTTCTGCAAGAAGTCGGCCGACAGAATCTGCATGTACCGCGCCATGACCACAAGATCGGCTTTGCCACGCAACAGTTCGAGTTGCTGCGCCTCGGCTTCGGCTTTGGTCGCCTTCGTCACCGGAATGTGCAGAAACGGAATGCCGAAGTTCGCGACTTCGTTCTCGAGGTCGGCATGATTAGAGATCACCATGGTCACGTCCATGTCGAGGTCGCCGCGCTTGTTGCGCCACAAGAGCTCGAGCAGGCAATGGTCGTACTTGGACACCATGATAACGACGCGCTTCGGCGACGCGACGTTCGTGAAGGTGAAGGTCATTCCGAAGCGGTCGCCGACCTGGGCGGCGAAGTCCCGTTCGAGGTCGGCGAGAGCATCGGCCAGCCCATCACGGTGAAAAACGGTGCGCTGAAAGAACTCACCGCCCTCAGAGTCGGTCGAGAACTGACCGAGTTCTACGATGTTCGCACCGTGCTCAGCGAGAAAACTCGCAACCGCAGCGACGATTCCCGGCTGGTCTGCACACTGAATCGTGAGTCGCCCGATGTCTTTCGCCCCGCCGGCCGTGGTACCACTCTCTGCAGTCACAGCCTCCGCTGCAGCCGACGGAACAGGTGTCACGACAGTTTCGGGCGCCATCGAGGGCACGCTCCTTTTCGAAAGATCAGAAAGTACCACGCTAACGGGTTCTTGCCGCCGTCGCGCACAGCGTCAGCGGCCCTCACTGCACGAGCGTCACGCCGACACCGCCCAGAGCGCTACTGCACTGGCTGCTGCCACGTTGAGCGAGTCGATTCCGTGGGCCATCGGAATGCTCACCACGGTGTCTGCTGCTGCGAGCGCCTCTGGCGTGAGTCCGTCGCCCTCGGCCCCGAGCACGAGTGCAAGCCGGTCTGGGCGGCGCCCCTCCGACGCGAAAGAGCGAAGCGAGACAGCGTCGTCAGCGAGGGCCAGGGCGGCGATGTGAAATCCTTCGCCGTGCAACTGCGGCGCCAAGATGCTCCAGTCTGCCGAGCGCGTCCACGGCACCTGCAGAACAGTTCCCATGCTCACGCGAATCGCCCGCCGGTAGAACGGGTCGGAGCATCGCGGTGTCACCAGCACCGCGTCGGCGCCGATCGCACCGACCGAACGAAAGATCGCACCGACGTTGGTCGGGTCGGCGACGTTCTCGAGCACAACGACGAGCCGAGCATCCCGAAGCAGCTCGACCGGCGAAACCAGCACCGGGCGGTTCATCGAGGCGATGATGCCCCGGTGCAGAATGTAGCCGGTCAACTCAGCAAGCAACTCGCCGGCGCCGACGAAGATCGGCACGGAGTCGGCCCACGGTCCGAGTGCCAGACGCGCGTCGTCGACCGAGGCGCCCAAGGCCAGCACCGAACGCGGCACATGACCGGCTCGCACCGCCCGTTCGAGCACCAGGGCCGACTCGGCCAGGTACAGACCGTGCTCAGACCCCTGCGCCTTGCGCAGCGCCACGTCGGTCTGATGGGAGTAGTCCCGCAACCGTGGGTCGTCGAGGGTGGTGACTCGAATGACGTTGTCGTCGGCGGCATCGGGTACACCGTTCGCTATGGGCACACCGTCAGCGAGCGGGGCACCGTCAGCGACGGGCACACTGTCAGCGAACGGCACACCGTCACCGACCGGCACACCGTCAGCGACGGGCACACCGTCAGCGAGCGGCATACCGGCGGAGTCGAACCCAACGGCTCCATCGGGCACTGTCACGCCAGACGCGTCAGGAGGCGTCGACATCGGCCGACGAGATCAGCAGCGCTCCGGCGTGCGCGAGTTCGGCGAGGGCGGCCTCGCTCGATGCTTCGCCCACGCCCGCCACCAGGTCGGTGAGCACACGAACCCGTCGACCGTGCTCGATGGCATCGAGAGCGGAGGCACGAACGCAGTAGTCGGTCGCGAGACCGGCGATGTCGATCTCGGTGACGGCGTGCTCATCGAGAAGCGCGTGCACGGTGCCGCCCTCTTCGGTCACGCCCTCGTAGATCGAGTAGGCCGGTTGCCCTTGGCCCTTTCGCACGTGAAAGTCGATGGCTTGCTCGGTCAAGTCATCGTGGTACTCGGCTCCGGGGGTACCGGCAACGCAGTGCACCGGCCAGGTCGTCACGAAATCGGGCTGCGCGTCGAGCGCAAAGTGGCCGCCGTTGTCGTTTTCGGCGTCATGCCAGTCGCGCGAGGCGATCACCAGGTCGTAGGCGTCGGGATGCTCGGCCAAGAGCCGTGAGATGCCCGCGGCTACCGCGGCTCCACCCTCGACCCCGAGTGCGCCGCCCTCGGTGAAGTCGTTCTGCACATCGATGATGAACAACGCCTTTTTCACCAGCGCCAACTCCTTGCTTCTCGCCCCCTCATTCTACGACCGCGGCGTTCTCCCCCGGCGGGCGTACTAATTGTTAGACAGCGCGTTTCCGCACTTGTAGATGCCGACGGTGAGGCTGTCGAGCGCCTCACGCCCGGCATCGATCGAGCTGTCGAGCGAGAAGAAGGCGAAGGTCAGCGTCGTGCCGTCTGCCGCGTGCACGACCCCCGCCAACGTGTTGGCAGTGTCGATCGAGCCGGTCTTGGCGATCACCTTGCCGTCGACCACCGAGTTGGCACCCGTGAAGCGGTACGACAGGGTTCCCGTCTGATCGGCGACCGGCAGACCGTCGAGAATCACTCCCAGATTGCCGACGCGGGCGTTGATCTTGTCGAACAGCGTCGTCAAGAACTTCGCAGAAACCGCGTCGTCGTTGCTGAGCCCCGATCCGTCGACGATGACGAGATTGCTGACGTCGAGACCGTAGTTGTCGTGCAAGGCCGAGGTGATGGCCGTCTGCAGCGACGCGAACGAACTACCGACTCCGAGTTTGATCGCCGTGAGCCGAGCGAGCATCTCAGCCTCGGTGTTGTCGGAGCGCAGAATCGCTTCCTGCACCATCGTCGACACCGGCGCGGACTGCACGGAACCCAGAGCGCTGGCGCCCGGTAGAGCAGTACCCGCGACGAGCTGAGCGCCGGAAGCGACCGAGCCCAGCGCACTCTGGAACGCCTGACCGGCCCGGCTCACCGGGTCCGAGCTGCGCGGCGAGGTATCGGCGGTCGGATTCGCCCGATCACCATCGACCATCAAGGCGGTCACCTCGGCGGTCGAGCCCTCGGTCTGCCCGATTCTGTCCCACGAAGACTGCCAGCTGTCGCCGCTGAACAGCGAACTGTCGAGCACGATCGTCGAGATCGGCACGCCGGCATTCGCCGGATCGGCCGCCCAAGCCGCCTTCACCTGACCCGCGAGATCGCCCATGGTGGCGGTGTTGTTGTAGATATTCGACGAACCGCTGGCGAGCGTAATGTCGCCTCCGCCGACCAGCACCACCGTTCCCGGGGCTGAGCCGGCGACGACCTTCGTGGTGACGCGATAGTCGGGGCCGAGCACCGCCAGCGCCGCCGACGAGGTGAGCACCTTCATGACGCTCGCGGTACGCGAGTAGGTGTCGCCGCTGCGATCGAACAGAATCTCGCCGGTATCGGCCTTACGAACCGTGCCCTGAAACGTAGCCAGACCAGCCGCGCTGGCCAGATCGTTCACCGAGCAGGTGCGCACGGTGCTCGCGCCGGCGGCCGATGTCGGCTGGGGCCGACGCGTCGGAACCGGCAGCGTCGAGATCGGGCCCAGGGTGGGGGTCGCCGAAGGCACCGCTGCGGTCGGCTGCTGCGCCGACGCGACCGCGGCTCCGGCGCCGACCGAGACCACCGCCAAAACGGCGAAAGCGACCCAGGCCACGGCGACCAGCCAGCCCCGGCGGGGGCGATGGTGCGCGGGGGCGTGGTCGGGCATCCGGTCAATTTACCATTCGAGGCTGAAGCCGCGGTCAGAGCGTGACGCCGCAGTCATCGGCGTCACTCCCCCGGGTAGACCAGCCCGATCTGGCGACGCACTTCGTCGAGGGTGCCCATGATTGCAAGCGACGCAGACGCGGGCATCAGGGGGCTTTCGCGCTCGCCCGCCGCGATCATCCGCTCGAATTCGAAGGCCTGGTACTCCATTCCACGGGAGACCACCGGATGCTCGTACCGCTCCAACACCGTGCCCGCCGAGTCGATGAGGCGGAACGTGGTCGGTGTGAACCAGACCGCATCGATATCGATGCGCGCCTCGGTTCCGATGATGGAAGCAACGTTCGGGCCAGCCGTATCGAGAGCGAACTGCGAAACCGACTGGGCGCCGCCCTCGTGCTCCATGATGACGGCCGTCTGCCGGTCGACTCCGGTCGCGGTCGGGCTCGACGAGGCGAGTATCCGCGTCGGCAGGCCGAGAAGATCGATCGCGAACGAGATCGGATAGATGCCGAGGTCGAGCAGCGCGCCGCCGCCGAGCTCAGGGTTATTGATGCGATGAGCCGGATCAGCCGAGAGCCGCTGATTGTGGTCGGCAGAGATCGTGCGCACCTCGCCGAGCGCGCCGGCAGCGATGAGCTCACGAATGCGCACCATGTGCGGCAAGAACCGGGTCCACATCGCCTCCATCACGGCGACGCCGTGCGCAGCCGCCTCGTCGACGATCAGCTGGGCCTCGCGCGCATTGACGGTGAACGCCTTCTCTATCAGAACGTGCTTGCCCGCGCGAATGGCCAAGAGCGCATTCTCGACGTGCATCGGATGCGGGGTCGCGACGTAGACCGCATCGACATCTGCATCGGCGACGAGGTCTTCGTAACTGCCGTGGGCGGTCGGCTCTCCGAACCGGCCCGCGAATTCTCGCGCGCCCTCAAGGGAGCGCGAGCCGACGGCACTCACGCGAAGTCCCGTCGCCAGCAGATCGCTTGTGAACTGCGACGCGATCCAGCCTGTGCCGAGAATCCCCCACCGAATGTCGCTCATCATGCTCCTTTGTCACCCTACGGTCGCCTCGACCATCTTGCCCTACACGCGCGTCAACGCCCCAAACTGGGGCAAGACGGGCCCGGATCACTACTGGCACGCTAGTCAATAGCTACCGGCGAGTTTTTCCCCCCAATGGATCCCCACTCGCCGGCAGCCCACACTTCAGTGCATGAAGCCACCGTCAGGGTCGACGTAATTCGTAGATGGTGGTGTCAGAGAGAGCGAGACTCTTTTCGACGGTATAACCCGCCCCCTCGAACAGGCCGACGTCGGTCGAAGCCTCGGAGTCGTGATCGCTGATGAACCACAGCGTCTGCCCCGTCGGGAGGTCGTGTGCAGCGTCTACCGGGCTCCGATAATCGCCCCACAGAGTGGATGTGTTGCTCTCGATCAGCCCCACATCGTCGAATCCGTCGAATGCGTGCGGGTAGCCGATCATCAGCCCCCGGGTGTGGTTCGATTCGAAAACCACGGCGTCACCCGGCGTTGCGACCGCCGTGAACTCTGCAGCGGCTTGCGACCAGTCGCTCTTATTCGCTTGCGGTGTTCGCAGGCCGACGTCGGTTGCAAGAGCCAAGGCGGCTATTACGACGACGCCCACGATTCCCCACCAGTTTCGCGGTAAGACCGAGAGTGTGAAACCGATGAGCAGCGCGGCAGCCGGTATGCAGAACGACACGTATCGCGGGCTGTAGCTGGGCGAAACGAGGCTGATGGCCGCAAGCAATACGACGGGAACGCACAACCACAACAGGCCGAGCGCGACGAGCGGCGGAAACCATCGCTTCTTCACTCGCAGAGAGATCGCAACCGCTGCCGCAAGCAGAATGAACGCCCAACAAACGATTGCGAGGGGTGGCGAGTAGAACCATTGCGACACAAAAACGTCGTCCCCGGTCACGACCTTTCCGACGCTGATGATCTGCCCGCGTTCGAACACCGAAGCGAGAATCACCGGGAGGGCGATGAGCAGCCCGGCGGTGGTGGCCAACGCCCACCCTTTCAACGCAGCGCGGCGTACCTCGAGATCCTTTCGAGCGACCAACAAGAAGAGCCCGAACACAGGGGCGAGAAGCGCCAGGTAGAGAAAGACATAGATCGACGCGGCGAACGCGAGAGCGAACCACACCCAGGCTCGAGTGCGGTTCTGCCGCACAAGGCTGAGCAGCAGAATCGTCAGCCACACCGCCGCGGCAGCCGCTATCGCGTAGGAGCGGCCCTGGGCGCCCATCTCGATCGTGCGGGGGAGAACGGCCGCGACAATCCCGGCGAGGATGCCGCTGAACCGTGTTGAGAGTCGTGCGCCGATCACGACCACTCCCGTGACCATGAATCCCACGGCGATCGCGCTCGGGAGTCGCAGAGAAAGCTCGGAGATGCCGAACAAGCGAATCCAGAAATGCATGAACAGGTAGTACGTGCCGTGCACCGCGTCGACATTGAGCAGGAGCTTCGGCAGAGTGGCGAGCGGCCGAGATGCCGCTGCGATCGTGGCCGCTTCGTCGGTCCAGAACGACGGAACCCATAACCCGACGAAAGAGGCGACGAAACCGAAAGCCCCGACGGCAACCGCTGCCGGTGCCACGCGAGCGGTGCGTGACGGAGCGGCGGTGAGCGTCGTCGTCATGCGCGCCACTCTATCGTTTGGCCCGGCGGCAGTCGGGCAGTCGGGCGTTCGGGCCACACGGGTTTCTCGCCATACCGAATTTACTCGGCTACACAGGGCCGCCTATCAGAATCGAACTGATGACCTATTCATTACGAGTGAATCGCTCTACCGACTGAGCTAAGGCGGCCTGGCCGGGAGTTACCCACCGGCACAGCAAGCAAGCTTATATGAGTGTGTGAAGCTCACGGAACGAGTTGTCGAGCAAGACGGCCATGGAATCGCCCTCAGAGCTCTGCGCCCAGCACGCCCAGGCGTGACGCATGGCCGCTAAAGCCACCAGAGCGGTCAACGAGGCGCGATCACGAAGTGATGCCTGATCAGGTATTTCGTTCGATTCAGCACGAGTTCGGGCATCCACTTCGAGTCGGCGCTCGATGAGCGAGGTCAGCTCGACCTCGAACTCTCGAACTCTGCTAATTCGCTGAATCAGCAGGTGCGGGGCATCGTGAATGACGCTCTTGCGCAACTGGTGCAGCTCGAAATCTTCGGTGTCGGGTGTCGCGACAACGAGCATGATGCCGAGCAGCCCGTCGAGAACGGGCTGGTCGGGGCCGGCGGCCACAAACGCCTCGGCGAGTTCGGGCGGCAAGGCACCGAAATTCGAATCGCCCATCACAGCCGACTCTTTCGAATCGAAGTAGTTGAAGAAGGTTCGGGGAGAGATGTCTGCGCGCCTGCTGATGTCGTCGACTGTGACGTTCTCGAGGCCCTTCTCACGACTCAACTCGAGAACGGCGAACTGAATCGACCGCCTGGTCGCCTGGCGCTTTCGCTCGCGCAGGCCGAGCTCAGGCGCGGAGGCGGGTGCGCTCATCGTATCGCTCACCCGTCAATCATTGCAGACTGCGCAATATTGCACACCGAAATCGTGTAAACGACTTTGCTCGTCGTTCGAACGCTGCCGGATGCCCGCGTCAGGCCCGAACGTCAGCTCGTGCACTTGGGGTCGGAACTCGGTACGGCCCCCGTCAAGAAGTACTGATTCACCAGGGAGTGTACGCACGACGAGGAGTTGTACGCCGTGTGCCCCTCACCGACGAACGTGATCAGCTGGGCGCTCTCGAGCTGCTTCGCGACGGACTGCGCGTCTTCGTAGGGTGTCGCGGGGTCGTCTGTCGTGCCGATGACCAAGATGGGCTTCGCCCCCGGCGCACTCACAGGGCCGGGCGTGCGGGTCGCCGGCACCGGCCACGCCGCGCAGCCGATGTCGCCGTAGGTCCACCACGGGCCGAAGGTGGGCGAAGCGGCGATGAGTTCGGTGTTCTGCTTCGTTATGGTCGCCGGGTCTGTCACCGCGGGGTAGTCGAGGCAGTTGATGGCGGTGAACGCCTCGGTCTGGTTGTTCTGGTACGTGCCGTCGGTGTTGCGACCGTTGTACGCGTCGGCGAGCTGGAAGGCCAGGTCTGCGTTGCCCTGCTTGACCTGAGCGATCATCTGAGACAGGTACGGCCAGCTGTCTTTGCTGTAGAGCGGGTAGAAGATGGCCGTGAGCAGCGACGACGAGCCGAGCTTTCGCCCGTCACTCGCGGTGATCGGACTCTTGTCGACCGCGTTCAGCAGAGCCTGAACCTGCGTCGACGCGTTGTCGACGGTTCCCGAGAACGGGCAGTTCGAGCCCGCAAGGCAGTCCGCAAGATACGCGCGCATGGCGCCCTCGAAGCCCTTCGCCTGACCGAGGGTGGAATCGAAGCTGGTCGACGTGGGGTCGACCACACCGTCGAGTACGAGCCGATTGACCTTGGTCGGGAACAGGTTGGCATACTCGCTGCCGATGAACGTTCCGTAGGAGTACCCGAGGTAGTTCAGCCCGGTGTCGCCGACGGAGGCCCGCAGCGCGTCGAGGTCACGCACGGTGCTTTCGGTGTCGACATGCCCGAGCAATGCGCCCGTCTTCTGCTCGCAGCCGGCCCCGAATGCGGTGGCGCTGGCCTTCGCGGCCGCCTGCCACTCGGCAGAACCGTGCGCTCCAGGAGTGATGTCGTAGAGGTAAGCATCCATCTGCTTGGGCGTCACGCAGCTGACGGCCGACGAGGCTCCGACGCCGCGCGGGTCGAACGCCACGACGTCATACTGCTTCTGCAGCACGGGGTCGACAGCGAAGTCGGCGCTGTTCTTCAGAAAGTCGACGGCCGAGACGCCCGGGCCGCCCGGGTTGACGAAGAGCGTGCCGAGCTTTGTGCCGCCGCCGGCCGGCTTCTTGATGAGGGCGAGCGAGATCGTGTCGCCGCTCGGATTGCTCCAATCGAGCGGAACCGTGGCGGTCGCGCACTCGAACGAGCCGTTGCAGCTGCTCCAATCGAGCGACTGGTCGTAGAACGGCTGCAGTGCCGCGTCGACCTTCTCACCCGTGGGCGTCGAGGCGCCCGCTGATTGGCCGTCGGTGGCTCCCGAGGCGGAACTGAACCAGGTCGAGCATCCAGAGAGCACAAGGGCGGCCGAAACCGCGGCGGCGGCCAGCGCGAGGGCTCGGCCGCGGCGGCGCGCCGAACGGGGGCGGGGTGGAACAGTCACAGTGTTGCCTTTCGCTGTGGTGACGCAACGGTGACAAGCATGGCCTCCAGCGCCAGAGCAGGTGTTACATTTCGTGAAATTCTCAGCCGGGCCGCAGCAATTGCATCCATGATTGCCAGCGTTTCTGCAGGGTCGGAATCGCGCGCCACCCGCACGAGCCGCTCTTCGATGGCGAGGTTGATGAGCTCGAGTTCGGAGTCGAGCTGCAGCAGCAGAACATCACGGTACAGCGAGAGCAGATCGACCAGAATGCGGTCGATTCCGTCGCGCAGGCTTCGTGTGGCCCGACGTTTCTGATCGTCTTCGAGCGCCTTCACCTGCGAGCGCAGACCCATCGGAACCGCCTGTCCCGGCTCGACGCCGAGCGTGCGCAGCGTGTTCTCGCGCTCTTCGGCGTCGCGCTCTTCGGTGATGGCCTCGGCATCGTCTTTCGCCAGCTCGAGCAGGCGGGCGGCGGCGACCACCGCCTCGGGAACGGTCTGGATGCCCAGAGCGATGTTCAGCGTCTCTTCACGCCGGGCGCGAGCGTCGTCGTTCGTGGCCAGCCGATGCGCCATGCCGATGTGACTCTGCGCCTCGCGCGCCGCGCGCTCGGCCGTCTCGTGGTCGACCCCGTCGCGTCGCTCCAGAAGGCGCGCGACGTCACTCGCACTCGGAACACGCAGGCGCACCGAACGCACCCGCGACCGGATGGTGGGCAGCAGGTCGGCCTCGCTCGGAGCGCACAGAATCCACACCGTGCGCTCGGGCGGCTCTTCGAGCGCCTTCAGCAGAACGTTCGAGGTGCGTTCGACCATGCGGTCGGCGTCTTCGATGACCATCACGCGGTAGCGCGAGACCGACGGCGAGAACTGCGAACTCGTCACCAGCGAACGCACCTCGTCGATGGAGATGATGACCCGGTCGGTGGCGAGCACAGCGAGATCGGGGTGCGTGCGTGCGGCCACCTGACGGCAATCGGGGCAGACCCCGCACCCCCCATTGCGGCAGAGCAGCGCCGACGCGAACGCGTAGGCGAGGTTCGAACGGCCCGACCCGGGTGGCCCGGTGATGAGCCAGGAGTGCGTCATGGCCGACTGCTGCGTCGACTCGCCCGCGGCCGCGCGAAAGACCTCGATGGCCTCGGGCTGGCCGGTCAGTTCGTTCCACACGCTCATACAGACAACCTACCCGGGGTGGCTGACACTCGTGCGGCCGGGCGGCAGGCGGCGGCTCGGGTTCGCAGAGCCGAAAGGCGGGGCCCACACCATCCGGAGCCGAATGCGCCCGTCAGAGCAGCGGCTGCAACCGCTCGCGAACCTGCGCCGCAATGGATTCGGGCGGCAACGTGCCGTCGACCACCACGAAGCGGGTCGGTTCAGCCGCCGCGATCTCGAGGAACGACTCGCGCACTCGGCGGTGAAAATCGCTCTTCTCGGCCTCGAGCCGGTCGAATCGTTTCTGATCGTTGTCGAGCCGGGCCCGCGCAGCGACCTCATCGAGGTCGATCAGAACCGTGAGGTCGGGTCGCAGATCTTCGGTCGCCCACTGCGAGAGCGATCGGATCTCGGCCGCACCCAGCACACGGCCGCTACCTTGATAGGCCACAGAGGAGTCGATGTAACGGTCTTGAATGACGATCTCGCCGCGTTCGAGTGCCGGCCGCACCTTCGTGGCAATGTGCTGAGCCCGGTCGGCCGCGTACAGCAGGGCTTCGGCACGAGGAGTGATGAAGCCGCGGCTGTGCAACACGATTTCGCGCACCTCGAGCCCGAATTCGGTGCCGCCAGGCTCACGAGTGCGCAGCACCGTGCGGCCCGCCTTCAGCAGCCACTCTTCGAGCAGGCCGGCCTGTGTCGACTTACCCGATCCGTCGCCGCCCTCGAGGGTGACGAAGACGCCGCGGCCCGTGCTCACCGCTGAACTCACTTCTTCGGTGCGGCCTTTCGCGCGGGCGCCTTACGTGCCGTCGTCGTGGCTCGCTTCGCTGTGGCGCGCGGCTTCGCCGGGCCTTTCGCGCGCTTGTCGGCGAGCAGTTGAACCGCGCGATCGAAGTCGATCTCTTCGATCGTCTCGGCCTTCGGAATCGTGGCATTCGTCACGCCGTCGGTCACGTAGGCGCCGAAACGGCCGTCTTTGATCTTGATGGCCTTACCGCTTTCGGGGTCTGGCTCGTCGAAGTCTTTCAGAGCACTGGATGCCCGGCGAGCGCCGTACTTCGGCTGAGCGAAGAGCTCCAGAGCACCGGGCAGATCGATATCGAAGATGAGGTCTTCGTTTTCGAGCGATCGTGTGTCGGATCCGCGCTTGAGGTAGGGACCGAACTTGCCGTTCTGGGCAGTGATCGGCTCTTTCAATTCTGGGTCTTCGCCGACGGTACGCGGAAGGTCGAGCAGCTTGAGCGCGGTGTCGAGATCGATCGACGCCAGGTCCATCGTCTTGAACAGCGACGCCGTGCGGGGCTTGACGGCCGCTGCGGCCTTCGTTGCCTTCTTCGCGGAAGCCTTCTTGGCTCCCGCCTTGGTGGTCGTCGCGGTCGCAACCGCGCCGGCAGCAGCGGTCGCCTGCGCCTTCGTCGCCTTCGCGGTCGAACCGGTCGTAGCCGTCGGCTCGGCAAGGAGCCCGGCTGCCGCCTCGGCAAGAGCGATCGTCGCCTCCATGTCGACCACGGGTTCTGGCTCGAGCTCGGTGATGTAGGGCCCGAAGCGGCCGTCTTTCGCCACGATGTTCTTGCCGTTGGCCGGATTCACTCCGATGACACGATCGGTGACGACGGGCGCCTCGATGAGTTCGATGGCCTTGGCGAGGGTGAGTTCATCCGGAGCCAGCTCCGGCGGAATGTTCACTCGACGAGGCGGCGAGACTTCACCGGTGGCCGGGTCGGCCGTCGCTGTGTCGTTGACCTCGAGGTAGGGGCCGTACTTGCCGATTCGAAGGGTGATCTCGTCTGAGAGCGGGATGGAGTTGATGGCGCGGGCGTCGATGTCGCCGAGGTTGTCGATCACATCGCGCAGACCCTTGTGCTCTTCGTTTCCGAAGTAGAAGCCGTTGAGCCAGTCGACCCGGTCTTCTTCGCCGCCCGCGATCTTGTCGAGATCGGATTCGAGCTCGGCCGTGAACTCGTAGTTGACGAGTTCGGCGAAGTACTCTTCGAGCAGCCGAACCACCGAGAAGGCGATCCAGTTCGGCACCAGGGCTTGCCCCCGTGGGGTGACGTAGCCGCGATCGATGATGGTGGAGATGATCGAGGCATAGGTCGACGGGCGCCCGATTCCCAGCTCGTCGAGAGTCTTGACCAGGCTCGCCTCGGTATAACGCGGGGGCGGGCTCGTCTCGTGACCGGCGGCATCGACCGTGATGGCCTTCAGCTGTTGGCCGGCGACGAGCGGTGGCAGCTTGGACTCGGTCGGCTCCGACGGAGCGTTGCGCTCTTCGTCGCGGCTCTCTTCGTAAGCCAGCATGAAGCCGCGGAACGTGATCACGGTTCCGCTGGCCGAGAATTCTGCGGTCGTCGACGGCGAGATCGCTTCGACGGCGGTGGGCCCGGCGGTGATGGTGACCGAGGCCGTCGAACCCTTGGCGTCTGCCATCTGTGAGGCGACAGTGCGCTTCCAAATGAGTTCGTAGAGTTTGAAGTCGTTTCCGCGCAGCACGCTGGCCACTTGTGACGGCGTGCGGAACGTCTCGCCCGCCGGACGAACGGCTTCGTGCGCTTCTTGAGCGTTCTTGCCCTTGCCCGTGTAGAGCCGCGGCTTGTCGGGCACGGTTTCGGCGCCGTACAGCGCGCGAGCCTGGGTGCGGGCGGCATTCAGCGCCTGCTGCGACAGCGACGGTGAATCGGTACGCATATACGTGATGTAGCCGTTTTCGTAGAGCGACTGCGCGACGCTCATGGTCTGCCGAGCCGAGAACCGCAGCTTTCGCGCGGCCTCCTGCTGCAGCGTCGACGTGGTGAAGGGCGCCGCGGGGCGCCGGGTGTACGGCTTCGACTCGACGCTGGCGACCTGGATGTTCACACTCGGGTCGGCGAGGGCCTCGGCCAGCGCCGTTGCCTGGGTTTCGCCCAGCAGGGTCGCCTTGCTCTTCAGCGAACCGGATTCGTCGAAGTCGCGGCCGGTGGCGATGCGGTCCCCGTTCAAGCGCACGAGGCGAGCACCGAAGTGCACCGATTCCGCCTCGGAGGCGGTAGCGGCGTCGGCGAGTACGGCGCTCAGATCCCAGTAGCTCGCGGCGGTGAAGGCCAGACGCTCGCGTTCACGCTCGACGACAAGCCGGGTGGCAGCGGACTGAACACGGCCGGCGGAGAGCCCGGGGCCCACTTTGCGCCAGAGAACGGGCGAGATTTCGTAGCCGTAGAGCCGGTCGAGAATTCGCCGAGTCTCCTGCGCGTCGACAAGAGCCTCATCGATGTCTCGGGTGTTGTCTCGGGCGTGCTCGATGGCCTCTTTCGTGATCTCGTGAAAGACCATGCGGCGTACGGGAACTTTGGGCTTCAAGACCTCGAGCAGGTGCCAGGCGATGGCCTCGCCCTCGCGGTCTTCATCTGTTGCGAGATAGAGCTCGTCGGCGTTCGCGAGAGCCTTCTTCAGCTCGGCAACGGTTTTTCTCTTCTCGGCAGACACCACGTAGTACGGAGCGAAACCGTTCTCGACATCGACAGAGAACTTGCCGAGTGACCCCTTTTTCAGCTCGGGCGGCAGGTTTTTGGGCTCGACGAGGTCTCGAATGTGGCCGACCGAGGCTTGCACCTCGTATCCGTCACCCAGGTACTGGGCGATGGACTTCACCTTGGTGGGTGACTCGACGATTACGAGCTTTCTCGGGCCTGACACGGGCGCTCCTACAACAACGATTGGGGGTTCTCGGGGGTCGAACGACAGATTCGACCGTCAGGCACACCATACACACCCTGTGCCCTGCATTGCCTAATCGACTCTTTGCCTCGTCTATTCCTCTTATATGCAAACACCCGAATTCACACGTACCCGCCTGTGGATTCTCGTGATGTGGAGGCTCGAACCCGGTCGGACAGAAGACGACGGCTCCGGCGGCCCGGCCCTGGCCCTCGCGGTGACGTGCACGCCGAGAACAGTACGCGACACGACAACCAAAACCACCTCGCCGTTGGCCTGGCACGATTCGAGTGTCGCGCCGCCGAGTTCTGCCGCGCGAGCCGCCTGCTCGCACGGGTAGCCTGCCACCGCTCCCGAAGCGACATCGGCGGCGGCCAGCGCGGCCGACTCCGCCGCGGCCTGAACACCGTGTTTGAGCGAGATCGCGCCGCACAAGACGAGCAGCATCGCCACAACGCACACGGCGCCCGCCGCCACAGCGACGGCGAGCACAGAGCCAGCACCCCGATCATCCGCCGCCCACCTCACTTGCCACCTGCAAGAGCGCACGATCGCGCACTGACCCGAAGGCCACCCGAGTCGCCGAGACCGCCGAAGACAACGGGCGCAGTCACGGTTGCGCAGACGAACTCGCCTTCGGTCGACGAGGAGAGCTCGTGGGAACCGGCGAGGGCGCCCGCCACCGAGTCTGCCGCGCCCGTGGATTCGCCACGACCGAGGCTGCGGGCGGCCGCCGAAGCTGCATCGACGACCCTGATCTGCACACCGGCCGCTTGCACGGCCCCCAGCATCATGACGATGATGAGGGCGACAGCAGGCAGCGCGGCCGCCAGTTCGGCGGTAACCGTGCCGCGGTCGTCGCGCAGCCACTGCGGCCACTGCGCGGCACTCATCCAGACACCGTGAGCGCACGGTGGATCATGTCGGTCAGCATGCCGCGCACCTCATCCCCCCGCAGAATCACCACCAGCAGGCCGGCGAACCCCACGGCCGCCATTGTGGCTATGGCGTACTCGGCGGTCACGGAGCCGCTTTCGTCGGCCAGCATCGCGGTGATGCGGTCGATTCGTCGGAAGGGCCGCGGTGGTGTGTTGACGTAGTCGATCATGCAGATTTCTCCTTGGGTGGGTGGGTGAGTGAGTGAGTGAGTTCGTGGGTGGGCGAGTGGATGACTGATGGGCTTGATACGGGTGAAAGGGGGTTTCAGAGAGAAGTGAAGGTCGAGGTCACCACCGAGATGAGAAGGGGAGCGACGCCCAGCAGCATGAAGGCGGGAAGCACGCAGAGCCCGAGCGGCAGCATCAGGCGCACGGCGAGAGCCGCAGCACGCGTCTGACTTGCGGTCAAGGCTTCTCGACGCGCTTGGGCTCCCTCGGCACGGAGCAACTCCGCAGCCGGTACGCCTGCCCGCTCGGCCAGGTCGAGCACATCGTCGAGTCGTCGACGTTCGGTCGGCGAGACGATGTTTGCTGCGTGCACCGCACGCTCGGCGATCTGACGTGCGCGCGAAAGCGATGCACCGCCGCTCATGGCGACGGCCATCAGGTCGAGAGACAGGCCCGACGAGACGTGCCGCGGTTGCGCCGCCCTGACAAGCAGCGCGTTCCACCGCGACGAGACACAGAGCAGCACGGTGCCTGCGACGAGACAGATCACCCCGGGAACCGTGGCGAACAGGGTGTGCACGGTATCGAACCCCAGCACAGCGCCGAATGCCAGCCCGACCACCGGGAGCAAGGTCATCATGCGCGCCGTCGCGATCGGTGCCGCGAGTGCCACTTCGACCGTGCGCTGCACGTCGCCGACCTCGACCAGGGTCTTCGAGAAGTCGCGCAGACACTGAGCCAACGGAGCGCCGCTCTCTGTTGCCACTCGCCACGCCGCTGCGACGAGCATCCACGCCTGCCGAGAGTGAGCGGAACAGACGTTCGCTGCGGCGGCGATGGCCTCGTCGATCGGCGCGCCGTCGCCGACGGCGCCGGCCACCCGACGCACCACCCCGTTCTGCGCGGCGAATTCGATCGTGGCTGCCGAGCCTCCGGCCTCGACGGAACCGCTCATTCTCGCAAAGCCGCGGTGCGCGTGGTCTTGAGACCCCTCGGCCAGATAACGCCAAGCCCGTGCGGGTGGTACGCCTGCTTCGAGCAGAACCGCAAGTCTCTGCACGCTCGACGAAACAGCGTGGATCTGCGCCGCCCGCGATCGCGATCGACCGGCGCCGCTGCCGCCGCGCCCGCCCGCACCCCGCCTCTTCTCGTCAGACATGGCGGCCTCCGCTCATTCGGGAGCCGCCGATGTCGTAAGGGGATGCACCGACCAGCCGGCCTCGCGACCACACACTCGTTGGTGCTCGGGGTGGGTGCGGCGGCGGCGGCACAGGGTCTTCGATGACGACGAGTCGGCCCCGAACATCCAGTTCGAGTCGGCCGATCTGCGCCAGACGGCGACGACTGCCAGAGCGTTCAAGATGAAAGACGACGTTGATCGCGCTCACCGCTTGGCGCGCTACCGCCTCAGGCTGCAGCGCCGCGAGGGCACCCATCGCCTCGATGCGCGCCGCCACATCGTGCAGCGAGTTCGCGTGCAGGGTTCCCGCTCCCCCGTCGTGCCCGGTGTTCAGCGCCGAAAGCAGCTCACGAATCTCGGCGCCACGGCACTCGCCGAGCACGAGTCGATCAGGACGCATGCGCAATGCCTCGCGCAGCAGCCGCTCGAGCGAGATCTCTCCGGCGCCCTCGAGGTTCGCCTGCCGGGCTTCGAGAGCCACGAAATGCGGATGCTCGACCCGAAGCTCAGAGACGTCTTCGATGGCCACGATTCGCTCACCATGCGGCGCCTCGGAGAGCAGGGCAGACAGAAGGGTCGTCTTGCCGCACCCACCCGCACCCGTGATGAGCATGTTCGAACGGGCCTGTACATGAGCGCGAACCAGTTCGAGCTGACGCTCGTCGCAGAAGAATCCCCGCCCCTCGAGGTCGTCGAGGCTCAGCCGCCCGGCCGCCGGCACGCGCAGAGAGATGACCGTGCCCTTGGGGGCCGCCGGCGGCAAGACAGCGTGCAGTCGGACCCCGTCGTGCAGACGCACGTCGACACACGGATTCGCTTCGTCGATGTGCCGGCCGCCCAGCGAGATGAGTCGAACGGCGAGCTGTCGCAGCTCTGCTTCACCGGGACACGACCACGTCTCGTCACGGCAGAGCCCGTCGCCGCGATCGAACCAGAGGTCGTTCGGCCCGTTGATGAACACGTCGGTGACCGCTCGATCTCGCAAATAGGCGGCGAGGGGGCCGAAGTCGTCGGCGCCGACACGTTCCTCAGCCCCGGGTGACGCCACGCCCGCAGTGGTCGCAGGCGTGCCGGATGGTGGTGACGCGGTGAGCGTCTCATCGTGCTGCGAGCGCGAAGCAACGAAGGGAGCGAGGTGAGTCGATGTCATGCTGCGACAGTAGGCAACGCCGCAGGTGCCGACAGGGCCGTGACCACCATCTGTGCGAAAGCCCTGACCCCATGCGGCTGTGGAGAACCTCGCACCGGGCTGCGCGGCAACGCGGATGGCGTACGCGGACGCGAGAACCCGGCGCAGGGGTGAAACGGCCGTTAAATGAAGGGGGCGGCACCATTTGGGGGAAAAGGTGCCGCCGTAGCACCGCATGATTGGGGGGAATCAGTGTTGCGGTGCATCCAAGCCAAAATCGACTTGGTAGCTAAGAGTTTACCTATCCGAAACATGCGCGCAAACCCCATCAGAGAATTCCCAGCATTTCGCAATCGAAACACAGGTTCACGGTCGCAATCTCGCGCAGCACCCCGCTACCTCTGTGCGGCAGAATGTGAAAGCGAGCAGTTCAAAGGAGCACAATGGCGGCCGACGGCAACATCGACAATCTTCTGCACGAGACGCGCAGATTCGCGCCGAGCGAGCAGTTTCAGGCGAACGCGGTCGCGCACGCCGATCTCTACGACAGTGCAGCGAAAGATCTGCCAGCGTTCTGGGGCGATCAGTCGCGCGAACTGCTGCACTGGCACACTCCGTTCACCACAACCCTGAACTGGAGCAACCCGCCCTTCGCCCAGTGGTTCGAAGACGGCGAGCTGAACGTCGCCTACAACTGCCTCGATCGGCATGTCGAGGCCGGAAACGGCGATCGCATCGCCCTCAACTGGGAGGGCGAGCCCGGCGACAGCGCCACCTATACATACGCGCAATTGACTCAAGAAGTGAAGAAAGCGGCGAACGTGCTGCTCGGCCTCGGCGTCTCGCGCGGCGATCGTGTCGCCATCTATCTGCCGATGATTCCCGAGGCCGTCATCTCCATGCTCGCCGTCGCACGCATCGGCGCCGTTCACTCGGTCGTCTTCGGCGGGTTCAGCTCCGAGAGCCTTCGAGCACGCATCGACGATGCCGCCGCGAAGCTCGTCATCACGGCCGACGGTGGCTGGCGAAAGGGTAAGGTGTCCGCTCTCAAACCGGCCGTCGACGCATCACTCACAATCGGCGGAGAAGAGAATCCCTCCACAGTCGAGCATGTTCTCGTGGTCAGACGCGGAGAGAACGACATAGATTGGGCCGAAGGGCGCGACCTCTGGTGGCACGAGCAGATGGCCGCGGCCGACACCGAACACGAAGCACAGCCGTTCCCCGCGGAGACTCCCTTGTTCATCCTCTACACCAGCGGAACGACCGGCAAACCGAAAGGAATACTGCACACGAGCGGCGGCTACCTCACGCAGGTCGCCTTTACGCACAAGAACATCTTCGATCTGCACCCCGAAACCGACGTCTACTGGTCGACGGCCGACGTCGGCTGGATCACCGGCCACAGTTATGTCGTCTACGGCCCCCTCGCCAATGGCGCCACCCAGGTGATCTACGAAGGCACCCCCGACTCGCCGCATACGGGCCGGTGGTGGGAGATCATCCAGAAGTACGGCGTCAGCATTCTGTACGCGGCACCCACGGCGATCCGCACCTTCATGAAGCTCGGGCGGCACATTCCCGACCAGTACGACCTGACGAGCCTGCGTGTTCTCGGCTCGGTGGGCGAGCCGATCAACCCCGAGGCCTGGGTCTGGTACCGCGACGTCATCGGGGGCGGAACCACCCCAGTGGTCGACACGTGGTGGCAGACCGAGACCGGCGCAATCATGGTGTCGGCGTTGCCGGGCGTCACGACGCTCAAGCCGGGTTCGGCGCAGGTGCCTGTGCCGGGCATCCACATCGAGGTACTGGATGATCGGGGCACACCGGTGGGCAAGAACTCGGGCGGGCTGCTGGTCGTAGCCGAACCGTGGCCTTCGATGCTGCGGGGAATCTGGGGCGACCCCGATCGTTTCGTCGAGACGTACTGGAACACCTTTGCCGGTAAATACTTCGCCGGCGACGGGGCTCGCCTCGACCGTGACGGCGACATCTGGCTGCTCGGGCGGGTCGACGACGTGATGAACGTGTCGGGTCACCGGCTTTCGACGGCCGAGATCGAATCGTCGCTGGTGTCGCACCCGCGCGTGGCTGAGGCCGCCGTCGTAGGCGCAAGCGACGAAACGACGGGGCAGGCGGTGGTGGCGTTCGTCATCGTGCGCAGCGTCGAGCCCGACGACGACGACGCCGACGGCGACGGCGACGGGCAAGACGACAGCCACGCGGCGCGTGACAACGGCACAGAAGCCAGCGCGGCATCGGGTTCAGGCACGCCGCCCGAAGACGTCGACGCCCTCGCGCAAGAGCTGCGGGCGCACGTCGCCACGCAGATCGGCGCCATCGCGCGCCCGCGCCAGGTGTTCATCGTGGCCGAACTGCCGAAAACGCGCTCGGGCAAGATCATGCGCCGCCTGCTGCGCGACCTCGCAGAGGGCCGCGAGATCGGCGATACCACCACCCTCGCCGACACCCAAGTCATGACGGTCATCAGCGCCAGCGTCGGCTGAGGGCTCTTCCGCTACTCGAACGAGACGATCAACTCCACCTCGACGGGCGAATCCAGGGGCAGCACCGCAACGCCGACGGCCGAACGCGAGTGGATGCCCGCTGCCCCGAATACGTCGACCAGAAACTCCGAGGCGCCGTTGATGACACCCGGCTGGCCCGTGAAAGACGGGTCTGACGCGACGAATCCGGTCACCTTCACGACCTGCGTGACGCGGTCGAGCGATCCGATCACGCTCTGAATGGCCGCTAGCGCGTTGAGAGCGGCGATCTGCGCCATGCCCTTCGCGTCAGAAGGAGACACCAACGCATTCGCTGCCGAAACCCCAGCATCCGCCTCGACTCCGACCTTGCCCGTCTGCCCCAGCAAGCCGCCCACGAACGGCAGCTGCCCCGCGGTGAACACCAGATTTCCTGACACGACCGCGGGAACATACGCGCCCGCCGGCGCAGAGACCGCTGGAAGCGCGATGCCGAGCTCCGCGAGCCGTGCGGCGACCCCGCTCACTGGGCAGCCCCGTCGTTCCACGAGCCCGCCGCCGCGGCGGCCGAAGCGGCAGCGGCCGCCGGCTCGTCACCCAGCAATGGTCGCTTCAGGTAGGCAACGATTCCCCCCTCAGGGTTCGTCACGATCTGCACGAGTTCCCAGCCGTCCGCCCCCCAGTTGTTCAGAATCGCGGCGGTGTTGTGGATCATGAGCGGCGTCGTGAGGTACTCCCACTTAGCAGGTGTTGCTGGCAACAACTTCTCCTTTGGCTTTTTTTCAGCTTTGTAAATTATGCTCGACCTTATGTCTGCCCCCCAACGTAAGGTTAGTGGCGCGGTCGGAGCCATCCTGGGGTTGGTGGGCATGAGCGTCATCGCCGGCGTCCTGGTCACCGCTATGGTCACTCCGGCCCTCGCCGTCACTGGCCTCGGTGCCAACAGCACCATCAGCGTATTCGAGAACCTGCCGAGTTACATCAAACCCGACGCGCTGAGTCAGACCTCGAGCGTCTACGGCAAGAACCAAGACGGCTCAGAGGTTCTGCTGGCCTCGTTCTTCGAGCAGAACCGCCAGACCGTGGGCTGGGACGACATCAGCCAGAACGTCAAAGACGCTCTGGTCGCCACAGAAGACCCGCGGTTCTACGTGCACGGCGGCATCGATGTTCAATCAACCACTCGCGCCCTGATCGGTAACTTCATCTCGGGCGATGTGCAGTCGGGCGCCTCCACCATCTCGCAGCAGTACGTCAAGAACATCCTCGTTCAGCGCGCCGAAGCCATCACCGACCCGGTTCAAGAGCAGGCGGCCTACGCCGAAGCGACGGCCACCACCTTCGACCGCAAGCTGAAAGAGATGAAGCTCGCCATCGGGCTCGAGAAGGAGTACAGCAAAGACGACATTCTGCTGGGCTACCTCAACATCTCGCTCTTCGGTGGGCGTGTCTACGGCATCCAAGCGGCGGCCGAGTACTACTTCGGCGTGAGTGCCAAAGATCTCACTCTGCCGCAGGCCGCCAGTCTCGTCGCCACGGTGAACGAACCAGAGGGTCTGCGCATCGACAACCCCGACAACATCGACGCCAACAAGGCCCGGCGCGACAAAGACGTTCTCGCCTCGATGCTCAAAGAGCACACCATCACGCAGCAGCAGTACGCCGACGCGGTCGCAACGCCCGTGACCCCGAACATCACGCAGCCCTCCACCGGCTGCCAGACCGCCGTCGACGGCGCCGGGTTCTTCTGCGACTACGTGAAGAAGATCATCGAGCAAGACACCACCTTCGGCGACACGGCGGATGCCCGTGAACACGCCCTCAACACCGGTGGCTACAAGATTCACACCACCCTCGACATGAACCTGCAGAAGTCTGCAGACGACACGGTGAAGTACTACATTCCGTACACCACCGATGTTCTCGACCTCGGCGCCGTTCTGGTCACCGTCGAGCCCGGCACCGGGCGTGTCACGAGCATGGCGCAGAACAAGAACTTCTCTGAAGACCCGGCAGCGCCGGCCGACTCGACCTCCATCAACTACTCGACCGACGTCGAGTACGGCGGGTCGACCGGATTCCAGGTCGGGTCGACGTACAAGCTCTTCACCCTCATCAACTGGCTGCAGACCGGCCACTCGCTGGGCGATATCGTCAACGGGGCCAACGGGCAGAAGTTCAATATGTCGAGCTTCCGCAACTGCGACGGCACCAGTGGAGGCACATACTCCCCACAGAACGACGCGGGTGAATCCGGCGGCCGGGCAACCGTGCTGAACCAGTTCGAAGAGTCGGTGAACAACGCGTTCATCGCCATGTCGCAGCAGCTCGATGCCTGCGACATCCGCGATGTCGCCAAGTCGCTCGGTGTGCACCGCGCCGACAACACGCCGCTGCAGACCAACATCACCGCGGTGCTCGGCACCAACGAGATCGCGCCGCTCACCATGGCCGCGGCCTACGCCGGCGTCATCAACAAGGGCATGTTCTGCTCGCCCATCGCTATCGACAGCATCACCGACGCCTCCGGGGCGGCAGTGGATGTTCCGAAGTCGACCTGCACGCAGGCCATCGACCCGAAGATCGCCGTCGCCGCTTCGTACGCGATGCAGGGCGTCATCCAGAACGGAACAGCGACCCCCGCGAACCCGCACGACGGCACTTCGCACGCAGGCAAGACCGGTACGACAGACAACGAAGAAAGCGTGTGGCTGGTCGGTGGTACGACCAAGCTCGTCACCGCATCCTGGACCGGAAACGTCACCGGGCACGTCTCGATCAGGCACAGCACCATCGACGGCCCCGGCAGCGGCGGCGTCGGGTCGGGCCTGTCTCGTCTGTACATGTGGCGCGACTTCTACGAGAACACGGCCGACGCGTACGGCGGAGACGACTTCGCGACGCCCGATCGTAACCTCACCAACGGCACGTCGGTGACAGTTCCCGACGTGTCGGGCCTGTCGATGGATTCCGCGCAGAACAGGCTCACGAACGCCGGGTTCAGCCCCGACGACGGTGGCGCGGTCGACTCCGACAAGCCGGCCGGGCAGGTGGCGCGAACCGATCCCCCGGGCGGCTCGAGCATCACCAAGGGCTCGAACGTGACGGTGTACACGAGCAACGGCAAGCTGACGAACCTGCCCGACACCACGGGCGATTCGGTGGGCAGCGCGACGTCGCAGCTGAAGGGCTTCACAGTGACGACACAGGTCAGCCCCGACCCCACGTGTAAACCCGATACGGTCGTCAGTCAGACGCCCGGCGCGGGGCTCGTGAATCCATCGTCGACGACCGTTAGCCTTGTCATATGCCCCAAGAAGTAGAAACCTGCGAGTGAGTCGGCGAACCGGCTCCCCCGCCGCAACCGACCCTGCACCCCTCGCCGGCACCGCGCTCGACGCAGCGCTCGACGCACTTGTGAAGACGGCCGTCACCGCGGCGGGTGTGACGGCCGCTGCCGGCGTGGGTGCCTTCGCCTGGGGCTCGCTCGTCGAGCGTCGGCTGTTCACCCTGCGCCGGGTCACTGCGCCAGTGCTGGCCAAGGGCGCCGACCCGATCAAGGTGCTGCACCTCTCGGACTTTCACCTCGCGCCCTGGCAAGAGCAGAAGCAGCGCTGGATCCGCCAGCTCGCGAACCTCAAGCCCGACCTCGTGGTCGACACCGGCGACAACCTCGGCCACGTCGACAGCTACGACGCACTCGCCTACGCCCTCGAACCGCTGCGGGGCATCCCGGGTGTCTTCGTGAACGGATCGAACGACTACTGGGCCCCCGGCTTCAAGAATCCGCTGAAGTACTTCTTGGGGCCGTCCCGCGCCCCGCGTGAGCCCGCCCGACTCGACCTCGAGCGCGAGCACGACATCTTCGCGTCGCTGGGCTGGCGTGACCTGAACAACAAAGCGGCGTCACTGGATGTTCGGGGAACCCACATCGAACTCTTCGGTGTCGACGACCCCCACCGCCGCTACGACCGGCTGGAACTCATCTCGGGGGCGCTCGACGACCTTCGCGAAGAAGAGTCCGACGACGACAACGCGAACGAGAACAACACGGTCTCCGACCGCAGCACCCTGACCATCGGGGTCGCCCATGCGCCCTACCAACGCGTTCTCAACTCGTTTGTGAACCACGGCGCGCAGGTCATCTTCGCGGGTCACACGCACGGCGGTCAGGTCTGCGTTCCCGGCTTCGGTGCCCTGGTGACGAACTGCGACATTCCACGCAAACAGGTCAAGGGTCTGAGCCTCTGGCGGCGCGGTCGCCGCGCGGCATACCTGAACGTGTCAGCGGGGCTCGGAACATCCATCTACGCCCCCGTGCGCTTCGCCTGCCTGCCCGAGGCGACCCTGCTCACCCTCACCCCGGCCCACTGACGCACGAATGGATGCCCGCGTACCGCGGCACTCGAAAGATCAGGTACTCTAGATAAGTTGTTCTGGCCGGGTCATTCCGGTTCGAATTTCGATCGGGGTATGGCGCAGCTTGGTAGCGCGCGTCGTTCGGGACGACGAGGTCGCAGGTTCAAATCCTGTTACCCCGACAAAATGAAAAAGGTCACCGCCAGGTGGCCTTTTTCTTGTTTGGCAGCGGAGTCTCAGCCGGCGACGAGGGTGCCGCCGAGCATCCCTCCGCTTTCTTCGAGGTAACACGCCCCACAGAGCGACTCGTACGTGACACTGTCGCCGTCGATCGCAACCTGGTCGCCGTCGAAGACGAAGCGCCCGTTCACCAGGCGCGAGTTGAAGATCGCCTTGCGCCCGCAACGGCAGATGGTCTTCAACTCTTCGAGGCTGTGCGCCACTTCGAGCAGTCGGGCGCTCCCGGGAAAGGCCTCGGTCAAGAAATCCGTACGAATGCCATACGCCAGCACCGGAACGTTGTCGACCAGCGCGATGCGCAACGCGTCGTCGACCTGAGCGCGTGTCAGAAACTGCGCCTCGTCGATGAGCAGGCAGCTCACCCCGCCGACCGCAGCGCGGCGCGTTTCGAACTCGTCACGCAGCGAAGCGCCCGCGTCGACGAGAAAGTCGACCTCACGTGTCACGCCGAGCCGCGACACGATCTGGTGATCGCCCCGCGTGTCGGTCGACGGCTTCGCGATCAGCACACGATGCCCGCGCTCCTCGTAGTTGTAGGCCGCCTGAAGCAGCGCCGTGCTCTTGCCGCTGTTCATCGCGCCGTACCGAAAGTAGAGTTTTGCCACCCGACAAGCCTAGGCCGCGGGCGCGCGCATTCGGCCCGACGGGGCGGCTCACAGGATGCCCGGGGCTGAACGCATAAGGTAGTGGCTGTGCATCGGCGATTTCTCTGGGCCGCCGGCCTGATCATCGCCGGCGGAGTCGCGCTCCGTGTGGCGCTGGCGCTCTCACCGGGCTTCGTGGTCGACTCCGATCGTGCCATCGTGTACCTCATGGCCGTGCACGCTTCGCACGGAGACCTCACCGTTGTGTATTGGGGCCAGCAGTACGGCGGATCCCTTCTCTCCCTCGTCTCCGGTGCCGTGATGGCGGTCGTGGGCGAGAGCCCGTACGTCGTCTACGGCGTGGTGCTGGCGATGATGGCGGCGAGCGCCCTGCTGCTGTGCCGCCTGACCCGACTGGCGCTCGGGCGGGTCACGGCCCTCGTTGCGACGGCGCTGTTCATGTTTCCCGGCACGTTTCTCACCCGCCAGACGCTCGACGACGGCGGCTTCTATATGAGCACCGTGCTCTTCGCACTGCTTGCCATTTGGTTCGCGGTCGATCATCCGCTGCGGGCACCCCGGTGGCGGATGCTCGGCGTCGGTTTGAGCGTGGGCATCGCGCTCTGGTGCTCACCGATGGGTTTCGCGCTGGCGGCGCCCGCGCTCGGCGTGGCTCTGTATCGGCGCCGACGGATTTCGACCGCGCTGCTCATGCTGCCCGGGCTGGCGCTGGGTGCTGCCGCTTTCGCCGCGGGCGAGCTGCAGTTTCGGGCCGCAGGCAGCGGCTGGGCGCAGCAGGTGACGCTCTTCGATGGCGCGGTCGAGCGTGCTCATCAGTTGTTCTTCGGCCTGATTCCCGCCGGCCTGCCGTTCGGAATCGGGTCGCTTCGCGCGGTCGTCGCCCTAGTGGTGCTCGCGCTCATCGTGGTGCTGCTGATCGGGGCGTTCCGTGACAAGAGCGGCATAACGTTCGCGTTCGCGGCCGGGGTTGTGCTGCTCACCGTGGTTCTTGTGCTGTCGGGAACGACCCTCATCGACGCGGCGGCGCGGTACGTCGAGTTCTACTTGCCGGCGCTGGCCTTCGCCGCGGCCGCGGTCATTGTGCGTGTCTCGGCCGGGGTGGCAGTGCTTGCGGGCCGGGGCCGGGCGGGTTCGAGAGACGGCGAGGAGGGCGCGGGCGACGACACGGTCGGTGAGCACGCCGATGCGAGCGAGAGCGACGGGACGGCCGGCGCGGTCACTGGCGCGGGCGTCGGCACGGTTGGCGCGGCCGCAGGCCCGGGCGTCGGTGCTGCGCGTGAGAGCGCTGGCCCGGGCGACCACGGAAGCGACGGCACTCCCGGTGTGAGCGTGCCTGCGCCTGTTCCTGCGCCGCGTCCGACACCCCGTCGCCCGGCACGAGTACTTCTGGGCGCGCTCGCCACCGTGACCGTGGTCGCAGCGATCGTCATCTCCGTGCGCGGAACCTACCTCATCGGCTCGGGCACGACCCAGACCGGCGGCAGCCGAGGCACCATCGCCGCAGCAGACACCCCCTCGGCCGCCGCCGTACCGGTTGCCGGCCTGCGGCTTTTCGGGGGCGACGCGATCGCCGTCGACAACCTCCTCGAGGCCCGCGGAATCAGTGCCGTGTGGGCCGCGTACTGGATCTCCTACCGGCTCGCCGCCGCCAGTGGCGAGCGGGTCGTCGCGGCCGACATCGAGCTGCGTCGCTACGCCCCTTACGTGCAGCGTGCCAGCGCCGTCGACCCGGCCGCGGTGGTCGAGCCCACGGGCAGCGGCGCGGAGCAGGCCCTGAGCGCCTCAACCGATCTGCCGTACGCCGAACGCGAGACGGTCGCGGGTATGACCGTGTTCATCTACGATCATCCGGTGACCGCCGAACGGCTGGGCCGCGTCATCGGCATGGCCTGAGCCTTCGGCCGGCGCCGCAACTCAGAACAGCGAGACCTCGGCCGGCGCCGCCGCTCAGAAAAGCGTGGCTTCGGTCGCCGCCGCCGCCCGAATCGACGTCACCTCGGCCGGCGCAACCGCCGAGAACAGCGTCGCCTTCGGCGGGGCGCCGGGGCTCAGAACAGCGTGGCTTCGCCGGCCTCGGGATGCCCGCGCCCCCGCTCGCGCGCCAGCTCGGCCTCCCGGGCGGCACGCGCCGTGCCGGTGCCCGCTCTCGGGCCGGCCCGCGGCGCAGTATTGGGCCAGGCTTCAGGCCCGACCTCTGCCGCGATGCCGAAGTCGAACGGCGGCGTCGAGAATCGCGGGGAGCCACCCCCGCCACCGCGCCCCGCAGCGGCTCCTATCCCGGCAGTTCCCGGCCCCGTAGCTCCCGATCCGGTAGCGCCCGACTCAGCAGCTCCTGCCCCGGCCGCTCCGAGGCCCGCCGACAGCGCCGTCGACCGCACGCCACCCGTCACCGGGTCTTCTTGGCCCCGCGTGAGCCCGTGCCGCGCGATCAGCGGCCTGATGCGCGCGGCCAGCCACTTTCGGTACTCCTTCGGCGCATACGAGGTCGCCCCGAAGTACATCTTTCGGTACGACTCCACGAGCTCCGGATGCTCGCGCGCCAGCCATTGCATGAACCACGGTTTGACGCCCGGTCGAAGGTGCAACGCCGTGTAGAGAACGCTCGTCGCTCCCGCCGCTTTGATCTGCGCCAGCGCGGAGTCGAGGTGCGTCGTGGTGTCGGTGAGGTACGGCAATATCGGCATCATGAAGACGGAGCAGTCGAGCCCGGCATCCCGAACCGCACTCACCGTCGCAAGCCGCGCCTTCGCCGTGGGCGTGCCCGGCTCGACCGACTGCTGCAGTTCGTCGTCGTACACCGCGATCGACATCGCCAGGTCGACCGGAACCGCCCGTGCCGCCTCGGCCAGCAACGGCAGGTCGCGGCGCAGCAGGGTTCCCTTGGTGAGAATCGAGAACGGCGTGCCCGAGCCGGCGAGCGCTTCGATGATTCCGGGCATCAGCTTGTACCGCCCCTCGGCTCGCTGATAGGGGTCGGTGTTGGTGCCGAGCGCCACCGCATTGCCACCCCACGAGGGCTTTTTCAGCTCACGCGCCAACACTTCGGCGACATTGACTTTCACGATGATCTGGCTGTCGAAGTCGTGCCCCGAATCGAGATCGAGATAGGTATGAGTGGGGCGCGCGAAGCAGTAGGTGCAGGCATGACTGCAGCCGCGATAGGGGTTTATCGTGTAGCCGAAGGGCATCATGCTCTGGCCCGGCACCTTGTTCAGCGCCGACTTGGCCAGCACCTCGTGAAAAGTGATTCCGGCGAACTCAGGCGTCTGCACGCTGCGCACCAGATTGTTCAGGCGCGCGAGCCCGGGCAGCGCGCTGTCGCTCTCGACTCCGAGTTCTTGCCCGCTCCACCGCATACCGACATTCGAACATACATTCGAACCTCCGTCAATGCCGCCGCGCCCGCCGCACGCCCTCGCCCCGCCGCGCCCGTCACAATCGTGCCGCGCGCGCACTTCGGCGCATCCGCCACCGCTCGAGCAGCCGCGGATGCTCCCAAGTGTGCGCGGCCGCCCGATCGAGTTTCGCGCGGAGCCCCCGCCGACATGGCCGGCGTGGCCGCATGCCGCCGCACACCAAGCCGTGGTGGCACCGCACCAATAGACACCGGGGTGGCGGCGCGCCACGCCCGATCAGCCAAACGCGGCTACGGCACCCCCTCTGCACCGCCCTAAGGGCTCGGCGGAACGCGGCGAAGGCACACCTACACACCTTGCCGCCGAGCGATATCGACGGAACACGGCGACCGCGCTCGTCGCGTTCCGTGTCAGTAGCGGCCCAATCGTGGGAACGACCATCCAGTCGCAATGCGCGCCGCAGCGGCGGCGGCGCGCCAGCAAGCACAGGGGCGGCGGCGTTCAAACAAATGCAGTACGCACCAAGCGCTCCCCGCGATGAGGGGTGTCGACCGCGGGAAGCGCTTGGTAACTAGGTGCGTCGGGTGGGCTCCATCGCAGTTAGAGCCCAGATTCCCGACACAGTGGTTGTTCGGAGGCCCTGCGGAATCGGATTGGAGACTTTTCCGAAATTCTTTCGAGCCCCCGACGCCGGGCCCCGACGGCCCCGGCGGCCCCGAAACCGGGTTGCTACAGTTCCGCCGAATCGTCCGGCCCCGAATCACCGCCGGGCGCATCCCCCACGACGCGCGAACGCCGCGACAGAACGAGAATCAGAACCACACCGACGATCGCCAGCACCACGATGCCGCCCGCGACGCCGAGAATCAGCCCCGCGTTGATGCCGCTTCCCGACGCGTCGGCGGTTCCGGCCGCCGGCAGCGCCGCGACCGAGGTCGACGAGCCGCCGCTTCCGCACGCCGGACCGCTCGCGCTGCCCGCACTCGCCGCCGTACCCGCGACAGGCGCGTACGTGAAATCGATGGCATTCGAAACCGGATGCCCGTCAGACGACACGATCTGCCAACTCACTTGGTACTTTCCGGGTGCACCCAGCGCCACGGGAGCGCTCACGGTACGCCCCAGGATGGTCGGGCATCCGGTCTCGAAGTGAGTGGATGCGCCGTCTGGCCCCGTCACCTCGACCACCGACGACGCCCCGTCGCCCGACAGGTCGAGCACAAGGTCGTTGAACGTCAGCGACACCGTGCTGAGCGGGGTCGTCACCGTGGAATTGAGGGCCGGAGTGCTGTCGACCAGAAAGTCGTGCGCACTCGCGCTCGTCACCGGAACCAGCGCGAGCCCCGCCGCCACGACTGCCGCGAACGCGGCGGCGAGGAGCTTGGTGCGGCGCCTACTCATCGGCGGGGCCCTTCGGATCGTCGGGTTGCGCCGCCGCGCTGCCGCTCCGAGGGGTGGCGGGAGGCGCCGGGGAAGCCGGGATGACCGGTGCCGCTGCGACCGGCGCCGTAGCGCGTTGGCGCGAGCGGGTCAGCGCGAGCACCGCGACGATCAGCGCGATCGCACCGAGTGCGAGCCCGCCGATGCCCACACCGATCGCCACGGCGTCAGCCGAGCTCGTTGCCGCCGACGCGGTCGTGGTCGAACCCTGCGAGGCGACCTCGCCCGAACTGGAACCCGAACCGGAACCGGATCCCGACCCCGACCCCGACCCCGCGACATCCGTCGCCACCGGCCCCGCCGTCACACCCGCAGACCCCGTGCTGCCGGGAACCGAAATAGCCTCGGCGGGCGGCGCATCGTTGATGTACAGCGTCGGAGCCGGATTCTCCGGCTCCACCCCCGATGCCGGCGTCGGGTCGACCCAGTCGGCCACCGTGCCGTCGGAATAGGTCTGGTGCACCGGGAACATCACGCTTCCCGTGTCGGGAACCGGCCCGGCCGACAGCACGAACTGCTGAAACTGCCCGGGCGCGATTCCGCCACCGGCATCAGCGGTGTAGGTGATCTGCGTGGGCGCCTCGGTGATCGTGCCATCGTCGGTCGTCACGGGCGTGGCGAGAGTCGATGTGACGACGTTGGTCGTCCATCCGGCGACCGGCTGATAGCTCACACTGCCGAACGGAGTATCAGTCGGAAGGTCGATCTCGATCTTCACGGTGCTCGCGGTTGCCGACTCGGTGGGCACCTTGAACGTGAGCGTTGCATAGCTGCCGGCGGCCGCCTGGTTGGGGCTCACCGGAACGTGCGCACTCGCCGCCAGCGGCGCAGCGGCAGCCAGGGCGAGTGCAAGTGTTGCTGTTGTGACCGCGCGCGCGATCGTTTTCTTCTGCATGGTTACAACTTTCGTCTCTCGACCGTGCGATCGACATTTCGCTCCGTGGCCTTTCGGCTCACCGGCGCTGACTCTCTGAACGAGCGCGGGCACCCGCGATCGGCCGTCGACGGTCGGCAATTGAACAGTTCTAGGGCTGTGCGAACTGCCAGACGGGCGGGCCACGATGCCGCAGCCTGCCGATGAGCACCTCGAGGGCGCGCGGATGATCGGGGTCAGTGCGCGCAGCATGCGCCACTTCGACGTGGGGCACCCCGAGCGGTTCGACGAACGGAAGCTGAACCAGGCGCCGAACCTGCAGACGCGCGCTTTCGAGGGCTGCCGCGGCAGCCGCTCCCCCGCGGTGCAGCGCGGCCACGGTGACGGCGGCGGCCGCCACGTGGGCGACCCACATCCAGCCGCAGAACAGTGTCGCGACGAGTGCCCACGGGTCGACGACGGTCGAAGCCGCCGTCGCGGTCTGCACCGTCGCCCCTGCGACGGCGTGCGCCGCGGCGTTATCGGCGGTCAGCGAGAGGAGCGAGGTGCCGTGCGACATACCCGCCGCACCCATACCCGACATGCCGCTCATTCCCGACATGCTCTGCAGAGCATCCGCTGCCCCGGAGCCGCCACCCGACGCCCCGGCCGCCGTGACCGATGACCCTCCGCCCGCGCCGATGGAGAACAGCAGGTGAAAGGCGAGCTGGCTGAACCCCACCGCGAGGCTGAGTCTCACGAGCGAAAGAGTCTTGCCTGCCAAAGCGACACAGACGACAGCCGAAAACGCGAGCGCCAGCACCACCCCGATACCGCCCGGCGCCTCACCGCCGCCGAGTGCGTGCGAAAGCGCAGCAACGAACACCGCCACGCCGGCGGCCGTGAGCCCGCGCAGCGTACGTGCCGCCCTGCTGCTCATTCCGCTCCCGCCGCTTCTGCCGTCACTGCCGACCCTGCCGTCACCGTCTCGTGCCCCTTCAGTCTACTTTCGGAGGCCGCGAGCTCCTTGCGCTAAACCCCGAACCGCCGACCCGCCTACCCGCCTGCCCCCCGAGTGAGCCGCAGCCGCGTCTTTGCAGGGTTCCGCCGCCCACATGAGGTACTCTCGCCCCTTGTGTACGACTCCCTGCTCGCGCTCAACATCGTGCGCGGCCCGCTGATCATCACGTTCGGCGTGCTCAGCCTCGCGGCGGGCATCTTCCTCATCGCCCGTCGCCCCACCCGCCGCTGGATCATCACCGCCGCCGCAGGCCTCGTCGGCGGCGCAGCGGCCGGGGCTCTCACCCTCTACATCACGGTCACGGTGCTCGACCTGTTCGGAACGCGGCTTTCTCCGCTCGTCGATGCCACGGTCATCCTGACGTTCGCCGCCGTCGGCCTCGCCATCGTCAACCTCTGGCGCTCACGCTGGTGGCGCAAGGTGATCGCAGTCGCGGCCATGGCCACCCTTCTGATCGCCGGAACCCTCGGTGTCAACGCCATCTTCGGCCTCAACAAGACGGTCGCCGCCTTCTTCGGCGTGACAAACGAAAAGCCGCTGGCCCTTCCCCTGCCCACCGACGCGGCCGGCCAGCCCGTCGATGCCAATGGCACTCCGGTGCCCGTGGACCCCGCCTCGGGCCTTCCCCGCACCGGCGAAGTCGGCACCGTGAGCATCCCGCACGACGTCTCAGGATTCATCGCCCGCACCGCCCTCGCCTACGTGCCCCCGGCGGGACTGGTGGCGAATCCGCCCGCACTGCCGGTGATCATCCAGTTGAACGGCCAGCCCGGCAGCCCCGGACTCGACGACCCCAAAACCCTGCTCGATGCCCGCGCCGCCACGAACCACGGGCTCGCCCCCATCGTGGTCAACCCCGACCAGCTCGGCGACGACAGCCGCGACCCGCTCTGCCTCGACACGCACCGCGGCAACGTCGAGACCTACATCATGAAAGACGTGGTGCCGTGGGTCAAGGCACACTTTCATGTGCTGCAAGACCCCCGCGACTGGACCATCGTGGGCTTCTCCAACGGAGGCATGTGCGCCGCCTACTTCGGAGCCAAATACCCGGGCACCTTCGGCAACTTCGTCGACATCTCGGGCGACGAATACCAGGGCGTCGACTCCGCCCCGACCCTCGACTCGGTGTTCGGCGGCGACGAAGCCGCCTACAAAGCGGTCTGGCCCGTCAACGTGATGGACGCCAACGCTCCCTACGCCGACTCCAGCGCCGTCTTCGCCGTCGGGGCGATGGATGACCAGGCCATCCCCGGAGTGAAGAAGAACTTCGACGCGGCCGTCGCCGCGGGCATCCACTCGACCTACACCGAAATCGCCGGCAGCGGCCACGACGGCACCGCCCTCGACGGCGGCCTGAGCGCCGGCTACACCCTCGTCTTCGCGCGCGCCGGATGGGGCTAGCCCCTCCCCCTCCCTCCCTCCCCCTCCCTCCCATCGCGGACTCGACTTTGCGAAAAAGCCCCCAAGAACCGCCGGATGCAGCCATTTTCGCAAAGTCGATAGGCGTTACACCCCGCGCTCCCAGTCGAGCGGATACTCGTACGGCCACCGCAGATCCGTCGCGCGTCTACCGCATCACCGACGAGGGCACCGAAACCGCTCACCGCTGGCTGCGCGAAATGCTTGCCAACGACTCCCCCGAGTATCCGCGCTTCGTCGCCGCCCTGTCGATGCTCGCTCTGCTCTCACCGACGGATGCCCGTTCCGCCCTCGAGCAGCGTCGCACCCAGCTCGACGCCGAGCTCTACCGCATCACCGGTTCGCTCGCCGATGCCGCCGCCATGGGCCTGCCCCGGCTCTTCATTCTCGAGGACGACTACCGCGTCGCCCTGCTCCGGGCGCAGATCGCCTGGCTCACCGCCCAGCTCGCCGACCTCGACTCAGGCGCGCTCACCTGGTCGGCCGAATGGATCGCCGAGATCGCCGCCCGCTTCGAGCCGCCGCACGCCTGATCCGCGGGCGTCGGCACCCGGCATCCTCGCCCCCTCCGCGCAGAAGCACCCAAAACCGCCCCCAGAGGTGCTTCTGCGCAAAGTGGGCAGCGCGGGAGGGTCACGCACACGTGGCGCACCCACGATTGCCGAGCTACGAGTTCATGCGGGTGCAGCGATCTGCAACCCGCACTTTTTCGCTGCTCGATGAGCCCCGCGGCCGGCGGCAGCGGCACGGCTGCAACCCACAGCGGCGGCCCACGGGCGCCCCCGCCCCGCAACCGCGCACCACGGGCAACCCCGCCCCACCTCGCAACCGAGCACCACGGGCAACCCCGCCCCGCGCCACGCATCAGCTCGAGGCGACCGCCCCCACACTCAAAATCGTGTTCAGCGCCAGCACCACGATCAGCCCGTTGAAGAAAAAGCTCAGCACCGAGTGCCACACCACCGTGTACCGCAGCCGCGTGCTCAGCACCTCGACATCCGAAGCCGCGAACGACGTACCGAGCGTGTACGCGAAGTACACGAAGTCGACCAGCCCAGGGCTCGGCGTATTCGGAAACCGCATCGGAGGCGTCGCCGACCTGAAGTAGTTCTGCTGATAGATCTGCGCGAATCCCCAGTGCAAGAATCCCCACGACAACAGCATCGCCCACACGCCGACGACGTTGAACAACGGCCCGTAATGCGGATCGTTCCGCAACGTCAGCAACTGCACCGCCGCCACCACGCCGACCAGGCTCGCCGAGAACGTTCCGATGAACGACACCACCCGCACCGGCAGACTCAGCTCGAGTCGCGACGGACGCCCCTCGGCCGTGCGTCGCAGACGGCTCAGGATGCCCAGCAGCAGCACGGCGACGAACGCGTAACTCGTTCCGAGAGTGCACCACAGCAGCTGCGAGAACAGCGACGAGTCGTCGTCGTCAGCCGAGATGAAGGTGACACCGAGAATCACCATGACGACCTGAACCGCCACGCTGACGACGAAGACCGCGATGACCACGCGGCCCCGCCGGGCTTGCACCTCGCCGTCACGGCGCTTGCGAACATCCGCTCGCCTGCCGCCGCGGCCCGCAACAGCAAGGGTGGCCTCGGCGCCTACTCGCTGCGCGGCGCGGCCCCGGGCATCCGTCTCGCCGCTCTCGCCGGCGAGAGCGGTTGCTTCGGACGGGAGCGACGGGTGCAGCGGTCGCTCTCGTCCGGAAGGGTCGCTCTCGCCCGGCGACGGTGCCGGCGGCGGCTCGGAGTCGCCCGAACTCACAACCCGCTCCAGTGCCCCGGCGGCAACACCACCGCGAACGCCCGCCCCACAACGTCAGACCGCCCCACCATCTTCAGGCAGTCCGAGGTCGACGCCGTGGGGGGCCTGCCGCGGCAGGCGTAGATCGAGTCGTTCGAGTTCGACCGATGGTCGCCGAGCACGAAGTACTGCCCCGCCGGAACCGTCACCGTCGGAAAACACCGCTGCGACTCCGGAGTCGTCGTGCAGTCGAGCACACCGGGTTGATACGGATAATCCTCATAGATGTACGGCTCATCGAGCGCCACCCCGTCGACCGTCACGCGCCCCTCGGCATCGCAGCACGACACCGTCTGCCCCGGCCCCGCGATCACCCGCTTCACCAGCGTGTGATCGAGCGACGGCCCGACCCCGACTATTCCGCTCAGCCACTTCACCGCATACGACAGCGGATTCGACGGAGCCGCCGCCGCCTCACCCCACAGATCCGACGCGTTGAACACCACCACGTCACCCGGCTTCGGATTCGCCCCGAACTCGTAACTGATGCGGTCGACCAGAATCCGGTCGCCCACCGCCAGCGTCTGCTGCATCGACCCCGAGGGAACGTAATACAGCTTCACCACGAACGCCTGCAACAAGGCCAGCACCACGAAGGCGGCTACCAAGTTGAACCAGAAGCTCCCTGTAATGCGCCGGATGCCCGTGCGCTTGCCCCCCGAAGAACGCCCCCGCCCAGCAGCACTCCGGGCCGGGTCCACCGGCTGCCGACCGCCGCTCGCAGCACCCTCCTGGGCATTTCCGTCAGCACCCCCCACAGAAGGCGCGGCACCCGACCGCGCTCCCCCGCCATTCGCACCGTCGCCACCCGCGCCACCCGCCCGCGCTCCCGCCCCCGCCGCCCCATCACCCTCCGGCACAGAACCACCCGCGCCACCCGACCGCATTCCTCCGCCCAACGCCGCGCCACCCGACCGCGCTCCCCCGCTGGCCGCACCATCGCCACCTGCACCGCCCGACCGCGCTCCCGAGCTCGCCGCACCGTCGCCGCCCGCGGCACCCACCCGGACTCCCGACCCCGCCGCCACATCACCGTCCGGCAGGGCACCCCCCGCGTCACCCGGCACCGAACCCGGCACCCCCTCGCCCGCGTCACTCATCGCGCCCCGCTTCCGGCCCGACAACCGCCAGCAGCCCGATCTCCACCAATTCCCCGACCGCAGCCCCCACGAGACCCTCAGCCAACCCTTCGCCCGGGTCGCCGTGGACCTCCACGACGGCCTCCACGATCTGCCCCCGGCTGCGTGGCGCGAGCTCCACCGCCTCGATGATGGTCGGAGCGATGCCGCCGAGCACCCGAACCGTGGTTCCGCTGAGCACGATCATCGACTCCCCATCACGCACAGCGTCAGCGTACCCGGCGCGCAGCAGCTCCCCGTCTGACGTGTCAGTGTTCTCAGCCCGCGCCGACGCCTCTGCGTTCGCACCTGTCGCTGCGCCGCCGGCTGCGTCCGCACCAATCGCGTGGCCACCGTGGGCCGCCGCCCCGCCCGCAGCAGCACTCGGCGGAGCCGCTACGCCCCGATCATCCACCTCTCGCGCAGCGAAAGCACCCCGGTCATCCACCTCGCCCGCAGCCGAAGCACCCCGATCATCCACTTCGCCCGCAGCCGAAGCACCCCGATCATCCACCTCGCCCGCGCCCGCCGCCGCACCACGCACCAGCGCCCCCGCCCCATCGCCCGCCGCCCGCGCCTCGGCGAACAGCCGCGCGAACACCTCGGGCAGCGTCGCCGCCTCGCCGTACGTCACCGCGCGCAGCCCACCGCACGCCGCGAGCACCTCCACGAGCCGGCGCAGCGGCTTCTCCCGCTCGGGCAGATAGCTGATCTGCGGCACGAGTTCTTCGACCGACTCCGCCACGCTCACCGGCCGGATGCTCGGCACACCCTCGTGCCCCGGCTGCCGATCGAGCATCACCACCCCCACCAGCTGAAGCGCACCCGACGGCGCATTCAAGCCCAACTCCGACGGCGACACTTGGTCTTTGTAATACTCGGGCGGAGGCTGCTTCACCGAGAGCGGCTTGCCGTACGCCAGCACCCCGAGGTCGTCTTGCACGGCCAGCGTCTCGTCGGTGACATACTCGAACACCGTTCCCAGGGCGATCGACGCCGTCGTCTTTCCGCGCCCCGACGGCCCGATGAACGCGATCACGTCGCCCGTCGCGGGGTCGGCGACTCCGCCCGCGTGGAACATCAACAGCTCTCCCCGCCGCGCATCGATCGCGAGCCGCGTGATGAGCCCCGAGAGATGGTCGGCCAGCGCCCGGTAGGTCGGCGCGGTCGCACGCTGTTCGGCGAGCGCGGCAGGGTCACCCGCAGCCACGCCGGCCGCTGCAGAAGCCTCCGCGGCGGCGAGCGCGGTGGCGCGCTGCTCCGTCTCAGCCCGCACAGAGGCGCGGATGATCGTGGCCCCCTCAGGCGCAACCGACGCCTCGCGCGCCTCACACCACTGCCACGACTCCAGAAACTGCCGGGCATCCGCTTCGCTCACACCCTCGAGCGCCACGGCGAACGGCTGCTGCAGCGCAGTTAGCGTGACCCACGACCCCATCACCCCAAACTACCGTGCCGTGCCCACCGGTGCTTACGCGCCCGCGCCGCCCGGTTCGCGGCACCCCGTTCGCGGCCACCCCGTTCACGGCACCCCGTTGATCAGGCCTGCCGTTACGGGGCGCCGGGCGACCCAGGCACCGCGCACGAGGTGCCGCTGCAGCCTGCCGTCAGCGTCGATCCGCTCACCGCCATGGCGACGACTCCGCCCGTGTCACTGTCGCCGACCTGAGCGTTCACCGACCCGGTGCCGCCGATCACGACGTTGGAGTCGTCTTCGGTCACAACATTGTTGTTTCCCTGCGACGTGACAGAGACGTCATCGTAGCCGTCGCCGCCGATGGTCAGGCCCCCGCCGGTCGCCGCGCCGGAGGCAATGCTCGGCTGCGCAGCCATACCCTCAGACCCCGACGCCGAGGTCTCTGCACTCGAAGCGTCACCCGAGTCGCCGGGATCGCCCGAATCGACCGAATCACCCGAGTCGCCGGAGGTGATCACCGAATCGGTCACGTCGACCGCGTTGAGGCCGCTGGTATCGGTATCTCCCGTATTGGCGTTCACAGGCCCGTTGTGATCGATGAACACGTTCGAGTCGTCATAGGTGACGAGCTGGTTATCACCCACGACGTGCAGCGAGTGGTCCTCGTATCCGTTGATCGACGACCCACCCGGAACACCCGAGAGCCCAGACCCGACCGACGACGCACCGGACTGCAGCGACGCGTCTCCTCCCGCGACCACCGGCTGCTGCGTGCTCGCCCCCGACACCGCGCTCGACCCAGACACTGCGCTAGCCCCAGACACAGCGCTCGACCCAGGCGCGGTTGTCGACCCCGACCGGATGCTCGATCCCGACGATGACAGGGCGACGATTCCGCCTCCCGTGGCCGACCCGGTATTGGCCACCAGCGAACCGTTCTGGCCGATCGACACGATGGAGCCGTCTGTTGCGTACACCTGATACCAGGTCTCGTTCGTCGATCCTGCGGTGACGACAGGCGTCACAACGACGGGCACTCCGTAGCTTGCGGAGCTCGCCGCCGGTGCTGCGCGACTTGCAGAGCTCACCGCCGGCGCCGCGCGACTTGCAGAGCTGACCGCCGGCGCCGAGACATCAGTCGAAGCCGGTGCGAGTGGCGCGACCGACGCCTCGCCAGCAGGCGACGCCTGCACCACGATCTCGACGATCTGCGGTTGCGACGAGGCACCGGTCGCTGGGGCACCCGTCGACGGCGCCCCCGTCAACGGCGCAGCGCCCGATGAACCATCCCCCGAAGAACCACCGCCCGGCGAGGCGCCGCCCGATGCCGCGATGTCCCCGCCGCCCAATCCATCGTTTGCAACCACAGAGGCAACCGGCCGCTCCGAAGCGTGACTCAGCTGTTCGCTGAGAATCCACCCGCCGAGCAGGCCGACGGTGCCGGCCAGCAAACAGATCACCAGCGTCTTCGAGTCGAAACGCCTCACATCATCACTCAAGGTCGCAGCTTTCGAGAAGGCTCGCCAGTGCGACGAGCACGAGTTGGCCCCCACACCGCCTGCGACTCTGTCGCGTCAACCGGTGTGCATTGGCACACAGGTTAGGCCGTTCCGCGAGCGGCAACGTGGCCCTCTCGCTCCCACCCGCCATCCCGCTCGGCGCCCCGCGAACAGGCGCCACCCACCCTGGCGGCACCCGCCTGAGCGGCACTCGCGCGGGCGGCACCCACCCTGGCGGCACCCGCTCGAGCGGCACCCCCTTTAGGGCTTTTCTGCTGGTCAGAGGTCAAATTACAGTCGATATCAGACCAACGACCTTTGACGCAGCGAGGGCATTTTCGAAGGTCTTTCAGCCCAAGCATCGACGCTCGCGACCGCAGCCGACGCTGCTTGCGAGCGCCGACTCCCGACCCGAATGCGACTCACATCATGGCCCTGCGCTCTCGCGACACCTCACTCCCCACAAACGGCGACACCACCGAGACTCCGGGCACCGCTGACACCACGCCCGCCGGGTTCAGTCGACGCACGTTAGTGAAGAGTGCAGCCTGGTCGGTTCCCGTCATAGCGCTAGCTGTGGGCGCCCCCGCGCAGGCATCCTCGACCCCGCACGGCTGGACTCCCTGCATCTGCGGCGGCAAGAACGGATCGGGCCCCTACGGCCAGAACGACAACGGGCAGTACCTCGTCGAAGAGCACCTGCTCATCATCACGTATGACCGCATTCCGCAGAACACCATCGATGTCAACGTTCGTTTTCTCGACGGCACCAGCAAGAACTTTCACTACGACTTCAAGAACTGGCCTCTCACCCCGGGCTCGAACCAGCTGACCATCAACCTCGCCGGCTATTCCACCACCGGCCCGGCCTGGGTGCAGGTCGACGGCTTCAACTCGCACTACTCCGACCCGATGTGCCCCGCACCCTCCACTAACAAGTAAAGCGCATTCCTTCTCACTCGCCACGTTCCGCCCTGCTTGGTAGCATGACGACAATGGACATGTCGGGGCAGTTCCAAATCGCAGTCATCATCGAAGACAGTCCGGACATCAGCGGGCTTATCGACACGGTGCTCACCGCCGCCGGCTTTCGCACCGTCGTGACCACCAACGGTCTCGACGGCATCAATGCTGTGCGTGAGTATTCGCCCGTCATCACCACGCTCGATGTCAACATGCCGGGCATCGACGGGTTCGAGACGGCTCGGCGCATCCGCAGTTTCAGTGACACCTACTTGATCATGCTCACAGCTCGCGACGACGAGATCGATACCCTCCAGGGCCTGGAGGCCGGCGCCGACGACTACCTCATCAAACCCTTTCGCCCACGCGAGTTGCGCGCACGCATAGCGGCCATGCAGCGCCGGCCACGCGCCATGGTGAGCCTGGCCGAGCAGCGCGCAACCGTGGCCTCACCCGACGCGACCGGCAACGCGACAGGCACAGGCACAGGCACCAGCACCGGCACCGCGACAGGCACCGGCACCGGCGAACCTGCAACCGGCGCCTCGGGCCGTTCGACCTATCCCCGCGAAGATGGGTGGGTCGGCTACAACGGGCTGTTCATCAATGAAGAGATGCGTCTGGCCGAGAAAGACGGCATTCCGCTCGAACTCACGCGAAGCGAGTTCAGTCTGCTGGTCGCTCTCGTGAACAGCGGCCGTCGCGTTCGCAGCAAGACAGACCTCGCGCTGCTCTTGCGCGGAGAATCCGAATCGCCCTCGACGTACGTGAGCGAAAGCGACAAGCGGGCGATCGAGGTGCATATCGTGAACCTCCGGCGCAAGCTGGGTGATGACCTGCGCGACCCGCGCTTCATCGAGACGGTTCGCGGAATCGGCTACCGAATGGCCGCAGCGCACGACGCCTCCTGACGACCGCTACGAAGGCGGCCGAGCTGGAGTCGAACCTTCGGGCTCGTCTGAGTGACCGACCTCGATGTGATTGCCGCCCGCCGCTCGGGTCAGCTGCGTCACCTCATCGAGCGCCGCCGCCAACACGGTCATGTCGTAGCCGAAGACGTCGGTGCTCACGACACCGAAGCTCGCTGTCGCCCGCAGGCTCTGCGATTCGTCGATCGGATGGTCGACCAGCGCGTCTCGAATGCGCCGGGCGAGTTTCGGCGCCTCATTGTCGTTGATCACGACCATGACGATCACGAACCGGCCGGCTCCCGGATGCCCGAGCAGAGCACCTGTGGGTGCAAGCGCTCGAACGATTTTCGCCACCTGGAGAATGACACCGTCTCCGAAATTTCGACCGAGAGCGGTATTGATTTCGGGCAGGCTATCGATATCGATTGCGATCATCGCCAGTCGCTCCGACCGTGCTGCCGCTCGCTCGAGCCAGTCCTGCCACTGCTGCGCGAAGGCCGAAGCCGAGAGCAGGCCCACCACCGAAAGGGTTCCGACCGTCAGATCACCGAGCGCGGAGGCTCCCGCGCGTTCCACCTGCAAGATCGAGAGCGAGATGGTTCCGAGCAGCACGAACGCCGTGAGGAGAATCGTCGAGATCTCCGGCCCGAAGTACGTCACGAAGAGCTCACCCTGCGGGCCGCCAATGGCAAAAGCGACGGTTCTGAGCCCGTAGTAGATCGCGACGACCCAGAGCGCTCCAGCGAGAACGCGCGCGTTCACGTTGCGCAACAGTCGCCCGCGCAGCGCCTCGAAACCGGCCAGACCCGAAAAGACGGCGATGACGGGAAAGAGCACGAGCGAGCCCTGCCACGCACCCTGACTCTGGGCAGTGACGAGGCTCGCGACAGTGACCGCGGCCGCCGCGAGCGCCACGACCACGATGTACGGTCGACGACCATTGAACGCTCGGCACCCTGACCAGATCATTCCGCTGACGAGCGAGTAAGCCGCATTGCCGATGACGAGAATCCAGCTCGCATCGCTGGTTCCGCCCCAGATGCCGAAACAGATGACAGAGAGTATCGCGCCGATGAACGACACGCTCCACAACCGACCGGCCAAGTCGTTGCGCCGGGTCGCCGTATTGAGCACAAAAGAGAAGCCGCACAGCACGACGACGATTCCGTCGAAAACCAGAAGGGTCTGAAGGTCGAGCCTCACCTCTTCTGCGCCTTTCGGTCAATCTGCCTGCGGCCGCGGCCCGTCGCGAGGTCCCCGCTCGCCGGGTGCCCGCCCGCCAGGTCGATTCAGGCCAACTCTAGCTGTTTGACGGGTAAGCGCACCACGAACTGCGAACCGACTCCGGGGATACTGCTCACCTCGAGTTCCCCACCGTGCTCTCGCACAATATTCCGGCTGATGCTCATTCCGAGGCCCGAGCCTTGGATCCCCGACTGCTGCACCGCCTCTGCCCGGAAGTATCGGTCGAAGATCTTCGCCTGGTCGAGCGCATTGAGCCCGATGCCGGTGTCACTGACCGTAATGGTGACAGAGGTATCGGTAGCCTGCACCTCGACGTGCACCGACCCACCGGGCTTGTTGTATTTGATCGCGTTGGTGAGCAGGTTGTCGATGACTTGCCGGAGCCGGAATCCATCCGCAACGATGCTCGCCGGGGCGAGAGTCTCGCCCGTCACGGTGATTCCGTGCTCCTCGGCGAGAGGATGCCGAGCCTGAATCGAGTCAGTGACGATCTGGTTCACATCGCACTCCTCGAACTTCATTGCGAGCAAGTGATCGGAGTCGGGGGCCGTGATCCGAAGATCAGCGATCAGTGCGAGCAGCCGGTCGGCGTTCGACGAGGCGATCTCCAGGTACGACGACGTGACAGGGCTGAGCGACGGGTCTTCGAGAGCCAGGTCGAGGTAGCCGAGAATCGAGGTCAGGGGTGAACGCAATTCGTGTGAGACGGTGGCGACCAGGTCGTCACGGGCCCGAATGGCCGTGATTTCGCTGGTGACGTCGCGAGTCACCATGACTCCGCCGTCGTGCTCGCCGTCGGCACCGACGATCTGCTGTGCAGAGATCGAGAGCGCCCTGCGACGCTCACCCGGTTCACCCACCCAGACGATGAAGTCGTTGTAGACGTTTCCGAGCGCAGCCTGCCGGTACGGTCGCAGCTCGTCGGGCATCGGGGTGACTCGATCCGCGTAATAGAGCGTGCTCGGCTCCGGGCTCGTCGCGGAGGCACCGAATTCGGCAACGAGCCTCTGCGACGTGCGGTTCACCAGGGTCTCGCGGCCGTGCTTGTCGAAGGCCACCACACCGAACTCGACCGAGTTCAAGACCGCATCGAGCGTTTGTTCCTGCCGCCGGGCACGACGATGTGCAGCTTCGAGCAGACTAGCCTGCTGTCGAAGCAGGGCCAGCTGGGCGGCGGAGCTCTTGGCGCGAACGAAGCTCACCGCAGCAATGAACGCGAGGGTGACGGGCACAACGATGAGGGCGGGGGCATTCGCCATCACGCTGACCGACCCGCCGACGAAGGCGCAACCCCAGATCAACGCAGCAGACCCGACCGACCCGAAAATCGCACCTCTGACGCCGAACTCGGTCGAGAGCCAGATGAGGGGAAAGACGAAGAGAATAGACGCGGCGAGATTGATGGATGCGGGTTGCGCGGTCGCGCCCAGCACTATGGATGCCGCCGCCAGCATGTCTGCGATGGGCACGACCACGATCCAGCCCGGCGTGATCTCCCCCCAGGGCAGAACAGCGGCTAATGCGGTGATGACGAAGACGGCGACGCCTCCACTGAAGAAGAATGGATTGACGACTGCGCCGCTCTGCATGATGAATTCGGCGCAAATCAAGAGAAGTGCTGTAGCGGCGAAGGGGAGTTGCGACTGGAACACAGCGCGCTCGCGCCGTTCCCGCATCGCTCTCGACCCCTCGACCACCCCTGAATCTTAGGGTGCCGAGGCCTTCTCAGTCTTTCCCCAGTCCGGGGGGCGACTCCGCGTAAGCCGGCGACACTCAGGGCTGGCCTGTGGCCGTTCCCGCAGCGATCTGGGCGACCTGCGCGGCGGTCAAGGGGAGCCAGGGCGACCCGTCGGGATCTTTCGCCGTTGTCGCCGCCGGGCTGTCACCTTGCGTCCACCACTTGGCCTGATAGGGCACGCCGTCGAGCAGAACACGATCGCCCGCCGTGTAGACAGTGGTGCCAGACCAGTTCGGATACGTTCCCGGTGGCAGGGTCGGCACAACGTACGGCGTTTCACCGGGCAGAACCGGGCCGACCAGCGACCAGGGAGTATCTGTCGTGGCTTTCACCGGATCATCCGGAGTATCACCCTGCGTCCACCACTTGGCCTCGTACACATTGCCGTGCCAGACGATCTTGGCGCCCGCCAGATACGTGGCGGTTGCCGACCAGATCGGGTAGGGGCTCGTCGCGGGGTCGTCTGCGGCAGGCCCACTAGCGCGGCCCGGGGCCGCGGGCGCCGCTGAGGAGGGCGCTACGGTCGGCGTGGCCGTAACCACGGAATCGCCGTCGGACGATGCGTCGAAGCCCCCAGCCAACACCTCGGCGAACGTCTTATCGCCTTGATCGACGCCGCTGCAGAGATTCGACACTGTCGTGACGTCGATGTAGTTGGGGCTGCACGATTGGTCGCGATTCAGTGACCACTCAGAGAGCCGGCCGAGCTGCTTCTGCTGGGCGAAGGCATTGAGCTGGCTCGCGTCATCGAGCGAAAAGACTTCGCCGGCGACATCGTTCTGGCCGATCATCGGTGTTGCGCCGAGCTTCGCCCAGAGCGTCGCGTCGGTCTGCTGCGTTCCCGAAGCGTTGTACGCCGTGGCGAGCTGATCGTGAGTCGCATTGAGCGCATCTATCGCTGCCTGACCCATCGATTCGCCCTTCAGATCGATGCCGTAGTCCATGGTCATGATGTTCACCCCGGTGAGATCCACCCCCGCGGCGAGGAATTGAGCGATCTGACGGGTTCCGTCGGCCGTGAGACCGGTCGGCATGACCGGAAGCGTCAGCCAGACGGCGAGGTCTTTGCCTGCCTTGCGGCGCTCCGCCTGAAGCGCGGCAATCGCTTCGGCTCGTCGCTCACCGACAGCCGCATCCGTCAAGCCGACGCCCTCCACGTCGAGGTCGATCGTCGAAAGCTGGTAGCGGTCGACAACGGTCTGGTACGCAGCGCTGAGGTCGCCTACGCTGGTGCAGGCTGTCGCCAGATCGGTGTTGATCGCCCCGCCGAACGACACGATCGGGTCGCCACCGACCTGTCGCAGGCGCGCGATACGCCGGTCGAGGTCGATTGATTGTGACGCGGCATCCAGCGTATAGGCCCCACCCCAGCTCGGCGTGCACTCGGTCGCCGCACCGGCGACGACGAACGACAGCACTACATTCTTCTGGCTGGCATTCGCCGGGTCTTCGAAGGCGTATTGCGGCGTGAGCGTCGTGTCGACGTAGCCGGCGAAGAAGGGAGCCTGACTGCTCGCCCTCGCCTGGTCGACCACGAAGAAGTGAAAACCGAAAACGGCGCCGGCCGCTATCACGACCACGACCGTGACGGCGAGCAGCACGCGCCCGAACGACAGACGCTTGCCTGCTCGAGGGTTCGCCGGCTCGGGAGGAGCATCTGGTAGCGACGGTGTTGTACTCATGAGGCTCGGCTTTCTGTACCGGCGGGAGCGTGACCGTGGTACAGCGCTTTCTCCCAATCGAAATCAGCGGTCGGAGTCACAGCGATCGCCCGAGGCGTGGGCACACGATCGATCCACATCCAGTCGGTGAGACCCAGCCAGACGTCGGCGAGCGAATTCACAATGCCGATGTTGTCGAGAATCGCCCACGACGCACAGATCGCGTTGAAGGCGGCGAAAGCCGCGTTGCCCCAGTTCTGATCGATCACGTTGCGCCAGACCGTGAGAACGGAGAAGGCGACGATGCCGTACGGCGCGATCACGTAGAGCAGTTGCGAGGCAGTTCGATTGCTCACCTTCGGCGTTCTCGCGAACGGAATCTTCTTGCCCGTCAGCGACTGCTCGATCGATTTGATGACGCCGGCAAGATTCACCGGCAGCAAGATCAGATTGAACCCGTAGATGCGAAAGATGTCGCTTCGCTTGTAGCCGCACGCTTTCAAGTCGCTCGCCTGAGCAATGAAGTAGGGCAACGCTGCTACGAGCACCAGCGGACTCAACAACCGGCTGTCGTACGGATAGGCGAGCAAGAACACCAGCCCGAAGCTCGCCCAGGCAATCGAGGCCATGTAGTTGATACGCAGCATGGCCTCGGTCATTCGAATCGGGTCACCCGCCCTTCTGCGCGCCTTCATCTGACGCATGAACTTCGACAGAATCAGCAGCCCGCCATTCGCCCACCGTCTGCGCTGCACGATGAGCGAACCGAAGTCGGGCGGTGTCGCGCTGTAGCTCAGCCGCTCGGGATAATTCACCAGAGTCCAACCATGCTCGCCCAGGTCGATGCTCGACTCGGTGTCTTCGATCACGGTTCGGTCTTGCACATAACGGCTGATCTCGAACCCGCCGACCGTCTCGATTTCGAGAATGTCGTCGAGCGCCTCCATTCGGATGACCGCATTGGCACCCACCCAGAAGGTCGCGTTGTATTCGGTGAGCCCCTGGTGCAGAATGTGCTGCAGATCGGTGGTAGCCCCCGCCAGGCGCTCTATGCGCGTGGGCGCGCCACGGAACGACGAGTACGGCGTCTGGGTGACCGCGACCCGCTCGTTGTCGGGTTGTTCGAGCAGATACACCAGTCGCAGACAATAATCGCGCAATAACAGTGAGTCAGCATCGAGTGTCAGCAGGTACTGCGCGTTGGGAATCACCCTGTCGGCCTCGTTGGCTGCCGCCACGGGTCGCAAGATCATTCCATCGGGCGTGCGCTCTTCACGAAAGCGGCCTCCCATTAGGCCGATGTAGGCGTTCAGGTTCATCGCCTTGTTCGCCTCGTGCGAGAGCGATGCGAACTTCTTGCGCTCGAACGTTTCGGTTTCGACGCTGAAGATCCAGACGAGCCGCCGGTGCAGTTCGAGCATCCGCTCGCTCGTCAGCTCGGCGCGATCGTTCACCGCTGCCTCGAGAGCGCTCGCGGTGAGCTCGAGGTCGTCAGCCAGCCCCTTCAGTACTTGATCGATGAAGAAGGTGTCGACGTGATCTTCGTGGGCTTCGGCGTCGGCCATGTCGCGCAGCCATTGCTCCGCCGCGCGATACTCGCCCGCCAGCGCACTGACGGATTCCGTACTGACACGCCCGTTCATCGCCACGGCGCGCTCGAACGTAACGAGCGCATCGGCGAAGCGGGTGCTCGGCTCTAACAGCGACTCCTCGATCTCGCCCGTTATGCGGCGCGTGCTCTCGAGTCGGTACGCCACGTAGGGGTCGACCGGCGCGGGAGAGTCATCGAGCAGCAACACGACGCGAAGCGACGGGTACTCCTGCAGCGCGGCCGACCAGAGAGTCTTTCTTACGACAGAGGGTTCTTCGGCGTAGGAGGGCACCAGCACGGTCATGCCCTGCGGATGCTCGGTGGCGAAGTGCCGGTCGAGTTCAGCGCGTGGCACGCGAACGTGGTCTCGAAAGCGCCGAAGTGCGCCCTGCCGGGCGACCAAGTACATCAAGGCGGAGAACGTCAGGAACGTGACGACCAGCAAGTAGAAAATGGCCTCGAGTGAGAGCCTGAAGTCTTGATTGCCGTATTCGAAGATGAGCCGCGCGACGGTCGTGATCAGGTAGAGCACCCAGGCGGTCACGGTCACCACAACAGCGATGCGGCCCCAGACGATCTTGGCGTCAGAGGGTCGCTCGTGCACGGTCGGCAGCGGAATGCGGTTGCGCTCCGAGCCCCATTGCCTCCGGCGCACAGAAGGTTGCTTCGTCGACTTCGACATGAATCCTCGTAAACAGGTTGTTGGCGTGCCGATCAGCACAGGACGCTTCGGCTTTCACAGGCTATGCGGATCACCCCCGTCGAGAGCTGCCGCTCGGGCAAAGCTGAGCAGAAACTTGCAGAACGCTAACCTTTCGCTTCGCCGTGTCTGGCGCCAAGGAGCGCACAGCCCGCTCGACCGACGCCGAGTCACGTTACGCGACGAGCATCTAACGTTTAGCGACGAATCCGCGCCCGAGCGCGGCTCACGCAACATCTCCCCGTTTTCATGATCTGTACCGGCTTCGACACCACCGTCGTCTCCGGCACTGCGAATGGGGAGAAACATGATCGAAGCCAACGGCTCACCCGAGCTGCCATCGAACGCGGCCCAGAACGCCGCGCCTGCCACTCACTCGCCGGCTCGCATCGCCGGCATCGAACGCCGCACCATCGTCAAGGGCGCCGCGTGGTCGCTGCCCGTCATCGCCCTCGCCGTCGGCGCACCCGCACAGGCCGCGAGCGGCGACGTCAACGTTGGCGCCTTCCAGCTCGACGGAACGTGTGGCGTCTTGGGCGTTCTCGGCCCCGGTTTCACGCTGACCGCAGGTGCGGTGGCGCTGCCCGTTGGAACAACGGTGACCATCCTCGGATCCGGCATCGCCAACATCGGTGTCTTCAGCGTCACCGGAGGCACGGCTTCTGTAAGTGTGCTCAGCGCCACCAGTCGGCAGATCGTGCTGACAAGCGCCGTGGCCGCGGGTGCAACGATCGCCTTCCGCACCACCCTCTCGATCTCGGTGGCGTTCACTCTCACTGCCTCCGCGACCCTTCCGACGGGGTACACCAGCACCGGAGCAAAGGCAGCAGGATCGGTTACGGCGACGCTCATCCTCTGCTCCCACACCTGATCCCTTTCCACTCGTGCCAGGGATGGCGGTCGACTTCGCGACTGCCATCTCTGGCATAGCCCGACCATCCTTTGGCAGGAAAAGAGCTCGGCACGTGCTTCTCATCGCATCGACCCTCTCGACAACGCTCTTGGCACTCGTGTTCGGTGCAAGCGGGGCTCTCAAACTCGGCAGCATCGACGCGACACACTCCGCCTTGACCGCTCTGGGCGCGCCACGATTTCTGCGAAACAGACCGATCGCCGCCGCCGTCCCCTACGCCGAGCTCGCCTTGTCGATCGCGCTGATCTGTGCACCTTCGCCCCTCTTCACAGCCGTTAGCGCCGTGGCAGTAGCCGTCAGCGCAGTCTTTCTCCTGCTCGCAGCGAGAAGCGCTGGTCGGCCTGAGGCGGTGTACTGCAACTGTTTTGGCTCTCTTTCGGCTCAGCCGATCGGCCGCGCCACGGTCATACGAAACGGCATCCTGCTCGTCTTCGCGGTCATCACCTTGACCTTCGCCAGAGAGGGAGTGGTGCCGACGATCGCAGCGCTCGACGCCCCCTCGCTCATCGCTTATCTCGCAGTGTTGTCGCTTGTGCTCGTGGCTTGCGTGGCACTGCTGCTGACACGTGCTGCCCGCCACACCACGCTGCCGTCCCCCGAATCATCGACGACTTTCGACAGCACGCCGTGGCCGATTCCCGACGTCGAGGTGACAACCGGCACGGGCGACGTCATTCCGTTGGCGCACGTCGCATCACACAAAGCGACCCTGCTGTTCCTCGTCTCTGCGGAATGCACGCCGTGCCGATACATCCTCTCGAGCATCCCGGCCTGGCAGCAGCAACTGCTCGGTGCCGTAGACATAGCGCTTCTCACGTCTGAGAAGCCGAGCGTCATGGCTCCGCTTGTCGACGGACTCACCGTGCCGGTCTATTACGGCTATCGGGCGCTGCTCACTGTGACCAAGCTTTCTGGCGTACCCGCCGCGTTTCTCCTCACCCCCGACCGCAACGTCTCTGCCGGACCGGCGCTCGGGAGTGACGAAATCGACGGAATGATGGCCGCAGTCACTGCGGCCATCGTCGAACAAGGGATGGGCGTTAACGCACTGAATCGCTGACGCGAACCAGGCTCATCCGATCAGAGTAAACGGGAATCATGCGATTTCTTTGGAATCGCAGACACCCCTCAAAGCCGATTCTCAGGCTCCGCGAGAGGCCGTCAATTGCGCGACAGCGATAGTCACATTCGCGACACGATTGTCGCTCTAGGGCCCAATTTGACCCCCGTTTAGGTTTACTAATCGAAAGCGAGTTGAGGGGTCAAGCGCTTTATTTCCATAGCACTGCAAGTGGGGGCTCCAAATGAACACAACAGTAAATTCATATGCACTAATGGAATTCGGCTCTGTCTTCATCGCGAAAACATCGCTCATGGCCGGCGTGACACCCGCTAAGCCGGTCGACCAGCGGTACGGGCGCAATCTGCACCTTCTCTTTCCGATCGACGGCGGAATCATCGTCAGAAGTGCTCCCGGCACCCAAGACCTGGTCGGCCGATCAGATATGGCCTGGCTGAACAACTGGACGCCCTATTCGCTCTACGTCGCAACCCCGTGCCAGGCCGTCTCGGTCTTCGTGCCCGACCGCATTCTCGGTGAAAGCGCCGACCCCACCTACCGGCTGCCCATCATCGCAAGCCGAGACCTCTCGCTTCGCAACCCCGTTCGCGAATTCGTGCGCAGTCTCACCAACGACGGGGCACCGACCGATCGCCTGCCGGCCTACCTCGTCGAGAAACTGATCCTCGAGATGACACTCTCCCTCCTGCTCGAAACCCAGGGAATGCGCAAGATCTCAGCCTCCTCGTCAGTCGAACAGAGCCTGTACGCCCGGGCGATGGCGTACATCGCCGCCTACAAGACCGACCCCGACCTCACCCCGGGCAAGGTCGCCAGCACCATGAACATCTCGGTGCGCCAGCTTCAACGTGCTTTCGCCGCCCAGGACTCGTCTGTGAACGACGAGATCCGCCAGCACCGCGTCGACACCGCCGTGGGCCTACTCTCCGACCCGGCCTACCGTCACCTCGACCTCGGCCAGATCGCCCAATACGCCGGCTTCGGCGGCCGTGCCGACCTCCGTCGCGCTATCGCCGCCGTGCACGGCTGCACGCCGACTCAGCTGCGCGTCTCGGCCTAGACACCCACCCACCTGGCCCGGTCGGCCAAGCCCGGCCCGTTATGGCACCTAACCCGCAGCGGGAATGGTGTAAATCCCGGCCGTGAAGTTGGCCTGCGAACTCACCGCGGTGACGCTGAGGGTCGTGGGCATCGTTCCGGTCACCGTGAACCCGAAACCGATACCGCCAGGCTTGGCGTACGGGATAAGAGGTACGCCTTCGTACGTGTACTCCACCGTGCCGCCGGAGAAGTCCTTCGTACGCACCCAGCCCGACGCCGGGCTATCGCCGGTGTTGTCGAAGTACTCCGACGCCGCGAACCCCGTGCCGAAGTCGAGAGTGACGAGGATGCTCGTCACGGTCTCATTCGATGAGTTGCCGTTCACCACGATCACGCCACCTCCGCGGATGAACTGACCCCACGTGTTGTTTGCCTCGAAGTACAGGATGCCGAGGTCACCCTCCGGCTTCGAGTCCGACGCAGCTGCGCCAGGAACCGCTACCGCGAGAGCAACAACGGGTGCTGTCCACGCCGCCGCCTTCACCAGAGATCGTCGAGAAATGCCGGGCGTGGGTGCGTCGAGGCTCATGCCTTCATATTGTCCGAGCCTCCATACATACGAATAGACCCCCCTCAGAGCGCCACCCGCCCGGGGGTCTCGTCTCGGGAGCCACCGAAATAGGTGCCCACCCGCATGCGTGCGACCCGGTTGGGCGGCACCTACTCCGGCAGCACCCCGCCGAGCGGCACTCCTTTTAGGATCTGTCGCCCGCCGTCAGCAGCGGTTCGCCGTGGCTGGTGAAGTTCACCTCCACGGGCACCCTGAACCAGAGCAACTCGATCTCCCAGCTCGTCGCAACCTGGGCCGCCCTTCCCGGCACCGACACTCAGGGCGCTCCGTCGGGCACGATCATCCTCGGCACCGCCTACGGCGTGCTCAGCGACGGCACAACGACCCCTGTCATCGCTTGTAACGCCGACTTCTGGTAACCGCGGATCGTTGCCTAACCACCGCGGCCAATTCACCGTGACAAGAGCGCCCCGGCCCTGGGTCGTGCACGATTTGTTTACGTGCACCTCTCAAGCTTGGGAGTCGAAGTCGCCGGCTCACCAAGGCGGGTAATCGCGCATCCCCCAATACGAGGGCTACAGACTCCGAATAGGAGCACATAAGTTTGCGCAAGTGAATTTCCGAAAGCTTGCCCCACTCATCCTGGTGCCTGCGTTGCTCCTCACGAGTTGCGCCGGTGACCGTGCACAGCCCGCCAGCCCGCAGACGGCGCCGCCGACCACCAACACAAGCGACTCGGTCACGTGCGAGACGTTGTACGGAGCGACTCTTGAAGGCCCTGAAGTGCGGGCGATCGACATCGTCAGACGTTTCGAACAGCGACCCGACCTCTCATCCATCAGCAACACTGAAGTCAAAGCAGCGGACGATGAACTTGTTGCACTTGGTCTTCGTGCCTCACCTGCGGCAGCAACTTTCATCGCCACGCAGGAATCTTCTCTCGGGCAGATGCTCGAGATCAAAGAAACAGGTCAGAATCAGACCATAGACACCCTCGCCTTCAAGACGGCCGGCATTCAACTCCTGTCTTTGTGTAAGAAATACCTCTCCGAGGCCGACTCCGATCCGATGAAAGCCGCATCCCCTGCCGCCCCTTGGTAATTCGGGCGTCGCCGCACGCGATAAGGGCTTCATCGCTCACTACGGCCCGACTGTCACCCGTGACATCGCGAATCCGAGATTCCTAGGCCGCTCTCAGATCAAGTTGGCGAGTGACGCTTACGATTGTTTCGGGTCGCAACGGACGAAAAGGAGCGCGTTATCACGGCCAATCGACGCTCTCCACTTCGGCTTCTCGTCGCGTTTGTCGCGATTCTGGCTGCCGGCATTCCCGCAACAATAGGTGGGGCTAGTGCCGGAGCAGCCGAGACCGAGCCAAACAATCTGCAATGCACCCCAGCCTCGACAAACGACTCGTACTCACTACCGGCAGCTCCAGCGCAGCGCTTGGTCGATCAGAGCCAGGTCGGCACGACCTGGTCGGGTGACTACGTGCAGCAAGCTCTTGTCACCGACCATGAAGACCAATACGTGGGCTACTACAACTCCGATCGACGAATGACCATTGCCCATCGAAAGGTCGGCGAAACCACGTGGCGGACGTACTCCATTCCAGGCCCCATGGCCGTCACCGGTTGGGATTCGCACGACTACATCGCTCTGGCGGTCGACAGCACCGGCGAGTTACACGTCTCCGGCAATATGCATGCCTCACCGTTGGCGTACTGGGTTACCACGGTTACCGGAGACGTAACTTCGCTGATCAACGTTCCCGTATTGGTCGATCACGGCATCGAGTCGCACGTGACATACCCAACGTTCCTTCACACGGCAAACAACGATCTCGTCTTTAGCTACCGCCAGGGTGGAAGTGGTGACGGCGACGCCTACCTCGACGCCTACAACGTCAAGACGAAGACATGGTCGCCGCTCCTCAGCACAGCGCTATTCGACGGCACTTCAAGTTCGCCGAAGAGAAGCGCTTATTTGACCATCAACCCGACGCCAGACGACAACGGATTCTTCGACGTGACATGGGTCTGGCGACGAACCGGTGACATCGTCACTAACAGCCGCCTGTCATTCATGCGCAGTCGCGATCTCGTGCACTGGCAGACCATCGCGGGCACTGCCGTGAGCCTGCCGGTCACCTATGGCACTGCGGGCGTGGTCGTTGACGACTTCCCTGAAAACAGCGGGGTGTTCAATAATCAAGAGAAGGTGGGCGTCGACGAGAGTGGTTCTCCGACCATTTCCTACTCCAAGTTCGACTCCTCAGGATCGAACCAGCTCTTCGTCGCACACCTCGATTCGTCGGACAGGTGGTCGTCGACCCAAATCACCCACTGGACCGGAGCATGGCAATTCTCCGGGTTCGGCACGCTCGACGCCCAAATCGCAGTAAGTGCAACCACAGCCCTTCCCGACGGCAATCTGCAACTTTCATTCCGATGTTCAGGGACGACGTCTGGTGCAAGCGGAGTGATCGTGGTTGATCCGTCCTACCGGGTCATCGCGCAAGTAGCGAGCCCCACGCCGAAACTTCCAACGGAGATAACGCGGCTCACGGCCACCGATCCGTATACCCGAGTACGCCTGGTCTACGACAACGTGGGTGATACGAATTATGTGCTCAAGTGGCAGTCTCAAGGCTACAATCAAGACCAGCCGTTTCTCGAGACGCCCCCACCGCAACCCATTGTGGTCTACTCGTTTGTGCCAATAGACGCCCCGCCCTCGCTAAATCACCATCGATCCGAGGAGCCGGTCGCGGCACACCCGCACGTCGAGCTGACCCTCAGTGTGCCCATCGGCCTGTTCGTACTGTTGGTGTTCACCATCGGGCTTGCGATCGTAATGCTCTTGCATAGACGAAAGGTTCACCGTAAGTAGCCGCAGGTGCATCTCTCTACAGATGCGCGAAGCGACAGGCTTATCGTCGCCAACGGGCGGAGCGCATTCTGTTCGATCACGACGTTCTCGAGGCTAGGAGGCGGGCTCACCAGTCACTCTTCCACGCCGGGGCCTTCGCGCCGTTGCTTCTTCAGGGCACGCAGCCGTGCGCGATAGTCGGGGTCGGTTGACTTGTGTTCAGCTTTGTCCGCTCTTATCTGAGCCGTGATGCGGTCGTAGTGCGGTAGTTGCGGGGTCTGGGCGAGCAACTTCATTGTGGCCCCTTTCTTAGGGTGTTCGCGTTTCTTGGGATGTTCGCGGGGAACTCATGCGGAGGTGCCGTCTAGGCCAGCTTGCACCGGGCAATTCGATCAACTGGCACGTTGTAGTTCAGGAGATCCTTGGGTACGAATCATTTCGCTGACGGGCCGTACCTGACCGGTCAGATCACGTATGGCTTTGGCCGGTGATCCGGCGTACACACGGTTCGGGGCAAGGCTCCTGGTAACGACCGAACCGGCACCCACTACAGCGCCTCTGCCGATCGTGACTCCGGGCATTATCACGACGCGGGCACCAAGCCATGCTCCCTCCTCGATGGTGACGGGAGCCAACATTCCCGGTCCACACCGTCGGGAATTGTCACCGATCTCGTGTGTCGCGGTGATGATCATCACTCCGCGACCGAGCGCGACTCCGGCACCGATCGTCACAGATGCACTGTGGTTGATATCGCAGTATTGGTTGATTCCAACGCCAACACCGATCGAGACGGTCCCTGATCCGGACCATCGCACGTGTGCGTTGATTCTGCTCTTTTCGATATGAAAACCCTGCGCCCGTAAGAACAGGTACCGCAAATATTTAGGAACGAAGGGTGTCGCAGCGATTCCATTCGCCCAGACTTCTTGCAACAGGCCTGGCCAGAGGCGGCGGCATACGCTGATCGGGGAGATATTCATCATTGACTGAGACTCTTTCGTGTCGGACCTGCCTTGGCTACTTCTCGAACCGAGGCAGCGTGGAGATTTGCTCTGGAAGGATCGTGTTCAAGGAGTGGGCTCATGCGGCAACCAAGCTGCAGATTTCTGGCCTTATTCGGTAGCAGGCAGTAGTTGCTGCTTGCACATCGCGGAGCGTCACTCCCGGCGCTAACTCGCGTAACCAGAGTTCACCGTCAGTGACGTCCATGACGGCAAGATCGGTGATGATCAAATTCACGCACCGCCTTCCTGTGAGAGGAAGGTCGCAAGCCTCGACGAATTTCGAGCGACCGTCTTTGGTCTGATGGCTCATCAACGCGATCACCCGAGACGCACCGCTCACTAGATCCATTGCTCCGCCGATACCCTTAACGACTTGTCCGGGAACAGTCCAGTTCGCGATGTCGCCCCTCGCGGACACCTGCATAGCCCCCAGCACCGCAGTCGAGATGCGGCCACCGCGGATCATTCCGAAGCTCGTAGCCGAGTCGAAGTAGGACGCACCGGGATTGACGGTGACTGTCTCTTTGCTCGCGTTGATAAGGTTCGGATCTTCATCACCCTCAAATGGGTGCAGGCCGACTCCGAGTATCCCGTTCTCTGAGTGCAACACCACGGCACTATCCGGCGAAACGAACGCTGGTATCAACGTGGGAATTCCGACGCCAAGGTTTACATAGCTTCCGTCGACCAATTCCCGGGCCGCCCGGGCCGCTATTTCTTCGCGAGTCCAGACCATCAGTGCGCCTCGGCAAGTATCCGCTGGCGGGTAACGCGTTTTTCGATGGGAGTGCGTACCTGCTCGTCCTGAAGGAGCACCACACCGTCTACGAAAATTCCGGGCAGGTGGATGTGGTCTGCATCGAGTTCTCCGGCGTCAACGATTGATTCGACCTCGGCGAAAGTTGTGTCGCCGCACATCGCGACCAAGGGATTGAAGTTGCGGGCCGACTTGTCAAAGATGAGATTGCCGTGACGATCACCTCGGGTTGCTCGCACGAAGGAGTAGTCCGACCGGATTGCAGCCTCGAAAACATATTCACGTGGCTGGCCGAGCGAATGTAGTATTCGAGTTTCTTTTGGCAGCGAATAGGTCTGTACGGTGCCATCTGCCGCGTATCTCATCGGAAGGCCGCCCTCTGCAACCAGTGTGCCCACCCCAGCTGCAGTGTAAAAGCCCGGGATACCCACGCCACCTGCTCGCATTCGTTCCGCCAGAGTGCCTTGTGGAGTCAATTCGAGCTCGAGTTGCCCGGCGAGGTATTGCCGCTCGAATTCTTTGTTGTTGCCGATGAACGATGCGATGACCTTATCGACTCGTCCTGCCTCGAGCAGTTTTCCAAGACCCCACCCGTCGAGGCCACAATTGTTGCTGATGATCTTGAGGTGCGTTGCCCCACTGTCGAGTAGCGCGTTCACTAGTGCATCTGGTACGCCGGCCGCACCGAACCCTCCAACGGCTATTGACGAGCCACTCGCTATTCGGCAGACCGCCTCAAGGGCCGACACCATCGTCTTGTCCATAAAACCGGTCTTCCCGTGGTTCCATTCGGATCGCGAATCTCGCGCACCCATCCCTGCGACTCTTCAGGCGACAAGCTAAACAAACCGCTACGCCCCTGTCACGGCCCCAAGTTGGGGCTTGTAACCGAAGAAATGTCAGGCGGGCCCCCATTCACGGGACACTCCCACACACCCACGGTGACCCGAAACGTGAGCTCGTCCAGCGGACGGCTCTGCCAGGGCTGCATCTCGTCGAAGACTGTGTCGGTGATTCTCGAGATCGTCTCTTTAGACGCCTTCGCCCCGTAGAGCTGAGCGAAAGGCGTCAAGTGGAAGGTATCGACAACACTGCTGACTGCCAGCGACGTAGACAAGCCAACGGAAGTCTGGCTTGGTTGGCGGCTATTCTCCTCGCGTTCTTAGACTCGCGTGCCGCGTCCATCGTCGCGATCGTGCGACAGCCCAGCGCTGTTCACCTACGGCACAACATGAAGTGTGACCGTGAATACCTGCCCATTGTAGGGATAACCGAGTGCAGCCCGTTGGGTCACGACTACATCATGATTGACGTCGTGCGAAGAGACCGTGTATGTCGACGATACCGATGAGGTGCTAGCGCGCCAGCTCTGAAGATCTTGGTAGTCATGCACGTTGAAGGTCGCCAGAGTCAGAGTCAAAATGTCTCCGACGTGCACATCACCGAACCCACCAGCGCTTACGATTCCGCTCGGCGTGCTGACAGACATCGGTCTAGTGATGACGAGTGGAATATACGTCACGGCTGGCGCCACGTCGCTTTGCGTGTCAGACGTATAACCGATTTTCGACGCAGTGGCAAAAGCCGAAATGACATGGCCAACGTCTTCCACCCTGACTGTGTAGGCATAGCCACCTCGAGTACCAGGAATTGGCACACCGTCGCGACGCCACCCAGACACGAGGTTGTCGAGTTTCTGCGACCAGGTAGGCATGGTGAAGCTGAGTGACTGGCCCACTACCGGGTCACCGGTGACGGTGAGCGCCCTCGTCAGAGTTAGGGTCGCAGGTGCGATGGCTGCCGTGGGAGCGCTGACACGAGAAGCCGTTGCGTAATATGTCTTCGACCCCGTCACGGCAACCGTCAGGTGAGTGCCGATGTCTTGCAGACCGGGCACATATGTTCGAGTTGTTGCTCCAACGATGGCTAAGCCATCGCGAGCCCATTGAAATCGAAGATCGACGGGCTGCGGTCCCCAGATTCCTGACAGAGCGTTCAAAGTCGAACCGAACTGTGCCGCACCTACAATTGTCGGAATCGGCGCGGACGCGAGAACGCTGAGCGGCGGGATCGCTGACTCAACTACGGTTTTCGTACTCGCGTAGCCCGTCTTGAAGGCTGTTGCGACCGCCGTTACTGTGTGACCGGCGTCCGCCGATGTGACCACGTAAGTCGTCGTATTGAAAGCGATGGACGCGCCATCATCGCGACGCCATCCATAATCCACCTGATCGGGTTGGAGCGACCAAGTGGGCAAATGCATCGTGAGCGTCTCCCCCAGTTTCAGCGTACCGGTCACTCTCAGTGGCAACGTCGCCGTGAAGGTTCCTATTGTGACTGGAGCGGTAGGAATCGATGTGCGGTATTCGGTGAGGTACCCGGGCTTTGTCGCAGTGACAGTCACGGCCATCCGCTTGCCCATGTCCGACGGGCCCAATCGGTACGTTCGATAGGTGGCGTTAGGCACCGGCTGGCCTGACCGCGACCACTGGTAGGCCAATCCCACCGTGCCTGGCCCCCAGATACCGGGATGAGCATTCAGAGTGAGACCACTGTAGGCGGTACCTTCGATCGTGGGCGTAGGCGCGGGGCTGAGTGTTGCCGAAGCCACGCGAGACGACAACACCCCGGTCGGAGAAGCATCTGCTGCTGAAGCAGCCGCGCTTGAACCGAAAATCACTGTAGCGACGAGCACACCCGCCGCCCACCTCGACAACCGCATGTCTCCCCCAGACTCACCAGCCTCAGATCAGTGTCCCATATCTCCGGCAGATTGATCCAGAAGAACGCTTGACAGTGAAACGCGACTGAGCCCACCTGGACTCTACGGAAGTGGATGAGTGAATCATTCTTCGAGGGTGCCGCCCGTTCAACGCAAGAAGATCCGGCGTTCGACCTTGTGAGATGCACAGATGTGCACCTGAGACAGATTCACGATAGCCTTCCCCTGGTACATCACGAGGGGAACGCGATGCCAACTACTACGGGCAATGACGTCCGAACAAAACCGAAATCTGTATTCCGGCCCGACATTCAGGGGCTGCGAACGATCGCGGTCGTCGCTGTGATCGTCGATCATCTTTTCCACTGGCCCGGCGGCGGTTTCGTCGGCGTGGACATCTTCTTTGTCATAAGTGGATACCTCATCACAGGTCTACTGCTTCGAGAGCACGCGAAGACAGGCCACATTTCCTTCACCAAATTCTATGCGCGCCGAATCAAGAGGATTCTGCCCGCAGCGCTTCTCGTGCTGATAGCCACCGTTGTTGCCGCCTACTTTCTTACGCCTGGCATCAGGTTCGCCCGCACACTCAACGACTCCCTCTGGGCCGCGGTCTTCGCCGGCAACTGGAACCTCGGGCTGCAAGGAACCGATTATTTCCAAACCGCCCAGATTCCCTCACCAGTTCAGCACTTTTGGTCGCTGGCCGAGGAAGAGCAGTTCTACTTCGTGTGGCCCTGGTTGATGCTCGCCGTCCTCGCAATCGGGTTCGGCATTTTCAAATGGACTCACGGTCAGAGCCGTCTCGCTCTAGGCCTCACGATCGGATCGATAACAGTTGCTTCATTTGCCTATTCACTTTTCCTCAGCTCCACGGACCCAAACTGGGCTTACTTCAACGCTTTCAGCCGCGCTTGGGAGCTTGGGGTGGGCGCGCTCCTAGCAATCTTTGCCTACAAATTCACCACGCAGAACATAGCGTTGCGCACGGCTATGGGCTGGGTAGGCCTGATCGGAATCCTGACTTCACTATTCGTCGTCACCTCAGCCGGGTTTCCAGCTCCAGGCGCGATACTCCCAGTCCTCTCAACCGGGCTCGTGTTACTTGCGGGAGAGAATGCATCACAGCCGTATCTATGGCCCCTGACAAACCGAGGCGCTCAGCATGTTGGGAACCTTTCGTACTCGCTGTACCTTTGGCATTTTCCGGTCATCATTCTTCTGCTTGCCGTGCTTCCCGAGACGTCGCCAACGTACTTCGTGGCCGCTCTTCTCGCGACGGCCGCACTATCGATGGCGGGCTATTTTCTGGTTGAAAATCCCATTCGTAAATCTGGCTGGTTGACTGCAACACCGGAGGAGAAGCGAACGGCGGCGCGACGGCGACGACGGGCGCGACGGCGTCGGAGCGCCCGATACAGCCGCTTCGGAGGAACCCAGAGCGTGCTGAAATACGGCGCCCTGGCAGTGGCAGCAGCGGCCGCCGTGGTCGTCGTCGTCATCGCCTTCCAACCACCCGCGGTAAGCGCGATTGCTGGGTCGGCTCCGAATCCGAGCACGTCAGCGTCGCCCCAAGACACGTTGTTCGCCCAGCAGAAGGCGGCGGCCGCGGCCAAGGCAGAAGCGGCTCGGTGCGTTGGCGCTCCGGTGCGCGATTCAACCTCCGGCTGCTCACTCACCTCACTTGACGGGGTTCTTCGTCCCGCTGCCGGCGATGCCGAAGGCGACAACCAGTCATCGTGCTGGATCGACGCCGGCCAACCAATCGATGTCTGTCACTTTGGTGCCGGACCACTCCGAGTCGCTGTCGTCGGGGACAGCCACGGACAAGACCTTCTCACGGCACTCGCCCCGAGTGCTAACGCGCAAGGTTGGAAAATGGATGCCTATATCGGCAACCAATGCTTGCTTTCTACAGAGGCGTTTCCCAAGTGCGCGGCGCACCAACCAATCCTGGATGCCCTGGTCGCGATGCCTGCCTACGACGTGGTCATCACAACGGCCGCTCGAGTGCAACAAGCCTCCGTTCAAGGGTTCACGGAGGAATATCAGGCGATCGTGGCGACTGGCGCCAAGCTGATCGTGGTCGCGGACGTTCCCGCTATCACGGACGACGCTCTGTTGTGCGTACAACGCGTCGGTTTCGACCCTGCCAACAATGACTGTGGAAGCGCGCCCAGTTCTCAACCCGATAACCAAATCGAAGCCGCAAAGGCGGTGCCAGGCGTTCAGGTGGTCGATATGACTTCGTTCTACTGGGTTGCGTCCCCGTGAGTGGTGGAATTTCGGACCGCCTGAGCGTCGTGTTGTCGACGTGGTGAGCCATCGTGCGATGGTCGATGAGCACCGACTAAAGCTACTCATGGAATGGACTCACGCACGATGGCTCTGGATAATTCTGCCTTGCTCGAGCTGCTTGGCCAACTGAAACTCACTGATGTCAGCGACCGGGTCAGGGTCGCGACCGAAACGCTGTACCAGGAACTGATCGACGCGGAAGCTGCCGCGTTCATCGGCGCCGGACCCTACGAACGCAGTACCGATCGGGTCACGCAACGAAACGGGGTCCGGCAACGCCTGCTGACCACGACGGCTGGGGATCTGCAGTTGAAGATCCCGAAACTGCGGGCGGGCACGTTCTTCCCGTCGCTGCTGGAACGACGCCGCCGAGTTGATCAGGCACTGTTCGCGGTCGTGATGGAGGCGTACCTGCACGGCGTCTCGACCCGAAAGGTCGATGACCTCGTGAAAGCGCTCGGCGCTGACACGGGCATATCGAAGTCGGAGGTGTCACGCATCTGCGCTGACCTCGACCAGGAGGTTGCTGCGTTCCGGGATCGTGACCTGACCGGGCAGGCGTACCCGTACGTGTTCCTCGACGCGACGTATTGCAAAGCACGCGTGAATCATCGGGTCGTGTCACAGGCGATCGTTGTCGCGGTCGGTGTCGCCGCTGACGGGCACCGTGAAGTCCTCGGTTTCGACGTCGGTGACAGCGAAAACGAGGCATTCTGGACCGAGTTCCTCCGCGGCCTGAAAGCCCGCGGCCTGAACGGCGTGAGGCTCGTGATCTCCGACGCGCACGCCGGCCTGATCAAGGCGATCACCGTGACGGTGCAGGGTGCGTCGTGGCAGCGGTGCCGGGTGCATTTCATGCGCAACGTGCTCGCGGTGATCCCGAAAGGATCGCAGGAGATGGTTGGCTCGATCATTCGCACGATCTTCGCCCAACCCGACAAAGAGCATGTGAATGGCCAGTTCGACGAGGTCACGAAAATGCTGGAACGCTCCCACCCGAAAGTCGCGACGATGCTGAACGACGCCCGCCCGGACCTGCTCGCGTTCGCGAGCTTCCCGCCGAAGCATTGGCGTCAGATCTGGTCCACGAACCCGCTGGAACGGGTGAACAAAGAAATCAAACGCCGCACCGACGTCGTCGGCGTGTTCCCGAACCCCGCCGCGATGCTCCGCCTCGCCGGATCTGTCCTCGTCGAGCAGCACGACGAATGGGAAGCCGGCGAGCGACGCTACTTTTCCGAAGCCTCAATGAAGGAACTCGACACCACACTCAACGAGGTCGAGGAGGTGGTTGTTATCCCCGAACTCGCTGCCGCATAATCAATGAATTGATCCCCGCACGGTGTCAAGAAACTCCACCACTACGCGGGACGTGACCTTCTACTGCGACTCTGATTTCTGCCCGGCGGTCATCGGAGACACCGTTGTTTATCGGGATTCCATAGGCCATCTGACATCCACGTGGGCACTGACGATGACTCCGTTTCTGGTCAAGGCAATCAAATCTGCGATCAGTTCCTGACCTACATCGACAAGGGAAGAAGCCGACTGTCATCTCAGAAGATGTGACGGCGAGGTAACGGAGCAGACGGGCGAAGCAACACCCGAAGTCACGCCATCGAATCGGACTTCTGGTCGCGGAGGCAGAACGGACACAGAGTCTCTTGCCCGCGAACCATTACGAGATTGTGCTCTGAGCAGGTCTTGGCGATCGTAAGCATGGTTCCCCCGGCGTGTCGGCTTGCTTCAGAGCCTGCGGCAGCGGGACTCCAGTTTGCAACACCCGGCACAACTCTTAATGAAATCGTCGATCGCCTGAAATGTCACTCGTCGAGCAAAGCCTCGACGTAGGCTCGCAGAGATTCGTCTACCAGGCCCGGCACAAAGCCGAGCGATTCGATCTTGTCGAGCGCCAATAGGCTGTTGGTGGGGCGCGGCGCGGCGCTTTTGCCATCGTAATAAACCGTTGTACTGACGCCATCGACGGCGTCTGGCTGGCGGCCGGCCAATTCGAAAACACGACGGGCGACATCGGCCCACGATTGCGGCGGCCCTTCACCTGAGAGGTTGTAGGTTCCGAATGGCGCCGCAGTGGTCAACAGAAAATCGATGGCACCAGCAATGTCTGCCGTGAACGTAAGACGACCGACCTGGTCATCGACAACGCTCGGAGAAACGCCTCGGGCGGCCAACCCGACCATAGTGCGAACGAAATTCGGGCCGTCGCCCACCACCCAACTCGTTCTTACGATGTAGTGCCGTGCAACCGTCGACACCAGAGCATCGCCGGCAGCTTTGGTCTGACCGTAGACGCTAAGCGGACTAAGGGGCTCGTCTTCGTGATGTTCGCGCGCTAGACCGTCAAAAACATAGTCGCTCGACACATGAACAATAACGAAGGAGTGCTTTTGTGCTTCCATGACCAACTGCGCGACCCCCGAAACATTCGTGCGCCAGGCCTCTACGCGCCCTTCGGGGGTCTCTGCGGCATCCGTCGCAGTGAAAGCCGATGCGTTTACAACGACGCGGTAGTCCGACCAGCGCACGCCAGCGAAGCTCCGCGGATCAGAGAGGTCGAACTCATCACGGCCCAGAAACTCTGCCTCCGGCCACTTGTGACGTAACGCTCTGCCCAGTTGCCCGTTCGCGCCCAGAACGAGCACTTTTCTGGATGCGACCGGCATCACTTTGCCGAGTCGGGGATGATCGCGGTCTTTCTCGCTGAGCTCGGCGTCGTCGAGATCGATCGGCCATGGAATCGCCACGGTTTCGTCGGCCAGGTTCAGAAACGTGTATGAGGCGTGAGGACTCCAGTGTTCGTTCACGAGATAGGAATACGACGTGTCGTTGTCAAGCGTCTGATAAGAGTTGCCGACTCCGCGGGGCACGAAAACCGCCTGACCCGGGCCGATCTCCACGGTGAAGACGGCGCCGAAACTCTCACCCTCGCGAAGGTCCACCCACCCGCCGAACACACGACCCGTAGTGACCGAGACGAATTTGTCCCATGGCTCGGCGTGGATGCCTCGAGTAGTGCCCGCCAGGGCATTGAACGACACATTGTTCTGAACAGGGCCGAAATCGGGCAGACCGGCCGCGACCATTTTTTCGCGCTGCCAGTTTTCTTTGAACCAGCCGCGATTGTCTGCATGAACCGGCAGTTGCACTAGCAGCAGCCCAGGAATCGGTGTAGCGGTTACTGTCAACGATGCGGGTTCGTTACTCATTCACTGCCCCTGCTGCTTATATCGAGCCTCTGCCGCGGCCTTCTGCGGCCGCCACCAGGATTCGTTCTGGCGATACCAGTCGATTGTTGAGGCCAAACCCCTCTCGAAGTTCGAATACGCCGGCAGCCAACCCAATTCGCGACGCAACTTCGACGAGTCGATGGCGTAGCGCCTGTCGTGCCCGGCTCGATCGACGACGTGGTCGTATGCGTCAGCGGGTTGCCCAAGCAGAGAAAGAATCAGCTCGACGACGGCAACGTTGTTCCTCTCCCCGTCGGCACCGATGAGATAGGTCTCGCCAACGACGCCCCGATCGAGAATGGCGAGCACTGCCGACGAATGGTCGTTCGCGTGAATCCAGTCGCGCACGTTTTCACCCGCCCCGTAGAGCTTCGGCCGTTCCCCCGTCAGAACATTGGTTATCTGACGAGGAATGAACTTCTCGACATGCTGATAGGGACCGTAGTTGTTCGAACAGTTGCTGATCGTCGCGCGAACCCCAAACGATCGCACCCATGCCCGGACCAGAAGGTCAGACCCAGCTTTCGTTGATGAGTAAGGGCTTGACGGGTTGTAAGGTGTCAATTCGGTGAATCGTTGGGGATCATCCAGTTCGAGGTCGCCGTAAACCTCATCTGTCGAGATGTGGTGAAATCGGGTGTCATGCCGACGCGCGGCCTCGAGAAGCGTGTACGTACCGATGATATTGGTGTCGAGAAACGGGCGGGGATCATGTAGTGAGTTGTCGTTGTGCGATTCAGCGGCATAGTGCACCACCTGATCGTGGCGAATGAAAAGCTCCTCTACGAGGGCAGTGTCACAAATGTCGCCTTTGACGAATTCGAAACGGTCTGCCGGCAGCCCCTCAAGGGAGGCCCGATTTCCCGCGTAGGTCAGAGAGTCGAGCACGGTCACCGTATTCTCGGTGTTTTCGAGAACGTAGTGAACAAAATTCGAACCGATGAAGCCAGCCCCACCTGTTACCAGAATTTTGCTCATTGGTTCATTTCCCCCGCTCGATAGCCTCAATCAGATAGGCACCGTAGCCTGATTTCATCAGTTTATTGGCTCTTTCACGCAGCTCGTCGTCGCTGAGAAAACCCTGACGCCACGCCACCTCTTCAGGAGAGCCGATCTTCAACCCCTGCCGGCGTTCGATCGTACGAACGTACTCGCTCGCGTCGGTCATCGAATCGAAAGTTCCCGTATCGAGCCACGCCGTTCCTCGCGGAAGTACCTCTACCTTCAGTCGCCCTGCGGCAAGATAGGCACTGTTGACATCGGTAATCTCGTATTCGCCGCGCGCCGATGGCGATAGACCCGCCGCTATTTCTACAACATCGTTGTCGTAGAAATAGAGGCCCGGTACCGCGTAGTTGCTTTTCGGATGCTTCGGCTTCTCTTCCAGCGAGAGAGCCTTGCCCGCTTTGTCGAATTCGACCACCCCGTATGCCGATGGCTCGGCCACCCAATATGCGAACACCGCACCACCGTCGATCCTGTTGAACCGAGAGAGCTTCGCTCCGAGGCCGGGGCCATAAAAGATGTTGTCACCGAGCACAAGAGCCACAGATTCGTCGCCGATGAACGATGCTCCGATGACGAACGCTTGGGCAAGTCCGTTGGGTGTCTCTTGAACCGCGAAGGTCAGGGAGATTCCAAACTGACTGCCATCGCCGAGGAGCCGTTTGAATTGCTCTGCATCGTGAGGCGTCGTGATGATCAGTATCTCTCGAATGCCAGCGTTGATCAGAGTCGAGAGAGGGTAGTAGATCATGGGCTTGTCGTAAATCGGCACAAGCTGTTTCGAGATTCCCAACGTGATCGGGTGCAACCTTGTGCCCGAGCCGCCCGCCAAGATGATTCCCCTCATCGCACCAGCATGAAGGATGAGTCGGTGTTCAGCCAAATCGACGATCTCCTCCAACTCACTGGCAAAGAAGTGGCGCCTCCCCGTAGGCTTGGATCTCCCTAGAAATCTCCGTCGAAGAAGCCGGTTCACGACGAACTCCGGAGGACTCACGTGCAAACACATTCGACCAGACCGCTTGGGGCGATTTGATGGCGAAGAATCGAACCAGCCGGGTGTCGTGGTTGATCGTCGGCATCGTGGCCTTTCTGTGTCTCGATGCGGCACTCGTCGTGCTTGCGTTTCAACCTCGAGTGGGTACCCAATCTCTGACAACTTCGCCGCCCAAGACCTTCCCGAGCGAATCGCCCGCTCCGACCTCATCCGTGAGCCCTACTCCGACTCCAGGAGCGGGATCGACGGACCCGACTATCCCCGCCCCAACCACTGGCGCTGACTTTCGTCTTCTCGGTCTGACGACCGATGGAATCGGGTTTCGAGCAACGAAGGGCAGTTGCGACAGCGGCACAAGCGTCGTCGAGAGAACGCGCGACGGAGGAGTCACGTGGGTAAAGGCAAACCCTAGTGACCTGGCCATTCGCGAAACCGACTCGTTGACGGTGGTCGACGAGTCTCACGTCGACCTGCTCGCTCACATCGGCGATGACTGTTCCCTTTCGGCCGTGTCGACGTACACACAGGGCGAATTCTGGCAGGCTTACCCCAATCGCACCTCGTCTCTCAGTGTCGCGCCTGCGCCCTCAAGCAGTCCGCTCAGCGGTGTCTATGCAGTGGCGGAGTCAGATGCTCTCAACGTCGTCGCCCGATTCGGTGATGCAGCCTGCGACGGACTGCTGATCGAAAGCGTACCTTCGATCAGTTCCTCCGACCCAGACTCGCTGGGCTGCCTCACCGAAGTCACCCAACCCACACCAATCGCTGTGGCCATCAACGCGTCCACACTCTGGATCTGGGCTGGCAAATCTCTTTACACATCGTCTGATCTGGGCGCGAGCTGGAAAGTTGCAGCCTAAGAAATCGTCAGAGCGCAGGGGTAGAGCCGACAGAAAAACGCTGACGGAGATGAACGCTAGACGGAAATATCGAGAACCTTCGCAGTCTCAGCCAGGGTCTTCTTCGCCTTCGTAGGGGCGTCGTTCAGCGTGGTGCCAAGCGACGGAATCATTTTCTTGAGGCTCGGCAGCCAGGAGTCGTAACGGTCGGGGAAGCACCGGCTGATCAGATCCAGCATGATCGGCACTGCGGTTGACGCTCCCGGGGATGCGCCGAGCAGCCCCGCGATTGACCCGTCGGCAGCGGTGATCACCTCGGTACCGAACTGCAAGACTCCGCCGCGCTGTGCGTCTTTCTTCATGACTTGAACACGCTGACCGGCGGTTATCAAATACCAGTCTTTCGCCTCGGCGGTAGGCATGAATTCGCGAAGCGCTTTCATCTTCTTTGATCTGCTCGCAAAGACTTCGCTGATGAGGTATTTCAGAAGATCGAGATTGTCTCGTGCCACTGCGAGCATGGGACCGATGTTGCCGGGCCGAATCGACCGAGGAAGGTCGAACCACGACCCCGACTTCAGAAATTTTGGACTGAACCCGGCGTAGGGGCCGAACAGCAACGATGATTCGCCGTCGACGACCCGCTTATCAAGGTGCGGAACTGACATGGGCGGCGCGCCTACGGCCGCCTTTCCGTAAACCTTCGCTTGGTGCTCGCGCACCACGCTCGGGTTGTCGGTTCGAAGAAACTCTCCGCTGATGGGAAACCCACCAAACCCCTTTGCCTCAGGGATACCCGACTTCTGCAACAAGTGCAGCGCGCCGCCGCCCGCGCCCACGAACACGAAGCGCGCGTTGACCGTCGTGCGTGTTCCCCCGACGAGCTGACGCACGGAGACGTTCCATGTTCCGTCTCTCTGTTTCTTTAGACCGGTGACACTCCGACCGGTGAGCAATTCGGCCCCGTTCGACACGAGATAGTCGAACAACTGCTTCGTCAACGAACCGAAGTCGACATCGGTGCCGGCGGCCACTCGCGTTGCGGCAACAACCTCACTCTTGGCGCGATCGCGCATCAACAGCGGCGACCAACCGTAGATGACACGCGGATCATCAGAGAACTCGATGCCCTCGAACAACGGCTCTACGCGAAGTGCTTCGTAGCGCTTCCGTAAGTAGTCGACGTTGGCTTCGCCCGAGACGAACGTCATGTGTGGTGTTGCATTGATGAATGTCTCAGGCGCGTCAATCAGACCTTGCTCGATCAGGTATGACCAGAGCTGGCGGCTCACTTGAAACTGCTCGTTGATCGCCAGGGCCTTGGAGCTCTCTACCGAGCCGTCTTTCGCCTGAGGCATGTAGTTCAGCTCGCATAGTGCCGCGTGACCCGTGCCTGCGTTGTTCCACGGATTCGAACTCTCAAGCGCAACGTCAGAGAGCTTCTCGTAAATCGTGATCGACCAATCGGGCTGCAACCGCTTGATCAGCGCGCCGAGGGTGGCACTCATGATGCCACCACCGATAAGAACAACGTCAGTGGGTTCCGTAGTTGAGGTCACCCAACAATTCTAAGACCTCACCCGGCTCGCCCCGGCGACGCCCGGAGAGTCACAGGTTAAGGACGCCCCAGACCTCGGTACTCCCAGCCGGCAGCCCGCCATGCGTTCGGGTCGAGGCAGTTGCGGCCGTCAATGACATAAGGCCTGTTGACGATTTCGGCGATATCAGCCGGTATGAGCTCGCGAAAGTGTTTCCACTCGGTGACCACGACCACCGCGTCGGCACCGGTAAGCGCGGCCGTAATGTCATGCGTGTAGGCGAGCTGCGGATGCGTTCGCTGAGCGTTCGCGATCGCCTCCGGGTCGGTCGCGATGACATCGGCACCGAGACCCTTCAGCTTTGCCGCCACGTCGAGTGCGGGTGAGTCGCGAATGTCGTCGGAATCCGGCTTGAATGCCAAGCCGAGCACGGCAACTCGTTTGCCGAAGACTTCCCCGCCGAACGACTCGATGACAAGATCGACCACTTTCTGCCGGCGACGTAAGTTGATAGCGTCCACTTCTTTTAGGAATGCGACTGACTCGCCGCGCCCGAGCTCCTCGGCGCGAGCAGTGAACGCACGAATGTCTTTGGGCAGGCATCCACCACCGAATCCAACTCCCGCGTTCAAGAACCGGCGACCGATTCGCGCGTCAAAACCGATGGCGTCAGCCAGGCGGGTGACGTCGGCGCCGGTGCTTTCGGCTATTTCGGCCATCGCATTGATAAATGAGATTTTAGTGGCAAGAAACGCATTGGCCGACACCTTCACGAGTTCTGCTGTGGCGTAGTCAGTAACAACGAGAGGAGTGTCTCGGGCGAGCGCGACCGCGTAGACCTCGTCGAGCAACGCCGTCGCCCGCTCGCCGGCATCACCAGCGGGCACACCGTAGACCAGGCGGTCGGGGCTGATCGTATCTTGCACGGCAAAGCCCTCGCGCAGAAACTCAGGATTCCAGGCCAACACAGCCTCCGACCCCGAATCGGCGATCATCGACGCGAGACGGGCTGCGGTTCCGACCGGAACCGTCGATTTACCGGCAACCAGGTCGCCATCGCTCAAATAGGGGATGAGCGCTTCGAGCGCGGCGTCGACGTACGTGAGGTCCGCTGCATACTCTCCCTTTTTCTGCGGTGTGCCTACGGCCACGAAATGGATTTGCGCCCCGCGCACTGCCGACATGTCGGTCGTGAACGAAAGTCTGCCCGAACCGATGCCGGCCGCGAGAATCTCGGGTAACCCTGGCTCGAAGAACGGTGCAGTGCCCGAAGCCAACATCGCGACCTTGTTCTCGTCGACGTCAATGCCGACGACCTCGTGACCGAGTTCGGCCATCGCCGCCGCGTGAACTGCCCCCAAATAGCCACACCCGATGACCGAAACCTTCATATTCGCTACCCTTTGTTGCCTAACCGAACGTCACAGCGCTGTGCTTACGAGTCATTCATACCAGGTGCGTGTTTCGAATAGGTCTCGCGGTCGCACGACTCGTACTGCCAGCCGTGCGAGTTGCGCATTTCGGGCAGCGCCACGTCTGGTACGACGCGAAGATAGACTCGATCGGTATGGGCGTACCAGAGGCGACCGAGCACGAAATTACGCTCGGGCAGCGCGAGGCTGTCGACCTTGCCACCGCCTGGGTGTCGTATCGAGCGGCTCGGCTCGGCATTCGCACGCTCGTTCTCAAGGGCCCGGTCGCTGCCCAGCAACGATTACGCGCGCAAAAGCTCTCCGCCGATGTCGACGTGCTGGTTGAGCCGCATCAGGTTCAGCGTCTGGCCGCCGAGCTCGAGACCGCCGGCTGGCAAGAGCGATTTACTCCGGCCATCCCGTGGCTGATCGAGCTGCACTCCACAACGCTCATTCACGAGAATTGGCCGATAGATATCGACGTTCACCACTACTGGCCCGGGTTTTTGGGCGACAGAACGGTGATCTTCGATGAGCTCTGGAACACGAGGTCTCGGCACGAAATCGCCGGGATCACCGTCTTCGCCCCCGATCGAGTGTCGAATAGTCTCGTTCTTGCGTTGCATGCGCTTCGCCGGCCCGCCGCAGAGTCCCGTCTCGACGAGATCCCGATACTGGTCAAGGCGGTTCAGCGCGAGGGAATCACCACAGACCAACTGACATCACGAGCGTTGGCCTTAGGCGCTACGCAGACAGCGCGACCGTTTCTGCGGCGCCTCGGTGCAGTGATCCCGACCGACCTCTCGCCGAGCGAGGAACTGCGGCTCTGGAACCTCAATGCGAATTCGAAAGGTCACACGCGAGCTTGGCTCTTAGCGGTGGCCCAGGCCCCGTGGCACACGAAGACCGCCGTTTTGTTTCGGGCCGCCTTTCCGCGGCCGTCCGAGCTGCGCGGGCTCCATCCCGAGCTCGAGCCGGGATGGAGGGGCCTGATTCGAGGGTGGGTCAACCGAATCGCCAACGGACTTCGGGAGATTCCTCGGGCGATCTCCGAGGTTTCGAGATTCGCAGCGGTCAATAGAAACCGCAGATACAAGCCATGACGGCCCTGTCTCGTGAGACTCACGTGCGACGGCGCGAACACGTTGCCGTCGTCGACAAGTCCGATGAGCTGATCATCCTGGCCCTTGATCAACGGTCTTGTGAGCCGTTGGCGATTTCGGAGACGGGGATCGAAATCTGGCGGTCACTGACCACCTCATTTCAGACGATCTCAGCGATCGCGGCTCTTATCTCGGGTGAGATGCGAGTCGATTCACGCGAAATCGAGACGGATATCATACAATTCATATCTGTACTAGTTTCGAAAGGCGTGGTCGAACGTGGCGACCGCGCATAATTGTTTGAACGGGACGATACGGGGGTGCAGGCTCAATGGCTGATACAAGCTGGGCTGTCTATTTGATCGGCGTCGTTTCCGTTGTCGCTACGGTCTGGGTCATCATCGGCACTATCGTTCTCGCTCGTCGAAAGTAACCAGTGGCTTCTGAAGATTCGTCCGCCACATCCGGCTAGCGATCAAACGGAAATGAGAGCACCCTTTGCCGTCAACATCGATTGGACGGTAACGGCATTGAGCTGATGCAGCTGGTCACCTGACTTCGCCGACAGAGCTGCAGCCACGCCTGCCGCTTCGCCGAGTACAAGAAATGTGGGTTCGACGCGCAAGGACGCCCACGCCACATGAGATGCGGAAATACAGACCGAGGAAATGATGTTGCTTGCTTCTGTGTTTTTCGGCAATAGAGCGCCATAAGGAATCTGATATCCAGTGACTGTTTCGGTTGAGGGCATCGTTCCCTCCATCACCACGTTTCCATTCCGATCGACGAAGCGTTGAACGTAATGGCAATCGATCGCGTAAGCGCCGATGGCGATGGCATCCGGCTTTCGGTTGTTGCCAAGAAGATCAGATTCGACCAGGACGACGTCGCCGATCATCCGTAGATTTTCTCGAATATATAGTTGCGACGGAAAGTTGTTGGAGGAGCCGAACTCGTCTTTAGCGAGTCCATACTTTCTGGTCTGCTCTCGCACTTGCTTCGGAATCGACGGATCGTTTGAAAGAAAGTACAGCAGATTCATGGTGTAGGCGCGATGAACGTCCGCGATGGACTTGCGACCGGCGAGATCTGCGACCGGAAAGCCCCAGCTCCCCCCCACCAGGTCTGTGTCGAAGAAGCCGCCGCCGTTCAGATCGAATTTGTGCGGGGCGACCTGAAGCGCTCGAACGCTGTACGGAACGCCGTTCGAAAAGCTTCTTGCGAGCACTTCGAACTGCGAAGCGTCGTAGTTCGGCGCCTTGCTGAACGGCACCGCATTCGAGAGATCGTCGGTAAGACACAGCCGATAGTTGAAGGCCATGATCTTGGAGTCGGCGGCGCCGATCTTCTGCGTCGGGGTCGCCGACAGACCCTCCGACTCCACCCCGGCCTCCTTCCCCGCCGGAACGGGGAACTGCGTGAAATGATAGCCGTAGCCTGCACGCTTCTCACCGAATGCCGAAGTCGCTTCTCGCCCGTACGTCATCTGCACGCCCGACTGCTGCAGCAGCAGCCCCTCGTACGACGAATCGACGAACACGTCAGCCGTCAACGTGGTTCCATCCAGCAGCACCACCCCCGTGAGCGCCAGCCCGTTTTTCACAACGTGATCGACCACCCCGGCGATTGGCTTGATCGCGTATTGGTCGAGCATCGATTGAAACGCTTGAAGGGCCACGTGTGGCTCGAAATTGTAGACCGGGCCGACCTGGCCATATATCTTGCCGACGAGACGAAAAAAAACGTCAGCGAGCCCGCCGACGAGAGCCGGGTTGGCGATGTCCGATCGACCCAGACCGTTTGTCATCATGCCACCGAGCGGGCTCTCACCGAGAACCAGTTGAACGTCGATTCCTTCCCGTGCAACGGCGACTGCTGCAGCGATGCCCGAAGGCGTACCGCCGTACACCAGTACTCGTTTCGCCCCCGGAGTCGAATTGGGCGCACACCCGGCGACAAGCGTGATCATGGCGCCGGTCAGCGTGGTCGCTCCAATCGATCTGATCAACGTTCGTCTAGATATGTCAGGCAACCGAGCTCCCCTCGTTTCTCGCTGACCCCAGCTGTGCGGTCTGGCAGCCGCCCGCTGTACGCGGCGGTGCGTTCGAGAGTACTAGTCACGATGAGCAACCGGCGCCGATCGCCTTGAAGAACGCGCCCGTCTGATAGATGTACTGGGCGGCCCAGACGCTCAGCGGCAACGGCGCGGTGTCATTCACCATCTCAAGCTGGCCCGCATAACACTGCTTGATGACGAAGCGCGCACGAGAGATATGGTAAGTCGCCGTTATCACAGTGATCTTGTTCCATCCACGCGCCTCTGAGAGGTCTGCGATGTAGTGCGCTTCGCCCTCGGTCGTGAACGGATGCGGAGTGAAACAGCGAACGAGGTATGGCGTTTCGCCAGCGCACGCCTGACGCGTCCAATCGTCGGCGGAACCGCCGGCGGGCACCGAAATGACGATTCGATCGGATAGTCCTGCATCCACCATGCTCTTGGCGATGCTCACTCTCGATTGAAGCGAAGGGCCCAAAACGAAAATGGCGTCGGTGTACTGTCGGCGATCGACCTGCGGAAAGACATAGAGGGGCAGCCCCGCGACGACGAAACTCGAGAAGAGCCCGAGCACGATACTCGCGGCGACAATGAATCGCTTTGCACTTTTGGACAAATCGCGGCTCCGGCCCCATCTGGTTTGATTGTCACCCCGTCGTGCAGTATTCTCACCAAACCCGAGCGCGGCAGTTTTGTCAACGCGCAGTCGTGGTTTCGCCACAGATACACTTCAGTCACGCTGGCTCGTCAGCCCTTGTGAAGCGAGCCTCACGTCACAACCTGCATTTTCGAACAGATTGGACTTCTCGTTGGTCGGCAAGCTGAAGGCACACTGGTGGTCTCCTCGACGTTCTCTCAAGACGTTCGGCGCCGAGATGAAGCAGCACTCGGCCGCTTGGGTCCGACTCTCGCGACCGAAATCCTCGCTTCTGTCGAACTATGGCGACGAACTGAATCACATTCTGCTGGCAGAAGTGTCTGGGCGCTCGGTCGACTGGGCTCCGCTGGGAAAAGAAGATGTCGTCGCCGTCGGTTCGATTCTGGTGCCGTATTTCACGCAAGGCGGCGTCGGACTTATTTGGGGAAGCGGCTTGAACCAGCCTTCGGTAAGCCCCGAACAAGCCGCTCGCGTATCTGAGAGGTTCTTGGCCGTTCGGGGACCGCGCACGCGCGATGCGCTCGGCCTGGCTGCGGATATCCCGCTCGGCGACCCGGGCCTCCTCGTGCGGAACTTTGGTATTCAGGCGAGTCCACGTCGCATCCCAAAACTGCTCATTCCGCATTTCACGGTATATAACTCGAATGCGGGTCGACGCAAGATGAAAGCACTCGCCTCGGCCGGATTCACCATCGCTGCCCCCAACCTTCCAGTCCGGCAGATGCTGCACCACATCGCCAGCTCTGACTTCGTCGCCAGTTCGGGGATGCACGGAATGATTCTGTCCCACGCACTCGGTCGACCGGTGCAGCTGATCTCATTCGCCGAGACGGTCGACCCCGAACCCGGTTACAAATATGGCGACTACCTGGCGTCAGTGAACCTTCACACGGAGGTCATTTCGTTTACGGAGGTGCTCGCGAACGGTAAAGCACGCGATGCGTTGATTTCTCGAGCGATCGAGAACACCGAGGCTGTCTCGGTCGCCATCGATGAGCTGAATACCGGGCTCCTCGCCGCTTCGAGAGCCTTGCGGTGAGCATCCATGCGCTTCGCTGAGAGTTTGATTTCGCGCGTTGCGATAGACTCGCCCTGTTCGGGGGACGCAGCGTCGCATCATTTGCCCACAGAGTCAAATCACCATCGCGGAGATTGACACCGATTGGAGCGCTTGTGACCAGTACTGTCATATCGAAACCTGCAACGCGCCAACTCTTTCGTTTCGACATCCAAGGCCTCCGCGCAATCGCCATCCTGCTGGTGGTCATCGATCACATGAACGTGGTCGTCTTCAGCGGCGGATTCATCGGGGTCGACGTCTTCTTCGTCATCTCAGGTTTTCTCATCACGAGCCACCTGCTGTCTCAGCTGCGTCAGACCGGCACAATCAAGTTCGCCGACTTCTATGCCCGGCGAATGCGGCGCATTCTTCCTGCATCGTTCTTCGTGCTCATCGTCACGACCATCGCAGCCTTCATTTTCATGCCACCTCTCTTGCGGGCAAGCATCGTTCAGGGCGCCATAGCCACCGCGCTGTACGTACCGAACATGCTTCTAGCCGCCCTGGGAACTGACTACCAAGCAGAGACCGCACCGTCGCCATTTCAGCACTACTGGTCGCTTGGCGTGGAGGAGCAGTTCTATCTCTTCTGGCCGATCATCCTGTTCGTCTTGTGGCGTGTTCTGCGAAAATCCCGGCGTCGTCTCGCGATAGCGGTTGCCGTGCTGGCCCTGATCTCGTTCGTTTTGTGCATTGTCGTTCTCGGCCGCTCCCAGCCCTACGTGTTCTTTTCGCTACCCACTCGGGCATGGGAGTTCGCGGTCGGCGGACTCGTGGGCATCGCGGCTTCTACGGGCCGAGTTTTCGGCAAGAATTCCGTCCTTGCGGCCGTCTTGGGCTGGGCTGGGATCGCCGTACTGATGATCACCGGTCTGATCTACACCGATACGACGCTTTATCCGGGCTTCCCGGCACTTCTGCCTGTGCTCGCGACCGCGCTCGTCATTTTTGTCGGCACGAATAAGCAGATCTTCGGCCCTGAAGCCGGGCTCAAATGGAAGCCGTTCCAATACATCGGAAAGATCTCCTACTCGCTGTATCTGTGGCACTTTCCCTTGCTCGTGATTCCGCAAGCCGCTGTCGGTCTCGATCATCCGCTACCCGTGTGGGTCAAAGTTCTGCTGATGCTGGTCGCGGTGGGGCTTGCCGACCTGACCTTCAGGTTCATTGAGGAACCGTTCCGCAAGAACAAGCGAATCACTTCGGTCCGGCCGTCGCGCACTCTCCTGGCCGGTCTCGCGGCGTCTGTACTCGTTGTGGCCCTCACCGCGGCTGCTGCTGTGCCGCTGTCGAACTTTGCGACCAGTTCGGGGCAGTCCGCGGCATCCGGCCCGCTCACCGTTCCTCCCGTATCGACAGATTACGTGCCGTCGAACATGCAGCCAACGCTTGAGGGCGCCCCCATTTCAACTTCTGAGATACATCGCGACGGCTGCCACATCGACTCGAACGACGGCACCACAGTGAATGACTGCGCATTCGGCGATCTGTCGTCGGCAACGACCGTCGTGCTCTTCGGCGACTCGCACGCAGCGCACTGGTTTGCTGGCGTTGATGCATGGGCAGACAACGCAGGAGTCCGGCTGCTCGCATACACGAAGGTCGGATGCCCGGGCATAGACGTCAGAGTCACCTCACGTAATGCGCCCTACACCGCCTGCGACACTTGGCGTGAGGGCGTCATGAAAAAGCTGGATTCGGTCGCACCGGCCCTAGTCATCTTGTCGTACTCACGCGAAGATCCCTTGGCCTCGACGGGCGACCCCGAGAGGGTCTGGTCTCAGGGCCTCACGCAGACGCGCGCAGAGCTTCCAGCCACGACCAAGATCATGGTGGTCAGCGATACCCCCGAATTCAACGAATCCGCGCCGGACTGTCTGTCTGCGAACCTTACCGACGCGCTCGCCTGTGGCGCCCCGCGTTCGAGCGCCCTCGATTCCACCTGGGCAGCCGCGCAAAAGGCCACGACCGAACGGTTGGGCGGCAGCTATCTCGATCTCAGTGACTACTTCTGCACATCGACCGAATGCGACCCAGTGATCGGAAACACACTTGTGTACCGCGACACCAGTCACATCACCGAGGTCTGGTCTGCGAAGTTCGGCAGCGTTTTCGGTGTCGAAGCAGAGAAGATTCTGCACTAGGTCACGAAACACGTCAGTCACAAGCGGCTGGTAGCATCCCCCCACACCTTGAATTCGCTCGGAACGCAGGAGCCCTTGGCACGTACAGCTTCACGCACTGCTGGCCCCGGAGACGTCGGCCACAACATGGCGGTCGCCGCGATCACAAACCTGATCGCTCCGGCAGCAGCATTCGCGAGTGCTCCGATTCTCGCCCGCGCGCTCGGTGTCGAGGCGCGAGGCGAGGTCGGCGCGGCCACCTCCCCACTGCTCCTCATGACGGCACTCGCCACGGTCGGTCTTCCTGCCGCGGTAACGGTGTTGACGGCTAAGCGACCCGAAATCGCACGCTTCGCGCTTGCTCACGCGACGCTGCTAGTTGGAGTGAGCGGAGTGATCGGCACTCTCGTCTCGATATTGCTCGCGCCGTTTCTCGCAGGTGGATCGATGGAGATCGCTCATCTCATCTCGATCACCTCACTCGCTATCGTCCCCACTCTGCTCATCGCCGTCCTGCGTGGCGCTGCGTCGGGCCATCACGAGTGGCGCCTGGTCAATCGTGAGAAGTACATCACCGCGTTCGTGCGCCTGGGCGGTGTCATCGCACTCTGGCTGGCCGGCGTACTCACGGTCGAGACATCGATCGCCGCAATCGCCCTCTCGCCCATCATCGGCGGCCTCGCGTATCTGAATATCGGCAAGCTCTCAGTGCCTCACGCAGGTGGAGTGAAGAGCCGCACGATTTCAGGAGACCTGCTGGGCTTCGGTACTCGCGTGTGGGTTGGGTCCCTTTCGGGCATCCTGCTCAGCCGCCTCGACCAGGTATTGATCATCCCGCTGTCGAACACCCAGCAGTTGGGCTACTACGTCACCGCTGTCAGCGTGGCCGAAGTTGCCTTGGTGGTGAACAATGCGGTTCGCGACGTGATCCTGGCCTCGGATGCCGCACAAGCCGACACGGCGAAACTCACCATGAGCGCCCGAGTGTCGTTTCTAGTTTCCATCATCATCGGCGCCGTACTGGTCGGTTCGATGTGGGTCTGGTTTCCCTGGCTGTTCGGCCAGGAGTTCCAGCCGGCAGTCGCTGTATCGTCGGTTCTGGTGCTCGCAGGCACGATCGGAGTTCCGGGCTCCGTCGCGGGTGCCGGACTCAGCTCTCGTGGCAGGCCAGGGCTTAGGAGTTCGGCTCTTGTCATCGCCGTGGTCATCAACGTACTGGCGCTCCTGGTTCTCGTTCCTCCGATGGGTGCAATGGGTGCGGCCATCGCGACATTGATCGGCAACATCGTGTCGGCGAATCTCAGCATCACGTTTTTCTGCCGACTGTCGAAAACGAACCCGCTCGACTTGTATCTCATCAGACCATCAGACGTGCGCGTGCTCATAGCTGTTTCGAAGCGCGTGCTCAAACGCCAGCCCAAGTAAGGTTACGCCGGGAGCCCCGACGCTGTGTCGCAGTTGCCCGGGCGAACGCCTACGTGGCGGGAAAGAGCTGGGCGTCGAGCGGCGGTATCAGCAACGTCGCGTACTGCTCGGTGAGGTGCCCATTGTCCCAGCGCTGAGGAGTCGTGCCGGCGAACGAGGGAACGTTTTCGCCGGCGGCAAACCAGTCCTGGTCGACGAAGTACTCCACGCCAGCCGCCGCGGCGGCGGCCTTGTCGCCGTCAGCATGCTGATGCCATTCGGCTTCGATCTTGAAGTCGCAGTCCGACGGCGAAGAGACGGGTGTGTCGCAGACGTTCATGTCAGCCCCGCCGGGATTCGGTTCTATCAAGATCACCCGCCGGCCATCGGCTTTGACCTTATTGAGCATGTCGACTCGTGCAGAGGTCCACGCCGTTGTCAACGCTGAACCAGTCAACGTCGTGTCTTGCAATTGCTTCATCGAGAACTGCGAGTCGAGCACGATCACCAGCGATGGGTTCAGCCTGTCTACTAAGTCGACGATGTTATCGCGACTCTTATTGCATTGGCTCGACTGCAGGTCTCCGACTTTCAGACGCACCTGCAGCGACACGAACGGGCAGGTCTCGTATGCAACGCTTCGCACGCTGTAGCCACGCGGCTCCAGCACGCCGCGGAACGCGGGAATCCACGAAACAGAGACCGAGTCGCCGATGATGACAGCCTTCTGCGGCCCGTCGCCGTCTGTGCACAGACTCTCGTCATCGAGGCTCGTCGGCTGCAGGCAGCCCAGCCTGGGATCCATCTCGGGCACTCGAGCATCTGCGAGCTGATCGATGCTCGGGTCGAGTTGCGGCCATGAATTCGTGTAAGCCGCTGCCGTTACCTCGGCCGCGAGCTGGGCTGAGGCGCTCAGTACCACAGGCGCCGCCGACGTTGTCAAAGCCGATGGCACTGGGGCGGCTTGATAAGGCTGTGTGACGTTGACCGTAGGGATGAACGCGATCGTGAAACAGGTCACTCCCAAAGCCACCACGAAGGCGAACCCGCCCCAACGGAACTGCGAACCGAATCGGGCTCGCCATTCCTGCCAATCGCGGCGACGCCTGTTCTTGTGACCTGCGTAGTAGTTCAACAGGGGCGAGAGGTGAAAGGGCTGCTCGATGAAGTAGTACGACGTTATCGAGATCGCGAGAATCGCGGCCAAGATGATCAAGTTCACAACGAAGGTCTGGTCGGGCATGAGCACTAAGGCGAAAATGATGATGGGAAAATGCCAAAGGTACAACGAGTAAGAGATGTTGCCGAGAAAGACGCTCACCCTGTTGGTGAGGGGAAAGAGGAATCGTTGGGGGCCCGCAATACCGGAGGCGATCACGAGGGCAGTAGCGACGACAGGAAAGGCCGCCCACGGAGCCGGGAACGGCAAAGTGTCGTTGATCACGAAATACGAGGCGACGATTCCGATCAGTCCGAGCCAGCCGAGTATGGTTCGAGCGATCGGCGGAACGGTCTTGAACAAAGGCGACGCTATCGCCAACAAAGCTCCGAAGCCGAGTTCCCAGGCTCTCGACAGAGTCGAGAAGTACGCCACCGTCGGGTTGGTACTCGTTTCCCACAGTGCGTAGACGAAAGAAGCGACAACAATCAGACCCATTATCGTACCGATGATCATCCGGTTGTGGTCGGGCTTTCGCAGCAGTCGAGCGGCAACGAAGAAAACCAGGAGCATCAGCCAAGGCCAGACGAGATAGAACTGTTCTTCGACCGAGAGCGACCAATAATGCTGCAACGGAGAAACCGGCCCTGTCGCCTGAAAATAGTCGGTGCCTACCGCGGCGAAATGCCAGTTCGCCATGAAGAGGAACGAGTAGACGGCATCCCATAGGGTCTGTAGTTCTCGCGACTTAGTGAAGAGGAACGAGCCCAATACGACAGTGAAAACGAGTACAGCCGTCGCCGCGGGGACGATTCGGCGAATGCGCTTTCGGTAGAAGCCGACGAACGAGATGGTGCCGACCCTCTCGTGGTCGCGCAGCAGTATGCCCGTGATCAAGAACCCAGAGATGACGAAGAAAACGTCGACCCCGCCGAAGCCACCTGAGGGCCAAGCAATTAGATGATCGAAGATGACCGCAACGACGGCGAAGGCGCGCAGACCTTGCACGTCGTTTCGGAAGCTGGCCTTCTTGACTCCGGAGCGACTCCGTCGTTCGTTACCGACAGCAGAGGGCATGATGTTCCCCATTCACGAGCGTGCTCAGAAGGCTACGAATGCTCGACGATCGTTAGTCGCTTTCTTGTCGAAGGTGTGCCGACCAGCCAAGGTGCGAGAGGCGTTCTCACCACGATCAGCGCCACAGTCCAAGGCACGACTAAAGCGAGGATAAGGGCAATTACAGAGCCGCTCGGCGGTGTACCCAAGACCCAGAGAACGATGGCATGCGTCAGAACCACCATCATGCCAACGCCTGCAAGAGAAATAATGACCTGCGAAACGCGACTGCCTAGCTTCGGTATCCACGTTTCGCCCAGCAAGACCAGCGCGATACTGATGGCGACAGCAACGAGCACGCTAAGGACAGGCGTTCCGAAGTTCGCCTGTTTCATATCCAACGGTCTGGAGACACCGGAGGCAATCAGGGCAGCGCTCGCGGCCAGCAGCGCGACCGCAGTGACCGTCGGCCGCGAGAACTGCGTTCTAGACTTTCGGAAGGCAGTGCCGAGCAAGACGAAGATCAATGCAGAGACCGCGACACCACCTGAGAGAGGTACAGCGGCGACGAGATGCGGCTCGATGTACGCCAGTGCCAGCAGCGCGAGTGCGATGACCCAGGCGCACCAGTTCGGAAGTCGCTCGATCAGCCGATAAACGAAGGCGACGATAAAGAGGGCGCTGACGAACCAGAACGCCGAAAATGGTCGACCGAGATGAGAACCACCCAAAACGATGTCCGCCAGCGAGTGCACATTCAAGAGACCCTGGGCCAGGAGCCAGGGAATATAGGCCACCGAAATGAGGATCAGCCACGTGACATAGGGCATCGCGAGAGAGCGGGACCTCTTCGAGACCTCTGTCTTGATGCTGCGGTTCTTCGTCCAGAAATACCCGGTCAGAAAAAAGAAAACCGGTACATGCCACGTGTAGATCACGTCGCGAACGATGACGTTATCTGTCCAAACGTGACCGATAATCACCGCGACTATGCCGAGGATCCGAACGGCGTCTATGCCAGCGTTACGCATTCATTTCTCCCGTTCGCTGCGACCCCACGGGCCGGAGTAGGTTACGTAATCGGGCGATCCAGGCCAAGTGCGCTGGTACGCGACATCGTTCGCTGAGGCAGCCTCGTCTGATTCTGCACCGGAAGCTCAAGAGGTTCCGCAGGGAGAATCATCTCGGGAGGCCCATCTGTGGGCATCACGTATTTGGCAGCGGCGAGCGCGGCTACCGTCCAGAGCAGCATGCCTGCCGCGGTCGGACTACCCACGGAACTGAATGTCTGAACGGTGATGACACCGACCAAGGCGGCAAGACCGGCACCCGGCAGATGCCCCCGACCAAGCCCTCTGAGAGCGACCACCGCTATCACGCCGAAATAGAGAACCGCGATGAGGATTCCGAAGTCGATGGAATACATGAGGATCGCGCTCTCGAAGCTGGTAGCCAAACCGCCGGCGCTTCCGACATCGTATGAGGCCCCCGATCCGCTCCCCCAGAAGATGTAGTCGCGCCAGATCGTCGAGAACAAATCCCAAGCGAAGTTTCGAGCGTTGGACGACCCATTGTCGTCTGCCAGTCTGCTCAGAACGTCGTTGCCCAGACCGCCGAAGAAGAAGGCAAAGACGACGATCAGAGACCCGACAGCGATTGCCATCCGGATCGGAAGCGATGCACCCTTACGAACAAGAAGATAGACGACGGAGATGGAACCGATCAAGAGGCCTGTTCGACTCTGAGAGAGGAGGATACCGGTCATCATTACCACTAGGAGCGCGAGCTGCGGCAAGCCTTTTCGCACGGATGCGATGAGCGGTATACACATAGAGAGGAATAATGCGAGCGTGAGCGGATCGTCCATGGTGCCGAGGGCGCGTAGACCACCGAATGACGCGAACCAATATTTCGTCGAATACTGTTCGACCCAGAACAACGGAGCCCCATTGATCCAACCCGCTGCAGAGATGACGACCTCAACCACCGCCATGGTGAGAAGCACGTTACGAACTGAAAGCAAGCCTTTCGAATTGCCAGCGAAGAACATGCCTAGCTGCACGAAAAAGAGAGCCGGAGCCAGCATGGTGTCGACCATGAGCGAGATTCCGCCGCTGCGGCCTGACACGGCATTGACGAGGAATGCTCCCCCGACCGCGACGAGCACGATCAGGTAGATCAGAGGTCTGCGGCCGATCTCAGCCGCGATCGATTGGGGCCGGGTCAGGAGAGTAACCCCGAACCAGACCAGAACCAACCATGACGCCGGATGCCAGCCGTGGTCCCCGGTGATCAACGTCTGAGCCACATAGGGCATCAAAATGTAGGCGACGATCGTCAACGCGATTCCGAATATCGGGCGCCTGATAGAAGCAAGCGCGACCACCACGCACACCGCGATCCAAATTAGAGTCCCCACAGCAGTACCTTATATCGCAAATCGGTCGGCCACCACCATGAGGCCATGTGCCTCGATCGGGGTACACGGCCTCCCGTAACAAGTTGTTGACATTCGACTGCTACCATCCTGAACGCCCCTCAAAACGCCCGCAAATGAGAGTCGAGTTCCATTCGATGAGAAGGTCTGCAGACAAGACTGTTCGTATCCTGGGATCGCACGGTGTGCCGGCAAACTATGGCGGCTTCGAAACGGCGGCCGAAAACGTCGCCAAGTTTCTCGTCGGGCGAGGCTGGCGTGTCGTCGTCTACTGCCAGTCCGAAGGCACTGGCCCCATCGTCAACGACACGTGGCAGGGTATCGAGAGGGTGACCATTCCGATCGATACCGATGGGTGGCTCGGAACGTCCAGATTTGACTTCATTTCTATTAAGCATGCGATGCGTTTTCGCGACATCAACCTCACTCTCGGTTACAACACGGGGGTCTTCAACATCTGGCAGCGCTTACGCGGAGTACCGAACGTCATCAACATGGACGGCATCGAGTGGTCGAGAGCGCGCTGGGGATTCGTCAAGCAGGCGATCTTGTATGTAAACGAGCGGTTTTCCGCTTTGTACGGCGATCACCTCATCGCCGACCACCCGCTGATCGAAAAGTACTTGTGGACAAGGGCGCCCAAGCGAAAAGTCAGCACCATCACCTACGGCGCCCATGAAATTGTCGACCCGAGCGCCGAAATCGTTCGCGGTTACGGACTGGAGCCGGGCCGCTACGTGACGATGATCGCACGGCCGATTCCCGAGAACAATATTCTCGAGCTCGTCAGAGCTTTCTCAGCGAAACCGCGAGGTGTGAAGCTGGCCGTGCTCGGAAACTTCAAGCGCGATGAAGATCCTTACCATGGTGAGGTTCTCGACGCCGCGAGCAAAGAAGTCGTTTTTCTCGGCGCCATCTTCGAGCCCGACAATGTTCAAGCACTGCGGTACTTCGCACGCGCCTACTTGCACGGACACACCGTCGGCGGCACGAACCCCTCGCTCGTCGAAGCGCTAGCCGCCGGCAACCCCGTCATCGCTCATGACAATGGTTACAACAGATGGGTGGCCGGTGACGCCGCACTCTACTTCAGCTCAGAAGCCGATATCGAGACGCACCTCAGCACCATCTTGTCGAACGCGCAAACGGCGACCGACATGAGCTCGGCGGCGAAGGAGCGGTTCGAGGCAGAGTTCACCTGGGAACGGATCGGCAGTCAGTACGAGGCCCTGCTCGCGCGTTATCTAAAACACCAGTCCTGAATATCGCAACGAACGAAACGGGGAGAAATCGATGATCAGAATCGGAATGGTCGGGCTCGGCAAGATGGGTTTGTCGCATTACTCGATGGTGAATGCACACCCCGACGTCGAAGTGGTCGCGGTGTGCGACTCTTCCGCTTACCTACTCGGCCTGCTCAATCGCTACACCGGGGTCGAAACCTTCAATGACATGAGCAAGATGCTGGCCCAATCGAAGCTCGACGCCGTCATCATCTCGACGCCCTCTGTGCTGCACGCGCAAATGGTCAAAACCGCTCTGGATGCCGGGGTGAATGTCTTCTGCGAAAAACCCTTCAGCCTCGACCCGAGCACGTCGCGAGACCTCACCGAGCTCGCTCGTTCGAAGAAACTTGTTACCCAGGTGGGGTACCACTACCGATTCGTCGGGGCCTTCAAGGAGGTGAAACGCCTCCTCGACAGCGGCGCGATCGGTAAAGTCAGCCACATTCTCGCTGAGGCATACGGCCCCGTCGTCTTGAAGCCGAAGGGTTCGACCTGGCGGAGCAAGAAATCCGAGGGTGGCGGAAGTCTCTACGACTACGCCGCGCATCCCATCGATCTCGTGAACTGGTATCTCGGAGTGCCGTCAGAGGTACGTGGAACGATTCTCGGTCAAGTGTTCTCGAAAGAGACGGATGACGAAGTTTTCAGCACCATGGTGTGGCCCGATCAAACCACAGCACAGCTCTCTGTAAGTTGGTCCGACCCGTCACAGCGCAAAATGTCCACAAAGATCACTGTGTTCGGCAGCAATGGACGCATCACAGCGGATCGTCAGGAGTGCCAGACCTTCCTTACCGACGCGACAGCGGCGCCAGAGGGCTACATCGAGGGCTGGAACGTGCGATACACCACAGACCTGACCGACGAGGTCTACTTCTACGTCAGAGGTGAGGAATACAGCGCTCAGCTCGACGCGTTCGTCAAACGTATCGAAGGCGGAGAGGTCGAGGGCCAGAACAGTTTTGGCAGCGCGACGGGCGCCGACGAGGTATTGGCCATGATGGTCGCCGACGCCAACCGCGACTACACCGGCATCGCGGCCGGCTCCGCGCCACAAGCCGATCGCGGTCTTTTTCGGCGTCGCACCAGAAGCTAATCACCACACTTCAAGAGGAGAGTTCTTATGGATCGGTTGCTTTTCGGCGACAATCAGTTCTTTGGCGTGAACCATATGTCCGAGGAGAAGGCTCGTGCGCAGTCCATGAAGTTCCAGGATCTGAGCGCAGTCATCGACGTGCTCGACGCGGCATACGACGAAGGCATCCACACCTTCATGTGCACAACGCACGATCGGGTCGGCGAGATCGTCGACTACATGCGAACGAAGCCCGAGCGGTATGCCGAGCAGATCTTCTACCCCGGCATGCCGTATGCACACAAGTACGCCAATGCGATGACCGAAGATGGAATGGTCGGCGCTATCAAGCGGTTTCTGCCCGACGGGGGTCTGCTCGACGCTGCGTTCAAGGGCGGGATGTCGGTGGCGAAAAAAGACATCGAGGGCATCACGACTCTGTTGATCGACGCGGAAATGAAGATGTTCCAGGGTCTGCCGACACCGGTGATCTTCTTGCAGAACGTAGTCGTGGACCTGCTGCTGGGTCTCGGTTTCAAAGATGCCTTCCGAATTTTCGCCGACCACGTGAGAAAGAAATACAACGCTGAGCCCGGATTCATCACCATGAATCTGCCGTCACTCCTTGAAGTGTTGAAAGAGGTCGGCGTCGAGAATCCGGTCGTCTGCTCCAACATCAACAAGGTCGGCTTTCGTATGTCGGGAGGTGGCGTGGCCGCCTACGAGAAGGCGCTGAACGAGTACGAATTTCAGGCCATCGCCATGTCCGTGTTCGCCTCCGGCGCGATCCCACCACGCGAAGCCATCGAATGGGTCTGCAAGCTGCCCAACCTGAAATCTATCGTGTTCGGGGCATCAAGTCGTGCGAACATCCATTCGACAAAGATCTTGGTAGACGAGTACTGGGTCGACTGATCCGGGCCATCGGCCCGGCTCAGCTATAGCTGCCTTCAGGTTGGTGAGCAGTGCGGTTTGATGAGGCGCTGTGCCACAGTCGGCGAAGAATCGGCGGCCAGCAGGAGGACGCCAGAGGCAGTGGCCCTTCTCGTCGGCATGGATTTCGGGGTACGCGATTCGAGTGTGGTCGTCGATCACGGCGTGGATGTACTCGTAGCCGACGGCGATTCTCTTGCCACGCGGGATCGGTGCGCGTCCGTGGGCCGCGTCAGCCGCCTCCGTCGGGGATCCGGCCGAGTTTCTTCACATCAACGTGAACGAGCTCTTCCGCGCGTTCCCGCTCGTGCCTGTTCAACCCGCGCGCTGTCACCAACCTCGTGGCTAAGTACAGCTAGCGGCGCAGCTAGTGCGTCAGGTGGCCGGAACGAGTGTAACGAGCAGGTACGGCCGGTTCGCGACGGTCAAGGTGCGCTTGCTGGTAATCGACACCACCAGGCTGGTTCCGACGCCTGCGTCGTCTTGAGTGAACGCGACACTACCTGATCCGCCCTGGTTGGCCTTTACATAAGAGGTGATGTCAAGCGATCTCAGGCTCGAGGTGGAGTCCACGGTGGTATATCCGATGGATGCACCCATGGTTGGTTTCGTGTTGAAAGTGACTGTCGACTCCGACCACGCCGAGGTCACCGCATTGGCCCGGATGTGCGAACTAGTGCCACCCGAGTCTGTAACACTCGCGTAGAACATCAGCTGTGCCGATTGAATGTTCTTGCCTGAGAGCGACGACAAGTCCAGGCCCATATAGGTGTACCGATCGAACGTCGGATATGCGGCCGAGTGACGGTCGAAGAGGGTAACTGCTGTCTTGAAATTCGACGCCGCCCAGTCGCCGCCCTGAACGTACGCGTCTTGCGTGGTGGCCAGCGAGAGCTTCACGCTGACGCCGGGCGCCGCCACCACGGTTGTGCAACCCGACAACTCCGACGAGCGCGGACCAGCCGCAGTAACAGTGCCGAAAACTTTGTCACCGATGTTCAGGTTGCCGTTGACTGTGAACGACGCATTGCCTGCCGAATTCGTCGTAACAGAGACAGCCCCGAGCGCTGTCCCGGAATAGCGAGAAATGGGGCAGGTAGACGCGCTCGTCGAGTACAGATCGACCGACATGCTGGTAGACGCCGGCCCCGTGACGGTACCCGTGACGGTACCCGATACGCTCGAGGTATTGGAGAGTGCCGAAGAGATGGCAGGAACAGCGAGGGTACCGTAGGCGCGCAGCGTGACAACAATGTAGGGCTTGTTCGTCGAGCGCCTCCCGTCGATCGACACCACCGAGCCTGTTCCCACACCGTTGTCGTCTTGGCTGAAGGCTAGTCTCCCCACCGACCCCTTCTTATTGCGAACATAGTCGGTGATGTCCATGCTGCGCAGTGCGGCCGTCTTGTCGACCGCCACCGTTCCGATTCGGTCGGCCGTCGTCGGCTTTGTATTGAAGGTCACGGTCGACTCCGACCACGGAGTGGTCACCGCGAAAGCTGTCAGGTGAGTATTCGTGGTCGTCGTGCTCGTATTGGTCGCCATGAAGAACACCTGCGCCGACTCGATTGATTTGTTCGCCAGCGAGCTGAGATCAAAATCCATGAAGGTTTCGCGATCATATTGAGGGTAGGCGGTGGTGTGGCTCGATAACAGAGCAACTGCCGTCTTGAAGTTACTGTCTGACGAGGTTCCTCCCTGCACGTACCCGTCTTGGCTCGAGAGCAGCGTAAGTTTCTGGCCCACCCCTGGCGCAGCGGTGACCTGAAGACACGAAGACATGTTCGACGACTTCGGCTCGGTGTCCGAGACCGCCCCGTAGACCCAATCTCCTATGGTCAGAGCACCATTAACCGTGAACGAAGCCGTTCCCGATCCGTTGGTGGTGACAGTGATGGCACCGAGCGGGCGACCGGATGCCCGGGCGACGGGACATGTCGGCGCGGTTGCTGCGGCGAGGTCGACTGTCATCTTCGTCGAAGCCGGGCCGGAGACGGTTCCGGTGATCACTCCGGGTGCCGACGGAGAGGTTGAAATGGCCGTCGAGAGCGTCGGAGCCGCGAGCGGTGCACCAGAACGCAGCCGGATTTGCATGTACGGCTTATCCGCAGATCTGCGGCTGTCGATAGAGACCACCAGTCCCTGACCAACACCACCGTCATCTTGGCTGAAGGCCAGGTCGGCTGAACCACCCACCTTCGCTCGCACATAGTCGGTAATGTCCATGGTGCGGGGTACGAGATCTTCGTCGACCGCGACGTACCCTACCCGGTCGCCCGTTGTCGGCTTCGTGTTGTAGGTGACCGTCGACTCGCTCCACGAGGAGGTGACGGCGAGAGCGTCGACATGAGAGGCCGTGGCACCACTGCTGTCGGTCACATTCGCGCCGAAGACCACAAACGCCGACTCGATCTGCTTTCCGGCGAGCGACGAGAGGTCGAAGCCCATGAGGGTGGTGCGATCGAATTGCGGGTAGGGAGTGCTGTGGCTGTCGAGGAGTTTGACTGCCGTTTTGAAATTCGAGCCAGCCCAGTTGCCGCCCTGAACGTAGGCATCCTGATTCGACATCACAACCACGTCCAGCGGGTCTTTCACGGTGATACCACGCACCGCCCACACCCACTGATTCGCCACCAAGACTTTGACGCCTAAGGTGACTACTCCAGGTTTCAGCGCGGTTACCACGCCCGACGAGTTGATCGATGCGATGGCCGAGTTAGAGCTGGTATATGACATCGGCAGCGTCGAGTTCGGCACGGTCGCACCCGTCGGATCGAGCAGTGTATAGCTCAGAGCCGTTGTATCTCCGAGATTTAGTTGGGTCGCACCGCTTGCAAGCGTTGCAGAATAGTGATTGGTCGTCGGGCTCACCGGAGTGGGCTTGTCTTGCGACATGAGTTTCACGTCGCGAATGATCGACATCTTGTTCGTCGGATCGCCGTAGACGAGTATTCGCACATACCGTCGAACGATCGGTCCCGTGCTGAAAGAAGCGTACTGATTGTCAGCAGTCTGTCTCGCTGTTCCACTAAATACAGAAGTCCAGTTCACGTTGTCGTTCGACACGCGGATGGCATACTTCGCCCCGGTAGCGCCGACATCGCCCCAATAGATCTCAGCATGCTGCACCGTCTGGGGCCTGCCGAGATCGAAGGCTATCCACTGTTCGCCCGTCACCGACCAGTTGGTGTAGAGCGAATTATCGGCAACCGCTGATACGGGGTTCGACGCAGTGTCCACGCTGGCGGTGAGACTGACCCAGGGTACGGCCCCGGGTATGAACGAGACGGTATAGGTTACAGAGCTCTTGCCTGATTCCGTGACCACGATCTTAGCTTGACCCGGGGTAGCCGGAGCCTGAGTGATGGCGACGGTAGCGCCGCTGCTCGACGCACCCGACACGGTGGGAGGAGCGCTTACAGATGAGGCCTGAACCTGGTATGCCAGCGTTCCCGGCGTGAATGTCGAAAGCGGCTTGCCATCGAGCGCGAGCGACGTCAGAGCGGAATACTGTGCGCTGGCAGTTCCCCAGTTCGCTAGTGGAGTCACAGCGGCTAACGCCGGAGTCGCTCCCCCAGTGATGGGCGTGAACTGGACGGCCAGGTTGACCGTCGAGGTGCCGCTGATTCGGATAGAGAGTTTGTTGATGCCTGTGTTCGCGCTCTGGCCGGCGACTTGGGGTGAGGTCCAGAGCGGTGCCGCGGACATCATCGAGAACGTTGCTGTACTCGGGGCGGCGATTCGCGCCAGGAGCTGCTGGCCGTTCTGGGAGAGCACAGCCGACTTTCCGTCGGCTGCGATGTTGATGTCCGCCGCTGTGTGCATGTACCACCACGTGTCGATGTTCGCTTTGCCCGACAACTCGTCTTGCACCAATACTTGCGTGCGGTTATCGAAGAGCGAAACCCCCCGCTTCCAGGAGTTGAGCGCGGTCGGGTACGACGAGGTCAGATCGGTGACCGCACTCGCCGTCGTCGCATCCGATCTCACTATCTGCACGGTCGACGAAGCCGATGGATTGCTGTCTGGCCCGCTGGTCGTCGTGCCGGGGTTCAGCACGATTCGGTTTTGGCCCTCGGCTCTCTTCTTATAAACGTTCCACCGGCCGCCGTTGGTGACATCGAAGTAACCGGGCAGTGAATAGCTGTCGGCGCCGAGGTCGACAGCCCATTGCTGCCCGAGCGCGTCGAGCGTGAACGAGCCCCCGTCGAGGTCTGAATGACCCGGAGCCTGGTCGGTTGCGGTCTTGAGCGCGACGAAGGTAGCTTGTCGTTGCGCCCACGACGATCGAAGAGTCGAAACGCCATAGTCGGCGAATGTCGCATCCAGCGGAATCGCTGGTACCGCAGGTACTGTCGTCGTGCGGACTGCCGCGTACCAGATGAGCGCCTTCGGGGTGGGGTCGACGGCGTCAGGCCCGGTCATGGCTGCAATGGCTCGCGTCCGCAGTGTCGCATCGCCGTACAGCGACTCCAGCCCGAGCAGCGGGGTGGTCATCGGTTCGTTCACCCACGCGTCTCCGAAGTTGGCGAAGTTGCCGCTCGGGCCCGAAAGGTTCAGTGCGAAGAGCCCGGTCTGCGCCAGCCCTGGGCTGGCCAAGAGCCCGTAGTCTTTTCCCGTCGACGATTCGAGCGACGATATGTATGTCGTGAGGTAATTCGACGCATATGACCAGTACGTGATGCCTTCGGTGTAGCCACCGTCTGACGAGTATTCGGTGAGACCGTTCACGATGCTCGCCCTGGCGTCGTCGAGAATCTGACCCGACATGCTCGCGCTGTCTTGGGCCAGGGCGAGAGCGGCGATGCTCAGCCCCGAGTTGCTGACGACGTTCCAGTTCGAGGTGTCCGTCGACCAGTAGTTTTGCGCCGCGTACGTTGTGAGCGCGGGGGTGAACGCCTTGGTTTCCACGGCTGCAGTCAGAGTGCTGCGTTGAGCCGACGACAGATAGCTGTACAACCAGTCGTAGCCGATGCCGAAGGCATGGGCCATTTCGGCGGTATCGAGAAAATGGGAAGGGTTCCAGTCGGGAAATGCCGCAGCGGCATTCAATTCTGTCCACAGGCGGTCTGCGTACTTCGTGTTGCCTGTGAGTTGCCACATCAGTCCGAGCGCATAGGTTCGAGTCAGAACCTGACGACTCGCCGAAAGCAAGTCTCCCGACGTGGTGTCGTACGTCGTCACCCCGAGGGGGATGATCGCGTCTGCTGAAGTCTGAATCGTCTTGTACCACGAGATGGCGGTTGCATCGGTTGTCACTGCGACCTTCAGATCGGCGACAGAGGCCGACGTGAGAAGCAACCGCGGGTGCGCGGTCGAGACGTCTGCGATGATGTTCGTCGGCGTCACGGCGACGACGGGTGCCGCTGACGCCGAAGAAACCGATTGGAACGGCGTGAGTGCCGCACCGATCGAGGCGATGAGAGCGACCATGACAACGACGGACAACGTGCGATATCTCAACGAGCCACCCCCCCTGGCTAAACGCAGTACGAGCCCATGAAGGGCTACTGCGCAAGTCCCTAAACGGGTGTCAACTAGTGACCATTATGGCCCCAATAAGGGGTACAGAATAGTCTCGCAGCAAACTTTCAGGTTGGCGGCGACACATGCGCGACATACGTGGTTGCTAGCATTCGGCAAGACGCGAGATTAACGATCGGAGTTTGTGTGCCCGCGGTGACCGCCATTGAATCCATTCGACTCATCCCCGAACTGCGCTCGGTTCACATCACGAGGTACTACGAGACAACACCCGCCCATATGCTCTACTTCACGGAGAAATACGATCTCGTCGGAGTGGACGTGCCGAAACAGTTCAGAAAAGTCAACCTGACGCTCGCCCTGCGCCTGCTTCGAGGTTCAAGGGCGACTGTGCTCGAAATGCCTGAACCGCTCTGGGTTCGCTTTCTACCCACTGGCGTCGCTATCGCACTGACCTGGAAGCTTTCGGGATTGATCACCGGTCGCAAGCGAATACTGGTCACCTACGCAATGGAGAACAACGAGCTCGGTCACCTGATCGGCGGGAATCGACGTGTTCCTCCGATTTTTGTGAGAGCGTTCGGACTCGGCCTCGGTCTGTATATCAGGCTCCTGCTCGACAAGATCGCATTCGCGACGGAAGGCTCGCAGAACCTCTACATGTCGATTCCGTTTGTGCGATCTGTCGAACATCGATTGTTCGAGGAGCTTCCGTCCGATGCCGGCGACAAGCAGACCGTTCCGGACCCCGACGCGTGCGTTTTCGTCGGCGTGCTCGAAGAGCGCAAGGGGGTCGCACAACTCCTCACCGCGTGGGAAGAAGTAGAGCGACTTAATCCGACCGCGACACTCACCATTATTGGCCCGGGTCCGCTAGCAGATCGGGTCACGTCGTGGGCATCGCAGAATCCAAGCCGACGAAAATACCTCGGTCAACTCCCACGTGCGCACGTGCAGCGGCGCCTCGCGACGGCGGTGACACTAATCGCTCCGTCGATACCCGACGGCCGATGGCGAGAACAGGTCGGGCTGCCCATCAAAGAAGGCCTCTCGCACGGGCTCACCGTCGTCACGACTGATCAGACCGGGCTCGCTTCGTGGCTGCGACAGCACGGACACCAGGTCGTTGCTGCGTCGAACATTACGGCTGAGCTGCCCGCTGCGATCAAGCTGGCACTCGAGCATCCGTTGGCCCGCGCCTCGGTAATCGGCTCGTTGCCGCACATCGAAGGTCGATACCAGTCTGATGCCTGGATTCACGAGCGCTGAAGGACAGCACGGATGAGTACGACAGAGAATACGAAGAGAATGCGCATGCGCGAGGCGGTCGAGCATCGCATCCTCATCATCAACACGCTCGGTGGGGCGCTCCTTCACTACACGAAGGCGTTGAGCGACAACCTCGAGGGGGCAGGTTATGAGGTCGCGGTAGCCACGATCTTCGAGCCGTCGCAGGCAACAGGAGGTCGCCTTACGTGGATCCTTCGGTATCTTCGCGTGCTGCTCTCTGCCCGAAGAATGGCAACGAACGACAAGAAGAACACGGTGATCGTCACATGGCCGGTTCTGGGCTATCTCGACCTGCTTCTCGGGATGATTCTCGGCCGGCGGGCTGTGATCGAATTCGTCGTCCACGACCCGGAACCGCTTGTCTCGGCGGTCGGTTACGATCGACGATCCCGACGGCTTTCCCGCTGGGCGCCGTTCAAACGAGGTCTGGTCGTGCACAGCGACGCCGCACTCGCCGACGTCGTGCAGCAGGGATTCGAAGCCATCGTGACCAAACTTCCCCACCCGATTCTTCCGGTAGCACAAAGCAAGAATGAGCCCGTCAACGAACCGAAAGTCGTTCGCGTTCTCGGTCAGTTCAAACCGGATCGTGATGTAAAAGCCCTCGAAGAGATCAGTGCATCGATCGGGCCAGGCGTCTTGCTCGAGATACGCGGAAGACGCTGGCCGCAGATCGCAGGATGGCATGTCTCCGAGGGATTCGTACCTGAAGACGAGTTGCAGAGCCTCTTACGAACGAGTGACGCGGTCGTCGTTCCATACAAGCGGTTCTACCAGAGCGGAATCGCCATCAGGTGCCTCGAGTACGGCGTTCCCATCGTCGGACCGGCAGGGACGAGTCTAGAGGATTTGGTCGGAAAATCGTCGCCGCTGCTGGTGTCGGACACGGGAACCGGCGCCGGCTGGACATCGGCCATCGCCAACGCCCTTGCCAGCGACAAGGACGACGTGCTCAGGATGGTAGACGAGTTGCGTCTGGGATCACGCAAAGCATGGCACGAGTTCATCGATCGGGCGGGCCGCACCTGAGTTCGTGACGAGCCTCGGACTCAGGCCGACACCTTGGCGAGGCTTTCGATGTCGGCCGCCGTGTACGTCGCCTGAATCTGTGCGTCGTTCTGATTGTCGAGCACGTTGGTCTTCATGAGACTCGTTTCGAACGTGCCTCGAACGGTCGGATAGCCTTCCGGAGCAGCGCTCACTTGAGCGACCAGAAACCCGGATCGCACCGCGACGGCATGCAACCAAATATCATCTGCCTTCGGGCTGACGACACGAAATGCCTCGTCTGCGGCGTTCAACTCGTCGAGGAATGCTGGCGGATAGATCACTCCAGAGACGCCGAGGGCGAGGTTGAGACTGCTCGGCTCCGCCGATGTAACCGCGTTCCACGTAGAGTACGGGGCGAAGCCCGCACCTAGCATCTCGACTCGACGCGCTTTCATGGCACGAATGACGTCGGGGCGTGCTCGGTGAGCAGAATCGAGCCTGCTGAGCCAGTCAATGGGATAGATCACGTCGTCGTCTGCAGTCACCATGGCGACTTCATGGCGATTGTGCAATTTCACGTAGGGATAGTACTTCGTGTGCGGCCCGTAGTTCGAGGTGACCAGGATCTCGAGACCACGAGCAACGAGGCGCTCAAGCTCGGGAGGTCTGGGTGCACGGCTGTCTTTTTCATCGATCCACAGAATGATGCGTGAAGGCTTAAGCTCTCCTCGGCCGATGCTCTCGATCGCGTAAAACACGGTTTGCAGACGAAGGCCATGCGTTGTCAGCGAGACGACGGGGCCGTTCGTAGAAAGAACAGATCCACGACTCGTCTTGTTACGCTTTCGCAACTGCCGCATGGTTCTGGTGACTGCGACATATTTTTTCAGGCGCTGCGGGAGTGAAGTGAAAGCTGAGATAGTCGTTCCCAATCGTTTCTGGCGGGTACAGAGCTCAATACGCTCCGGAACTCCCGACAACGGCCCTTGCGGTCTTCAGCAGGATGACGAAGTCGCCGACCATCGACCAGTTTTCCACGTAGTAGAGGTCAAGTCGAACCGAGTCGTCCCACGACAGGTCTGAGCGACCGCTCACCTGCCAGAGGCCCGTTATGCCCGGCTTCATCAGGAACCGACGGTGCACGTGAGTGTCGTACTGGTCGACCTCTTTCTGCAGCGGAGGCCGTGGGCCGATGAGAGACATGTCCCCACGAAGAACATTCAGCAGCTGCGGCAACTCGTCGAGGCTGTAGCGTCGCAGCCACTTACCGATAGGAGTGACTCGCGGGTCGTCCTTCATCTTGAAAAGAATCGAATTACCTTCTTCACGCGACTCGTTTTGCAGGTTCTTCAGCAATGCTTCGGCGTTCGGCACCATAGTTCGAAACTTCATCATGAAGAACGTGGAGCCGTTGAGCCCAACGCGTTCTTGAAGAAAAAACACCGGTCCTTCGGTGCTCAGCCGAACGGTCATAGCGATGAGCAACAGCACCGGCGAGAGGACAAGTAGTAACAATGCGCTCGAAAAAACGTCGAAGAGCCGCTTCTGGTAACGTTTGAAACCCTCGTAACGCGGCGTCTCTACGTGGATCAGCGGCAACCCGGCGACGGGGCGAGTATGGATGCGCGGGCCACCGATGTCGGTAAGACTCGGGGCGACGACTAGATGCTGACGACCGGGCTCCAGCGACCAACTGAGTTCGCGAATACGTTCAGGCGACAGTTCGTCTGAACTGGTGATGACAACTGTATCGGCTCCACTCGCGCGAAGGGCTGACGCGACGTCGTCGACTCCCCCCGCGACAGGAACACGGGTGTCGCCAAGACTGTGTGCCGCGCGACCATTCGGGATACATGCCGCTATGACCTGGTATCCCGCCTGAGGTTGACCCGCTAGCTGCTTCGCCGTGTGCAAGACCGATACCTCCGACCCGACGAGAAGAACACGCGCCGAGTATTCACCGAGTCTGCGGCGATGATTCAGCCAGCGACGCCAGAGAATTCGCGTCGCAAGCAGTATCAGTGTGCCCGCGGGGAATGCGATGATGAAGTATCCGCGACTGAAGTCGATCTGCAACAAAAAGGCCAAAATCGCGAACACACCGAACAGTCGAAGACTCGCGTCGAAGACGATGCGATATTCGGCGCTACCTGTGCCGATCACCCGGTCACCGCGTGAGCCGTAAATGCTTAGAATGCCTGTCCAGCAGATCGCCAGAAGAAGCGACAATGAGGTGTAGCTGATCGTGAATGACCTGAGGTTGCTGGCGACGTTCGTCTCGCTCGAAACGGTGCCGAACCAGACTGCCTGCGTCGCGAACACGGCGCAAAGGATCACGACGAAGTCAGTGATCGCGAGCCGTGCACGATACGAACGACGCCAATCATGGTGCGCCATCTTCGGCTTCTCGCTCGCAGCTAATACCCCGCCAAGCACCTCAGCACTCATACTCTCCCCCAAAGCCCTGTTTCAAACGGGCGATTCCGCGTATTGGGTCAGTAACCCAACCTACCGAAGTCCTCCACTTAAGGGTTAGTCATGGGCACAGGATTTAACGTATTCGACATCTGATGCGACAGTGGCGTTCAATAGGCACCACTGCTGCCAACGACAGCCCTCGCGGTTTTCATGAGTATGACAAAATCGCCTACCATCGACCAGTTCTCGACATAGTAAAGGTCAAGTCGAACGGAGTCTTCCCAAGACAAGTCCGACCGCCCGCTCACCTGCCAGAGGCCCGTGATTCCGGGCTTCATCAAGAATCTGCGATGTACGTGCGACTCGTAGAGGTCAACTTCCTTCTGCAAGGGTGGTCGCGGGCCGATCAACGACATGTCGCCACGAAGCACATTGAACAGCTGCGGCAACTCGTCCAGCGAGTACCGCCTGAGCACCTTTCCGATGGGGGTGACTCGCGGGTCGTCCTTCATCTTGAAAAGAATCGAGTTGCCTTCCGAGCGATCTTCTTGCTCGAGATCGGCGAGCAAGGCTTCGGCATTCGGCACCATAGAGCGAAACTTGAGCATGTCGAAATGGGTTCCATTCAACCCGACTCGTTCCTGCCGAAAGAACACTCCGCCCGGCGTACTCAAGCGAACGATCATGGCCAGACCGAGCAATATGGGGCCGAGGACGGTGATCAGTAGCGCTGACGACGCTACATCGAAAAGCCGCTTCTGGTATCGCTTGAAACCCTCGTAACGCGGCGTTTCTACGTGGATGAGCGGAAGACCCGCCACCGGCCGGGTGTGCAGCCTGGGGCCACCGATGTCGGTGAGACTCGGAGCAACGACGAGGTGCTGACGACCGGGTTCCAGAGACCAGCTGAGTTCGCGAATGCGAGCCGGCGACAATTCGTCCGAACTCGTGATCACAACGGTGTCGGCTCCGGTCGCAGCAATCGCCGGCCCGATCAGATCGACGCTTCCTGCAACGGGAATGTCTGTACCAGGCAAGTAATCCGCCACCAAGCCGCTCGGAATACACGCGCCCACGACTCGGTATCCCGCCTCTGGGTACCGAGCGAGCTCTTTAGCCGTGTGCAGCGCAGTTATCTCGGAGCCGACGAGAAGAACATTAGCGGAATACTCACCGCGGCGACGTTTGCCCTTCAGCCACCGTCTCCACATGAGCCGCGTGAAGAGTAACGCCAGCGCACCAAGAGGAAGGGCGATGACGAAATAGCCACGACTGAAATCGATCTGAAAGAGAAACGCGATGATCGCGAACAGTCCGAACAGCCGAAGGGTGGCATCAACGATGATCTTGTACTCGACAGATCCGGTGCCGACCACCCGGTCGCCGCGCGAACCGTAAACTCCGAGGATGACCATCCACGACACGATGAGCACGAGAGAGATCGCGGAATATGTTCCCAGTGAGATGTCACCCACACCGCCGGCATAGTGGGTTGCGTCTCCTGCGTCGAATCCGAACCAGACCACCTGCGTGACGACTGTGGCGACCGTAATGGCGACGAGGTCTGTCACGATCAAACGAATGGCGTAGCCCATGCGCCAATCTGTCGCGCGAGAAAGGCTCGCATTAGCGACGCGGGGAGTGTCGGCCTGCTCGGCTTCGCGCGTCATGCGATGGCGGGCTTGCGCTTTTTCGCGCGCTTCGCTTCGGTTTTTTCCTTTTTCGACTGCTCGTTGTCAACACCGTACCCGTACCCATATCCGTATCCATACCGGCCATAGCCGTAGGAGTCGGGTCCCTTCGTCGGCAACATCGTCAGAACGATGCCAGCGATACTCGAACCCACATTCTGGAGTGCAGCGATCGAACCCTTCAGCTGACCACGGTGAACACGCCCCGAGCCGACCATGACGAGCGCTCCGCCAGTGTGCTTAGCGAGAATAGCTGCGTCAGTGACAGGCAAGAGAGGCGGGGCGTCGAAGAGAACTAGGTCGTAATCTTTCTCGAGCTGAGCGATCAATTCGATCATCGCCGACGAACCCAGAAGCTCGCTAGGGTTCGGTGGAATTCGCCCGGCCGGCAGAACGTCGAGGGAATGTGTTCCCCATCGCTGAACGACCTCAGCCAATTCGACTCTGCCCACCAAGACGTCGGTCAGACCGGCGCCACCCTCAAGACCCATATATTCAGCGAGCTTCGGTTTTCGAAGATCGGCGTCGATGATGATGACACGTGTACCGGCCGCGGCAGTAACGATGGCCAGGTTCGCCGACGACGTACTCTTTCCCTCACCCGGCACTGATGACGTGATCACATAACTGCGAGGCCTGTTCGTGGCAACTATGAACTGAAGATTCGTTCTAAGCGTTCGAAACGACTCGGCGCGTGGGCTACGCGGGTCGTCCTGCACAACCAACGGTCGCTCCGTGGTTTTGGAGTCGTACGCGATGCCTCCAAGGATAGGGGCGTTGGAAACCAGTTCGACGTCATGCTCGTTGCGTACCCGCGTGTCAAGCGCATATCGAAGGATCGCCACCACAACGCCGAGCACAAGCCCGATGATTGCACCGATCAGGATGTTGATACGGGTGTTCGGCGAGTAGGGACTGGTTGGAACGAGAGCCTGTTGAAGCACTGTGATCTTGACAGGTGATACACCCGTTGAATCAACGGGCACAATCTTCGCGACGGTGGCCTCGAAGCTGGCTGCGATCGCATTTGCCACCTCTGCCGCGAGCTCCGGCGACGGGTCGGATACGCCGATTTCGACAACGACTGTTCCGACTGTCGTAGTGGCGGAGACATGATCGGCCAGGCTTTGGGCGTTTGTTTTCAGTCCGAGCTGATCGATTACCGGCTGGAGCACCGCCGGGGTGGCGATGATGTCAGCGTATGACTTGACCTGTCCTTGGGTGAAGTTGCTTCCCTGAGTGAGTTCGGTCACCGTTCCGGCCGACTGCACCGAAACGAAGACTTTGCTCGAAGCGGAGTACTGCGGCACCGCGAGTATCGAGAACAGGGATCCCACGGCGATCCCGACGAGAACGAGGGCCAGAATAATGACCCAGCCCTTGCGGAGAATCCTCAGGTAATCGCGAAGCTCCAAGTGTTCTGCCTTCCATCGTGTGCGTCAAAGCAGTGATGCTCGCTTTGCTGCACCTCAACTCAAACGTAAATTCGTTTCCAACGCGTTACAGGATCGCGATTATCGCGATCAATTGCCCCTCTAATGTAAAATTCTTACCCCGATCGACGATTTCTCGGTTGCATGTCTCAGAAGTTTTGCGGTGGTGCAAGCAGCCGGTGAGAGTTGACTCAGGGATTCTGAATAGATTTCTGCGCCTCGACGATAAGGGTCAACGACATCGTCATCGCTCGGAGCGTCAATCTGTCCGGTCACACCGCGCCTGATCGTTACGAGTTTGATTACTGCGATCAACTTCTCGCGAGTCGTCGTGAGTGGATTGGTCGTAGCAAGTACCTCGTCATCGGAGATGTCCGCGGCAAGCCTTGCGAATTCTCGAAGGGTGAAGGTCACGCTGACCTTGCGCGGCACGAGCTGAACGATCTCCTTGCGATGAGCGCGCGAGAGCGCCAGCAGCAGATCGGCCGATTCGACATAGGACTCCGTGAGATACCTTGCGCGGTGCGCCGAGGGGTCGAGACCGAGGCCACGAGCGATTTCGGCAGCTTCTGGAGTCATCGCGTCGCCTTCCCCCGCGAATGTTCCCGCGCTCGACACGGAAAAGACGTCAGGCCGCGCGAGTTCTGCACGCAAGATCAACTCTGTGAGAGGAGATCGGATGATATTTCCGGAACAGACTGTCAGAATCGAAAAATCCGGCACATTACCCCCATTTCGGGCACAAGATCGACGTTTCTGCAAGCATAGGCCACAGACCGAGACGCCTCGAACGGCGTCTCGGTGACTAAATTGCGAACATCCTACGGCTGATCGTCGAAACGGCGATTTCGATCATATCTGCCACCTGCCGGTGCACGGCGTCGCCTCGACGGTACGGATCTGGAATGTCGTCATCACTCGCATTTGCGGCGAGGGAGGAGCGAACCGCAGAAGCTCGCCCGACCGTCACGACGCCTCTGCGAGCGACACTCTCACCTGCGCTGACGACTTCGGGTACCTCCTCGAGGATTCGGGCGAACTCTCGAACGGTGAAGGTTCGATGAAGAAGGGCCGGATAGCGCTTCACGAGATCGACTTGCTGCTCCCGGGTCATTGTCAGAAGCACATTGGCCCCCATGCTGATGGTCCGATCGAGAACCCTGCTTTCAGCGCCAGCGATCTGAGCTCCCAAACGCAACCCTTCGCTTGCCGCCGTCTCGTCCATGGCCACGCCATTTATCGTCTGGAGACCCGCGCTCTCCACGCGAATCGTCTGCCGGTCAGCGACTTCGAGCGTCGTGAGCTTCGAGGTAAGCAATCGCTCCGCTAATGGAGAACGGCAGATGTTGCCGGTGCAGACGAACAGAAACGTGAAGGAATCATCGTCGATGACTGACTGAATCGGCCGCGACGACCGACGTGACAAGGGTTGCGACGCCGGGCTCGCATGCGATCCCATGAGCGGCCGGCTCAGTTCGAATCAGTGCCCGTGCGAATGGGCACGACGTTATTTACGACTTCGACAGTGTCTTCGTGCTCGAGGCGAGGTGTGGCATGCTTCGTCTTCTTGCTGTCTTTGCCGTAATACGAACCGTAGTAATAGCCGTAACCCCGACCGAGGGCACCCTTCGTCGGAACACGGTTCAGAATTACGCCCAGTGTCTTACCTGACGTCTTGGCAATATTCGCTAGCGCCTTCGTCAATTCATCAGTAGTCGTCTTTCCGGCCGAAACTACCACTATGGCACCGTCGGTGCGCGCCGAGAGAACGGCGGCATCGGTCACTGGCAGGAGGGGTGGGGCGTCCACGAGCACCATCGCGTCGCGAGCGAGCTCGTGCAGCAACACATTCATGCCTTGAGATCCGAGCAACTCACTGGGGTTCGGCGGAATGGAACCTGCGCCCAACACGAGAAGGTTGCCCGAAGTTCCCCAGGGCTGGAGTACATCCTGTATCTCAGCCTTACCGATGAGGAGATCAGTGATTCCGACACCAGGCACGATGCCGAATGCCGATGTGACGGATGGTTTGCGGAGGTCGCCGTCAACGACGATTACCTTCTGGCCGGCCGCGGCCAATGTGACGGCCAGGTTGGCCGTCACCGTCGATTTGCCGTCGTTCGGCAGTGGGCTCGTGACGACAATGATTCGAGGCGGATTGTCGACATTCATGAATTGCAGGTTGGTGCGCAGTTCACGCAGCGCTTCGGGCAGTGCATGGCTGCCCGACTGCGAAGCATAGTCGGTGGTGTCGGCCTCCGGTACGATGCGGTTCTCATCATCAAGCCGCCTGTCTTTCGGAAGGCTGCCGATGACAGAGAGCCCAAACTGCCGTTCGATCGATTCCGACGTGCGGATGCGCCGGTCGAGCAGGTTTCGCACGACCGCGTATACGAGCCCCAGAATCAGGCCGATGAGCGCTCCCAGTGCGACCGCCAGCTTCACATTGGGGGAAACCGGGCTGGTAGGAACGATTGCGGACTCGACCGGCTGAAGAAAGATGGAGCCAATCGTCGAATCCGACGTCGAGCCGGGGCTGGCACTGTCGGTCTCGATGACTTTGATTTGTGCAGCGAGTGCTGTTATCCACGCGTCTGCGAGATCTTTCGCTCCCTGAGCGGTTGAGGCCGTGGCACTCACATCGATCGTCGGTGTGTCTTTGACGTTGGTGACTGTCACGTGCGATACCAAGGTCTCGGGTGAGGTGGATAGACCGAGGGATTGGATGACGAGCTGGGCGACAGCCCGAGATTCACCCACATTGACGTACGTCGGAGCCTTCGACTTCGCCAGCGAATCAGCCACCGACGTTGTTCCGACGTCGTTGCTCGCCGTCACCAGCGAAACGATTCCGCTCGAGTTGGCCGCGTAGACCTTCGGCTGAGTGAACGTCCAGCCGAAGGCGACGACCGCGCCGAGAACGGTGATCAGAATGATTCCGACCCAATGCGCGCGCAACACGCGCAGATAATCAGATAACTCCATGTCAATCCCCTTGTTGGCGGCATCTCATCAGGCGAACGCGAGCCGGTCTAGGCACGTCTCTGAATCGACGGGCTAAATTAGCGCAGTTCGTAAACAATACCTCCCGGAAACACGCGTTGCGTCACCAAACATCAGTCGATGACGCAATCGCGATCACGTCGAAGGCGATCAATTCATCGCCGTGACGAGGGTCAGCTCAGGCTCAAGCCAAGCGCCGAAACGTCGTCGCTGTCGGAATCGAGTGTGATGCCGAGTACCGGCTTGGTGCTTCCTACAGGGGCATTCCAAGTGACCGTCGGCATGGTCACGACTACACCGTTCGTCACCGCCGTGTGAGAGAAGATGTAGACCTGCGTGACGGTGTTGGCCGAAACGAGCGCCCATCCCGCGCTGATGTAGGCCGCAGTGCTGATTGTGGTCGACCAGATCGTCGGCTTGTTGTTGTAGACCGTGAGGGTGAGGTTGCCCGAGTTCTGGCCAGCGACGCCCGCGCTGTTGTAGGTCATCGACCCATTGACATAGGTAGCGGTTCGAGGTGACGCGCTCGTGCCGGTCGCGGAGATCGTGCCCGTCAAGTAGGCCGTCGGGCTGTCGATGACGACGCTGGCAGCGGCCAGCGGGGTAGATACGGCGAGTGCGACGACGGGCACGGCCCACGCAGCGCCGGTCGCGACCTGGCGGCGGGTGAGGCCCTTCTTCGGGGCCTCGGTGGTTTCGATGTCGATGTCAGACGTGCTGTGGTTTTCCACGTGACTGGCCTTTCTTCGTAGGTTCGTTTTAGGTGCGGTGCTGGTGCTTGATCTTGAGTTCTAAGCAGACGCACGAGAAATTACGATGCTGCGGCGGCACTCCCCCACAAGCTGCTTCGTCGCATGTTGCTGCAGTAGGAAACTAGCAGATCGGGGGCGGCAAATTCGAGCCAAACGTTAATTCGACGTTACGAAAGTCGAATAATGAAGTACAATTCCGCGACTTGCACCCCGAAGGGGGGTACTTGACGCGCAATGTTAGACAAGTTGACGCGAAATGGTGTTTTCAGAAGGTAAAGGTGAGGTGGGCGGCATCCGCGGTCAGCTCGTCAGTGACCCCGGCAAAAGCGAACTGTAGAAGGCCGACGAAGGGAGCTGCACGAGACGCAAGACCGCGATCCGAAGCCACGATGCAATGCAAGGTTCCGCACATGGCGGTGTCGGTTGTCTCGAACGAGAGCGAGATGTCGCGACGGTTGATGGAGGGCTGGTCGACGAGAAACGCGATGACGGCACGCACGGCGGCACGTTGCTGTTCGGAGAGGCGACGGGAGAGGTGGTCGGGGTCGACGAATGATCCGACGACGTCTTCGAGGGGCTCGATCGAGAGGTTCGAGACGATGGAGGCTCGCAAGCGCGTCTGCAGTTCGGCAGCTTTGTCGATGTCGGCCTGGGTGAGGGCATCCTGAGCCTTGAGCTCTCTGAAGAATGGCAGAACCTCGCTGCGCAGGGCACGGATGTCGCGGCCGAGAAACTCTTCGATGGCCTCACGGCGGTCGGCCTGGTCACGGCGGTCTCGGGCTGCAGCGGCCGCGGCGCGATCGGCGGTCAGGCCCGAGATGAGGTAACCGGCGTAGATGGCAGAGCCGATTCCGATGGCGAGAATGGGGGTGCCGACGATCGAGAGTGAGATGAAGTAGGAGCCGGCAGCACGAGTGGCTTCGACGATGACGGTGGTGACGCTGACAAGCGCGAGGGCGATGATCGTGAATCCGACGATTTCGAGCGGGTGACGATAGGGGCCGGCGAGCATGAGAACGAGGGCGAGGCAGATGGGGCCCCAGTCGTTTCGCACGGCGGTGTCTGCGCAGAGTTGACTGAGGGCGTCGAGAACGCTCGCGAGGGCGACCAGAGCGAACACGAGAGAGTAACGCCCGAAAGTCACCCGTTTTCGGTACGGCTCTGCGGCCCAGACGAAGCAGACGTAGGCGGCGACCAACACGACGATTCCCGCGATCTGGAGCGCGGGAATCGCGACTTCGTTGCCGTTGCTGAAGCCGAGACCGAAAGCGGTGCCGACGCTGACGAGACCGACGACGAAAACGAAGATGCGGGCAGTGATGCCGCTCAGCGGGTCGATCTGCTGAGCGGTTTCGGGCTGCGCCTGGGCAGCGCGAGCCGACGGGGCAGCCTTGCGGGATGCGTTGGGCAAGCGGGACACGGTCAGTGCACCAACCCGTACGTGGTGCGGGGCGCGGATGCGCGGGGCACCGACATGAGCACGGCGGTTCCGGCGCCCGGGGTCGACCAGATCTTGACGCTGCCGCCGAGGGATTCGATGCGCTGGCGAACCGAGACGCGCAGGCCCATGCGCTGCTCGTCGACGCGCTTGGTGTCGAATCCGGCACCCGCGTCGGTGACGACGACGTTGATGGTGTCGACTCCGGCGACGACGGCGAGTTCGGCCTCGTTGGTCTGGGCGTGCTTGCTCACGTTGACGAGCGACTGGTCGATGGCTTTGACGATTTCGGCAATGGCGGGAGCGGCGAGTTCGGAGAGGATGCCCGGGTCACCGCTGATGGTGACGATGAGGCCGCGGGCTCTGGCCGACTGGATGACCGGGGCCAGGCCCGAGGTGAGAATCGCTTCACCGCTGACGCGCATCTGCAGCATGGCCTCGTCAACGAGCAGGCCGGGGTGCGCGAGCGCGGCGATGTCTCTGACGAGAAAGGCTCGGTGGGGTTCTGAGAAGGGTCCGACGGCCGTGAGGGTCAGCGCGTGCAGGTCGTTCAAGACGGTGTCGTGCAGGGCGGCTGAGGCGCGGGACGCGATGCGGTTTCGTTCGATCATCCGCTCTTCTGCGACGGCTGCGGCCTGCATGGTGGCGGCGCCCTTGATGGACTCGCGGCGGCCGAGCCACAGGGTGACCAGAAGAACGATGAGGCCGAGGTAGGTGGCGATGAGGGGAAAGTCGAAGGCGAAGGGGATGCCCGAGACGCGGGCGCCGATCTGAACCGCGAGCGAAGCGAAGACGAAGCCGAGAGTGCAGCGCAAGACCGCAGAGAGAAGGGTACGACCGGCGACGCCGACGACGGTCATCGCGATCTTCGGGAGAGAGAAGAGAATGGCGTCGGACTTCCAGTCGGAAGGCGCGCCCATGCCGATCTCGACGGTGAACAAGAAGAGTCCGGCTGCGCCCGCGAGCATGAGCGCGAACATGCCAAGGCGATTCGTCACGATGAGGGCGCCGGCGACGCTCACCCCGGCGATGGCGAGCCCGGCCAGAGCGAGAACGATGTCGACCTGCGGAATGGCTACGCGAAAGGCGATGAGCAAGACGAAGGTAGCGGCGAGAAAGACGCTGCTGACCCAGATGGCCGCCTTGCCGAGCGCTCGGCTCGTAACGAGCCCCTGCACGTCGGTAGGTAATACCAGAGACATAAAACCCTTCGGTGCTTTTGCCGGTTACCCCCGAATAGGGCAGAAGTCACTGGTTCATATTAGGCACCTAGAGGGGGTCTCGGGGTCGAGGCGGGGAGATTCTTCGGGAATGGGGGGTGTTTGGGGTGGGAGCCTGGCTGGGATTGGGGCTGGCTGGTTTGAGAAGGGTCGGTTTGACGAGGGTTAACGGTGACCATCTCGAGGGCCGATTCCTGACTGCTCCGATGTCGGACGTTGATGGTACCTCTGGGGGTGACCCATCTTGGAAGGGCAAGCCCTGTGGGCGCGGCAGCTCGGAAGGCGATGGGATGGTGTTCGAGAAAGTTTTGACGGGCATCCGTTGACCTGATTCGCTGAGTTTTGCTCGTTATCGTGATAGAATCGGGCTATGTCCGAAAGTGCCCTTGACTCCTGCGACCGTACCGTTGCGCCGTTTATGGAGTGTGTGGCGCGGGCGGTTGCGGCGATCTGCGAGAGCGGGGCGTTCGAGGCTGCTGCGCCCTGCGGGCTTTCCGACGATGCATTGATGGCGGGTTTGGTTGCGGCCGAGCAGCTGGGTCGGTTGGGCGACTGGGCTCGTGTGCAGATGGCTGGCGAGGTGGGGCACCGTAGCCGACGGGAACTGGGGCCGGAGGGGCTTGCGGCTTCGAAGAACTTCAGCAATGCGGCCGAGCTGATCGCGTCGGCGGCGTCGGTGTTCGCCTCGACGGCACGGGCACGGGTGCGACTCGGAGAAGAGGTGCGACAGTCGGAGTTCTTCAGCTCGCCGCTGCCGGCTCGGTTTGCGGAGGTACGGGATGCACTTGCTTCTGGCGAGATCGGCATCGATACGGCTGATGCGATCATCAAGCCTCTGGCTCAGGCCGGCGTGCGGTACGGAGACGAGGAGTTGCATTCCGCAGAACGCCGACTCGTCGAACAGGCGACGCAGGGTGCTGGTGGGTGCTCGTTCACGCCCGACCAGATGCGCACGCTGGCCATTCGTGCTCGGGAGCACCTCGATGCCGATGGAGCCGAGCCGCGGTACCGCGAACTCGAGAATGAACGCGGGCTGAAACTCGTGAAGATGAGGTCGGGTAGCACCCGAATCATCGGGGTTCTGACGCCGATGCAGGCGGGGGTGTGGCAGGCGGTCTGTCTCAGCATTCAAAGCCCGAGGGTTCGCCGGGATCTGTTCGGGCGGAGTGTGGGCGATCCCGAAAATGGGGATGGCCATTGCGGCGGGGCAGAGGGCGATAGCGCTGAGGGTCATGGTGATAGGGGTGGGGAAGGTAGCGACGATCTCTTCGACGAGGGCGTCGATACGCGCACGCCGGGGCAGCGACTCGTCGACACTCTGACGGAGGTCATGCAGCGGGCATCCGGTTTGGAGGGAATGCCGCGCATCAATGGGGCGAAACCTGTGGTCAGCCTTCGGGCGAATCTCGACGATGTCGTGTCGGGGCGGGGAATCGGATGGATCGACGGCATCGAAGAACCGGTGCCGGCCTCGGTCGTGCAGCAGCTCGTGTGCCACAGCGACATCGTGACCACGGTTTTCGGCGAGAACGGGCAGATTCTTCATCTCGGTAAGACTCAGCGGTTGTTCACTGCGGCTCAGAACCGGGCACTCGCCGCTCGTGACGGAGGCTGCGTCTGGAAAGGCTGCCAGCGGCCGCCGGAGTTCTGCGAAAGCCATCACGTGGTCGAGTGGAAAGACGAAGCCCACGCGCCAGGAGTGACGGATGTATGCAACGGGGCGCTCCTGTGCGCTTTTCACCATCGACATCTGCACACAACCGACTGGAAGCTCGTGATGATCGACGGGGTTCCGCACGTCATTCCGCCGAAGTGGGTCGACCCCGATCAGTTACCGCAACGATGTCGACAGACGTCAGATCGACTTGTGAAACGCACTCCACTGGTGTTCGAGCCGCGAAGTCGCGCACGACAAACCCGCCCGCGATTCACTGACGCCGAGTAGAACGGCCGTCGCGCCCGTTGCGGTCAGCAGTTCGAGCGCGGATGCCCGTTGCGGCTAGGCGTTCGAGCGCGGATGCCCGTTGCGGTCGGCCGATCGAGCGCGGCGCCGCGCATCCGGCGAGTGATTTGCCAGACACGCCTTAGGTGAGTACAGGTAGGCGAGTCGACTAGGCGAGTCGGCTAGGCGGGAACGAAGGCGAACACGCCGGTGGGGTCGAAGACGGCGCGGATGTTCGCGAGGCGAGCCGCGGTCGCTGGCGACCAGCAGGTGGCGAAGAGGGCGGGGTCGAGGTAGGCGGTGGTGGCGAAGTTGATGTTCGAGACCGGGCTCAGGTAGGGCGCCACGGCGTCGAGCAGACGGGCGCCGTCGGCCCGAACGGCGGGTTCGATGCCGGGTGGCACGAGAACGCCGACGCCCGCGAAGGTGAATGATGCGTCGCGGCCGCCCGCTGCCGAGCCTTCGGCCACATCCACTGCCGCGGCGGATCCGATGTGACGCAGCTCGACACTGACGAGCGCGCATTCTTTGCCGGCGCCGGCGAGGTCGAGAAGCGCGGTGACGAGGTTCTCGTCGATGCGGTCGAGCAGACCGCCGAAGAGCGCCGCCGCTACGGGGTCGGTGGGGTCGTTGTGGATGCTCGGCACCTCGATGGGCCGCATCGGCCGAATCGAGTCGACCACCGCGGGTGCGAGGGCGCGAAGCGGCGCGGCCGACTCGGCACCGCGCTCCGGGTCGCCCGGAAAGGCGAAGCGCAGCATCGCGACGGTCTTGCCGCTCAAGAAGGGCGGCAGCTCGGGCAACGGGGGCATGCGCACGAAAGCGATGCTGGTCGTGACGTTTATGGGCGCCGTCTGGGTGTAGTCGGCCCAGCCGCGCAGTACGGCCTCGATGTTCTCTTCAGCGAAGACGATGTTGCCGGCGAAAAGCGCGGGCAATTCGACGAGGCGAATGGATGCCCCGGTCACAACCCCGAGGCCGCCTTTGCCGCCACGCAGCGCCCAGAAGAGTTCGGGGTTCTCCGTGGCGTTCGCTTCGACGATATCTCCCGCGGCGGTGACCACGGTGAACCCGGTCACGTAGTCGGAGCTCATTCCGTGGCTGCGGGCCAGCGGGCCGAGCCCCCCGCCGAGCAGGTAGCCGACGGCACCGACCGTGGCTGCTGCGCCGGTGATGGCGGCGAGATCGTGCTCGGCCGCTGCTGCAACGATCGCGCTCCAGCGCACACCGGCACCGAAGGTGGCCGTGTGCGCTGCGGGATCGACGGCGACCTGATCAAGACGGCGGGTCGTGATGACGAGTCCGGTGGTGATGGCGGCTTCGTCGCCGTGGCCGGTGGCCAGAACGCGCACGGGCAGATCGTTGGCGGCGGCGAAACGCACGGCCTCGGCGACATCTGCGGCAGAGACGGCACCGACGACGACCTCGGGCGTGTGCACCCATCTGAGGTTGTTGCTGACGAGTTCTTCGGCGAAGCCGTCGTCGTCTGGGGTGAGCACGGGCCCCGAAACGAGTGTTTTGAGTTCGGTGAAGTCGGTCATGGTGGCTCTCCCCTGAGTGCGCCGTCGCTGATGCCTGTGAGGCTAACACGGGCCTCGGACAGGGCGGAAGAGTACGAAAGCCCGACAATGAGGATTCGTCGGTCGCGGCACGTGGCGCTCTCCCTCCGCGCAGATGCGGCTCTAGGTCAGGTAACCGTCTTCGGCGGCGCGGCGAATGAGGGTTTCACGATCATCCACGGGGCGACCTTCTCGGGAGTACTTCGCGCGAAACCGGTCGAGCGCGCGGTTCACGGTTGCGGGCTTGGTGCCGAGCATGAGCGCGACCTCGACCGGAGAATTGCCGTCGGCATAACGATTGAGAATGTCGAGTTCGTCGGGGGTGAAACGGTCGTCGTCATCGGCGATCGAAAGCCCCGGATGCTCGTAGTTCGGGTCGACGGCGGCGCGGGCCGCATCGAGCACTTCGGAGGCGGGGCGTGCCTTCGGAATGAAGGCTGCCGCGCCCGCAGCCATGATGCGGTCGACGGTGGCGGGATCATCCAGTGCGCTGACCACGATGACCGCCGCGCCTGCCGCGCGGCAGAGGCCGAGCCGCGCCTCGATGGAGATGGGCTCGGCGAGCTGGTAGTCCATGATGATGACGTCGGGCGGAAAGGCCGGGTCGTGGATGAGTTTCGGCCACGACCCCGCGGCGATCACGAGGTCGAAGTCGGGGGCATTGCGCAGTACCCAGGTCGCCAGGCCGTCGAGCACGAGCTGGTGATCGTCGATCAACGCGAGAGTAACCCGCTTGCGAACGGGCGGGGCGTTGTGCGGCGCTGAGTCTGCGGGCATGATGAGGCAAGTATAGCGAGCACGCCCCCAGACGGGGGACACGGGTGCGGGCGGGGCCTGGGCAGAGTTCGGCACGCGGATGCCCGGCCGCCGTGCTCGGATGGCCGGGCATTCGGCGGCGCAGGGCCGCGGCGTGCCGCTACTGTTGGGGACAAATGACTACTCTTCGGGCTTCAGAGACCTCGTTCATCGTGGCCGTGCAGGGCACGCGTGTTGCTCGTACGCTGGTGCCCGCCGGCAAGGCGCTCAGCTTCTTCGGCGAGCACGCTGCGGGATGGATTCTGCTGGGGCTGCTCGGTGCGGGCATCGACTGGTCGCACGCGGGGGCCTGGCTGCTCAGCGTGCTCGCGGTGATCGTTGCGCACGGGCTCTCGGTAGTGATCAAGCGCGTGGTGCGGCGTCCGCGGCCGGGAGCGACGGTCGGAGCCGACGGAAAGTTCGACGCGGGCAAGGGCGGCTACCCGGTGACCGCCGGGGGGCGAGTGGATGCACGTGGCAGTGCCGAGACGGGTGAGCAACGGGCATCCGGAGCCGTCGCGAGCGCCGTGAAAGTGTATGCGTCGGCGCCGAGCAAGCTGAGTTTTCCGAGTTCGCACGCGTCGTCGACCATGGCGGCGTGCATCGTGTACACAGCGTTCTTTCCGTGGTTGTGGCCGGTCGCGGTGGTGGTGGCGCTGGCAATGGGTTTCAGCCGGGTGATTCTGGGCATGCACTTCGTGACCGATGTGCTGGCGGGATACGCGATCGGGTTGATCGTGGGCGTGCCCACCATTCTGCTGCTGCACGGGTAGGTCTGCGCGGCCGAGCGCACCGCACCAGCGAGCTAGAGGGTGGGGATCTCCCAGCCGTATTGGCGGGCGAGAACGCTGAGTAAGAAGAGGGCGGCCCAGATGGCGCCGCAGACGAGCAGGCGCACGTCTTTCAACACGATCTCTTCGGGAGCGGCGGCTTCACCGCGCTCGATGTCGAAGGCGTAGAGCAAGAGGGCAGCGCCGAAGGGGAAGACCGACGCGATGGAGCCGATGGAGGTTCCGCCGTTGAGGTCGAACGCCCAGAGGCCGTAGCTGAGCATGGTGAGGGTGGCCGCGACGGTCCAGACGAAGCGCAGGTACCCGAGCGAGTAGAGGTTGAGCGTCTTGCGGGTGTGCGACTCCTCTTTACCCACGCTCTCGACCTTCTCTGAGTAACGCTTGCCCGCCACCATGAAGAGCGAGCCCGACGAGACGACCAGCAGGAACCACTGCGTGACGGGCACTCCCACGATGGCGGCACCGGCGAGAGCCCGCAGCACAAAACCGCTGGCCACGATGAGAATGTCGATGACGGGCTGGTGTTTCAGCCAGATGCAGTACGAGAGCTGAATGATGACGTACGCGATGAGCACGCCGCCGAACAGCCAGTAGCCGAGCAGGGCCGACACGATGGCCGGCGCGAGCAGCAACACGATGGCGGTGGGCCAGGCGATTCGCACGGGAAACTCCCCCGACGGAATCGGCCGGAACCGTTTCTTCGGGTGCAGCTTGTCGCTCTCGATGTCGAGCAGGTCGTTCACGATGTAGCCACCAGAAGACGTGAGCGAGAAAGCGACGATTCCGAGCACGACTTCGAGCAGCACGTCGGGATGCAGCAGCACCCCCGCCGAGAGCGGCGCGAGAGCCAGAAGAACGTTCTTCGCCCACTGTTTCGGGCGCAAAGCCCGGATGAACGGCGGTGCCTTCGGCATGAAGCGGTCTCCCCACAATGGTGTCGGCCGGGGCCGATGGTCGTTCCCCTGAACTCGAACCAGGTCGGCCCCGCGACCGGATCGCACAGGGCGAGGGCCGGTTCGTGACAAACTGGTGATTCACTGCAATCGTAGTTGGGCGCGCTCGGCTTCGAGGTGTCGGCACCCCCGAACGGGTGTGAAGTTTGTGTAAATCAGATGCTGTGCACAACTGCCAGTGCGGGGTTGGCGAAAGTCGAAGGGCGGCCGAGTGAAGACCAGTGCGTTGTACGTGCTGTTCGCCGCCATCTCCACGGCCGCGAACCTCGGTTCGCAGGCCCTCGTCTCCATTCTCGGTACGGGCGTGTTCGGGGCGGGCGCGGGAGTGATGACAAACGCGGTGCTGGTCGCTTCGGTGCTGATCGGCACCGGCGTCGGAGTCGTGGCGAAATACATTCTCGACAAGCGCTTCATCTTTCGGTACGAAGTGAAGAGCATGAAGCACCAGGCCCGAACGCTCGGGCTGTACACGATCATGAGCGGCATCACCACGCTCATCTTCTGGGGCTTCGAGTTCGGTGCCTACTTCGCCTTCGGCACCGCGGCCGCGAAGTACACGGGTGCGGTCATCGGATTGGCGATCGGGTACGTCATCAAGTACTTTCTCGACAAGAACATCACGTTTCGAGAAGACAAGAGCGGGGTCAACACACTGTGAGGTCTGATGTGAGGGTTGTGCTGTGAGGTCTGAAGCGTGAGCCGCCAGCGGGTGTCGTCCTGGGGGCGGTTGAGTGATGACGAGCACGAGATCGTGCCCATTACGTCGGCGAGTGCTGCGCCAGAGATCCTGGCGGCGACGGCACCGGGCGTGGCGCGCGGCATGGAACGCAGCTACGGCGATGTCGCGCTCAACCGCGGTGGCACACTGTGGGATGCCCGGGGGCTCAACCGCTTTCTCGGTTTTGATGCTGAAACGGGCATCCTGACCTGCGAACCCGGCGTGCTGCTGCGCGACATTCAAGCCACATTCAGCAGGCAAGGGTGGATGCTCGCGGTGACGCCGGGCACCTCGGTGGTCACCGTGGCTGGCGCCGTCGCGAACGATGTGCACGGTAAGAACCACTCCACGCGCGGTACGTTCGCCGACCACGTGGTTTCGCTGACGCTGGTGCGCACCGACGGAACCGTGATCGTGTGCGGTCCGTCGGAGAACCGCGACTGGTTCGAGGCGACCTGCGGGGGGCTCGGGCTCACCGGGCTGATCGTTTCGGTGACGCTGCGGCTCAAGCGCGTTCCCGGGCCGTGGTTGCTGGCCGAGAACATCGCGTACCAGTCGCTGCCGGAGTTCTTCTCTCTGTCTGACGAGTCGGAGGCGGAGTTCGAGCACGTGGTGTCGTGGATCGATATCACCACCGATGGGGGGCGGCGGGGCATTTTGTCGCGGGCGAATTCGACGCCGTCGCCGCATCGTTCTCTGCCTCGAGGAGCTGCAGGGGTAGGGGCGACTCGCGGGGGGCCGACGGTGCCGTTCGTGCCGCCGTTCTCACTCGTGAACAAGGTGACCTTGCCTGCTCTCAATCGTGCGTATTACCGTCTGCAGCACCGTTCGCTCGGGTCTGCGGTGGTGCACTACAAGCCTTTCTTCTATCCGCTCGATGCGATTCAGGAGTGGAACCGGGCGTACGGGCCGAATGGGTTCTTTCAGCACCAGTGCGTGCTGCCGCGATCCGTTGGCCTCGAGGCCGTGTCAGAGATACTCGGGCTGGTCGCCGCGTCGGGGCAGGGGTCGTTTCTCGGGGTCTTGAAGACGCTGGGGTCGCGGACGCCCATCGGAATGCTGAGTTACCCCCAGGAGGGCGTGAACCTCACCATCGATTTCCCGAACTTGGGGGCGTCGACGCTTGCGCTGCTGTCGCGGCTCGACGATGTTGTTGCGCAGGCGGGTGGGCGGCTCTACCTGGCGAAAGACGCGCGGATGCCCGTCTCGCTGTTTCAGGCGGGGTACCCCCGCTACGCGGAGTTTCTGAAGTACAAAGACCCGGGCATGAGCTCGGAAATGTCCAGGCGATTGTTAGGGAGCTAGGCGCTTATGTCTGCTGCAGTGAGTAAGGGTTCTTCTTCGGGTTCTGCCGGGGCGCGGGGCAACTCGGGAGCGTGGCCGACCGACGTGGTGGTGGTCGGTGCGACGTCGGCGATAGCAGAGCAGTGCACTCGGTTGTGGCTGGAGGGTGGGGCATCCACTGCCCTGTTGATCGGGCGTTCTGCTTCGAAGCTCGACGCTATTGCGACCGATCTCGGGGTGCGGTTTCCGGCCGCTACGGTGACGACGCTGGTCGCCGACCTGGTTTCGCCGTCGTCGATCTCGACGGTCGTGGCGGGGTTTGCGGGGCCGGGAACGCCGGGCGCCGCCGCGGGTGCCGGGCTGACCGTGCTGGTGGCGCACGGGTCGATGACCGAGCAGGAGGAGTCGCAGGCGTCGCTTGCCGCCGCCGCTTCGGTGCTCGAGGTGACGGGTGTTTCGCCCTCGCTGTGGATCGAGGCGTGCGCCGACACGATGAGCGCGGGTACGATCGCCGTGCTGGGGTCGCCCGCTGGTGACCGGGGGCGACGCAAGAACTACATCTACGGGGCCGCGAAGGCGCTCATCGAGGCAATGACCGAGGGGCTGCAGCATCGGCTCGCCGGGTCGCCGCTGCGTGTCGTGCTGGTGAAGCCGGGGCCCACCGCGACCCCGATGACGGCGTCGATGCCGCAGAAGGGGCTCGCCGACGTTTCGGCGGTGGCCGGCGAGATCGTGGCGGGCGTGAATGCGGGCCGTGCCGTGGTGTATGCGCCGCTGAAGTGGATGCTCATCATGGGTGTTGTGCGCAACATCCCGTCGCCCGTGTTCAACAAGCTCAACTTCTAGGGGCGGGGCGCGGGAGGGCCCGCTGAGTCGGGTACTTCTGGGGCGGCGGGAGCGGCGAGGTCGGAGAGCGCCGAGCGGCCGACGAGGTAGTAGATGGATAGGACCGTCAGGCCGACCATCATGACGATGGGGGCGAAGAGACCGACGACGGTCGCGATCGGGTAGAGCACGAGACCTGCGCCGAAGCGGATGAGCTGAGCTCGACGCTCGGCGCGACCGACGGGCCGGGCTATGAGGCCCGCGTCGATGATGTGGCGCAGAATGAGCACGAAGCTGATCGCCATGCCCTCTGCTACGGCGCCATACACGACGACCGCGACTTGGGCGTTCGTACCACCCTCGACCACGAAGTCGGCCAGCTGCGAGGTGCTGAACGGAATAGTGCACACGAATAGCAGCAAGAGCAGGTTGAGCGCGAGGGTGACGCGGTCGACGCGAACGATCGCGTTGAAGAGCAGATGGTGGTTGACCCAGATGGTTCCGATGACGAAGAAGCTGAGAATGTAGGCCAGGAAGGCCGGCCATTCGTGGGCCAGCTGGTCGAGCAGTGGTTGGCCGGTTGATGCGCTCGTGTGCAGGTCGAGCACGAGCAGGGTGATGGCGACGGCCATTACTCCGTCACTGAATGCCTCGACTCTGCCCCGGCCCATGCAAACACCCTAGAGGTTCGGGGGGTGAGCATCCGCTGTTCTCGGTCTTGGGTCGATTTCTCGATTTTGCGCAGAAGCACCTAACCGGGCCGATTTAGGTGCTTCTGCGCAAACCGGATGCTCGGGAACGAGCAGCGGGGGGCGAGAGAGGGAGAGAAAGGGGGGAGGCGAGAGGGGGAGGCGAGAGGGGCGGGGGGGCTGGGTGTGGATAACTTGGAGGGGCGGGGCGGTGTGGAGGGCATGATGACAGGCATGCCTCGACACAATCCTCTGACACCACAGCTCCAAGCGGCACCGTTCTCGGTGCCTGAAGCCCGGCGGGCCGGCTTCGGTCGCGCTACCATGCGCAACCGAGAACTGCTTCGACCGTTCTATGGAGTCCGCGCGACACCCTCCGCGCTGTCGAGCTCGATTGCGGGCTTCGTTCCGCGGTTGCGCCCGCACGAATGGTTCAGCCACGAGTCAGCGGCGCGACTCTGGGGCGTACCGTTGCGCCATCGACCGCGGCTGGATGACCCGGTGCATGTGACGATTGCTGCGCCGGGGGCGGCGTCCCGCACACGAGGGGCGCAGGGCCACCAGAACGCAGATGCGCACGCGCCTGTCGTGCGCCGCTTCGGTGTGCCGTGCTCAGACGCTGCGAGCACGTGGCTGAGTCTCGCGGGCATCCTGTCTGTTCGGGAACTCGTCGTCGCGGGTGACCACTTCGTTCTCGATCCTGAAGTGAACGACAGAAAAGACCCGCGCCCGTACGTGACTCTTGACGAGTTGCGGGCACGCACGGCGGCGTTTCACGGGCCGGGTAAGCGGCGGGCATCCGAGGCCCTCGAGCTGGTGCGGGTGGGTGCCGAGTCGCGATTCGAGACGCTGCTGCGGCTGCTGGTTCGGGATGCTCGGCTGCCGGAGCCCGAGGTGAATCCGGTGATCGTGGATGCCCGGGGCGCGCGAATCGGGCGGGCGGATCTCGTGTTCCGATCGAGCAGGGTGATCGTCGAATACGACGGTGACCAGCATCGCACCGACAAACGTCAGTACCGCAAAGACGTCACCCGTTGGCAGCGGTTCTCGCGCGCCGGGTGGGATGTGCTGCGGTTTCACGACGACCACGTCGTGCGATTCCCCGCCGTCACGCAGCGCGAGATCGCGGATGCCCTCGCGCGTGACCGAGTCGGGGCCCCGGATGCCGGCCTGGGCCCTGGCCATGGCCCGGCCGCGGTGGCAACCGCGGGCGCAGCCCCGGCTTTGCGCAGAAGCACCTAAAACGGCGACTTTGGGTGCTTCTGCGCAAACTCGATTGCGCAGGGGCGAGCGAGGCGGAGGTTGGGCGGATTCATTTTGCGCAGAAGCAACTAAGACGACGGGTTTGGGTGCTTCTGCGCAAACCCGGCTCCGCGGAGGCGGGGCGAGGGCGAGAGGAAGGGCGCGCGGGGGCGGCGGGGTCAGGCGGCGGCGTTGCCCTCGAAGGCGGAGTCTTCGTACTCTTCGGTGAGGCCGTGGGGGGTCTTCTCCCAGTGGTGGGGGCTGAAGACGATCTGGTAGGCGGCGCGCCAGGCGCTGATGGAGTGCAGGATCCAGTACGCGGGGTTCAGCAGGGCGAACATGGCGACGCGCCAGTTGTACCGGTTCCAGGCGGCAATGCCGGAGATGAGGATGATCATGCCGTTGCTGAAGAGCATATTCACGGTTCCGCCGACGATGAGCCAGTCGGGCAGGTTGAGGCCGATGAACTGCACACCGATGTAGGTGAACACGGTGAAGCCGAGCACGAGCGGGTAGAGCATGAAGGCGATGGGGGTGCCGAGAATCAGGGCGACGAGCGAGAGGGCGCCGAGCACACCGTTGACCCGGAACCAGCGAATGGGATGCCGCGTGTTGACGGCGCCGGTCATGATGTAGCCCTTGATCCACCGAGTGCGCTGCCGGATCCACGCGCCCACCTCGGCGCAGGCCTCCTCGGCGGTGGATGCCTTCACCACACCGACGCGGTAACCGTGAGCAGCCACGCGCAGGCCGAGGTCGGCGTCTTCGGTGACGTTGTAGGGATCCCACGCGCCCAGCTCGCGCAACACCTTGGTATCGAAGTGGTTCGAGGTGCCGCCGAGCGGAATCGGCAGGTGCGACTGGTCGAGCCCGGGCAGCATCGAGTCGAACCACGCAGCGTACTCCACCGCGAAGAGGCGGGTGAGCACGTTGTAGTCGGCGTTGAAGTAGATGAGCGCGCCTTGCAGGCAGACCAGCTTCTTCTGGTCAGCGTCGACGTTGGTGCGCTCGAACTCGTCTTGCCGGAAGGCGGCCACGGTGTCGCGCAGCTGCGACGGGTTGGGGCGGTCTTCGGCGTCGTAGATCACCACGAACTCGCCGCGGGCGAACGAGAGTCCGTAGTTGCAGGCGCGCGGCTTGGTCTGCGGGCCGCCGGGCGGCACGATGACCATACGCACGTACTCGGGCGGGCGCATGGTGCGCACAGCCGCGATGGTCTCTTCGTCGTCTTCCTCGAGCAGCACCATGACCTCGAGCTTCGCCTTGGGGTAGTCGATGGCACCGAGGTTCGTCAGCAGCTTCGAGATGATGTTCGCCTCTTTGTAGGCGGGCACCAGAATCGTGTAGATCGGCAGCTCTTGGTCGGGAATGCGCGACGGCAGCGGCTTCAGCCCGCGCCGCACCCTCTCGAGCGCGACCTCGTCGGCCCAGCGCTCTTTGTCACGATTGTTGAAGGGAGCGCGGAATCCGGCGACCACCTTGAAGATGATGTTCATGGCGAACAGAATGTTCGCGGCGGTCAGAACGATGATGAGCGTCGTCGTGAGGCTCAGCACGCAGCCGACGATCACCAGCAGCACCACAATGCCCGGCACGATGAGTTGCCAGCGCCGCAGCCCCGACTTCGCCGACTCGTCGCTCGAATCGGTGGCCAGGGCATCGGATGCCCCGAAGAGCAGCTGCGTGCGGCACGCCGCCGCGACGGCTTGACTGAGGTCCCAGTCCGTCGTGGTTCGCACGGCGATGTCGGTGACGCCGAGCTGGGTTCGGGCGTCGACCAGCAGTTCTTCGGTGGGAGGTACCGTCGTGGCGATGATCGCCCCCGAGCCGGATCGCTTCCACGGCACCCAGCCGGCCTCGATGAGTTGCTCGGGAGGCAGCACCGAGAGCAGGCCCGCCTCTGGCGGCTCGGCGAGCAGGTCGACGAGTGGCGCGTTCCATTGCGTGGCCAGGGCTTCGTACATTTCGCGACGGGTCACCGCGCCCGACAAGATGAGGTGCCGGCCGAGCAGGCCACCCTCGCGCTCCTGGATGGCTAGGGCATCCGCGAGTTCGTGCTCGTCGATGAGGCCGGCGTCGACGAGGATCTCGCCGATGCGACCGGGGCCGCGCTCGCCCGAACCGTGGCGGCCGCTGCCGCCGCCGCTGCCGCCGCCCGCCGCGGAGCCGCCCGGGGCGCCACCGCCCGCGCCGCCGCCCACTCGTGAGGTCGTGTCGGTCAACTGTCGATCCGCTCGTAGATTCGGTAATCGCCCTGGTCGAACACCACGCGGTACATGGTGGTGAACGATGGGTCTTTCTTCACCGCATCGTAGACGAGGTCGGCGACACCCGTCTGAGAGAGCTCGGGCGCGTCTGCCGTCGACACGAACACCCACTTCGCGTGCGTCGCGGGGTTCGCAATCGCCTGGTAGAAGAGGTCGCCGGTCGATCGGTTGTAATAGTCGACCAGCGGAATGCCGATTTCGGGCAAGAGGGCGCTGCCGGCGGCGGATTCGTCCATCAGCACGTCTCCCCCGTCGTAGTTGTCGCGCAGGTAGGCGGCTGCCGCGGTCGCCCCGCTCGCTGCCTTCAGCTGCACGTAGCCGTCGGCCTCGGCGATGACGGAGGATCGTGCCGGGTCTGCCGCCCACCACGCCGTCTGCACCACGAGCGCCAGCGCGACCAGGGCGAGCACGGGCATCCACACCCGCGATTTTCGTATCGAGTCGACGAGCACGGCCGCCAGTACCGCCAGCCAGGGGATCACCGCGAGGGTGTACCTGCTGTTCCACCAGTTCTGCGGCAGCGAGTGGTCGTTGTTCATGTGGGTCTGGCCGAGAAAGAGGCTGAGCAGCGAGAACGCGTAGGCAACGCCCATGATCCACACGACGAGGGCCTCGTTCGAAAGCCCGCGGGTGTAGGCGAGCACGACGGCGCCGGCGATGCCGAGCACCACGGTGAGCAGGCCGGCGGTCTCGAGCACCGACCAGTCGTAGGTCCAGAGGGTCAGGCCCGCGTTGTGCGTGTAGGCGAGCAGGCCCGCATCTGCCGTGGCCTTCTGCAAGTTCGACGCCGAGTACTGACCGTTCGCGAACTCGAGCGGGTTGCCGTAGACGGTGAAGTTGTAGGTGAGCCACCACGCGATGGCGACGCCCGGCAGCGCGGCGAAGGCGAGGCCCATCTTCACGCAGTAGCGCCACGCGCGCTTCTTACGCCACGAGACCCACGCCACGAGCAGGGTTCCGGCGAAGACCAGCACCCAGCCTTCGTAGCGCGAGAGGGTCGCGCCCGCCGCTGGCAGCCCGCAGAACACCATCATCTCGCCGGCCTGCAGGTTGCGCTTGCTCGTCACCCAGTGCGCCAGCCCCGCAAAACAGCCCATCATGCACACGATGAGAACGGGCTCGGTGAGCGCCGTCGTATACATGTACAGGATGCTCGGGTTGGCGATGATGAGCAGAACACCGATGATGCGTGCCGAACGCCCGAGCCCGATGCGCGCGGCGATGCGGTAGACGCCCGTGGCCGTTCCCATGAGGCAGATCAGTCCGAGCAACCCGGCGGCGAGCCCGGTGTGCCACAGCCAGAGGTTCGTGACGAACGGAACGAGCACCAGGCTCGGCACCGGCAACCACACCGTGCCGAGCTGGGTGAAGCCCGGGGCCTTGCTGTCGAAGAGTCGCCTGGAGATGGTGAGGTGGCTCTGCGCGTCGGCGTACGCGATGTTGAGGCCGCTCGACGTGGTGATGATGACCGCGACGATGCCCACGGCGAGCGCCACGAATGCGATGACCATCGTGCCGGGCACACGCCGCCCCGCGGTGGGGGCGCCGAGCGAGACCCAGCGCGCGATGAGCCAGTCGGTGAAGGCGGAGTGGATGACCGGCGGAGCCTCGGGCTTCGGCAGAAGCAGCCCGGAGTTCGCCGCGGTGTCCGACCACTCCTCGGCGGGCGTCTCGGGTCTGGTGAGGGAGGGCACGGGGTCGCCTTGTCGGGTTCTCGCCGGTTAGTCGGTGCTCGGGGGCGGCGTCGGGCCGGTGCCGGTGGTGCCGGTGCCGGTGGGCGCGGTGCCGGTGGTGCCGGTGGGCGCGGTGCCGGTGCTCTCGGCGGCGGCCTGCGACTGCGCCGTGCCCTCGGCGACCAGCTGCGCGTCGACGTACTTCTTCAGCTTTCCGCGGCGGCGCCGGCGGGTGATCTCGCCGATGACGCCGGCCAGAATCAGCACGATGGCGACAACCGCGATCCACACCGCGTAACCGCGGTAGTCATCGGTGACGGCGGTCTGCGGAACGATGGCGTTGCTCGAGATCAGCACCGGATCGGCCTGGTTCGGCTGAGCGACGAGAATGTCGCCCGACAGCCCGAACCACTGGTCGGGGTTGCTCATGGTGTATTCGGCCGCCTGCAGTTGCAGGGCATCCACATCGCCGGCCGACGAGCTGGGCGACCAGCCGCCGAGCATGAGCACGTTGCGACCGCCGCTCTGGAAGGCCTGCAGCGTGGCGTAGGGTTCGGTGGTTCCGACGCCGAACGAGACGGCGTTCGAGTCGATGGCTTTGAAGCTGTCGAGGCGCAGCGGGGCACCGAGCGCGTTCGAATCGTCTGAGGTCGCACCGACGAACAGGCCCGACTTCGACGAGGAGACGAACTCCCCCGGCGTCATGACGGTGACGGCGAGCTGGATGCTCGAGTTGCGCTGCAGCGAAGCGACGATGTCTCCGGCGCTGGCCACGGCCACATCGACGGAAGCGCCGGAATCGAACGCGACCGGCAGCACACCGCCGAGCACCTGCGGAAAGCGCTGGAAGCCGGGGTTGATGGTCTGGCCGCGAACCGCCGAGACGTTCGACGCGGCCGCGTCGACGAACAGCTGGATGGGGATGAGTGCGGGGGCGCCGGTGCAGTTACCGGTGACCGGCACGGCGCTGAGCTGGATCTTGAGACCATTGGCTGCGGTGATGAGTGTGCCGCTCACGGGCAGCGTCATGCTGAAAGTGGTGCTGTGACCGAGCACCTGCGAGCCGATGAGAAAGTTGTTCCAGTAGACGTTCGCGGTGGCGATGACCGAGTCGGGGATGTCGGAGTGCATGCCGACGAGGTTGACGGTGGCCGAGCTGATGGGGCCGCCGAAGCTCGCCTGCGAGATGTTCGTGAACGAGCTCGTCTGGCCGAAGCCGGCGAGTGCGATCTGGCTCGGCGAGCCGAAGTACTGCAGGTTCTGGGTGAGCGCGGGTGTCGAGGTGCCGGTCTGGCTGAGGCCGGTGGTGTTGCCCGAGTTCGCGAGCACGAGGTAGTCGGAACCGAGGGCGGTGCCGGCGGCGGAGAGCGAGGCTTCAGGGCCCGAGATCGTCAGCGTGGGCACACCGCCGGCGCCCGTCGAGAGGGCGGTTGTCGCCGTGGTCACCGAGGAGTCGGTCGAGGGTGCCAGCACGATGATGCGGCCGCGGATGGGGTCGACGGCGGCTTCGTTCGCTGAATCCCCGGCCGTCGTGAGGCTGATGTCGACGCCGGAGGGCAGCGCGTGAGCCAGCGCGGCCACGGTCGAGAGGCCGGCTTGTTCGAGGGCCGAGGAGGGGGCATCCGGAATCTGCACGGCGACCGCGGTGAGGCTCGGGTTGAGAAACTCGGCGACCGTTTTGGGTACGGTCGCGTCGCCGGAGTAGGCCAGCACGACCTTACTGAGCTCGACGCTCGCGGTCGAGGGAACGGTGCAGACGGCCGCGGTGGTGTCGATGACGGTGTAGGTGAGGCCGATGCTGACGATGCCCTTGACCACGTCGGAAGCCGTGAGGGGCACATTCAGGGCGGCAGGCGCCGCGGGGTCGAGGGTCTGCAGCACCACGCCGTTCACCGAGACCTGCACGGAGCCGCCGAGGGCACCGGATGCCGCAGCCGATGTGCTCGAAGCGGCTGCACCTGCCGCCGGAGTGACGGGGGCGACGATGCCGGTCACGCTCGTCGGGGTGAGGCCGGCCGGAACGTCGAGGTTCACGAAGACGGCGGTGCCGTCGGCGGGAATGGTGGTGGTGGCGGGAAAGGAGAGGGTGCCGGGCGCGTCGGCGGCGGCAAGGGCGCTGGCGCTGCTTCCGGCCTGGGCGGGGGTGCTCGTGCTGGTGCTGGCGCTCGTGCTGGCTTGGGCGGAGGCGGCGAGGCCCAGCGGCGCGGCCGCGATCAGCAGACCGGCGGCGGCCAGTGACACCAGGCGCACGGCGTTCGGGCGGGCGCGTCGAGGCGCACCGTCAGACCTGCGGCGGGGAAGTTTCGACGAGACGCTCATTGACCATCCGATGGGTTAGGTACCGAATCGGTTCCTGGGCTGACACTGATTTCACGCTGCAGGGCTACAAGATCTGCGATATCTTGTCCCCCCAATGGGTACCCTTCAGTCGAATACTAGTAGGTATTCGGTGCGGCTACCGGCAGCGGATTGGTCGTTGTGGCAACACGAAACCAACGTGTAATGACTACGAAACGACCGCCGCGGTTCCGAACTTGTGCAATCTCGTGATGACATCTTGGTAGCTGGCGGGCACGCCGTAGTAGAAGCCTTGGGCGTTTCGAACGCCGATGCGCCGCAGAATCGCGGCAGTTTCGGCCGTCTCGATGCCCTCGACGATGGTGAGGTAGTCGAGCGCGTCACTGAAGCCCTGCAAGGCCTTCACGACCTCCCGCTGGCGGTTGTCGCCGAGGTCGTCGATGAGGCTGCGGTCGAGCTTCAGAATATCCATGGGGATGCGCACCAGCGAGCCGACCGACGAATTCTCTGAGCCGTAGTCGTCGAGCGCGATGATGATGCCGAACTCACGCAGGCTCTGGGCCTGCGCGCGCAACTCGTCGGTCACGTGGCGCAGCGATCGTTCGTTCAGTTCGAGGCAGAGCGAAAGGGCGGGATGCCGCTTGGCGAGGTCTTTGGCGAAGGCGCCGACATGATCATCCACGATCTGACCGACCTCGAGGTTGACGGCGATGGTGGCGATGCTCGGTTCGATGAGCTGAATGGCGCGGGCACCGGCAACGGCCTTGTTCATCACTTGGCGAGTGAGGGCATCCATTCGGCCGAGGCCCTTCGCGCGCTCGACCAAGGCGCCCGGTGAGATGACTCCGAGCTCGGGGTCGGTGAACCGAACGAGTGCCTCGAACGCCCAAATGCGGTTCTCGACCAGATTGACGATCGGTTGAAAGGCCAAGCTCAGCTGTTCGTTGTCGATTGCGTCGGCGACGATGTCGTTGATGCGGGCGGAGCGGTGCGGCGAGATGTTGATGGTGCTGTCAGAGCCCGGGCCGCCGTGGCGCCTGCTTCTCTTGACGGCGAGCATGCTGCGGTCGGCATCGACCACGAGAGAGGCGGCGTCGGTCTCGCGGTGGGCGGAGTAGGCGAGGCCCACGCTGAGCAGGGGGCGCAGCTCGATGGTCTGGGGCGGCGCAGTGGGGGACGAGTCTGCGAGGGCGACGGCGTTTTCGTCGATGGCGGCTGCGGTGGCGGCGTCTTCGGCGGCGGCGGCTGCGGTGGCGGCGGCTGCGGTGGCGGCGTCTTCGGCGGTGGCGGCGTCTTCGGCGATGGTGGCGGTCAGGCCGCCGTCAATCACCGTGAACGGCTCGCTGGCCCTCTCAGTGACGCGCTCGGCCAGGGCCTTCGCCTCGGCGAGTGATTTGAGCGAAGTCAGAATGATCACGAATTCGTCTCCGCCGATGCGAGCGACGATGTCGTGCGAGCGCGTGTTCGCCTTCAGCCGCCCGGCGACCGTCACGAGCATCTGGTCGCCGACATGATGGCCGTACCGGTCGTTCAGCTGTTTGAAGCTGTCGAGGTCGATGAACAGCACGGCGATCGCACCGGAGTACGGCCGATTCTCGTTCGCGAGCGCGAGCGCCTGGCGGAAGGCGTTGTAATTCGGCAGCCCGGTGAGCGAGTCGCTATTGGCTCGCGCGGTCAGGTCGGCCATGTCTTGCGTGACGCGAGCAGCCTCGGTGGCGAGGTGAGCGAGAGCTTCGAGCACCTGCGCGTCTTCGCGGTCGAAGGGAATTCCGCTCAGCTCGCGTCTCGCCACGAGGTAGGAGTCGGCATCCTGGGTCAGGTGAACGGGGTAGCCGATCTCGCTCTGCCCCGGCGGCGGTGAATGCCGAACGGTGACCGAGTCGGCGTTCACGGCGGTCTTCGCGCGCGCTTCGAGGGTCTGCTGAAGATCGTCGTGGCTCCACGGCAGCGCCAACGCTGCGTCGGTGAGGCCCGTGATGCGCCGCTGCAGGCCGCGCAACTGGCGCACTCGAGAGAGCCCGAAGATGACGGCAGCCGCGATGACGAGCACTCCGGCTCCGCGGTGGGTCTCGTCGGTCAGCAGCAGTACCGCGTACACGGCTTGAGACGTGAAGACGATTGCGAGCGCGAGGCCGGAGATGAACGCTAGGATGCCCAGCAGACGCCGTGGGCTGAGTTCGGAGATGCCGAAGGCACCGTCGTGCGCCCAACGGCCGCCCTGCCGGGCGAACTCCACGAGAAGGATGACGAGCAAGTACGCCGCGCTTGCTGCAACAGCGAAAACGACCGTCTGCCAGCCGACCCGGCCGGCGAAGCTCATCACGAGGCACCAGGCAAGAGCGCCGAGGCTCGCCACCCCGGTGGCGTAGACCGAGATCACGAGGTTGCGGGAGTTGAACAGTGCTCCGCAGAAGAACCCGAGCACCCAGACTCCGACGGCGATGAAGAACTGGTCGCCGAGGCTGGCAGTGGCGAACAGGGCCACAGAGGTGCTGACCGACGGCAAGCTCGACAGCCGGCCGACCGGCAGGCGAAAGTCGGTGACAAGCGCCGTGCTTACGAACAGGGCGATCAGGTACAAGAGGTCGATGGAGGCGAGGCCGACACCCCCGCTGCCCGCACCCGTCGTGCCGCCGCCGTTGAGCGTACTGCCCGACGTGCCGTCAGCAAGCACGGCGAGCTGAACGATGCCGAGCACGACAACGATCAGCGCGATCAGCGCGACCGGCACGAAGAAGTACGACCGCGTGATGCGGCGGGTGATCGGCACCGAAGCGTCGGTCACCGGTGCGATCGCGGCAGTCGCCTGCCTGCTAGTTGTGCGGGTCGCCGATGCGGAAGGTGCGTTCGTCGCACGAGCGGGCGACGCGGCCCTTGTCAGGGTACGGGCTGCCGGCGTTTCAGTCTGCCGGCGAGTGATTGCCACTGCAGTGTCACCCCAACCGGCGAAACGACATCTGTCTGCGTGCACTCGGCAGCTGAACGGTCATTCACACAATGTACCGCGCAACGGGGTGGCGCATGCGCCGATGTGGGGCATGCGCCAGGAGCCGAGTCGCACAGCGGCTCGGTGCGGGCGCGCTCAATGCGATCGCTCGTTGCGATCATGCGCCCGAGCAGCGTAGCCACGCCGACCGAAACGGCTAGCCAGGCGAGCACGATTGCGGTGACAACTTCGACAGGATTGAGCGGCGGAAAATTCATCACGCCTGGAGCTTAGATGATTATTCATCACCTTTGTCAAGGGAAGAGCGAATCTGTGGAGAGTCAGTTCTTCAGTGTCGGTCAGGGCGACGACGGGTGCCGCCGCCGTACACGATGATGCCCACCAGGGGAACGAGCAAGAACCAGAGCCAGCTGTAGTTGTAACCCCACACAATGCCTGTCACAAAGAACAAAATGAGGGCGATGAACGGTGTGATCGACACTGCGACGACGCCCGCCGTGCCGCCGATGGGGCCGTTGCGCGGCTCGGGAATCGAGCTGCCGAACGACGACGACGAGCTCGAGTAACCGGGGGCGGCGAAGGCGGCTGGGGGCACGGAGGATGCTGCACCGAGATGGGCATCGGCTGGAAGGTCACTGAAGACCGGCGCCACATCGCCGCGCGTGACGGCCGACCGCACGGTGGCACTGCGCTCGGTGAATTCGGCTTCGGTGATGCGGCCCTCGCGCAGGTTGGCGTTCAGCTGCGCGACGGCCTCATCGCGTTCGGGGTTCGAGAGCCGCAGTGTTGCGGTCTGCGGATCGGTGAAGTCGGTCATGCGTCTATTGTGGCGCGCACGGGGCGAGCGTGCCACACGTCTGGCGGCTTCGCCTGCGGCTCACGAAGGCATAACGGCTGGCCGAGGAGCGGCCGGGGCGGCTCAGCGGGCGACGAGCTCGGGGGCCGCGACCGACGAGGCCGACGTCGAGGCAGCCGCCGTCGAAGCAGCGCGGGCGGCGAAGATCTCGGCGATCTGCACGGCGTTCAGGGCGGCACCCTTGCGCAGATTGTCGTTGCTGATGAAAAGGGCGATGCCCCGGCCATCCGGAACCCCCTCATCGGTGCGGATGCGGCCGACGAAGCTCGGGTCTTTGCCGGCCGCCTCGAGAGGGGTCGGAACATCTGTCACCGTCACACCGGCGGCCGTCGACAGCAGCTCGGCGACACGTTCGGGGCTGATCGGGCGCGCGAATTCGGCGTTGATCGAGAGGGAGTGGCCAGTGAAGACGGGAACGCGCACGCAGGTTCCGCTGACCAAGAGACCCGGCAGTTCGAGGATCTTACGGCTCTCGTTGCGCAGCTTCTTCTCTTCGTCGGTCTCGTTGAGGCCGTCTTCGACGAGGTTCCCAGCGAAGGGGATGACGTCGAACGCGATGGGGCGCACGTACTTCACGGGGTCGGGCAGTTCGATGGAGCTGCCGTCGTGCACGAGGTCGAGCAGGCGTCCTGACGCGACGGCGGCCTCGGCCTGCGTCGCCAGTTCTTCGGCGCCGGCGAGCCCGCTGCCCGACACGGCCTGGTAGGTGCTCACGATGAGGCGCTGCAGCCCGGCTTCGGCGTCGAGCACCTTCAGCACAGGCATGGCGGCCATGGTGGTGCAGTTCGGGTTGGCGATGATGCCCTTGCGCGCTTCGTCGATGGCGTGCGGGTTCACTTCGCTCACCACGAGGGGCACGTCGGGATCCATGCGCCAAGCGCTCGAGTTGTCGATGACCGTGACGCCTGCGGCGGCGAACTTCGGCGCGAGGGCCTTGGAGCCGGTTGCGCCGGCCGAGAAGAGAGCGATGTCGAGGCCCGTCGGATCGGCGGTCGCGGAGTCTTCGACGGTGATCTCTTCGCCGCGGAACGTCAGCGTGGTGCCCGCCGAACGAGCAGTTGCGAAGAAGCGAATGCTCGCGATGGGAAAGTCACGTTCATCCAGTAGCTGGCGCATGACTTTGCCGACCTGGCCGGTCGCTCCGACGACGCCGACGTTGAGGCCGACGTTCTTTTGCGTTGAATCGCTCACTGCACTCTTCCTTATTCGCTCGAACGTTCACTTTACCAAGCATCGGGGAGTGGATGTCCGGCTCAGGCTAGGGTGCCTAGCATGAGTGATTTCGGGGCGGGCGACGGCACCGACGGGTCGCGGCGCGGCACGCCGCGGTACGAACAGCCGGCGAGCGACCCCACACCGCCGGCCGAACCGCCGGACACGCCGCCTGCCCTCTCGCCGCCTGATGCCGCGGGGTGGCCGGTGGCGGAGCCGCAGACCGCGGCCGGCCCGATCCGCGCGGCGGTGCCGGGGTATCTGGTGCGGTGGGGCATCCCGAGCAGCGTGCTGGGCCTGGGAGTGTTCATCGCGGCGCTGGTGGTGGGCATCGCGCTGTATGTGCTGGGCATCATCCCGAACGCGAGTGCGGCGCAGTTCACGACCAATGTGCTCGGCTACGGGGCGCTGTTCGGGGTCGTCGTGCTCGTGGTGCGGCTGCGCGGCTCGGGGTCGCTGCGTAAAGACCTGGGGTTGAGCATCCACTGGGTGGATCTGGCGCTCGGGCTGGGTGCGGCGCTCGTCGCCAAGGCGATTGCGGTGTTCTTCGGGTCTGTGGCCCAGCGGCTCGCAGGCGATACTCCGGTGCAGGGCAATCTGACGCTGGACTCCGACACGTTCTGGATCGTGCTGAACGCGCTGCTCTTCGCCTGCCTGCTGGGGCCGTTCGTGGAGGAGGTCTTCTTTCGCGGCATGGTGCTGCGGGGCATCCGCAACCGCGTGCTGCGCACCGCGCCCGGGGCCGTGGATGCGGCCGGCGTCGCACAGAACGTCGACCGCCTGCGGGTTGCGAACACGGTGGCGATCATCGTGAGCGCGGCGGTGTTCGCTGCGCTGCACCTGTACGAGTCGTCGTCGTGGGCCTCGGCGCTCGCGTTGGGCGGGTCGACGTTCTTCTTGGGGCTCATCAACGCACGGCTCGCCGTCTCGACGGGGCGGCTCGGGGCCGGCATCGTGGCGCACATTCTGTTCAACGCGTCGAGTGTGGTGCTGTTGCTCGCGCTGGGGTGAGTGCCTTTGGGTGCTCGGGCTTGTGGGCTTGTGGGCTTGTGGGCTTGTGGGCTTGTGGGCTTGTGGGCTTGTGGGCTTGTGGACTTGTGGGCTTGTGCCTGTCGTGCCTGCGTGCCTCGCGCCGCCGCGCCACTGATCGACTTCTCGAAAAAGCCCCTTTCGAGGCGATTTTGGGGGCTTTTTCGCAAAGTGGATCGAGGGCCGGGCGCGAGGGCGAGAGGGTGGGGCGAGGGGGTGGGAGAGGGCGAGGCTAGCGGCCCGTGCCGCCGTGCACGACGGCATCGGCGTCGGCGTCGAGGCCGAAGGCCGTGTGCACCACGCGCAGAGCGGTGTTCACGGTGTCGGCACGGGTGACGACCGAGATGCGGATCTCGCTGGTCGAGATCATCTCGATATTGATGCCGGCCTCGTAGAGCGCGGTGAAGAGCTTCGCCGAGACGCCCGCGTTGGTGCGCATTCCGGCGCCGACCAGCGCGAGCTTGCCGATCTGGTCGTCGTACTGCAGCGACGAAAAACCGACCTCGGGCTGCGAAGCGGTGAGCGTCTGCAGCACGGTCTGCCCGTCGGACTTCGGCAGCGTGAACGAGATGTCGGTGAGCCCGGTGGCCGCGGCCGACACGTTCTGCACGATCATGTCGATGTTCGCGCCGGTCTTGGCCACGATGTTGAAGATCTGCGCGGCCTTGCCGGGAATGTCGGGCACACCCACGACGGTGATCTTCGCTTCGCTGAGGTCGGCCGCAACGCCGGCGATGAGTGGCTCTTCCACGGATTTCTCGCTGTTCTGCTCTGTACTGCCTGAGGTCGGGGTGCCTGCGGTGAGGGTGCTTGGGGTGAGGGTGATGGGCCCGGTGATCGTGCCGCGATTCGGGATGCCCGCTCCCCCCGTCGCGGCCGCAAAACCGAGGGCGACAGAAGCCGCGCTGGTCTCGTTGAAGACGATTGTGCCCTCGTTGTTGTTGAACGATGACCGAACGTGAAGCGTGACGCCGTGCCGGCGTGCATACTCGACCGCTCGGATATAGAGCACCTTCGCCCCGTTTGCCGCGAGCTCGAGCATCTCTTCGCTCGAGATGCGGTCGATCTTGTGGGCGCGCGGCACCACACGGGGGTCTGCCGTGAAGATTCCGTCGACGTCGGTGTAGATCTCGCAGACGTCGGCGTGCAGGGCGGCCGCGAGGGCGACCGCAGTGGTGTCCGAACCGCCTCGGCCGAGGGTCGTGATGTCGCCTGTGCCGCGGTTGAAGCCCTGGAACCCCGCGACGATGGCGATCGCACCTTCGTCGAGCGCGCTTCGAACCCTGCCCGGAGTGACATCGACGATGCGGGCCTGGCCGTGGCGGGCATCCGTGATCATGCCGGCCTGGCTGCCGGTGAAAGAGCGCGCATCGTGGCCCATGCTGCGAATGGACATGGCCAGCAGCGCCATGGAAATGCGCTCGCCGGCGGTGAGCAGCATGTCGAGCTCGCGCGGGGCCGGAATCGGGGTGACCTGGTGGGCGAGGTCGAGCAGTTCGTCGGTGGTGTCGCCCATCGCGCTGACGGCCACCACGACCTCGTTGCCGGCCTTGCGGGTTTCGACGATGCGCTTCGCCACGCGTTTGATGCTCTCGGCGTCGGCGACGGATGATCCGCCGTACTTTTGCACGATCAAGCTCACGGGCGTACTCCTGGGGGGTGTGGCGGGCGCGCCGGGCGGGTGGGCCCCGCGCGGGAAAGGCGACTACTCATTCTAGGCGACGCGCGCTGGGGCGCTGCTTTGCGTTACGCCGGGGGTGGGGGTGGTGGATGTCGCGTGGTCGATGTCGCGTGGTGGACTTCGCGTGGTCGATGTCGCGTGGTGAATGTCGCGTGGTTGCGTCGAGGGCGGTGGCTACATGGCGTGGCGATGGGGGTGGGTACATAGCCTGGCGTTGCGCAGCGGGCAGCGGGCAGCGGGCAGCGGGCAGCGGGGTACGGTGGGGCGCTGCGGGCACTCGCGCGACACATTTGCGAAATGTCTGCCTCGTAGGCTGCACGCGAGTCAATCGAACCTGATTGCCGCGACCCGAGGAGACCGCCGTGAGTGGAGCCGCACCAATCGTTCGTAACCTGGCCGACCTGTCGGGCTTTCTGATCAGCAAAGATGACACCGTTGTTCTTGCCGAACTCGCGGGGCCCGCGCAGGGCAGTTCGACCAGCGTTTTTCTCGAGATCTGGGAGCCGGGAGGCGCACAGCCGCTGAATTCGCACGCGGATTCGGCCGAGATCTTCATCGTGCTGGCCGGTACCGCGGTGGCGCACTCAGATGACGCTTCGCTCGCGCTCGTCCCGGGAGACGTGCTCACGCTGCAGCCCGGGTCGGAGCACCGCATTCTGAACGGTTCGGCGACCGAAAAGCTGTACACGATCACGATCATGGCGAACGACGGCGGATTCGCCTCGCTCGTGACGGGTGGCACGCGGGTTCCGCTGGCGGCGTCCGATGTCGACGTGCTCGTGCGGGGGCTGGCAAGCTGAGGCGCCGCGACTGTCGGCGACGCTGACGACGCTGACGCTGACGCCGACGCTGACGCCGACGCCGACGACGCAAAATCGTAGGAGAATCGCGACTAGTGGTGACGTATAGGGGCCACAGATAGCGATTCTCCGCTTTTTTGCACCGAAACTGCCGTCGCGGGGCGGGCACGACGAACCGGGCGCGAAGCCGCCACTGCGAGCAGGCCGGCCAGGCGCGAGGCGGTCACGGCGAGCAGGCGGGTCAGGCGCGCGCGGTTGCCAGGGCTAGCAGGGCGAGGTCGGAGGCGCGGGAGCCGAGAAGGCAGAGTCCGACGGGGAGAGTTCCGACGCGGCCGTAGGGCAAGCTAAGGGCGGGAAGGCCGGAGAGCGACGCGAGGCAGGTCAGGCGCAGGGTTGCGCTGCGCACGCGATCGATTTCGGCGGGATCTGCCGAGAGGGAGGGCGCCGCGCTCGAGGTCGAGGGCAGCGCGAGAGCTGAGCCGGGCGGCACGGCGGCCTCCAGAGCGGTCGTTGCGCGGATCAGAACGGCGCGCGCCTGGTCGGCCTCGGCGACCGTGATGCGGCTGGCCGCCTCGAAACGCGCTGCAATGGCGGGGTCGAGCGCCCCGGGGTTGGCTGTGACGAAGGGGGCGTCTTCGACCCAGGCCTCGAATTGCTGCAGCAGCCGAAACGACTTGAACCAGCGCTCGAGATCGGCCGCAGAGAATGCGGTGGCCGGGTCGATGAACTGCACCGTAGCGCCCGAGTTGAGCGCCAGGGCGCGCACCGCCGCCTGAAAGGTAAGCTGGGCATCCGCATCGGCGAGCGCGACGACGGTCGGGTCGATGAGGATTCGGGTGATCGGGGTGGCGGCATCGGTCGCCGCCGGGGCCGAGGCCGGGGTGGATGTGGCGGGCGCCGGCGGGATGGCGGCCGGTGGCGCGTCGTCCGAGACAGGAGCCGGAGCGGCGGGAGGCGCATCGGTGATGGGCTCGGGGCCGGATGGCGCGGCAGTCGAGGGTTCGAGCCCCGGCGCGGCCGCGGAGGGCCACGGTGCGACAGCAGTGGCGCCCGGCGCGGCTGCGGATGGCCCCGGCGCGACAGCAGAGGCGACGGACCCGGGCGCAGGGGCAGTCGCGGCGACGGCGGGAGGCGCGAAGGCTGACGACACGGCCGCAAACGGAGGAACGGGCATCCGCTCACCTGTTGCGAGGAGGGCCTCGACGCCGCGCTCGAGCGTCGACAGGTCGCGCGCCAGCAGGCCGACGGTGTCGAAGCTGGGCGCGAGGCCGATCAGGCCGGCACGCGAGACGGCGTTGTGCGTGGTGCGCAGACCGTAAAGCCCGGTGTACGAGCCGGGAACGCGGATGGAGCCGGCGGTGTCGGTTCCGAGGCCGAGGTCGGCCAGGCCGAGGGCGACGGCGGAGGCGGGGCCGCTGGTGGATCCACCGGAGATGCGACCGGGCGCCGCGGGGTTCGGCGGGGTGCCGTAGTGCACGTTCGTGCCCGCGATCGAGAAGGCGAGTTCGTCGGTCTGGGCGAGGCCGGTGATTTCGGCTCCGGCGTCGATGAGGGCCTGCACGGCCGGAGCGGTGGCTGTTTCGGGCGCGCGAGCAGCCGCGAAGGCCGGGTTTCCGGCGCCGATCGTTTCGCCCTCGATGGCGAACAGGTCTTTCACGGCGACGCGGATGCCCGCCAGCGGCCCCACGTGCGCTCCGTCGCCCGGGTACGCGTTCGATGCGACGAGCGGGCGCCGCTCGGGGGGTGTCGCCCAAATGGCGCGTTCTTCGGTGTGCGTGAGTGCTGGTTCGCCGAACTGCACCCCCGGAACCGTGGAAACGTGAGCGACGGTGACGGCCCACGGCGAGTCGGCGTCGGGGCGCTGCCAGAGCTGCGTCTGGCTGCCGGTTCCCCGGTCGCCGCGCACCGACTCGGCCACGATCAGCGCCGCGTTGTCGTCGATGGGGCGCAGGTGCACGCGGCGCAGGTATCGCTGCGGCACGGGTGGCCGGGCGGCGCGGAAGGCGGCGATGGCGTCGTGCCCGACTAGCGCGGAGCCGGCCTCGCTGCGCACGGTCAGAAGTCCGTCGGCGAAAAGCACGTCGAGCTCGGGCACGTCGTTGGTCATGAGCGCGCGTTCGTAGCGCCAGAAGGCGGCGAAGAGGGTGGGGTCGCCGAACCAGTCCGGGGCGGTGGGTGGGGTGGCGAGCGACCGGGCTGCAGTCTCGCCGCTCATCGGTCTCGGTTCGGAATCGGTGGGGTGGGCATCCGGTGTCGGCGAGGCGTCGGGATCGGTGAGGTGGGCATCCGGTGTCGGCGATGCGTCGGAATCGGTGGGGTGGGCATCCGGTGCCGGCGAGGCGTCGGGGTCGGTGGGGCGAGCATCCGGTGCCGGCGGTGCGTTGGGGTCGCGCGGGGCAGCGGGCTCGGAGGGCGGCCCGGGCTCGATGGGTTGTCCGGGAACGGGAGGACGCCAGCGCATGGCGGCTCCCCTACCGCTCGACCAGGCGGCGGCCTTCGAAGGCGCGACCGAGGGTGACCTCGTCGGCGTATTCGAGGTCGCCACCGACGGGGAGGCCGGAGGCGAGGCGCGTGACGCGGATCTCGAGCGTCGTGAGCAGCCGCGAGAGGTACGCGGCGGTGGCCTCGCCCTCGAGGTTCGGGTCGGTGGCGATGATCACCTCTTCGATGGTGGCGTCGGCGAGGCGCTGCATGAGCTCGCGGATGCGCAGGTTGTCGGGGCCGATGCCGTCGATGGGGCTGATGGCTCCGCCGAGCACGTGGTAACGCCCGCGGAACTCGCGGGTGCGTTCGATGGCGACGACGTCTTTCGCCTCCTCGACGACGCAGATCACCGTCAGCGAACGACGCGGATCACGGCAGATGGAGCAGGTGTCTTGCTCGGCGACGTTTCCGCAGATCGAGCAAAAGTGCACCTTGTCGCGAATCTCGAGCAGTACCTCGGCGAGACGCGTCACGTCGAACGTCTCGGTCTGCAAGATGTGAAACGCGATGCGCTGAGCTGACTTCGGGCCGATGCCGGGCAGGCGCCCGAGCTCGTCGATCAGTTCTTGAACGATTCCTTCGTACACGGTCAGCCCTCCCGACCTGGGCCGGCACCGGGTGCGGCGCGGGGGGCGACGGGCCGTTCTTCGACGAAGCTGGCGCCGAGGATCTCGCGCACGACGGCCTCGCCGTAACGCTGCTTCTCGCCGAACTGGGGCACGGGGCGAGTGGGCGCAGGTCTGGCGGGCGGAGCGGAGCTGGCGGCCGGGGTGGTGTTCGTGGCCGGGGCGGCGGGGGCCGAGCTGGCCGAGCGGGTGGCTGTGTTGGGCGGGGTGGCGCGCTGCGGGGCGGAGCCAGCCGATGCGGCGGCTCCGGATGCCCGGGGTTCCGTCGAAGCGGACACCTCGGATGCCCGGCCCGAGCTCGAGGCGCCCGACGTGCCCGTGGCGTTCGGGTCGCCGAGGTTCACCCGCCGAAAGTCGGAGGGGTCAAAATCGGTGGGCCCGTCGTCGAGCGGAACATCGTCGGAGGGCGAGTACCATCCGTCGGCAGCAGCAGCGAAATCGGGCACGCTTTCGGGGATGTCGTCGGGAAGGTCGGCCGGGGCGTCAAAATCGGCGCGCTGCGCGGATGCCGGGGCCGCGGATACCCGGGCGGCCGGGATTCTGACGGGGATGGCACCGACCGGCACGGGCTCGTCGCCCGGCTCGGGCGCAGAGGTGGGGATGGCGACGGTCGGCCACGACACCGTCGGAGACGCGGTCGCCGCGGTCGCTGGGGACTTTGAGGGAGCCGAAGTCGCGGAGGTCGCCGTGCCGGCGGGCGCAGCGGCACGGGACCCCGGCGCCGGGCGCGAACTCGCCGAACGCTGGGGGGCGGGCGCGGTGCGTGCGGGCGCGGTAGGCGCGGGCGTCGAAGGTACGGCTACAGCGGGTGCAGGCGTCGAAGGTACGGCTGCAGCGGGTGCAGGTGTCGAAGGTACGGCTGCCGAGGGTGCGAGCGCAGTGGGCGCGGGCGTCGAGGATACGGCTGCCGAGGGTGCGAGCGCAGTGGGCGCGGGCGTCGAGGATACGGCTGCAGCGGGTGCGAGCGCCGTCGCATCGGCGCCGGGCGCGCTGACGCCGGCCGGCGCGGCGGCAGCGCTGGGGGCGCTGGCGGGCGCGGGCGTCGCCGGGGCTGTGCCCGATGTCGAGGTAGCAGTCTGGGGCGCCCCCGGGGCAGAACTCGAGGGTGCTGAACTCGCCGTGCCCGATCTCGATGCGCCAGAACTCGCGAGACCCGAACCCGACGGGCCCGAACCCGCGAGACCCGAACCCGACGCGCCAGAACCCGCGAGACCCGAACCCGACGCGCCCGAACCCGCGGGACCGGAACCCGAGCTCGACGGGCCAGAACTCGAGGGGCCAGAACTCGACGTCGAGCCGGAGGCATCGACGCGGGCGATGAACTTCACGCGGAGCCCGATGACGTCGACGATGGCCCGACGCAGGTACTCGCTGACGCCCTGTCCGGGGGCCTGCTGCTGCTTGAAGCTCGCTACGTCGTTCTCGCTGGGAAAGCTCAGGGTGAGTACGTCGCCCTCGAGTGCACGCACGGTGGCGGTGTACACGACCATCCACGCGCCGCGTTTCGCTTTCTGCACCGCTTCGAGAATCTCGGGCCACGCGTCTCTGAGGAGTTGGGCCGTAGGCGGGCCGGCGACCGAGGAGGTCTCGGCGGCGGTGGTCGGCGCGCTCGATGAAGAAGGCGCAGCAGGCGCGCTGGACGAATCGTTCGCGTCGGACTGAGCAACAGCCGGCGCAGAAGGAGAGGCCGGCGCAGGCGCAGCAACCCCCGAGGAAGACGACACAGCGGACGTCGACGAGGCAACCGATACCGTGAGCGCACCGGCACCGGCCCCCGCAGCCGCGCCGGCACCACCGGCACCCGCACCGCCAGTACCGAACTCGCGAGCGGCGCCCGCACGGGCATCCGCTTCGACCGGCGTGTTCTGGCCCACAGCATTCTGGCCCACGGTGTTCTGGCCGACACCGACACGGCGCTCGAGCCGCTCGACGCGTGCAAGTGCCCCGCGCGCCGAGTCGTCGCTCGCCGGAACCAGCACCCGCGCGATCATCAACTCGAGGTGCAATCGCGGCGATGTGGCACCCGTCATCTCGGTGAGCGCCGCGTTCACGATGTCGGCGGTACGCGAGAGCTCGGCCGAGCCGAACAACGCCGCCTGCTGCTGCATCTGCAGAATGTCGTCGCTGGGCATGCCGCGCAGCACCGCCGCCGCGCCCTCTGCCGAGTTCGAGGCCGCCACGATGATGACGTCTCGCAGCCTCTCGAGCAGGTCTTCAACGAAGCGCCGGGGATCTTGGCCGGTCTGGATGACCCGGTCGACGGCCCCGAACGCCGCCGCAGCATCGTGGTCGCCGAGGGCATCGATGACCTCGCCGAGCAGCGAGGCGTGCGTGTAGCCGAGCAGAGCGACCGCACGCTCGTACTCGATACGGTTGCTCTCGGAGCCGGCGATGAGCTGGTCGAGCAGCGACAGGGTGTCACGAGCAGACCCGCCGCCGGCCCGCACGACGAGCGGCAGAACGCCGGGCGCCACGGCGACACCCTCGATCTCGCAGAGGGCCGAGACATACTCGAGCAACTGCGCCGGCGGGATGAGCCGGAACGGATAGTGGTGCGTGCGCGACCGGATGGTTCCGATGACCTTGTCAGGCTCGGTCGTCGCGAAGATGAACTTGATGTGCTCTGGCGGCTCTTCGACGATCTTCAGCAGTGCATTGAAGCCCTGCGGCGTGACCATGTGCGCCTCGTCGAGAATGAAGATCTTGTAGCGGTCACGAGCAGGCGCGAACACCGCACGCTCACGCAGGTCGCGGGCGTCGTCGACACCGTTGTGGCTCGCTGCGTCGATCTCGACGACGTCGAGCGAACCCGACCCGTCGCGCGACAGCTCCACACAGCTCGGGCACACCCCGCACGGAGTGTCGGTCGGCCCCTCGGCACAGTTCAGGCACCGCGCCAGAATGCGCGCCGACGTCGTCTTGCCGCACCCGCGCGGCCCCGAGAACAGGTAGGCGTGATTGACCCGATTCGTGCGCAGGGCAGTCATCAGCGGCTCAGTCACCTGAGACTGGCCGATCATCTCGCCGAAAGTCTCAGGCCTGTAGCGACGGTAGAGGGCTGTGACCATGGCACCAATCGTATCCGCCACCGCCGACACCAGGCTCCCTCAGCGACAACCCTGTGGAGATCTCGCCAGCAGCGAAGACTGTTACTGCTGAGAGGCCGAAGAGAACCGCTCAAGCGCGATCGAAAGGCCTTCTATCGTCACGTCCGCAGGATCGAGTTGCTGCCGCAGAAGCTCAGCGAGTTCGCACACGTCTCGGCGCGTCGAAGCGATGAGTTCATCAACGGAGCCCTCGTCTATGACGACCTTGCCCTGCAGAACCTTCACAGAGCTACGAGAGCGCTCGAACACGAGCCAGAACGATGATGCAGTCGCCTCGAAGAGTTCTCGACGGGCACCGGTCTCTGATGCGACCACCACCGCGACGACCATCAGCAGGTCGGCGACTGAGGATCCGAGCATCATCGAGGCGTTCGGCCTTCGACCGTGAGAGGTCGCCATCCCTCTATTGCCGCGCACGGTCAGGTCACAGAGGGTCAGCCCTGCGCTGGGCTCCTCGAGTGGCTCGAATCCGAAAAAATTAAACTCCAACATTGCACCACACCAAGACAAGCAACTGCATAAATTGAGCTTATCTCTCTATAACCGACCCGTTCGGGAGTATCAGGCTTTTCTAAGACGAGGGTTACGAGCGCACGGGCGACTGGATGCCCGGGGCATTCGCACTCGAAAGACCCGCGCCGAGCATCCGCAGCAGGCGCGGCGAATCGAGAGCGGGCAGCACGACCTCCACCAGCACGAGTTTGTCGGTCGTTCGAGTGGCGAGGGCGAGGGCATCCACCAGCTCGGCCTCGGTGCGTACGGTCGCCGTGACGGCCCGGTCGGGGGCGCCGAACGCGGTGGGGAGGGCGGTGTAGTTCCAGGGCGTCACGTCTTGGTAGACGGCATACGGGCTCTGGATCGCGCGCTCGATGGTGTATCCGCCGTTGTTCAGCACGAAGATCACGGGAGTGTGGCCGCGGTGCAGCATCGTCGCGAGCTCTTGGATGGTGAGCTGGGCCGATCCGTCGCCGATGAGCAAGACGGCGCGCTTCTCAGGCGCCGCCACGCAGACGCCGAGCGTGGCGGGCAGGGTGAAACCGATCGACGACCAGATGGGCTGGCCGAGCAGGTCGCAGTGGTCGGGCAGCGTGAGGTCGATGGCGCCGAAGAAGGAGGTGCCGGCCTCGGCGATGAGGGTGGTGTCTGGGGCGAGAAAGCCCTCGATTCCGCGCCAGAAGGTCTCGTGGTCGAGGGGTGCGGCGGCGGGCGTTGCGGCTCCCGCGGCGGGCGTTGCGGCTCCCGCCGCGGGCGCAAGGCCGGCAGCGGGCGCAGAGCAAGCGGGCGCGGAGCCGGCGGCGGGGGTACCCGCATCCAGGCCCGCGGCAGAGGCACTCGCGGCGGGGGCGCCGGGTGCCGCCGAGCGGGGCTCGCCGTGCGCCACGACGGCGGAAGGCGTCGGAACGCCCAGCGAGATCGGCGCGACGGGGTCGAGCCGGGCATCCTGCAGCACATCGTCGACGATGCGCAGGGAGTCGGCGAGGCTGACCCCGAAGAAGGTGGTTTCGCCGACGCGAGCCCAGGTGGTGGCGAGTTCGACGGCGTGGTCGGGGTCGAATCGGTGGGTGAAGAAGCCGGTGAGCAGGTCGCTGAGCACGGTTCCGGCCAGAATGAGCAGGGGGGCCTCGTCGACCGCGCGGCGGGCCGCCTCGACCCGGGTGTGAGCGCCGAGGTACGTGCCGAGGCTGGCCGGGTGCGACTCGTCGAGAATGGCTTTCGACCCGCTCTGGGTCGCCACGTAGACGCCGGAAGCGTCGGCGACTCGTCGAACGACGGGCTCGAGGGACGCCCGGTGCACCCGTGGCCCGACCAGTAACGTGACGCTCGTGGCTGAGTAGACGGCCTCGCGCAGAGCCTCGGCGAAGCGTTCGAGCTGCCGCGGGGAGCTGCCGAACCGCTCGAGCGGATCGCGCAGATTCGCCGACGAGACGAGCGCGACCGCGACGTCGGCGGGCACCCCGATGTAGACGGGCTTCGACTCGGTGAGCGCGGTGAGCAGCAAACGGTCGATGTCGGCGGGGGCCGTCTGCGTCTTCAGCACCACCGAGGCCGCAGTCACCTCGTCGTAGGCGCGCACGAAGTGATCGAACACGCCGTCGGCGAGGGTGTGGTGCAGCAGCGCGCCCTGAGTCTGGGCGGTGGTGCTGGGCATTCCGGTGATCTGCACGACCGGAACGTCTTCGGCGAAACTGCCGGCCACCCCGTTGATGGCGCTGAGCTCGCCGACGCCGAAGGTGGTGACGAGGGCGCCGATTCCGCGGCGGATGCGCGCGTAGCCGTCTGCCGCATAGGCGGCGTTGAGTTCGTTGGTGGTGCCGATCCACTCGACGCCGTGGACGGCGAGCATCTCGTCGAGCAGGCTCAGGTTGAAGTCGCCGGGCAGGCCGAAGAGGTGCGGGGCGCCGAGCTGCGCGAGGCGGGTGGCGAGGTAGGCGCCGACGGTGATGCGGGCGGGGAGGGTGGCGCTGGGGGTGCTGGGGGTGTTCTCGGGCGCGGACATGGGCGCCGTTGTGTTGGCGGGCGCGGGGGCGGTCGTTTTGGCGGGTGCGGGGTCGCTGGCCGGCGCGGCCGCGGCCGGTGGGGCCTGCAGCGCGCCGATCGCAGCGGGTTGCTGGGCCTGCGGGGCGTGGATGCTCGTCGGGTGCGTCATAGGCACAATGCAAACGTCAGGCGGCCGATTGCACAAGAGACGCGCTTTCTATTGATCATCATGACTAGTCTGAGTGCATCCGCCCGACAGATTGCGAACAGTATGATCACCCTCGACTCCACCGATCGGCGCATTCTTGCAGCCCTCGACGACGACCCGCGCGCGCCGGTGCTGCTGCTCGCTCAGCGCCTCGGGCTCGCCCGCGGAACGGTGCACACCCGGCTCGAACGCCTCGCGGCCGAGAACGTGTTGCGCGCTCACAGCGTGCGCATCGAGCCGGCGGCGGCCGGGTTCACCCTGCGCGCCTTCGTGACCGCCGAGGTGGATCAGGCGAAGTTCGACCAGACGATCCGGGCGCTGGCGGGCATCCATGAGGTCGTCGAATGCTCGGCGATCGCGGGCGCTGACGACATCATCTGCCAGGTCGTCGCCCGTGATGCCGACGATTTGTATGAGGTCGGGCAGCGGGTGCTGCGCTGCCCCGGAATCCGCCGCACCTCGACGTCGATCGTGCTGCGCCAGCTCATGCCCTACCGAACGGCGCAGCTGCTGGCCGACTGACGCGGGCCACCGTGGGGTCGGCGGGCCGCCTCGGCGCGCGGTGTCGGCGGCGCGGTTCCGGCGGCGCGGTTCCGGCGGCGCGGTTCCGGCGGCGCGGTTTCCGGCGGCGCGGTAGTTTGGCGCACGCGCGCCCGTTCGAACTACCGCAGATGCGCCAAACTACCGCGCGGGCAGACTGGCGAGCGGGCTCAGCGCGGACACGGCCGCCTGCCACCGGCCCCACATAGGCTGGAGTGATGCAGATTCGGCCGTTCATCCTTACCGACACGGATGCCGTCATCGCCCTCTGGCACGAGTGCGGACTGACTCGGCCGTGGAACGACCCGCTGAAAGACATCGAGCGCAAGCTCACCGTGCAACCGGAGCTGTTTCTCGTCGGCATCGAGGGTGACCTGGCTGCAGGTGGCGACGGCAGCCGTACGAGCGACGGCGGCAGCAGCAGTGGCAGTGGCAGCAGCGCTAGCCGCGCGGGGATCAGCGGCAGCAACGGCAGGCTCGGCGGGAGCGGTACGGGCAGCGGCAGCACGGGCAGCGGCATCGGCACGGTCGGCGGCAGCGACACGATCGTCGGCACCGCGATGGTCGGCTTCGACGGACACCGCGGCTGGATCAACTACCTCGCCGTGAGTCCCGCTTGGCAGCGGCGCGGCTATGCGCGGCAACTGATGACCGAGGCCGAGGCCCTGCTGACGGCTCGCGGATGCCCGAAGCTCAACCTCCAGGTACGCTCCGGCAATTCGGCGGCCGAGGCTTTCTACCGCGCCCTCGGCTACGTGGACGATCACACCGTCAGCTTCGGCAAGCGCCTCATCCCCGACTGATTCCTGGCCGCAGTGGTGGTTCACCCACGTCAGCAGCGAGCCACGGCCCGCGAGCCACGGTGACAGCGACAAATGCGGACGAGAGCGACCACCGCACAGGCTCATCTCGACCGAAACAGTCGCTCTCGCGAACGGGCGGAGTGGCGCGGAGTAAGCACGAGCGCAAAGCCGCCACGTCGGGCCACCGCGAACCGCAGAACCGCAGAACCGCAGAACCGCACGTAGCCGCGGAATAGGCACAGCCCCGCCCGCGAAGCGCCGCCTCAGGCCACCGCAGAGCGCAACCTCACACCGCCCTCACACCCCGGCAGAGCGCACCCTCACACCATCCGAGAGCCGCACCCTCACACCACCCAAGAGCCGCACCCTCACAACCCCGGCAAAACGCACCCTCACACCACCCAAGAGCCGCACCCTCACACCCCGGCAAAACGCACCCTCACACCACCCAAGAGCCGCACCCTCACACCCCGGCAGAGCGCACCCTCACACCACCCAAGAGCCGCACCCTCACACCCCGGCAGAGCGCACCCTCACACCACCCGAGAGCCGCACCCTCGCACCACCCGAAAGCGCAACCCCCCACCCCTGCAAAGCGCCACCCCACACCAGCCGACAGCGCGACCTCACACCACGGTCAGGCACTGCCGCGCGATCTCGAGCTCTTCGTTCGTGGGAATGACGAGCACCTCGACCGGCGAACCTTCGGGTGAGATGCGGCGGCGACCCCGATCATCCGCTTCGTTGAGGGCAGGGTCGACGCTGATGCCGAGGCGTTCGAGCCCGGCGAGTGCGCCGGCGCGCACGGGCGCGCTGTTCTCCCCGACGCCCGCCGTGAACACGATGGCGTCGACCCCGCCGAGCTCGGCTGAATACGCACCGACGTAGTGCTTGAGGCGGTGCAGGTACACGTCAAGCGCAAGCTGCGCCGCCTCGTCACCGTCGCCCGCAGCGCCGACGACGTCGCGCATGTCCCCGCGGCCGCTGAGCCCGAGCAGACCGCTCTTGCGGTTGAGCAACTCGTCGAGGTCGTCGAAGTCGAGCTTGCCCTTGCGGTGCAAGTGGATGAGCACGGCGGGGTCGATGTCACCCGATCGTGTGCCCATGACGAGACCCTCCACCGGCGTGAGCCCCATCGACGTGTCTATCGACACTCCCCCGTCGACCGCGCACGCCGACGCGCCGTTGCCGAGGTGCAGCACGATGGTCTTCAGCGAGTCGAGCGACCGGCCAAGAAATTCGGCTGTCGCCTCGGAGACGAACTTGTGCGAGGTTCCGTGAAACCCGTACCGGCGAATGCGGTACTTGTCGGCGAGCTCGGCGTCGATGGCGTAGGTGTAGGCCGCGGGCGAAAGCGTCGCGTGAAAGGCAGTATCGAACACTGCAACCTGCGGAATGTCGGGAAAGACCTTCTGGGCGGCGTTGATGCCCTGCAGATTCGCGGGGTTATGCAGCGGTGCCAGGTCGGAAAGGTCTTCGATGTTGATCTTGACCAGATCGGTGACGACCGTCGGGCCGAAGAACCGCTTGCCGCCGTGCACGACGCGGTGCCCGATGGCGACCGGCGGGTTCTCGGTCAGCGACGGACCCTTCTCTTCGAAGGTGTCGATCATCGACTGGAACGCAGCGGCGTGGTCGCGAACCTCGCCCGGCTGCCCGATCCGTTCGATCAGGCCACTCGCCAATACCGATTCCGTCGACATCTCGATGAGCTGATACTTCAGCGACGATGACCCGCTGTTCACCACGAGAACCGTGCTCACGCGGAGACCTCCTGTTCGGAGGCGGGAGCCCCGCCCTGCTCAGAGGCGAGAGCGCTGCCCTGCTCAGATGCGAGGGCCCCGTCGGCCGCGACAGCCTCATCGACAGCACCCGCCCCGTCGAGCAGCGCCGAAGCGGCGGCGTCGCCGGTCGCCGCTTGTATCGCGGTGATGGCGATGGTGTTCACGATGTCGGCGACCAGCGCGCCTCGCGAGAGGTCGTTGATCGGCTTGTTGAGCCCCTGCAGCACCGGGCCGACGGCGATCGCGCCGGCGCTACGCTGAACCGCCTTGTACGTGTTGTTGCCCGTATTGAGGTCGGGAAAGATGAACACCGTTGCGCGGCCGGCTACGTTCGAGTCGGGCATCTTGGCCGCAGCGACCGCCGCGTCGGCCGCGGCGTCGTACTGAATCGGACCCTCGACGAGCAACTCCGGCCGGCGCTGCCGTACCAGCGCGGTGGCTTCACGAACCTTCTCGACGTCGGCACCGGCACCGGATGCCCCCGTGGAGTACGACAGCATCGCCACCCGAGGCTCGATTCCGAACTGCACCGCGGTCTCTGACGACGAGACAGCGATATCGGCCAATTGCTCGGCTGTCGGATCGGGAATCACGGCGCAGTCGCCGTACACCAGCACTCGGTCGGCGAGCGCCATCAAGAAGACGCTCGACACCACCGACACCTCGGGGCGCGTCTTGATGATCTCGAACGCCGGGCGAATGGTGTGCGCGGTGGTATGCGCCGCACCCGACACCATGCCGTCGGCCAGACCCAGCTGCACCATCATCGTGCCGAAGTACGACACGTCGGTGACGGTATCGCGCGCCATGTCGAGGGTGATTCCGCGGTGGGCGCGGATGCTCGAGTACTCCGCCGCGAACCGCTCTCGCAGCTCGGGGTCGAACGGACTGACGACGGCGGCCGCGTCGAGGTCTACCCCGAGGCTTCGGGCTCGGGAACGCACATCGTCTTCTTCGCCCAGAATGGTGAGCCGCGCTATGCCCCGAGTCAGCACGGTGGCCGCCGCGCGGAGCACCCGATCATCCGTTCCCTCGGGCAGCACGATGTGCTTCTTCACCGAGCGAGCCCGGTCGATGAGCCCGTACTCGAACATCAGCGGGGTCACGACGGCCGAAGAACTCACGTCGAGCAGTTCGAGCAGCCTGGCCCCGTCGACGTATTGCTCGAAGAGAGCGAGGGCGCTGTCGTACTTGCGCTGTGAGTCGGCGGCGAGGCGGCCGCGGGTGCCGGTGATGCGCACCGCAGTGTCGTACGTGCCCAGGGGCGTCGTGATGATGGGGAGGGTCGTGTTCAGCCCGTCGATGAGCCGCTCGATGGGCTCGGGCAGCTCAAAACCGCCGTTCAGGATGATGCCCGAGATGCTCGGAAAGTTCGCCGACGCGTTCGCCATGAGTACGGCGAGCATCACCTCAGTACGATCGCCGGGAATGACGACCACGGCACCGTCGGTGAGGCGCGGAAGCACATTGACGGTCGACATTCCCGCAATGAGAACCCCGAGTGCCTCACGCGCCAGGAGGCGCGGGTCGCCCTTGATCATGGTGCCGTGCGTCGACTCGACCAGATTCGCCATGCTCGGCGCTACCAGGAGCCGGTCTTCGGGAATCGACCAGACCGGAACCCGCGGTGCCCGGCGGCCGGGCGCGGCCGACACCGCGGCGGCGACACGAAGGCCGGCGAAGGCCTCACTGGCCGCGCGGCCGACAGCGTCTCTGATCTTCTCGAGGTTCTCGGGGTCCGAGCGATTCGCGACGATGCCGAGCAGGGTCGCGTGGGCGGCCTTCAACTCCACGAGCGCCAGCTCGGTGATGTGCCGCATGTCGTCAGGCGTGCGCGGTTCGGAGTGCCCCAGCATCTCGGTCGAACCCTGGCTCGCCCGCCCGCCGAGCACCAACAGCACGGGCGCACCGAGGTTCGCCGCGATGCGGGCGTTGAAGGTGAGCTCAGTGGGGCTGCCGACGTCGGTGTAGTCGGAGCCGAGAATGACGACAGAATCGCAGAGCCGTTCGACCTCTTTATAGCGCTCGACGATGCGCGAAAGCGCCTCATCGGGGTCTTCGTGCACGTCGTCGTACGACACCCCGATGACCTGCTCGTAGCCGAGATCGATGCTGTCGTGCGCCAGCAGCATCTCGAGCACGTAATCGGGTTCGGAGACCGACCGAGCGATCGGCCGGAACACACCGACCCGCCCGACACTGCGGCCGAGCACGTCGAGCACACCCAGCGCAATCGTCGACTTGCCCGAATGCCCTTCGGCTGAGGTGATGTAGATGCTGCGGGCCACGCGACTCCTTCGGCTGTCGGCGAAGCGGTCGTTCGCCTGTTCCAGACTATGGAGTCCCAGCCGCGAACGCACTGCGAACGGCAATCTGTTCACTTCTCGGTGACCTTGCCGCCTGTGCATAACTTCGACGCTCGGCCTGAGGCCGGGCATCCTGCGTCGCGAGTAGCCGAATCTGCCGCTAAACTTGTTGGTGGCTCCCCGCGTGGCGCCATCCAGGCCAACTCCCCCAGGGCAGAAATGCAGCAAGGGTAACCGGGCTCTGGCGGGTGCGCGGGGGGTCATTATTATTTGGCGCGCCGGCGCCCCTCCGGCGGGCGACGCTCCCCGCACGCATCCGGCGCCCCTCCGGCCGATGCCCGGTTCTGCGTTCCGCACACCGCCGGCGCCCCTCCGGCGGGCGTTACGCCCTACCCACACTCGGCGTCCCTCCGGCGAGTTGGCATCCGCGGCCAACAGGCGTTGTATTGAGGCATGAGAATCGCCATCGCCGGAGGCCACGGAGCCATCGCCCTGCACATCGAACGCCAGCTCTCAGCGGCGAGTCACGAGGCGATTGCGATCATCCGCAATCCAGAACATGCCAGTGACGTGCTGGCCGCCGGCGGAATCCCCGTCATCATCGACCTTGAAAAGGTGGATGCCCGTACCCTCGCCACCGACCTGACGGGTGTCGACGCAGTGGTTTTCGCCGCCGGCGCGGGGCCAGGATCTTCGGCAGAGCGTAAGTTGACCGTCGACCGTGATGGCGCATTACTTCTTGCTGACGCGGCGGATCTTGCGGGCATCCGCCGCTACGTGCTCATCTCTGCGATGGGCGCGGACGGTTTCGATCCCGACTCCGACGACGTCTTTCAAATCTATCTGCGCGCGAAAGCCGAGGCCGATGCGGGCGTGCGTGAGCGCGATCTCGAGTGGACCATCATCCGGCCGGGCGGCCTCACCAACGAGCCCGGAACCGGTGAAGTCGAGCTCGCCGAATCGACCGGCCGCGGCACGATAACGCGCGAGGATGTCGCTTCGCTCGTCGTCGCATCCCTCCTCGACGGCATCGCCATCCGCGCCCAGTTCGAGGCGATCGAGGGCTCGACCCCCATCCCCGAGGCTCTGGCGGCCGTTCGCTACTAGGCCCGGAGCGTTGCCGCGATCGAGGATGCCGTAGGATGCTCTTTGGCCGTTTCTGCTCCGACAGAAGCTGCCCGCCAGGAGGATTCGCCTAGTGGCCTATGGCGCACGCTTGGAAAGCGTGTTGAGTGAAAGCTCTCGGGGGTTCGAATCCCCCATCCTCCGCCACCTGCCCAGTTGTCAAACCTTCGTCGGGAAAAAAGCGCGAGCATGACCGTAATCGCAGCAATCATCTCCCGAACGGGTCGTGGACGTGTGGCCCCCCTGGCCGTAACGTCACCATCGTGGTGAACTCTACGACAGATGTCATTTCCGACCGGCAGAGGGATCTTCTCTCCCGGCCGCTCCGCCCGCGACTGATCACGGCCGTGCTGGCGCTGGCGGGGCTGAGCGCCTCGTTCATGAGCACGCTGGTCATTCCGATTCAGCCGCAGCTGCCACAGCTCTTAGGGGCGAGCAAAGACGACACGACGTGGGTGATCACCGCGACACTGCTGTCTGCGGCCATCATCACGCCCATCGCAGGGCGCCTCGGCGACCTTTACGGCAAACGCCGCGTCGTCATCGTGCTTCTCGGTGTGCTTGTCATCGGCTCGGTGATCTGCGCATTCTCGACCAGTCTCGTACCGATGATCGTGGGCCGGGCACTGCAAGGCGCGGTCACGGGCGTGATTCCGCTCGGAATCGCCATTCTTCGCGATGTGCTGCACCGCGACAAGCTCGGGGGCGCGATCGCTCTGGTCAGCGCGACGCTCGGAGTGGGTGGCGCCCTCGGCTTACCAATCAGCGCGCTCATAATTCAGAATTTCGATTGGCACGCGATCTTCTGGTTGTCGGTCGTTCTCGCCCTCGTCGTCTTGGTGCTCGTCGTCATCGTGGTGCCGCCCAGTGTGCTTCGGTCACCGGGCACGTTCGATCTCGTCGGCGCTATCGGCCTGGCTATCGGCCTGAGCGCGATACTGCTCGCCGTTTCCAAAGGCAGTTCCTGGGGCTGGGCCTCGGTGGAAACGATCGGATGCGCCGCCGGCGGTCTTGCCGTGCTCGTTGTCTGGGCGCTCTACGAACTGCGGCAGGCGAGTCCGCTTGTAGACCTGCGGGTCGCTGCACGTCCCGCCGTCTTGCGCACCAACCTCGCGTCGATTGCGATGGGATTCGCGCTCTTCGGTAACAGCATCGCCTTTCCGCAGCTTCTCGAGCTGCCGGTGGCGTCAGGGGTGGGTTTGGGCCTCGGCATCCTGGCCGCAAGTCTGGTGATGATGCCGAGCGGCTTGGCCATGATGGCCATGTCGCCCGTTTCGGCCAGACTCATTTCGACCTTCGGTGCACGGATTCTGCTCGCGGTCGGCGCGTGTCTTCTCGCCGTGAGCTACATCTTGGCGCTCTTTCTCATGACGGCGGTCTGGCAGATTCTGCTGGTGGCCATCATCGCCGGGTTTGGTGCGGGCCTGGGATACGCTGCGATGCCCACTCTGATCATGCAGTCGGTGCCGGCCACCGAGAGCGCGGCCGCAAACGGCTTGAACGCGTTGATGCGTTCACTCGGCACAACCATCGCGGCGGCCGTCATCGGGTCGATTCTCGCAACCGTTGCGGTGCAGGTCGGCTCGATCTCGGTGCCGACCGTCGGCGGATTCCGGCTCGTTTTCGCGATCGCGGCCGCCGTCTCGCTCGGTTCCGCCGTGATCGCTCTGACGATTCCGCGGCACGAAGAGCACTATGAAGAGCAGCCGGCTCTTCCCGACTGAATTCGGGTAGCAAGCCGAGCTCCGCGGTGAACGCGCTCGAAGGGCTGCCGCCCAGCGCCGTCACATCGCCGCCTGCGTGACGAGAAACTGACACCCGCTCGCAGCACAACACCGCATGCGAGCGCAAGAGCTGGATTCTCTGTGAGAACCCTCACTACACTGGCACAACTTCGCCCGAAGCCGAAGGAGCCTGCCATGAGCGATTCCACCCTGCCGCCCGAGCCCGACGAGCCGCCGGTCACACCGCCGCCGCCGGCCGCCCCACCGCCAGTCTCCCCGCCAGCAGCGGCCCCGCCAGCACCCTCCCCACCGCCAGTCTCCCCGCCGGCAGCGGCCCCGCCGGCAGCCGCCCCGCCGCCAGGCTACGCCCCCGCGTACACCCCGAACTACGGCGCCCCACAACCACCGACACCGGCGAACCCCTACGGCCCCCCACAACCCCCCACCCCGCAGAACCCCTACGGCCCCCCACAACCCCCTGCCCCGCAGAACCCCTACGGCGCCCCGCCGCCCGCGGCCCCCGAGGGCCGCACCAACGTGCTGGCGATCGTCTCGCTCATCCTCGGCATCGTTTCGTACTTCACGGGATTCTTCCTGGCCATCGGCGCCATCATCACCGGCCACATCGCGCTGAGCCAGATCAAGAAGACCGGCGGCAAGGGCCGCGGCATGGCCCTCGGCGGTCTGATTCTGGGCTACGTGAGCATCGTCGTCGGCATCATCGTCACGATTCTCGTCATCGTGCTCATCATCGCCGCCGGCGCCACCACTGCCGCCAACGAGAAGGCCCTGAATGACTATCTGAACTCCATGACAGCGATTCCGCAGCCGAGCGACACCGACTTCGACGTGCCGACGGCGCCGACCGGTGACCTGTCGTTCGGCGCCGGTCAGGAGATTTTTCCGACCGACACCGCCACCTTCGCCGAGACGTTCTCGCTCGACCCCGCGTGGACCGTGAAGACGCCCGACACCGGCGGCGGAAACTGGTCGTACACCTCCAACGACGGCCAGTGCACGCTGAAGTTCTACCAGGGCGCCCTCGGCGACAGCGTGGACATCGCCGACGGCGACGACCTGAAGACCACCGACAACTTTCTCACCTACGTCGATAACGCGACGGCAGCCGATGAAGCGCAATACGCCGACTCCGACAGCATCGCGTACCAGTACATCGGCTCGAGCGACCAGGTCGCAACGCGCACCCTGACCGGCACCGACAACGACGGAACCAACTGGATCACCTCCGCCCGCGCCTTCACCCAGCTCGAGCAGGGCATGTACTTCGACCTGACCTGCCAGCCGGCTACCGACTTGACGAAGGTGTACAAGAGCGTGCTCGCCGAGACGTCGATCGTCGTCGACTGACCGCTGTGACGCAGACCGTTACCGCGCGAGAGCCGCGCTGCCGCTACGACGCGACAGCCGCGCGGCTGCGTGGCAGCACTGCGACCGAGAACACTGCCGTGATGAAAACCGACCCGCCGACCACGAGGGGAATCGTGAACTCACCGTGCAGGCTCGCCACCGCGCCCGCCCCCAGAGTGCCGAACGCGATTCCGAGCGTCATGGCACTGACCACCCAGGCGTTCGCTTCGGTGAGCCCCGCGCGCGCGCTCAGCTGCTCCACCGTCTCGAAGATCTGGGTGAGCGTCGGTGGCAGCAGGAGGCCGGCGACCAGGGCGGCGACGAGATATGCCGCTGGCGGCATATGGTCGAACGCGAGCGGAATGTAGAGCAGGGCAAGCAGCAGACCGCACACCGGCATCGCTCGACGAGCGGCGATCTTCAGCGGGCGCACCGCAATCACAGCGGCACCGATCAGCGCCCCGAAGGCATTCGCCGCGAGCGCCCAGCCCGAGAACCCGGCGAACGAGGAGTCTTCGAAAACCGTGACGACGATGGTCAGGGCTCCCACGGGAACCCCGACTCCGAAGGTGAACAGCACGATCGGCAAAAAGGCGGCGTTCCGCAGAGGAGAAGGATGCCCCGCCCCACGTGCTCGCTCTGAACCCGTCTCGTGCTGATGAGTCGGTGCCCCAGCCGATCGCGACACCGGATGCACGGCGAACGCCACGGCACCGGCCAGCCCGAGCAGGCCCGCGAACACCACGTTTCCGGTGGATCCGAACGCGGCGATGCCCAGCACGGTGAGCAGCGGACCAACGATGAACATCACCTCTTGCGCACCCGCATCGAGACTGAAGGCCGCTTTCAGCGTGCGGCCCTCGCCGAGCATCCGGGGCCAGAGCGTGCGCAGCGACGGCTCGAGCGGAGGCGTGAAGAGACCGGCGAGGAGCGCGCAGAGCACCGCAGCCACGGGGAGTGCGGCGGCAGTGACGGCAAGGCCGACGAACGCCGCTGCACTCACAATGGCCGAAGCGAGCAGCACACGGGTCTGACCGGCGCGGTCGATGCGCCGGCTGAGTAACGGCTGCCCGACTGCGCTGGCCACGATGTACGCAGCGGTCATGACTCCGGCGAGCGTGTACCCGCCGCCTTGAAGGCGCACGAGCTGAACGATCGCCAGCGACGACATGGCCGTCGGCAGCCGCCCCACCAGCGACGAAACGAGCAGGTACACCGTTCCGCGGGTGCGCAGCACGACCCCGAGCGGATTCACTTCACCGTCGCCCACCTACGCCCCCGCCCGTTCACTCCACGCTCCGCCCGTTCACGCCCCGCCCGTTCGCCCCGGGCGCCTCCAGTGCGCTCGCGAGAGCGACTCCCCCGGACGAGAGCGACCGATGCACCCCTCGCTCTCGTCCGCAAGTCTCGCTTTCGCCAAAGAGGCGGGTCGCGAGGTGACGGCGGCAAACGAAATCGGCGAAACGCGGCGACCGCGTTCGTCGCGTTTCGCGTTTGGGCCCACGCCTCCCGGAGGCTCCGACCGCCGGTTACGGCGGTTGGAGGGGGAGGTGGGGAGAGCGGCCACTACCTAAGACCGAGCATCCAGTCGCACTGTGCGCCGCAGAAGCGGCGGCGCACCGATAAGCACGGCTCAGCCCAGCTCGCGCTCGGTGATGTCGTCGGAGTGCATCGCGATCCACACTTCGGCCGCGTGCCGGTCGGCGAGCTGCTTGAGGAGCTTGCCGTTCGGGCTCTCGACGATGAACGGCCGTTCGCCGTGACCGTTCTCTTCGCGAATGTTCGCAACGTGAACGTCGCCGATCCAGATCTCGTCAGAATTTTTCGATTCGGCCATGCACCCACAATACTCAATGCATGAGTACAGAGCGCGGAGCGAATCCGCGCATGACGCAACAACGCTGGCAGGCCCTGACGAACTGGCCGCTGACGGGCGCCGCTGTGCTCTTTCTCGTCGCCTACTCGTTCAAAGTCATCTTGAATCAGCCGGGCTTCACCCAGACCTTTCTGTACGCGGTGATGATCGTCGTCTGGGCGGCCTTTCTCATCAACTACATCATCAACGTCGTGCTCGCAGGGCCGACCAGAGCCCAGTGGGTGCGCAAGAACTGGTATCAGATTCCCATCACGCTGCTGCCCGCGCTCGAACCCCTGCGGCTGCTAAGGCTGGTCAAACTCACCGATCTGCTGCCGAGCAAAACCGAGGGCAACCGGCTGCGCAGCCGCATCGGCCTGTATGTCATCTCCACGCTGGTGCTGGTGATCTACGTCGGCGCGCTCGGGGTGCTGGATGCCGAGCAGAACGCTCGCGGAGCGAACATCCTGACTCTGGGTGACGCCCTCTGGTGGGCTATCGTCACGGTCACGACGGTCGGCTACGGAGACTATGTGCCCATCACTACGCAAGGTCGCCTCATCGCGGCGGCGCTGATGCTCACCGGAGTCGCTCTGATCGGTACCATCACCGGCACCTTGGCGTCGTTCCTCGGCGAGCGTTCCCGGGCTCACGATGACGCTCGACTCACGGCGAGCAAGAAGCAGGTCGACGACCTTGCCGTACAGATCGCACGGCTGGAGCAGCTGATGCTGCCCCGCGGCGATTCCGCGGCCGACACGCCGGCAAGACCGGCAGCAGCCCCGGCAGCACCAGCGGCAGCATCACCGCAAAACGCGACGGGCGAGGCGTCGGCCGACGACTGAAAACCGCCTCCGTGTCCCCCTAAATGCGGCCTATACACGGCGGGTCGCATAAGCGACACTGGTCAGCAGACCCCGCGCCGGGGGGAACCGGTGCGTGGCGCCAGTGCACAAAAAGGGGGTGAAGATGGAAACTACCGTGACAAGAACACCGGCGGTGTCGGCGCAGTACCGCGTGGTGCGCCCGATTCGCTCGTTGCTCGTGCAGTCGCGCGCCGTAGTGGCGGTGCTCACTCTTCCGGTCTTCGCCGCGATGCTCTGGTTCGCGATTCCGCGCGGCACCTGGCCGAGAGTGCTGATCGCCATGGCGGTGGTCGGCGTGCTGTACCTGGTCGCGATCTCCCTGTTCTCGCGGGTGCGCATCGAGATCGAACCCGACGGAATCACCGAGAACGGCTTCTTCGTGCACAATCGGCGTTTCGCCGCCAAACGCATCGCAAGCGCTGTGATCGTTCCGGTGTACCGCGGTCAGACCCTCGAGACGACTCCGCAGCTCTTTGTGCTCGACGCCACCGGCGAGCTGCTGCTGCGCATGCGCGGGCAGTTCTGGAGCGAGCAGAGCGTTCAGGCGGTCGCCACCGCGTATGGAGTGCCGCTGCGAATCATCGCCGAACCGCTCACTCGTCAGCAGTTTCGCGCCGACTTTCCCGATCTCGTGTTCTGGTTCGAACGCTGGCCCTGGGTGCGCATCGCCTGTCTCGTCGGCGGCATCTCCGCGCTGTCGCTGCTGCTGATCGCGCTGCTCTCGTCGGCGAACGGCTAGCACTGAGGCGGACACGCTCGAAGTGAGGCCGCTACGACTGCCTCACCTGCACTGCGACTGCCTCACCTGCACCGCGACTGCCTCACTCGCACTACGACTGCCTCACCTGCACTGCGACGACCTCACTCGTCGCGCGCTAGACCGCGCGGTCTTCGAGGCCCCACGACTGGCCGTAGCCGCCCTCGTCCACCGGCAGCGCCATGAGCTCGAGAAAGGGCAGGGCGTCGAACGCCTCCGGGCCGAGCACTCCGCTGCCGCCCCACACGCCGAGAGCGAGGAGCTCGAGCGCGATCACGGGGTTCAGCGCCGTCTGCCACACCACGCACTGCGACTCGTACTCCGCCATGGTCCACTCGTTGTCGGCCACGTGGTACAGGTACACCTCGCGCGGGTAACCGTCGACGCCGGTACCCGTGACCCAGAGGCCCGCGCAGGTTTTGCCGGTCATCCGCGGCCCGAGAGTTGCCGGATCGGGTAGACCGGCCGCAACAACATCGCGGGGTGCGACCTCGACGGGGCCGTTCGCCGAGCGCACGCGCACGGGCGCGGTCTTGTCGAGGCCGAGCTGGTTCAGCGTCTTGAGGATGCCGATGAACTCGTTGCCGAGCCCGTACTTGAACGTCACCCGCTTGGCATCGACCCAGCGGGGCATGAGCAACACTTCTTCGTGCTCGACGTTCACACAGTCCACGGCGCCGATGCCGTCGGGAAAGTCGAAGACCTCGGGCTCGCTGAAGGGTGCAGTGGTGAACCAGCCGCGGTCTTTCTCCCAGATGACAGGAGGGTTCAGGCACTCTTCGATGGTGGTCCAGATGGAGAACGAGGGCGCGAAGATCTCGTTGCCGTCGTCGTCACGCACCACGAGGTTCGCTCCGTCGCGGGTGCCCAGCTCGTCGATCTCGCTGAACAGGTGGTCGGCAGCGTAACGCGCAAAGACGTCGCTGAGGCCGGGCTCGACGCCCATGCCGACGAGAGCGAGCGTGCCCGCCTGCTCCCAATCCGGGCCTTGCGCGAACTGGTCATCGCCGAGTTTGATGCCCGTTTCGCTGTAGGGCTCCGTGGGGTGCCGCTCCGACAGGCTCATGGCCATGTCGAGGTAGTTGGCTCCGGCGGCGAGGGCTCCGGCGAAGATCGTGAGCACGAACTTGGGCTCGACGGCGTTCATCACGTGCGTGGCGCCGTGACGGCGCGCGACTTCTTCGACGCTCGCGGCATCGGATGCATCGATGCGGTCGGCCACGAACTTCGCTGCGATCTCGGGCGTGTGCCGCGCCGCGATCCACGCGATCGTGCGCTCGGCGCGCGCCAGGTCGTAGTCGGTCACGACGATCTGCTCGTAGAACGTGCGTCGTGCTGCGATCTTCGCGATCGAGTCGCCCACGCCACCGGCACCAACCAAAAGAATCTTCATGGCCCGAGGGTACCGGATGCGGGCCGCTCGCCACGGCACCCGCTCACGCCGCGCCGCCGCCCGACGTGGATGCCCGGGGCTTCGCCCACACGAACCGGTGCGGTTTGGCGCGCTCCTCCCACAGCTTCACGGCGAACGGGGCCCACACGATGACGGCCACTCCCGCGCCGATGAGCATTCCGGCGAGCGTGTCGGTCAGCCAGTGCGCACCGAGATACGTTCTGCTGAGCAGCATCAGCACGACGTAGGCGGCACCGGCTGCCCACACCCAGACACGCGGAAAGACGATCGCGAGACACACCGCGATCGTCGCCGCGTTCGCTGTATGCCCGCTCGGGAATGAACCGAAATCGGCGGATACGAGAATCTCCGACGGCCGAGCTCGGCCGAACGTCGCCTTCAGCAGCTGCACGAGCCCGGCGCTCAGAACGGAGGCGATGAGAAAGTACAGAGCCGCCCAGCGCCGGCGGAACAGCAGCAGCGCCACAATCACGGCGATCGGCACGACGAACACTCCGACGATTCCTCCGCCGAGGTAGTTCATAAAGAGCGAGGGAACGGTCCAGATCGGCGAGCGGTGCTCGATGATCTCGTCCATCCAGTCGGTGTCGATCTCGGTCGGCGCCCCGTTGTCGCGCAGAGCGATGATGAGCCCGATGGCGGCGGCGAGCAGCACCGCGATGACGCCGGAGATGAGCGGCCAGAACCGGCGCACGCGCCGCGCCTGCACGGGGTCGGTGAGCGGGCCAGGTACGGTCATCCACCGACCCTACGCGATGCGCGGCCCAGGCCCCTGGGGGTTGCGCGGGCGTCGTCCCCCCTCTCGCGCGTCGCTTTTGGTCGCCAAAACGCTGTCGAAGCGGCCGAAATCGACGCGCGAAACGGGGGTGGCGGAGGCAGGGCCGCGGGGGCGGGGTAGCGGCAGGGCCGCCGAGGCGGGGTAGCGGAGGCGGACCGCGGCCGGGCCGCGGAGGCAGGGCAGCGTCAGTGCGTGATGGCCGCCACCGAGCGCGGGCGCACCACGGCCCAGAGCAACACGATCGACACCGTTGCCGTGAGGGCCATCACCACGCCCATCGGAATGGCGTTGGCGACGCCGAAGGCTCCCACGATGGGCGAGATGGCGCCGGCGAGCCCGAAGTTGACGGCCCCGAGCAGCGACGCGGCGGTGGCCGCCTCGTGTCCGTGGTTGTTGAGGGCGAGCACCTGGATGCACGGGGCGCCGAACCCCGCCGCGAGCAAGAAGAACCACAGCGGCACGAGCACTCCCCAGAGTCCGCCGCCGTTCGCATCGAGAACCACGATCGTGAGCGCCGCCACCAGCAGCAGCACGGTAGAGAACGCGAGAATCCACTGGGGTGGAAATCGCCTGATCAGCCGTGCACTGGTCTGAATGCCGATGATCAGCCCGACCGAGTTCACCGCGAACAGCAGCCCGTACTGTTGCGGGCTGAACGAGTACACCACCTGAAACAGAAACGGCGACGCCGACAGGTACGAGAACAGCCCCGCGAACGTCATGCCGCCCATGATCGCCACCCCGACGAACACCCGGTCGCCGAGCACCGAACGATAGCGCTGGCGAATCGTGGTGTGCCCGCGGTCGTTGCGCCGCGACTTCGGCAGCGTCTCGACAATGAAGAACAGCACCGCGAGAAGAATCACCACGCCATAGACGGCCAGCACCCAGAAGATGCCGCGCCACTGCATCACCTGCAGCAGCTGCGAGCCGATCACAGGCGCGATGACGGGCGCGACGGTGGTGATGAGTGACATGCGGGCGAGCATCTTGACGAGCGGATGCCCGGCGAACAGGTCACGGATCATGGCAATCGCGATCACCCCGCCGGCTGCCGCGCCGACTCCCTGCAGCACCCGGAACAGGCCGAGTACCTCGACGTTCGGCGCCACCGCCGCTCCCAGCGAGGCGGCGATGTGCAACGTGGTCGAGGCAATGAGCGGCAGACGGCGCCCCACCGCGTCGCTCCACGGGCCGACGAGCAACTGCCCGAGAGCGAAGCCGATCGTGGTGCCGGTGAGGGTGAGCTGAATGATCGCGACCGGTACGTTCAGGTCAGCCTCGAGCGCCGGGAACGCCGGTAGGTAGAGGTCGATGGTGAACGGCCCGAGGGCGCTGAGCGCGCCGAGAATGACGATGTAGACGGTGCGCTGGCGGCGGGTCAGCGCGTCACCGGGGTGCACAGCGAGAGTCACGGGGTTCCTTGTTCGGTGGGTCTGTGTGCCACGTCGAATCGATTCGAAAGGAGCACATCGAAAAGAGCGAGCAACGGGGAGGGGTTCTGACGGATCGGACTAGAAAGAGGTGCCGGCCGGGTCTGCGAGCAGCTCGGCGAAGGCGAGTTCGGCGGCTCCGATGGTCAGCAGGCGCGAGCGCAGCTGAGCGCGATCGATGCGAACCGAATCCCCCAACGTTCCAAAACTAACGCTTTTCACGGCCGCGCGCAGGCGCTCGGGGTTCGCACCGTAGAGCGAGCCGAGAAACCCGCCGAGAACGAACGATTCGGGGTTGAAGACGCTGATGAAGTTGCCGATGGCGAGCGCCAGAACGTCGAGCTGCCGGTCGACCTCGGCACGAACATCCGGTGTCAGCCGATCGGCCGGCGCGGGCGGGAGCCCAGGCGCGACCGCGGGAGCGAGCGCGGCCGGGTTCGAGCGAGCGGAATCCCGGTCATCCGCCGCGCCCGCGTCGCTCGGCGGCGCAATGGGCACCAGCAGGGCGTCGAGCTCGTCGAGCCCCAGGCTGTCGCGGCCGAGCACCGCGAGCAGGCGCCCGAGGTTGACCTCGGTCTCCAGGCAGCCGATCTTTCCGCAGTGACACCGGATGCCCGTACTGTTCACGAGCGTATGACCCAGTTCGCCGGCGAACCCCTGGGCTCCGCGCAGCATCGAGCCGCCCACCAGCACTCCGCCGCCGATACCGCTGGCGCTGCCGTTGAGGTAGACGAGATCGCTGACTCCGCGGCCGCTGCCGAACAGGCTCTCGGCCACGGTGGCCAGCCCGGCGTCGTTAGCGGCGCGGGCCGGGTACCCCAGGGCATCCGCCATCGGGCGAGCGACCGACTCGTCGTGCCAGTCGAGGTGCGGGGCGAGCAGCACGGTTCCGTCGTTCGAGTTCACCAGGCCCGGAATGGCGATGCCCACGCCGACCACCCGGAACTGCGCCTCGAGCTCGGACTGCATGCCGGCGACGACCGCCGTGACCACGTTGACAGCCTCGCGCACGGTCGGCACGCTCGCCGTCTCGAACCGGATGCGCTTGTGCAACTCGGCGCCGAGCCCCACGACCCCGATCGTGATCGCGTCGACGTCGGGGTTCACCGTGATCGCGACGACCTTCTCGTTCGCGTGCACGATGGGGCTCGGGCGGCCGACGAGCCCGGAATCGTGCGGCTCGGTTTCGTAGGCGAGCCCGAGGTCGCCCAATTCGGTGACGAGCGCGCCGATCGTCGAGCGGTTCAGGCCCGAGAGGCGGGTCAGCTGGGCACGGGTCTGGGCGCCGCCGTGGTGCAGCATCGTCAGGATGGTCGAGAGGTTGTGGCGGCGGGTCTGGTCGTTGCTGTTGCCGACGCCCGCGGCGAGCGGCCGGGGCGCACTCGGGCGAGGCATGGCCTCTGCGGCGATGCCGGGTGAAGCTGCGCCGGCGCTGGATGATCGGGCGAGCGTCATGCAGAGGCATCCTTTTCGGCGAAACGATGGCGGGGCTTCGGCTACCCAAAATCCCTTTGTTGACCTTTGAAACATATACCGCAAAACGGCACTCGGCCAAAGCGGACGCACGCGCGTCAGCTGCCAGGGCTGACATCTTTCCCTTTGACATTCGCCGTGCATCCGGAATATGTTGGGCGTGGTAACTTTTTAGCTGTTACCCACTCAACGACCTGTATCACCAACGATGCTGACTGGAGCACTACGGCATGTCTCTCACGCCCACCCGCGATGACAAATTCTCTTTCGGACTCTGGACGATCGGCTACAACGGCGCCGACCCGTTCGGCGGCCCGACCCGCGCTCCGCTCGACGTCGTTGAGGGCGTCGAGAAGATCAGCGAGGCCGGCGCGTACGGCCTGACGTTTCACGACGACGACCTGTTCGCGTTCGGCTCGACCGACGCCGAGCGCCAGAAGCAGATCGACCGCCTGAAGGGCGCACTGGCCGACACCGGCGTCATCGTGCCGATGATCACGACGAACCTGTTCAGCGCTCCGGTGTTCAAAGACGGCGGCTTCACGTCGAACGACCGGGCCGTGCGCCGGTTCGCGCTGCGCAAGGTGCTGCGCAACATCGACCTCGCGGCCGAGCTGGGCGCGAAGACGTTCGTCATGTGGGGCGGGCGCGAGGGCGCTGAGTACGACGCGGCCAAAGACATCCGGTCGGCGCTGGAGCGTTACCGCGAGGCCGTGAACCTGCTGGGCGACTACGTCACCGACAAGGGCTACGACATTCGCTTCGCCATCGAGCCGAAGCCGAACGAACCCCGCGGCGACATTCTGCTGCCGACCGTCGGGCACGCCATGGCGTTCATCCAGACGCTCGAGCGCCCCGATCTCGTGGGCGTCAACCCGGAGGTCGGGCACGAGCAGATGGCGGGGCTGAACTTCGCCTCGGGCATCGCTCAGGCGCTGTACCAGGGCAAGCTGTTCCACATCGACCTCAACGGCCAGCGCGGAATCAAGTACGACCAAGACCTCGTGTTCGGTCACGGCGACCTGTACAACGCGTTCGCGCTCGTCGACCTGCTCGAGAACGGCTCGCCCACCGGCGGACCCGTCTACGACGGACCGCGCCACTTCGACTACAAGCCGTCGCGCACGGAAGACTTCACGGGCGTCTGGGATTCGGTCGCAGCGAACATGCGCACCTACCTGCTGCTGAAGGAGCGCGCCGCGGCCTTCCGCGCCGACCCCGAGGTGCAGGAGGCGCTCGCCGCCTCGCGTGTTGCAGAGCTCGCCGAACCCACGCTCGCCGAAGGCGAGTCGTACACCGAGCTCTTGGCCGACCGCAGCGCCTACGAAGACTTCGACCCCTCGGTCTACTTCAACGGCAAAGGCTTCGGCTTCGTGCGCCTCAACCAGCTCGCACTCGAGCACCTGACGGGCGCGCGCTAACCCGCCGAATGTGCGCAGAAGCACCTAAGATCGCGTTCTGAGGTGCTTCTGCGCACAGTGGGCGAGCGCCAAACCTGAATCTGACCCACGTGTGAAGTAAGGAACGCCGATGTTCGTCGCCGGAATCGACTCGAGTACGCAGAGCTGCAAGGTCGTGGTGCGCGACGCCACGACGGGGGCGCTCGTTCGCCAGGGAAAAGCCGGGCATCCGGAGGGCACAGAGGTCGACCCCGAAGCATGGTGGGTCGCGCTGAAGACCGCCATCGCCGACGCGGGCGGGTTCGGCGACGTGTCGGCCGTCGCCATCGGTGGGCAGCAGCACGGCATGGTCGTGCTCGACGCCGAGGGCCGAGTGATTCGTGACGCCCTGCTCTGGAACGACACCCGCAGCGCCGCCGCCGCGTCGGCACTGATCGCCGAGGTCGGCGCCGACGGCCCCGACGGCTTCGCGGCGCGCACCGGATCGCTTCCCGTGGCCTCGTTCACCGCCACGAAACTGCGCTGGCTGCGCGACGCCGAGCCCGCGAATGCGGCGCGGGTGGCGGCCGTGGCGCTTCCGCACGACTGGCTCACCTGGCGGCTGCTGGGCTACGGCCCCGCCGACGAGTCGCCGCTCGGGCCGGTACTGGATGCCCTGACCACCGACCGCTCTGACGCGAGTGGCACCTCGTACTGGAGCCCGGCAGCGAACGCTTACGATTTCGCGCTGTTCGAGCAAGCCTTCGGCCGCCCCGCCGTCGAGGCGCTCGGAGCAGCCGAGGCGGCGGTCGAGGCCCACGCCGACTCCGCGCTGGAGGCCGAGCAGGAGCGCATCGTCGATGCCGCCGTGGCCGGGCTCGTGAACGAGGCGCTGGGCGAGAGCGACAGCACGGCGTCGAGCGATCACTCGACGGATGGCGCCACTGCTTACGGCGCCACCGTGGACGGGTCGCTCGGTGACGACTCGGTGCAACCCGGCTTCGGCAGCTTCGGCGCCGACCCCGCCACCGGCGAGCCCGAACTCGAGTCGGTGGGTCAAGCGGCGGCGGCCGAACTGCTGCCGCCGGTCATCCTGCCGCGCGTCGTGCAGACGGGCGAGGTGGCGGGCGTGACGGTCGACCACCCGGGCGACGCGGTGCTCGGCACGGGCGTCACCACCCCCGCCGCCGAGTTCGCCGCGCCGATCATTCCCGCGGGCATCCTCGTCGGGGCCGGCGCAGGCGACAACGCCGGGGCCGCACTCGGCCTCAACGCCACCGCGGGCGACGTCGTAATCAGCATCGGAACCTCCGGCACCGCCTTCGCGGTCACCGAGCATCCGGTCGCCGACGTCACCGGAACCGTCGCCGGTTTCGCCGACGCCGCCGGAGCCTTCCTGCCCCTCGTGGCGACGCTGAACGCTGCCCGGGTGCTCGCCAGCATCAGCACGCTGCTCGGCGTCGACTACGACCAGTTTGCCGCCCTCGCGCTCGACGCCGAACCCGGCTCGGGCGGGCTCGTGCTCGTGCCCTACTTCGAGGGCGAGCGCACTCCGAACCTGCCCGACGCCACGGCCACACTCGCCGGCCTCACCCTCGGCAGCACCACGCGCGAGAATCTCGCTCGGGCCGCCATCGAGGGCATGCTGTGCGCACTCGCCGACGGCGTCGCTGCCATTCGTTCGCTGGGGGTGGATGCCCGGCGAATCCTGCTCGTCGGCGGCGCCGCCCAGAACGCAGCGGTACAAGCGGTCGCGTCGCAGGTGTTCGACGTTGCGGTTTCGGTGCCGACCCCGGGTGAGTACGTCGCCGACGGCGCAGCACGTCAAGCCGCCTGGACCCTCACCGGCACCCGCCCGACCTGGCCCGTCTCGTTCGTCGCCGAACTGCCCGTGGCAACTGTGCCGGCCATCACGGCGCAATACCGCCGCGCGCAACAACTCGGCTCGCTGCCGCGCTGATTTATTGGTGCGCCGCCGCTTCTGGGCCCACGCCGGCCCGAGGCTCCGCGCGCCGCTCGCGGCGGGTGGAGGGGCCGGTGGGGACGGCGCACGTGCGACTGGATGCTCGCGTCTAGGTATCGGCCGCTACCAACGCGAAACGCGACGAGCGCGGTCGCCGCGTTTCGCCGACCACGTTCGGTGCGCCACACCCGGGTCGTCCACGCAGCCCTTGTGTCGTGAGGCAGATATGACTCACGTGAGGCGGTTGTGGCGGCCTCAGTTGTGGCGCGACGACCTCACGAAGAAGCGGCAACGCGCTGCGGGGGCGGCAGAGCATCCGCGAGTCGAGCGCCGGGGGTGTTGACGGGCTACCTGCGCCCGCGCATGATTGCGGCATGACGATCACGCATGTGCAGCTGTTCTCGGTTCCGGTGAGCGACCAAGATCGGGCGCGCGACTTCTACGTAGGCACGCTCGGGTTCGATCTCGTCAACGACGTGCAGATGGGGCCTGACATGCGCTGGCTACAGGTCTCTCCGCCCGGAGCCCCGACCTCCATCACGCTCGTCACCTGGTTCGAGAGCATGCCGGCCGGCTCGACAAAGGGAATCGTGCTCGAGACCGACGATCTCGTCGGCGAGGTCGAGCGGCTGACCGCCCTCGGCGTGGCGACAAGCCCCATCGAGCAGCAGCCCTGGGGAACCTTCGTGACCTTCGACGACCCCGACGGCAACGGCATCGTGCTGCAGGAGACCGCGATGCGGTGAATGTGCGCCGCCGCCTCTGCGGCGCACCGTGCGACCGGATGCTCGCACCGGCGGGTCAGGCGGAAGCGGCGGGGGTCTTGGCGTCGCCGCGGGCGAGCGAACGACCGGCCGCGTGCAAGAACGGTTTCGGGTTCGCGATGGCCTCGGCGGAGCTTCCGGCGAGCTCCGCGAGCGACACGAACGCCGCAAAGTCGTCGGGGTCGGTTTCGATCGCGCCCGCCACCAGCAACGGGAACGTGTCGTACTTCTGCGCGAGGGCGAGCACGTAGCTCGGAACCTTCCCCGCGGCCGACTGGTTGTCGAACCGTCCTTCGCCGGTGATCACCACGTCGGCACGCTCCACCTGCGCGGGCAGCCCGATCGCTGCGCCAACGGCGTCGGCACCGGGGTGGATGCTCGCTCCCCACAGCAGCAGCCCGAACCCGGTTCCGCCGGCGGCACCCGCCCCCGCGGCATGCACGTCGGGCACGCCGTCAGCGACGCCCCGGTCTCGCGCGCCGTCCGCGCCGGCCTGGTCTCGCGCGCCATCCGCGCCATCCGCGCCGGCCTGGTCTCGCGCATCATCCGCGTCGCCCGCGCCAGCCGCGACGGCCTGGTCCCGCGCGCCATCCACGTCGCCCGCGCCGGCCGCGACACCCTGGTCTCGCGCGCCGTCCGCGCCATCCGCGCCGGCCCCAACATTTTCCGCGTCGCTCGCGGCGGTCGACGCAAGCACCCGCTCCACCAGCTCCGCCGCCGAGGTGTCGGCCTCGCCCGTCACGGGGTCGGCGATGTAGCCGAGGTCACCCTCCGACCACTCGTGCAGGTCGGCGGGAGCATCCGCTGCCGCAACCGACGCCGGGGTCGCGCCGAGTACTCGGGCGAAGCTGGCGAGTGCGGCATCCAGTTCGGCCACCGTCTCGGCGTCGGCGCCCTTCTGCGGGCCGAAGACGGCAGCGGCGCCGTTCTCGCCGAGCAGCGGGTTCGTGACGTCGGTGATCACCGAAACCCCGTCGACGGGCAGGGCGCGCAGCGAGCCCAGCTCGACGCTGTGCAGCTGCGCCAGTCCGCGAGCACCCACCGCAACCGCATCACCCGCCGCGTCGAGAAAGCGAGCACCCAACGCGGTGAGCGCCCCCGCTCCGCCATCGGTCGAGGAGCTGCCGCCGATGGCGAGCAGCAGCCTGTCGACGCCATGGTCGAGCGCCGCGGCGATGGCCTGGCCGAAGCCCAGGGTGTGGGCATCCTTTGGCCGTAGCTCAGCGAGCAGCGTGAGGCCGCTGGTATTGGCGAGTTCGACGACCCCTGTTCCGCCCGTGCCCGTGTCGCCCGGTGCCGGCGGCAGCCACAGCCACTCGGCGTCGACGGGCTCGCCGGCGGGGCCGGTCACGGTGACGGCGATGCGGATGCTCCCCGGCACAGCCACGGCGAAGGCGTCGATCGTTCCCTCGCCGCCGTCGGCCATCGGCAGAAGCTGAACCGTGTCGTCGGGGCGAGCCTCGCTCCAGCCCGCGCCGAGCGCGGCGGCCACCTCGGCGGCGGTCGCGCTGCCCTTGAACGAATCGGGCGCGACAACGACGTTCAGCGACGGGCTCATGCCTCCCATCCTGCCGTAATCCGCTCACGGTGATACTCCATCGGCGTCTGCGCGCCATCCTCCGCCTAGAATGTACTTAACAGGGAGCAACTATCTGCCCTTGCGCCGCTGGGCCAATGCCGACTTCACGCGTTTTGAAGAGACCGACTGAGCCGGGGGCCCGCATGACGACCATTGCACGACCACAGGCAGCAGTGCGAGCATCCGCCGGCACGGCACACCGCCGCTCGTGGTGGGATGCGGTGCTGATGCGCGATCTCGGGCTCGTGAAACTGCACACGGGGCTGCGCATGCTCGTCTGCGTTCCGGTGGGGCTCGCCGTCGGATTCGGCGTGGCGCTGCTTGTCGGGTTACCGGTGTCGGTCGGGCTCATGCTCGGCGCCCTGCCCGCCTTCTTGACCTGCTTCATCATCACCGACGACCGGGCCGGCCGGGTCGCCGCGCGCTCTGCAGTGGTCTTCGTGCCGTTCGTCATTGCGCTGTTCGGAAGTCTCGCGCTGCACGACTACCGCCTTCTCGAGCTGTCGCTCATGGTGGTGCTGCTGTTTCTGCAGTTCTACGCGAACCGATTCGGGGTCTGGGCCGCCGACTTCACGGCCGTCTTGTTCGCTGCGTATCTGTGCGGCCTGCTGCTGCCGTTGCCGCTGACTTCTTTCGAAGGCCTGGCGGCGGTCGGAGCCGCGTCTCTCGCCGCCACGATCGCCGTGCGTTCGCTGTTCTTTCGGCCGAACACGTTTCTGGCGTTGACCCGCACGCGCCGAGCCGTCGCCGGCTGGAGCTCTCGCGTCGTCGAGTCGTCGATCGCCGTGCTCGAGGCCGGGGCGGCGGAAGCGCCAGCCGGGCAAGCAGCGCGCGCCGGGCAAGCCTCGCGCACCGCGCAAGCAGCGCAAGCCGGCCAAGCCTCGCGCGCCGCGTCGGCCGCGTCGGCCGCGCGCGCCACCCGCGAGCGTAAGCGCCTCCACCACCGGTTGGCGCAGCTGCACGGTGCCGCACTGGTCGCCGACGGGTTGCTCTCCCTGCCGGGCTCCGGGCTGAGCGGCGCAGCCGCCGAAGACTTTCACCGCCTGCTCTTCGACCTCGAGCTGTCTGTCGACGGCATCGGCCGCCTCACAGAGCAACTCGCACAGCGCGACACCAACCCGCGCCGTGACGCCGACCGCACCGCCAGCGGCAGCGGCAGCCATGATCTGGCCGACCGCGCAGACCCCGCCGATCCTGCCGATTCTGCCGAACGCGGCCACGCCGCCCAGCTCGCCGTGGCCGCAGCACTCCGCAACGTTCACCAGCACGGCGGCCGGGTCGCCTCCTCCGCCGCGGCCGATCTCGGGCAGTGGATGCACGACAACCCCCCGAGCAACGACGAAGCCGCGCGCGAGGCTCGCCGCGACATCCACCGCCTGATCGGCCTGCTGCACGACCTGCAGCACTCTGCCGACCGCTGGACCGAACTCGAGCGAACCCTCGACGACGCCGTAGGCGAACCGTTCGCGTCATCGATCGCTCTCGCCTCGGGACGCGTCGCCGGCTCCGTGCCGATTCTCGGCGACACCCTCGCCGGGGGCGGAATGACGGGAGTCTGGGGCCGCTGGCGCATCTCGGCGCCGCTGCGCACGGCTATTCAGGCGGCCATCGCCGTGGCCATCGTCGAACCTCTCGCGGTGTGGCTCGGCGCCGATCGCTTCTACTGGGGCGTCATCGGGGTCATGGTGATTCTCGCCGGAACCAACTCCACCCACGAACGCGTGCGAAAAGTGCTGAGTCGCGGCGCCGGCACGGTCGCGGGCGGGGTTCTGGGCATCCTGGCTGTCGATGCTCTCGGCACGACGCACGTGTGGCTGAGCCTCGCGCTCATTGTCGTGAGCCTCGCGATCGGCGCGTACTGGTTCAGTTCGCACTATTGGGTGTGGGTGCTCTGCCTGGTCGTGGCCATCTGCCAGGTGTATGCGTTCGCCGGGCAGTTCGAAGACGCCCTGCTGCCGCTGCGCCTGGCCGAGAACATGCTCGGGGCGAGCGTTGCGGTCATCGTGAGCCTGCTCATCCTGCCGGTCGCCACTGGCGCGATGATCTCCAGCGCTGTGCGCCGTCAGCTCGGGGCGGTCGGCCAGTTCGTGCGGGAGGTCGAGGTCGCGTTGTCGGCTGCATCTGCGTCTGCATCTGCATCTGCGTATGCATCTGCGCCTGCGTCTGCGCCGATAACCGCAGCGGCTGCGCCTACTTCAGCGTTCGACTCGGCGTCTTCTTCCGGCGCCACGGCACTGGCCGAGCTGCCCCGCCTGCGAGCGGATGCCCGGGCCATCGACCAGGCGAACTACGGCCTCACGGCGGTCATGAAGCCCCTCGTCGCGGTAACGAGCGGAGGCCCCTACCGCCGCGACGCCGAAACTCGCACTCTGCTGCACGGAATCACCGCGTCGGCCCGGCTGCTCGCGGCGGGAGCGGAGACCAGCCCGCCCCTCTCTTCCCCTCAACGGGATGCTCTGACCGCGACCACGACCCGCATCAGCCTCACGGTCGATGCCGTCGTCGTGGCGCTCGGCGGGTCAGCCCGGTTCAGCAACGGGGAGCACGAGGCGGCCCGACCGGCTCCGGGCGGCGCACTCGGTGTGTCTCGACCCGGGAGCGCCGATCGCGTCTACGGAGATCCAGAGTTCGGCAGCGCCGACGGAGATCCAGAGTTCGGCAGCGCCGACGGAGACCCAGAGTTCGGCAGCGCCGACGGAGACCCAGAGTTCGGCGACGCCGACCTCCCCGACCACCTGCGTGAACTTACGCGCATCGAATCGGCGCTCGGCGGCATCGCCCGTCTGTACGCCGTGACACCGCCCGACCGGGCATCCGTCAGCTCGCCGACGACAGGTCGATAACGGTTCCACGGCCCTCGGCCTGCGCCGCCGCCAACATCAATGCCCCGATGGCGAGATCTTGCAGGGCAAGGCCGACGGAGTTGAACAGCGTGATCTGCTCAGCGCCGGTTCGCCCGTCGGCGACACCGGTGATGACATCGCCGAGCTCGACGACCGGCTTATCGTCGGGCACGTAGCCGTCTTTTCGGGCGAGCAGCAGATCGCCCGACTTCAGATTCGAAGTCGCGAGCGAGTCGACGAACAGGCTCGCCAGCCCCATTCCCGCGGAATCGATCTCGCGGTGATCCGCCCGCGGCGGAGCGCCGACCGCATTGATGTGCAACCCCGGCCGAAACCACGCCCCCTGCACGATCGGCTCTCGCGACGGAGTGAGCGTGCACAGCACGTCAGACTCCCGCACGGTGTGTTCGACGCTAGGTGCGACCTCGACCTCGACGGCCGAGAACTCGGCAACCCGGTCACGAAAGCGCTGCACCGTCTCGGCACGCCGCGACCACACCAGAACCCGCGTCACGGGAAGAACCGCCGTCAGCGCCCGCACGTGCTCGATCGCGAGATTACCGGCCCCCACCAGCCCGAGCACCGAACTCTCGGGCCGGGCCAGGTGCCGCGAGGCCACCGCACTAGCGGCCGCCGTACGCTGCCGGGTGAGAGTCTGCCCGTCGATCACGGCCAGGCACTCCCCCGTTCGCTGCGACAGCAACAACACGGTGCTGCGCTGCACGGGCATCCCTCTCGCCGCGTTATCGGGAATGTCCGCCATGAACTTCACCGCCGCCACCCCCTGCCGGTCGGCCATCGCCGACATCGGCAGAAACACCGCGCTGCCCGACGCCAGCGAAAGCGACGTAGGGGCCGGCTGCGCCGCCGTCTGCCGCGACAGGTCGGCGTGGGCGTTCTCGACGGCATCGATCACGTCGCCCATCGGCACCAGCCCCTCGACATCACCCCGGCTCAGGATGATCGTCACGAGCACCTCCGCCCGAAACCGTCACTCGCCCAATCCACCGCGCTCTCGCGCCTGCCGCACCCCACCGCTCTGGTCATGCCTCCAGTATTCCAGCGCCTCTCGATGCTCCGCATGCCCACCCTCACTAAACGCGCGTCCCTGAACTCGCAGGGCGCCCAGATGCGCCCTTCTCCCTCAGATCTCGTAGGCGGCCATGGCCTCGACCAACCTCTCAGCGTCGCGAGTCATGGCGCGGGCCACCGCAGCTGTGCAGTATCCGCCGTACTGAAGCTGACTCTTCTCCGCAAGCAAACTGCGCAGCCGCCGCGCTAGCTGAGCCCCAGAGGGCCGCACCCGCTCTAAGAGCACAACCGCACCATGATGATCGTGATCGTTCGCGCGTTCCCCGAGCACCTTTCCGCAAATCGCGTCGACCGCGGCTATGCCTGCGCTGATCGCGCTGGAGGCGGCCACCTGAGCCTCGGCAGAATCACCCGACTCGCTGCGGATGAACTCGAGGCGCTCATGCGCGACTTGAAGAAACTCGGCTGCCGTTCCGGCGCGCTGGCCGACGAGATGAGCGGTCATTCGAGCTGTCTGAATCATGCTCATATTCTGCCATGGCAAGACGGCTAGGCCGTGTTGCCAAAGTGCGGGTCTAGCGAGCGAGGTCTGGTTTGACGGGATGCAAGGCGGAGGAGGAGAGTCGCACCGGCGGTGCGGCCGACGACGACAACGCCGCAGACCGACAAACTAGGGCTCGCGCAGCCGGCGCGCACTTTGGCAACACGGCCTAGGGATGATTGGCTCTGCGAACTCGGATTCGGCCCTGAACGTCCGGCCCGTGAAACGTGCGCGCTTCAGCGTGCCACGAGGCGATCATCGGGTCGCCAACATCGACAAGCTCGTCGAAACGGCTCTCGTCGATACGGTAGACATTGCACTCGTTGCCCGTCGCATGGTCAACGGCCACCACGATCTCGTCGACAATGCGCTGCGCAACCCCATTCGAAACGCAGGAGGGAAAGACGGCGAGAAGGTCGACATCACTCAGGCGAGAACTATCACCGCGGGCGACCGACCCAAAAAACGCCAGGGTGATCGCCGACAGAGCTTCTGGTTCTAGGGCCGGGTCGTTCAGCTTGTCTGCGATGAGCGCCTGAAGTCGCTGTCGGGCCGACTTTGCCGCTTCAGCAACGTATTCGATCGACGGCCACATCAAGTGATCACGGTTCGCGGAGTACACCAAGGATGGACCGAGCGAGCGTACTCGAACAGTGCCATCCTCGACGAGCCTCGAAAGGGCAAGGCGCACTCCCGTTTTCGACCTGTTACCGATGAGCTCAGCGATTCTCGAGCCGGTGAAGCCTTCAGTCGAGCCGACAAGTATGCGAAATATTTGACCCTCAACGGTGGTCGTCACCGAATGGATCGGATCAGAGAGATCCATTGACATTCGCCTCCCACGGAACTTGCGTGTCAGAATAGTGTGCGCATGAACAGAAATGTGTTCATATGCACACAATACAGCTCGTACTCGGAGAAGCGCATTGCAGACCGATTTGCGAAAAAGCGCGGTCGTGGTCACAGACGTCGTCAAGGCCTGGGCGGGTCGGCGCGAGCTGCGATACCTTGGCGCAAGGGGAAACCTCGGCAACGATCATCCACTGCACGGGAGGTAGTCATGAATCTGGGCAAGCTCATTCTTCGACTGGTGGTCGGAGGGCTGTTCGTCGGCCACGGTCTGCAAAAACTGCGGGGCTCGTTCGGGGGCCCGGGCATCGACGCGATGTCGGGCGCGATGGAGAGCATGAACATGCGGCCCGGCCGCCGTAATGCGTTTCTGGCGGGCGGCACAGAGACTGCGGGAGGGGTCGCGCTTGCACTCGGGTTTCTGACGCCAGTCGCGGCGGCGGGGCTCATTTCGACCATGATCACGGCGATTCGCAAGGTGCACTGGAAGAACGGCGTGTGGAACGGCGGCGGCGGATTCGAATACAACGCCGTGCTCATCGCGGCCGTTGCTGCGCTGAGCGACGACGGGCCCGGCACGGTGTCGATCGACGCCGCACTGGGCAAGCGGCGCTGGGGCACGTTCGGCGTGGTCTTCGCCCTTGTCGGAGGCATCGTCGGTTCGATCGCGGCCGTCGAACTCGGGCGCCGCGGCGGAACCCCCTTCGGCGATCCGGGTGATGGCCCCTCCTCTGATGACGACGGCCCCGCCGACGGTCCCGATGACGCCCTCACTTCGAGCGAAGAGCCCGAGGGGATGCTCCCCGCAGACTCCGAAGAGGTCGCCGCCGAAAGCGGCGCCGCCTAAGCACGCTCCCCTCCCCTCCCGCACCACCACGAGCATCCACTTTGCGAAAAAGCCCCCAAAACGCGCACGTTGGGGGCTTTTTCGCAAAGTCGATGCTCTCGGCGAGGAGGGGAGGCGGGGCTGAGGAGGGCGAGGAGGAGGAGGGGGGCTCAGGAGGAGGGGGGCTCAGGAGGAGGGGAGCTCGTCGACGACGCCCACGAAGCGGCTGCCGATGCCGTCGAATTCGCGTCGCACGAGACCGGATGCTTTGTGCGGCAGCTCGTCGGGCGAGTGGATGTCGCAGCTCAGGTAGGTGAAGGCCGGCCACCACTTCTTGGGCCGAACGGCCTCGGAGTACCCGCACACCCAGCAGGAGAGCTGCACCCAGGTGGGCTTCTTGCCCGTGCGATTGGCGCGGGACTGCAGCAACCAGGCGGGCGGATCGGCGTCGATCGCCGCAACCTCGGCCTCACTCAGCCTGGTGGGAATGCCGTGCCGCTGCGCCATTTCGAGGGTGATGTCGAGCCTCAGCGCTGCTTCTCGTCGCGTGATCATCGTGTTTCGAGGGTAACAGCGACACCGGATCCGGCAGCACGTCCCCCGCAGCACGGCGTCGGCGCAGATGTCTAGCCGTCAGGCCGTCAGGCCGTCGAGCACGATGTACGAGCATCCTGTCGCTGCGTTCTGCTCGCCTGCAGCCTGCCCGGCACACCGCGCATCGGGCTCGAGATCGCCGACGTCAGAGACCTCGCCGAGATACACATCTCGGCCATGACGAACCCGCGGGCATCCGGTCAACGTTACCGTGCGACCGGTGATTTCGTGCGGATGAACGACATGGCCAAGACGTTACGCGCCGAGAGCCTCATCGACCGGAACGCGTGACGGCGCCTGCACGGCCAATGGCTGCGCCGCAGCGGCGGCGGCGCAGCCATAACTACAGCCCCCTTGGGGCTCTTAGGCGTTGATGTGCAACGCCTAAAAGTCCCAGTCCTCGTCTTCGGTGTTGACCGCCTTGCCGATGACATACGACGAACCCGAGCCCGAGAAGAAGTCGTGGTTCTCGTCGGCGTTCGGCGAGAGAGCCGACAGGATCGCGGGATTCACGTCGGTGACCGTCTTGGGGAACATCGGCTCGTAACCGAGGTTCATCAGCGCCTTATTGGCGTTGTAGTGCAAGAACTTCTTCACGTCTTCGGTCAGACCGACCTCGTCGTAGAGGTCTTGGGTGTACTGCGTCTCGTTCTCGTAGAGGTCGTAAACGAGCGAGAACGTGTAGTCCTTGATCTCGTCGCGCTTGGCCTGGTCGACCTTCTCGAGCCCACGCTGAAACTTGTAGCCGATGTAATAGCCGTGCACCGCTTCATCCCGAATGATGAGGCGAATGAGGTCAGCGGTGTTCGTCAGCTTCGCGCGCGAAGACCAGTACATCGGCAGGTAGAAGCCCGAGTAGAACAGAAACGACTCGAGCAGGGTCGACGCGACCTTACGCTTCAGCGGATCGTCGCCGTGATAGTCGTCGAGAACGATGTCTGCCTTCTTCTGCAGGTTGGGGTTCTCGGTCGACCAGCGGAACGCCTCGTCGATGTCTTTGGTGTTCGACAGCGTGGAGAAGATCGACGAGTACGACTTGGCGTGCACCGATTCCATGAAGGCGATGTTGGTGTACACCGCCTCTTCGTGCGGGGTCACCGCATCTGGAATCAGGCTCACCGCACCCACGGTGCCCTGAATCGTGTCGAGCAGCGTCAGCCCCGTGAATACCCGCATCGTGAGCTGCTGCTCGGCCGGAGTCAGCGTGGCCCACGACTGCACGTCGTTCGAGAGTGGAACCTTCTCGGGCAACCAGAAGTTGTTGACGAGCCGGTTCCACACCTCGACGTCTTTGTCGTCTTGAATCTTGTTCCAGTTGATGGCCTGCACATTGCGGGCCAGTCGAAGCTGTTCAGCCACGGGTTTCTTCTTCTCTCGAGCTGCGGATGCCCGCGGCTGGGTTCTTACAAATGAAAGGGAAACACGCCACTAAAGCGTGCAGCTGACACAACCCTCAATTTCGGTGCCCTCGAGGGCCATCTGGCGCAGACGGATGTAGTAGATCGTCTTGATGCCCTTGCGCCACGCGTAGATCTGCGCCTTGTTGATGTCGCGAGTCGTGGCGGTGTCGCGGAAGAACAGCGTCAGCGAAAGACCCTGGTCGACGTGCTGCGTCGCCGCAGCGTAGGTGTCGATGACCTTCTCGTAGCCGATCTCGTAGGCGTCTTGGTAGTACTCGAGGTTGTCGTTCGTCAGGAACGCGGCCGGGTAGTAGACGCGACCGATCTTGCCCTCTTTGCGAATCTCGATCTTCGAGGCGATGGGGTGAATGGATGCCGTCGAGTTGTTGATGTATGAGATGGAGCCGGTCGGGGGCACCGCCTGCAGGTTCTGGTTGTAGATGCCGTGCGCCTGAACCGACGCCTTCAGCTCTTCCCAGTCGTGCTGGGTCGGAATGTGGATCGAGGCGTTGTCGAACAGCGACGCGACCTTGACGGTGGCCGGGGTCCACGCCTCTGACGTGTACTTGTCGAAGAACTCACCCGATGCGTAGGTCGAGTCGGCGAATCCTTCAAACGACTCGCCACGCTCGATGGCGATGCGGTTCGAGGCGCGCAGAGCGTGGAACAGCACCGTGTAGAAGTAGATGTTGGTGAAGTCGACACCCTCTTCAGAGCCGTAGAACACACGCTCACGAGCGAGGTAGCCGTGCAGGTTCATCTGGCCGAGGCCGATGGCGTGCGAGCGGTCGTTGCCGGTCTCGATGGAGCGCACCGACGAGATGTGGCTCTGGTTCGACACCGAGGTCAAGCCGCGGATGGCCGTCTCGACCGTGAGGCCGAAGTCGGGCGAATCCATCGTGAGCGCGATGTTCAGCGACCCCAGGTTGCACGAGATGTCTTTACCGATGGTGTCGTACGACAGGTCTTCGTTGTACGTCGTCGGTGTGTTGACCTGCAGAATCTCCGAGCAGAGGTTCGACATGTTGATGCGGCCCTTGATGGGGTTGGCCTTGTTCACCGTGTCTTCGTACATGATGTACGGATAACCCGACTCGAACTGAATCTCGGCGAGGGTCTGAAAGAACTCGCGCGCCTTGATCTTCGACTTGTGGATGCGCGGGTCGTCGACCATCTCGCGGTACTTCTCGGTCACCGAGATGTCGCCGAACGGCACCCCGTAGACCCGCTCGACATCGTACGGCGAGAACAGGTACATGTCTTCGTCGTTCTTGGCGAGCTCGAACGTGATGTCGGGCACCACGACGCCCAGCGAGAGCGTCTTGATACGGATCTTCTCGTCGGCGTTCTCACGCTTGGTGTCCAAGAATCGCAGAATGTCGGGGTGGTGCGCGCTCAGGTAGACGGCGCCGGCACCCTGACGGGCACCGAGCTGGTTCGCGTAGCTGAAGGAGTCTTCGAGCAGCTTCATGACGGGAATGATGCCCGACGACTGGTTCTCGATCTGCTTGATGGGTGCGCCGGCCTCACGGATGTTCGACAGCAGCAGGGCAACACCGCCGCCGCGCTTGGAGAGCTGCAGCGACGAGTTGATCGCCCGCGAGATCGACTCCATGTTGTCTTCGATGCGCAGCAAGAAGCACGAGACGAGCTCGCCGCGCTGCGCCTTGCCGGTGTTGAGGAAGGTCGGGGTGGCCGGCTGAAAACGGCCGCCGATGATCTCTTCGACGAGGTTGATCGCCAGGGTCTCGTCACCGTCGGCCAGGCCGAGAGCGGTCATCACCACGCGGTCTTCGAACCTCTCGAGGTAGCGCTTTCCGTCGAACGTCTTCAGCGTGTACGAGGTGTAGTACTTGAACGCACCGAGGAACGTCTCGAAGCGGAACTTCTTCGAGTACGCGAGGTCGTTGAGCTTCTGGATGAACTCGAACGAGTACTGGTCGAGCACGGCCTGCTCGTAGTACTCCTTCTCTACCAGGTAGTCGAGACGCTCTTTGAGGTTGTGGAAGAAGACCGTGTTCTGGTTGACGTGCTGCAGGAAGTACTGCTTCGCCGCCTCTTTGTCTTTGTCGAACTGGATGTTTCCGTCGGCGTCGTAGAGGTTCAGCATCGCGTTCAGCGCGTGGTAGTCGAGAGCCGTGGCAGCACCCGGCGCCTCGATCAGTGTGCTTTCCAAAATTCTTCCAATCCTGTTGTGACGGCCTCGACATCGTCGGGCGTACCGAATACTTCAAATCGATAGAGGGTGTTCACCTTGCACTTGCGCGCGACGATGTCACCCGCGAGACCGTAGGCCTCGCCGAAGTTCGTGTTTCCTGCTGCAATGACGCCCCGAATGAGCGACCGGTTGTGCTCATCGTTGAGAAACGTGATCACCTGTTTCGGGACTGCTCCCCCGTTGGTTCCGCCGCCGTACGTGGGCAAGACCAGCACGTAGGGCTCTTCGACCCTGAGCGGTGCTTCTCTTGCGTAGATCGGGATGCGCTGAGCGGGTTTCCCCAGCCGCTCGATGAACCGGTGTGTGTTGCCTGAGACTGACGAGAAATAAACGAGATCAGGCATGGGTCAGACTAAGAATGAATCGGGATCAGGCTACGCGGGCCGCCAGCTCGGCGATCTTGTCGGGGCGAAAGCCCGACCAGTGGTCGTCGTCGGTGATGACGACGGGAGCCTGGAGGTAGCCCAGCTCCTTGACGGCGGCGAGGGCTTTCTCGTCGACGGAAACGTCGAAGATCTCGAATTCGAGACCCTTGTTCTCGAGGGCGCGGTAGGTAGCAGTGCACTGTACGCAGGAGGGCTTTGTGTAAACCGTGATTGCCATTGATTCAGCACCTTTCTCATCAGAACTTCGGACCGAAAACGCAAGCGAATCTCGTAGGGCGGGATTCTTGCGTGCCGGGAATCCAACACTACATCTAGTTGTCAGCTTCTGAACAGACCCCTAGATGAAGTAGTTACATCCGTGTAATTATCCACAGGCCACGAGGAGTTTCCACACTATTTCAACACCCGTCATCCACAGGTAATTCCGCGAAAACCCGGCCTTGACGCGACCCGTTGTGGATAAGCCGAGCCTGCAAAAAAAGTTTAAAGCGAACCACTGACATCGACCGCGTCGGCGTGTCGCAGGCGCGGCTCGGCACGGCCTGCCACCGCCAGGGAGAAAAGGCCGAGAACGACCGAGACCACGAAACATCCGGTGAACGCAAGCACGTCGACGGGCGCACCAGAACCGGATGCGGCCGCGCCCGCCGAGCCCCCGCCGAGCGTGGCGAACACGGCGGCGGTGATGGCCAGGGCGAGGGCCGCGCCGGTCGAGTCCGAGATCGCGAGCGCCGACGAGTTGAAGCCCTGGTTGGCTGGGGTCGAGAGCCGCAGCGTGGCCACCGAGAGCCGCGGATACATCGCTCCCATGCCGGCGCCGGCGAACACCCAGCCCGTGATGGCGATAGCGGGCGGCAGACCGAGCACCGAGCATCCGAGAGCCGAAGCGACGGCCGCCAGAACCAGCACGATGCCCACCCGAAAGCTCGCCACATCGCTGATGCGAGCGGAGTACCGCCCCTGCACCCACGACGCACCCGCCCACGACAGACCCGACACCGAGAGCGCGAGCCCCGCGAGGGCCGGCGTGAGGCCGTACTGGCTCGTGAAGAAGTACGGCAGATAGGTCTCGGTCGCGAAGTATGCGCCCGACATCAGCCCGCGAAGGGCGATGACGGTAGGCAGGCCGGCGGCAGAACGCAACGCGCCCACCGGCAGCAGCGGGCGCAGCGCCACGATGGCCACGACCACGGCGACGCCGGAGAGCACCCAGACGAGGGCTCCGCTCACTTCGCCGGCGAGGCTGGCGGCTAGCACCGCGAACGCCACGACGACCGACCAGACGATGCGTGAGACCTTCCACGGCACGATCGGGGCACTTGCGCCGGCATCACCCGGCTTTTCGGCGAACTGCCGCATCACCGGAACCACCATGAACATGGCCAGCAGCACGAGCACGACGACCCCGAGAAAGACCCACCTCCAGCCGACCGTCTGCGCCACGACGCCCGCGATCAGCGGCCCGACGAGCGAGGGAATCACCCACGCTGCGGCGAAGGCCGCGAACACCTTCGTGTGCAGGCGCTCGGGAAACACCCGGGCCACGAGAACGTACAGCGCCACAGTGAGTCCACCGCCGCCGAGGCCCGAGATGAGCCGACCCAGCACGAGAAGGGGCATGTCGGTGGCGAGCCCGGCGAGCAGCAGGCCGCCGGCGAACGAGAACACGGCCGCGAAGATGGGGCGGCGCGGGCCGGAGCGATCCGACCAGTTTCCGGCCACCACCATACCCACCACACCGACCGCCAGCGGCCCCGAGAAGGCGAGCGCGTAGAGGCTGCCGCCGTGCAGCTCGCGGCTGATGGTGGGCATCACCGTGGTGACGGCGAGCGCTTCGAAGGCGGCGAGCAGAATCATCGCGAGCATGCCCACCGTCACCCAGCGGTACGGCCGGTTCAGGATGCCCGCTCCCGCGTCGCTCGGCCCGGCGCCGTCATCCCGGCCCGCACCACCGGCGGGCTGGATCCTCGGCTCTGAACTCACCGCTCTACGCTACCCCGCCGCCGCCGCCCGCCCGTCGCCCGCCGCCGCCGGACGGGCGCGGCGAGCGGCAGGGGTCAGCGGGCATCGAGGGTGGCGAAGGCGCGCACGGGGAAGGTGCCGAAGCCGGCGACCTTCGGCGGCACCGCCGTGAATCGTGCGCCGCGAAACGGCAGCGAGGAGAGGTTCGTCAAGTGCTCGACCACGTGGATGCCCGCGTCGAGCAGCAACGAATGGGCGGGCCGCGCGCCGCCCGACGCAGCAGACGTGTCGTCGATGTTCAGCGAGTCGATGCCCACCAGGGCGACCTCCCGCTCCACGAGCAGACGCGCGCCGTCTTCGCTCAGGTAGGGAGCGCGGGCGTCTCCGTACGCGGGGGTGCCGAAGAGGGCATCCCACCCCGTGCTCAGCAGCACGGCGGTGCCGCGCAGATCTTCGGTGCCGAAGGCGTCAGCGGTGATGGCGCGGCCGTCGAAGGCGAACTCCGACTGGTCTTGGGGCGCGGGTCCGTCGAGCGTCGCGCCCTCGACACCGGGGAATTGAAACACCACGGCGGGCAACTCGGCGAGCGTCTCGAGCGCGAGCGTCGAGAGGTCGCCGCCGTCGGCATACCGGTGGAACGGGCTGTCGAGATAGGTGCCGGTGTTGCCGATCATCGTGATGATGTCCATCTGGAACTGGGTACCGGCCGCGTACTTCGCCTTCGACTCCTCACGAGTGAGGTGCGAGCTGAACACCGGCGCAGGCAGGCCGGGGTAGGTGACGAGCCCTTCGGAGATGGTGTGGCTGAGGTCGACGAATCGGCGGCTCATGAGGCCTTCTTTCTGTGCAGGTTGCTGACAACGGTAACAAGGAGGGCGGCCGCCGCGAGCACGGCCGGGGCGAGCAGGTGAGGGCCGGCGAGCGCGAGCAGGCCGGCGACCAGCAGAACGGAGACCCCGGACATCCACCACCCCGCCGAGAACCGCCGCAACAGGCGCAGGGCCGCGACGACACCGAGCGCGTACACCGCCACCATGCACGAGGTGTGCACCAGGATGAACGGGGCGAGCGCCCCGCCCGAGAACACCATGAGCGTGTAGTCGACGGCGGCGAGGCCGGCCACGAGCAGCAGAGCACGGCGCGGCAGGCCACCGACCTCGGCTCCCGGGCTGAACCAGCGCGGCAGGTCGCCCTCGCGGCCGAGGGAGGCACCGAGCTTCGCGAAGGCTCCGACGTACGCGTTGAGAACGCCGAGCGCCACGACTCCCGCAATGGCCGCCACCACGATGCGCGCCCACGACGGCGCGGTGCTCTGCACGAGGTCGAGCAGCGGCACCGCGCTCGCGCCGGCCGCGCCGCCGAGCACCCCGACGGTCACGATCTGCAGGCCGAGGTAAGCCGCGCCGACCACCACGATCGCGATGGCCGTGGCCCGCGGAATGACGCGCCGGGGGTCGACGAACTCCCCCGCGATGTGCGTCACGGCCTCCCAGCCGGCGAACGCCCAGACGAACAGGCTGATCGCCACCCCGACACCGGCCCAGCCGTGCGGCAGCAGCGGCTCGAAGTTCGAGGCCTTCGTCGCCGGCGCCGCGAGCACGATCACGCCGACCACCACGATCACCAGCAGCGCCGACAGCCCGAGCTGCACCCGCCCCGACACTCGCAGCCCGAACGCGTTCAGCACGAGGGAGGGCAGGATGAACAGCGGCGCGATCACGAACCCGACCCACCGTTCGACCCCCAACACCGCGACCACGTACTCGGCGCCGAGCAGCGCGACGACCGGCAACCCGACCGAGACACCGAAGAAGAACCAGTACCCGGTCATCCGGGCCGCCGTTCGCCCCAGCGCAAGCCGCACGAACGTCGCGACCCCACCCGCGTCGGGAAAGCGGGCCGCAAGGGCAGCGAACGTTCCGGCGAGCGGAACCGACAACACGATGAGCGCCCCGACAGCCAGAATGGAGGCCGGCCCCGCGACCTGCGCCGCGAGCGCCGGCAGCACCAGGATGCCCGTTCCCAGCACCGCCGCAATGTACAGCGCCGACCCCTGCGCCAGCCCCACCGTGCCCCCGCGCACCGTCGCGCCCGCCGCCGGAGATGCGCCGCCATGGGCAGCCGCAGAAGCCCCAGGAGCCGGTGTCGCCGCCGATACCGACGTCGCCCCTGAAACGGCAGCTAGAGCCGCCGCGGTACCGAAAACAGATGTCGATGCCTCTGCTGCTGTTGCTCCACCGGCGGCGGCGACACCACGGGCAGCAGCGTTTCTCTCCATCACCCCATATTCGCGCCTCGGCCCACAAGACGAAATGGCAGTAGTGCCAGGCGTCCGCTCTTTTCTGCCAGCTAGCGGCTATTCTGCGAACTGGCGTGGTCACAAATTTTCAACCACCCAGTTCCTCGCTCAGATCGTGAAGGAGCAGCCTCGTTCCATCGTCGCTCGAACGAGCCGCACGAAGCGCGATCAGATCTCGCTCGTTCTCGTAGCTCTCAAGCACTTCGAAGTCGGCGACATCAACGAGCACAACCGCGACCTTGCCATTGTGAACTATTCCGACCCGCTCACCGTCATAAGCAACCCGCCCGATGAGCGACCACGTTTCATCGTGGAGTTCGCGCACACTCACCATCTCATCCACAACGACGGAGCTTTCCAAGAGGCGGTGCCTCGACATCAGATCCTCTTCTCATATGATTGTTCCTCATAATATCGTATGGCCCCGGCCTGAGGCCGCGCTCACGTAGGCGTCAGGCGACGAGCGTCACCGGGTGCTCGCGCACCAGGGCGAGAAACGCCGCCACGGCGGGGCTCGGGCGGGTGGTGGAGCGGTGCACGAAGCGCAGATTCCACTCGATGGGGGGCTCGTCGAGCGGCAGCACGGTGGTGCCGGGGGTAGGCGGAGTCAGCCCGGCGGGGAGCGCGGCCACCCCGAGCCCGGACGCCACGAACGAAGCGACCGCGTTCAGGTCGGAGACCTCGGTCGACACGTGCCGGCTGAGTCCGCGCGCCTCGAACTCGCGGTCGATGACGACGCGGTTGCCGAAGCCGCGCGGAGTGTCGACAAAACGCTCGAGCGAGAGGCGCTGCAGCGTAACCGAGGCTTCGCGGGCGAGGGGATGATCATCCGGAACCACCGCGACGAACTCCGTCGTCACGAGGTCGACCTTCGCCAGGCCGCGCAGCTCGCTGTCAGGCAACCCCATCAGCGCGACGTCGATGCGGCCGGCCCGAACGTCTTCGGCCAGACCGCTGGAGCCGCTCGGCGACGCGGTGAGCAACAGCTCGACCAGCGGGTAGTCGCGGGCGAACGCCGACATGAGGCCTGGAAAGTCGACGATCTCGATGTTGGTGAAGATTCCCACCCGCAACCGGCCGCGAAGGCCCGATCGCGCGGCGACGGCGACTCCGCGAACTCGATCCACGGCCTCGACCACGGCCCGGGCCTCGGGCACGAGCGCTTCGCCGACCGGAGTGAGGGCGACCTGGCGGGTCGAGCGCTCGAACAGCGTGGCGCCGAGCTCTGTTTCGAGAGCACGGATGCCCGCCGAAACAGTCGACTGCACCGCGAACAGGCTCTGTGCGGCCTTCGTGAAGTTGAGCTCTTCGGCTACGGCGAGAAAGTATTCGAGCTGGCGCGTCTCCATAGAAGCAGTCTGTCGCATTGATCGCTCAAGCGCATGAATAGCATCGCTTTTCTTCGTTGGACACGATAAGCGCCACGGAGCAGTATCGAGGTATGTCAACAGCTTCGATTTCTCTCGAGACGAGCGAAATACCCGCCTCCTCGCGCGACCCCCGCGCCCGCGCCAACCGCGCCCGTTTCTCGCACTCGACCGGGTTCTGGGTCATCGCCGCCGCGTTTCTCACGGTGATGGCGTTCTCGACCATCCCCACTCCCCTGTACACGCTCTACCAGGCTCGCGACGGATTCGCGACCTTCATGATCACCGTGATCTTCGCCGCCTACGCCCTCGGCGTCATGGCCGCCCTGTACCTCGCCGGCCACATCAGCGACTGGCTCGGCCGACGCCCGGTCATTCTGATGGCCATCATGCTCGAGATCGCAGCGGCCATCGTGTTTCTCGTGGCACCCTCGATTCCGGGCCTGCTGGTGGCGCGAGTACTCACCGGACTCGGAGTGGGGATGCTCACCGCGACCGCCACGGCCCACCTCTCGGAGTTGCGCATCGCGGCCCGCCCGAACGACGGCGGCGGCGCATCCGGAACCGTCGCCGGCATCGTCAACCTCGGCGGAATCGGCCTCGGCCCGCTCATCGCCGGCGCCCTCGCGCAATACGTCGTGTCACCGCTCGTGGTGCCGTATGTCGTCTTTCTGGTGCTTCTCGTGATCGCGGGCTTCGCCGTCGCGCTGGTACCCGAGACGGTGGTGAAGCAGGAGACTCGCCCGGCCTACCGCCCGCAGCGCATCTCGCTGCCGAGTTCGTCTCGCCCGGTGTTCTGGGCCGCGGCCATCGGCGCCTTCGCCGCCTTTGCGATCTTCGGCCTGTTCACCTCGCTCGCCCCCGCCTTTGTGGCCGGCACGTTCCAGGTCACAAACCGCTTCGTGGGCGGAGCGATCGTGTTCGCGGTGTTCGCCGCGGCGGCGATCGCGCAGATTCTGGTGAGCCGCATGAGCGGGCGGCACCAGCTGATTCTCGCCGTGACCCTCATGGCTGTGGGCCTGGTCAGCCTCGCGGGCGGGGTGCTGCTGACGAGCTTCTGGATGTTCGTGCTCGGCGGCATCGTCGCCGGCGCCGGGGTGGGAATCCTGTTCCGTTCTGCGGTGGGCACCGCCGGGCGGCTCGCCGACCCGCAACACCGGGGCGAGGTGCTGGCCGCGCTGTTTCTCGTGGCCTACGCCGGGCTCGCGATCCCCGCGCTCGCCATCGGGCTCGCCGTGGCATTCGCGCCCATCTCGTCCGTGCTCGTGGTGTTCGCCGCGATCATCCTCGTCATCGTGCTCATCTCGGGCCGCCGCATGATCGCCCGCGCCTCCTGACCTCCCCTCCCTCCGCCTTCCCTCCCCCCTCCCAGCCGATCCACTTCGCGAAAAAGCCCCCAAGACGAGAATCTTGGGGGCTTTTTCGGCAACTCGATTGCCAAGGGGCGAGGAAGGGCGAGGGTCAGATGCCGAGGAGTTTGGCCTTGGCGGCGGCGAACTCGGCGTCTGAGAGGATGCCCTGGGTGTGCAGCCCCGCAAGCTTGGTGAGCTCGCCGATGACGTCGTCGCCACCGCCAGCGGGCGTGGCGGCGGGAGCAGGCGGAGCCACGGGAGCGGGAGCAGCAGCGGCCGACTGCGCCGCGACAGCGGCAGCCGCAGCCGCGTTGATCTGGTCTTGCTGCTGCTGAGCCTCGTACTGCTGCTGCTCGGCGGCGTTCTGCTGCTTCTCCTCGCCGCGGCGGCGCATGCCACCCGAGACGGCGGTGGCGGTTCCGGCGACGACCGCGGTGCGGGCCGCGAGGCCGATCAGGCCGGGGCGGCCCATTCTTCTCATCATCATGATGTGACTCCTTCGTGTGTGTCGGTAGAGGTGGAGGTACGGGCGAAAGCCCGGGTCAGTCGGTGATCTCGGCGAGCGCCGCGTTCACGATCGGAGCCGGAATGCGCTCTGAGGCGATAACAGCACCGCCCGACTGCGCGAGCTTCGAAGCGAGGTTCTTCGCGAAGACGAGTTCGACGACGAGCAGCGCCGCGGAGCTTCCCGGAGGCACCAGCTCGGCGAACTCGGCGATGTCTTCGTCGGCGGCGAGACCGGTGGCCTCGAGCTCGACCGTGCCGAAGCCGTATTCGTCTGACACGTCTTCGATCTCGACGGTGCTGACGTCGCCGAGTTCGTTGCGCGTGATGAACGTCAGGTCGAGCAAGCGCACGAGCCCACCCTCGATGAGGTCGGCGATCGCCTCGACGACGGCCGGGCCGGGCCGCTCACCCTCGAACCCGATCAAGAACATCTCGACCGGACCGAATTCAAAATCAGCCATTCTTTACTCCTTAGTGATTGATAGTGCCATTACGTACGAGAGAAGGGTTAGAAGTTCGCCAGTCCCTTGCCGATCACGACCACGCCGATGACGAGCAGCAAAATGCTCATGACCGTAGCGTTGTTGTGTACCAGCCAGGTGTGCAGAGATTTGAGCGGCGCCGCGAGCCGAGCGGATGCCACGAGGTACCCGATCACGGGCACCGCGACGGTCGACGCGGCGATCACCACGAAGACAACGATGACGATCACGCTCTCGCCCACCGTGATCCCCGCGGCGCCGATGGCGACTCCGGCCGCAATGCCCATCAAGAGGTTCTTCGGGTTCACCGCGGCGAGCAGAAAGCCCAGCCCGAGAGCCTTGGGCGGGGTCATCGAGTCGATGGCGGACATCCACTTCGGCAGCGCCGGCTCGGCGTCGCCCTTCGGCCTCGAGCGCCACTGCCGCAACGCGAGAAACAGCAACAGGATGCCCAGAACGATCTTGATCGTGCCCGCCGTGGGGTTCGACGAGTCGTCACCGCCCTGCGGCAGTAGGGCCGACAGCAGGGTGAAGACGACGACCGCGACGACAATGCCCAGCACCCAGCCGAGGAGAAAACCGAGGCTGGTGCCGCGCGCCTTCGGCGAGAGCAGCATCAAGATCGCCGCGATGATGGGGATCGGGCTGATGGCGATGCCGAACGCGAGGGGCAGAATGCTGCCGATGGCCTGAATCATTCGATGCTCCTGGTGCCTGAGTGAACCGGATGTTCGGCCTGCAGCGCAGCGACAGCCTCACGATTGGTGGGGTACACGGTGGTGCCGTCGATCAGCCCGTAGTGTTCGAGCTTCGTGCGCAGGTCGGGGCGCAGTCGGCTGTAGCTCAGCGACACGTCGTGGGCGGCGAGCCAGGCTCGCGCGCTCGTGAAACTCTCGGCACCTGTCACGTCGATGTCGGTGACGGCTTCGAGGTCGAGAACGAGGTGCCGAACATCCGCACCGACCGCCTTCTGCACCGCGGCCTCGAACACCGCTGCGTTGGCGAAGAACAGCGGGGCCGCGAATCGCAGCACCACCACGCCCGGCGCCGTGGCCACCCCCGCGAACTCGTCAGCGAGCACAGACGACCCAACCCCGTCGTCGGCGCCGAGCACGTCGATCGCGGGGTTCGCCGCGCGGCGAGCGAGGTTGATCAGCGACAGCACGAAGGCGATCACGATGCCGGCGATCGGGCCGAGCAGCAAGGCACCGAGAAAACAGACCGCCCCGATGACGAACTCGAACTTCTGCTGCCGCCAGAGCGTGCGGAACTCGGCGATGCCGAGCAATGGGATGATCGCCACAGCCACGATCGCCCCGATGGCCGGTGACGGGATGTGTTCGAGCAGCGCCGTGCCGAAGATCACGAGAAGCAGCGTTCCGGCGGCGGTCACGATGCTCGGCAGCTGCGTTCGGCTGCCCGCCTGGTCCATGGCGGCGGTGCGGGAGGTGGAGGAGCCGATGGTGAACCCGCCCGAAATACCGGCCGCCACGTTGCCGGCGCCGAAAGCCAGCAGGTCACGATTCGGGCTGGTGCTGTAGCCGCGCTTCTCGCCGTAGCTGCGGGCGACGAGCAGCCCTTCGGCCATGGTCACCAGAACGAGGGCGATCGCCGACGGCACGAGCTGGAGCCAGGTGACCCAGTCGAGGATGGGCCAGGTGAAGCTCGGCGGGCCGGCATCGACTTTGCCGAGCACCGAGACTCCGAGGGCCTCGAGGTTGAACAGCACGGTCACGCTGGTCGACACAATGAGCACGATCAGCGCCCACGGCACCACCTTGGCGACCCGGCGGCCCACCACCAGCACAACGATGGAGGCGACCGAGAGGATCACGGCCCACCCGTTGATAGTGCCGAGCCCGGTGAAAAGATCGCTGACCTTCTCCACGAATTCGCCGCCGCTGTTGATCTTGATACCGAGCATCTTCGCCACCTGGCTGACCAGAATGTCGAGCGCGAGGCCGCCCACGAAGCCCACCAGAATCGGTTTCGACAAGAAGTTGGCGAGAAACCCGAGCTTGAAGATCGAACACAACGCGAACAGCACACCGGCGATGATGGCCTGCGCGAACGCCATCGTGAGATAGGTCTGGCTGCCGGCCACGGCGAGCCCGCCGAGAGAGGAGGCGACGAGAGCGGCAGCCGCGGCATCCGGTGACGCCACCAGCTGACGAGACGTGACGAGCAGCGCGTAGACGACGGCCGGCACGATGAGCGCGTAAAGGCCGGCAGTGGCGGGCAGCCCTGCGATCTGGGCATAACCGATGTTCAACGGCACGGCGATGGCGAGCAAAGTCACGCCCGCCAAAGACTCGCGCCCGGCATTTTTGAGGGTCAGACCGGGAAGAACCCGCACGCCACCCCTCCTTCCGTACACCGCACGTGCTACCTGTTTACCGAGCGTAGCGCCGACGCGTGGCGCGCCGGTGAACAATCATCCGAAAGGGCCGAGGGCCGGGCGGCCGGGTTCGAGGCTCAGCTGAAGTCATCCTTTTCGGATGTATCGGCGCCGGCCCGATTGCCGCCATACTGAGAACTGCGCCGCAGCATTTGGCGCGCCAGCTTTGCGCCTACCCGGGGCGCTCGACAAGGGGAATCATCATGGATTTTAGTAACGTCTGGACTTTCATCGGCATCTTTTTCTGGAGCTTCGTGTTCATCGCCTACCTGATGGCGCTGTTCTCGATCATCGGAGACCTGTTCCGTGACCACCAGCTCAATGGCTGGTTCAAGGCCATCTGGGTGCTGTTCTTGATCTTCCTGCCGTTCCTCACAGCGCTGGTCTACCTGATCGCTCGCGGTCGTGGCATGGCCGAGCGTTCACAGAAGGCTCAGAAGCAGGCCGAGACGGCCGCGAACAACTACATCCGCGAGGTCGCCGGCACCACGCCGACCGACGAGATCCACAAGGCCAAGGCCCTGCTCGACTCGGGTGCCATCACCCAGGCCGAGTTCGACGCCCTCAAGACGAAGGCGCTCGCCTCCACCACCGCGTAAGAATCCACTTCGCGAAAAGGCCCCCAAGACCTCGTTCTTGGGGGCCTTTTCGCGATCTCGATCCCGTTTACTGGTGGCGCATGGCGGCGGCGAGCCACTCTTCGGGGTCGATGAGGTGGGAGTGGTCGTCGAGGCCGAGGTGGATCTCGGCCCAGTCGATCTTCGCGGTGAACTCACCCTTGGGCACCGTATAGCCCTCGTAGGCGGGCATGCCGGTGTCGATCCCCACGTCGAGGCCCTCGTCGAACGAGAAGTACATGGGGTGGGTACGCTCGACGTGCGCGGTCGCGACCGACTCGCCGTCGATGAAGACCGTCACGTCGCCGCCACGGCCGATACCACCGCCGTCGTAGGCGAATTCGGCACGAACCTGGTGGGTTCCGGCATCCACTGTTCGCTCTGAGAGCGCCGTGCTGCGCAGCAATCCGCAGAAGTTGTAGTGGAACCCGATGCGGCCCGCGTCGGCGAAGAACGACCAGCCGCCCGTGCGGCCGCCCTGCGCCACGATGGCGCCGTCGACCGAGGCCGCACCCGCGCCGTCTGCGCCGTCCGCTGCCGCCGGCACCGTGATCTCGGCCGTCACCGACCACGACCGGTTCTTCACGTTGATGGCCACGTTCTCGTTGAGGCGCGTCATGCCCTCGAAGAGGCGCAGCGTGTCGCCCTTTACGATGGTGGGCCGACCCGCGAACTCGGGATTCATGCGCTGGGCGGCGCGGTCGTCGAGCGGTATCACGTTGTACCGCGTCGCCTCGATCAAGAACAGCTGCTGCAGTTCGGCGAGCTTCGCAGGGTTCTCTTTGGCGAGGTTGTTCGACTGGGTCCAGTCGACCGTGGTGTCGTAGAGCTCCCACACGTCGTCGCTGAAGTCGGGGGCGGCTCCCACCACGTCCCACGGGGTGCGGTGCCGGGTCTGGGCGGTCCACCCACGGTGGTAGATGCCGCGGTTGCCCATGATCTCGAAGTACTGCGTGTTGTGGCGCTCGGGCGCTTCGGCGTCGTTGAACGTGTAGGCCATCGACACCCCGTGCATCGGAATCTGCGTGACTCCGTTCACGGTGTGCGGCTGCGCCAGCCCCGCGAGCTCCAGGATGGTCGGGGCCACGTCTATCACGTGATGCCACTGGTTGCGCACCTCACCCTTGCCCGTGATCGTGGCCGGCCAGTGCACGATGGTGCCGTTGCGGGTTCCGCCATAGTGGCTCGCCACCTGCTTGGTCCACTGGTACGGAGTGCACATGGCGTGCGCCCAGCCCACGGCGTAGTGGTTGTAGGCCTCGGGCCCGCCGATCTTGTCGAGGTTCTCTTGCCAGAACTCGGTGGTCTCGTACTCGGAACCGCCGTTGGCCGCGGTCGAGAGCATGAACGCCCCCTCGAGGCCGCCCTCGGCCGAAGCGCCGTTGTCACCGATGATGTACAGGATCAACGTGTCGTCGAGCATCCCGAGCTTGTCGACGGCGTCGACCACGCGGCCCGTGTGAAAGTCGGCGTATTCAAGAAAGGCGCCGTAGACCTCCATCTGGTGGGCCAGAATCGGCTTGCGCTCTTCGGGCACTTCATTCCACGACGGGATGCCCTGCGAGCGCTCGGTGAGAACCGAGTCGGCTCCGATGACGCCGAGCGCCTTCTGGCGGTCGAAGGTCTCTTGGCGCAGGGCGTCCCAGCCCTGGTCGTACTTGCCCTTGTGCTTGGCGATCCACTCTTTGGGCACGTGGTGCGGGGCGTGCGTGGCGCCGGGGGCGAAGTAGATGAAGAAGGGCTTGTCGGGCGTGAGCGCCTTCTGCTGGTTGATGTAGTCGATGGCCTTGTCGGCCAGGTCGGGCATCAGGTGATAGTCGGGGTCGTTCGGCGGCTCGATCATCGACACGCCGTCGATCAGCGCCGGGGTCCACTGGTTGGTTTCGCCGCCGATGAAGCCGTAGAACTTCTCGAATCCGCTGAACGCGGGCCAGTGGTCGAAGGGGCCGGTCGGGCCGGACTCCCACACGGGAACCTCGTGGCACTTGCCGAACTGGGCGGTGTTGTAGCCCGACTGCCGCAGAATCTCGGGCAGCGGCACACACGAGTTGGGCCGGGTCGAGCGGTAACCGGGTGACGGGGTGGCCGTCTCGGTGATCTGGCCCATGCCCACCTGGTGGTGGTTGCGGCCCGACAGCATGGCGGCTCGGGTGGGCGAGCAGATGGCCGTGGTGTGAAAGCGGCTGTAACGAAGGCCCTCGTCGGCGAGGCGCTCGGCGGTCGGCATCGGCACCGGGCCGCCGAAGGCACTGGATGCCCCGAACCCCACATCGTCGAGCATGATCAGCAGCACGTTCGGGGCCTTCTTCGGCGGCCGTTTCATCTCGATGGGAGGGAGTTTCTCCTCCATCTTCTTCGCGTCCAGCACCATCGGGCCGACGTAGACCTGGTCGGGGATGGGGAGAACAGCGCCGGGCAAAACGTCAGCCATGTGGATCCTTTGGTCGTTTCTCCAATAGTGCACCTTGCGACGAAAGGTCGCCATTCTCTCGCTAATTGTTCAACAGAGGCATAGCGTGCGAACAGACATCATCCAGCGTTGGAGGTGACGAGAAGTGGATTCTGCCGAAAAGCACGCCCCCTCGTTGCTGCTGCGCCTGGTCATCGGCGGTGGCGCATTGGTCGCGGGATGGATGATCGTGTCGGCGCTGCTCGGCGGCGCGTCTGCCTCGGCGGCCGAGCCCGACCCGGGTTCTTCGGCGCTGCTCGGTGGGGTGGCTAACGTGGTGTCGGATGATGTGGTGGCACCAGTGGGGGGAACGGCGGCAGACGTCGTCGCGCCCGTGGCGGAGGCGGCGGCTGTCGCTGCGCCAGTAGTCGAGGCGGTTAAGCCCGTCGCTGCGCCGGTGGTCGAGTCCGTGGCAGTCGCGGTTGCGCCTGCCGTTGAGACCGTAGCGCCCGTATCGGAAGCCGTCGCGCCGATCGTTGCGCCCGTGCCTGAAGCCGTGGCGCCGATCGCCGAGCCCGTGGTTGGGGGCGTCGCGCCTATCACCGCCCCCATCGAAGGCGTTGTTGCGCCTGAGGTTGCCGCGCTCGCGCCCGTGACGCAGCCGCTCGCGGCGGTCACGACTCCCGTGCTCGAGGCGCTTGCACCGGCGACGGATCCTGTCGAGGGCGCTGTCGCGCCCGTCATCGCGGCGGTTTCGCCCGTCATCGCAGCGGTTTCTCCGCTGGCCGACGGAGCCACCCCGCCGCTCCACGCGGCCGCACCCATGCCACGGGTCGTGCCGTCGCTGCCCGTCGTGACCGATCCGACGAGCCGCGATTCGGGCGGCACCGCGCCCCAGAGTGCGGGTGTCGCAGCTGCAGGCGAGGGGGGCGCCTGCAGCGGGGGTGGCTCGTGCGGCGTCGTGCGTGCGTTCGGCGGAAGCCGGGCATCCGCGAGCCTCGAGAGCACGCAGACGGCGAGCGGCGCGACCGCCACGAACGCCAGCACGTTGCCGCTTTCGCCGGTGCCCGTGTTGCCGACGCCGGGAGGGCCGAACGGCACTCCGGCGGCGTTACCGCCCACCCCGACCAGTTCTTCGGGGCCCGGATCGGGCTCGGCGGGCGGCACCCCCGCGGCACTCGCGGGCGGGGTCGATCAACCCACCGCGCCGACCGGTGCGCGGCTTTCGGGCTCCGTGGCGAATGACGAGCTTCCGTTGTCGCCCACGTTCGAGACCGACACCGCTCCTGACTGAGTGAGCTCGCGCTGCCGCTGACGGCAGAACACGAGCATCTGCCTTCCGATGGGGAGGGCATCCATTCATTCGATCAGTACAGGAGTACATCATCATGCGTAAATACGTTTCGAGAGGGCTGTGGTTCGCTCTCTTCATCGGGGGCCTGTCGGCCGTCGGAGTCGGTGCGGCCAACGCCGCAGACAACACGAGCGGTGACGGCGGGGCCGCCTCAGGCAACCAAGCCATCGTGTCGGTCGAGCTGCCGGTGACCGTGGGCGGCAACGCCGTTTCGGTCGTCGGGGATTCGACCTCATCGGGCGCGGGAACCGCGGTCGGTTCGCCGGCTGCGGCTGCTCCGGCCGCTGCGGCAGCCGACCCCGAGCCCGCGGCGTCGAGCGATCCCGCTCCCGTCGCTGTGGCGGAGCCGGTGCCGGCGGCTGCTCCGGCGCCCGTGACAACGAGCGGCGATGACTCGCTGCTCGGAGGCAACCAGGGCCTCGTGAGTGTCGAGGTTCCCCTCACGGTGGCCGGCAACGCCGTCTCCGTGGTCGGCGACTCCGACACGACGGATGCCCAGTCCGCCGTCGCCTCGCCCGCCGAGCCCGCACCAGCGGCACCGGCCTCGACGCCGGCCGCGACGCCGGCTTCAGCACCAGCGGCGCCCGTGACGACGCCAGCGACACCGGCGGCGCCTGTCGCTGTCACGAGTGGAGACGACAGCATCGTCGGAGGCAACCACGTCGCCCCCGACGTGACGGCGCCCATCACCGCGAGCGGCAACGCCATCAGCGTGATCGGTGATCCGACCACGACTGGCAGCGTCACAACAGTGGGTTCGGGCAGTGCGCCCACACCGACGACACCGGTCACCGGGACGACACCGGTCACGGGAAGCGCACCGACCGCCCCGGCAGCACCTGCTGCCCCGACGGCACCGGCGGCACCGGCGCCCCTCGCGACGACAAGCGGCGACGACAGCATCGGCGGAGGCAACCAAGCGCTGCCTGTGCTGACCCCGCCCGTAACCGTCGGCGGCAACGCCGTGAGCGTGATCGGTGACCCGACCGCGACTGGCGCGACCACTGTGGTCGATCCGGGTAGCGGAAGCGGCTCGGCCGGTACCGGCGGTACCGACGGTCCCGGCGGGCCCACGACCTCGGGCAACGGAGGAATCGGCGGCGGCAACCAGATTGTGCCTGTGCTGCTGATTCCGGTGACCATCGGCGGAAACGGTGTCACGGTGATCGGAAACCCGACCACCACGGCGCCGACCACCGTCGTCACGCCCGTTGCGCCCGTCACCCCGGTTGCCCCGGTCACGCCGGTCACCCCGGTCACACCCGTCACCCCGGTCGCGCCGGTGACGCCCGTCACGCCGACGGTACCCACGGTGCCGACCACACCGACGGTACCGGCCACGCCGGCCGCCCCGGGGTCGCCGTCGTCGGGGACCACCGCCGCAACCATGGCGGTCGCCGGCGGCGCGGGATCGTTCGCCCTGGCCGGAAACCGGGCGACGCTCGGCTCGAGCGGTTCGTCGAGCGACCCCACGGGCATCCTGGCCCTGACGGGTTTCAACCCGCTCGGGCTGCTTGCACTTCTCGCGTTGCTTGTCATCGCGGGAGCCCTGCTGCTGGTGATCGGGCGCCTCAAGGGAAAGCGCGCCTGATCGAGGGGAGCAACAGGTAGGAACTTCAGCCGGCGGGCAGCTCAGCTGCCCGCCGACCGGAGTTCACCCCGAGCTGAGCAGGCTCAGCAGCTCAGCCTCGTCGAAGTCGGTCAACCCTGCCCGGCGCTTGTAGCGGCGTTGCCGGGCCTCGGGGCGTGTGCGTTCCCACGCGAGTGTGTCGGCCAGCGTCTCTTCGAGCGGCCGGCAGGTCAGGCCGGCGGCGCGTGCGGCACTGCTGTCGCGCGAACTGAACCCGGCGTACTCGGGCAGCGGCAGCCAGAGCGGAAGCGACCGTTCGCCCGCCCACGGCTCGATGTCTTGGGCGATCAGCCAGTTCTGCCGCGCCTTCACCAGAGGGCCGGTGTGTCCGGCGACGTGTCGCGCGACGTCCAGGTGCTGAGGCAACGGCATTGTTTCGCCGGTCGTGTTGAAGGTGCCGTGCAGCTTGTTCTCCGCGGCATCCACCAGCCAGCCGGCGAGGTCTCGCACGTCGATGAGTTGCGTCAGGAGCTCGGGAACATCCGGAACCAGAACACGACCGTCAGCGACTGCCGGCTTAGAGAAGCGCATCGGCCAGTATCCGGAGCGGTCGAACGTGTCGCCGGGGCCGCCAATGAGGCCAGAACGGGCCACGAGCATCCGGTCGCCGCCGAACGATTCGCGAAGGGCGAGCTCGCAGGCGACTTTGGCCTCGCCGTAGGTCTCCATCGACTCCATGACGTCGCCCGTGAGCGGGTCGAGCAGGGCGGCGCTCTCGTTCTGGTGGGGAACGGAGGTGTCGGCGTAGACGTTGCCCGACGACACGAAGATGTACGTTTCGCTGCGTTCACGCAGCGCTGCGGTCGCTTCGCGAACCTGGCCGGGGTGGCGTGAGACGTCGAGCACGGCGTCCCAATCCTGGGTGCGCACCTGGGCGTAGGCGTCGGGCCTGTTGCGGTCGGCGGTGACGACCACTGCGCCGCCCGGCACCGCACCCGATTCGCCGCGCGCAAGGGCCGCCACGAAGTGCCCGCGTTTCAGCGCGGCCGACACCACATGCTGGCCGAGCCACGCTGTTCCGCCCAAGACGAGTAGCCGCATGCGTCGAGTCAACACGGCGGCGCCGCCGAGGGCAAGAGGTGGGTGGGCGGGGTTCGGGGCTCAAGGCGAGCGGCTCGCGGCGAACGGCTCGCGGATGCCCGGGCATCCGCCCCCGCTTGCCACCGTGACACAGCGCGCCTACCGTGGGAGGTGATGGCGGCCCACCCACCGGCGGGCCGCCCACATCGAAGGAGCTCACCGTGACCGACATCCCAGGAATTCTGGCCAGCGAATTCGCCGACGACGCCCGCTCGGTGCCTGGCCAAGAGGCCTTCACGAATCGCAAGCGCGCCGCCGAAGAGCACGAAATCGCCGAAGAGGGCGGTGACCCGGGCGACGACCGCCCCATCTTCTACAAAGAAGACGCCGCCGACTTCGTCGATACTCCCGCCGAGGCCCGTGAGGCCGCTGCCGCCGATGGCACCTCCCCCGACGCCGACGAATCGACGTACGGCGCTGCGGACCTGTGACATTTGTGCGCCGCCGCCCTGGGCCCACGCCGGCCGGAGGCTCCGCGTGCCGCTTGCGGCGCGTGGAGTGGCCCGGTGGGGACGGCGCACCAGTGCGGCTGGATGCTCGCGCCTGAGTAGTGGCCGCTACCAACACGGAACGCGACGAGCGTGGTCGCCGCGTTCCGCCGACCACGCTTGGCACTGCAGGCGTTCGTCGTGCCACGCGGCTGGATGGTCGCACCCGAACCTCGGCGGATCTGCTCACGAGCGTGAGGCCCTCGGGCGCGGGCGGTGGTTTGGCGCGGAGGCGGTAGTTCGGCGCTGAGGCGGTAGTTCGAAGTACCGCGGGCGCGCCAAAACACCGCGCAGGAGTTGAGCGGGGCCGCGTCCTGGGGCATCGGGGTCGGAAGCCGCGGGTGGAACCGGGGACGCGCAGTTTGGAGCAACCGCGTCTGCTCGAGCAGCGGCCGATGCGCCGAGCTGTGCGCGGTCGGAGCCGCTCCGCGGGCGGGGCGGGTCCGTGGCGCTGACTATAGGCGCCCGTGACGGCGGCGACAGCGCCGACAGCGCTGGTAGCGCGACGGTTCGGGTGCCCGCCGCGACCGCGACGGGCACCCCGAGCATCCGTCGGCCGGGTGCGGGGTAGAGTGGCGACAAGGGGCCCCGGCACGAGAATTCGCGTCGAAGTGCAGCCGAAAGTAGCGCGTTCGTCAGCATTCGAGAGGAATCCCGTGGCCGAATCCGTGTCTTCAACGTATGGCGTGCACTCCGAAGTCGGGCAACTTCGCAAGGTACTGGTGTGCGCTCCCGGCCTCGCCCACCGCCGGCTCACCCCGACGAACGCCGAAGCGCTGCTCTTCGACGACGTGATGTGGGTCGAGAACGCCCAGCGCGATCATGCCGCCTTCGTCGCGAGCCTGCGCACGAACGGCGTCGAGGTCGTCGAACTTCATGAGCTGCTCGCCGAGACCATGGCGATCCCGGCGGCGAAAGAGTGGCTGCTCAGCCGCAAGATCGTGCCGAACGAGGTGGGCCTCGGGCTCGTCGAAGACACCCTGCGCTTTCTCGACACCCTCGAACCGCGGATGCTCGCCGAGTACCTCATCGGAGGGCTCGCGACATCCGACCTGCCCGACGAGTTCCGCAACCCGTACGTCTCGCTCGCCCGCGAGAACACGGGAATCGGCGAATACCTCATGCCGCCGCTGCCGAACACCCTCTACACCCGCGACACGACGTGCTGGTTGTACGGCGGCGTGACGCTGAATCCGCTGTATTGGGGTGCGCGCAAAGACGAGACGCTGCTCATGAAGGCGATCTACCTGCATCACCCCGACTTCGTCGGCTCGACCGTGTGGTGGGGGGACCCCGAGCAGAACTGGGGACAGTCGAGCATGGAGGGTGGCGACATCATGCCCGTCGGCAACGGCGTCGTGCTCATGGGTATGAGCGAGCGCACCTCGCGCCAGGCCATCACCCAGGTCGCAGCCGCGCTGTTCGAGAAGGGCGCCGCCGAGCAAGTCGTCGTGGCGGGCATGCCGAAACTGCGCTCGGCGATGCACCTCGACACCGTCTTCACGTTCGCCGACCGCGACATCGCGACGCTCTACCCGCGCATCGTCGACGACGTGCACGCCTTCACGCTGCGCCCGGGCTCGACTCGTGGCTTGGCTCGTGGCTCGACTCGCCACTCGGCGGGAGACGCGACTCCGGGATCGGCCGGCTCGCTCGACGTCACCGACGAGGGCCAGACCCCCTTCACCGACGTGGTCGCTCGCGCCCTCGGACTCCCATCCCTGCAGATCATCGCGACCGGCGGCGACGCCTACGCCTCCGAGCGTCAGCAGTGGGACAGCGGCAACAACGCCGTCGCCCTGCGCCCCGGGGTCGTGTACACCTACGATCGCAATACCCAGACGAACGATCTGCTCGTTAAGGCCGGCGTCGAGGTGATTCCGATCGTGGGCGCCGAGCTTGGACGCGGACGGGGTGGCGGTCACTGCATGACCTGCCCGATCATCCGCGACCCCGTCGAGTTCTGACGGGCCCCACCGCCGCCGAGGTCGCCACCCGCGACGCTTGGAGACGAGAGCGAGTGTTGCGGTCGAGAGCGGCCGCCGGGGCGGCTCATCTCGACCGCAAGGGTCGCTCTCGCCTGGGTCGCGCCCGGAGTGCCCCCGCAGTGCGCCCAGCATCCACCCGGGACGACCGGGGGGCGGCGGGCGGCGCGACGGGCTAGACCGCGGCGAGAGCCTCGTCGAGGTCGGCGAGCAGATCATCCACGTTCTCGATGCCAACCGAGAGACGGATGAGGTTCTCGGGCACCTCGAGCGCCGTACCGCGCACCGAGGCGTGCGTCATCTCGGTGGGGTAGCCGATGAGCGACTCGACGCCACCGAGCGACTCGGCCAGCGAGAAGAGCTTGGTCGACTCGGCGAAGCGGCGCGCGGCGGCGGGGCCGGCGGAGAACTGCAGCGAGAGCATTCCGCCGAAGCCCGACATCTGGCGCGCGGCGAGCTCGTGGCCGGGGTGCGTGTCGAGGCCCGGGTACCAGATGCGTTCGAGCGCCGGATGCCCGACCAGCCGCTCAGCGATGGTCTGCGCGTTGGCGGTGTGCTGCCGCATGCGCACGGCGAGGGTCTTGATTCCGCGCACGGTGAGCCAGGCATCCATCGGCCCTGACACCGCACCGGCGGCGAACTGCTGGAACCCCACGGCCTCCGCCAGTTCGGGATCGTTCAGCACGATGGCCCCGCCGAGCACGTCGGAGTGCCCGCCCAAGTACTTCGTGGTCGAGTGCACCACGACGTCGGCGCCGAGCGCCAGCGGCTGCTGCAGGTACGGCGACGCGAACGTATTGTCGACCACCACGATGGCCCCGGCCGCGTGACCGATTTCGGCGAGCGCCGCAATGTCGCTGATCTTCATGAGCGGGTTGCTCGGGGTCTCGAGCCAGAGGATCTTGGTCTTGCCCGGCACGACGGCCGCACGCACGGCATCGAGATCCATCATCTCGACCGTGTCGTTCAGGATGCCCGACTTGCCGTGGATCTTATTGATCAGCCGATGCGTTCCGCCGTAGACGTCGTTGCCCAGCACGATGTGATCGCCCGGCTCGAGCGCAGCTCGCAGCAGCGCGTCTTCGGCGGCCAGCCCCGACGAGAAGGAGTAGCCGTGCGCCCCGCCCTCGAGCGCGGCGATCAGCGTCTCGAGCGAGCTGCGCGTGGGGTTGCCGCTGCGCGCGTACTCGTAGCCGCCGCGGAACCCGCCGATGCCGTCTTGCACGAACGTCGAGGTCTGGTAGATGGGCGGGATGATCGAGCCCGTCGTGGGGTCGAACTCCTGCCCGGCGTGGATGGCGAGGGTTTCGAAGTGCTGTTCTGACATGTGATTCCTAACGCCGGGCGGCGTATGAGTATTCGGGCGGATGACGTTTCGTGACGTGGAGTGGGCAGCGGATGAACGGGCGGGCCTTGCGCGAAGCGGGCTCCGGCTGCCGCCGAGCAGGGCGGCAGCACGGCGGCGCGCTGGGCGCGGGGCGCCGACCGGCGTCAGGCGCTCAAGAACGCGAGCAGGTCTTGCCGCGTGACCACCGACACGGGCTTGCCGTCGTCGGTGACCAGCAGCGCCTGCGCGCTCGTGAGGGCTGCACGCGCCACAGCTACCGACTCGTTGATGCCGATGAGCGGCAGCGGATCGCTGATGAACGACCCCACCTTGTCGGGCATATTGGCGGCCCCGCTGAACACCTGCTCCAGCAGCGCCTGCTCGTTGAGCGACCCGACCACCTCGCCGATCACTACGGGCGGCTCGGCGCTCAGCACGGGCAGCTGAGAGACGCCGTAGGTGGTCATGATCTCGATGGCGTCGTGCACGGTGTCGGTGGGATGCGCGTGCACGAGGTCGGGCAGCGAACCGTTCTTCAAGCCCAACAGGTCGCGTACGGTGCTCTCACTGCTTTCTTCGGTGAAGCCGTACGAGCGCATCCACTTGTCGTTGAAGATCTTGCCGAGGTAGCCGCGGCCGCCGTCGGGAAGAAGCACGACGACAATGGCGTCTGACGGCAGGTCAGCGGCGGCCTTGAGGGCGACCGACACGGCCAGGCCGCTCGAGCCGCCGACGAGCAGCCCCTCTTCGCGGGCGAGCCGGCGGGTGAGGTCGAACGACTCGGCGTCGCTCGACGCAATGACGCGGTCGACCACGCTCGGGTCGTAAGCGCTCGGCCAGAAGTCTTCGCCCACGCCCTCGACGAGGTACGGGCGACCGGTGCCACCCGAGTACACCGAGCCCTCGGGGTCTGCGCCGATGACCTGAACCCGGCCTTCCGACACCTCTTTGAGGTAGCGCCCGACACCGCTGATGGTGCCGCCCGTTCCGACGCCGGCCACGAAGTGCGTGATCTGCCCCTCGGTGTCGCGCCAGATCTCGGGGCCGGTGGTCTCGTAGTGGCTGAGCGGCCCGTTGGGGTTCGCGTACTGGTTGGGCTTGAACGCCCCCGGAATCTCGCGCGCGAGCCGGTCGCTGACCGAGTAGTAGGAATCCGGATGCTCGGGGGCCACCGCCGTCGGAGTCACCACGATCTCGGCGCCATACGCCGTGAGCACGTTGCGCTTGTCTTCACCCACCTTGTCGGGCAGCACGAACACACAGCGATACCCACGCTGCTGCGCCACGAGCGCGAGCCCCACGCCGGTGTTACCCGACGTCGGCTCGACGATGGTGCCGCCGGGCTTCAAGAGGCCGTCGCGTTCGGCGGCGTCGATGATGCGCGTGGCGATGCGGTCTTTCGACGACCCACCCGGGTTCAGGTACTCGATTTTCGCGAGAACCGTGGCGCCGACGCCCTCCGTGACTCGGTTGAGCCTCACGAGCGGGGTGTTGCCGATCAGGTCGAGAACTGTTTCTGCGTACTTCACCCACTCACTGTACTTGACGGTGCAGAACAGGCCGCTGGTGTTACGTTGGGCCTGTGAAAAGAGCCCTCATTGTCATAGATGTGCAAAACGAATACGTCGACGGCAAACTGCCCATCGGCTACCCCTCGCTGCACGTGAGCATTCCGAACATCATGATGGCGATGGATTCCGCCGCAGACGCCCACGTGCCCATCGTGGTGGTGCAGCACGTCGCCGGCGAGTCGTCGCCCGTCTTTGCGAAGGGCGGCCGCGGCGTGGAGCTGCACGAGTCCATCGCCGACAAGCCGCGTGACCACCTCGTGCAGAAGACCGAAGATTCGGCCTTCGACGGCACCGATCTCGCCGAGTGGCTGAGCGCCCAGAGCATCGACACCATCACGATCGTGGGCTACATGACGCAGAACTGCGACGAGGCTACGGCCCGCGACGCCACCCAGCGCGGGCTGACCGTCGAGCTGCTCTCTGATGCGACAGGCACGCTCGACCTGGCCAACGAGGCCGGACGCATCTCGGCGAAGGAGCTGCACGCGAGTGTGCTCGTGGTTCTGCAGACCGGCTTCGCGGCCGTCGCCACGACAGAGGCCTGGCTGGATGCCCTGCAATCCGGCGCCGCCCTGCCGCTGTCGAACATCTTCGCCAGCACCGAGCCCGCACGGCACCTCTCCCCGCTCGAGAGGCTCGAGCACCTCGGTGCGGCCGCGCGCGCGAAGGGCGAGCAAGCGGGAGCAGGCGTCGAGGCCACCGAGATCGAAGACGCCGGCCTCGGCGACTCCGTCGCCACCCGCCTCGGCTTCTGACCGAACATCCGCTCCCCCGAGTCTCGCGCGTCGCCCCGGGCCCTTTGCCCACGCGCACCTGTCTCGTGAGACTCATACGCCGAATTGAGGCAGTCATACCTGCCTCACGAAGGTCATAACGGCCTCACGAGAACGCGTCAGACGACCGCCGTCACCTGTTCCGAGTACAACGCCGCGTACGCCCCGCCGCGCGCCAGCAGTTCGGCGTGCGTGCCGCGCTCCACGATGGAGCCGTCTTCGATGACGAAGATGACGTCTGCGGCGACGATGGTCGAGAGCCGGTGCGCGATGGCGATGGTGGTTCGCCCGCGAGCCGCCGTGTCGAGCGCCTGCTGCACGATGCGCTCAGAGATGGAGTCGAGCGCGCTCGTCGCCTCGTCGAGAATGAGCACGGCCGGGTCTTTGAGCAGCACCCGCGCGATGGCGATGCGCTGCTTCTCACCGCCCGAAAGCCGGTAGCCGCGCTCCCCCACCACGGTGTCGTAGCCGTCGTCGAAGCTCAGAATGCGGTCGTGGATGTTCGCCAGCTTCGCCGCGGCCTCGAGTTCGTGTTGCGTCGCATCTGGCTTCGCGTAGCGCAGGTTGTCGGCGATGGTCGCGTGAAAGAGGTACGTCTCCTGGCTCACGATGCCCAGGTTGGCGATCAGGGACTGCTGCTGAAGGTCACGAACATCCACTCCTCCGAACAGCACGCGGCCGCTCGTCGCTTCGTAGAACCGGGGGATGAGGTACGAGATGGTGGTTTTACCCGCTCCCGACGGCCCGACGAAGGCCGCGAACTGGCCGGGCTCGATGTCGAACGAGACCCGGTCGAGCGTGGGGCGCGATCCCGGTGACGCGTCGGCGTACTTGAACGACACGTCGTCGAAGCCGACCCGCCCCAGGGCACGCGGCGCCTCGATGGCGGCGGGAGCATCCGCGATCTGCGGCTTCAAGTCGAGGTACTCGAAGATGCGCGCGAACAGCGCACCCGACGTCTGCAGGTCGAGCGCGACCCGCAGCAGCCCCAGTAGCGGAAACAGCAGCCGCGCCTGCACGGTCGTGAACGCCACGATGGTTCCGGCCGTGATATCAGCGGCGCCATTGTGCAGCAGAAACCCCGCGACGAGGTAGACGATGGCCGGAATGCTCGACAAGAAGATGCTCACCATGGCGAAGAACCACTGGCCGCTCATTTGCTGGCTGACCTGCAGCCGCACCTGGTTGGCGTTCTCGTTCGAGTAGCGGGCGATCTCGGTGCCCTGCCGATTGAAACTCTTCGAGAGCAGAATGCCCGACACACTGAGGGTCTCTTGGGTGATCGCCGTCATGTCTGAGAGCGACTCCTGCGTCTTGGTGGCGATGCGCGCACGCACCTGACCGACCCGCCGCTGCGCGATCACGAGAATGGGCATCAACAGCACGGCGACCACGGTGAGCTGCCAGTTCAGCAGCAGCATCGCCACGAACGCCGCGATCACGGTCACCGTATTGCCGAGCACACTCGAGATCGTGTTGGTGAGCACCGACGCCACTCCGCCGACATCGTTCTGCAACCGCGACTGGATGATGCCCGTCTTTGTCTTGGTGAAGAAGCTCAGTTCCATCGCCTGCAGATGGCTGAACAGCCGCACCCGCAGGGCGCCCATCACCTTGTTGCCCACGGTCGCGGTGAGGTAGGTCTGCCACACTCCGAGCAGCGTCGTGATGACGTACAGCGCGATCATCGCGCCCACGATCTCGGCGAGCGCGGGCACGTTCGGGCCGGTATTGCCCGGCGGGAAGAGCCCCACGTCGAACGCACGAGCCGTCAGCAGTGGCGGCACGACCGACAAGGCCGCCGCGATCAGCACGAGAATCACGGTCAGGATGATCGGCATGCGGTACGGCGTGAACAACTCCGTGATGCGGCGCAACAGATGTTCGACCTTGGGTGCTTCGGCGTTTCTGGCCCGCTGGGCCGCCGCGTCACCGCCGCTCACCCGGCCGCCCATCGGACGACCCCGCACCACACCACTCATGGCTTCAGGCTAACCCCGCGCCGAAGCGCCCTCGCCCACGCTCGCTCTGAGCGCAACCGGTGAGTGGATGCTCGGCGCGAGCACGGGCATCCACTCGCCGGGCATCAACCCTTCGTCGACCCCGCCAGCAACCCGCGCACGAAGTACCGCTGCAGGCTGAAGAACACGATCAGCGGAACGATGATCGACACGAAGGCCGCCGCCGTGAGGCGCTGCCAGTCCTGCCCTCGGCTACCCGTGAGTTCGGCGAGCCGCTGTGTCAGCGGCGCGACATCGGGCGAGCCGCCCGAGAACACGAGCGCCACCAGCAGATCGTTCCAGACCCACAAGAACTGGAAGATCGCGAACGACGCCAGCGCCGGCATGGCCAGCGGAATGATGATGCGGAGGAAGATCTGCCCGTGCGACGCCCCGTCGACCCGAGCCGCCTCGATGACTTCACCCGGAACCTGCGAGATGAAGTTGTAGAGCAGAAAGATCGCCAGCGGCAGAGCGAACGCGGTGTGCGCGAACCACAGCTGCGCGTACGTGCCCGAGGGCGTCGGCGGAATGATCAGCGCGTTGCCGATGGTGATGCCGCGGGAGAAGAACGACAGCAGCGGAATGAGGGCCATCTGCAGCGGCACGATCTGCAGCGCGAACACCAGCACGAAGACGACGTCGCGGCCCTTCCACTTCATCCACGAGAAGGCGTACGCCGCCATCGAGGCCAGAACCAGCGGAAAGATGGTGGCCGGAATGCTGATGGCGACCGAGTTCACGAAGTACTGCCCCAACTGCGGCGCCGACGCCGAGGAGGAGAGCAGAACATCCCGATAGTTGTCGAGCGTGAGGCCGGGGTTGCTGAAAATGGTCCACCAGCCCGTGGTCTTGATCAGCACCGCGGGGCGGAACGACGACAGAAACAGCCCGAAAGTCGGGATGGTCCACAGCACGGCGATGAGCAAGGCAGCCACCGTCGCCCATTTCGAGGTGAGGTTTCGTTTCACCCGCCCGGCCTTGGTGGTTGCTTCGACGTACTCTTCTTCGAGTGACGGTGCCCGGCCGGCGACGCCGCCCGGAATCGGAAGCTCGACTGGTGCGACGCTGCTCATCGGATCTCCCTCTGCTTGCGTAGAACTCTCACGTTGTAAATGACGATCGGCAGCACCAGCACGAACAGAATCAGCGCGAGCGCCGACCCCCGCCCTGGCTCGCCGGCGCGGAACGCCTGGGTGTACATCTCATTGGCCAGCACGCTCGTGTCGAAGTTGCCGGCCGTCATGGTGCGCACGATGTCGAACACCTTCAGGGTCGCGATCGAAATGGTGGTGACGACCACCACCAGAGACCCCTGGATGCCCGGAATGGTCACATGCAGAAACCGCTGCCAGGCGTTGGTGCCGTCGAGTTGCGCGGCCTCCACGATCTCGGTCGGCACGCCCTTGATGGCAGCCGACAGCACCACCATCGCGAATCCGGTCTGAATCCACACCATCACGATGATCAAGAAGATCGTGTTGGCGGGAACCGTCTGCAGCCACTGCACGGGTTCACCGCCGAGCCACACGACGACCTGGTTGAGAATGCCGATCTGATTGGCGCTCGTCGGCCGGTACTCGTAGACGAACTTCCAGATGATGCTGGCGCCGACGAACGAGATGGCCATCGGCATGAACACGAGAGCTTTGAAGTACTTCTCACCCCGCGACTTGTCGATGAAGACGGCGTAGGCGAGGCCGATCGCCGTCGACAAGATGGGCGTCAGAACCACCCAGATGACGGTGTTGCGCAGGCTCACCAGCGAATCGGGCTGGGTGAACGCCCAGACGAAGTTGTCGAGCCCGATGAAGTTGCCCTTGGCGTCGTAGAGCGACTGGATCGCCGTGCGAATGGCCGGGTAGACGAGCCCGATGATCAGAATGATGAAGGCCGGGGCGACAAACCCGATGAGCTGAAAGAAGTCTTTGCGCTTTTTCGGCGCCCGGTCGATGAGAAACAGAAGCAGACCGATCACCGCGGCAAAAGCCGCGAGAGCGATCACCACCTGTTCGATCTTGTTCAGAAGGTCAGCAGTGGTCACAATTCACCTCTTTACTAGTACGTCGTTGTGCTGGTTCGGGTGTAGAACCGCGAGAGCCGTGCGGCGTCTCCTCTCGGGTGACGCCGCACGGTTCGTTCGCAGCCGCGGGCCGGTGCGGCCCGCACGAGGTGTTACTGCGGCCAGGTCGACTGGATGAACGTGGTCACCGTCTGGGTGTCGTCGCCGTTGATCCAGTTGACGATGCCCTTCCAGAACGAGTTCGATCCGACGGCTGCCGGCATCAGGTCAGATGCATCGAACCGGAACGTGGTGTTCGGGTCCTGCAGAATCTTGATGCTGTCGACGGCCAGCGGCGACTTCGCGTTGTTCGGGTCGAGACCCTTGTTCGCGCTGATGACACCACCGATCGAAACACGGTTGTTCGCCCAGAGTGCGCTGGAGAGGTAGGTCTGCACGGCCGTGATCTCGTCGCTGGTCTTGAACGCACCGACCATCTCGCCGCCACCGGTGACGGCCTGGGGGTCGCCCGCCTTGGCCGGAGGCATCAGGAAGCCGTAGACGTCGCCGTCGGGGGAGACGGTCGTTCCCTCCGGCCACTGCGCCTCGTAGAACGAGGCCTGGTGCATCATGGCGCACTGATCTTGCAGAATCGGCAGACCGGCGTCTTGGAACGTGGTCGAGTTGATGCTCGTGACATCACCGAAGCCGCCGTTCACGTAGGCCGGGTTCTTCAGGATGCTGCCGACGTAGTCGAACGCCTTGGTGATCTGCGGGTCGGTGAACTTCACCTTGTTGGTGGTCCAGTCGTCGTAGACCTGGGTGCCGCTCTGACGAAGCACGGTGTCTTCGATCCAGTCGGTGCCCGGCCATCCGCTGGCCTCGCCCGACGAGAAGCCGGCGCACCACGGCTTGACCTTGCCGTCGGCGGCGATCTTCGCCGTGAGACTCGTCAGCTCATCGAGCGTCGTCGGAATCGTGTAGCCGTTGTCTTTGAAGAACGCCGGCGAGTACCAGATGTAGCCCTTCACGCTGGCCATGAGGGGGGCTGCATAGAACGTGCCGTCGACAGTGCCGTACTTCTTCCAGTCGGCCGACCAGTTCTTGTCGACGTTGTCTTCGACGCTCTTGGCCGGCGCCTTGATGTAGCCGCCGTCGACCATCTTGGCGAGCAGACCCGGCTGCGGGAAGATCGCCAGGTCTGGCGGGTTACCACCCTGCGCCCGAACGTTGATCTGCGTTTCGAACTCCTGGCTGCCCTCGTACTTGATGGTGATGCCGGTGCACTTCTCGAAATCGGCCCACGACTGGTTCAGCTGGTCGGCCTCGACGTCGACGATGGTGCCGTAGATGTTCACGGTGGGCGAGCCGGTGAAGGTTCCGTAGTCGGCATAGTCTTCACAGCCGGCAGCCGATGTGCCCGTTGACGACGCGGGCGCGTCGCCCGTGCATCCGGTGAGCGCGAGCGCCACGGCGGCAACACCCGCTAATGGGATGATCACTCGTTTTGCACGGGTGATTCTCATGGTTTCCTCCTCATTGAGTAACGGTGGTCGGGCAGCCCCCGAACAGGGTAGCAAGCGCTTCCAGTGACACACACTAAGTGCCAGTCGTCGTGCGATGCAAGCTGTCTGCTGGCGATTCGGCGAGTGGATGCCGAATTGTTATCTGAGAGCACTCACACATCGTGAGAGCGCGGTCATCGTTGAATCTACAAGGAAGCAGCCCGATCGGCAAGCCGAGCTTCTCTCGGGCTGAATGTGCGCTGATAGCCCCGTTTAAGCACAAAAAAATGCCCGAGCCGAAGCCCGGGCATTCTTTTGATTATTAGCGAGCACTGATGAATTCTCCGGGCTGCTGCCCGGTGAATTCATAGCTCAAGTAATTATGCGGCCCACTGGCCGCGTAATTACTTGAGCGTAACCGTGGCGCCAGCCTCTTCGAGCTGAGCCTTCGCCTTGTCGGCGGCCTCTTTGTTGACACCCTCGAGAACAGGCTTGGGTGCACCGTCAACGAGAGCCTTCGCCTCACCGAGGCCGAGGCTGGTGATCGAACGCACCTCCTTGATGACCTGGATCTTCTTCTCGCCGGCGGCCTCGAGAATAACGTCGAACGACGTCTTCTCTTCGACCTCTTCGGCGGGGGCGGCGGGGCCAGCGGCACCGGCGACGGCGACGGGAGCCGCAGCGGTGACCTCGAAGACCTCTTCGAACTTCTTCACGAACTCGCTGAGCTCAATGAGCGTGAGCTCCTTGAAGGCGTCGATGAGCTCGTCTTGTGACAGCTTTGCCATTAGTTATTCTCCTTTTGTGATTCTTTTTCGCGCAGTGCCTCGACCGTGCGAACGGCCTTCGACAGCGGTGCGTTGAACAGATAGGCGACGCCGAACAGCGAAGCCTTGGCGGCACCCGCGAACTTCGCGAGCAGCACCTCCCGGCTTTCGAGGTCGGCGAGCTTGGTGACCTCTTCAGCGGTCAGCGGGTTACCGTCGAAGTAACCGCCCTTCACGCTCAGAAGAGGGTTTGCCTTGGCAAAGTCGCGCAGAGCCTTTGCCACGGTCACGGGGTCACCGTGAACGAAAGCGATAGCGGAAGGACCAACGAGCTCGTCGTCGAACGAGTCGATGCCGGCCTTATTGGCCGCAATCTTGGTCAGCGTGTTCTTTACCACGGCGTAGGTGGCGTGCTCACTGATGGAGCGACGCAAGCTTGTCAGCTGCGACACAGTGAGACCGCGGTACTCAGTAAGCAGAACGGCAGTCGAGCTCTCGAACAGGTCGGTGAGTTCGGCAACCGTGGCTTCTTTGTTCGCCATGGCGCTCCTTGATGAAATAGTGCTGGCAGCCCCGGCCTCGCGCACTAAAAAAGCTCCACACAGGAGTGCGGAGCTTGGGAGACTCGCCATGCTTTCGCACAACGATCAAACGAACTTCGAACACCTGCGCGGGCTTCGCGTGAGCGAAACTTCGACCGGAGTGTTTGCGATTCCCCGTGAGGGTTTTGCGCGCACGCCGATAACCAGCGGTCTTTGGCTTCGTCTAATCTAGCCGGTCGCCCGGCTCGACGCAAGCTGACGCGCTTGCTCGAGTTTCTGCGGGGCACCAACGAGCCCCACCCAGGAGCTTCCGTCGAACTCGTCGGGAACGACCCCGGGCGGCATGAGCGACGCCGCGTCGGCCGTGTCGATGCGCCAGTGCAGAAACGTCACGTTGCGCCACTGTTGCCGCAGGATCGGCCGGCTGATGTCGTGCGGAGAGAGACTCACCCCGCCATTCTGTCTGCCGGCGGCCGTCTCGCCTATTTCCCGGCCTCGCCGGGCTGCCGCCCTGCCGGGAGTTTCGTCGGAGCTGGCGGTACATGGGCGCAATACGCGGGGATGCGTGCTGTGCTCCGACGAAAGCACCGTCTGCTCAAGAGGAGCGCGGTCATCCGTGCGAGGGAAGCGCGGTCAGCCGCGCAGCGGGCGCCGCGTCAGCCGCGTCAGCCGCGCAGCGGGCGCTCCGTCAGCCGTGCAGCAGGGAGCCGTCGCGGGCGAGCACGTTCTTCTCGCCGGCCGTGATGGGAACGGTGAGGCGGTTCTGCGCCGGCGGCATGGGGCAGTTGAAGTGATACGAGAACGCGCAGGGCGGAAGGTAGGCGCGGTTGAAGTCGAGGGTGACGGTGCCGGCGGCGGGGGCATCCACTGCGGCCGGGGTGGCCAGCGGCGCGAGAGTGCCCGCACCAGCAGCCAGCGCCGCGGGAGTGCCCGCACCAGCATCCAGCGCCGCAGAGGTGGCCGGCGCCGCGAGGGCGCCCGCACGGGCATCCGGTGCCGCAAGAGTGGCGGGCGTCGCACCCGCCGCGGGGGCTGCGACGCGCAGGAAGCGGCCGACGCCGTAGGTGGAGTCGCCGCTAGTGGCGTCGGAGAAGACGAGCAGCAACCCACCATCGTCTTGGAAGGCCGCCAGGCTGTACGAGACGCCGTCTCGGCTGAACGTGATCTCGGCCGGAACCACGCGCTCGCGGGTCGCACCGCCGTCTTTCAGGTGGGCGATGCCGATGGTCGATCCGCCCTCAATGGGCCGGAACGACGCCTCGATCACCCACGAGGGGTCGAACTCGAACGCATCGACGCGCCCGAACGCCGCGTTGGCCTCTGAGGCAGAATCCCACACCCGCAGGGCGTACTCACCGTCTTCGCTCGCGATAACGGTGCCCGTGACGGTGTCGCTGAACCGAACAGTGGATGCCCGGCTCTCGTCGGCGCCACGAACCACCACCTCGCCGTCGACAAGCACCCCATCCACCACGATGCCGTCGCTCGCTGCCGCCCTCAGTCGCAACCCGCTCTCACCTTTTTCGAGCGGAAACCACACTCCCGGCACCCCGAACGCGGTCTGGCCATCGTTGGGTGCGCCAGTGATCCACTCGGTGTTCACCAGCGCCAAGGGGCCCTGCGGTGCGGTGACGAAGCGACGACGAGCCTCGCGAAAAGCACTGAGCTGGGCATCGGGAGCAAGCGAAACGGAAGACATATCTTGATCAACACCCCCACCGAACCTTTTATGCCAGAAGAAAACTCGGTCAGAAGTGTCGATCTGGCCCTGGTTCGCTCGTCACGTCAGTGTCAGTATCGATGAACCGAAAGGACATATCATGCAGTACTCACTTCTTGTCATCAGCCGCGAGGCCACCGTCGAAGAGATCGGCGAAGAGGCCATGGAATGGGGCCGCGCCGCGTTCGACGCCTACGCGAAGTCGCTCGATGCCGCCGGCGTGCTGGTCTCGGCCGACATTCTGCAGCCCGTCGCCCTCTCGACCACGGTGTCGGTGCGCGACGGAAAGATTCAGGTTCAAGACGGTCCGTTTGCCGACACCAAAGAACGGCTGAACGGCACGTTCGTCGTCGAGGTGCCCGATCTCGACGAGGCTCTTCGGTGGGCTGCCGCGTGCCCCGGGGCGACGTATGGTGCGGTCGAGGTGCGGCCGTCGGCCATCGTCTTTCGTGACGGCGCGTGGCACCCCGTCGGCTGAGGGCGATCGGCGCGCCCGCCGAGGCGGCGGCGGCCGACGAGGCGGCGGGTGAGGCGGGAGGCGCTCTGGCCGCGAGCGAGGTGTCGCCAGGTGACAGCACTACCGCGGCGACGGCCGCGACGGCCGAGGTAGTGACCCCCAGGGCGGCGACATCCGATCCAGCGCCGGGCGCAGCGGCGACCGACCTCGCGACGATCGAGCGCGTCGCGCGGCGGTCGTACGGGCGGCTGGTGGCGCTGCTGTCCTCCCCGAACCGTGACATCGCGGCCGCTGAGGATGCCCTGAGCGACGCCTTCGAGGCAGCGCTCAGCACGTGGCCCGAGCGCGGTGTTCCCGACAACCCGGAAGGATGGCTGCTCACCGTGGCACGAAATCGGCTGCGTGACCTCTGGAAGTCGGCGGCGTGGCGCACGTCACAGGCCAGCGACGCCCTCGCCAACCGGGCCGCGTCGACCGGCCGCTCGGGCGTCGACGCCGGTGATTCGACGACCGTCGACACCGATGACAACGCCACCCACGCCGCCACCCACGCCGGCAGCACCAACCCCAGTAGCACCGACGAGCTCGAGCGCTACCTCGACGGAGCCGCCATCCCCGACAAGCGCCTCGAGCTGCTGTTCGTCTGCGCGCATCCCGCCATCGACCCCCGCGCCCGCACTCCGCTGATGCTGCAGACCGTGCTCGGTTTCGACGCGGCTCAGATCGCGGCGGCGTTCGCCGTTTCGGAGTCGAGCATGGCCCAGCGCCTGGTTCGCGCGAAGCGGCGCATCCGCGACGCACGCATTCCGTTCGTGGTGCCGCCCGCCGACCAGCTCGGCGAACGACTGCCGGCAGTGCTCGAGGCGATCTACGGTGCCTATGCCATCGACTGGCAGAGTGCATCCGCTCTCTCCGAACCCGGTTCGCTCGCCGGCGAGGCCCTTTATCTCTCGAGCGTGCTGGCCGAACTCCTGCCCGACGAGCCCGAAGTGCTCGGCCTCGAGGCGCTTCTCGCCCTGTCGGGCGCCCGAGCCGCGGCGCGCATCTCGTCGAACGGCGACCCGGTGCCGCTCGACGAGCAAGACACCGCGCTCTGGGATGCAGCACTCATCGCCCGGGGCGAGCGGCTGCTGCGCCGGGCCCATCGCCTCGGCCGTGTCGGTCGCTTTCAGATCGAGGCGGCCATCCAATCGGTGCACGATGACCGCGCCCGCTCGGCAACGGTCGACACGGCAGCGCTCGTGACGCTGCACCGGGCCCTTTCCGCGCTCTCGCCGACGCTCGGTGCCCGCGTCGCTCTCGCTGCCACCATCGGTGAAGCCGAGACCCCGCATGCCGGGCTGCACGAACTCGACCTCATCGAGGGCGCCGAAGCCTTTCAGCCCGCGTGGGCCACCCGCGCGCACCTGCTGGCCCGGGCCGGGCGGTGGACGGATGCCCGGCTCGCCTACGCCGAAGCAATACGTTTGACGCCCTCCCCGGGCATCCGCCGCGCCCTGCAGGCGGCCGCGGACGACCTGCCCGCGCGAGAATAGCGTCAGGCGACGGAGGGCGCGGGCAGGGTCGCCGCGACATGATGCACCGGCAGCACCACGCGAAACACCGTGCGACCGGGAACGCTCGAGACCGTGACCGTACCGCCGTGCGCCTCGGCGACGGCGTAGACGATGGCGAGGCCGAGGCCCGTGCTGCCGGCGTGCCGCGAGCGCGAGACGTCGCCGCGCACGAAGCGTTCGAACAGGGTGGACAGCAGCGCCGGGTCGATGCCCGGGCCGTCGTCGCTCACGCTGATCACCGCGACGTCGGTTCCGTCGACGATCTCGCGCGAGAGCCCGGCTGTCACGTGTGTTCCCGGGGGCGTGTGCACCCGTGCATTCGCCAGCAGGTTCGCCGTGACTTGATACAACCGGGGCCCATCGCCCTCGATCTCCACGGGCTCTTCTGGCAGGTCGAGAATCCAGTCGTGATCGCGCCCGGCGACGTGCGCGTCGCTCACGGCGTCGACCAGCGTAAGCGTGAGATCGACCGGATCGTGCGCCAACTCGGGCCGCGAATCCAGCCGCGCCAGCAGCAGCAGGTCTTCGACCAGCGAGGTCATGCGCGTCGCCTCCGACTCGATTCGGCCGAGCGAGTGGGTCACATCCTCGGGCAGGTCGTACCGCCCGCGGCGTGTCAGCTCGGCGTAGCCGCGAATCGAGGCGAGCGGCGTACGCAACTCGTGGCTCGCGTCGGCGACGAACTGGCGCACTTTGTCTTCGCTCTGCTGGCGCGAGGTCAAAGCGGATGCCACGTGCTCGAGCATGCGGTTCAGCGCCGACCCGACGCGGCCTACCTCGGTCTTGGGATTGGTATCGCTCTCGGGCACCCGTACGGCCAGCGCGACCTCACCCCGGTCGAGCGGAAGCTCCGCCACGTGCGCAGCGGTATCCGCCACCCGCTGCAGGGGCCGCAGGGCGAGCCGGATGATCAGCTGACTGAGCACGATCGCCAGCAGCAGCGCGAGAACCGTCACGACGATGATGATGAGCGCCTGCTGCGCGACCGTGGCCTGCACCTCGGCCAGCGACGAGCCGAGAAACACGGTCTGCCCCGTGTTCGTGATGAGCGAAACCACCCGAAACTGGCCGAGCCCCGAACCGAGGTCGATGGTCGTCGGCTTGCCCGACGTAGAGACGGTTTCGAGCTGCGCCATCTGAGCAGCAGTCAGAGCGACAACGGTGCCGCCACCGAAGCTTCCGCTCGACGATGAGCCTGCCGACACCACGACTCCGGATGTCTCGACCACCCCCGAGTCGACGATCATGCCGACCGTTCCGACCGGCTGGCGTTCGAGAAAGTTCGCGGGATCGTTGTTGCGCAATTGTAAGGAGTAACCACCGGGCGGAGTACCTGCCGCGCCGGCACCGGGCAGCTGGGCATCCAGTCGGCTGGTGAGAATGCCGTTGAGCGTGAGGGCGCTGACCGCACCGATGGTGAGGCCGAGCAGCACGACGAGGGCGGCGACGCTCAGAATCAGCCGGCGCCGAAGAGTCACGGCGCTGTCTTCAGCATGTAGCCGGCGCCGCGCACGGTGTGGATCATGGGTGAGCGGCCGGCATCCACCTTCTTTCGCAGGTAGGAGATGTATATCTCGACGACGCTCGAGCGGCCGCCGAAGTCGTAACTCCACACACGGTCGAGAATCTGCGCCTTGCTGAGCACGCGGCGCGGGTTGCGCATGAGAAAGCGCAGCAACTCGAACTCGGTAGCGGTGAGCTCGATGGACTCGCCGGCGCGGTGCACCTCGTGGCTGTCTTCGTTGAGCACCAGGTCGCCCACGACTACCTCGGGGTCGACGGCGTCGGTGACCAGAACGGTGGATCGACGCAGCAGCCCACGCAGACGTGCGACGAGTTCTTCGAGGCTGAACGGCTTGGTGACGTAGTCGTCTCCACCCGCGGTGAGGCCGGCGATGCGGTCGTCGAGCGAGTCTTTTGCGGTGAGAAACAGCACAGGTGTCTCTTGCCCGTCGCCGCGCACACGCTGCAGCACCTGCAGCCCGTCGATGTCGGGCAGCATAACGTCGAGCACGATGACGTCGGGGCGGAACTCGCGGGCGAGCGTGACGGCCTGGCGTCCCTCGCTCGCGGTCTTGACCTCCCAGCCCTCGTACCGCAGCGCCATCGAGAGCAGGTCGGTGAGAGTGGGCTCGTCGTCGACGACGAGAGCACGCACCGGCGAGCCGTCGGCCCGCGAGAGGCGGGGCCGGGTGGCGGTCGAACTGGATGAAAGCCTTGAGTTGTCTATGGTCACGTCTCCAAGTATTCGCAGTTGCCTAAGAGAAACCTATGAGCGCCCTACGCTCACCCTGTGAATAGCGGATGCCCGTTTACGCCCGAACCGCATGCTCGAGTCTGGGAACGATCGTGAGGAACTCTTCATACCCAGCTGATTCATAGGGTTTTCTTTGCGCTTAGATAAGCGCTCTCCCTAGGTTTTCTCCGTTCGCACCCCTTTATCTGCATCACAAGGAGCACCCGTGTTCGGAACGTATTTGCGGCGAGAGCTGATCAACCGCCGCAGGCAGACGATCATCATCGCCATCGGCATGGGCCTGGCGATCGGTCTCGTCATTCTCGTGAACTCCTTCTCGGCGGGCGTTCAGAACGCCCAGGCGTCGGTTCTGCAGTCGGTGTACGGCGTGGGAACCGACATCACCATCAGCCAGGCGGCGACTCCCCCGACGGCAGGCGCAGCGGGCGGAGGCGGGCAAGGATTCAACTTCGGCGCCGGCCAGGGCGCGACCTCTGGCGGCACCACGAACCTGAGCCAGTCGCGCCTGACCGCGACGCGCACCCAGACGGTGTTCGCCGACTCGCAGCTCGCCACCGTCAAGGCGACGAGCGGCGTCGCCGCGGCAACCGGAACCCTGTCGCTCGAGAACACCACGTTCAGCGGCCAGATTCCGGGCCAGGCGGCGGGCGGCACGGGCGGCACCGGCAACCGCCAGGGCGGCACCGGCGGTGGAGCACCGACGGGTGGCGCCGACGGCGCCGGTGGCAGCGCCTTCAACCTCGATCGTTTCACCGTGCTCGGCATCGACCCGGCAGGTGACTCGGTCGGACCGCTCTCTGCGGTATCGCTCGCGACGGGCCGCCTGCTGACCGCGGCCGACAAGGGAACCGACAACGCCGTGCTCGACTCGAGCTACGCCACGAGCGCGTCGCTCGCCACCGGCGGCACCATCGCTATCGCGGGCACCACCTTCACCATCGTCGGAACGGTCGACTCCACCAGCACCGACTCTGCGACGGCCTCGAATGTGTACATTCCTCTCGATGTGGCGCAGACCCTCTCGAGCAACGCGGGAATGCTGAGCAACATGTACGTGACGGCCGCGTCGTCGAGCCAGGTCGACCAACTGGCCGCCAGCCTCAAGACAGCGCTGCCGGCCGCGACGGTCGACACCCAGGCCGACCTCGCGAACACCGTCTCGGGGTCGCTCTCGACCGCGTCGTCGCTCGTCGCGAACCTGGGGCTGTGGCTCTCGATTCTCGTGCTCGCCGCGGCCTTCCTCATCGCCATCTTGTTCACGATCTCAGGCGTGACCCGGCGAACCCGCGAGTTCGGCACGCTCAAGGCCATCGGCTGGAGCAACAACCGCATCGTGGGCCAGGTGGCGGGTGAGTCCATCGTGCAGGGGCTCATCGGCGGTGTGCTCGGCATCGTCATCGGAGTGATCGGCATCATCGTGATCAACGTCATCTCTCCGACGCTGAGCGGTTCGGCATCCACGACCGGTACCGGCGCGGGCGCATTCGCGCGGCGTGCTGCGGGTGCCGCCGGTGGCACGGTCACCGGCGGTGGCGGTGAGGGCGGCGGGTTCGGCCAGCCCGGGGCCGGCGGCGGCGGATTCGGCGCTGCGGCTCAGGCGACCACGAACATTGCACTGCACGCTCCGTTCACAATCGAGGTCGTATTGATTGCCGTCGGTCTCGCTGTTCTGGGCGGCCTGCTCGCGGGTGCGATCGGCGGCTGGCGAGCGGCCCGGTTGCGCCCGGCCGAGGCCTTGCGGTCGGTGGGTTAGGCGAGCATCCGGATGCCCAGCGAACCTCACACGAAAGCACTCGACTGATGTCTCAAGAGCAAGCGACCCTGAACTCCCCCACCCCCGGCCAAGGAGCCACCAACGTGTACGAACTCGTGAACGTCACCAAGACCTACAACGCCACCAAGCGAAAGGTCACCGCGCTCGACAACGTGACCCTGAGCATCCCGAACGGCCAGATGGTCGCCATTCAGGGGCCGACGGGTGGTGGCAAGTCGACACTGCTGCAGATGCTCGGCGCGCTCGACCGGCCGACGAGCGGCGAGGTGTCGCTCGGCAGCTCCCTGCTGTCGAAGCTGGGCGACCACAAGCTGGCCGAGATCCGCGCGAAAGAGATCGGCTTCGTGTTTCAGAGCTTCAACCTGATTCCGACGCTGACCGCGCTCGAGAACGTCGAGACCGCGCTGGCTCCGCTGCACGTCTCGGGTTCAGAACGGCGCGACCGCTCGCAGGCCGCTCTCGAGTCGGTGGGTCTCGCCGACCGGTACACGCATCTGCCCGCCGAGCTTTCGGGCGGCCAGCAGCAGCGCGTCGCGATCGCCCGCGCGCTGGTGAAGTCGCCGGATGTTCTGCTCGCCGACGAACCCACCGGAGCCCTCGACGAGGGCACCCGCGACGAGATCATGGACCTGCTCGAGGGCTTCTGGCGTGAGCAGGGCCTCACCCTCGTCATCGTGACGCACGACTCGGCCGTGGCGCGCCGGGCCGAGCGCCGGCTGCACATCAAGGCGGGCAAGGTCAAAGAGGCCTGAGGCGCTCGAACCCCGTCGGTCTCGCGCGCGCACGGTCTCGGGCGCGCACGATCTCGGGCGCGCACGATCTCGCGCGTCGAAAATGTGCACTGTGCCGCCACGATTGTGGCAGAAATCGACGCGCGAGACGGGAGTCGGGGCACGGCGGCCGCGTCGGTTCACCCGGTGTCGGTGAAGCGAGAGACAATGGAGGGGTGACGACGACCGCCCTGATGCTGACCTTCCCGTGGGAAGAAGAGCAACAGGCCGCCGCCCCGCAGCCGCCGGCGTATCTGAAACGCGTCGTGGCCGATTCGAACGACCGGGTGGCGTGGATCCGCGCCCGCAGTCGAGGCGTGACGGCAACGGATGCGGCCCGGCTCACGACGCGCAAGTCGGTGGAGAACACCGCGTACGACAAGCTCAACGGCAACAACTTCGGCGGCAACGCGTACACCGATCACGGCAAGATCCGCGAGCCCGAGATCGCAGCGTGGGTGCTGCGCGAACACAACATCGCGCCGAGCACCACGCTGTTTCACGCTCACGGGCGCCCGCTGCACCTCGCGACGCCCGACGGAATCGCGGTGAACTCCGCCACGGGCGAGACCGAGCTCGCCGAGATCAAGACCACGAACAAGGCGTGGCGTTCGATCCCCCGCCACTACCTGCGGCAGGTGTGGTGGCAGCAATACGTGCTCGGCGCCGAACGCACGCTCGTGGTGTGGGAGCAGCACAGCGAATTCGTTCCCGTCGCCCGCGAGCCCGAATGCCGCTGGGTCGACCGCGACGACAACGAGATCGCCCAGCTCGTGCACCTGGCCGACCAGCTGCTGGATTTAATGCGCCGACGCTGATTTGTTGGTGCGCCGCCGCCTCTGCGGCGCACTCGTGCGACTGGATGCTCATTCCTCCGTATCGGCCGCTACCAACAGAGAACGCGACGAGCGCGGTCGCCGCGTTCTCTCGACCCCGTTGGTGCGCCCCCGCTGAGTTTATTGGCGCGCCGCCGCCGCTGGGCCCACGCCGGCCAGAGGCTCCGCGCGCCGCTCGCGGCGGGTGGAGAGGCCCGGTGGGGGCGGCGCACAGTGCGACTGGATGCTCGTTCCTCCGTTGCGGCCGCTACCAACAGAGAACGCGACGAGCGCGGTCGCCGCGTTCTCTCGACCCCGCTTGTGCGCCGCCGCTGACCGCAGTGCCCGCGCGAGAGCGACTGATGCGGACGAGAGCGACCGGCGCGGCGGTCGCTCTCGTCCGGAGGTGTCGCTTTCGGCGAGGCTACGGGGCGACAGCGCGCTAGCGTCAGCGCTCCACGAGGATGCCGTCTTCGTCGCAGAAGATGAGCGCGCCGGGGCGGAAGGTGACGCCGTCGATCAGCAGAGTCTCGTCGACGTCGCCCGCACCCGACTTCGAGCTCTTACGGGGATTACTGCCGAGCGCCTTGAGGCCGAGCTCGAGGCCGCCGATCGCCGCGCGGTCGCGGATCGCGCCGAAAATCACGACACCCGACCAGTCGTTGGCGACGGCGCTGGCCGCGATCAGGTCGCCCATGAGCGCCGATCGGAGCGAGCATCCGCCGTCGACGACTAAGACGTCACCGTGGCCCGGGGTGCCCAGCATCTGCTTGACCAGACCGTTGTCTTCGAGACAGCGGATGGTGCGCACAGAGCCGGAGAACCGGGAGTGACCGCCCAGATTCTGCAGCTGAAGCGAGACGGACTGCAGCTCCTCGCCGCGCTCGTCGTAGAGGTCGGCCGTCGCCAGCACTACCCCACCTCCACGGGGCTGCCGAGAGCCTTCGCTTCGCGGCGGTAACGGTGCAGAAGAGGCTCGGTGTAGCCGCTCGGCTGAACCGTGCCCTCGAAGATGAGATCACGAGCCGCACGAAACGCCAGTCCGTCGAAGTCGGGCGCCATCGGTGAGTACAGCGCGTCGCCAGAGTTCTGCGAATCGACGATCGCGGCCATGCGCCGCAACGACTCCTCGACCTGCGGGGCCGTGATGAGCCCGTGCAGCAGCCAGTTCGCGACGTGCTGCGACGAGATGCGGCATGTGGCACGGTCTTCCATGAGGGCGACGTCGTGGATGTCGGGCACTTTCGAGCATCCGATGCCCGCATCGACCCAGCGCACCACGTACCCCAGAATGCCTTGCACGTTGTTGTCGAGCTCGGCCTGTACCTCTTCGGGCGGGTACGAGCGGGTCGCCAGGGGGATGCGCAGAATCTCGGTGACCTCGGCAGCCGTGCGCGAAGCGAGCTCACGTTGCACGGCGGGCACGTCGACCCGGTGGTAGTGCAGCGCGTGCAGTGTCGCAGCGGTCGGCGACGGCACCCACGCCGTGGTCGCCCCTTGCAACGGATGCTGCACCTTCTGCTCGAGCATGTCGGCCATCAGGTCGGGCATCGCCCACATGCCCTTGCCGATCTGCGCCCGGCCCGGCAGTCCCGCGGCAATGCCGATGTCGACGTTCGACGCCTCGTACGCCGCGATCCACGGCTGCGCCTTCATTTCGGCCTTGCGAACGAACGGCCCCGCGAGCATCGACGTGTGGATCTCGTCACCGGTGCGGTCGAGAAAACCCGTGTTGATGAACACGACACGGTCGGCGGCGACCCGGATGCACGCATCGAGGTTCACCGAGGTTCGACGTTCTTCGTCCATGATGCCGAGCTTGATCGATCGCTCAGGCAGCCCCAGCAGCTGCTCGACCCGTGCGAACAGCTCAACCGCGAACGCGACCTCGTCGGGCCCGTGCATCTTGGGCTTCACGATGTACATCGACCCGGTCAGCGAGTTCGGCAGCAGGCTCTCGCCACGAATGTCGCCGACCGAACCGAGCGCGGTCATGATCGCATCGAGAATTCCCTCCGGAATCTCGTTGCCCGCCGGGTCGAGAATCGCGTCTGTCGTCATGAGGTGCCCGACGTTGCGGATGAACAACAGCGACCGGCCGCGCAGGGTTTCGGTACGACCATCCGGTGTCGTGTACTCACGGTCGGGGTTCATGCCACGCACAAACGTACGGCCGCCCTTGCTCACCTCTTCTGACAGCGTGCCCGCGTTCAGCTCCCGCCAGTTGCGGTAGCCGATCACTTTGTCCGCGGCGTCGACCGCCGCGACCGAGTCTTCGAGGTCCATGATCGTGGTGACCGCCGACTCGAGCAGCACGTCGAAGACGCCCGCGGGGTCGGTCTGGCCGATGGGATGCTCGCGGTCGACCAGCACCTCCAGATGCAGCCCATGGTGCACGAACACCAGGGCAATAGGCATTGCCGGGTCTCCCCGATAGCCCAAAAATGCACCCGCGTCGCCGAGCCCTGTCGACCCGGCCGGAGTGACGACCACCAGCTCCCCCTCCTCAACCGAGTACCCGAGCGCATCGGCGTGACTGCCGCTCGCCAACGGAATCGCCTGATCGAGAAAACGCCGCGCCTCGGCGACCACGGCAGAGCCGCGCGTCGCGTTGTAGCCCGTACCGACAGCCAGCTCCCCCGTGCGGTCGATGGCGTCGGTGCCGTACAGCGCGTCGTAGAGCGAACCCCACCGGGCGTTGACCGCGTTGGCGGCGAACCGGCGGTTCAGCAACGGCACCACGAGCTGCGGGCCCGCCTGCAGCCGGATCTCGTCGTCGACACCCTCGGTCGTGACGTAGCCGACTGCTGGTGACCCCTCGGCGCCGTCGGCCGTCCCGGTCAGGTAGCCGATCTCGTGCAGAAACGCGAGGTACCGCTCGGCATCCACCGGCCCGGGCGCCGCACGATGGTACGCGTCGATGCGTCCCTGCAGGTCGTCACGGATGCCCAGCAGCTCGGCATTCCGCGGCGCGAGATCAGCCAGCAGAGCCGAAACACCGGCCCAGAAGGCGTCGGCCTCGAGGCCCGTTTCAGGCAGCGCCTCGCTGGCGAAGTCGTACAGCGGCCGGTCGATCGACAACCCGGCCGCAGTGATCCGGTCGTTCATGCGGCCACCGCAACCAATTCGTCGACCAGATAGTGCGCGTAGGCCGGAATGGTGAGGTACGTCGGGAAGTCGTCTTCGAGCGCAACCAACCGCACGATGTCGGCGGCGCGGTCGAACTGGTCACCGTCGAAGCGCTCGGCGGCACTCACCTGCGCCTCGAGTTCGGCGTTCACCGACGACACCGTCAGGCGGGTGCCCTCTTCTGTGACCACGGCGTAGTGGATCCACTGCCACAGCTGGGCGCGGGAGATCTCGGCGGCCGACGCGTCGGCGACGATGTTCTCCAGCTCAACGGCACCGACACCACGCAGCCAGCTCTCGATGTACCGAAGCGCGACGGAGACGTTCGAGCGTACGCCGGCGTCGGTCACCGTCTTGTCGAGAGAGCGCACATCGAGCAGCTGCTCTGCCGTGACATTCACATCGGAACGCAGAAGGTCGATCTGGTTCGGGCGCGTGCCCAGCTCGTGATCGAACTCGGCGCGAGCCGTGAGAATCAGGGCCGGATTTGCGACCCAGGTTCCATCGAACCCGTCGCGCACCTCGCGTCGCTTGTCTTCCGAGATGCGAGCGAGCGACTCCTGAGTGAGTTCCGGCTTGCCGGCGTCGGGGATGAACGCGCTCATGCCTCCGATGGCATATGCGCCGCGCTTGTGGCAGGTGGCGACGAGCAGCTCGGTGTAGCTGCGCATGAACGGCACCGTCATCGTGACCCGCGTGCGGTCGGGGAAGACGAACTGACGGCCGCGTTCCCGGTACGACTTGATGAAGCTGAACAGGTAGTCCCAGCGACCGGCGTTGAGCCCGGCGCAGTGGTCGCGCAGCTCGTACAGAATCTCTTCCATCTCGAAGGCGGCCGAGATGGTTTCGATGAGAACCGTGGCCCGAATCGTTCCGTGCTGAAGTCCCAGAGCGTTCTCGGTGAAGGTGAAGATGTCGTCCCACAACCGCGCCTCGAGGTGGTCTTCGAGCTTCGGCAGGTAGAAGTACGGCCCCTTGCCCGAATCGATCAGCTTCTGCGCGTTGTGGAACACGTAGAGCCCGAAGTCCACCAGCGAAGCCGAGGCCGCTTGACGCTGCCCCGCGCGGTCGGTGAACTTGAGGTGCTTCTCCACCAGGTGCCAGCCGCGCGGCCGCATCACGATGGTCGGAAGTTCGCCGCTGTGCAGCCGATGGGTCTCACCGTCGTCGTCGACGTAGTCGAGTTCGCGGCGCACCGCGTCGAAGAGGGTCAGTTGACCGCCGATGATGTTGCTCCAGGTCGGGCTGGTGGCGTCTTCGAGGTCGGCGCCCCAGGCCTTCGCGCCCGAGTTCAGCGCCTGCACCGCGCTTTCGCGATCGACGGGTCCGGTGATCTCCACACGGCGGTCTTCGAGCCCGGGGCCGGCACCGGCTACCTTCCACTGGTCGTCGCGACGAATGGATGCGGTCTCCGGCAGAAAGCGGAAGTCGCGCCCGTTCTCCACGGCGATGCGCCGGGCCATGCGGTCGTGCAGGCGCTCCTGACGGCGGTGCGCGAACTGGTCGTGCAGCCGAGCGACGAAGGCGAGGGCATCCGGGGTCAGAATCTCGTCGAAACGGAACTCGTCGGCTCCACGGATCTCAATGCGTGTGTTTGCGGTCATGGTTCAACTATCGAGTCAGCACGAGACCCTCGACCTCGGTAATGCGGCAGAAAAACACCAGTTCTTCTACTTCTCAGAGTTCTGCAGAAACTTCTGGTCACGGATCACGGTTCGAGGTCGAATCGCCCCCGCAGAGTGGTGTGAAGACCCCCGCCGCTCGAAAAGGAAACGACATGACTGAGTACACAGACGACATCGATGCCATCCAGGCCCTGAAGCAAAAAGCCGGGGCATCGTGGGACGCGATCAACCCGGAGTACGTCGCACGTATGCGAACGCAGAACCGCTTCAAGACAGGCCTCGAGATCGCGCAGTACACGGCCGACATCATGCGCCGCGATATGGAGGAGTACGACGCGGACTCTTCGGTCTACACCCAGTCGCTCGGTGTCTGGCACGGCTTCATCGGGCAGCAGAAGCTGATCTCGATCAAGAAGCACCTCAAAACCACGAACAAGCGCTACCTCTACCTGTCGGGATGGATGGTCGCAGCGCTTCGCTCCGAGTTCGGTCCGCTGCCCGACCAGTCCATGCACGAGAAGACCGCGGTACCGGCGCTCGTTGCGGAGCTGTACACGTTCCTTCGGCAAGCCGATGTTCGTGAGCTCGATCTGCTGTTCACGCAGCTCGACTCGGCCCGCGCCGCCGGTGACGAGACCGCCGTCGACTTCATCCAGTCGCAGATCACCAACTACGAGACCCACGTAGTGCCGATCATCGCCGACATCGATGCCGGCTTCGGCAACCCCGAGGCGACCTACCTTCTCGCCAAGAAGATGATCGAAGCCGGCGCCTGTGCCATCCAGATCGAGAACCAGGTCTCTGACGAGAAGCAGTGCGGTCATCAAGACGGCAAGGTCACCGTGCCGCACGAAGACTTTCTCGCCAAGATCAACGCGGTGCGGTATGCCTTCCTCGAACTCGGTATCGACAATGGCATCATCGTCGCCCGCACCGACTCGCTCGGCGCCGGTCTGACCCAGAAGCTCGCCGTCTCCAATGAGCCTGGCGATCTGGGCGACCAGTACAACTCGTTCCTCGACGTTGACAACGTCACCGAGGCCGGTCTGAACAACGGCGACGTGATCATCCGTCGCGAAGGCAACCTGCTGCGGCCGAAGCGCCTGCCCAGCAACCTGTACCAGTTCCGTGCCGGCACGGGCGAAGACCGGGTCGTGCTCGACTGCATCACCTCGTTGCAGAACGGCGCGGACCTGCTGTGGATCGAGACCGAGAAGCCGAACGTCGAGCAGATCGCCGGCATGGTCGATCGCATCCGCGAGGTCATTCCCAACGCGAAGCTGGTCTACAACAACAGCCCCTCGTTCAACTGGACCCTGAACTTCCGCCAGCAGGCGTACGACGCGCTCGAGAAGCAGGGGGTGGATGTCACGGTCTACACCCGCGCCGAGCTGATGAGTGTCGACTACGACGACACCGAGCTCGCGCAGCTGGCTGACGAGATGATCCGCACGTTCCAGAGTGATGGATCCGCTCGCGCCGGTATCTTCCACCACCTGATCACACTGCCGACCTACCACACGGCAGCATTGTCGACCGACGACCTCGCCAAAGGCTACTTCGGCGACGAGGGCATGCTCGCGTACGTGAAGGGTGTGCAGCGCCGCGAGATCCGCGAGGGCATCGCGACGGTGAAGCACCAGAACATGTCGGGCAGCGACATCGGCGACAACCACAAGGAGTACTTCGCCGGCGACGCCGCCCTCAAGGCCGGTGGGCAGCACAACACCATGAACCAGTTCAGCTGACAACAACAACGAGAGCCCTCGCCGAGCGGGGGCTCTCGTTGTTAAAAAGCGGGTTTCTTCTGTTTATCGCAAAAAGCGCCGATGTCGTTCGAACGAACTCGGCCGGCAACACGCGGCGAGACGACACGATTGCTACATGCCCGATTCGCTCACCGTCGGAAGACGGATTCGCCAGCTGCGCTCAGACCGCGGCCTCACCCTCGACGCCCTCGGCTCGGCGATCGGCCGCGCCGCCTCGCAGGTCTCCGTGGTCGAGAACGGCAAGCGCGAACTGAAGCTCGGCGAGATGCAGCGCTTCGCCGACGCTCTCAACGTGACCGTCGAGCAACTGCTCAGCGAAGAGGCTCCGAGCGAACGGGTCGCACTCGAGATCGCGCTCACGCGCATCCAGCAAGGCCAGCTCTACTCCTCGCTCGGCCTGCCCGCCGTGCCGCCCCGCAAGACCCTCAGCGACGAGGCGATCAAGACGATTCTCGGGCTGCACGCTGAGCTCGAACGGATGCACGGCGAACGCATCGCGACCCCCGAAGAGGCCAGGCGGGCGAACACGGTGCTGCGCGCCCAGATGCGCAGACGCGGCAACTACTTCGCCGAACTCGAGAGCACCGCCAAAGACCTGCTCGCCGCCGTGGGGCATCGCGGCGGGCCGCTCTCGCAGCGCGTCGCCTCCGATCTGGCTTCGCACCTCGGCTTCAGCCTGCACTACGTGGCAGATCTGCCGGGGTCGACGCGGTCGATCACCGACCTCGCGAACGGGCGCATCTATGTGCCGCGTGGGCAGAACCCCGACGCCGACCCCCGCACCGTGCTTCTGCAGGCCCTCTCCAGCCACGTGCTCGGCCACGACACCCCCACCGACTACGCCGAGTTCTTGAGGCAGCGGGTGGAGACGAACTATCTCGCGGGTGCGCTGCTCATCCCCGAACACACCGCGGTGGAATTCTTGACCGCCGCGAAGGCGCAGCGTGAACTGAGCGTCGAAGACCTTCGTGACGCGTTCGGCACGACCTACGAGACCGCCGCCCATCGGTTCACCAACCTGGCGACGCAGCACCTGGGCATTCCGGTGCATTTCTTGAAGGTGCACGAATCGGGCTCGGTCGTGAAGGCTTACGAGAACGACGACGTCGCTCTGCCGACGGATGCCCTGGGCAGCGTCGAGGGCATGACAGTGTGCCGCTACTGGAGTGCCCGGCAGGTGTTCGACGCCGAAGACCGCTTCAGCCCGTACCACCAGTACACGGACAAGCCGACGGGTACGTACTGGTGCACCTCGCGCATCCAGTCGTCTTCTCGCGGGCACTTCTCGATCAGCGTGGGTACCGCCTTCGCCGAGGCGCGCTGGTTTCGCGGGCGCGACACCACGACCCGGTTCACGTCGACCTGCCCCGATGAGTCGTGCTGCCGCAAGCCGCCGACAACGCTGTCGCGCAAGTGGCAGAGCCACGCCTGGCCGAGTGCCAAGCTGAACTCGTCGCTGCTGGCGGCGCTGCCGACCGGCAGCTTCGCCGGGGTCGACAACACCGAGGTGTTCGAGTTTCTCGAGCGGCACGCGCCGTCCGAGTCTTGAACCACGGCGAACCCTGAGGTCACCTAGCGGTTTCTGGCCTCGCCGACCGACGTCGCGAGCCTCGGCGGCAAAGTGCGCGCCGGGCGCGTGGGGCGTCGTCGACTCGCCGACGACGGGCAGAAATGGAGGCTCCATTCGAGCCAGAGACCTGCGTTATTCGCCGTTTCTCACTTTCTCGCGTTTTTCGGCGGCAACGACCCCCCTCTGATCAGGCATTTACTTTTCATGCGCAGCCCGAAACATGAGGCGACCTGCGTAATAGGCGCTTAATTGGCAGGATACGGCGAGGAAACCGGCGGCAGCTTCACTGAGGTCATCCCTAGCACCCGATCTCTTCGACCTCTTGGAGTCCGCATGAAACTTCCGAAACTCGCCGCGGGCCTTGCGCTGGCCGCCGGCGTGACGCTCGTTCTGGCGGCGTGTACGCCGGCAACCGGCGGCACCTCGGCCGCAAGCACCTCGACAGCCGATCTCACAGCCGCGCAGACGGCCTGCGTCGCGGCCGTGAAGGCAGATGTCACCGCCGCCTCGGCCGACACGGCGCTGGTCGCGCCCACCGCACCTCTTGACCTCAGCGCCCTCTCGGGCAAGACCGTGTGGTTCATCACGGTCACCATGAACCAATTCTCGACCGACATGGCCACCGGCGTGCAGGCCGCTGCGGATGCCGCCGGCGTGAAGCTCACCACCTATGACGGCCAAGGCCAGGCCAACCGCTTCAACGAGGGCATCGAACAGGCTGTCGCCCAGGGCGCCGGAGGAATCATTCTGGTGGGCATCGACCCGTCAGTCGTGAGCGCCTCACTCGCCGATGCGGCAGCCGCGGGAATCCCGGTTCAGAACAACCTCAACGGTGACCCCTCCGACGCGGTACCGACCGGCATGTACGACAACCTGACCTCCGACTTCACAAAAGACGGTGAGACCGAGGCCAAGTGGGCACTGATCGACTCGGGCTGCAAGGCCGACATGGTGTCGCTGTACTCGAGTTCGGTCGCGGTCTGGCAGAAGATGTTCGACGGCGCGCAGTCGGTGTTCACGAAGTACTGTGCAACCGACTGCAAGCTGACCGGCCTGAACGTCGACATTGCCAACGTGTCGACCGACATCGGCAGCCAGCTGGGCACGGCACTTCAGAAAGACCAGAACGTCGACTATGTCTACCCGGTGTGGGACAGCGCGGTACCGTTCGTCTCTCCGGTGCTCGCCGCAGCGAATTCGAAAGCCAAGATCATGAGCCGCGACGGCCTGCAGGTCAACCTCGATGCGATTGTCGCCGGCACCCAGACGATGACCGTAGCGATGCCACCGACCGCCTGGATCGGCTGGGCGGCATTCGATGACGTCGCACGCAAGATGACGGGCGCGGCCTCACAGAACTACGTGATTCCGACCCGGCTCATCGACCCCTCGAACATCGGTGACGGCACGGCTGCCACCCTGTTCCCGAACTACACCGGCTACGAGTCGGCGTTCACCACCGCCTGGGGCAAGTAGCCGCCTACCCACGGTCGGCACCCCCCGTGGCCGGGATGCTCAAGCTCGAGCATCCCGGCCCACCTCCACCTAGCATCCGTTTCACTACATCGTCGCCGCACAGCCGAACTCCCCCTTTCGATTGTGTGAGAAATGAGCAGCCAGTATGAGCACCTCGACTTCGACTCCACCCGCCACGTCTACCTCGGCGCCAAGCCCGCAAACACCACTCACCCACGATTTCACGTCGGCCACGAAGTCGCGGTTCTCTGCCGCAGCCTTCACCGAACGCTGGGCTCTCGTCGGCGGACTCATTGTGCTCGTCATCGCCTGCATCATCATCTTTCCGCAGTTTCGAACGGCCTCGCTGTTCACCACGATGATCAACGCCCAGTCGCTGGTGCTGCTGCTCGGCCTCACGGCGACAGTGATACTGCGGCTCGGCGATTTTGATCTCTCGATCGCTCAGACCATGGTGGCCACTGGCGCGATCGTCGCGCAGCTGTGCAAGCTGGGTGTGCCGATTCCCGTCGCAATTGCCTCTGGCTTGGCCCTCGGCGTCGTGGTCGGGCTGGTGAACGCCTTGCTCGTGGTGCGGGTCGGGGTCGACTCGTTCATTGCCACCCTGGGATCGTTCACCGCGCTTGCCGGCCTGTCGTATCTGATCACCAATAGCCGCATCATCTCAGGCATTCCCGACGGCTTCATCAACTTCGCCCGTTCACAGATTCTCGGCATCCCGATGATCACCTGGTACGCGTGGATTCTCGTCATCGTGCTCTGGTACGTCTACCAGCGCACTCCGCTGGGCCGGTACTCGCTGTTCATCGGCGGAAATCGCAATGCGGCACGGCTCTCAGGTATTCCGGTCAACCGCATTCGGGCTGGCGCCTACGTTCTCTCGGGGTTGCTCGCCTCGTTCATCGGCATCTGCTTCATCGGTTACTTCGGCGCGGTCGACCCGAGTGTCGGCGGTCAGTACATGCTGCAGCCGTTCGCTGCCGCCTTCCTCGGCGCGACCACCATCGCGGTCGGGCGTTTCAACGCCTTCGGCACCGTGGCGGCGCTCTACTTGCTGACCGTCGGTATCACCGCGTTGCAGTTGCTCGGCGGCCAGACCTGGGTGTCGAACGTGTTCTACGGCGTCGCGCTCATGGTGGCGGTCACCGCGGCGAAGCTCGCCGGCAACCGTCGCGGTGGAGGGCAGGCCAAGTGAGCGAGACGCTTGCCCCGTCGAGCGTCGCCGAGCCGACGACTCGCATCGCCCTCTCGGTTCAGAACCTCACTAAGTCGTACGGCGGAGCGGTCGCACTCGAAGACGTCTCGCTGACGGTCAACTCGGGCGAGGTGCACGCACTGCTCGGCCAGAACGGCTGCGGAAAGAGCACGCTCATCAAGTGCCTGACGGGGGTCGAGGTTCCCGACGGGGGCCACGTCGACGTCTTCGGCGAAACGCTTGTCATGCCCACGATCGATCCGCACACGAGAGGTATTGCGGTCATCCATCAAGACATCGGACTCGTCGAGTCGATGACGGTGCTCGAGAATCTCGGCATCAATGCCCGGTACGGCACTCGGCTGCTCGCACCGGTGAATGTCAAGAAAGAGAAGGCGATCTACGCAGAACTCATGCACCGACTGGGCGTGCAGTTCGACCTGGATGCCGAGGTCTCGACCCTGAGCCCCGCCGAACGTGCTCTCTTGGCCGTTGCCCGGGCGATGCGCCTGATGGATGGCGAGAGCAGCGAGCAGCTCTTCATTCTCGACGAGCCCACGGCGGCGCTGTCGAAGCCCGAAGCGGCTCGTCTGCTGGCCCTGATGCGGCGGGTCGCCGATCTCGGGGCCGGGGTGATCTTCGTGAGCCATCGACTCTCTGAGGTCATGGAGGTCTGTGACCGCGCCACCGTCATGCGTGCGGGGCGAGACATCGTCGATGTGGCCGTCGCCGAGACCACTCGGTCTGAACTCGTGGCCCACATGCTCGGCCGCCGAATGGATGATTTCTTTCCCGAGCCACCGCACTTCAGCGGGGGCCCGACTCGGCTGGCCGTCACCGAGCTGAGCGGCGAACGCGTTTCGAAAGTGAGTTTCGAAGCGCGAGGTGGCGAAGTGCTCGGCATCACCGGGCTCGCCGGAATGGGGCAGGAGGAACTGCCGTTCTTGCTCTGCGGCGAAGAGCGCAGTCGAGGCGGCAACGTCAGCGTCGACGGCGTTCCCGCGAACTTCAGCTCACCCACAGCCGCTATTCAGGCCGGCGTGGCGCTGGTTCCCGGCAACCGGCTGCGCGACGGCATCTGGATCGCCGGCACCGCAGAAGAGAACGTCACACTGCCCGTCATCGGCACGTTCTCGCGCTTCTTCAACATCAGCACATCGGATGTTCGGCGGCGCGCAGGCGAACTGATGCAGCGAGTCGACGTTCAGCCGAATCGGCCCGACTACGTTCTGGCGTCGTTCAGTGGCGGAAACCAGCAGAAGATCGTCTTCGCGAAGTGGCTGCAACTGCACCCCGGGGTGCTGCTGCTCGACGAGCCGACCCAGGGCGTCGACCCCGGGGCGGCGAAGGCGTTGCTCGGTGACGCGATGGCTGCGGCTGCAGAGGGAAGCGCGGTGGTGGTCTTCTCTGGCGACCACGAACAGCTCGCGGCGATCTGCCACCGCGTGATCGTGCTGCACCACGGCCAGGTCATCGCCGAGCTCGAACGCGGGCCCGCACTGACCGAGCACGCACTGCTCGAGGCTTGCGAAGCGGGCCCCTCCGAGGTGTCGATTGCCGCCTGACCTCACGACAGAACACCCGCACGATTCAGAAACACGTAAGGAAACATCATGACTGCAGCTCCGTTTCGCCTCGGCTGGTTCGGTAACCTGACCGCCCCCGAATGGAAATCCGCCTACCGCGGAAACGACCCGCTGACCTGGTTCGACGGCTCGTTTCACATCGACATGGTTCGAAATCTCGAACGGGCCGGATTCGATTTCATCATGCTCGAAGATTCGCTCATGGTGCCCGACATCTACCAGGGCACGGCCGAGATCGAGCTGAAGCACGCTCGCTACGCACCGAAAATGGATCCGGTGGTCGCCGCGGCCATGCTGGCGCGTGTCACGTCGAAGATGGGCATCATTGCGACAGCCTCGACGACCTTCTACCACCCCTATCAACTGGCCCGGCAGTTCGCCACCATAAACAACCTCAGCGGCGGCCGAGTGGGCTGGAACGTCGTCACCTCGAGCGAAGACCGCGCGGCGCAGAACTACGGCATGGCGAAGCTGCCCGAACACGACCTGCGGTACGACATGGCTGAGGAGTTCATGGCCGCCACAAAGGCGCTGTGGGGTTCGTGGCAAGACGGCGCCATCCTGGCCGATGCTGAGAGCGGCTACTACAGCGACTACACGAAAGTGCAGCCCGTCGACTTCGCCGGTGAGTACTACAGCACCCGCGGCCCGTTGAACCTGCCACCCGGACCCAACGGGCGGCCGGTCATCTGCCAGGCCGGTGGATCACCGCGCGGCCGCGACTTCGCGGCCGCGCACGCCGACGTGATCTTGACCATTCCGCACGGCGCTGCCGGAGCGAAAGAGTACCGCGACGACATCCGGCGCCGCGCCGCGTCGTTCGGCCGCAACCCCGACGACGTGAAGGTCTTCTCGGTGGTGTACCCGATCGTGGGCGAGAGTAAACGCGAGGCCGAGGAGAAGAACGAGGCCTGGTACGCGCGCAAACAGCACAACTTCGAGGTGCAGATGACGCACTTCGCGGCCACCATGGAGATCGATTTCTCGCCGTTCGACCCTGACCAGCCCATTCCCGACGACGTGTCGACCAACGGGCACCAGAGCCAGCTCGCCATCTGGCGTTCACAGCTGGGAGGCAAGACGATTCGCGAAGGCTTCAGCGGCATGCGCGTGCAGACAGAAGAAATGGTGGGAACGCCCGACGCCATCGCGAGCCAGATGGACGAGTTCATGCAAGAGGTCGGCGGTGACGGTTTTCTCATCTACGGTCAGCCGATCAGTCGTCAATTCGTGGCCGAGATGACCGATGGCGTCGCACCGGCGCTTCAGCGGCGTGGACTCATGCGCACCGACTATGCCCACGACACGCTGCTCGAGAACCTGCACTCCTTCGCATGATGAGGCGCAGCTATATCGACACGAGTGGCGGCCAGGTGCATGCCCGCGAGTGGGGTGACGGCAGCGAGCTCGTGCTCCTGCTGCATCAGACGGCAGCCTCGTCGGCGATGTTCGAGCTCTTCGCTGCCGAGCTCGAACAAGCCGCGATCGGTCACGCGTACCGGTTTCTGGCGATCGATACGCCCGGTTTCGGAGAATCCTTTGTGCCGGCAGACGCCTATTCGCTCGCCGAGTGGGCCGATACGGTACTCGAGGTCGCCACGGCACAGCGTGCCCACTCGTTTCACGTTCTCGGGCATCACACCGGGGCGGCAATCGCAGCCACCGTCGCCGCCACGGCGCCCGACCGAGTGACCAGTCTGGCGATGATCGGGGCGCTCGGCCTGCTGCCAGACGAGCGTGAGCGCTGGAGCGACTCGGTGCACGGCATGCTGCTCGACGAGCACGGGTCGCACCTCCTGACCGCCTGGCAGCAGGTCGCAACGATTGACGGTGACCCGCTCGCCTTCCCGCCGAGCCTCGAATTGCGACAGCGTGAAGTGGTCGACAAACTGAAGGCCGGTGTGCGCTGGCACGAGGCCTACCTGACCGTCTTCACCACCGACGTGCTTGGCACTCTGGCCCAGACGAGCTGTCCCGCCGTGCTGTTCAGCGGTACGGCCGATGTACTGCACCCCTACGTCGAGGCCACCCTGCAGGCGAGACCGGGCATCGACTATGTCGAGCTCGCGGCCGGGGCATACGTTCTCGACCAGCAGCCCGCGCTGGTGGCTAAGCCGTACATCGAGTTTCTCGCGAGCGTCTCAGCGGGGGTGCTCGCATGACCGCCCCCGACGCAGGCGCACTCTCGAACCCGTCGTCCGAGCGGTCGGCGCGCCGGCCCCTCATTCTGTGGCAGGCCGAGCCAGACCCCGTCGCAACCCAGCTCAAGACGATTGTCGCGCTCGACGCGGCCGGGGTGGATGCCGTACTGCTGCCAAGCGTGTCGCCGGCGTCCCCCGACCCGATTCTGGTCGCGGGCGCCGCGAGTCGACGCGCCCCCGCGATCGGGCTCGTGCCGATGCTCTCGCCGTGGATACAGCCTCCCTTCCACACCGCCCGCGCCCTCGGCACCCTCGACGCACTGACGAGCGGCCGAGCCGGCTGGTTCGTCGTGGCAGGGCCCTCGACCTTTGTATCAACGGATGACACTCCACGTTGGAATGCCTCGCTGGTGACAGACGCTGGCGAACTCGACAGCGCGACCCGCGACTATCTCGAAGCGGTCTTCGCGCTCTGGAACTCATGGCAGCCGGGTGCGCTCATCGCCGACGTCGAATCCGGTCAGTACGTCGACCCGGCCCGGGTGCATGTCACCGACTACCACGGCGACTTCTTCGACGTTCGTGGGCCGCTGAACATGCCTCGGCCGCCACAGGGCAGGCCCACGGTCATCGCCCGTTTCATGGCAGGCTCTGCGGCATCCACGAAAGCCGACGTCGCCGTGGTCGACGACGAAGCCGATGTCGTCGAGGCACGGGGCTCTGCGCCGATCGTTCTGCTCGAACTCTCGGGCGAGCGGGCGGCCGAACCCGTCGCGAGCTCGGCCGACGGTTACCTCATCTCGGGCATCTCTAGCGCCGCAAACGGCTCCCTCTTCGGCGAGGTGCTCTACTCGGTGCTGCCCGGGCTCGTCTCGCATACCCCGTCGGTTCCCCTGCTGCGAGACCGCTTCGCTCTCGACGCCGCTCGCTTCGCCTGGTCGGCACCGAGCCCGACCGTCGACCCCACTTCTTCTCTGCTCTCGAAAGGACTGCGATGACCGACGCGGCTGCACAGCGCATGATCCTCGGCTGGTTCGTGAACTACATGCCCACGGCGTGGAACCGCCCCTGGGCCGGATCCGACCTCACGGGGTGGACCGATGGGGAGTTCTACGTCGACATGGCGAGAGCGCTCGAGCGGGCATCCGTCGACCTGATCATGCTCGAAGACTCGAGTGTTGTTCCCGAGAATTTCGGGGGAACCACCGAGGCCGAGTTCAAGGCGACGGTGAAAGCGCCCAAACACGACCCGCTGCCCCTCGCGGCCGCCATTTCGCAGGCGACCGAAAAGCTCGGCATCGTCACCACGATGAGCACGAGCCTGTACCCGCCGCACCGTCTCGCGCAGCTTCAATCGACGCTCGACCAGCTCAGCGGCGGGCGCGCGGGGTGGAACATCGTGACCTCTTTCGAAGATCTCGCCGCCCAGAACGTCGGGCTCTCGTCGCTCTGGGAGCATGACGAGCGGTACGTTCGAGCCGACGAGTACCTCCGCCTGGTCGAGTCGTTCTGGAACGGCGGCACGTCGGGCTCGGGCGCGGTGTCGTTCGACGGCAAATATTTCGGTGCGCAGTCGCCTGCAGCGCCGACGCCGGTACAGCGCCGACCCGTGCTCTGCCAGGCGGGCGGCTCTTCATCTGGCATGGATTTCGCCGCCAAGTGGGCCGATCTGATCGTCTCGGTGCCGGTGGGCATCGACGCGATGAAGGCCTACCGCGACGGAATTCGCTCTCGCCTCGAAGCCGACGGTACCGACCCAGACGGCTGCAAAGTGCTCTACATGGTCACTCCTATTCTCGGCGAGACCGACGCCGAGGCCGAAGACAAAGAAGCCCGCATGTACTCGCCAGACGGCGACAACTTTCTGCGCCGACTGGTTCAGCTCTCGAACATCTCTGAGATCGACTTCGCCCAGTACGATCTCGACGCACCGATACCCGAAGACGCGACAACCAACGGCGCGCAGAGCATTCTCGAGTCTCTGAAGAAGGCAACGCGAGGCTCCTCACTGCGAGCGGCCATGGCAGGAAACGGCGAGTCGACCTCGCTTCGGCTCGTCGGCTCGGTGCAGTCGGTGGCCGATCAGATGGAAGCAGCGATCGGCGAGGTCGGCGGTGACGGCTTTCTGCTCTTCCACGGCGGAGGCGGCCTCATCAGCAGGCGTTACCTCGATGAGGTGCTCGACGGACTCGTGCCCGAACTGCAGCGACGCGGGCTCTCGCAGACCGGCTACGGCGACGGGACCTTCGGCGAACGCCTCGCCTCGGCGAACACGCGTGCAGCCTCGGCCAAGACGATTTCAGCGAGCATCTCATGATCCATCTCGGCTGGTTTCTCGGCAACGGTTTCGGTATTCAACCGTGGAATGAGAAGGGAGGCGATGGCCCGTGGGTCGGCTCGAACGTGACCGACTGGATGAAGCCCGACATCTACGTCGACCTCGCCACCTCGATGGAGCGCGCGGGCTTCGACTACATTCTCATCGAAGACACTGCGATGGTCGAAGACAGCTATCACGGCACAGCAGAGACGTCGTTGCGCCGCGGATTCATGGCCCCGAAGAACGACCCGATGCCGCTCGTGCCGCTCATGACGCAGCGCACCAAACACATCGGAATCATTCCGACGGCCTCGGTCATCCAATACCCGCCGTACCTCGCGGCGCGGCTCTTCACAACGCTCGACCACCTCACCGAAGGCCGCGTCGGGCTGAATGTGGTGACCAGCGTCACCGATCGGGTCGCCCAGAACTACGGGTACGCCGAACACTTCGAGCACGACGAGCGCTACCGCATGGCACAAGAGTGGGTCGAAGTGGTTCAGCAGCTGCAGGGCACCTGGGCTCCGGATGCTGTGCTCGCCGATCTCGAAAATGGAGTGTACGCCGACCACACCAAGGTGCAGCCCATCGACTTCGTCGGAAAGTACTTCTCGTCGCGGGGCCCGCTGAACACCATTCCCGGGCCGCAGGGTCGCACCCCCATCGCCTCGGCCGGCGGATCACCCGCGGGCCGCGACCTCGCGGCTCGCTACGACGACACCATGATGTCGTTGTGCAAGTCGGTCGAAGAGATGAAAGAGTACCGCCTCGACATGCGCCGCCGGGTCGCCGCGTACGGTCGTGACCCCGACGCGGTGAAGTTCCTCTTTCTCGTCACACCCGTCATCGCCGAGACAGACGCCGAGGCGCAGCAGAAGAAGAAGCACATTCTCGCCTCGAAGGCCAGCGACGCCTCGATCGAGTACAACCTGTGGAACATGTCGTACACCAGCGGCGGTCGCATCGATTTCGGAGCGATCGACCCCGACACGCTCATCCGTGACATCGACTTCAGTCGGCAGAACGGCGAGAACAGCTCCGTCGCTGCGATCTTTCAGAATTCGGCCGACAAGACGCTTCGCCAGGTCGTCGCCAGTTCGTTCCAGATCACCGATCTCGGGCTCGTCGGCAGCCCCGACACCGTGGCGGCGAAGATGGGCGACATCATGGACGAAGTCGCCGGAGACGGGTTTCTGTTCTACCTGCCGACCACCCGGCGCAACATGGCGGAGGTCGCCGATGGCCTCGCGCCTGCTCTGCGCCGCCGCGGCCTCATTCGCGACGGCTACTCCGGAACGACACTGCGCGAGAACCTGCTCGAGAACTGAACCGGCCCGGTTCACGCCGCACCCATCGCCCAGAGGCCAGGAGCCCGTCATGAAATGTGGAGTCTTTCTCCCCACCACCAACAACGGCTACATCTACAGCGTCAACTCACCGCAGTACATGCCGACGTACGCACTCAACCGGCAGATCACGGTCGATGCCGAGAAATACGGCTACGAGTTCGCCCTGTCGATGGTGAAGTACCGCGGATTCGGCGGCGAGACCGAGTTCTGGAACTACGCCGTCGAGTCGACCGTGCTCATGGCTGCTCTGGTCGAGGCCACCAGCACGCTCAAGCTCTGGGCGTCGGTGGGCATTCTCTCGTCGAACCCCGCCATGATCGCCCGCTCGGTCGCGACACTCGACGACGCCTCGAACGGGCGCTTCGGGGTGAACATCGTGGCGGGCTGGAACCGGTACGAGTACGAGCAGATGGGCATGTGGCCCTCGGAGGAGTACTACAAAGACCGTTACGCCTACAGCGGCGAATACGTCGAGATTCTGCGGAATCTGTGGCAGACGGGTCGACTCACCCACCACGGCCGGTTCTTCGATCTCGACGACTGCGTCGTGCTCCCGACACCCGAACACCACATCACCGTCGTCATGCCCGGGCAGTCCGCCGCCAGCCTCGACACGGCCGCCGCCTACGCCGACGTGAATTTCATTCTCGGCCCGCTCGACGAGCTGAAGTCGGCTCGGGATGCACTGCTCGAGCGCCTCGCGGTGAACGGCCGCACGTGCAAGAGCGCGGTGCTGCTCGGAATCATCATGGCCGAGACCGACGAAGAGGCCGTCGCCGAAGCTCGGCACTACATGGCAGGTGTCGACCTCGGTGCCCAAGCCGGCATTCTCGCGGCCGCGAGCAACGACCGCACCGGAACCGCGGCCGGGGTGGGGCTCGCGCGGCAGAGCGAGGCGCCCGAGGTCGTGTTCGAGCATCTGGAGCGCGCAGCGTTCTTGCAGGGAACGTGCTGGTACGCCCCGCACATCGTCGGCTCGTACGCGCGGATTGCGGCATACCTCGACGCGCTCGATCGTGAAGCCGGCATCAGCCTGGCTGCCCTGACCTTCGCCGACTACACCGTCGATGTCGCGCGATTCGCTGAAAACGTCGTTCCGCTCATGCAGACAACACCGCCGCGCTCCCGCAATTGACAGGTTGTCGTCACACGGCTGAAATGCGCGGTTGTTAGTCTGGGCAAGAAGAGAGACCCGCCATGACAAGCACCCTGAGGAGTGAGATGGCCGTGCCTAACACTTCGCCAAGCGCCACTGGCACAAGCAATCAGACCAGGCGCGCCTACGATCAGGTCAAGGTGCTGATTCGTTCGGGTGAGATCGTCGAGAACGAGAAAATCCTCGAAGACTCGCTCATCAGGTCGCTCGGAATCACGCGCACGGCAGTGCGCGAGGCCCTTCAGCTTCTGGCCGCCGAAGGGCGAGTGAGTAGACAACGGCGCGCGGGCACGCTGGTCAACACCGCAGTGCTGCAGATTCCGGTCGATGACATCATGCCGTGGAAGGCGTCATCACGGCTCTCGATTGAGCGCACCGACTATCGCACGGTCGTCAATACGCCGACCATCGCCGAGCATCTGAACATCGACGACGAATACGTCGGACTCGTCGAGCATTGCTTCATGAACGGCACCGAAGCATTCGGTGTGCGCATCGCCTATTTTCGCCGCATCTACGAGCAGCCCGCGAGCTGGCTGCACTTTCCGTCGCTCGCCGAGGCGTTCGAATTCGTCTACGGTTCGCCCCTCACCGAGATCCGCACCGTCGTCGATGCGACGGCCTGCGACAGCGCGACGGCGAAGCTGCTCGGTATCGCCACCGGGTCACCGATGCTCGTGCTCGAGCAGGTTCTGGTCGACGGGCGCGGGCTGGCGCAGGAGTACACGTTCTCGTATTACCGCGCCGACAGCGTGACTTTTCCGTTGGCGCCGGTTCGACTCTGAACTCTCTGTGCCGCGCAGCACTTGAGGTTTCATCACCAAACAGCGTAGTCTCGCGTCGTGATGATGCGAAGAAGGCTTCTGGGCATTCGGCCGGTGTGTACAGCATTCTGGGGTGCTCTCGCAGCCGCAGCCCTGGTGAGTTCTCTGCTACTTCACCCCGTCGGCGCCGCCAACGCCGATGAGCCCACCGCCGCGTCGCACACGCTGACCAGCATCGAGCTTCCGCCGAGCGGCGGCTCCCCGAGCGGTATCGCGAGCGATCCGCTCTCCCACACGCTTTTCATAGCCGAAGGCACCTCCGTTCTGGCCGTCGACGAACTGACCGGAGCCTCGACCCGTTTCGGCGAAGGTGTGGGCGGGGGTCTCTACCACCTCGCGGTCGACCCGGCACTGCACGAGGTGTTCGTCAGCCGAGAAGACGACTATGAGGGTCGCTGGGTGCTGGTCTTCACCGAATCCACTCTCAGCCTCATCGCGACCATCCCGGTGACGGGCAACAACATTGCAGCGATTGCGGTCGATAATCCACGTCACAGCATTGTGGTCGTGGGTCAGGGGCTCGGGGCAGCCGGAGCAGCGACGTTCATCGACGAGCGAACGAACGCCGTACTCGCGTCGATCGCCGTCGGCGGTGAACCGGATGCGGTCGCCGTCGACGACGTCGCCGGCACTATCTACGTTGCCAACGGGAGCGACGATACGGTTTCGATCGTCGATGCCGTGAGCCGGTCGGTGCTGTGCTCTCTGCCGATCGGAACAGATCCGATCGGCATCGCGGCCGACCCCGTGCGCCATCGCGCCTACGTCTCCGACTCCCGGGCGTCATCGGTCGCGGTCGTCGCCTCGACGAGAAACCCGGCCAGCGGGGTTGTCAGCTTCGAGGTGGTTTCGCACGTCGCGATCGACGGATCGCCGTGGGGAGTCGCCATCGATTCGAGCGCCGGGCTGGCCTATGTTGCCTCGTCGAGCTCGGGTAAGGCTGCGATCGTGAGCGAAAGCGGGGGTGCTGCGACGTCGGTCGGCGAGTACATCGGCCCGATAGCGTCGAACCCGCAACACGTGGCCGTCGACGAATCGCTGCACTCCGCCTTCGTCGTCAGCCTGAACAGCCTCACCGTTTCGGTGATCTCACCCACGCTGGTGCTCGCTCCGCCGCGCGGCTGCGACGTATCGTGGTGCGCCTGAAATCGACGTTCGGGCCTGAGTCTGCGGTGTACACCCGTCAGACGGTTCATCGTGCAGCGCAACTGAGCATTTGTGCGAGTTTTGTTAGCAACAAGGTGACACCCTCGTAACATCTTTGTATCAATCGGGGGCTTTACTAGAAGACGGGGCCCCCGCAACGGGGCACAACGCACAGTCGATACCTCGCGATCACCAGCGGAGTTGATCGCACCACACGGAAGGCTACCGATGTCGCAGCAATCTAGCGGAGTGAGCCACTTGTCGAGTCCGAAGGCAGTGTTCGCCGAAGACCGGCCGCACACCATGCGCGCGGCCGTCATCGACCACACGGGGGCTCCCGAGGTTCTGCACGTGTCAGAGGTTCCGCTGCCTGTTCGCATCAACGCCGAGGTGCTGGTGAAGGTGGCGGGGGCCGGCATCAACCCCCTCGACGCGAAAACCCGGGCCGGGCGAGGGGTAGCGGCGGCGATTCCCGGGTATCCGTTCATCCTCGGTCAAGATTTCAGTGGAGTCGTGGTCGAGTCTCCGTACGAGGGGCACTTTCTAAAGCCGGGTGATGAGGTGTATGGAATGCTCAGCACCCCTCGCGGGCAAGGATCGTACGCCGAATTCGTCTCGGCACCGAGCATGCAGCTATGCAAGAAGCCCGGGCGCCTTTCACTCATCGAAGCCGCGGGAGTGCCGCTCGCCGCGCTCACCGCCTGGGGCATGGTCGTCGACGTCGCCAAGGCGCACGAAGGGCAGCGCATTCTGATCCACGCGGCATCCGGCGGTGTCGGGCACTTCGCGGTGCAGTTCGCGTCGTACTTCGGTGCCTACGTCATCGCCACCGCGTCGCCCCGCAATGCGAGTTGGCTGCGCGAGTTGGGGGCATCCGAGGTCATCGACTACACCGCAAAACGATTCGAAGACGAGGTGTCGAACGTCGATGTGGTCATCGACCTCATCGGCAACACGCACGACGACACCGGCACCCGCTCGCTGCAGGTCATCAGGCCTGGCGGACTGCTGGTCAACGGGCCGACCGGCAGCTGGCCGACCGTGATCGATGACGCGCACGCCGTCGGATTGCGTGCCACAACCTACAAGGTCTCGCCCGACGCCGCGACGCTCACCATCATCACCCGGCTCATCAACTCGGGCGACGTCATCGTGCACATCGACGAGGTCTTCGAACTGGCGAATGCGGCCGACGCCCACACCGCCCTCGAATCCGGTCACACCCGCGGAAAGCTCGTGCTCAACCTCGCCGACCAGGTCTGACCCCGCGCACCCCACCTCGGCGAAAGACGCCGGTTGAGCCGAGAGACGCCGTACGGGCGCCATCTCTCGTCGCTAGGGAGTCCTCTCGCCATCCCGAAGGGTTAGAGCAGGCGCTCGCGCACGAAGTCAGACTCGAGGCGTGAACCGAGCTGGAACGTCTTGGCGCCGACCACGGCGAATCCATTCTTCTCGTAGAACCGGTTCGCACGGGCGTTCTCGTCGTTGACGCCGAGCCAGACTCCGGATGCGCCCGCCGCCCGCGCCGCCTCGACCGAGCGCGCCATAAGCTCTGCGGCAACGCCGCTGCCGTGGTGGCCGGCGAAAACGTACATCTTGCTGAGCTCGGCGGTCGGCCTCACCGTGATCGCCGCAGCCACATCGGGGTCGGCCGGCTCGCCCAGGATGACCATGGTGTAGCCGACCGGCACACCGTCGTTCTCGGCCAGGAAGAGCATGCGGTTCTCGTCGGCGAGGTAACCCGCGAAGCGCTCTTCGCTGAGCTGGGTCGTGATGAAACTCGTGATGTCGGCGACCGGGGCATCGTCGGGGCATGCGAACGCGAAGGTGGCAGCGGCGATGAGGGCGAGGCGGGCTGAGTCGGCCGGCTCGGCCTGGCGATAGAGTACAGTCACCTCGAAATAGTAGTTCACTCAGGTGCGCGCGCCACTGAGCGATACTCGGCTACGATGCTGCCCATGGCTCCCACCCTGATGAACCGGTTGTTCGGCAGCGGCAAGCTGCCGGAATCCGTGCTCCGTGAACTCGGCGACGCCGTCGTTCTGGCGAGACAGGAGGGCATTCGAGTCTCGGCACGCGGCTCGTACCGTGTGCCGGGCCGTCGACAGGGCGCCGGGGTACAGCTGCACGCCGGGGCCTTCGTCATCACAGCGTCGCGAGTGATTGCGACCATCGGCAAGGCGACGGTGATCGACCTGCCCTTCGCTGCCGCGACGCCGGGCGGGGCAGCGACCGTCGCTTTCGCCGAAACCGGAGTCACCCTGAAGTTCGATGTCGGGCGCACTACTCCGAACGGAGACGGCGACGCCGAGATCAGCTTCCGTGGCGAGATTCCCGCGACGGTTCTTGCGGGCATCCCGAGCGCGCTCGACATGACGCCGAACCCCACCGGTGCCGAGCAACTGCTGCGCTGGGTCTAGCCGTCTCAGCGGAACGCGCGACAGCGACGGTTTCGGACGAGATGAGCCGCCGCGGCTGTCGCGCTCGTCCGAATGGGTCGCTCTCGACGCCGACCGTCGTCGCGGGGGCGTCGCGGGGGCGCAAAAAAGGGGGGGCCGCCGAAGCGGACCCCCCCTATTGAACCAGCGACTACGCCAAGGCGTTCACGTCGACCGGGATGCCCGGGCCGAACGTGGTCGAAACGGTGCCCTTGGTGATGTAGCGACCCTTCGACGAAGACGGCTTCTGGCGCACGATCTCGTCGAGCGCAGCGGCGACGTTCTCACGCAGCTGGTCGGGCGAGAAGCTCGCCTTGCCGGCAACGAAGTGCACGTTGCTGTGCTTGTCGACGCGGAACTCGATCTTGCCACCCTTGATCTCGGTGACAGCCTTCGCCACGTCGGGGGTGACGGTGCCGGTCTTCGGGTTGGGCATGAGGCCACGCGGGCCGAGCACCTTTCCGAGACGACCGACCTTGCCCATGAGCTCGGGGGTCGAGACGGCGGAGTCGAACGAGGTGTAGCCGCCGGCCACCTTCTCGATCAGCTCGTCGCCACCGACCTCGTCGGCGCCGGCAGCGATGGCTGCCTCGGCCGCGGGGCCCGTTGCGAACACGATGACGCGCGCGGTCTTGCCGGTGCCGTGCGGAAGAATGACGGTGCCGCGAACCATCTGGTCTGCCTTGCGGGGGTCGACGCCGAGCTTGAGGGCGACCTCAACGGTGCTGTCGAAGTTGGCAGAGCCGGTCTCTTTAGCGAGAACGACGGCCTCTGCGGCGGTGTAGAGCTTGCCCTCTTCGATCTTCGAAGCGGCGGCGCGGTATGCCTTTGATTTCTGTGCCATGAGAGCCTCCTACGCCTCGACCGTGATGCCCATGGAACGGGCGGTGCCAGCGATGATCTTCGAGGCGGCCTCGAGGTCGTTCGCGTTGAGGTCGACGAGCTTCGCCTGAGCGATCTCGCGAACCTGCTCTTTGGTGAGCTTCGCAACCTTGACGGTGTGCGGAGTGCCGGAGCCCTTGGCAACGCCGGCTGCCTTCTTGATGAGCTCTGCTGCGGGCGGGGTCTTCAGGATGAACGTGAACGAACGGTCTTCGTACACAGTGATCTCAACCGGAATGACGTTGCCACGCTGGTCTTCTGTCGCAGCGTTGTACGCCTTGCAGAACTCCATGATGTTCACGCCGTGCTGACCCAGCGCAGGCCCGATGGGCGGTGCGGGGTTGGCGGCGCCGGCCTTGATCTGAAGCTTGATCAGACCCGTGACCTTCTTCTTCGGTGCCATTATTTTCTCTTCTCTTTCGTGCCGCCTCAATGGGCCGCGCTCCCGCGACAGGGCTTCTCCCCGCAGCGGTGGTGTGATGTCACCCGAGGGCAACCTATACATCTTAGCCGATAGGTTCAGTCGACCGCCACCACAGTGTCGTACAGGCCTACGCGCGCTCTTCTCTAACGAGACGCGCTCGATCTCAGTCTATTTCGTCAGAAGTGTGTCGATAATGGTACAGTATTGCCACGGAGGAGATGATGTGAGCTACCGGCGTGACTTGTGGGAGATAGCTGCGTCGCGAAACGGTGTAGTCACTTTGGCTGAGGCGGATGAAGCGGGAATTCCCGCCGTCGACGTGCGAAAGCTTGCCTCGCGCGGAGCACTTCGTGCATATGGCCAGGGCGTCTACACACATCGCGAAGTGCCGACCACGGCGTTGACGGAGCCAACCCTTGCCGTCGCCCTCGCTGGGGAAGGTGCATTTCTCCACCGCGAATCGGTATTCGAACTGCTTGAGCTCGGTCAGTTCAACCCGCCGAAGGTGCGCGTAGGCACGCGCCGGCGGGTGCGTCGTGCTCTGCCAGAGTGGTTGGAGTTGGAGAACCGGCCCGACATCTCCGATGCCGATCTCGCCCGTTATCAGGGCATCCCCGCGACGACCATCCGGCGCGCTCTCGAGGATATGCAGCAGCGGATGCCCACCGATCGGTGGAACTCGCTGATCGACGAAACGCTGCGACGCGAGCTAATCGACGATCAAGACGCGGCCAGACACAAGAGGGCGTCAGCATGAGCGACGTTTTACCTCCGCTCAACGTGACCCAACTCAACGAACGAGTGATGCAGGTCGCCGCCGAGCTTGGCATTCCGGTCTCGCGCGCACGGGTGATGCTGTGCACACTCATCGTGTCGCAGATGCTCCCCGAGGCGGTTGCGATCAAGGGTGGCATGGGAATCAAGCTGCGGTTCGGAGAGCGCGGCACGCGCGCTACAGCAGACCTCGACGTGTCAACCCGCACCCGCGGAGCAGAATTCGAAGGACCATTCAGCGCGCGCCTGGCCGAAGGATGGGGATCAGTTCCGCCGTCGAAGGGCCAGAAACGTCGTGACCCGGAATCGCCCGATCGGGTTGCGTTCACGGCGACGTTACGCGCGGTAAAGCGGCACGATCCCGGGTTGACGCGACCCGAGTACGTCATGCACCCCTACCGGGTATCGATCGAGTTTCTCGGCAATGCCTGGGCGGCGCTCGACGTGGAAGTATCCGATCCCGAGATCGACGCGCAGTCGCACAGCCGAAAACAGATCGATGGAGAACTCGTGCAATTCGGCGCCCACTTCGGGTTCGGCGAGCTGAATCCCGTCGAGTTGGTCGATCTGGAGTATCAGATCGCGCAAAAACTCCATGCTGTCACTGATCCCGCCTACGTGCGAGCGCACGACCTGGTCGACCTGCAATTACTTTGGAACGCCGGCGCCGACATCAGTAAGTTGCAGAGACTCTGCGTGCGCACCTTCGACTGGCGGAGCCAGCAGCCTTGGCCACCGCTCCCGCTACGCTCGATGGACGGTTGGGCTCTCGCGTATGCTGACGCGCGCGCGGAAACGGTGGTCGACGGACAGAACCTTGTGCTACCCGACATTCCGGCGGCGCGCGAATGGCTTGGCCGAGTCATCGACAGAATCGTCGCGCGACCGGTCAAATCCTAACGAACAATGCGCCCCGGTGCGCCGACGTGCGTACAGTCGCGCCGTCCCACGGAAACGAGGCGGCGCGACATCGACCTACAGCTTGGTGACTTGGTCGAAGCTGAGCTCGACCGGCGTCTCACGCTCGAAGAGGGAGACGAGCACCGTGAGCTTGCCGCTCTCGGGCTTGATCTCGCTGATGGTACCCGGCAGGCCCGCGAACGAGCCCTCTTTGATGGTGATGGTCTCGCCGATCTCGAAGTCGATCTCTGCGGGAATGGAGCGCGATACGGCCTTGCCGCCCTTGCCGCCGGCGTTCTTGGCGACGGGCGCCTCAACGATCTCGACGAGGCTCTTCAGCATGTTGAAGGCCTCTTCGAAACGCAGCGGCGTCGGGTTGTGCGAGTTGCCCACGAAGCCGGTCACACCGGGGGTGTGCCGAACGACAGACCAGCTGTCTTCGTTCAGGTCCATGCGAACGAGCACGTAGCCGGGGATGCGAACGCGGGTGACGAGCTTGCGCTGGCCGTTCTTGATCTCGACGACGTCTTCCATCGGAACCTCGACCTGGTAGACGTAGTCCTCCATGCCCATGGAACTCTTGCGGCTCTCGATGTTCTGCTTCACGCGCTTCTCGAAGCCGGCGTACGAGTGGATGACGTACCACTTGCCAGGCTGAAAGCGCAGTTCGGCGCGGAAGGCTTCGTAAGGGTCGACCTCGGCCTCTTCGGCGAGCTCGGCCTCCAGCTCGACTTCGCCTGCGTCATCAGCCGACACGACGGAATCGGAGATGAAGTCGTCGTCTTCGGCGTCGGTCTCGGGGCCGTCGATCTCTTCTTCGTCTTCGATCGCTTCAAGGGCGGCCTCGGTGTCGAGGGCGTCGCCCGACTCGAGGGCCTCGTTCACCTCGTTGTCGGCCTCGAGGTCGTCGAAAGCAACTGCGTCGTCATCACCTGGGTCATTAGCAAGCCCTGCATCGATGAAGTGCTCGTCGTTCGTTCCGCCGTCGATGGCACGCAGAAGTGCATCGAGATCGCTCGGAGACTCGATCTCGATGTTGTCGCCCTCTTGAGCCTCTTCAACTTCGCTCGACTGCTCTTGCGCAGCCCCGAGGTCGAGATCGTCATGGTTTGACTTAGCCACTAAATACGTTCCATTTCTTGAGTAATAAGCGTGAATGGAACCCTACGAACCGATGGGAGCGGTTCCCGGATCACCGAACACGAAGACGGCTGCCCAGCTGAACAGCCAGTCGAGGCCGCCCACCAGCGCCATCATGATGACGACGAACACGAGCACGACCAGCGTGTAGCTGATGAGTTCTTTTGTCGTCGGCGTGACGACTTTTTTCAGTTCTGTAAAAACCTGCCTGATGAAAAGCACGATTCGAGAGAAAGGGTTGCGCCGGGCATCCCTGTCGCTTTTGGCGCGTTCGACGACAGCCTCACTGGGTTCGTCGACTATCTTTCGTGCCACCGTCAGTACCTTTCACAAGCGATCGAAAAGAGCAAACACCCTCTTCGACGTGCAGGGCGGACAGGACTCGAACCTGCAACCTGCGGTTTTGGAGACCGCTGCTCTACCAATTGAGCCACCACCCTATGGAAGCGAAATCACCGCGCTTCAGCAGAGCCACCGATACACTCGTAACCCTGCGAGCCCTTGAAAATGGGCACAAAAAAGCATGGCAGATTTCAACTACCTGCACCTAGTGTAAGTCACATCGAAGACGACCGCAAAGAGAGCACCAGATGAAAACGAACGCCTTCCGAATCGGCTTCATCGCAACCCTCGGCGGATTGCTCGCCATTCTGCTCGGCCTCGCCCTCTCATCGATCGCCACGATCTTGGTCTACCTGGCCGCGGCCTTGTTCATCGCACTCGGGCTCGACCCCATCGTGCGCCTGCTCGAGCGCCGCGGCCTGAAAAGGATGCTCGCGATCACGATTGTGTTCGTGCTGTTCATCGCACTCATCATCGGCGTGCTGTTTCTCGTGGTTCCGGTCGTGATCAAAGAGGGCACCGCCCTGGTGACCGGTCTGCCAGAAACCCTCTCGAACATGGCCGCACAACCCTGGTTCATCTCCCTCAACTCCGCCCTGGGCGGAACGATGAACCTCTCTGCCGCCTCGACCGCACTGCAGAAGTTCTTGAGCGACCCCAACAACCTGGCCTCGCTGGGCGGCGGACTATTGAAGGTGGGCGGCGACGTGATCGGGGGCATCTTCGGCGGCATCACCATCGTGATTCTGTCGCTGTTCTTTCTCGGCTCACTCGATGCCTCGAAGAGCGCCCTCTACATGCTGGTTCCCGCCTCGAAGCGCGCCGGCGTGGTCTCGATCACCGACCAGATCGTGAATTCGGTCGGCAAGTACGTCATCGGCCAGGTCATTCTCGCCGCCTCGAACGGCATTCTCGGCTTCATCGCCATGACGCTGATCGGGGTGCCGTTCGCCGGCGTACTCGCGGTGGTCGCGTTCCTGCTCGCCCTGATTCCCCTGGTGGGCACCGTGATCAGCGCCATTCTGGTGACGGCCGTCGGGCTCACCCAGTCGCCCGGCACGGCGATCGCCATCGCGATCTACTTTCTCATTTACATGCAGGTCGAGGCGTACGTGTTCAGCCCGCGGGTGATGAGCAAGGCAGTGGATGTTCCGGGCATCCTGGTGGTCATCGGCGCCCTGGTCGGCGGCACCCTGCTCGGCATTCTCGGGGCGCTGGTCGCCGTTCCCGTCACCGCCTCGATTCTCATCATCGTGAAACAGGTGATCGTGCCACGACAACAGGCGCGATAGGCGAGCGCAGCGGGCTACGTTGGAGAGCATGAAAGCAGTAGTCATCTCTTCGTTCGGCGGCCCCGACGTTCTGCAGCTGGCCGAGGTGCCAGACCCCGTGGCCGCGCCCGGCGATGTGCTCATCGACGTCGCCGCCGCCGGAGTGAACCGGGCAGACGTCAGTCAGCGCGAAGGTCATTACCCGTCCCCGGCCGGTGCGCCGGAATGGCCGGGCCTCGAGGTATCGGGAACGGTGGCTGAGCTCGGTGCCGGTGTCACCGGTTTCGCCGTGGGCGACCGAGTGTGCGCTCTGCTCAGCGGCGGAGGCTACGCCGAGAAGGTGAGCGTTCCGGCCGGCCAGGTGCTGAAGGTGCCCGAGAACGTCGACCTCGTCGACGCCGCCGGGCTGCTCGAAGTGGCCTGCACCGTGTGGTCCAACGTCTTTCTGCTCGCGGACTTGCGGCGCGGAGAGACGCTGCTGATTCACGGGGGGTCGAGCGGAATCGGCACCATCGGCATCCAACTCGGTAAAGCCTTCGGCGCGACGGTGGCCGTGACGGCCGGCTCGGCAGCGAAGCTCGAGGCGTGCGGCGCCCTGGGCGCCGACATTCTGATCGACTACAAGACCGACGACTTCGTCGCCCGCATCAAAGAGGCGGGCGGTGCGCACGTGATTCTCGACTCGATCGGCGGGTCGTACCTTGACCGCAACATTCGTGCGCTCACCATCGACGGGCACATTCTGAACATCGGAAACCTGAGCGGAGAGCCCGGCTCGCTGAACTTCGGGGCGCTGATGATGAAGCGCGGCACGATCCACGGCACGAGTCTGCGGGCGCGATCGGCGGCGGCGAAGGCGGCCATCGTGGCCAGCGTCGCCGAGAATGTCTGGCCCCTGGTCGCGAAGGGTCAGGTGAAGCCCATCATCGACACGCGCATCCCGCTCGCCGAGGCACCGCAGGCACACCGGCTGATGGAATCGTCGACACACATCGGCAAGGTGTTGCTCACTGTTACACGCTGACACACCGATGAAATATCGGCGAGCGTACGGTGGTTGAAGAGCAGTAACCGAACGTCACGATTTCAGGAGCAACGGTGAGCGAAGCGCAGGCGTCGAACGTATTCAGTCGACCAGATGACAGCGAAGATCAGCACACGGTCACCGGCGAGCACCAGTTGGTGCAGCACCCGAGTTCAGAGACGGTGACGCCCGACGAGTTCAAGGCGGCGTTCCGCAATCATCCGGCGGGCGTCGCAGTGATCACGGCCGACGCCGGTGACGGCCCGGTCGCCCTCACGGCCACTTCGGTGTTCTCGGTGAGCGCCGTGCCGCCACTGCTGGTGTTCTCGATCTCCGAGCTCTCGAGCAGCAGCCCCACCATCCGTCGCGCCGACACCGTGGTGGTGCACCTGCTCGGTGCCGACCAGATCGACATCGCCAAGCTGGGCGCGACGAGCGGCATCGACCGGTTCGCCGACACCTCCATCTGGAAGCGCCTGCCCACGGGCGAGCCGTATTTTCCCGCCGCACACGCCTGGATTCGCGGCCGCATCGTGAACAAGATGGAGGCCGGCGGCTCGACCGTGGTCGCCGTGCAGGCGCTCGAAACGCACGCCCCGAAGCCGGGCGACGAGTCGGCAGACGCGTCGTTCGCGCATCCGCTGGTGTACCACAACCGCACGTGGCACCGGCTCGACGAGAACTCGAAGATCCAGTAGCCGCCGACGGCGAGCGGATGCCCGGGGGCGAGTCTCGGCGTTATAGCTCAGCCTGCGCGAGGGCGGCCCGTCTAAGCTTGATCACGTGACCGAACGCTCCAGAATCTCGCACCGCATCGCTTCCATCTCCGAATCGGCGACCCTCAAGGTCGACGCCAAGGCCAAGGCCCTGAAGGCCGCCGGTCGCCCGGTGATCAGTTACGCCGCGGGCGAGCCGGATTTCGCCACTCCCGACTTCATCGTCGAGGCCGCCGTCGAGGCGGCGCGCGACCCCAAGAACCACCGGTACACCCCGGCGGCCGGGCTGCCCGAGCTGCGGGAAGCCATCGCCGCTAAGACGCTGCGCGACAGCGGCCTGGAGGTCAGCGCCTCGCAGGTCATCGTGACCAACGGCGGCAAGCAGGCCGTCTACCAGGCGTTTCAGACGCTGCTCGACCCGGGCGACGAGGTCATCGTGCCGACCCCCTTCTGGACCACCTACCCCGAGGCCATCGCGCTCGCCGACGGCGTGCCTGTCGAGGTGTTCGCCGGCAGCGACCAGGGTTACCTCGTCACCGTCGAGCAGCTCGAGGCCGCGCGCACCGAGCGTACGAAGGTGCTGCTGTTCGTGTCACCGTCGAACCCGACCGGTGCCGTCTACTCGCCATCGCAGACCGCGGCCATCGGCGAGTGGGCCGAGGCCAACGGGCTGTGGGTCATCACCGACGAGATCTACCAGAACCTCACCTACGACGGGATTCGTGCCATCTCCATCGTCGAGGCCGTGCCGGCGCTCGCCGACCGCACGATACTCGTGAACGGCGTGGCCAAGACGTATGCCATGACGGGCTGGCGGGTCGGCTGGATGGTCGGCCCGGCCGACGCGATCAAGGGCGCCGCGAACCTGCAGAGCCACCTCTCGTCGAACGTGGCGAACGTGTCGCAACGGGCGGCGCTTGCTGCGCTCACCGGTCCGCAGACCGCCGTCGAAGAGATGCGGCAGGCATTCGACCGCCGCCGCAAACACATTGTCGCTTCGTTGAACGAGATTCCGGGCATCCTGACGCCCACCCCCGAAGGGGCGTTCTACGTCTACCCCGACGTCACCGGGCTGCTGAACCGGCCGTGGGGCGGTGTGACACCGACCACCTCGCTCGAGCTGGCCGACCTCATTCTCGAGCAGGCCGACGTCGCCGTCGTTCCCGGCGAGGCGTTCGGGCCGAGCGGTTTCGTACGCATGTCGTACGCCCTGGGCGACGACGCTCTCGCCGAGGGCGTCGCCCGGCTTGCCACGCTGTTCGGCTGACCTGGACGGCGTCACTCTCGCTCAGGACTGAACCCCGGGCTGAACTCGCGCGGCCACGGTCGTGAGGTTGAGGAGCGACTGCGAGAGCGCGTCGTGCTTGTCGGTGGCCTGGTAGTTGTACTGGGCGTGCACAAGCCGTGCCACCGTGTCGGAATCGACGGCGAATTCGCTATAGTCCGGCAGATATCCGATGCGTTGCCCGAATTGCGCGCCGAACGCACAGAAGGCGCGCGAATTGCCGTCGCGAAACGGGTGGATGGAGTGGAACTCCCCGAGCGACTCCGCGACTCGGCTGAGCAGCACCTCGGGCTCGAGGTCTTTCGCGCGCAGAATGGCCGCAAGCTGGGCGAACTGAACCGACGCCGCGTCTGTCATCTCCGTTCCCGAGTAGTACGAATATTTCACCAGCGGCGCGTTCGTGTCTCCCGGCTCGAAACTCACGGAATCGGGCGCGAACCGGATCATCGCCGAATCGGGCCCGGTGCGAAACTGTCCGGCCCACGGGTAGAGGTCGCGAAACAGTGCCCGGTGCACAGCCCGGTAATGGTCTGAATCGAAGTCTCCCGAAATGGGCGACTTCGACAGTTCGATCAGTCGAAGGCGCGAGATCTCCACCTCGATCGCCCGAAAGCGTGGGGAATCCGCGAGTTGCTCCCCCGTCTGCGCGTCGCGAAGGTTGTTCTTGAGCATCAGGGTGCCGTCGATCAGGTAATCGTCAAAGTCTCGGATGAGCGGGCGATAGCTGCGGTCGATGACCACCCCGTGCCGCTCAGCCGTCAATTCCACAGCCTCGTCGGCGGAGAGCGCCTCGATGGCGACAGCAGTCGCCACTTCTCGATGGGCCGGGGAGCCCTTGCCAACCTTCACGTAAGCCAGCACAGCGTCGGCGAAGTTGAGCCGCCAGGCCACCGTGTCGGTATCGGCCTCGATCGACCCGGTCAGCGCATCACCGAACACCATTCCCCCGCTTCGCTCTCATCCACCTGCGTCGGTGCGGTCGGATGCCGTGCTGAGGCCTATTCGATCCTTTTCTCTTCGAGAATTCGACCCCCCAAACACGGGTCAGCGAGAGGCGGGTCACCGAGAGCCGATGAGACTGCCTTGCGGTTCGTAGCCCTCGAGAGCAGCGTCGAGGGTGCGCAAATAGGCATCGTGCCGGCCCGTCGCCTGATTCTGGTGGCGCGCATGCATCAATGACTCGCGAAGCTTCGCACCCATCACGAATACCGCGGGGTCTGCCGGATAGCCCGAGGCCGCGAAGAGTTGCAGCGCCCACACGAACAGGGTGCGGTTGTGACCATCACGAAAGCAGTGGATGGTCTGCAGCTCACCGCCGTGCTCCGACATGCGATCGATCACTTCGCGGCGAGACATGCCCGGCGCCCGCAACAGCAGCTCGGCAACCGCCGCGTACTGTACAGACGCGGAATCTGCGATCTCGCTCCCGGGGTAGAAGCGATAGGCGATCATCGGCGCCGCCGCATCACCCGCTTCGTAATTGACTGCATCGGGCGCGAATCTAATCATCGAGGACTCTGGACCGACCCGCTCCTGGCCGGCCCACTGATAAATGTCTTGAAAGACATGACGGTGTATCGCCTTCATGTGGTCGTAATCAAGATCGCCTTGAATCGGATCGATGGCCAATTCGACGATGCGAAGGCGAGAGATCTCTATCTCGAGCTTTCGGAACACCTCGGGGTCTTCGACGCCGAACGGGTGGCTGGGGTCGCCGAAATTGTTACGCAGAGCGGTCGAGCCGGGAATGGTGTAATCCTCCCATTTCGCAATCACGAAGTGCTCGGGCCGCTCGGTACCGACGCCGGCATTCTGCACCGCGAGGGCCACAGCTTCTGCTGCGCTCAGCTCGCCGGTCGCCACTCGGCGCAACAGAACCCGGTGCGGCTCGTCACCGGGGCCGGAATTTGCGAGCGCGAGGGCCGCATCGGCATAGTCGATGCGCCACTGAATAAGCTCCTCGGTGACCTCTCCCGGCCGCACCATCGGCTTGAATGACATCGACGCCCTCCCGAACTCTGTCACCAATGTATCGGTTCTTAGAGAACCGCTCATCTATTTGAACGCTTTTGTACCTCCTGTGCGATCCCCCAATCGGGGGATATGGCGGGTCGGTCGATGAGAGGATCGTCGCTGCCCCGGTCACGGCCGCACGAATCGGTCGGCGTTCCGGTCGATGTTGCGTTCAGGCGCCATCGCCAGGTTCAGGGTATCGAAGTAGGCACCGTGCGTGCCCGTCGCCTGATTGTGGAATCTCGCGTGCATCAACCGATCGCGAAGTTCTCTGCCCATGAGAAACACAGCCGGATCGACGGGGTAGCCGATCGCCTCGGCGAAGAAGATGCCGTAGACGCAACTCGCCCGAACATTCCCGTCGCGAAAGGCATGAATAGTCTGCAACTCGCCACCGTATTCGGCGAAGAGATCGATGACTTCTGTTCGCGTCAGGTCGGTGCGAAGCGGCAGCGAGGCGAGAAGCGCGTATTGCACTGAGGCAGCCTCGGCAATCTCG